>CAVQIX010000003.1:0-746230 GCA_963712765.1 uncultured Solirubrobacterales bacterium | reverse complement strand
TGCTTCCCCGCTGGCTCCCGGCTCCGACGGTGGTGACCGTCCATGACCTTGGGGCGATCATTCTGCCCGGCAGCAAGTCTGCACGCCAGCGATCCGAGTCCCACGCCGGGGCTGCTGCCCGCTCGGCCCGCTACGCGGATCGGGTAATAGCCGTATCCGAATCGACGGCGGCCGATGTCAGCTCGCATTGGGGCATCGAGAGTCAACGGATTCGCGTGATCGGAAACGGGGTTGATGACAGCTTTCGTCCCGGCGATCGAGCCGCGGCCCGGCGGCCATTCGGCGACGCTTTGGCCTCGAGGGCCCGATAGCGCTCGCGGTGGGTTCGCTCGAGGCGCGCAAGGGCTTGGACGTGCTGATCGAAGCCGCTGTGAGGCAGCGAGGGGATAGCCCTTGGCACCTCGTGCTTGCAGGCGCCGTGGGGTTCGGCGGCGAAGAGATCCAGCGCATGGCGGCGACGTCGAGGAACTGCACGTGGCTGGGGCCGGTTGCCGAAGACGACCTGGTCGACCTGTATCGCGCAGCCGAAGTGCTCGCCGTGCCATCGCTCCACGAGGGATTTGGGATCACCGCCCTAGAAGCCATGGCGTGCGGGACGCCGGTGCTCGTGGCGGAGGGTTCGGGGGGCCTTGAGGAGACCAGCGGGCCGGCCGCTGTCGTGGTCCGAGAGCGGACGCCTGAGGCGTGGGCGCGAGCGGTCAATGACGCGCGGGCCGATCGTGCCTCTCTCGCGTCGGCTGGGATCAGGCATGCTGCCCAGTTCACCTGGTCGGCCGTTGCTCGTGCGACCCGGGAGGTATTTCTCTCGGCTATTGCCGAGGGTGGCCACCACGGTGGTCGCCGACGCTCCGATGGCGGTCTGGCCATGAGACGCGGGAGGCGATCGACGTGACCGCTCGAACGCGCTCGGTGGTGGAAATCGGCGGCGCCAGTTCTCCCAGCGAGACGGCGAGACGCTCAGATTCCAGGCCGAAGTTGGGCTTCATCAACGAGGATGTTCACGGCCACTCGGTGATCCACGCGCGCCTACAGGCCCTGGTTGGCGCCCGTCAGGATGTCGACCCTTGGTTCGCACGCATTCCGGCGCCGAATCGACTTGAAGCACGGCTCCTGCGACCGACGCGTTCGTTTGGTGACCTCGACCTGCAGCCCCTGCGGTGGAGACTCCGCTACAGCTGGCGAACAAGGCGGGTCGCGAGCGCCCACACGGCTGCTGATGCCCTCTTCGTCGAGTCGCAGGCCTGTGCATTGCTCGCAGCGGGGCTGATGCGCCGGACCCCATGGGTGCTGTCGGTCGATGCAACGTCTCGGCAGTTCGCTGAGCTCGAGTACTGGCGCGAGCGGGATCGGTTCTCTCCTATCGGGGAGACGGCGATCGAACGTCTCGAGCGCCGTGCCTACCCGGAACGCGCACAGGATCGTCGCTTGGAGCGAGTGGACCGGCCGGGGGCTGCGCCACTTCGGCGTCGAGCCGGAGCGCATCGAAGTGCTGCACCCCGGCGTGCCCGTCCTGGAGAAGCCGCCCACCACCACTTCGACCCGCGGGACGACCTCGCTTCGGATGCTGTTCGTCGGAAACAACGTCGGACGCAAAGGCCTGCAGGTCCTGCTCGAGGCGCGGCAGATGACTCACTCCAACGTAGTTCTCGACGTGGTGACCGCGACCCCGTTCCGCCGGCGGCCGGTGTCCGGATTCACTCCGGCGTTGCCGCCGACAGTGATGAGTTGCAGCGGCTCTACTCCGAGGTCGATGCGCTGGTCGTCCCCACTCTGGCGGACTGCGTGCCCCTGGTCGTGGTTGAGGGTATGGCCGCGGGCATACCCGTCGTGGCCACCGATGTGGGTGCGATCCCGGAGCTGCTCGCGGCTGGCGGCTTGGTCGTTCCCCCGGGAGACCCGAGAGCACTCGCGGATGCGATCGACCGACTGGCTTCAAGCCCCGAGCTGCGAGCGCGGTTGGGCCAGCAGGGCCATCGGCGAGCCCGCGAGCGCTTTGACCTGAAGCTTCAGACCGACAGGCTCGTGCAGTTGCTGAAGGACTCCGCGACCGCGGGCCCTGGGCCGGGGCGCGACCGGGCATGAACACGGAGGACCTTCCTGCTCTCGGTGCGGGTGCGATCGGCGCGGGCACTGCACTGATCTATGGGCCGCTCGTTGTCGGTCAGGAGTTCGAGCAGTTCGTAGCGGGGGAGCTGGGAATCAGCGACGAGCTCGCTGCGGCAATGCTGGAGCGAGCCAGGGACTCATACAGCCAGCTCGAGTACGAGGCTCACGCGGCCGCCTTCGCGGCGGCCTTTCGGGGGCCTGCTGCTGCCCTGGTCCCGTCGGCGGCGAAGCGTGCCGCGGCGGAATCATTATCGAGCCGATGCTCTCAACACAAGCAGCTGGGCTCGCGTACGCGGAGGACTCAGCCGAGCCGCTGGTGGCGCCCTGCGCGGGACTGGTGCCGGTCCAATGAAACAGCTCGAAGCGGATCTGGTCGTCGTCGGGTCGGCCATAAGTGGACTCTTCGCGAGCCAGGATGCGCTGGCTGGCGGGCTCAAAGTCGTGATGGTCGAACGCGGGTCACTGAAGACCCATGAAGAGCAACTCAAAGACGGATCCGAATCGGCCGACGGCCCGGGTGCTGCGCCGAACAACGAGACCGCCCCGGGCACGCCGGAGTATCCGTGGAACTACGTGTACGGCGTTGGCGGGTCATCGCTGCACTGGGATGGCGTCACCCCGCGGTTTCGTGCCGACGATATGAGGATGCGAACGGCCTACGGCGTGATGGTCGACTGGCCCTTGTCTGCGGATGATCTGCGACCTTTCTATCGGCGGGCGGAGCTGGCGCTCGGCGTTGCCGGCTCCCCGGACTGGGACTCGTCGGGGCCGCGCGAGAAGCTCCTTCCCCCGCACCCGTTGAGTCCGATGGACAAGCTGATCGCCGACGCCCTTTCCCCGTACGGCCCGCTGCCTCAGGCCCGGCCGAGCGAGCCGGTCGCCGGGCGGCCCGCCTGTTGCGGTTCCGCTCGCTGCAACCTGTGTCCGATCGACTCGCGTTTCTCCGCACTCAACGGAATGAAGCCGGTGCTGGAGTCGCTGGGGTCAGAATTGCTTACCGAGACAGCCGCCGCTCGGGTCAACCTGACCGCTGGCGGGAGCCGCGTCCGCGACATCGAGGCGGTGACCATACGGGGTGAGAGAGGATCCGTCTTCGCGGCCGAGCGTTTGTCCTGGCTGCAGGAGGGTTCGAGAATCCGGCGATCCTCCTCCGCTCGGGACTGGACGGACCGGCGCTCGGGAGATATCTGTTCGACCACGGGCACAGAACCATGCATGTCCGGCTTCGCGAGAAGGTCGGTGCGGGTGTCGGCGCTTCCCTTTCGACGGGAGCGTCGACCGCATTCCTCAGCGGTAGCTTTCGCTCCGAGCATTCGGCCGCCTACGTGATCCCATTCAACCCGGGGATCCCGCTTGCGCCGTCAATATCTGACTCACTGGTAGCAGGCATGAGCGGTCGCAGCCTCCGGCGAGCGGCGCTCGAGCGGTGGAGACACACCCTCCCGCTCGACATCCTCTTGGAAGATGTACCGCAGGAGGGTCGCCGGGTGACTCTTGGACGTGGAACCGATGCGTTCGGCTTGCCGCTGGTGCAGACGTCTTACCGGGTCCGACCGCGTATGAGGAGCGGGGGTCGATAGCGACGAGAGCCAAGATCGAGAAGCGCCTGCAGCCGCTCGGCGGTTCGGGAGGTTCAGTACCTGCCAGGGCCGGCCGGATCTCATATCCTCGGGACCACTCGAATGGGCGCGAGGGGCTCGGCCGTCGTCGATAGGGACCTCAGGCATCTCGAGCTCGAGAACCTGTTCGTCGTCGGTGGCTCAGCGATGCCGACCTACTCGCCGGTTCATCCAACGCTGACGATCTGCGCTCTCGCGCTGCGCCTCGGAGATGCCGTTGCACAGGAGCTTGGCGCCGCCAGCCGCGCTCCTGGTCGTTCATAATCGAAGGCCTGTGAAGCGGCGACGTGGCATCTCCCGCGCACTTCCGGTGGCGCTGGTCCTGTTGTTGGTCGTGGCGCTACCCGTGGGAGCGTTCACCGAGACAGGCGTCGAGTCAGACGTCAAGGACTGGCTGGGCGTCGTTGACCGGTGTATCGGGACCGAGATCGAGTCTGCGGGCTGGCGGTCCGAACCCGACCTTCCCGACTCCCGGGATGAGCCCCGTGCGGTCGAGATAGACGGCCGCATATACATCGGAGGTGGGCAGTCGGAGTTGCTCGACTACGGGGACCCGAGCGATGTCCCAGGCGGTCGAAGAGCGCGTCGAAGTTCAGTTGATCGACGCGCTTACGGTCTTCGATCCCCGCTCAGGCACATACGACGAGCTGGCGCCAATGCCCGTTCCGGTGAACCATCAGGTGATGCTGGCGCACGAGGGTGCCGTCTACTCAGTCGGTGGCCATGGCCGTTTCCTGTTCGGAGCCAGCCCAAAGGGGGCGTTCCAGCGATACGACCCGGGTTCGAATGAGTGGAGTCCGATGGCCCCGTTGCCGACCCCTCGAGGTGCCGCAGGTGGGGGGGTGATAGGGGACCGGGCCTACGTGGTCGGCGGTCAGGGTCGTGGCGGCGAGATCCTCCCAACCCTTGAGATCTACGACTTCGAGACGGAGAAGTGGACTCGGGGTCCCGATATGCCAACCGCTCGCGAGCAGTCGGGGTAACGGTGGCCGGAGGAGAACTCTACGTGGTCGGTGGCAGGGGTGAAGGTAGCGACGCCCTGTCGACCGTCGATCGGTACGACCCCGCCGAAGAACGGTGGGAGGAACTGACCCCGCTGCCGATTCCCACGGGGGGACTTCAAGCGTTCACGTTCGAAGGGGCCATTCTGGCGGTCGGCGGGGGGAGCGATGATGCCGGGACCGTCAGCGCTGCTGTTCAGCGGCTCGATCCAGACCAGGGTGAATGGGAGCAACTGCCGAAGATGAGACTCGCCCGTCACGGGTTCGGCGGGGCGGTTGTCGACGGCCGGCTCTTCGTATTCGGCGGTTCCCCCTGCGCTGGGTTCTCAGCGAGCGAAACTGCTGACTCCCTCGACCTCACTGTATCGCCGGCCTCCTGACTGGCGATTCGCGAGCGGGGTCCGAGTCGGACATGCGTCCGCGACGCGCTCCGATCCGGGGGTGATCAGCCGAACTCTCCGATATCGGGGGTGTGTGGCGACGCCTCCCCGGCACCCGACCCCGAGCTTCTGCCCCTCCGACACCCAGGAGTGCGTGGGTGGCGGCTGCGGCCGCTCTCGGCAGCTGTCTGGCGTTGAGTGGCGCCGTCCCGGCCCTGGCAGCTGAGGAGAAATCGACGGTCGAGGTCGTCAAGCCGTCCGAGGGGGCGAGCAAGGGTCGGCTCGTCGTCTTCGATCTCGAAGGACTCGATCCTCGCCGGATCCAGCGGGCGACGCTGCGGCGAGGCCACCTCCGGAAGCGCCTCGGTACCGCTCGTGTCCGTAGAGCTGCGAGCAAAACTGCCGGCGTTAGGGCCTGGATCCCCAAGCGTTGGCAGCGGCGCGCTGCCTCCACCGCCCGAGAACGGGTCACCCATCGCCGGAAAGGGCGACCTTCCCGGCAGCGCAAGCCGCGTCTCAAGCTTCGGCTCGATCGAAAAGGCTCTCCGGGCAAGAAGACACCCTCCGAGCCCGCACCCTCCGAGCCCGCACCCTCCGAGCCTGTGCCCTCGGACCCCGCGCCCTCCGACCCTGCGCCTTCCGACCCCGCGCCCTCCGAGCCTGAACCCTCCGAGCCTGTGCCCTCGGACCCCGCGCCTTCCGAGCCTGAACCCTCCGACCCTGTGCCCTCTGAGCCTGAACCCTCCGACCCTGCACCCTCCGACCCCGCGCCCTCATCCGGCCTCCGCATCGGCGCCGCCTCACTGGACCCAGATCAGATCGCGGCCAACGCCCAAGACAGCTACCGAATCGGGGAACGAAGAAACGTTCTCGCCGATCTAGCCGAGGATCCGATCACGGGGTTGGGCCTCGCGATCGAATGGACGGGTAGGGCGCCGCCTGCCATAGACCGCTCTGGCTCGCGCGACTACGTTCACTTCACAGCTTTGTGGTGGTGGTTGAAGCTCGGCCTGCTTGGACTGATTGCCTATCTCTGGCTCGTCGGAGCAACGATCTGGGCTTCGGTTTCGGTCTGGAGAGAGCAGCGTGATCAACGACTGCGCCTCTTCGGCCTCGCGATGATGGCCGCTTGGATCGGGCTCGCACTCGCGGAGACCACCGGGGCCTTCACAGGAGTCAACATCAGGTTCTCGGTCGTGGCAGGGGCGGCGCTGGGATTGCTTGCCGCGGTCCTAGCGGACGCCCGAGAGACAACGACCGCCAAGTCCAGGCCCGCGGGGTATGGCTGGGGCTCGGCCAAGGAGACGGCGGGCGCCTCCTTGCGGCCTTCGGCGTAACGCCCGTTCCGCTCGCCCTGCGTCGATGGGGTCGAGGCTGCCGCCGCGCTCGCGGCGACTCCGGCAGGTTCGCACCCGCAGCTCCCATTGCGAGCAGGTGGTCGGTGCGCCCAGCCCAACTAGAACAAACGTCCAGATTGCCGCCGTTGCCGGGGCTGGGGATGCCGTCGCTCCGACTACAGGGCAGTGCATCCCCAAGAGCACCCATGCCGTCCGCGACTCAGCCGCACGCTGATTACCGCGATCTCGCTTCTACTGATTGTCAGCGGAGCCGCCGCGATCAGCCCGACCTCGGCCGGCGCCGTTAACAGCGCGAAGCTCAAGCCGGCGAAGGCGATCAAGAGCGGTCGGCAGGTTGTCTTCCAGCCTGGGCGCATCGAGTCGCATCGGCTTGGACGGCCGATGCTCCGCTACCGCGGCCACCGCAAACACCTCAACCGGGCAAAGCTGCTCAACTCCGTCAAGGAGCGAATCAGGCTCCGGGTCCGGGTGCCCCGCCGCTGGCTCGCAAGAACATCGAAGCCCAGGCGTCTCGGACGCAAGCGTAAGCGCGTGGCCAAGAAGTCCAGGCTCGTGGTCCCGCTGATCGAGGAGTCGAATGCGACGCCCTCCGAACCCGCCCCCTCATCCGGCCTCCGCATCGGCATGGTCTCCAACGCGCAGGGCTGGGATATGAACTCCGAGGAGCTGATCGACCGCACGGCGCCGTCAGGAGTTGGATGGATGCGCGAGGAGTTCGCCTGGGATGAGGTCGAGCCCACCAACGACGATTGGAACTGGCAGCGCTACGACCACCTTCTCGTCGAGGCCGCGGCCCGCGGCATCCGGATACTTCCGCTGCTGATGGATACGCCGAGCTGGGCCGGCGCGGAGTGGAACACGCTTCCGGCCGACCCGGCCGAGTTCGCCGAGTACACGGCGAAGGTCGTACAGCGCTACGGGCCAGGTGGCAGCTTCTGGCAGTCGCATCCCGAAATCGCCTCCTTTGCACCCGAGCACTTCGAGATCTGGAATGAGCCGTATCTCAGCGCCTTCTCTGACGGTGGCGTCAAACCGGGTCGCTACGCCAGGCTGGTGAAGGCGGCGGTCACCGCGGGGCGCTCGGCAAACCCCCAGGCCAAGTACCTGTTGCAGGTAGAGAAGACGCCGGCCGGAGACGCCCGCCACACCTTCGTCGATGACATGTATGCGGCGGTCCCCGACCTGAACAACTACTTCGATGTCGCTGCGGCCCACCCATACGCGGGCAGCTCCGCCCCCGACGATCGGCGCGGTGGCTGGGGCTTCCCAAGGCTCGCCGACGTGCGCGAGGTCCTCGTCGGTCACGGCGCAGCCGACAAGCCGATCTGGATCACCGAGGTCGGCTGGTCCACCTGCACGGCAAGCGCCGACTACTGCACCACCGAGCAGAAGCAGGCCTCCTACACGGCCCAGATGTTCGAGCTGCTGCGGGACGGTCAGTACTCGAGCTACGTCGAGGCGGTCTTCCTCTATCGGCTGGAGGATCTCAACTCGAACCCCTCCGACAAGGAGGGCTGGTTTGGAGCTCGGAGACTGGATGGCTCGGCGAAGCCGCTCTGGCAGGTCGTGCGGACCGCCACCGGGGTCAGCTGAGGGCCCGATAGCGGACGGGGGTGGGCTAGGAGGAGGCCGTTGGCCTTCCCGCCACCTACCTAGGCATCGGAACGGCTTCGACCTCGTCCGAGCCCGGCTGCGATCGATAGGAGTTGTAGTAGTCCAAGCGCTCGCTGGTGCCGCAAACGACGAGCCCGAGGGCCTTTGCCGAAAACGGTTCAAGGATCTTGCGAGCCCGAGAGATGTCCTGCCTCGTGGTCAAGTAGGCGCGGGCCACGGCGATGAAGCCGTCGACCGGCGGCAGTGCGAGCAAGGTCTGAGGATCGGCAACCGGGAGCAGGGGCGGCGAATCGATGATCACCATGTCGGCGAGGCCGCGTAGTTCCGCCAGGAGCTGCCCCATTCTCAGCGTGCGCAGCAGATCCGAGGGGTTCGGTGGCGTTCGTCCGCTCGGGAGAATCCGTAGGTTGGGAATCGAGGTGGGCGCCAATAGCGCCGCGAGGTCTGTGGGATGGGAGCGCCGGCCCGTTCGCTCGTCCACCTGGCCCGTGAGTGCGACGCGCAAGCCACCCGTCGGACCAGCCGTTTCGAAGTGCTCCGAGAGGCTGGGCCTGCGCATATCGGCCTCAACCAGGACCACGCTCTGACCTCCGGTTGCAAGGGCTCTTGACAGATTCGCGGCAACGCTCGTCTTGCCTTCGCCGGGCCTGGCGCTGGTCACCAGCACCGTGGCGGTGGGTTGCCAGGACGCCCGGAGATCGATGCGCGAACGCAGAATCCCATATGCCTCATCAGCGGTGGCACTCCCTCCGGCTCTGAAGGCCTGCGCCGGAACCGTCGCCAGCACACGGAGGCCATAGAAGCGCTCGAAGTCATCGACGTCCTTGACTCGACGATCGAGCAAATCCAGCAGCATGGCGAGACTTATGCCCACGACCAGGCCGAACAGCAGCCCCAGGATGATGTCGCGTGCCGGCTTGGGAGAGGACGGCGAATCGGCGGGCGTCGCGACGCCGATCACCTCGGCGTTGCCGGTCTGAACCGATTCGAGCAGGACCAGCGTCCTCAGAGCGTCCTCGAGGTCGGCGCGCTCCGCATCAGCACCTGCGGGAAGATCCTCGATCCGGTTACGAACCAGCCGCTGCCCCTCCTCGACCTTCTGGCGGTCGGTTTGGCGTCGATAGCTCACATACTGCTCGGCGAATCCGTTCGCAATTGTGGCGGCTTCCTCCGGGTCCGGTTCCGTGGCCGTAATGCTGACGATGTCCGAATTCTCGTCGGCTGCGATCGTCACCCGATCGAGGAGCTCCTCGGCGCTGAAGTCAAGCCCAAGCTGCTCGACGACCTGATCGGCGACCACGGTGGAGCCGACGAGCTCGACGTTCGTCGCGGTGTCCCGCTGGGGGTCGCTGGAGCTCTCGAACAGAGTGGCTCCCGCAACTGCGCTGCTCAGCCCCGGGTTACGAAAGAGCAGGCTGGAACTCGATTCATACTGCTTCTCGGACACGATCGCCATGGCTGCGGCAGCCCCCGTGAAAGCAATAACCACCGTCAGGACGACCCACCAGCGCTCGCGGACGACCCGCCCCACGTGCTCAAGCTGGTTCTCCTCTCCCGGGCCCCGACCGATCTCGGTGGCCTCCAACTCGTCAGCCACTAGCGGATTCCTTCAGCCGCCGCGCCGAGGAACTCGATGAAAGCGGCGTCGAAGTGATCTGGGGAGTAGGAGCGAGCATTGGCACGAAGGTCACCTTGATCGAACTCTAGCCCCTCGAACCGACGTATCGCCTCACAGAGTCCCTCGACCGTCGGCGTCTCAAAGAGCACTCCTGTCTGACCGTCGGTGACTGAATCCCTCAGGCCTCCGGTGCCCAATCCGATCACCGGGACCCCGGCCGCCTGCGCCTCGACCGGAACGACCCCGAAGTCCTCTTCCCCTGGAAACAGCAGGCCCCTCGCCCCGGCGAACAGGTCCGGCACATCCTCATCGGCTACATATCCCAGGAACTCGATGTCGGCGTTGCCCTCGGCCAACTTGCGGACTTCATCGAGCCCGCGCCCCTCCCCGGCGACCTTTAGCTTGCGCCCCAATCGAGCGCAGGCTGCCACCGCCTGATCGACCCTCTTGTATGGAACTACGCGGCCGAAGGTCAGGTAATAGTCATCGGCCCGTCGCGGCGTCTCCAGGAAACGATCGACGGCCACCGGGGGCGGCACGACCGTGGCCGAACGCCGGTAGTACTTGCCGATCCGCGCCGCAACGTGCCTCGAGTTCGCAGCGAATGCGTCCGGGCGGCTCGCCCCTGCAAGGTCCTGATTCCGCAAGCGCGCGAGCAGGGGCTTCATCGCCATTCTCTGCAGCGGTCCAATCCGCTCGTTCTTGAGGAAACCTGGCTCCCAGGCATACCTCATCGGCGTGTGGCAGTAACACGCGTGCAAGGTATCGGCGTCCGTCAGCACGTTCTTGGCGCAGGCGTGGCTGCTCGAGAGGACTAGGTCGAAGCCCGAGAGGTCGAAGGACTCGAATGCAGCGTTCATCAGCGGCAGCAGCTTCGGGTAATTCCTTCGCGAGCCCGGAACCCGGTCGAGGAACGACGCGTGGACCGGCCGGGAGGTGATCACGTCCGGCCAAGGCGCCGGGTCATAAACCGTCGTGAAAAGCTCGGCCTGCGGGAACAATCTCAGGAGCGAGACGACCACCGTCTCCGATCCTCCGGGCACGGTCAGCCAATCATGCGCAATTGCGACGCGGCCGTCGGGCAGCCCCTCAGAGAGGTTCTCGAGGGGTCCCGACACTCAACTCACGCTCCCGTTCGCACGGGGGCAACTTGGCGAAAGCGCTCCTGCAGGCCCCGCCCGAAGGTGCTCGCTCCCGCCCAGGCCGTACCAGGCGGCCCTAGGAGTGATCGTGCCTTGGGATCACTCGTGCCATCCCGAGACCGATCAGCAGCAGAACCAAACCGCCGCCGGCAAGCATGCCAAGGTCGAGACCGGTGAAAGGCAGCGAAGAAGCGCCTGTGGCACCCGGATCGGCACCCGGATCGCTGGGCCCGCCTGCATCTGCACCGGGAGTCACGGCGACCACCTCGTTGGCTTGACCGCCGTAGACGCCGGCTGAGGAATTCTGAGCGACAGCGGTTGGAACAAGTGTGAGCGCAGCGACTGCGGTCAGCAGCACGGCGACAGCTAGAAATCGATCTTTGATTAGCACTGGGAAAACCCCCCGGGCGATAGCCTCAACGGAACGGATTGATACGACTCGGATTGATACGACTCCGAATTGGAGCCCGTATGGACACGACTCCTGCTACGAGTCTCACGGAACTATGGCACACAGCGTCGGGGGCCGCAACCTCGGGCAACCGCAGAACGGCTGAATGCGCGTGGATGGCAGGCCCGCGACCGGGGCTCCACAGCGCCGAGGATCACCTACAGAACCTGGTCTCCGAGGTCCTCCCCACGACTGCGCAGAGCCGACGCAGCAGGCGTTGGTTTATCTGTTGCAGGGTCAGGGGAGAGCCTGACCGGGCACGCTGCACAGCTAGGCGAATCAAGGGATCGCGGGGGTTCAGTTCGCGCGCCAGTTCGAGCAGCCGTTGACCCGAGGAAGCCTGTCCTTCCTGCAGGTCAAGCGTCGCCAGCTGGAGCGTCGCGTACCAGTTCGATGGCTCCCGCTCGAGGGCCCGCGTAAAGGCGCGGCGTGCGAGCACCGGATCGTCGATGGCCGTAGCGATAACGCCGGCGCGCAGGTCGGGCTGTGCGCTGAGGAAGTTCAAGCCGCGGGCCCGATCCAAGCGATCCAGCGCCGCCTCCGGATCGGCGGTCGAGATCCGTGCGGCCGCACTGACGTCGCGGGCGCTCGCGAGGGGCAGCAAGAAGGTGACGGCAGTCAGCGCGACCGCACAGCCACCAGCGACGAGAGCAAGGCGGCGGCGGAACCCGATCTGCCCCGTGCCGGCCGATCCCCAGGCAGGTCCGACCGGCGAGGGCCGACCGAGGGAGGCCGCCACTCCAAGCCACGCGAAGATCGGGGCGGTGACGGCAGGCAGGGACCAGAGCCAGTCACCAGCGCTGTGCAGCACCCAGTATGTGAAGCCGACCAGTGCTACGCCGCTGAGCACCGCCCGGGGAGCATCCGCGACTCCGAATCTCGCTCTCGCCGCGGCGACGCAGGCGGCGCCCAAGGCGCCCAGGAAGAGCAGGCCGCCGATCAAGCCGGTCCCCGCCAGCACCCTGAGCGGGAGGCTGTGGGGGTAGAGCGGCTCTTCCGGGCTGGTTCGCTCGCGAAGGTAGGGGACAGCGAAATTGTCGGCACCCTGACCCGCCACCGGAGCGGAGGCGAACTGCTCGCCGACGGAGACCCGCCAAAAATCGTAGCGGTTGCTTCCAAGATCACCGGTGAACCTCGAACTACCGAATCCGCTGCTGTCATAGCCGCCCTTGAAATCCTGCCAGCGGTCGTCCGCCCAGTCGGCGGGGTTCCCGACCGCCAGCAGCGCGACGGCGACCGCGACCGCCGCACACGCTCCAAGTCCGGCAGTTACAGACCGCTCCAGGACCCGCGATGCCTTCTCCGAGATCTCCACCCGGCGGTCCAACGCTGCCAGCGCAGCGCCGACTGCGAACAGACCCACGAAGGAGATCAGAACCGCATCGAGAGCGGCCGAAAGCGCATCGCCGGGATCGGCGCCGGAGTCGGCCACCGTGAAGACATCCAGAATCGGCGGAGCGGCAAGCGCCGTGGCGCCCAGTACCAAGATCAGCGGGAGCAGGGCCCGGGGGCGACCGGGAATGAGAAGAACGTAGGCAACCGCGGCGAAGGGGAAGACGATGAACGCTCCGCGGCTCTGCGGGAGAAGGGCGAGCTGCATCAATACGCCGGCGCAGCCAAGTAGAAGGCCCCTGAGCAACCAGGGCGCTTCCCGGCGTGAGGCAAGCGCCGTCGCCGGCCAGAAGCCGCCCAGGAACAGCGCCGCGGCGCCATTGGCATAGTCGGTGGGCTCCGCGAACCTGGCCCCTATCAGCGCGAGCGATGGGTCGCTCGACCAGGCGGTAGCGGCGAGGACGCAGACTCCGACACATGCCAGGCCGACGACGTACGCCACCAGGATCGCAGCCGCCGAACGACTTCGCCATGGGAGGACCAGGAAGAGGGCGAAGACGAGCAGGTAGAAGAGCGACCGATTGGCCCCATCCCAGGCGATGGCCCTCTGGTCCGCCCAGAAGATGCTGAGGAAGCTCCACGCGACAAAAGCCGCGAAGAGAGCGAGGGCGAGGGCGCTGACCGTCGAGAGGCGGCCCAGGCCTCGGTAGACGACGGCGGCAAGCACCAGCAGCCCGAGCATGAAGAGGCCGGCCGGGTACCACGCCTCGGGCGAGAAGCCGCCCCCTTCAAGCGCCAGGACCAGCAGCGTCGCCGTAGCCAGCAGACCTGGAATTACTTCGGCGGAGTCGCGGAGCTCGCGCTTGTGCTTGAGCCACCGCGAGGCCGATGTATCGCCATCATCGGAGCTGCGACGCAACTCGGAGGGCACCTGGCTGCCCATCCGCGGGCTATGCCCTGGGCCCGTCGAACCTCAGTGGGTTCTGAGCGATCTGTTCGTTGGCCTCAGCAAGGTCGCCGGGCGTCCCGATGTCGTACCAAGCGCCGGAAAACGGGTACTTACGGACAGGCTGACCGTCATCGATCAGCGCGAGCACGAGCTCGGGGAACTCAAAGCGGCCTGCAGGAACGGCCGCGACGGCCTCCGGCCCGTAGACGTAGACCCCCATGCTCACCTCGTAGCGCAGCGTTGGCTTCTCCACGTATCCATTCACTGCGTTTCCGTCACCCTCGAGCACACCCAGGGGAATGGGCACTTCGCGAGTGTGGCTCGCAATCGTGAGCGCCGCGCCCTGGTCAACGTGGAACTTCATCAACTCCGCGAAATCGAGGTCGGTGAGGATATCCCCGTTCATCACGAGTATCGGCTCGTCGACGTGCTCGAGATCTCGAATGGCCCCCGCCGTGCCAAGCGGACGATCCTCCCAGTTGTAATTGAGGTCGATTCCATCCGGAACCGCGCTGCTCTCGGAGAGGTACGCCCGGATCAGCTCCCCCAGGTGGGCGACGCAAAGATCGATGCGATCGAAGCCCGCTGCATCGAGCTGACGGATAATCAACTCCAGGATCGGGCGCTCGCCGACCGGTACCAGGGGCTTGGGTAGGACCGTGGTGTAGGGAGCAAGCCTCGTTCCGAGGCCTCCGGCGAGAATCGCAGCACGCATCAGACCCGGCTGGCGTCGTCGGCGCCGGCCTCCGTCAGGTATCGCCGGCCGATCGCATGGTTCGTGTAGAAGCCGCTCCTGGTCGCATGGTCGCGATAGGCGCCCATCCTGACCGCCTCGACGAGGCTGCGGACGAAATCCGGGACCCGATAGTCCGGCTCGTAGCCCAGCGATCCCGCGATCTTCTCGAAGCTGACGCGGTAGTTGCGCGGATCGACGCCGCCTTCCATGAACTCCACCCTGCCGGCCCCGTCGAGCGCATCCTGGACAACGTCAACGACCATCCGCTTCGTGTAATTCTCGTCCGAGTGACCGACGTTGAAGACCTCCCTGATGACTCGGTCGAGCGGGGCGTCGAGCACCGCGATCACGGCCTTCGCGATGTCCTGGATATGGCAGTAGGGCCGCCAGGTGTCGGCGTCGTAGACGACTAGCTCGCTTCCGCTCGCCATGGTCACCGCGAACTCAGCGATCGTGAGGTCGAAGCGCATCCGAGGTGAGAGCCCGTAGGCGGTCGAAATCCGCAGAACCGTCGGGATGTAGTCGACGTGGGGCGCGGCGTTGAGGATCAGCTTCTCGATCTCGACCTTGTGCTCGGCGTACAACGACACCGGCGCCAGCGCCGACTCCTCGGTCGCGAGCTCGTCGGTCTCGCGAAGGCCATAGTTGGAGCAGGTCGAGGTGAACACGAGCCGCTCCACCCCGCTGCCATCGAGTCGCTCGATGAGCGCCGAGACCCCCTCGAGATTGATCGCCCGCGAGAGCTCGGGGTAGGTCTTTGTGATCGGATCGCCGACCAGGCCGGCGAGCAGAACGACATGATTGACACCGTTCAGCGACTCGCCGACACGATTCTCGTCGCGCAGATCGCCATAGATCAACTCGAAGCGAGGGTGCTCGAGCAACGGGGCGATCGCCTCTCCCTGGTCGAAGATCAGGCTGTCGAGCACACGCACGCGGAGGCCGGCCTCGAGCAGGCGCCGGACGAGGACATTGCCGACGTATCCCGCGCCACCGACGACGAGAACGATTGGTTCCTGCTTCACCGAAGCGCTCGCTTCAGGGGGAGATCCCGCCACCGGTCGTCGTCTCGGTGGTGGTCTCAGTCGTCGTCGTCGTCGACGGCTCGCTCGTGGTGGTCGTCGTCTCGGTCGTCGTCGACGGCTCGCTGGTGGTCGTCGTCGTGGTGGTCGAGGTGGTCGTCGAGTCGGAGCTGGAGGTCTCGCCACCCCCGCTGTCGGCGGCGAGGGCGATCACGGCGATGATAATGCCGATCACGACAGCGGCGACCACCGCGAGGGCGATCTTCTGCCCGGAGGTAAGCCCGCTGCCGCGGTCATCGGGAGGGCCACCGCCCGGGTCCTGCCCCGGGTCGTCGCCGTAGCCGCCACCGCCGTAGCCACCACCGGCCCCTGAACCCCCGGCGCCGCCCCCGGCGCCACCGCCTTCGTCGAGCGGCATCCTCCTGGTTGGATCTTCATGCATGGGAGGGGACTCTAACCGCGGCGTCGGCCGTCAGGTTCCCAGGGCCTCGGCGAGGAGAGCGACGCCGGCCTCCAGATCGGATTCGGAGATAACCAGTGGTGGCAACAATCGGATCGTCTCGGGATTGGGCGCGTTGGCGACAAGACCCCTGCGCAGCGCCTCGGCGACGATCTCGCGCGAGTCGATGCCCGCAGCCGTTCGAAGGCCCAGCATCAGCCCCCGGGCGCGGACGGAGTCGATGCCGTCGATCTCCAGACAGGCTCGTTCCAGCCTTGCCGACCTCTCGGAAACCCGTCGAAGCAGCTCGGGGTCTGAGAGGACGTCGAGCGCGGCGAGCGCGGCGCGCGCCGCGACCGGGCCTCCGGCAAACGTCGAGCCGTGTTCGCCGAGCTCGAGCCCCTCGCCCAGCTCGGGATCGATCACGACCGCGCCCACGGGCAGGCCGCCGCCCAGCGCCTTCGCGGCCGTGATCAGATCGGGTCGCACCGGACCGCCCTGATACGCCCAGAGCGTCCCGGTCCGGCCCATCCCGCTCTGAACTTCGTCGAAGCAGAGCGTCGCACCGCTGCGGTCACAGGCCGCGCGGGCGGCGACCAGCATCTCGTCTGAGATCGGGTAGATGCCCGCCTCTCCCTGGACGGGCTCCACAAGGACGGCCGCGGTCCGTTCGCCGACGGCCTCGACGAGGGCCCCGGGATCGTCGCGCGGCACGCCGACGAACCCCTTGGGCAGGGGGCCGAAGAGGTCTTCGCGGGCGAGCTTGACGCTGGCCGCCAGCGCGGCCATGGTGCGACCGTGGAAGCCACCTTCGAGCACAACGATCTCCGGGCGCTCCACCCCGCGCCGGTGCGCCCGCTTGCGAACGAGCTTTATCGCGCACTCGGTTGCCTCCGCCCCCGAGTTGCAGAGGAAGACCCGGCCCCCGAGGCTGGACTCCGAGAGGCGACGATGCAACTGCATCGCCGGGGTCGAGTAGAAGAGATTGGACGAACCGCCGATCCGCGCCACCTGGTCGCTCACAGCCGAGACGATCCGCGGATGACAGTGGCCGGCGTTGTGGACCGAGAGGCCGCTGAAGAAGTCGATGTACTCCCGGCCCTCGGAGTCCCACACCCGGCTGCCCTCTCCGCGCACGAACTCGACCTCCGCCCGGGCGTAGGTCGGCATCGCGTAGGCCGCCTCGATCTCCCGCAGCCGCTCGATCGACGCCGGCCCGCCCGCCTCGGGGCTCACGGGGTCACCTTCGTCCCGATGCCGGCGTCGGTGAACAGCTCCAGCAGGAGGCTGTGGGGAAGCCGGCCGTCGATGATGTGGGCGGACTGCACGCCGCCGCGGATCGCCTCCACGCAGGCTCCGAGCTTGGGCCGCATGCCGCCTTCGAGCCCGGGCAGCGCGTCGACCACCTCCTCGACGGTCGCCAACGAGATCAGCGACTCGGCGTCGTCGGCGTCGCGACGCCACCCCTCGACGTCGGTCAGGAAGATCGACTTATAGGCCCGCAGCGCCGCCGCGACCTTGCCCGCCGCCGCATCGGCGTTGACGTTGTAGGAGTTGCCCTCCCGGTCTGTCCCCGCCGATGCGATCACCGGGATGAAGTCGGAGGCGATGTGGTTGAGGACGTCGACGTCGACCCGCTCGATGTCGCCGACGAAGCCGACCTTCTCCGCCTCCGCGACGGGCTTGATCTCGAACAGCGTGCCATCCTCGCCGGAGAGACCGACGGCGGGCTGTCCATGGCGGTTCAGCCGCTGCACGATGTCGGAGTTGACCTTGCCGAGCAGGACCATCTTCGCCACCTCGACGGTCTCGCGGTCGGAGACGCGCAGGCCCTCGACGAACTTGACCTCCATCCCGAGCCGCTCCATGTAGGTGGTTATGTCGGGACCGCCGCCGTGGACGATTACCGGGTTGAGGCCGACGTACTTGAGCAGGACGATGTCGTTCGCGAACTCATCGCGCAGGGACTCATCCCGCATCGCGGCGCCGCCGTACTTGATCACCACGGTGCGGCCGTGGAACTCGCGGATATAGGGCAGGGCTTCGAGCAGGGTCTCAACGCTGTGGGCGGCCTCGGCCGCCCGCGCCCGCTCGGCTGCGCTCACGTTCCTGGTCATGTCGTGTACTCCGCGTTCAGTTGCACGTAGCCCTCCGTCAGGTCGCTGAAGAAGACGTGTGCGCTGCCCTCACCCCGGTCGAGGCGGACCGAGAGCTCGGCCTCCTCCTCGTGGCCGGCGAGCTCGGCCGCGTCGATCCGCTCGGGGCCGAGCTCGGCCAGATCCTCCCCGGCGAGCGCCATTCCGGCCGCCTGGGCGATCCGCCCCCAGTTGGGGTCGCGACCGTAGAGCGCGGTCTTGACCAGCGGCGAGTTGGCGATCGCGCGGGCGACGCGCTCGGCCTCGGAGTCTCCGGCGGCGCCCTCGACCAGAACCCGCCCCGCCCGGGTCGCACCCTCTCCGTCGAGCACGATCTCGAGCGCGAGCTGGAGCAGGACGGCGTCGAGCAGTCCATCGGGTAGCGGTTCGCCCGCCTCACCGGTGGCCTGCAGCAGGATCGTGTCATTGGTGCTCATCTGCCCGTCGACGGTGATCCGCTCGAACGAGGAGGCAACCGCGCGCCGCAGCTCACGCTTTGGATCGGCCACCTGGGCGTCGGTTTGGATGAAGCAGAGCATCGTTGCGTAGCCGGGCTCGATCATCCCCGCCCCCTTCGCCTGGGCCGACAGCGTGACCCCACCGGCACCGACGCAGCAACGCTTCGGCCACTGGTCGGTGGTCATGATCGCCGCGTTGAACTCCGCGCCCCGCTCGGGACTGACCCTCGCGGCGGCGGCATCGATCCCGGCGAGGACGCCGTCGATCGGCAGCGGCACGCCGATCGTCCCGGTCTCGGCGACCGCGACCTGGCGCGGCTGCAGCCCCAGCTCCCGCGCCGTCCTCTCCTGCATCGCCCTCGCATCACGGTATCCCTGCTCTCCGGTCGAGGCGTTGGCGTTGCCGGAGTTCACCACGGCCGCGCGGATCGCCCCGGCGTCGCAGCCCTCACGGCAGAGCCGGATCGGCGCCGCCGCGGAGGCGTTGCGAGTGAGGAGCAGGCTGGAGGCGATCTCCTCGCCGGTCGCGAGCACGATGCCGACATCGGTCTCGCCGCCGCCCTTGACGCCGGCGGCGACGCCGGCGGCGCTGAAGCCGGGCGCGAGCCCGTCGGGCGCGAACTCTGCGAGGGCGTCAGGGCGCTCGACCCAGCGTGAGTGGAAGAAGCCACCCTCCCTCGGCCCGCTCACGAGATCCCCTCACCCTCGGGCAGATCGAGCATCAGGTTCAGGTTCTGGATCGCCTGGCTCGCGGCGCCCTTGTAGAGGTTGTCTATCGCCGCGAAGGCGAGCACCCGATCGCCGTTGGTGGTGACGTGGATCCGGCAGATATTGGTGTCCCGCACATCGCGGACGCCGGGTGGGAAGTCGACCACCTCGACGAACTGCTCCTCGGCGTAGCGCGCGTCGTAGAGGCGGTCCAGCTCGGCCTGATCGACGGGCCTCGTCGTCTTCACATAGCAGCTGATGAGCTCCCCCTGATCCAGCGGCATCAGATGGGGGACGAAGGTCAGCGGTGTCGGCCCCGAGCCCGCGAGCGCGTCCAGCTCTTGGACGATCTCGGGCTGATGACGGTGGCCGGCCACCCCGTAGGGGTAGGCGTTCTCGTCGAGGGTGACGAAGTGCATCGCCTCACCCCCACCGCGGCCGGCGCCGGAGACGCCGGATTTCGCGTCGACTACGACATCCTCGATCAACCCCGCGGCCGCGAGCGGCGCCAGCGCGAGCACGGTCGCGGTCGGATAACAGCCTGGGTTGGCAACCAGGGAGGCCAAGCGGATCCGGTCCCGATAGAGCTCCGGGAGGCCGTAGACCGCCTCGGGCAGTAGCGCGGGCTCGCCGAGCTCGCCGTACCACTCCCGGTAGGTCTCGGCATCGTTGAGCCTGAAGTCGGCGCTGAGGTCGACCACCTGCAAACCGAGGCCGCGCAGGCCGGCGACTGCCGGGGCTGCGGCCCCGTGCGGGTAGGCGACGATCGCGGCGTCGCAGTCCTCGGCCCCGTCGATGTCGAGCTCGGTCAGCTCGAGCGGCACGCGGTAGCGCGGGTAGAGCCGGTCGAGCCGGGTCCCGGCGTCGGAGCGCGAGCTGACGCGCTGGAGCCACAGCCGTGGATGACGCCAGAGGAGGTGAGCGGCCAGGGCCCCGGCAAACCCGGAGGCCCCGGCGACCAGCACCTTCGCGGCCGGCTCGCCGTCAATCGGCTGCTCGCTGGGAGTCCCCTCAGCCACGGAGGGCACCCCCGATCCGCTCCAGCGAGGCGAGGATCGACTCCCTGCGCGCGGCGACCTCGCCGTCGGTGAGGGTCCGGTCCGGAGCCCTGAACTCGAGCCTGAGGGCGAGGCTGCGCTTGCCGGCCTCGATCTGATCGCCCTCGTAGACGTCGAAGATCCGCGAGGACCGCAGCAGCTCCCCCCCACCCTCGCGGATCGCGTCCCGCACGCTCTCGGCCCTCACCTCGGAGCCGACGACCACCGCGACGTCCTCGTAGATCGCTGGATAGGAGGTCAGATCCTCGTAGATCTCTGCGCCCTCGCTGGATGCCGCGGCCAGCGGGCCGGCGTCGAGCTCGAAGGCGACCGCGGGCGGGAGATCGGCTGCCGAGCGCAGGCGCGGGTGAAGCTCGCCGAGCCAGCCGGCGGGGGCGTCCCCTATCAACAGCTCGGCAGCCCGGCCGGGCTGCAGGAACGGCCGCTCGCCGGGGCGCAGCTCCAGTGGCGCCCGCAGCGAGTCGCAGAGCAGCTCCAGCAAGCCCTTGCCGAGGTAGAAGTCAGGCGCCGCGGCCTCGCCTCGCCAGCTGGGAGCGGTGAGCGATTCGCAGACAATCGCGCCGATCCGGTGCGGCTCGCGCGCCGGGGCGGGACGGTCGCCCGCGAAGGCCCCGTCGAGGACTCCACCCTCCCGGCGCGGGGCCTGGGGCAGGTAGACGCGGCCCGACTCGAACAGGGCTACCCGGCCGGCGCCGCGGGCGAAGTTGTGGGAGGCGGCGTCGATCAGACCGCCGATCAGCGTCGTCCGCATCACCGACTGTTCCTCGGAGAGCGGGTTGTGGACCGAGATCGCACCCGCCTGCTCGCCGGTGGCCCCGAGGCGCTCGGCGGCCGACGGGGAGACGAAGCTCCAGGTGATCGCCTCGTCGAGGCCCGCGTCCCGAAGGATGTCCTCGGCCCTGCGCATCAGCCGCTGGTGGGGCATCAGCGCTCCGGCGCCGGGCGGTCGCGCCGGTAGGGTCGGCTCCAGGTTCTCGTCGAACCCGTGGATCCGGCCGACCTCCTCGATCAGGTCGACCTCGCGGGTGACGTCGAAGTAGCGGTCGGCAGGGACACCGACGTCGAGTCGGCCGGGGTCGCCGCCGACGCTGAATCCGAGGCGCTCGAGGCATGTCTCGGCCTCGGCGGACGAGATCTCCATCCCAAGCAGCCCTGCGAGGCGCTCGCTGCGGAGCGAGACCTCGCTCGGCGGGTAGAGAGAGGTGTCGACGTCGATCGTGCCCGGGACGAGCTTGGCATCGCAGAGCTCGACCATCAGGCGCGATGCGATTCGCTGTCCCCTGATCGTCAGATCCGGGTGCAACTGCTTCTCGAAGCGGGTCGAGGCCTCCGAGCGCAGGCCCAGCTTGCCGGAGGTCGAGAGGATGTTTGGGCCGTTCCAGGTCGCGACCTCAAGCAGGACCCGGGTGGTCGTCTCCGAGACCTCCGAGATCTGCCCGCCCATGATCCCGGCGATCCCCGAGGGACCCTCCTTGTCGCAGACGAGGACGGCGTCGGCGTCGAACCTGCGCTCGACGTCATCGAGAGTGGTCATCTTCTCTCCCTCGGCGGCCCGGCGCACGATCAGGCCGCCGCCCCGGATCTCATCGAGATCGAAGGCGTGCAGGGGCTGGCCGGTGAGCAGCATCACGTAGTTGGTGATGTCGACGACATTGTTGATCGGACGCTGGCCGGCGGCGATCAGCCGTTGCTTGAGCCACAGCGGCGAGGGGCCGATCCGCACGTCGGTGAAGATGCGGGCGGTGAACCGGGGGCAGAGTTCCGGCACCTCGACCTCGACCGAGGCGTAGTCGGAAGCCTCGCCCTCGCCCTCTGCGACGGCGTCGTCCTCCCAGGGCGCCGGCGCGAGCGAGTTGCCGGTGATCGCGTGAAGCTCTCGCGCCACGCCGTAGATCCCGAAGCAGTCGGGCCGGTTCGGCGTTACCTCGAGCTCGAGCACAGGATCAGGGATCGGGATCAGGCTGGTGAGCGGATCGCCCGGCTGCAGCGGCTCGCCCTCGAGCACCGCGATGCCATCGGCGTCCTCACCGACCTCCATCTCGGTTTCGGAGAGGATCATCCCGCTCGACTTCACGCCGCGCAGCTTCGCCTCGCCCAGCTTCGTCCCATCCGGCATCACCGCACCCGGCAAGGCCACCGCGACGGTCTGGCCGGCGGCGACGTTGGGAGCGCCGCAGACGATCGTCCGCGGTTGATCCTCACCGACATCGACGGTGCAGACCCTGAGCCGATCGGCGTCGGGGTGAGCCTCGACCGATTCCACCCGGCCGATCACGAAGCCGGCGGGGTCGGGCGCGCCGGCGTGGACGATGCGCTCGACCTCGGTCCCCGACATCGAGAGCCGGTCGGCCAGCCGCTCGGGAGCCATCCCGGGGTCGCAGTACTCGCTCAGCCAGTGCATGGGAACACGCATCAGAACTGCTCCAGGAAACGCGCGTCGTTGTCGAAGAAGAGGCGCAGGTCGGGAACGCCGTAGCGGAGCATGGCGATCCGCTCGATGCCCATGCCGAAGGCGAATCCCTGCACCTCCTCGGGGTCGTATCCGGCCTCGGCGACGAACCCGAAGACATTCGGATCGACCATGCCCGCGCCGAGGATCTCGAGCCAGCCGATTCCCTTGCAGAGGTTGCAGCGGCCGCCCTCCGGCAACGAGCCGGTTCCCGAGCAGCGGAAGCAGGAGACGTCGACCTCGACGCTGGGCTCGGTGAAGGGAAAGAAGTGGGGGCGGATGCGGACCTGTCGGTCGGGCCCAAAGATCGCCCTGGCGAAGGTCAGCAGCGTTCCGTGCAGGTCGGCGAGGGTGATCTCGGAGCCGACCGCAAGCCCCTCGATCTGGTTGAACATCGGCGTGTGGGTGGCGTCGGAGTCGCGCCTGTAGACCGTGCCGGGGACGATGATGAAGATCGGCGGCCCGGAGTTCTCCATCGCGCGCACCTGCATCGGCGAGGTGTGGGTTCGCAGCAGGACATCCCGCGGCCCGGGCGGGACGGTCAGCCGCTCGCCCTCGCTCGCGTACAGCTCGACCCCGGCGACGAGTGTCGAGGGGTCTATGTAGAAGGTGTCCTGGAGCATCCGAGCCGGATGCCCCGGCGGGTGGTTGAGCGCGGTGAAGTTGTAATAGTCGTGCTCGATCTCGGGGCCCTCCATTACCCGATACCCGAGGCCGACGAAGACGTCCTCGATCTCACGTCTGGTGCGGGTCAGCAGGTGCAGGTGGCCTGGGATCACCGGCGGGGTGCCGGGCAGGGTGATGTCGATCGCGTCGGCGGCGAGCCGCTGGTCGAGCTCGCTGGAGGAGAGCTCCTCGAGCCGGGCTCCGAGCAGCTCCTCGAGCTCCTTGCGGGCGATGTTGCCCCCCTTGCCCACCGGCCCGCGCTCGGCTGGGTCGAGCTCGCCGATCCCGCGCAGGATCCGGGTTAGCTCCGCCTTGCGCCCGAGCAGTCGCACACGCAGCTCCTCGAGCTCCGCTGCATCCGCTGCAGCCGAGATCGAGGCCTTGCCTTCGGCCCTTATCTGTTCGATCCGGTCAAGCATCCGTGTCCCCCGGCTCTGCTGCGGCGGACGAGGTCGAAGATATCCGGTGCAGGACGATCGCCGCGGTCGCGGCAACGTTCAGCGACTCCGCCTCTCCGACCACCGGGATCGTCGCCAGCGCCTGACAGGCGGCGAGCGCCTCGGCTCCGAGGCCGTCCCGCTCCGCCCCGAGGCAGACCGTCCGTGGGGCTACCTCGCCGAGGGCCGAGTCGAGCTCGAGACCGTCGTGAGCCGCGAGCCCGAGCCGCGGAGCCGGCGTCTGTGAGGGGACGCCGGCGGCGGGCGGACTGGCGAACAACGCCCCCATGCTCGCGCGCACCGCCTTAGGCCCGAACGGGTCCGCGCAACCGGGCCCGAGCACGACGCGGGCGCCGCAGAGCGCCTCGGCGCTACGGATGATCGTCCCCACGTTGCCGGGATCCGAGACCCCGTCGAGATAGACCTGCAGCACCTCATCCACCTCGGGCTCGGGCGGGCCCGCCGGGCGCTCGAAGACAGAGATCACCCGCGACCCGGACCCGAGCGCGGAGACCTGACCGAGCAGAGCGGGATCGACCTCAACCACCGGGCCCTCGACGCCCGCGGGAGCTCGATGCCCGGCGACGATCAGAACGAGCACGGGCTGCGAGCCCGCTCGGAGAGCGGCGGCGAGCAGATCCTCGCCCTCACCCGAAAACAGTCCCTCGCTCTCGCGACCGCGGCGATCGGCGAGCCGGCGGACCAGCTTCAGCTTCTCGTTCTGGGGGCTCGTGATCGTCGCTTCCATCTCGGCTCTCGGCTTCTTTCGTCGTCTTCAGGGTCGGGCAAAAAAAAGGGCGGCCGCTTCGCGGTCCGCCCGGGAGGAGTGCCTATGCGTCCGCGGCTACGCCGCGGCCTCCCGGGCCAGCTCGGCAAATCGGCGGAACGCCTCAGGATCGCGCACGGCGATGTCGGCAAGCATCTTGCGGTTGACCTCGATACCGGCCTTGTTGATGCCATGCATGAACTCCGAGTAGCTCATCTCGTTCTGGCGCGCGGCGGCGTTGATCCGCGTGATCCACAGGCGGCGGAACTCGCGCTTGCGGTTGCGGCGGTCGCGGTAGGCGTAATTACCCGACCGCATGAGCTGCTCGTTCGCGAAGCGGTACGAGGAGTGCTTACGCCCGTAGTAGCCCTTGGCCTGGGCGAGCGTCTTCTTGCGCCGCTTCTTGCGTGCGACGGCGTTGGTGGCCCGGGCCATCCCTCAGCGCCCCTTCCTGCCCGCGAGCAGCTGGTTGACCCGCGGCTCGTCGGCCTTGGCGATCACCGAGGGCTTGCGCATCTGGCGCTTGCGCTTCGGCGACTTCTTCTCGAGGATGTGACTCGAGAACGAGCGATGGCCGCGCAGCTTTCCGCCGGCGGTCTTCTTGAAGCGCTTCTTTGCGCCGGAATGGGACTTCATCTTCGGCATGGGAACGGGGTATTGAAGCAGAAGCCGGACCTCGCGCGAGCCGTCGCCTCGACGGCTCCCGCTCGCGGGCTAGGGACGAACCGCGGTGCTGGAGTCGATCTAGCTCGGTTGCACGACCACCAGCTGAGCGGCAAGCTCCGCTGTCAGCGTGAGCGACGGATCGCTCGGGGCATCGACGGTCCGGGCTCGGCCTCCGGCGGCCACGACCGCCTCGTAGAGCGACTCCACCCCAGCCGCACTCTCGGCGAGGAGCGGCAGCGCGATTGGCGAGGAGCGCTCCAGCACGGCCCCGGCCGGAAGCCGCCCCAACTCGAGGAAGGCGGAGCTGCGCCGCCGCAGGCTCGCTGCCGTTTCGTCGGCGTACGCCAGCCCGGCGCATGCGAGCGCTGACCTGACCTCGTCGATCCTGTAGTTGAAACCGACGTCGACGACGTCGTAGGTCTCGGCGTGACCGCGGTGGCGGTCCCAGGTGCCGCTGGTCATCGCATGCGACCGCAGCGACCGGACCCGCTCGGCGATCTCCGCACTGCTGGTGAGAACGGCGCCCCCTTCGTTCCCGGGCACCTGCCTGGCCGCGGAGAAGCTGAGGATCGCCACCTCGCCCTCAGCCCCGAGGTGTGCGCCCCCCTCCAACCGGGCTCCGAGCGCGTCCCGGCAATCCTCGATCAGGGAGACGTTCCTGCTCCGGCAGGCCTCCGCCAGCGGGGCGAGCCGGGCCGGGAAGCCGAGCGGATGGCGGACGATCACTGCTCGTGGGGTGGAAGCTTCCGACAGGATCAGCTCGGGGTCGGGGTCGATCCCCGACAGCTCGTAGGGGACGGGCTCGGCTCCTGCCGCCCTGACCGCGCCGGCGCAGCTGGCTGGGCCGAGCCCCGGAACCCCCACCGAGCTTCCAGCCTCTGCTCCAACAGCGATGCAGCTGAGGTGAAGAGCCGCCGTCCCGGATGACGTCGCGACCGCGTGCTCGACACCGAGGAATTCGCGGAGGGCCGTCTCCAGGGCCTCGGTCCGCGGGCCCATGGTCAGCCATCCGCTGCGCAGGGCCTCCATCCCGGCCTCCACCGCTCCGCTCGACAGTGGGCTCATGCCCTCACCACATCGGCCAGGCTCGCGACGACCCGGTCCTGCTCGCCTTCGGTCAGGTGCGGAAACAGTGGCAGGACAATGTGGGATCGGGCAACCCGCTCGGTCAGGGGCAGGCCGGCTTCGGGAGCCAGTTCACGGTAGGCGCTGAGCTCGTGGACCGCAGGAAAGATCGTGGTTTGGATCCGATGCGACTCGAGCAGCTCGGCGCGGATCTGGCGCCGATGGTCTGGGTCGACGAGGACGACCATCAGATAGCCGGAGGAGTTCTCGACATCGGCTCCCCGGAACGGGACCGTGATCCCGCCGAGGCCGTCGAGCAGGGCGAAGTAGCGGCGGACGAGCTCACGGCGCCGCTCCACCTCGGGCCGAAGCCGCCGCATCCGGGACCGGAGCAGGGCGGCCCGCGCGTCGTCGAGCCGGTAGTTGAGGGCCGGGCCGAGATCGCCCCTGCCCGTCGCCTCCCCGCCCCGCACCGCGCGGGCGAGCCTCGCGACGTCGGGGTCATCGGTGCTGACGGCTCCGCCCTCGCCGCAGGCCAGGACCTTGTTGGAGAAGAAGGAGAAGCAGCCGGCGAGACCGAAGCCTCCCGGAGCCCTGCCCCTGAACTCGGCGAGCGGGACGTGGGCCGCGTCCTCGAGGAACGCGATCCCGTGCTCGTCGCAAATCTCACGGAGCCGCTCGGCGGCGGCCGGGTAGCCGGCGAAGTGAACGGCGAGTACGGCCTTGGTCCGCGGACCGATCGCAGCGGCGACAGCCTCGGGATCGATCTGCAACGTCTCGAGGCTCTCGAGGTCGCAGAAGACCGGCACCCCGCCCGAATACCGAACGGCCGCGGCCGTCGCCACGAAGGTCAGAGCCGGCACGATGACTTCGTCGCCTGGGCCAACGCCTGCCGCGAGGCAGGCGACGTGGAGAGCCGACGTGCAGCTGGAGACGGCGACTACGTGCTCGACGCCGAGGTGTGCGGCGAACTCCTGCTCGAAGCGCTCGACCTCGGCGCCCATCGCCGCGGAGCCCGAGTGGAGCACGCGTTCGACCGAGGAGGCGTCTTCGTCGGTGGCGAGGACGTCGAAGACCGGGATCTGCTGTGGACCGTCGCCCATCCAGGCCGGCCGGCGCTCAGTCCTTGCCGGCTTCCTTGGACGGGCCGAGGACCATGTGCATGTTGCGACCCTCGCGCTGGGCGGCCTGCTCGATCACGGCGATCTCCTCCAGGTCCTCGACGAGACGATCGAGCAACGCCTTACCGCGCTCGGGATGGGCCTGCTCGCGGCCCCGGAACATGATCGTCACCTTGACCTTGTCCTTCTTGTTGAGGAAGCGCTCGACGTGGCCCTTCTTGGTCTCGTAGTCGTGGTCGGCGATCTTCGGGCGCAGCTTGATCTCACGGACGTTGACCTGCTGCTGGTGCTTGCGGGCCTGCTTGGCGCGCTGCTCCTGCTCGTACTTGTACTTCGAGTAGTCGAGGACCTTGCAGACCGGCGGGCGCGATTCGGGCGCCACCTCGACGAGGTCGAGATCGGCCTCGCGGGCGATCTTGCGGGCCTCGTCGGTCTCGACGATCCCGACCTGCTCACCATCCGCGCCGATCAGGCGCACCTTGGGAACGCGGATGCGCTCGTTGATCCTGGTCGGGTCCCGGTCGGGGGGACGCCGGTCGAAACGTCGGGGGACCGGCACTAGCAGTAGGACGCGCGGAGCTTCAAGCTAGCGGCGGCAATCGGTTCGTGGATCACGCAAGGGGACGGCACAGGCGCTCAGCGGCGCGGCGAGGTGTCGTTGCCTTGCATTGATCCGGAGTATATGCAGGTCTAGGCCGAGGCGTGGGCGCCAAGCCGCTCGGCCAGCGCGGCCGCGCCCATCGACCCCAGCTCCCCCTCGACGTGCGAGCGCACCGACGGCTCGCCGGACTCGGTCTCTCGATCGCCGAGGACGAGCATGTAGGGAGCCTTCGAGAGCTCGGCGTCGCGGATCTTCTTGCCGACCGACTCGGCCCGCCCGTCGATCCGGGTTCGAACGCCCAGGTCGACGAGCTCACGCTCGAGCTCGGCGGCGGCGTCGTTGTGGCGGTCGGCGACCGGGAGGATCACCGCCTGCGTCGGCGCCAGCCAATCGGGAAAACGGCCGCCGTAGTGCTCGATCAGGATCCCTGCGAAGCGCTCCATCGAGCCGAGCAGGGCGCGGTGGATCATCACCGGCCGATGTTCGGCGTTGTCGGAGCCCTGGTAGGTGAGCTCGAACCGTTCGGGCATGAAGAAGTCGAGCTGACAGGTGCCGAGCTGCCACGAGCGACCCAGCGCATCGGTGACGTGGAAGTCGATCTTCGGCCCGTAGAACGCGCCGTCGCCCTCGTTGACCAAGTAGGGGCGGTCCTGGCGGTCGAGCGCCTCCGCCAGTGCCGCGGTCGCCTTCTCCCACTGCTCGTCGGTGCCGATCGCCTTCTCGGGCTTGGTCGAGAGCTCGACGCTGACCTGTTCGAAGCCGAAGCGCTCGTAGAGCTCGTCGATCGCCTCGCAGATGTCGACCACCTCATCGGCGACCTGCTCCAGCGTGCAGTAGACGTGAGCATCGTCCTGAGTGAAGGCCCGGACCCGGAGCAGGCCGTGCAGCACCCCCTCGCGCTCGAAGCGCGAGACCCGCCCATACTCGGCTAGTCGCAGCGGCAGCTCACGGTAGGAGTGGCGGCCGGAATCGAATACGAGGCAGGCTCCGGGGCAGTTCATCGGCTTGACCGCGAAGCGGCGCCCCTCCCCCGCGCGCTCCCGCTCGGCGGGCTCGGCGAAGAACATGTTCTCGCGGTAGTTCTCGTAGTGGCCGGAGCGGTGCCACAGCTCCTCATCGAGGATGTCGGGCGTCGCGATCTCCTGATATCCGCGCTTGCGCAGCTGCGCGTCCACCTGCTCGCGGATCAATCCCAGCAGGACGGTCCCCTGCGGCAGCCAGAAGGGCATCCCGGGCGCCTCCGGGCGAAGGATGAAGAGGTCGAGCTCGGGCCCGAGCTTGCGGTGATCGCGGGTCTTGGCCTCCTCGATCCGCTCGAGGTGGGCCTTCAGGTCCTTCCTGCTGAAGAACGCGGTGCCGTATATCCGGGTCAGCATCTCCCGGGTCTCGTCGCCGCGCCAGTAGGCGCCGGCGACCGAGTTCAGCTTGATCGCCTTGATTCGGCCCGTCGCCGGGGCGTGCGGGCCTTTGCAGAGGTCGTTGAAGGGCCCGTTGCGATACAGCGAGACGGTCTCGACGCCCTCATCGCGGACCAGGTCCTCGATCAGCTCGACCTTGAACGGCTGCTGCTCGTCCCGGAAGTGGGCCAGCGCCTCCTCGACAGCGAGGTCGCTGCGCTCGAAGCTCTCATCAGCCGCGATGTGCTCGGCCATCTTCTCCTCGATCGCCGGAAAGTCGTCCTCGGTCACCTTGACGCCCTCCGGGAAGCGGAAGTCGTAGTAGAAGCCAGCCTCGACCGGCGGGCCGATCGAGACCTCCGTCCCGGGCCACAGCTCGCACACCGCCGTCGCCATCACATGGGCGGCGTCGTGGCGGATCAGGTCGAGCGCCTCGGGACTGCGGTCGGTGACGATCTCCAGCGCCGCCCCGTCGGGAAGCTCGGCCGAGAGGTCGATTATCTCACCGTCGGCCTTGACCGCGAGAGCGGCCTTCGCCAGGCCCGGACCTATCGCGGCCGCGGCATCGGCACCTGTCGCGCCCTCGGAGAGCTCGAGCTGATTGCCGTCGGGGAGCTTGACGCTGATCGCTGACACGGCGGCGGATGCTACCCGCGTGGCGAATCGCTGAGCCCGAGCGCGCAGCTGGTCGGCACGTCGGGGTCGATCTCAACCGGGGGAGCACTGGCGGCGGCGTAGTCGTCGGCCTCCCAGAGGGTGACCCTGCGGCGGCGCTGCTCCTCGCGGAGGTCGGTGAACGGCGGCTCGCTCTTGGCGCCGAGGGTGATGACGTAGCGAATCCCCTCGGGGGCCGGCCGGCCGAATCCGTCGCCCTCCTCCGGGAAGGCCTCGATGCAGATCGGACGACCGCCGCGCAGCTCCCAGCCATAGAACTCGGCACCGTGGCGGTCGACGAGCTGCCCCGCGGGTGCCAGCAGCAACAGCGGCTCACCGGTGAGGCGCTCGCGCAACTTGCCGATTCCGGCGCTGTAGCGCTCGGGCCCGACGGGCGTGTTCGCCAGCGCGAGGGCGCTCGAGCCGAGCGCCGCAACGACGAACGCGGCGGCGAATCCGACCCGAACCGCCCGCATCCCCGATCCGATACCTGCTCCTCCCTCGGAGGCGGGGAGGAGCAGGCCGCCCAGCACCCCCCTGAGCGAGACCAGCATCAGCAGCGGCGCGATCATCTGCAGCGCCTTCGCGGTCGTGTACGGCGTGCTCAGAAGCCAGGCGGCGAGCCAGATGACGATCGCGGCGGCGAGGGCCGCCAGCAGCGCCGTCTCTCGCGAACGAATCGCGGCAATCACCCCGACGGCGAGCGCCGCCAGCCCCAGGATCGTCCCGAGCGCGAAGGCGATCGCCGGGACCGCACCGTCGCCCGGCTCGACCCGGAAGTCGCCGCTGGGCCAGATCCCGAGCATCTCCGCCGGCGGGATATCGCCGAAGAGGTTGCCGAGCGAGTTGTCGAAGAGATCGAGCGCGTTGTCGGGCCGGCGCTCTTGGGCGTCGCTGGAGCCGGCCTGAACGTGGAGCGGATCGACGGCATCGGGCACCCCCACCGCTGCGTTGGCGACGTTCCCGGCACTACCACCGAAGTCAGCCATCCGCCCCGCCTCGGGCGCGATCGCGATCGCCAGGACGACCGCGGCGATAGCCAGGCCCGGCAGACCCGCGCGAGCGGCGGTGACCACACGGCTCCGGTCGAGGACGAGCTCGATCGCGATCCACAGGCCGAGGGCTCCGATCAGCCAAACCAGCCCTGGCCCGCTGTAGGAGTAGACCGCCCCGACCACCAGCGCCGCGCCCGCAATCGCGTAGCCGCGGGTGCGGAAATCGGCGGGGGTCAGCTCCCTCAACCAGAGCGCGAAGGCGAGCAGGAAGAGAGCCTCGAACAGCTCCTTGAACGCCCCCTGGGCGAGGTAGGAAGCGACCAGGTAGGGGAGCGCGACGAGCAGCGCCGCGACCACCCCCCTCCACCGCCCCAGTGATCTCGTGCCGGCGAGAGCGACCATCGCACCGATCACCGGGACCGCGATCGTGATCCCGGTGAAGCCGTTGACCAGCTCGCCGCCAGACCGACTCAACTCGGCCGTGGCGACAGCGAGCGAGTGCGGGCCGACCGGGTAGCCCTGATCGATCAGCGGGGGCGCCGGTCCGAGCTGGGTCGAGATCCACTCGGCGGTGAACAGGTGTTGTGACATGTCGACGTTGAAGCCGGTCCCGAGCACCCCGACGTGCCCCTCGACCAGGAAGGGGATGGAGACCGCGATCAGGGCAAGGGCCGAGACCAGACCTCCCTCCCTGACCTCCGCCCATCCCGGCCCCGCGCGCGGGATCCCCCAGACGCCCGAGGCGACGGCGAGGAGCAGGATCACGATCAGCGCCGTGGCGCCCTCGCCCGGGAGCCGGACCGCGAGCCAGGCGGCGGCGAGCATCACCCCTAAGCCCAGCCCGGGTCCGATCCACGACCACTCCCGGCGACCCGAGAGGGCGAGCACGGCTGCTCCGATCGGCACAGAGGCGCCGATCACCAGGAGGGCAGCGGCGTAGGTGCCGAGCATGGCGAGCGAGCGTATCGCCCGCGCTCGCCTACCGCCGGAGAGCTACGCCCCGGCCGGGTTCGCCTTCGCCCAGTCCTTGATCTCGCGGGTGCCCTGGATGAACTCGCCGTCGTCGAGGACGAGCGCCGGGACCTCGTCGTTGCCGCCGCTCAGCTCGCGGACCTCCCTGCGACCCTGGGAGTTGTTGAGGAAGTCGGGCAGCTTGGTCCAGCCCCGGGCCTTGACCACCTCGGGGTCGTGGCCGGCCTCGACCAGCGCCTCATGGGCGACTCCGCATGGGTGCTTGCCGATTACGGGGTGCTGTGGACGGGTGTCCCAGCAGACGTAGAGCTTCATGCCGACCACACTACTCGCTCCGGTCCGATTCCCCCCCGAACCCCAACCGCCGTTCGATCACCTCGATCGCCTGGGGGTTGGAATCGATCAGCACGAAGCGGCGCCCGAGCTCGCGCGCGACCGCCCCAAGCGTCCCCGAGCCGGCGAAGAAGTCGAGGCAGACGTCTCCCGGCTCGCTCGAGGCGGTGACGATCCGGCGCAAGATCCCCTCCGGCTTCTGGGTCGGGTAGCCGGTCTTCTCCGATCCGCTGGTCGGGACGATCGTGTGCCACCAGGTATCCGAGGGGAGCTTTCCCCGCGCCGCCTTCTCGGGGCCCACCAACCCCGGCGCCATGTAGGGCTCGCGGTCGACCGCCTCGGAATCGAAGTGGTAGAGCTTCGGGTTCTTGACGTAGACGAGGATCGTGTCGTGCTTGGCCGGCCAGCGGCGTTTGGAGCGGCCCCCGAAATCGTAGGCCCAGATGATCTCGTTCAGGAAGCACTCGCGACCGAAGATCTCGTCGAGCAGCAGCTTCACGTAATGGGCCTCGCGGTAGTCGAGATGGACGTAGAGGGTGCCGCGGTCGTCGAGCAGCCGGCGGGCTTCGGCCAGGCGCGGCTCGAGGAAGCCGAGGTAATCCGCGAACTCGTCCTCGAAGCTGAGCTCCCCGAGCAGCCGGGAGCTGTACCGCCGACCACCGAACCCCTCCCTGTCCCCTCCGGGATCCGCCCGGGTCTCGAGGGTCTTTCGCGTCTGGGTGCGCCCGGAGTTGAAAGGTGGGTCGAGATAAATCAGACGGAAGGAGCGGTCGCTGAACTGCCGGAGCAACTCGAGGTTGTCGCCGAGGAGCACCTCCTCCTTGCCGGGCAGACGCTGCGCGCTCACGCTGGGATCGTACGGTCGATCCCGGCAAGCGCCCCGCCCGCCCCCGCCGATGCCGGCGGCCGCCAACGGCTGGTACGCCGGGCCCGAGAGCAGGTGGACGTTCGGAGCCGGTGAGATGGCTCTGTGGTCCTCAAGGGAACGATGCGCAAGCACGTCCTGCCGGCGTCGATCGAGCTCGCGCGGGAACTCACCCCTCGGCGTGCCTGTCCGGGGGTGTGCCGCCCAGCTATCGCTTTCCCTACAGCGTGTTTGCGACAGCCATGCAATCGGTTAGCGTCTTCCAATGCGAGTCTTGGAGCTGTGGCGCTATCCCGTCAAGTCGCTGCAAGGCGAACGGCTCGATTCGGTGGCGGTGACGGGCGACGGTCTCGAGGGTGATCGTCGGTTTGCGATCTACGACGTCGAGAGCGGGCTCGGGCTCACGGCGCGGCGCGTTCCGGAGCTGCTGTTCGCGTCGGCGCGGTTGCGCGACGACGACAGCGTCGAAATCACGTTGCCCGACGGTTCGCTCGCCGGCGACGACGGGACGCTCTCGGCGTGGCTCGAGCGGCCGGTGGGCCTGCGGTCGCTCGATGCCGAGCTGCCGCGCCAGTACGAGAATGCGGTCGTCGACTTCGAGCACGAGACAGAGCGCGACTGGGCGCCCTTCGAGGGCGCGCCGGGCGCTTTCCATGACTCGCCCGGCGCCCGGGTCTCGCTGGTGTCGACCGCGACGATCGGAGAGTGGGATCGGCGCCGGTTCCGATCCAACGTGCTGGTCGAGGGCGACGGCGAGGACTCGCTGGTTGGATCGCGGGTCACGCTCGGTGACGCGGTGATTGAGGTACGGATGCGGATCGAGCGCTGCGTGATGACGGTGCGCCCGCAGCCCGGCGGGATCGAGCGCGACCTCCAGGTGCTCCGGACGATCGCCCGCGAGCGCGATGCCCGTCTGGCGGTGGGCGCCGTCGTGACGCAGCCCGGCCGCGTGGCCGTCGGCGATCTGCTGAAGCCAGCAAGCGCAACGCCCTAAGGCGCCGACAGCCAGCGTCGGCCATACGACCGTGCCGCGGGGGCTCTCGGGTTTGAGAGGCCCCCCTACGCGGATTTCGCGCCGCTGGCGTGGCGACGACCTCGCTATGCGACGCGCATCAGGCCCGACGATCGCTGAACTCGTCGGGCGGCCCACTCCCGGCTCCAGTTCGTCGCGTAGGATTGACCCGAGAGGGCGAGGTGCGCTGGATCAAGATCATCGACGCAGTCTCACTCGGCCTCCTGGCGGCCGTGGTCGTCTGGACCCGCCGCGCGATGAACTGGGGCGCGACGCCGGAAGAGATCGCGTCGGCCGGGGCGGCCGACGAGTGGTTCGAGGGAGTGCCCGGCTCGCGTACGCGAATGACCCGGGCGATCTCGATCGAGGCTCCGCCAAAGGCCGTGTGGCCCTGGCTGGCGCAGATCGGCCGCGGGGCGGGGTGGTACAGCTACGACCGTCTCGACAACGGCGGCCGCCCCTCGGCGCGACACATCGTCCGCTGGATCCCCGAGCCGCGCGTCGGCGACGCCGCGGCGATCGGCTACCTCCGGCACTTGGAGCCGGGACGGGAGCTCGCCTGGTGGGCCAAGGACACCCCTTTCCTTGGAGCGCGGACCTGGTCGGTGTTTCGGTACCGGGTGGTGGCGGAGGGTGACGGCTCGCGCCTCCTGATGAGGGTCGATGCCGTGGCCGCGGGCGCGACCCGGTGGCTCGTCGTCCTGCTGTTCCCGGTGATCGACTCGATCATGGCCCTGCCGCAGCTCAGGGGTCTCAAGGACCGGGCGGAGCGCCACGGAGTCCGGGCGGAGGAGCCGAAGCACCCCGAGTCCGGGGAGCGGGACCAGTACCAGTTGAACCACGTGATCTATGCCTCCGGCGAGGAGGCCGGAGTACCCGGAAACGAGGCCGCGCGAGAGTCCAGCAGGTCGGCAGAGGCGGACGGCGTGGTGTGAGGAGCGGGCCCGGCGGGCCCTCAGCGGATGCGAGGAGGTCCAGCTACCCCCGAGGATCGAGCGGCTGTCCGGCGCGATCGCGATTGCCCGTCTCCACGGCGAGGGCTGGTGGCGATCGCAGGGAAAGCCCCACCTCGGCCTTCGTCGCCGGGCCAAGGAGCGAGCGATCGGGGCCAAGGAGCCGAGCTTCGGGGCAGCAGCGGAGCGCCAACCACCCCCTCTAGCAGCGGTGGTTGTGAACAGGCAGCGTCCGTCTGAAGCGAAATCCGCCTCGCTGAGGCGTGTGCGGGGTAGGTTCGGAGCATGGGACGCGGCGATGGCGAGGACAAGAGACCGGCGGCCACGCCGAAGCTCAGGGGTACGGCCGTTGACCTCAACCCCGGTACCCTCGACGGCTTCTGGGGCCTCTTGGCGGTGCCGCGCGTGGAGCTCACCGCGGAGGGCAACGGCTCATGGTGTCCCGCCACCTGGTGCAGCGAGACCTACGGCTCTGGTCCGAGGTTCACCGATTCGAAGCGAAGCAGCCACCTGACGACCCTGCTCTCGCACGAGTCATGAGCGAGCTGGTCCGCCGCTGGCGCCGGGGGACGGCCTCCGAGCCGTGAGCGCCGCGGCGCTATTCGGGCAGCCTACGGTCACTCACTCCCGCAGATCAACGCCAGCTTCCCGGCGACTTCGCCGCGGGCGAGCGACTCATGTGCTTGCCGGGCCTCGATCAGTGGCAGGCGGGCCGCGACCACGGGAGAGATGCTCCCGTCGGCCAGCAGGCCGAAGAGCGTGGACAGGTCTTGGCGGAACCACTCGCGATGGCGCTGCCTGAGCTTGGCGATCTGGTACGTGTGTACCCGCTTGCCGTCGGGGATCAGATTGCCGGCCAGCGTGAGCGCCGCCCCCGCATAGAAGAGGGCGATCGCTCGCATACTCCGCCCGCCCTTGACCAGCGTCCCGAGATGCCCGAACAACACCAGGCGCCCGCCACGTTTCAGCGAGCGGTATGAGCGCAGGGATGTCTTCCCGCCGACCCCATCGAGCACGACATCGGCACCACCGGCTCCTCGCAGGATCTGAGCGAAGTCTGCCGTCCGGTAGTCGATCGGTGTGGCACCAAACTCGCTCACCAGGCCGGCCTTGTGCTGCGACGCGGTCCCCGGACCAGGAGTTACCTGCTGAGGATGATCTCGCGGCGCTACGTGAGGCTGCTGAGCTCGATCCGACCGAGGAGAAGGCCCGGCGGTTCGCCCAGCGGGCGCTCGTTGAGCTCCGCCATCGCGCGCCCCTCCGGACCCGCTACCGAACCGGCGCCACCGCTTCGAGCCATTCCCAGGTCGATTCCCCGTGATCAGGATGGCGGCGCGGCGCCGTCTAGGCACCACCGCCCTCGAGCGAGCAGTGCACAGATGAGCATGGACCCCGAACGAGAACTGGGCCGAGGCGCGGGCGAAGCTCTTTGGCTTGCCCATGCGTGATCTCGAGGGGTGAGCGACGGGACTCGAACCCGCGACCACCTGCCTCAGCGCCGAGCGCTCAGCGGTTGACGATGCTCATCCCGCGCTCGTCGTAGCGCTCCCCCGCGACCTCGGGCAGCTCGGCCTCGATTCGACCCAGCTCCTCGGGGGTCAGCTCGACCTCGACCGCGGCGGCGTTCTGCTCCAGATACGAGCGCCGTTTGGTGCCCGGGATCGGGACGACACCATGGCCCTGGGCGAGCACCCATGCGAGAGCGAGTTGGGCCGCGGTCATTCCCTTCTCGCCAGCGAGCCTCTCCACGGTCTCGGCCAGCTTCAGGTTCGAGCCCAGATTCTCCTCAGCGAAGCGTGGGCCGGCTCGTCTTGAGTCGTCTGGCTCGAGCTCCTGCAGGGACCGGAACCGGCCCGAGAGGAATCCCCGGCCCAGCGGCGAGTAGGCGACCAGGCCGATCCCGAGCTCGCGTAGCGTCGGCAGCACCTCGGCTTCTGGGTCCCGCGTCCAGAGGGAATACTCTGACTGCACGGCCGCGATCGGATGCACGGCATGGGCGCGCCGGATCGTCTCGGCCGAGGCCTCGCTCAGGCCGAGATGGCGCACCTTGCCCTGCTCGACCAGCTCAGCCATCGCGCCAACTGTCTCCTCGATCGGGACGCCGGGGTCGACGCGGTGCTGGTAGTAGAGGTCGACGTAGTCGGTCCGCAGCCGATTCAACGAGCCGTCGATTGAACGGCGCACCGTCTCGGGCGCCCCGTCGATCCTGCGGGAGCCGTCCGCATCGATCACCATCCCGAACTTGGTTGCGATCACAACCTGCTCGCGGCGGCCCGCGACCGCTCGGCCGACCAACTCCTCGTTTGTGTTCGGCCCGTATACCTCTGCGGTGTCGAGCAGGGTTACGCCGAGTTCGGCCGCCCGTTCGATCGTCGCTATCGACTCGGCCTCATCGATGGTTCCGTAGAAGGCCGACATGCCCATGCAGCCGAGCCCGATCGCGGAGACCTCCAATCCGGTGCTGCCCAGCTTGCGCTTCTCCATTCCGTCCTCCGTCGCTGTGATCGTGGTGAAGACCCGTTGCGCCCATCTTAAGAGCAACCCCGAAGCCTCAGGCGTTGACGATCCACATCCCTTCCTCGTCGTATCGATCCCCGCAGCCTCGGGCAGCTCCCTCTCGATCCGGTCGGATCGAGGCGGTCGAGTTCAAGGTCGGCAAGGCTGGCCCGGGCGTGATCACCGTCTTCTCGGAGCAGGCGGCGACGGGCGCCGAGGCGAAGGCCGCACCGCCGCCTCCTTTCGTCGAGATCCCAGTCACGCTCGAGCCCTGAGGCGCTCACCACTGGGCCGCTGGCTCGCCTCGGGTGGGGTGATGGGCTCGCGACGGCGTCGCGCTAGGCGGGCCGATTCGCGAGGTGCTGCCCTCTCGGGGTCGGCCTTGAGGATGCGGTTGATCTCGTCCTTGAAAGGGTCGAGCTTCGAGGGCCTGGGAGGGCGCTGGTAGCGGGGCGGCTCAGGCGATCTGAGCGCGCGGCGAATCGTCTTTCGATGCAGTCCGGTGCGGCGCTGGATCTCTCGCTGCGAGAGATCCTCGACCTCGCTCATCCTCCTGATCTCGGCCCACTGCTGCACTCCAACCACCCGGCTTCCTCCTGGCTTCGATCGCGATGACCGAGCCAGGGTCTGGGCCCCGCCGGACGATGTCCGGCGCGCCGGGGTGGGGCACTATTGGACCGGCGCAGGTGGGTCAGTATTCAGGCGGCGTCCACACGGGAGGTATACGACGCATTTCTCGAGCAGGGTCAGCGCGGAAACCCGTACTCAGTTCCCCTCGAGGCGATCGATGAAGCTCGACTCGGATTTCTTCGCGGGTCGATGGGCAAGGGCGACCGACCGGCAGCGCGATCTTCTGTGGGCCATCGCGAGCCTGGGAGGGGGGACGACGAATTCACGGTTCATGAGGTGGTTGCAGCCTCCAAGGAGGTGCTGGAGAAGCCGTTTAGCAGTAGCCACGTCAACCAGATGCTGTCCAGCCTGAGCGGTGCAGGTCTCATCTACAAGAATCGCTGGGGCAAATACTCGTTCGCAGTCCCCCTGTTCGATCGCTTCATCGAACGCCAGGTGGAAACCTCGACGCGTTCGACCGCGTAGCCGTTCGGTGCGGGCTGGGCTTACATCGCCTCCCGCTCGAGCAGGACGGCCAGCGCTGTTTGGCTACGGCTTGGGCCTCGCTCTTTGAGTGGCTGCTGGACCGAGCAGTGGGGCCGCAAGACGCTCATCCGCGCGGTGCCCCGCCTGCCGACCGGCGCTGAGGCCGTCCCGCTCAGCGGGTGGCGACCCTCGGGCGGGAGCTGTCCGTCGGCGGGCGCGGGCCCAGCTTGGCGGCCCTGACCGCGCGCGAGACCTCGGTCGCCGAGAGGATCCCGACCCCCTCACGCTCGGTGAGGACAACCGCTCGACCGATGCGGATGAAGGCCTCGCGGTCGAGTAGGGCCCCAACGTCGGCGTGCTCGTCGATGAACAGCTCGGGGTCGTCGTCGACGATCTCGCCGACGGTCCGCCGGCGACGCTCATCCGGACTCATCGCCTCGACCCGCTCGAGGGTGACCAGCCCCTCGACCACCTCCCCGCGGACGACCGGAAACGAGCGGTAGCGGTAGCGGGCAAAGTAGGCGCCGGCGGCCTGCTCGATCGTCATCTCAGCCGGTACCACCACCGCGGGAAACGACATCAGCTCCTGCGCCTCGTGACCTGCAAGCGCGGCATGTACCGCCTGCTGGCCCTCCTCGGCCCGGCCCGCCATCATCAAGAACAGGCCGATCAGCGCCAGCCAGAGCCCGCCTACCGCTCCCTCGAACGCCAGCAGCAGGCCGCCCGCGATGAAGCCGTAGGCGAACCAGCGGCCGACGGTGGCCGCCCTCTGCGTAGCCTCGGTCATGTCGCCGACCCGGAGCCAGATCATCGCCCTCATGATCCGCCCTCCGTCGAGCGGGAAGGCGGGAATCAGGTTGAAGCCGAGGATCATCGCGTTGACCAGGAACTGGTAGCCGACCAACGCCTCCAGGACTGCCGGAGCGCCGCTGGAGAGCGCTGCCGACAGGAGGCCGAAGAACGCCACGATCACCAGCGTCACCGCCGGTCCGGCGACGGCGTAGCGGAGCTCGTCCCCTGGGCCGTGGGGTGAGTCCTTGAGCTTCGATACGCCCCCCAGCAGCCACAGGTCGATGCCCTCGACTCGCACGCCGCGGCGTCGAGCGACGATCGCGTGTCCGAACTCGTGCAGGAGGATGCTCGCGAAGAGCAGCAGCGCACTCGCTAGGCCGAGCAAGTAGGCGTCCACGGGGGCGATCCCATTGATCTGATCGGGGTAGTAGGAAGCCCCCAGGGACCAAGTGATCAACGCAACGATCAGCAGCCACATCGGCCTGATCCCGATCGGGATTCCCGCCAGACGACCGATCTGCCAGCTCTTCCCGGACACGTCGCTAGCTATTCGGGCTGACTGCGCTCACAGACGGAAGTTACTCCTACGCGATCCTCGCCCTGGCGGTCGTGCACTTGCGATCCCCTTGGCACCTACCCCTCCCCGGGGTGCGAGCGAGCCGCGTCGGCCCCGCCAAAGCCTCAGCGTTCTATCTTCACCCAGAACTTCTCGGACTTCTTGTCGCCGGCCTCATTGGCAGCTTCGCGGGCTCTCCGGGGGCGCTGGCACCACTCCTCGCCCGTGAGGGACTTATGAGGCTGGCGGCGCACGGTCCATTTAGACCGAGGGCACGGACCCGTGCTCGGGTCCTGCGGTGCCGGGTTGCGTCGTTGCCGTGGGCACCGTTCACGGTGGGGGTCCGGGCTACCGGACTTGGGCGGGGCTACCCGGTGGCGGCTCCTCGAGGTGGTAACAGCAGTGCTGCTACCAGCGGTGCTGCTACCAGCCAGCTACCAGTTGGGGTCCGTGAAAGGCGTTCTAGGCGGGGCCAGGAGTCCCGCTCTTTGCGGCGATCAACTTCGCCGGAGCCGCACCGCAGAGCGGGGTTGGCGGGATCTGACGCGATCTGGCGCAGATCCCCTCCCGATGGGCGTTACTGGGCTCGAACCAGTGACCTCCAGCTTGTCGAGCTGGCGCTCTCCCAACTGAGCTAAACGCCCGGGGTCGGGGAATCTAGCGGACGGTCGGGGTGTTCAGGAAGCCCGGCCATGGGCGGCGTGGGTGCCGGCCAGCTCGGCCACGAGGTCGCTGACCCGATCGGGGAACTCAACCGGGCTCATGTGGCCGGACTCGGAAATCTCGATCAGGTCGAGGACCTCGGGCAGGAGCTCTGCCATCTCGCGCGCGTTCTCGGGCGGGGTGAGCTTGTCCTCGCTGCCGGCGATGACGAGAGCGGGCACCGTCAGACGCCCCAGCGCCGCCTCGAGGGCGGACTCCGTGAGGGTGCCGCCGACGGCGCCGCGTACCTCGGCCGGGCAAGAGAGGACGAGCCGCTCGCAGAAGGCCACCTCCGCCGGGGTTGCTCTGCGCCCGAGCACGAAACGGCGGATGATCCGGTGCAGCACGGGAGCCGAGAACGTCGGGATCGCCGCGCGAGCCCTGAGCAGGATCTCGCCGGTGAAGCGCTCGAGCTGGGCTATCCCGCCGGGGAAGCCCGTGACGACCATCGACCGCGAGATCAGGTCTCCGACCCCGGTGTTGATGAGGATCGCCGCCGAAACCCGCTCATCGACCACCTCCGGGTGGGCGCCGGCCCAGGCAACGATCGTCATCGCCCCGAGCGAGTGGCCGACCAGCAGGGCCCGCTCACCCTCGGGCACGCAGGCCCGCATGACCGCATCGAGGTCCCGACCGAAGGTCTCGATCGAGTAGTTGCCGCTCGGGGGTCGCTCGCTCTGCCCATGACCGCGGAGGTCGAACGCGACGATCCTGCGCTCGCCCTCCAGCGCGGCGATCTGCAGCTTCCAGAACTCGGCCGAGCAGGTCCAGCCATGGATGAAGATCACCGTCGGGGCGTCCTCGGGTCCGAAGGTGCGGACCCAAAGCGCGGTCCCGTCATCGGCGCGCACCGAGCTGCGCCTGCCGCCGAACTCGGCGAACAGCGGGCCCAGGCGCGGATCGTTGTCGATCGCGCGGCTGTCGGCCCGCTGGGCGGCGATCCAGCCCGCCGTGAGCACCGCGGCGCCACCCGCCCCGGCGGCGATCCACTTGCGGGTGCTCGATTTCAGCTCCGGTTCCCCACGATCGGGCGCATCGTAGCCCGATGCGAGCGCTCCCCGCTAGGCGCAGGTCGGCCGCTCAGCACTGTCGAGTTCCTTCGCTCCGTCGGGGTTGATCCGGTACCCCTGTGGCTCGGCTCGGGCAGGGATCTCCAAGGGCCTGCCATCGACGTCGAGCTCGACCGATCCGTTGCCGAGCGTGACCTCGAACGCCCCGCCCTCGTAGGGACCCCGTCCGTCCCCGGCCGCGATCGTCTCACCGTTGACCAGGACCTCGCCGCCGCCGCGGGTGAGACAGACCCACACCGGCCCCGTAGCGCGGAGGTCGACCTCGACCTTGTCGGGGTCCATGGGCGTGGGCTTCGGCTCGCTGCCCTGCCCGTCGTTGTCGGCAGGAACCGGATCGGGCTCGCTCGAGCCGCCCGAGCCCGCGACGGCATCGGTGCGCTCGGGTTCGAGCGGGCCCGAGGTGGAGCGGTCGCCGCCGCCCCGTGCGATCACGATCACGATGATCAACCCGATCGCGATCACTACCAGCGCCAGGAGAGCATGGCGCCGCCGGCCGGGGTGCCGCTCTACCTGCCCCTTTCGAGGCAGCATGTCGCGAGGGATCGGGCCCGGGTCCTCCTCCTCGCGGTGCTCGCCGCGGTATGCGGCCACCAGCGCGTTCGCATCGAGGTCGAGGTAACCCGCGTAGGTCCGGAGGAAACCACGGACGTAGGCGGGGTCGGGCAGCTTCTCCCACTGCTCGTTCTCGAGAGCCTCGAGGTAGCGGGCTCTGATCTTGGTGACCCGTTGAGCCTCGTCGAGCTCGATCCCCTGGGCGAGACGAGCCTCTCTCAGAGCTTGCCCGATCTCGGAGGCCATCAGATCGCCATTGTTGCATCGTCTCGATCGTGGTCAGCCAGCGCGGTAATGGTCACCCGATTGCGCGATTGCCACGCCGAGCGGGCGGGATGCCCCGTCAGCTTTCCTTGACGACGGCGTAGACGACCCGCTCGGCGACATCGATGGTGCCCTCGCCTATTTGAGCGCAGCGGCGGTAGAGCTCGCGCTGGGCGATGCGCTCGTCGCGCGCGGCGATCTCCCGCGTGGCTGCGGTACCCCGGTAGTAGGCGGCCTGCAACTCGCGAACGAGCGCGATCGCAGCGTCGGCCGCCTCGATCGCCCGATGGCCGGAGGAGCCGAGCAGGCCGACCGCCTCATCGATCCGCCTGACTACCGCAGCGAGCAGCGCAGCCATCTCCGCGATTCCACCATCGGGACGGGCCTGCAGCACCTCCGCTTCGCGAACGAGATCGCCGATCCCGTTGAGGATCCAGTCGATCCCGCGCGAGAGGGCGAACAGGTCCTCGGGCTCCAACGGGGTGATGAAAGCGTCCCGCAACTGCTCGAGCAGATGCCGCTTTGCGACGTCGCCGCGCTCCTCGATCCGTTGTACCTTCTCCCCGGCTGATTCCTCTCCGGAGGCCCAGGCGGAGAAGGCATCAACGCCCTCGATCGTCACCGCGAGCTGCTCGCCGAGCAGTCCGAGCACATCCGGCGTCTCGGGCAGGAACCAGTGCTTTCGCTTCACGTCAGCCATTGCGTGCACTCGAAGACTCCCACGGCGATGATCCCGGCGGCGGGCAGGGTGATCAGCCAGGCCAGGCCCATCTCCCGGACTATCGCCCAGTTGACGTGCCGCCAGCGCCGGCGGCCGCCTCCGATTCCCACCACCGAGGAGGCGACGACCTGGGTCGTCGAGGCTGGTGCGCCGGCAACCGAGGCTGCCAGGATCACCCCGGCCGACGCGCCCTGGCTGGCGAGTCCCTCGACCGCCTGGATCCGGTAGATCCGGCGGCCCACGGTACGGATGATCCGCCAGCCGCCGAGCGCCGTCCCCGCGGTCAGCGCCAGCGCGCACACCGCGTTGACCCACAGCGGCGCGCTCAGCGTCCCGATGTCCCCGTTCGCAACCAGCAGGGCCGCGATGACCCCTACCGACTTCTGAGCGTCGTTGGCACCGTGACTGAAGGCGAGCCCCGCCGAGGTGACCCACTGACCGCCCCTGCCCGCGCTGATCCAGCGTCTGGTCCCGCGTCGGACGAGCCGGCGCAGGGCCCGGATCGCAAGCAGCGCAGCGACGCCGCCGAGGATCGGCGAGAGAGCCAGCGCGATCAGCGCTCCGAAGACCCCGACCGGATGCCAGCCGTCGAAGCCACCCCAGTTGACTGCGTCGAGGCCTCCCTCCACGAGCGCCGCACCGACCAGGCCTCCCACCAGCGCGTGGCTCGAGCTGGAGGGCAGCCCGCGCCGCCAGGTGATCAGGTTCCATGCCACCGCCGCGGCCAGACCCGAGCCGATCACCGCGGTAGCCGCGTCCGGCGAGACGGTGACTATCCCGCCGATCGTGTCGGCGACCGCCGCTCCGATCAGGAGCGGCCCGAGCAGGTTGAACACCGAGGCCAGGATGATCGCCTGCAGCGGCCTCGCGGCCCGAGTAGCGACGAGCGTGGCGATCGCGTTGGAGGCATCGTGAAGGCCGTTGGTCGCCGCGAAAACGACGGCGAGCGCGAGCGCCAGCAAGAACCCGGGATCCATGCTGCGACTCTAGCCGCGGCCGGGGCCGATCCCGCCCTACGGTCACCGCCGGACCAGCACCCCTGGCGGGGGCCCGAGCCCAACTATCGTGTCGGTCGTGGAGGTCGTGGCACACGGTTCTCCCGCCTATCTGCGGGAGGCGCGGAAGGCGAAGTGGCTCTCATGGGCGAGCCTCGGTTACATGGTCTTCGAGGGGGCGATCGCGATCGTCGCGGGGATCGTCGCCGGATCGATCGCACTGATCGGGTTCGGCCTCGACTCGGCGATCGAGGGCTTTGCGAGCGTGGTGATCGTCTGGAGGTTCACCGGCCGGCGCACGCTCTCCCACAGAGCCGAGGAGCGGGCCCAGAAGCTCGTCGCCGTTCAGTTCTTCCTGCTGGCCCCCTACGTCGGCTTCGAGTCCGTTCGCGCCCTGGTTGACGGCTCACGGCCCGAGGAGAGCATCGTCGGCATCGTCCTCGCCACAACCAGCCTGATCGTGATGCCGCTCCTCGGGCGAGCTAAGCAGCGGATCGCGGCGCGAATCGGCTCCAGCGCCACCGCCAGCGAGGGCAAGCAGAACCTGCTCTGCGCCTACCTCGCCGGCGCACTGCTGATCGGACTGCTGGGCAACGCGCTCCTCGGCGCCTGGTGGCTGGATCCGATCGTCGGTCTGCTGATCACCGTGATCGCGGTGCAGGAGGGCCTGGAGTCCTGGCGGGGCGACGCCTGCGCGGCCTGAGGCCTTGTGGGCCTCCCAAGTGGGTGGTCTACTTGCTGCCGAAAGCGCTCTCGAGGAGGGCGGTGTCCGCGGCAACTTGGAACTCGATCGCCTTGCCGTCCTCGAATCGCCAGACGTCGACCTGGAACGCCGAGCCCGTCGTCAGCCTGACCATGTTGAAGACGGCCACGTAGTCGCCCCCCGACAAGACCTGTTGCAGCTCGAGGCCACGCATTTGCTCGCCGAGGGCCTTCCAGTGGCCCATCACCTCGTCGATGCCGTTATAGGTGCCGCTCACCGCGCTGTTGCCGGGCACGATCCAGGCGATGTCCTCGGACAGCATCGCGACCGCCGGCTCAGGGTTGCCGCGAATCCACTCCTCGTAGGCAGCCCGCAGTTGCTCGACCAGCTCGTCTTTCACCATGGCTCTCCACTCCTTGGACCGTGACTGCCCTACGACGCCGCCTGACGGGCGATCCTACACCAGGCCATCCCAGCCGATCCAGCCAACGCGAGGACTGAGGCGATTGCACCACCGGGGTAACGACCGCCTCCGTACCTCCGGGTCAGCACGAAGCGCGGATCGCATTCAAGTGCGACCAAGCAGGCGGCGATGCGATCCCGAACGTCGATGTCTCCGCAGGGGTCAGCGCAGTCGTCCTCGGTGGGTAGGCGGGCGCACTCGGGGCGCCCTCCGGCGGTTTGGGCCCCGGGATGCGGTTCCTGCGCAGGTCCTCTGCGGCGCTGATCGTTCAAGTTGAAGGCGCCTGCCGGAATCGAACCGGCGTAAACGGCTTTGCAGGCCGCTGCGTAACCACTCCGCCAAGGCGCCGCTGGGGCCGCGAAGGGTAGCGCCGCCGGCGAGATCGATCGGGGGCGACTGCCGTGGCTGCATCTAGACTCGCCCAGGCGACCTAGGGTGCGCGGCGACGGAGAGCTGATGGGCGAAGAGAGCGACAGCGGGGGCGAGGAGCTGATCCAGGCGAGGGCCGCGCTCGAGCGCGAGCGTCAGCTGCGCCTCCGGGCCGAGGCGCGCTACGAACAGGTCCGCCAGATCCCGCTCGCCCGACGGCTCCTCAAGAACCTGAGCTGGAATCGGGAGAACCGCTGGGCGATGAGGTCTGCCGCCCCCTCCCCGACGACCCCACTGTTCTTCATCGTCGGACGCGGCAAGTCGGGGACATCGTGGCTGATGGAGGCGCTGGACCAGCACCCCGAGATCCTCTGCAAGGGCGAGGGCCAGTTCTTCGGGCGCGGCGACGAAGACGCCGCCCCCCACGCCCGCTCTCTCTACCGGGCCCTGCTCGACTCGGCCGAGCTGCGCGAATGGAGCCACCATTCGGCCTGGACCCGCGGCGTCGAGTTCGGGCCTCAGGCAGCGCGGCTTGCGGCCGCGGCGGCGGCCGAGATCATGGGCTCGCGTTTGGAGGCGAGCGGGAAGCGGATCGCCGGCGACAAAACACCGCTGAACGGCCCCGGCGTCGTCGAACAGATAGTCACCACCCTCCCGGAGGCCCGCGTCGTCCACGTCATCCGCGACGGCCGGGACGCAGCGGTCTCGGCCGTGCACCACATCTGGAACAACCGGGAGAGAATCACGGGCAGGCCGCTCGACGCGGTCCTGGCGGCGAAGCGCGACCGCTACCGGGCCGACCCGGGCTCGTTCGGGCCGGGCGGTGAGAGTCTGTTCACCGAGGGTCACCTGGAGGGAACCGCCGCCCGCTGGCGGAGCCTGACCGCGGCGGCGCGGAGCGACGGTCGGGGTCTGCTCGCGAATCGCTACCTGGAGGTCCGCTACGAGGAGATGCTCGAGGCGCCCGAGGCTGAGCTGCGGAGGGTCCTCGACCTCCTCGGGGCCGACTCCTCCGAGCGGGTCGCCGCCGCCTGCATCGAGGCGAGTAGCTTCGAGCGCCGCTCGGGACGTGAACCGGGCGAGGAGGACCCCTCGAGCTTCCGACGCAAGGGCGTCGCGGGGGATTGGCGCACGAGCTTCACCGCCGAGGACCGCGACACCTTCAAGCGGGTCGCCGGCAAGCTCCTGATCGAGCTCGACTACGAGCGGGACAACGACTGGTGAGCGCTGCGGTCGCACTCAAACGCGGAGGGAGGCTTGCCTTTCGCGAAGCCACACCCGACCGGGCCGAGACGGCCCCGCCCGTCCTCCTCCTGCACGGATTCCCCGAGACCTCGTTCATGTGGAGAGAGCTGCTGGTCCCGATCGCCGAGAGCGGGCGCCGGGCCGTCGCCCCCGATCTGCTCGGCTACGGCGACTCCCCGCCCGACCCACCCGCAACCTGGGAGCGCCACATCGAGGCTCTGGAGGAGTTCGTCACCGAGATCGGGCTCGATCCGGCGGTCCTCGTCGTCCACGACTGGGGCGGGCTGATCGGCCTCCGGTGGGCGGCTCGGAACCCGGTGCGGATCGCCGGATTGGTGATCAGCGACAGTGGCTTCTTCCCCGACGGCAAGTGGCACGGGATGGCCAAGGCCTTCGCACGGAGGGCCAGGGGGAGCAGATGGTCGAGGCGATCGACCGGGCGGCGCTCGGCCAGATCATGGCCGCGAGCGGCCGCGGCCTGACCGATGAGGCCGTCGACGAGTACTTCAAGGCCTTCTCGACCCCCGAGGGACGGGCGGGTGTGCTCGAGATGTATCGCTCGGGCGAGTTCTCCAAGCTCGAGTCCGAGCGGGGAAAGCTCGCCGAGCTCGATGTCCCGACGCTGTTGATCTGGGGAGAGGACGATGAGTTCGCTCCGGTGGCCGGAGCGCACAGGTTCAAGCAGGAGATCCCGCACGCCGAGCTGGTCGTAGTCGAGGGAGCGGGCCACTTCGTCTGGAGCGACGCGGCCCAGCGCTGTCGTCAGGCGCTGCTCGATTTCCTCTCCCCGAGCGCCGCTCCCGGAGGCGCCGATGGGTGACGGGTAGATCCAGCTCAACGACCCCCAGACGCTCTGCCGCTGCTGAGAGGAACCGCAGTGGGACCCCTGCGAGATCGATTCGACGTCGTTCCTCCGCCTCGACCCGCGATCAATCGCCGCCGCGGGTCTGTATCCAGGGCTGGCGCCAACCCCCGAAGCCCGCGAGCATCTCGTCGACCCCTTCGGGCCCCCAGCTGCCGGGTTCATAGGTGCTCTGGGCCGGCCGGTCGAGAAGTGGCTGGACGATCCGCCAGGTCTGCTCGACCGAGTCCTGATCGGGGAACAGGTCATAGCGGCCGTGGAGCGCATCATCGAGGAGCCGCTCGTAGGGGCCCGGCTGGTTGTCGATCTGCTCGTCGAAGAAGAGGTCGAGGTGGACCCTGTGGAGCCGGTCCTGCCCACCTCGCTTGGCCAGCAGACAGAGCTCGGCGCCAGGATCCGGCTTGAGCCTGATGATCAGCTCGTTGGCGTCGGGCACCTGCCGCCCACCGATCCCGAGCCGCGGCGGTCGCTGAAAGATGATCCTGACCTCGGTCGCGTCGACGGGGAGGCGCTTGCCGGCGCGGATGAAGAAGGGGACGCCCTCCCAGCGCCAGTTGTCGATCGAGAGCTCGAGGGCGGCGAACGTCTCGGTCTCGGAGTCCGGCTCGACCTTATCGATGTCCCGGTAGCCGTCGTACTGGCCGCTGATGAAGCGGTCCGGGTCGGCCGCGGGCATCGCCCGGAACAGATCTGACTTGCGGTCGCGGATCGAGTCGGTGTCGTCAGGCCCCGCCGACGGTGGCTCCATGGCGACCAGTGAGAGCACTTGGAGCAGGTGGTTCTGGACCACGTCGCGGACCGCCCCGACCTTGTCGAAGAAGGCGCCTCGTCCCTCGACCCCGAAGCTCTCCGCCAGGGTGATCTGGACCGACTCGATGTAGCGGCGATTCCAGACCGGCTCGAGGATCGCGTTGGCGAACCGCAGATAGAGGATGTCCATCACCGGCTCCTTGCCGAGGAAGTGGTCGAGCCGGAGGATCTGGTCGTCGGCGAGCACCTCGGATAGCCTCGAATCGAGATCGCGGGCGGAATCGAGATCGTGGCCGAAGGGCTTCTCGATCAGGACGCGGCCGTCCTCGGCCAGTCCAGCCTCGCCGATCCGATCGACGATCGGCGCGAACAGCGAGGGTGGGGTCTCGAGATAGAAGAGTGGGTGGCGCCCCTCGAGCCGCTCACCGATCTGCTCGAAGGTCGAGGGCTCGTCGTAGTTGCCCGAGAGGTAGCTGAGCCGATCGAGGAAGGTGTCGAGCGTCTTGCTGTCCGGACCCTCCACGGTCTCGGCGATCGCCTCGGAGGCGTGCTCGCGCAGGTCGGAATCCTCCCAATCGCGACGGCCCACCCCGAGGATCTGACAGGGGATGTCGCCACGGGCCTCGAGCTTGTACAGCGCGGCGAAGGTCTGCTTGCGGGCGAGGTCACCGGTGATACCGAAGATGATCAGTGCTCCCGCGGTGTCACTGGTGCCCACATGGGCAAGCTAGCAGCGCCGAGATGCGCTCCAGCTCAGGCCGCGATGTCTCGTCGGCGAAGGCGTCGGCAGTCCCAGCCACCGGACCGGACCGGGATCAGCCCGATCGGAGCGCTTCAGGAACGCCCTCGGCCTCGAGCGCGCGCAGCATCCGTCGTCGTCGTCGTCCCCGCTGAACGGCGCGGGCGATCAGGCCGTATCTGGGCGAGGCGAGCAGCGCGAGGACGAAGCAGGCGGTGGCGACGACGCCCATCGCGCCGGCGATCGAGGCGTCGATCGCCACCGCGCCCTGGTAGCCGACGATCGCAGCCGTCCAGCCGATCGCGAGCGTGACGGCGACCATCAACCAGAGCCGGTCGGTGACCAGGTAGGCGGTCGCCGCCGGCACGATCAGCAGGGTGATCACGAGGATCGCCCCCACCGACTCGAATGCGGTGACCGCGGTCACCGCGACGGCGACGAGCAGCAGACGCGAGATCAGCTTCGGCGGTATGCCGATGGTCCGTGCGAAGTCCGGATCGAAGGTGGTCGCCTTGAGCTCCTTCCAGAAGGCGAGCAGCAGCGAGAGGTTGATCGCCGCGATCACGCCGATTGCAACGAGCGCCTGCGGGACGCCGAAGCCGACGGTGCGGAAGGGGACGAAGGCGATCTCGCCATAGATCGTCGAGTCGAGGTCGAGATGGATGTTGCCGGCGAACCGATTGATCCCGAGCACGCCGAGCGCGAACAGCGCCGGAAAGACGAGCGCGATCGCGGCGTCAGCCTTGACCAGCCCGGTGCCCCGCAGACCCTCGACCGCGAGCACGCAGACGACTCCGAACAACGCTGCGCCGACAATCACCGGCAATGTGGCCCGGGTCGCGAGCAGGATCCAGACCAGGACGATCCCCGGCAGGACTGCGTGGGATACCGCGTCTCCCATCAGCGAGACCCGTCGGAGCACGAGGAACGGGCCCAGCAGCCCGCAGGCGGTGGCCGTGAATCCAGCGGTCAGCACGATCGCCAGGTCCGGGCTCATGTCGGGCTCCCGGCCGCAAGCGCCGCGAGGCGATCGACGGCCTCGTCTCCGAGGCTGCCGCGCAGATTGGTGGGATCGGGCTCGCGGGCGTCGCCGAGCTCCAGCCGCCATCCGTGCTCGAGCCAGGCCGACCACAGATCGCGCTGTTCGAGGACGGTGTGCGCTGCGGCGGCGCCGGCCTCGGTCAGGACCAGGCGATCGCCCTCGTGCTCGAGCAGGCCGGCCCGATCGAGGTCGCCGAGCGCGCGGCGCAGCTCCCGCGGCGAGCGGCCGCTGGCCAGCTCGAGCTCATGCGGGGTCGCCGGTGGCCCCGCGTGCATCGAGGTCTCGATGTCGACCATCACGCCCTCGACCAGCCGCCTGCGCCGGGCCCGGCGCAGCTTCCGCCCTCGCCAGACGAAGCCACGATCCGGCGCGAAGGCCAGCGAGAGCAGCACCACCGAGAGTCCGACCAAGACGATGATTGGACCGGTCGGCGTCTGCGACGCGGTCGACAGCAGCGAGCCGGTGACTCCGACGGCGGCGCCCAGGAACCCGGCCAGCGGCAGCATCGTCGCCAGTCGGAAGGAGAACTGCCGCGCGGCTGCCGCCGGGACGACGATCATCGCGACCATCAGGATCGCGCCGACCGTGCGCAGACCGACGATCACCGCGCAGACGAGCAGCGCGGTCATGAACAGCTCGAGGGCCCTGACCGGCACGCCGAGCGAGGCGGCAAAGGCAGGGTCGAACAGGGTCGCCTTCAGCGGCCGGTAGCTGATCGCCATCAGCGCCAGGGTCACCAGCGCCAGGATCGCGTAGGTGTTGACGTCGCGCTCGACCAGTCCGGCCGCCTGACCGAACAGGTAGTTGCTGAGACCGGCCTGATTGGCGTTGTCGGTCGAAGATATGTAGGAGATCAAGACGATCCCGATCGAGAAGAAGCCGGAGAGCACGACTCCGATCGCGGCGTCCGGTCGGATCCGGCCGGTGCGCTCGATGCCGACGATCATCACCGCACCGACGATCCCGGCGAGCGCGGCTCCGACCAGCAGCGATGCCGGGTCCTTGGCCCCTGTGATCAGGAATGCCAGCGCGATCCCCGGCAGCGCGGCATGGGCGAGCGCGTCGGCGACCAGGGTTCTCTCTCGAAGCACGGCGGTGACCCCGACGACGCCGGCAAGCATGCCCAGGATCGCGGCGCCGGTGGCAACGACCGCGTCCGTGTAGGGGAGCGGCAGCGCCTCGATCAGTGGGCCCACGACGTCCCCCATCCGCCGAGGCCCCGTCGGGGAGGGCCGCTGCCGCGCCGTAGGCGCGGTGTAGGTTCTCCGGCGAGAGCGCCTCCGCCACCGGGCCGCAGGCGATCGCGCGCACGTTGAGGAGCAGCGCCCAATCGAAGCGCGAGCGGACGGTACCGAGATCGTGATGGACGACGATCACCGATCGCCCCTCGTCGCGAAGCTCACCGAGCAGCTCGAGGATCGAGGCCTCGGTCCGCGCGTCGATGCCCGCGAAGGGCTCATCCATCACCATCACCGGCGCCTGCTGGGCGAGCGCACGGGCGAGGAAGACCCGCTGCCGCTGACCGCCGGAGAGGTCACCGATCTGACGGCCCGACATCGCGGTCATCCCGACGCGCTCGAGACTTTCGGCGACGATCCCCTGATCACCGCGCCCGACGCGGCGAAGCCATCCGGCCTCGCGGTAGCGACCCATCTCGACGACCTCGCGCACGGTGATCGGGAAGTCCCAGTCGACCGCGTCACGCTGCGGGACGTAGGCGACGCGATCGAGGACCTCCCGGGCCGGATGCCCCTCGATGAGGCTCTGGCCGGCGTCGGCCGGGAGCAACCCGAGCGCGGCTCGAAGCAGCGTCGACTTCCCGGCCCCGTTGGGCCCGATGATCGCCGAAAGCCCCCCTGCCGGGAAGGTCGCATCCACGTCCCAAAGGACCGGCTGGCTGGAGTAGCTGACGGTCAGCCGCCGGACCTCGAGCGCGGGCGGACCCGGTGCCGCGAGCCGATCGGTGCTCATGAGCCCAGCCCCGAGGCGATCGCGTCCGCGTTGTGGCGCACCGCGCCCGCGTAGCGCCCGTCCGGTGACCCGGGGTTGCCGAGCGAATCGCCGTAGAGCTCGCCACCGATCTCGACCTCACGGCCCTGCTGCGCCGCGGCGGCGAGGACCGCGTCGATGGTCTGCTGGGGGACGCTGGATTCGATGAACACGGCGCGAAGGTCGCCTGCGGCAACGGCGTCCGCGACCCGCTCGATGTCCGCCGTGGTCGCCTCGCTCGCGGTGGACTTGCCCTGGATCGCCGCGATCTCGAGACCGTAGGCGCGGCCGAAGTAGGAGAAGGCGTCGTGGGAGGTGACGAGGATCCGAGAGCGTTCCGGGATCCGCTCGACCTGTTTGCCCACCGTTTCGTCGACCCGCTCTAGATCCGCCTGGACCTCGGCGAGCCGCTCGTCGAAATAGGCGGCGTCGTCGGGGTCGGCCTCCTTCAGGGCGTCGGCCACGGCCTCGGCGGCGAAGGCCCAGTTCTGGGGGTCGAACCAGATGTGGGGATCGAACTCCCCGGCGGCCCCCTCGATCGGGATCAGGTTCTCCTCCGGAACGGCTTCACCGACCGCGACCACCGGCACCGACTGCCCGATCTCATCGAAGACCTCGTCCATCTTGCCCTCGAGCTCGAGCCCGTTGCGAATCGCGATGTCGGCTCCGGCGAGAGTCTTGACGTCGCCGGCCGAGGCGACATAGAGATGGGGATCGACCCCCGGTCCCATCAGCCCGGTGACATTCACCTTCTCGCCGCCGATCGCCTCGGCGAGGTCGGTGTGCCAGTTGGTCGTGGTCACTATCTCGAGCCGGTCGTCGCCCGCGGCGGACTGAGCGTCGCTCCCACAGCCGCCGGTGAGCAGCACGACCACCACCGCGGCCGCAACAGCGGTCACGCCACGGCGGGTCCAGCCCCATCGGTTGCTCGCCGAGATCCTCATCGCCTCAGTCCGCCCTCGGGGCGACCCGCATCGCCGCGGCGAGGTCGCTTCCCAGCGCATGGGCCTCGCCGTCGATCCGGACCATCAGGGGTCCGCCGTAGGGCTCGCGACCGATCATCTCGAGGCGGTCGCCGGGCGCGATTCCGCGCTCAGCCAGATAACGCAGCATCCCCCCGTCGGAGTCGGAGATACGGACGAAGATCGCCTCCTCGCCGGCATCCAACCGCGCGAGCGGCAGGCTGGTGTCCTCGGCGAGCTCGAGGTCGACGTTCGGGATCGGGTCGCCGTGAGGGTCGAAGCTGGGGTTTCCGAGCGCGTCGGAGATCAGCGCCTCGAGCTCCTCGGAGATGTAGTGCTCGAGGACCTCGGCCTCGGCATGGACCTGATCCCACGACATCCCCAGGGCCTCCGACAGGTAGGCCTCGAGCAGGCGGTGGTGCCGGATCACCTCGAGCGCGACGCGCTCGCCCGCCGGGGTCAACGCGACTCCGTGATAGGGCTCGTAGGTGACCAGCTGCGCCTCATCGAGCCGCTTCAGCATCGCGGTGACCGCCCCCGGGGAGACCTCGAGTCGCTCCGCCAGGGCCGAGGTCGAGACCGGCCCGTCCTCGCGGCGCTGAAGCGCGTAGATCGTCTTCGCGTAGTCCTCGAGCGCCGCGGAGCCGGCTGGCTGAATTCTTTGACCCATGAAATCGAGAATTTACCACATGAAAATATCGAGTTTGGGCCAGTTGGGGAACGGGGTTGACCCGCTCAGGCGCTCGGCCCTACGACGACAACCGGACCAAGCGCCTCGGAGGGGCGAGCGCGTGGAGTGCGAGGGGCGCCTCGCGGCGCCCCCGGCACATCGGCCTCAACTCGGCGCGGCGACCGGGCTTTCGCCGGGCTCTACGTCGTCCTCGGCCAGCGGCTCGGACCCACGCGGGGTCGCCAGCACCGAGCAGTGCGAAGCATTGAAGAGGCGCCGCGACGTACTTCCGAGGAGCGTCCGGCGAAGAGGCCCGTAGCTCCGAGACCCGACGATGATGAGGTCGTAGTCCTCGCTGACCTCGACCAGAGCCTCGCCGGGAGCTCCGTGGAGAAGTTGCCCATGTGCGGGCAGATCCGGCGCAACCCGGGCAACTCCCTTATCGAGCCGCTCTCGCGCCTGCCGTTCATGGCTCCGCTCGAGCTCGGCGATCGAGAGGGTAGAGCCTGCCGCGGGCGCGTAGTAGGCGCTGGCAGCGACGACCACCGTGAGCAGCGTAAGCGTGGAATTCCAACGACGGGCGACGCTCGTCCCCGCCTCGAGCGCAAGCGCGGCCTCGGGGGACCCGTCATAGGCAACCGCGACTCGCAAAGGACGGATCTCGTCAGCCGCGTATCCACGCGCAGCCACGGCGACCGGACAGGGCGAGCCGTGCAACAAACGCTCGGCGGTGGTCCCCGGCACCAACCTGCCCATCACCCCGCGGCCACTGGAGCCGACCACGACGGCGACCGCCGACCTGCTCTCGGCGAGCTCGTGTAGACCTCGAGCAGCGGAGGTGGAGGCGACCGACTCGGCCTCTGCATCGAGGTGCGAGAGCCGGCGAGCGGGCTCCTTGAGCCGGCCGGCGGTCATCGCCTCCAGGGCAGCCTTCGCCTCCGCAACGCTGAGCACCTCATGAGGGACGGCAGCGGCGCCAACGATCAGCGGCCTGGCGCCGAGAGCCTCCGCAAGTTGGCCCCCCAGGGCGAGCGCGTCGCTCCCCTCGGGCGTGTCCTCGAATCCGATGATCAGCGGTCTCTCGCTCAGGTCGGCCTCTCGGTCGGGTGGGGCAAGGCTAATGACCGTCCGGCCGTGCCGAATCGGGGCCGGCCCCCGGTCCGGTACGTAGTCTGCCCGGACCGACACCGGCTACCCGGCCGGCTCCTGCCCCGAAGCGGTCCCGGGCGGATCCGGCCCACCCCGCCCGAGCAGCTTCAGCCAGTCCACCCGCACCAGCGCGACCAGAGCACCGAGCATGAGGAACTGCAGGGCGATCCCCACCGGAGACCGCAACGAGTCTGCGGTGATCCCGCCGAGGTTCTCGGCGGCGACGGTTGCGACGGTGACATAGACCGAATAGGCAACGAGCCTGCCGGCCAGGAAGGCAGCGGCCAGCGGTCGCAGCGGAACCCCCAGCACACCCGCTCCGATGAAGAGCTGAGCCGAGGGCAGTGGGGAAACCAGAAACAGAAACAGCCCGGCGAGGCTGCGCCGGCGGTTCTTGGTCAGCTCGTCTTCAACCGCGTCCAGATTCTCCAGGCGGCGTTCGGAGAACCACGGGCGAAGCCGGCCAGCCCCCCGTGCCAGCAGGATGCGGCCCGCGGTTGCAGCGAGCGCCCCGATCGGCACGAGAAGGAAAGGCTCCAGCTCGAGATTGACCTGCAGCACGACCAGTACCGACCAGGTCGGGGGTCCGAAAGCCGGCATCAGGTTGACCCCGAAGACGATGCCGGCAGCGAGTGCGTATCCGCCCACCTGAGCCCCTAGCGCGCTGCCTCGGCGGCGGCGATGTCACAGTGCGCTCGGATAGGTCTCCGGTGGCTCGCTGTGGTCCCACTCGACGGAGCGTTCCAGCGGCTCCACCGCGCGGGTGCGGTCGAAATGGAGAATCGCGTCGAACTGCTCGGCGAGCCGAGCGTGGAAGTAATGACTCGCTCGCTCCGTCTCCGGGCGGTAGATCACCCCGATCGCTCGTTGCAGACGCGGCGCCTGGAGCAACTCGCGGACGGTCCCCGGCTCGGTGAGCTCGAGCATGAAGGCGGGGATCCCGACCCGATGGAAGAGGTCCTCGAAGCTGCCCGGCAGGCCGGGCCGCACCCGCTTGCGCTCGGCGGCCGCATCCCACGAAGAAGCCGCTGTGACCGTTCCCTCGTAGGTCGAGAAACCGATCAGGCTCGCCTCTGCGCCGAATCGTTCCCGTACGAGCTGACCGAGGTTGAGTTCACCCCGCTCCCGCATCTCAGTCCGTCGTGCGTCACCGACGTGTGAATTGTGAGCCCAGACGACGACCTTGGCCGGCTCGCCGTCGCGTCGATCGAGGTATTCGGTCAGTCGACCCAGGGAATCCGCCATGTGCCTGTCGCGGAGATTCCAGGAGAGCTCGTGGCGGCCGCTGAACATGGCCCGGTAGTAGCGTTCGGCGTCGACCACCAGACGGGCGTTCTGCTCGGCTTGGAACTGCTCGTCCTCGGCAGCGATGCCATCCCTGCGGAGGTACGAGTCGCCGATCCTCTGAAGCTCCGTGAGCTGTGCGATCACGTCCTCCTGGCACTGGCGGCTCAACCCGCTGGTCGCCGCGTAGCCGTAGTCCTGGCTGCGCTCGAACATCTCGAAGCAGCTGTAGCGGCTACGAGCGGCCTCCGCCTCAGCTGAATCGATCTGCTCGAGGTGTTCGACAACGGAGGCGACCGATCGCTGCAGGCTGTAGAGGTCGAGCCCGAAGAACGAGACCCCCTCACCACTCCGCTCGCGATGGGCTCTCAGCCACCCGACGAAGTCCAGCACGTCGGCGTTCCGCCACATCCAGGTCGGAAACCGCTCGAAGCCGCGAAGCGCGTGCTCGGCGTCGGGGTCGTCGTCGGCGCCGTGAACCCAGCGGTTGACCCGGTAGGCATCCGGCCAGTCCGCCTCGACCGCGACGGCACGGAACCCGTGCTCCTCGATCAAGCGCTTGGTGATCACGGCGCGGTGACGGTAGAACTCGTGAGTCCCGTGCGAGGCCTCGCCGATTAGGACCAGGCGTGAGCTCCCGATCCGATCGATCAATCGATCGTGATCCCCGGGGGCGCCGGTGAGCGGCAGTGCCGCAGCCTGCAGGATCCCGATCCGGGCTTGATCGGAGGCCGCCGGCAGAGTCGCCCTCATTCACCACCCCGTGGTGATCCGGCGTTGCCGTCGCCCGTGAGATGGGCGCTGAACCAGTCGACTGCGAGATCAGCGACATCGGCGAGCGCGCCGGGCTCCTCGAAGAGGTGACCCGCCCCGGGAACCACCGCGATCTGACGTTCGCCGGCGAGCTTGAGCGAGGCGAGCTCGTTGAGCTGACGCACGGCCGGATCGGCGCCCCCGACGATCAGCAGCGTAGGAGCGTGAACACCCGCTAGCGCATTGCCGGCGAGATCGGGGCGGCCCCCCCTGGAGACGACGGCGCCGATCCGATCGGGCAGCCGCGCTGCTGCGGAGAGCGCCGCCGCTGCACCTGTCGAGGCGCCGAAGTATCCGGTCGGCAATCCACCGATGACCTCACGCCGCTCCGTCCAGGCCGTGGCCGCGACCAGGCGGTCGGTGAGCAACTCCAAGTCGAAGACGTTAGCGCGCTCGCGTTCCTCGTCCTCGCTGAGCAGATCGAGAAGCAGGGTCGCAAAGCCGGCCCGGTTCAGCGTCTCGGCGACGGACCGGTTGCGCGGGCTGAGCCTGCTCGAGCCGGATCCATGAGCGAATACCACCGTTCCGCATGCCCTCGCCGGGATCCGGAGATCGCCGTTGAGCCGGATCCCGCTGCCGACGTCGACCAGGACCGAGGACTCCACGGTCGGAGCAGGGCTACCCCCCGAATGCTCGTCTGCCTCCTCGCCGGGGGGCGAGGATCGGCCCCAGCCTTCGCGGCTACGGTGGAGCAGGTCGACCACCTCCGCATCGGGGATCGGAGAGAAATCCCGATACCAGCGTCCGACGCCACCGAAGTTGCGCGGCTTGACCAGGCACAGGATTCCGTCGAACTCCTCGGCCAGGGCCTGCTCGACCCCCTGCGGGCATACCGGCACCGCAGCGAGGACCCGCGAGGCCCCGCTGCCCTTGAGGGATCTTGCCGCCGCAACAGCCGTGCTGCCCGTGGCCAGTCCGTCGTCGACGAGGATCACGTTACGACCGTCTACATCGAGCGGGTCAGCGCCAGCTCGATAGGCATCCCGCCGACGCTCGAGCTCAAGCCGCTCGCGAGCGATCACGGCGTCCAGCTGATCACGGTTGATGTGCAGCGCGGCGATCGTCTGCCCGTCGAGGATCGTCTGCCCATCCTCGGAGATCGCCCCGACGGCGAGCTCGGGTTGTTGGGGTGCGCCCAGCTTGCGGACCAGAGCGATGTCGAGGGGCGCGTGCAAGCCACGGGCCACCTCGAACGCGACCGGGACCCCGCCGCGGGGGAGCGCGATCACCAGCGGGGAGTCGAGGTTGATCTCGCGCAGCGCGTTGGCGAGCTCACGACCGGCGGCATGCCGGTCCTCGAATCCGCCGCTGCGAGCTTGTTGCGATTCAGCTCGCGGTGGTGCCTGTCGACTCATCGACGGTCACCTCGGGCACGCCCTCTTCCCTTCCCGAACGTTGGCTCGAGGTCCTCGGCATCTCCGGTGGAGGTGCTGCTCCGGGTGGGCATCGTGCTCGCCTCCTTCTGTTGTTTCGGGATTCGGTCACGCACGGTCGCGCCCCCCGGGCTCCCGCGATCGGGCGATCGGCTGGGGATCGCAACGGCGGGCGTCGAGCCGGGGTCCCTCGGCAGGGTAGCCGTGGCTGGATCCACCGCATCCGGGCCATCATCTGCTGCCGAGTCCGCGCTAAGTACGGATCGCGGCCGGAACCGCCCTTCGGACTCCTGCCTGAGGGAGCCCACCTGATCCGGGACATGAGCCCGCCCTCTCCCGGGCTGATCGCTTCCGCGTCGACCCATCAGCCCCGGCTGGTGGGGATCTCGGCGAGTAGTCGCTCCACGTCCTCGCGCCGACAGAGCTCGCTCCCGGGCGTCAGCAGCGCCGCCGCCGCGGCCGCAACTCCGAGCCGCGCGGCGTCGACCACATCCTCGCCCCGGGCAAGCGACAGCACCAGCGCGGCCATGAAGCTGTCACCGGCACCCACCGCGCTTGCCATCGTGTCGATCCGCGGCGCGCGAATCAACTCACGGCGATCGGCCGTGACGACGAGCGCGCCCTCGGCCCCGAGCGTGGCAACGACGACCTCGGCCGAGCCGTCGGCGACCAATCCCGCCGCGATCTGGACCCGCTCCTCAGCATCAGCGAGCTCGGATCCGGCGAGTTCCTTGAGCTCCCGGAAGTCGGGCTTCACCAGGTAGACGCCGTGCTCCAGCGCGCCCGGGAGCGCGCGGCCCGAAGTGTCCACCAGCAGGCTGCTCCCTTCGGAGCGAAGCACTCCAGCCAACCGTCCGTAGAAGTCATCGGGGACTCCGGGCGGCAGGCTTCCGCTCGCGACAACCATCGTCCCCTCGTGGCTGAGCTCCAGCACTGTCGACAGGCAACGATCCAACTCGGCCTGGGAGAGCTCAGGACCGGGGAGTACGAACCGCAGGAGCGTGCCTGTGGCTCGCTCCGCAACAGCGAGACTCTCGCGGGTGTTCTCCTCGATCTGGATCGCCCGGCTCGCGACCCCTTCCCGCCCGAGCAGCGATGCAAGTCTTCTTCCCGTATCGCCGCCGCTCGTATGGATCGCCGTCGCCGCACCGCCGAGGCCTCGAATCGCACGGGCGACGTTGATCCCCCCGCCCCCGGGTTCGGCGACGGGACTGTCGCAGCGGAGCTTGTCCTGGGACCTGAACTCCTCCACCGAGGTGGAGAGATCGAGAGCCGGATTGAGCGTCAGCGTGAGGATTCTGGATGTCTGGGTGGCCACGGTCAGCCCGCCGACTCCGCCTCCACATCGACCTCCATGCCGGCCCCGAACTGCTCCGGATCGACCGGCGCCGGATCCCCGCTGCCTATCTGAGCCGCACTCACGAGACGCTCGAAGCCCTCATCCAGCGGGCTCGGCCCGCCGGTCCTCCTCGGCCGCGGCCACCTCGCGCTTGACCCCAATGAACGTGTCGGGTGTGACTGAGATCGAGTCGATGCCGGCCTCGACGAGAAAGCGAGCGAACTCCGGGTCATCGCTGGGAGCCTGGCCGCAGAGGCCGACCTTGCGATCGTGGGCGTGGGCCTTTTCGATCAGCTCCGTGATCAGGCCGGTGACCGCGGGGTTGCGCTCATCGAACATCTCCGCCAGCAGGGCTGAGTCACGATCGATACCCAGGGTCAGCTGGGTGAGGTCGTTGGAGCCGATCGAGAAGCCGTCGAAACGCTCGGCGAATCCGTCGGCGAGGATCACGTTGGAGGGGATCTCGGCCATGACGTAGACCTCCAGGCCATCTCGGCCGCGATCGAGGCCGGCCTCGGCGAGCACCTCGAGCACCAGATCGGCCTCCTCCAGAGTCCGACAGAAGGGGATCATCATCACCACGTTGTCAAGACCGATGCGCCCTCGGACGCGGGCGATCGCACGGCACTCCAGCAGGAAGCCCTCGCGGTAGGACTCGCTGTGGTACCGGCTGGCGCCGCGCCATCCGATCATCGGGTTCTCCTCGTCCGGTTCGAAGCCGCTGCCGCCGATCAGCTTCGCGTACTCGTTCGTCTTGAAGTCGCTCATCCGCACGATTACCGGATCCGGGTAGCGGGAAGCCGCGATCCGAGCGATCCCCCGCGCCAGCGTGTGGACGAAGAACTCGCCCTTGTCGTCGTAGCCACGGGTCAGCGACTCGATTTCGCGGCGGGCGTCCTCATCGGTGACCTGATCGAACCGGACCAGAGCCATTGGGTGTGCCTTGATGTGGTTCTCGACGATGAACTCCATCCGTGCCAGCCCGACCCCATCGGCGGGCAGCCGCCACCAGCGCAGCGCCGCGGCCGGATCTGCGACGTTGAGCATGACCTCGGTCTCGGTCTCAGGCAGTTCGTCGAGGTCGACGTCGGTGACCGTGAATGGGAGCGCCCCCTCGTAAACGACTCCTTCATCCCCCTCCGCGCAGCTCACGGTCACCTCGAGACCCTCGGGGATCGCTGCTGCCTCGGCAGCTCCGACGATCGCCGGCACTCCGAGCTCGCGGCTGACGATCGCGGCGTGGGAGGTACGGCCTCCGTGCTCGGTCACGATCGCGGAGGCGCGCTTCATGATCGGCACCCAGTCGGGGTCGGTGATCTCGGTCACCAGAACGGCACCGGTCTCGAAGCGCTCGATCTCGTCGGCGCTGCCCAGCCTCAGGACCTCGCCCGTCGCGATCGCGTCACCGACCGCAGCTCCGGTGGCGATCGGCTTGCCGGTGCCCTCCAGCGAGAAGCTCTTGAGCTGGCCCCCCTCGCGGCGCGCCTGGACGGTCTCGGGCCTGGCCTGAACGATGAACACCTCGTCGGTGAGGCCGTCCTTGGCCCACTCGATGTCCATCGGCTTGCCGTAGTGGCGCTCCAAGGTGACGGCCCAGCGTGCCAGCTGGATGGCCTCGGCATCACTGATCACGCAAGCGGATCGCTCGGCCGCTGAGGTCTCGACCACCTCGGTTGGAGCGGCATCCCCGACTCCGTAAACGATCTTGGTGCTCTTCCTGCCCCTCCGTTTCGAGATCAACGGCTCCAGGGCCTCGTCCGAGAGAAGCGGCTTGAAGACGACGAACTCGTCGGGATCGACGGTGCCGCTGACCACCGATTCGCCGAGACCCCAGGCGCCGTTGATCAGCACCGCGTCAGGAAATCCGGTCTCGGTGTCGATCGAGAACATCACCCCGGCCGCGCCGCAATCGGAGCGGACCATCCGCTGGACGCCGACGGAGAGCGCGACCTTCATGTGGTCGAACCCGTTGTTGTCCCGGTAGGCGATCGCGCGGTCCGTGAACAGCGAGGCGAGACAGCGGCGACATGCGTCGAGCAGATGGTCGGCCCCCCTGATGTTGAGGAAGGTCGCCTGCTGGCCCGCGAAGCTCGCCTCCGGCAGATCCTCGGCAGTCGCGCTGGAGCGAACTGCTACGTCAGGGTCGTCCGTGCCGATCGCCGCCGCGAGCTCCGCGTAGGAGTCACGGATCGCCGCCGCGACGTCAGGCGGGAACTCTCCGGCATAAAACAGTCCCCGAATCTTGTGCCCGGCACGGGACAGGTCGATCTCTCCCGCGGCCAGACGCTCGAGTTCGGTCTCCATCTGGGCCCGTATCCCGTTGTGGTCGACGAACTCCCAGTAGGCCTCGGCGGTGCTCGCAAAGCCCTCGGGGACTCGGATGCCCTGCTCGGCGAGGCTCGCGATCATCTCCCCCAACGAGGAGTTCTTGCCCCCAACCGTCGAGGTGTCCGACGAGTTGACCTCGGTCAGCGGTAGTGCGTATCGGCGTGCGCTCACCAGTCCTCCTCCTGTTCGAGCTGATTTCCCTGACTTCCGGACTCCAGCCGGACGGCCTCTCCCGAGCCTAGGTCGCCCGGACGGCCACCGGCCTCCGCCACAAGCACGAGAGCGACGGTGGGCGACCTCGGAGCGGTGGTGGGTAGGAATCCCTGAAACCGGCCTCCGAGACCCTGCCGGCCCCGCATGCAGCGTGGGGTCCCGGTGAAAGGGCCAGTTCGGGGAGGGTATGGGCAGAGAACCAGGCCGTTGTGGCCGTACGGCGTTCAGTCCTCGATGTCAGAGGCCATTACGACGCGATAGCTGATCGCCAAGGCGAGGACAAGCACCGCGATCAATGTGATCAGGCCGGCCAACCCGCCGATGAATGCAAACGCCGCCGTGATCGCGAGGAGCGCCACGGCTATGCCGACAAACAGCGGGATTCCGATCAGATCGGAGTCCGGAGGCGGCACCCATTCGGAATCGCTGCGGTCTTCGTCGTGGGGGGCCGAATCGTTCATCGGCTATCCAGCCTACAGACACCTCAGCCCCTCAGGATGCTCGGAAGCATCCCCGCCAGCCTCCACCAGCTCATGATTCCAGCGCCGGCGCCCGCCACCTGCAGCCCCGACCTCGCGTCGCCCGCCGCCGCGGAGCCGGCCGCCAGCGGTCCCTAGCTCGCGGAGCCAGGATCGCTATCGGCGTCAGTGGGCGCACCTTCGCGATGGCGCATCGCGCGGTTTGCGATTTCGCGGAGGAAGACGACGAGGAGGCCGATCCCCGACAACTGGTAGGCGACGGTGGCGAGCCGCGCGCCATCCCCGGTCGGCGCCAGGTCGCCGTAGCCGACCGTGGTCAGCGTGGTGACGCTGAAGTAGAAGGAGTCGACCAGGCTCCAGTCCTGATTGAGCGAATAGAAGACGGTGCCTACCACAAGCAGCATTCCGACCGCGCCTGCGAGCGTGCGGAACTGGGGGTCCTCGACCACCCCCCTGATCATTCCCTTCATCAGGCGAATCCAGGTGAGAACCAGCATCGACTGGAGCTTCGTCCCTGAGGGCGATCAACCCGCTGGTGATCGAAGACGGCCGGACCTGGGGCGAGGCCGCCGAGGCGTTCCAGCTGGACGACGCCAAAGCCGTCCTGCACACGCGATCTCGGCGATGCCGGCCTGAGCGCCGAGGATGCCCACAAACGCGAGAACCCCCGCATTGGCAGGGGCTCCCTTGAAGCGGCTGATGGGATTCGAACCCACGACCTTCTGCATGGCAAGCAGACGCTCTAGCCAGCTGAGCTACAGCCGCACGGGGACGGCAGTATAGGCGGCTATCTCCGGCTCAGGGGGCGGCGGCGTCAAGGGCCTCGTTGACGAGGCGGTCGGCTTCGACGTTCTGCTCGCGGCGTACGTGGCGGATCGCCCACGAGTCCAGCTCGGCCAGGGCCTGCCTGACCTTGGCGTGGAGCGGCTTCAACCCGGCGTCCTTGACCTTGTACTCGCCGCGGACCTGCTTCACGATCAGCTCCGAGTCGCCGACGATCTCGAGCTCGGTCGCGCCGAGCTCGGTCGCGAGCTCGATTCCGAGCAGCACCGCCCGGTATTCGGCAACGTTGTTGGTCTCGCGGCCAATCGGCCGGCCCTCCTCGCGCAGGCTCTGACCGTCGGTGTCGGAGATCACTGCGCCGATCGCCGCCGGCCCCGGGTTGCCGCGGGAGCCGCCGTCAACGTGGGCGACGAGCCTCACGCCTGGGAGGCCTTGCGGCGGCGGAGGGCACCGTCGTCGCCGACGCTGAGGTTCCAGTTGCGGTCGGAGGCGCGAAGTTGGTCGATCGTCTCGCCCTTGGCGATCTGCCGAATCTCGGGCCCGCGCTTACCGGGGCCGACCTCCCACTGATACCAGGCGAGGTCCCAGGCTACGGTGATCCGCGCGCCCGGGTGGCCGCTCGCGGTCCTGACCGCGATCGCGGTCGCACGCGGTTCTCCTAGCGAGCGGCTCAGCCCGGCGATCGTCCGTGGATGCTCGCTGCCATTGAAGGCTGCCAGCACCTCGGCTGGGCCGAGCCCGCCGACGCCGCCGTGGCGCGCCTGAACCCCTTCGTCGGCGGCAGGCGCCTGTCCGGGGGCGTGGGTTTGCCCGCGACGGCCCAGGCCCTGCTCCGGGACGCTCTCCTGCTCGCTTTCCGCCTCCTCCTCCTCGGCCTCCGAGACCGTGTCCTCCTCCTCTCGCCGGCGTCTGCGCTCGCGCTCGACCCGACCACGCAGGCCGGAGAGCAACTCGCCGCGCTGGCGGCGACCGCTGCGCCCGGCCGGAGCCGTGACCCGCCCCTCTGCCTGCTCGGGTCGAAGCCAACCCGCGGACTCCGCGCGGGACTTGCAGAGCTCGCAGACGATCACCTCGGTGCCCTCGCGACTTACGTAGGGAATGGCGCGCTCGCCGGGCAGCAGGTTGCGTTCGCAGACCGCGCAGGTGGTTGCGTCGACTTCGGTCGGACCGCTCATCAGCGGCGGCACCATAGATGACCCGCCCCGCCGGCAGAGAGATCCCGGGCGGCTTGAGACCTCAACTGCTCGAGAGCCTGCCGCGGAGGCCGAGGACGGCCTTGGTGTGGAGCTGGGAGACCCGCGACTCGGTCACGCCGAGCACCTCGCCAATCTCACGCAGGGTGAGGTTCTCGTAGTAGTAGAGCGCGATCACCAGCCGCTCACGATCGGGAAGCGACTCGATCGCATCGGCCAGACGGTCCTTGAGCTCGACGGTGTCGATCTCCTCCTGGGGGTCCACCGCGCGCGGATCGCGGATCGTGTCGAGGAGCGATATCTGTCCACCGTCGGCGTCGGCGATCGTCCACAGATCGTCCAGGGCGAGTACTGAGGAGTTGGCGATCTCGAGCAGGGTGGTGCGAAAGTCCTCGACCTCGACTCCGAGCTTGACCGCCATCTCCTCCTCGCTCGGCGAGCGCTGCAGCTCGTTCTCGAGGGCGGTGTGGGCGCGCTCGACGTCGCGTGCCTTGGCCCGGACCGAGCGCGGGACCCAGTCGAGCGAGCGCAGCTCGTCGATGATCGCGCCCTTGATCCGGGATACGGCGAAGGTCTCGAACTTGATCTCGCGGTCGAGGTCGTAGCGCTCGATCGCGCCGATCAGGCCGATCAGGCCGTAGGAGATCAGATCGCCCTCCTCGACGTGGGAGGGAAGGCCGGCGGCCATGCGCCCGGCGACGTACTTGACGAGGGGGGAATAGGCGACGACGAGTCGCTCGCGGGCTCGCTCGTCCCCCTCCTCCTTGCACAGCCTCCAGAGCTCCTTGAGCTCGACGGCTTTGACGTTTGTCTCCATCACCTTGCCTCCTGCGAACTCATACGTTAGTCCAGGGCTCAAGCTTTGGCTGGATCAGCGCAGCTTGCGGGAAAAATGTCACATCTGCCGACACCGGGTTCGCCGCCCTCTCAAGCACGCGGGTGCGCGTCGCCGTAGGCACGGCGCAGACGGCTCGGATCGACTCGGGTGTAGACCTGCGTGGTCGAGATGCTGGAGTGCCCGAGCAGCTCCTGGATCGAGCGCAGGTCAGCCCCGCCCTCGAGCATGTGGGTCGCGAAGGAGTGTCTCAGCGCGTGCGGGGAGACCCGGCCGGCCAGCGCCGCCTCACGCACCCACAGAGCGAGCCTGCGGGTCACGTCGGAGGGAGACAGGCGCCGACCGCTCTTCGAGAGCAGCAGCGCCTTCTCGGAGGGTGATGATGACAGCGCCGGCCGCCCCCGCTCGAGATAGCCGCTGACCGCCTTCTGGGCAGGCTCGCCCAAAGGCACGATTCGCTCCTTGCCCCCCTTGCCAAGGACCCGGACGGTCTCGGAATCGAAATCGATGCTCTCGAGCTCGAGTCCGACCAGCTCCGAGCAGCGCAGGCCACAGCAGTAGGCGACCTCGAGCATCGCCTTGTCGCGGCGCTCGAGCGGGCTCGAGGCGCCGATGCGATCGAGCAGGGTGCGGATCTCCTCCGTCGACATCACCCGTGGCAGGCGCGACTCCCCGCGGGGGTGGGGCAGCAGCTCGGCAGGGTTCTGAGGCAGGCGGCCGGCGCGGCGCAGGTGATCGAACAGCCCCCTTGTGGCCGCGAGCTTGCGGGAGACGGTGGAACGCTCGAGGTCCCGGCCCGCCAGCGTCGCAGCGAAGCCACGGAGCAACCGGTAGCTGACGTCCGTGGGCTCGAGACCCCGCCCGCTCGCCCATCCCGCCAGCTCGCTGAGGTCGTTGCGATAAGCCCGCCGCGTGTTGGGCGAGGCCTGCCGGGTGCCCAGCTCACGTTCGTAGGAGATCAGCGCCGCCTCCCACGAGGGGGAGATCGACGGCTCGCTGACCTCGCTGGCTTCCATTCCCAGGGGGTTCGGCGCGGCCGCTGCGCACCCTGCAATGCAGCCCTCCGCCCGTCCAAGCCCGAGGGGCTAGGAGATGTAGATCGGGGTACCGGTAGCGACCTGGTCGTAGAGCTCGGTGACGTCGAGCACCGACATCCGGATGCAGCCGTGGGAGGCGTTGCTACCCAGCGAGCCCACATCGGAGGTCCCGTGGATCCCGACGCTGCCGTTGACACCCATCCAGCGAGCCTTCAGCGGGTTGTCGGGGCCGGCCGGAATCGTCTCGCCGGCGAGATCACCCGCCCAATCGGAGTTGGGGACGTTCCAGACAGGATCGACCTGCTTGCTCTGGATGTGGTACAGCCCCCCGGGGGTGTCATATCCGATCTGCCCGAGAGCGATCGTGTACTCCTTCTTCAGCTTCAGGTTCTCGAAGTAGCGGAGCTTGAAGCTGCCGCGGTCGACGGTCAGATAGGTCGGATACCGGGCGGCGAGCTGGTCGGTGGTCACCTCCGGCTGGAGCTTGTCGACCTCGGCCTCGATCTTGCGATCTTCGGGGTCCTGCAGGGCCTTCTCGACCTGTTTGCGCAGCTTCGCGTCGTCGACGCTTCGGCCTACCTGCGATTCGACCGGGTCGAGGGAGACGGCCGTCGGCGTAACGCTCGCATCGACCGGATCGCGGTCGATCTTCGAGGCGACGCCGCCGACGAACTCCTCGACGGCCTTCTTCGAGTAGCTGATCGTCGGCTCGACGGTGTGATCGACCTCGCCGCCGCTGATCCGCCGCGAGGTCCGCGTGAAGATGCCGCCCTCCTGGGAGACATCAACCGCCTCGGCGACCATGCCGTTGACGTTGGCGCGGACGTTGATGTCCTCGGGCTTGAGCTTGTAGTCCTCGCCGTTGTAGGTGACGACGACGTTCCTCTCGAGCGGACGGATCAGGTTGGAGCGGATCTGGGAGGCGGCCGCTGCGGGCTCGAGACCTCCGACGTCGACGGTTCCGATCGTCACCCCCTCGGCGATCTGGTCCTTGTAGCCGGCGTCCCACAGATAGAGCAGCAGTGCGCAGATGATGCTCGCGAGCACCGCGAAAACGATCGAGATCTGGAGTCTGCGTGTCATCGGTTCGGAAAAGTTCGTACGTTCGGGGATGCGACCCGGCGGGTTGGACGCCGGTTCAAGATGTTGCCCCCCGCAACCTCTCGTCCGAGGAGTCTAGGAGTTGACTTCCCTCGCCTCAAGCAGCCGCGGGACCTGCAATCGCGTTTGCGGGCCGCAATGCCGCTTGCAGACTGCGATGGGGTGATCCGTCCGGAGCCAGATCCCGAGGGGCTAGCGCTCGGCGACGGTGGACTTGCTCTCGGAGCGCTCGACCAGCGGACTACGGCGTAGGAACTCCTCCACCTCGCGCTCGTAGCGGTAGCCGGAATCGGCGCCACGCAGAACCGGGTGCAGGCGCTGGTGCTCGGCGAGCTTTAGGACCGTCTCCCGTGAGGTGAACTCGTACTCGAAGCCGGCCGACTTGAGCCGCCGGTTGTCGAGGCCGCGGCCGAACCGCAGCTGGTTGAGCATCTCGTCAGGGATCCGCAGCCCCATCGAGCGCAGCGGCCCGCTCAGCAGTCCAATCCCCCATGGGGGCAGAACCGGGGCCGGGCGCTTGCCGAGCAGGGAGACGACCTCCGAGAGCGCGAGGACGCCGTCGGCCGCCACGTTGAAGATGCCGTGCAGATCCCTCATCGCCGCGTGCTCGAGGGCGCGGACAACGTCGGCCTCGTGGACGAATTGGTAGCGGGGATCGAAGCCCAGCACCATCGGAACCAGAGGGAGATCGAACATCCGCGTGTGCGAGGTCCTGACCTCGGGACCGAGCACGTTGGCGAAGCGGAGCACCGAGACGACGACCTCGGGGTGCTTGTCGGCGTGATCGGCGACCGCTGCCTCGGCCTCCACGATGTCCCGCTCGATCGCGGTCGGGGGTGCGTGGGGCCGGGGCATCGACTCGGTGAAGAAGGCGGGATCGTCCCGTTCGCAGCCGTAGTAGTGGGCCGATGACTTGAAGATGATCTTTCGCACCGGCGAGTCGGGACCCGAGCAGGCAGCGAGGATGTTCATCGTCCCGATCACGTTGTTCTCGTGGGCCTCGCGCCGCGAGGTCGTCAGCGAGTCAACCGTGAGCCGGGTGTCGATCAGGGTGTCGATTGATGCGGCATCGACGATCCTCGAGATCAGGCCGTGCTGGTTGGAGACCTTGACGAACTCGGTCCGATGCAGCTCGCGGGTCGGCTCGGTGGAGTCGACCCCAACTATCGCCTCGATTCCCTCAACCGATTCCAGGGCCTGGGCCAGTCGCCCGCCCCAGTAGGTCGACAGCCCGGTAACGAGGACCCGCCGTGCGGCGTGGCGCCGGTCGGCATCGGGATAGGAATCGGCTCCGCCGCTGGCGTCGCCGCGGTGTTGTGCCTCCCCGCTCATCCCAGTCACGCCGATCTCAAGTAGGGCAGTCCACTGAGCCGCTGGGCGATCTTCGAGCGGCCGAAGGCCGGCATCGCCTCCCCGACCCGCTCGGAACGACCCCAGTCGTCGACCGTGCGCTCGGCCTCGACCGGCGGCAGCAGGGACCGCATCCCGGCACCCTCGTGCACGGCCAGCCCGCCCTCGGTCGGGAGGGCGCCCCGAGCGGGGGCATCGGCGGCCGAGGGTGTCTGGGGGTCCCCCATCGGGGCGCCATCATCGCAGCCCGCATCGCCGCTCGTCAGGGGCGCAGGGGTAGGATCCGGCCATGGGCGCCGAGAAGACCGACACCGCACCTGCCAACGCTCCGGGCCGAGATGCGGCGGACGGTGGCCTCGACCTGGGACCTCGCGCCGTCACCTACCCCTACAAGCGGATCGAGCGACCGGAGCCCACTCCCCCAGGCGGTCCCGATCCATATGGTCACGCGACCGGCGAGGCTGACCCCGCCTGGATGTCGATCGATTGGGCAAGGCATCAGCACTGGATCGACCTCGACGGCACCGCTGTCAACTACGTCGAGATCGGCGAGGGCCGGCCGATCGTCTTCGTCCACGGCCTCGGGGGCAACTGGCAGAACTGGCTCGAGAACCTCCCCTACTTCGCCGACGCCGGCTGGCGCGCGGTCGCAATGGACCTGCCCGGCTTCGGTCACAGCCCGATGCCCGAGTGGGATCTGTCGATGCCCGCGTACGGCCACTTGATCGACGAGTTCTGCAGCCGGCTCAACCTCCACTCGACCGCCCTGGTCGGCAATTCGATGGGCGGCTTCATCTGCGCCGAGACGGCGCTCGACTCGCCCGAGTGGATCGACCACCTGGTGCTCGTGTCGGCGGCCGGAATCGGTTCGGCAGGGATGCGACAGGAGCCGGTCAAGGCCTGGGCGCGGATGGTCGACACCGTCAGCCCGATGGCCTCGAAGATGAACCTCGAGGGCATCCGGCGCCCGGGACTGCGCCGGCTCGCCTTCGAGGGGGTCTTCCGCGATCCCGGCAAGATCCGGGCAGAGCTGCTCTACGAGGTCTCCACTCAGGCGATCGGCACCGCGGGGTTCCGCGACGCGGTCGTCTCGCTGACGGGCTACGACTTCCTCGACCGCCTCGGCTCGATCTCCGCGCCGACCCTGCTGATCTGGGGTCGTGACGACCGCGTAGTCCCCGCCTCCGAGGCGCCCGGATACGTGGAGCGGATCCCCGATGTCGAGCTCAACGTCTTCGACGACTGCGGGCACGTGCCGATGATGGAGCGGCCCGTCCGCTTCAACCGCCTGGTCGCAAGCTTCTGCGGATAGGGCTGGGGTCAGCTCGAGCGAAACAGGCTGACGATCGCCGTTGGAATGCGCCGGCGGGCATGACCGAGCGAATCGTGCAGGGCGGCCACGCCCGAGCCGTGGGTGCCCCTGCCCTGGCTGGTGAGATTCGGATCAGCCGGTGACGGCACCCTCGGAGGCGCTCGAGACCGTCTTCGCGTACTTCGACATCACGCCGCTCGTGTAGATCGGCTCGGGGAGCTCGTAGGCGGCCACCCGGCGCTCGATCTCGTCGTCTTCCAGGGCGACGTTCAGGGTCCGGCCGGCGACGTCGATCGTGATCTCGTCCCCCTCCCGCACAGCCGCGATCGGCCCGCCCTTGACCGCCTCGGGCGCGACATGGCCGACCATCATCCCCCGGGTCGCGCCGGAGAAGCGCCCGTCGGTGATCAGTGCGACATCCTCGCCATGGCCGCCGCCGACGATCGCGGCGGTGACCTGAAGCATCTCCCGCATCCCGGGTCCACCGGCTGGACCCTCGTTCCGGATCACGATCACATCGCCGGCGTTGATCTCCTGGGCCTTGACGGCGGCGAAGCACTCCTCCTCGGACTCGAAGACCCGTGCCGGGCCGGTCTGGCCCGTGCGCTCGGTCCCGGCGAGCTTGACGACGGCGCCCTCGGGCGCGAGGTTGCCGCGCAGGATCGCGAGCCCCCCCTGCGCCTTCAGGGGAGCCTCGGCCGGGAGCACGACCTCCTGGCCCGCCGCCTCGGAGACGAGGTCGGCCTCCTCGCCGATCGTGCGGCCGGTGACGGTGATCTCATCGCGGTGAAGGAGCCCAAGCTGGTCGAGCCGGTTGAGCAGCAGGGGCACCCCGCCGGCGCGGTAGAGATCGGTGGCGACGAAGCGACCGCCGGGCTTCATGTCGGCCAGCAGCGGCGTCGCGCGAGAGATCCGCTCGAAGTCGTCGATGTCGAGCTCGACGCCCGCCTCGCGGGCGACCGCCAGCAGGTGCAGGACGCCGTTGGTGGAGCCGCCGGAGGCACAGACCGTCGCGATGGCGTTCTCCAGCGATCCCCTGGTAATCACCCGCGAAGGACGCAGGTCCTCGGCCAGCACCTTGATGATCAGCTCGCCGACCTTCTCCGCAACCGTCGCCTTCTCCTCGCCGACGGCCGGGACCATGGCCGAGCCGCCGGGGGATATCCCCAGCGCCTCGAATGCGCAGGCCATCGTGTTCGCGGTGAACTGGGCCCCGCAGGCACCCGGTCCCGGGCTCGCGACGTCCTCGAGATCAGTCAGCTCCTGCTCGCTCATCTTGCCGGCGGCGTGGGCGCCGATCGCCTCGAAGACGTCGAGGATCGTCACGTCCTTGCCCTTGAACCGGCCCGGGGCGATCGAGCCCCCGTAGAGCATCACCCCGGGAATATCGAGGCGGGCGAGGGCCATCACACAGCCGGGGATCGTCTTGTCGCAGGCACTGAGCGCGATCACCGCGTCGAACTGGTAGCCGCGTACGGTCAGCTCGATCGAGTCGGCGATCACCTCGCGGCTGACCAGCGAGGTCTTCATCCCGCGAGTCCCCATCGTGATCCCGTCGGAGATCGCGACCGTGTTGAACTCCATCGGGGTTCCGCCCGCCGCGCGGACGCCCTCCTTGATGTGCTCGGCGAGTCCACGCAGATGGAAGTTGCACGGCATCGCCTCGATCCAGGTGTTGGCAATCCCGATCGTCGGCCGCTTCAGCGCGTCATCGTCGAAGCCGATCCCCTTCATATATGCGCGCGCTGCCGCGCGGTCGGGGCCGTCGAAGACGGCGGAAGAACGCGGACGCGGGGCCGATACGGTCTCGGCGGGGCTGGGATTGCTGCTCATCGGCGGCAGTCTAGGTCCAGGGGACCGGGTCGGCCCTATGGCGCGGCTTTCGGGCTGTCGGTCGCACCCGAGGTCCACTCCTGAAGGCGGATCAGATCGCGCCTCGCCTGATCTGGATCGACCTGCCGCCCCGGAGGCCAGATGTTGGCCGCGGCGAGCAGCGCCAGCTCGTCGCCGCGGATCGCCATCCACTTGGCGAGGACGTCGTCGGCATCGGGTAGCCGCCCGCCGTACTCGCCGTCGTCGCGGTCGGGGAAGGAGACGCAGAGCTCGCTCAGCAGCCGCCCGCTGCGGGAATCGAAGCTGACGATCGGTCTGTGTGGATACAGCAGGTAGCCGTACCCCGGCATCCCGTCCTCCTCGGCCGCGCCGAAGGCGTGCAGGAAGCCGAGCGCCCGATAGGACTCCAGCGCCTGCTCGCCGACGACGGAACCGAGCAGATCCTCAGCCCGGCGCTCCGCCTCCGGATCGACCTCCCCCAGGCCGCGACGGTCGCGGCGGCGAGCGAGCCCGAGCCGAGACCGCCCCGTCGATGAGCGGAGCCGTCGCGCCGTCGCCACGACCAGCGCGATCAGGGCAACGAGGACAGCGGCGAGGAGCAGCGACTCCACGCTCAGCCTCCAGCCGCCGGTGGAAAGAAGATCACCCGCTCGGACCCGGGCGGCACATCCTCGAAGGAACGAACCATCAGAGCCTCGCGCCTACCCTCGTTCTCGCTTGTCGGCACCGCCGCCCAAAGACCCTGATCGAGCTGCCGCCGGAAGGCATCGACCAGCGCCTGATGCTCCTCCTCGACCTCGGGGTCACCCTCGGCGAGTAGCTGGTCTCCGTGACCGGGCCTCATCCTCACGAGCTTCACCCGAGCGATTATGGCAGTGCGCCACGCTCGCCCAAGCCCCTCAGCGTGACCTCACCGCGAGGACATCCACGGGGCCGGCGCCCCTCCCGAGCTCACGCAGCCCGCTCGCGACCGCCGCCGCCGCCACAGCGCGTGCCTCGATGGCTGCGTCCCGCAGCTCCCAGCCCTGCGCCAGATAGGCCGCCAGCGTCGAGGAGTGGGTGCAGCCCGATCCATGGGCGCCGCCGTCGGGATGGACGGGCCCGCCGATAGACAGCGGCTCTGAGCCATCGTCGAGGAGGTCGGCACCGTCACCGCCGTGGCCGCCCGTGACCAGCGCCGCCGCCGGCCCCAGGGCGCGGACCGCGGCGGCCAACTCCCGTGGGCTCGCTCCCTCCCCCAGTCCGCTCAGCTCGCGGGCCTCGGCCAGGTTCGGTGTCGCCACAGTCGCCAGCGGCAGGATCAGCTCGATAAGCGCACCCCGCGCCTCCGGCTCGAGCAGGACGGCCCCGCTCTCGGCCACCATCACCGGGTCGACCACGACCGGGACCCCCGGAATCGCCGCCAGCGCCCCGGCAACGGCTCCGATCGTCGCGGTGTCGCCGAGCATTCCGACCTTGACCGCGTCAAACCCGATGTCGCCGGCGACGGAGGCGACCTGGGCGCGGATCATCTCCGGCGAGACAGCCTCGATCGCATCGACTCCGACCGTGCTCTGAGCGGTGATCGCCGTGATCGCGACGGTGCCGTGAACCCCAGCGGCGGCGAATGCCTTCAGGTCGGCCTCGATTCCGGCGCCGCCGCCGGAGTCCGATCCGGCGATCGACAGCGCGACCGGGACCCCCCGTTGCGATCGAGATCTCATGGCGGCATCGTAGGCCCACGAGACCCACCCTTGCCGTAGCTGCCGTCCGAGTCGACGAAGACGTGGCCGGCCAGCTCAAGAGCGGCGAGAGCGGCCGCGGAATCGGAGAAGGCGAGCCCGCCGCGATCGGCGATCTGATCGATCGTGCGGGCGCCGGCCTCGATCAGGTCCAGGACCAGGGCCTGATCGCCGGCGACGGCGGGCTCGGAAACGCGGGGTGTGGCGGCGCCCGCTCCGAAGATCTGATCGAGCACATCCTTTCCATCGCGGACCAGGGAGGCGCCGTCGAGGAGCAGCCGGTTGGTGCCGCTCGATCGCCATGAATTCACCGGGCCAGGGACCGCACCCACTCCCCTCCCTGCCTCGACGGCCATCTCGGCTGTGATCAGCGAACCCGAGCGCTCGGCGGCCTCGACGACGACCGTGATCTCACCGAGGGCCGCCATCAGCCGGTTACGGGCGGGGAAGGTCCAGCGGAACGTCGGTGTCCCGGGCGGCAGCTCGGAGACGATCAGACCGCGGTCGCAGATCCGCTCGTAGAGGCTCGCCGCGCTCCGCGGGTAGGCGCGATCCGGTCCCGAGCCGAGCACCGCCACCGTCGCACCCGCATCGAGGGCGCCCCGATGGGCGGCGCTGTCGACTCCGAAGGCGAGCCCGCTGACGACCACGATCCCGGCGCCGGCGAGCTCGGCGGCGAGCCCTTGAGCCACCTGCCGGCCATAGGAGCTGGCCCTGCGGGCGCCGACGATGGTGACCGCCGGGCTCTCCGCCCCTGCGGCCAACAGGTCGCGATCGCCGCGTCCGTGCAACACGTTCGGCGCCGCCGCGCCGAGGCGCCCAAAGGCCTCGGGCCAGCCAGGCTGATGCCGGCAGATCGCCCAGGAGTCGGCGGTGGCGAGCTCCTCTTCAAAGGCACCGGAGCAGGCCCGCCCGGCGCTCACCGCCAGGGCACGCTCGGCCTCATTCGAGTCCGGGGTCACCGCCTCGGCGAGCTCGCGATCGTCGAGCGCCAGAAGCTCACGGGCACGATGGCCTGCTGCATTGTGAACCGCGCGGTCGATGTTGCCGGCGAGGTCGCGCAGCAGGATGCCGCGACGGACGCAGGAGGCGCAGGCCATCAGTCACCGCCCCGCCGGCGAAGGGAGAGCGCCTGCTCGACGTGCTCGGTCGCGACCCGGGCCGAGTCGTCGAGGTCGGCGATCGTGCGCGCGATGCGCAGCACCCGGGAGTAGCCACGGCCGCTCAGCCCGAAGCGACGTTTGCCCTGCTCGAGCGCCGACCCGGCGTCAGCCCCGAGCCCAGCGAGGCGGCGCAGGTCCTCCTCCTCGAGCTCGGCGTTGCAGCGGGCCCCTCCGAGTCGCTCGCGCTGATGCTCGCGAGCCAGCGTGACCCGTTCGCGGATCCTCTCCGAGCACTCGCCGGGATCACCTGCGAGGGCCGTGACCGGGGGCTGTGAGATGCGAAGGGTGAGATCGATCCGGTCGGCGAGCGCGCCGCTGAGCCGCGTCTCGTAACGCCGCACCGCGTTGGGAGCACAGCGACAGGAGTCCGACGACTCCCCATGTCCGCATGGACAGGGATTCGCCGCCGCGATGAGCTGAAAGCGAGCCGGGAAGGTGAGCCCCCCTGCGGCTCGCCCGATCGTCACCGACCCCTCCTCGAGCGGCTGGCGTAGCGCCTCCAGGCTCGGCCGCTGGAACTCGGCCAGCTCATCCAGGAAGAGAACGCCGCGATGGGCGAGACTGATCTCGCCCGGGCGGGGTGGGCTGCCACCACCGACCAGGCCAGCCGCCGAGATCGTGTGATGAGGCGCCCGGAAGGGGCGGACGCCGTCCGCCCCGCGCCCGGCGGCCCCGACGACTCCCGCGATCCGCATCACCTCGACCCTCTCCGGCCCCACCAGCGGTGGAAGGATCGACGGCATCCGGCGCGCGGCCATCGACTTCCCGGCTCCGGGCGGACCGATGATCAGGATGCTGTGTCCTCCGGCTGCGGCGATCTCGACCGCCTTGCGAAGCGCCGGCTGACCGCGCAGCTCTCGCATGTCGGGGGCGAGCCGCGCCCGATCGCCCGAGCGGCCGTTGCCCTGCCCCTGGCCACCCTGCCGCGGCAGCTCGCCGATCTCTCCCTCGGCGAGAGCCCCGAGATCCCGAAGGCGCCGCAACGGTGCGATCGGCAGCCCGTCGATCAGCGTCGCATCCGCAGCGCCCTCCGCCGGCAGGACGATTCCTCGCGAACCCTCCACCGCCGCCTCAGCCATCGCCAGAGCCCCCCGGACCGGGCGCAGGCGGCCATCGAGGGCGAGCTCGCCGGAGAAGGTCCAATCCGCCGGTAGTCGCTCCGGCAGCTGGCCGGAGGCGACCAGCACCCCGACCGCGATCGCGAGGTCGAAGCCGGGACCCGCCTTGCGGAGCTCGGCCGGCGCGAGGCTGACCGTGATCCGCTTCAGCGGGAACTCGTAGCCGGAATTGACGATCGCTGCCCGGACCCGCTCCCTCGACTCCCGTACTGCCGCGTCGGGCAGCCCGACGATCGAGAAGGCAGGGAGGCCGCGATGGATATCGACCTCGGCGTCGACCGCAACGGCGTCGACCCCGACGAGGGCGAATGTCCGTGCAGCGGCGAGCATGGAGATGAAGCTAGGGCCGGCGCTGTGACCGATGGGGGGCCCTTCGTGCCTGATCTGCGCCTTCTCGATGCCGGTTCCCGCCGGCGCCGGGAATCGGCACGAAACGGTCAGCGAGGCGACTGACAGCGCCTCACATCGATGAGCCCGCGACCGCAAGCATCGAACCCATGAGCGGGCTCCGGAGGCGCACGGGAGAGATCGGCGAGGCGGCGGTCGCGGAGGCGGTCGCGCGAGCCGGCTGCCGGATCGTCGAGCGCAACGCGCGGACGCGCTACGGCGAGCTCGACCTGATCTTCCTCGAGCGCGAGACGCTGGTCTTTGCGGAGATCAAGGCCCTGCGTGGGCGCGGCCCCGCCGACGCTTGGCGCTCACTCGAGTCGGTCGGCCCGCGCAAGCAGCTCAAGGTCCGCAGCCTCGCCCGGGCATGGCTGTGCGAGTGCCCGCGCCCCCCTCGCTACGCCCAGGTTCGCTTCGACGCCTTCGGCGTCTGCGTCGGACCGGTCGATCGGATCGTGGCGATCGAGCACATCCCGGCGGCCTTCTGACGAGTGCGGCGTCAGGCGCCGAGCTCGAGCTGGGAATACGCGGTCGAGGCGAAGGAGCGGCGGTGCAACTCGCTGATCCCGTTGCGTCCGATCGCCTCGCGGTGCTCGGCGGTGCTGTAGCCGACGTTGCCCTCGAACTCCCATCCGGGGTATTCCTCCCCCGCCCGCTCCATGTAGCGGTCGCGGGTGACCTTGGCAACCACCGAGGCGGCTGCGATCGCGGCGCTGCGAGCATCGCCGCCGACCACCGGCTCATGCGGAACCCGGCAGCGGGAGCCGAGCGCGAAGCCGTCGCTGAGGCACTTCGCCCCCGGCACGGCAACACGGCCGAGGCAGTCGGCCAAGGCCTGCAGATTGGTCACGTGCAGGCCCCGGGAGTCGATCCCGCGGGCGCAGCGGGCGATCACCGTCACCCTGGCGGCAACCGCGAGCACCGCCGGATACAGCGCCTCGCGCTCCTCGTGTGACTTGCGCTTGGAGTCGTCGAGGCCCGCCAGCGCCCGGCGCTCGGCCCGGCCGAGGCCGCGGTAGTCGATCAGGACGCCGGCGGCGACCAGCGGGCCCGCGAGGCAGCCGCGCCCGGCCTCGTCTGCGCCGGCCACCCAGCGGTGACCGAACTGCTGATCGAAGCGGAAGAGCCAGGCGGTGCGGCGGCCGTCGCTGCCCTTGCGGTGCCGGCGGCGACGGCGCCGGGAGGACCGCTCGTCAGAGGTGACGGCCTCGTCGCTAGAAGATGCCGACGCGGTTTGGCGGCCAGTAGGTCGCAAAGGCCTTACCGATGATCCACTTGCTTGGAACGGGTCCCCAGAATCGGCTGTCGTCGCTCTGCCCACGATTGTCGCCCATCATGAAGTAGTGGTCGGGTGGAATGGTTATCTCCCTCGGGAGGTCGCAGCCGCCGCCGGCGCTGCGGCAGGGCCGCGTGAAGTCCTCCTCGGCTCGGTTGCCGTTGACGATCGGGACACCGCCCTCGATTCGGAGGGTGTCCCCCGGCCCGGCGACCATTCGCTTGATGAAGTTGGTGTCGGAGCGCTCGCCGACCGGCATCGAACAGGCCTCGCCCTCCTTACGGCGAACCCCGCAGGTAGGGCCGGGGCCGTCGGCTCCGAGCGGAGGGTGGAAGACGACGATGTCGTTGATCGAGGGGTCGCCGAAGCGGTAGCTGGTGCGATTCACCAGGACCCGCTGGTTGATCTCCAGCGTCGGGATCATCGAGCCCGACGGAATCTGGAACGGCTTGACCAGGTAGGCCTGGATCAGGAGGGCTAGACCGATCGCGAACGCGACGATCAGCACCAGCTCGATGAAGGCACCGAGCGTTGTCTTCGGGCGCGGAATCAGGGCTCAGTCCCCGCCGGCCCTCAGCCGTCCCGCTCGGACGCCTCGTCCTCGGCGGAATCCTCCTCGGACCCGCTCGCCTGGTTCTCGGCATCGGGCTCGTCGACGGCCTCATCCTCAGCCTCGGCGGTGTCGCCGGGGTCGCGCCCCTCTTCGGCCTGCTCGGGGGTGGTCTCGTCGGCTGCGGTCTCGACCTCGGCGCTCGCTTCGGCTGAGCCACCGTCGGTCTCCTCGGCGTCGGCAGAGTCCTCCTCGACCTCGGTGACCTCGACCTCGGCCTCGGTCTGCGGGGTGCCCTCGGAGTCGACGGGAGCCTCCTCCTCGTCGGTCGCGAGCACGTCCTCCTCGATTCCCCAGCGGCGCTCGGCCACGCGGGCGGCCTTGCCGACGCGGTCGCGGAGGTAGTAGAGCTTGGCGCGGCGGACATCGCCGCGAGCGGCGACCTCGAGCTGCTCGATCTTCGGGGAATGAAGGGGGAAGGTCCGTTCGACTCCGACGCCGAACGACTGCTTGCGCACGGTGAAGGTCTCCCGCGCGCCGCTGCCCTGCCGCTTGATCACGACGCCCTCGAAGACCTGCGTACGGGTCCGTGAACCCTCGATCACCTGAAAGTGAACGCGCACGCGATCGCCCGCCTGGAAGCGCGGGACGCGGCGCAGCTGCTCCTTCTCGATGCTGTCAATGATCGTGCTCATCTGAATCGTCTCGACGGAGAGGGACTGGCCCTCGGGGCGAAAAAAGCGCGCGTGCCGGGTCGGCCCGCGCGAAGTCGGCGCAATGGTAGCGAACGGTCAGTCCTGGTCGGGCGCGCCGGCGGCGGCCTCGGCCCGGGCGCGACTCTGGGCGAGACGCCACTCGCGCACGGCACCGTGGTCACCCGAGAGCAGGACCTCGGGTATGCCCCAGCCGCGATGGGTCGGCGGTCGGGTGTAGTGCGGGTACTCGGGGGCGCCGCCCAGCGCCTCCGAGAAGGACTCCTCTACGACGCTGTCGGCGTGACCAAGTGCCCCCGGCAGCTTGCGGATCGCGGTGTCGGCGACGACCATCGCCGCCAGCTCGCCGCCGGCGAGGACGTAGCGGCCGATCGAGATCGCTTCGTCGGCGAGGTGGTCGCGAACGCGCTCATCGACGCCCTCGTAGCGGCCGCAGAGCAGCGCCAGGTGCGGCTCAGCCGCGAGCTCGGTGGCGAGCGCATCATCGAGCATCCGCCCCGACGGCGCCATCAACAGGATCTTGGGCCGCGGTCCGTGTGAGCCGTAGGCGGCCTCCAGGGCCGCGTCGACCACATCGACCCGCATCACCATCCCGGCGCCTCCGCCGTAGGGCGAGTCGTCGACCTGGCCGGCGCCCAGCGGGGTCGAGTCGCGGTAGTTGAAACGGCGGATCTCGCTCCCCTCGCGTACGGCGTTGGCGACGTGGCGCTGCTCGGCGAACCAGTCGAACCACTCCGGGAAGAGCGTGAAGAAGTCGAGCTTCAAGGGCGGGTGCTCAGTCGAGGATGTCGACGATCACGCGGCGCTCGTCACGAGCGCCAGCGGCGCGGGCCACGGTACGGATCGCGTTCGCGATCCTGCCTCCCCGTCCGATCACGCGGCCGAGATCGTCGCCGGCAACGGTGACCTCGAGCACGAGATCGCCATCCTCGTCGAACTCCTCGACGGAGACGGCCTCAGGCTCATCGACCAGCGAGCGGACGAGGAACTCGACCAGATCCCGCATCTGCAGGCGGCTAGGAGCCGCGGACCTCGACGCCCTCGGTGCGCAGCAGCTTGGCGACCGTGCGGGAGGGCTGGGCACCGTTGTCGATCCAATGCTGTGCCCGATCGGTGTCGATGGTGACCTGGGAGGGCTCGGTCTGCGGGTTGTAGCTGCCGATCGTCTCGATCGACCGCCCATCACGCGGGGAGCGCTTGTCGGCGACGACGATGCGCCACTGCGGGTTCTTCTTCGAACCCGCTCGTCTCAATCTGATTCGTACTGCCATGGGAAGCGGCGCGGGAGGTTAGCGCCTTCTGCCAGCGCCCATCTGTCCCCTCATCAGGGCCTCGGGATTGGGCATCTTCCCGGAGGCGATCTGCTTCATCACCTTGCGCATCTGCTCGAACTGCTTGGTCAGCTGCTTGACCGCCTGCACGTTCGTACCCGACCCCATCGCGATCCTGCGGCGGCGGGAGCCACGGATCACCTCCGGGTTGCGCCGCTCCTCGGCGGTCATCGAGAGGATCATCGCCTCGAGCCGATCGAGCTCGCGGTCGTCGACGTTGGCGCCCTTGAGCTCCTTCATCGCCTTCCCCATTCCGGGCATCATCCCGAGCACGCTTGTAAGCGGACCCATCTTCCGGACCTGCTTGAGCTGCTTGAGGAAGTCGTCGAGCGTGAACTCGTTGCGGCGCATCTTGCGCTCCATCTCCTCGGCGTCGGAGAGGTCGATCTCCTTCTCCGCCTTCTCGATCAGGGAGAGGACGTCGCCCATGCCGAGAATCCGCTGCGCCATCCGGTCGGGGTGGAAGCGCTCCAGCGCGTCCAGCTTCTCGCCCATGGAGGCATAGAGGATCGGCTTACCGGTCACCGCCTTGACCGAGAGCGCGGCGCCGCCGCGGGCGTCACCGTCGAGCTTGGTCATAACGACGCCGTCGAACTCCGTCGCCTCGGCGAACTGCTCTGCGACGTTGACCGCGTCCTGGCCGGTCATCGCATCGACCGCGAGCAGCACGTTGTGAGGCTTCGTCTGCTTCTTGATCCGGACCAGTTCGTCCATCAGGTCGGCGTCGACGTGGAGACGGCCCGCCGTGTCGATGATCAGCGCGTCGAGATCCTGCCCCTTGGCCTGGCCCAGCGCCCACTCGGCGATGTCGACCGGGTCGCGCTCGGTGCCCTGCTGAAAGACGGTGACGCCGGCCTGCTCGCCGAGGCGCTGGAGCTGATCGACGGCGGCCGGGCGCTGGGTGTCGCAGGCGGCGACGGCGACGCTCTTGCCCTCGCCCTTGAGGTGCTTGGCCAGCTTCGCCGTAGCCGTCGTCTTGCCGGACCCCTGCAGGCCGGCCATCAGGACAACGGTCGGCCCCTTCGAGGCGAAGGCGAGATCGCGACCCGAACCGCCCATCAACTCGGTCAGTTGCTCGTTGACGACCTTGACGACCATCTCGCCGGGCTTCAGGCTCTCGAGCACGCCCTCGCCGATCGCCTTCTCGCGGACACCGGCGACGAACTCCTTGGTCACCTTGAAGTTGACGTCGGCCTCGAGCAGGGCGAGCCGAATCTCACGCATCGCCTTGTCGACGTCGTCCTCGCTCAGTTTCCCGCGCGAGCGCAGGTCCGACATGGTCCCTTGCAGGCGCTCTGAGAGCTGGTCGAACATCGCCGGGGAGGTTAGCCGGGCGGAGCCCGCGCGATCGCCTACTCGCCCAGCAGCGCGGTCGCGAACTCGCGGGCGTCGAAGGGACGCAGGTCCTCGATGCCCTCACCGACGCCGATCAGCTTCACCGGGATCCCGAGCTCGCCCGCAATCGCAAGAGCGATGCCGCCCTTGGCCGTGCCGTCGAGCTTGGTCAAGACCACCCCGTCGACGGCGACCGCCTCGCTGAAGATCTTCGCCTGCCTGAGGCCGTTCTGACCGGTGGTCGAGTCGACCACGATCAGGGTCTCCGCCGGGCCCTCCCCCAGCTTCTTCTCGATCACCCGGTTGACCTTGGAGAGCTCCTCCATGAGGTCGGTCCGGGTGTGGAGCCGACCCGCCGTGTCGATCAGGACCACGTCGGTTCCACGGGCCTCCGCCTTGGCGATCGCGTCGAAGATCACCGCGCCGGCATCCTGGCCGGTCTCGGCCCGGACGATCTCGCAGCCGGACCGCTCTGCCCAGGTCCCAAGCTGCTCCACCGCGGCGGCGCGGTAGGTGTCGCCCGCGGCCAGCAGCACCGAGAGTCCCATCCCCCGAAGGCGGTTGGCGAGCTTGCCGATCGTCGTCGTCTTGCCGGTGCCGTTGACGCCGACGACGAGAACCACCGAAGGGCGCTTCCGCAGCTCGATCCGGCCCTCGCCGACGTCGGCGAGCTCGGCGAGCAGCTCGATCAGCCGCTCGCGGACGGCGTCGGCGCCATCGACCTTGCCGGCCTCGACCTCGCCCTCGAGCCGGCCGACGACCTCGGCCGTGGTCCGAGCGCCCACGTCGGCCATGATCAGGGCCTCCTCGAGTCGCTCCCAGGTCTCGGAATCAAGTGTCTCGAACAGCGATGAGCCGATCTCGGCTGTGAGTGCCTCGCGGCTGGTAGCGAGGCTCTCCCGCAACCGGCGGAAGACACCGCGGCGTGGATGCCCTGAGGAGGCCCCACCCTCAGCTTCCGCCTCACGGGGCTCGGTCAGTTCAGCCGCGTCGTCGGCGCTGACAATCAGGTCTGTCCAGGAGGTCGCCACGAGCAGCTGAGCGTACCGGCCGGAGATGGCCGAATATGCCTCCGGGTCGGAGTCGGCCCGTTCTAGGCGGCGCGCGACCCCGATCCCGCGCCGGACCCGGAGTCGTCCCCGTCGCCGGCGACGAGCCGGGTCTCACGCGGGAGCCTGCGTGAGATCACCTTGGTCGCGCCGTCCTGCATGCTGACTCCATAGAGGACGTCGGCTGCATCCATCGTCCGCTTCTGGTGGGTGACGATCACGAACTGGGCCCGGTCGGAGAAGCGACGCACGAGCTGCAGGAAGCGATCGATGTTGGCGTCGTCGAGGGCGGCCTCGACCTCGTCAAGGATGTAGAAGGGCGAGGGCCGGGCGAGGAAGACGCTGAATACGAAGGCGAGGGCGACGAGCGATTTCTCGCCGCCGGAGAGCAGCGAGAGCCTCCTGGTCGCCTTGCCGGCCGGGGTGACCTCGATCTCGACCCCCCGGTCGTCGTCGGGCGGTCCGGCCACCTCCAGTTCCTCCGGATCGTCCGCCTCCTCGCCGTTCTCCGCTCCGGCATCGCCGTCGCGATCGCCCGAATCGTCGGGGGCAGCGCCTCCGAGCACGCGGCGCGGACGCGCGGCCTCGACTATCCGTAGCTCCCCGCGGCCGCCGGGGAACATGTGCTCGATCAGCTCCTCGAAGTTCCGCGAGGAGGCCGCGAACGTCTCCTCGAACGCGGCGCTGATCTCGCGGTCGGTCTGGCGGATCAGCTTCTCCAGCTCGGCCAGGGCCCTCTCGGTGTCCTCGCGCTGCTCCTCGAGCTCGGCGACGTGGGCCTCTGCCTCCTCGAATTCCCGCTCGGCGAGCGGATTGACCGGACCGAGCTGCTCGCGGCGCCGAATCAATCGTTCGATCTTCGCTTCGGCGTCGGCCCGATCGGTCTCCGACAGACGCTCCGCCGAGGGCTCGGTATCGAGCTCGAGGCGGGCTGCGATCCGCCTACGCTCGGACTCGGCCTCCTCGCGACGGTCGCGAAGATGCGCGGCCCTGACCTCGGCCTCGGTGACCCGCTCGCCGATCGCCCGCAGCTGGGTCTGCAGCTCGGCCTCGGCGCGGGAGCACTCGCGTAGCTCACCGGTGAGGCCGTCGCTGGTGCTCTGACCGACCACCTTCTCCTCGAGGGCGGAGGCGCGGGCCCCGACCGCGTCGCGGGTACGCCCCAGGGATCCACAGAGGTCGGACAGCGTGCAGACGAGGTCCGATTCAACCTCCACGCGTCGCTCCAGCGAGTCCTGGCGGCGGTGGCCGAGCAGGTCCTCGGCTCGACGCGCCGATCGGCCGGCACGCTCGGAGGCGGCGCGCACCTGGGCGAGCGCGGCCAGCCGCGGCTCGAGGTCGTCGGCCGTGCGGGCGGCGGCGACAGCCGCGACGGCTTCCGCGAGAGCCCTGTCCGCCGCCTCGAGCTCCCCGGCGACGGCCGCCTCAGCGTCCTTCTCGGTCGCCCGGAGCTCGGCCGCGAGCGCGCCGAGGGCCTCGCGGCGTCGGCGGACGGCCGCCCGGAGCTCGGCTTCGCGGGCGGCGATCGACTCGGTCCTGGCGCCAAGTCGCTCGTGTGCGGCTCGCATCGCGGTGAGATCCCCCCACACCGCGGTCCGCTCACCCTCGCGCTGGGCGAGCTTCTCCTCGATGGCGGAGCGCCTGGCGCTGATCTTGGTGAGCTCGGCCTCGATCTTGGCGCGATCGTCGCGGGCGCTCCTGGCATCGGACTCCGCCCCGCTGAGATCCCCGTCGCCCATCGCCAGCCGGTCGCAGACGAGCCGCAGCTGCTGCTCCATCGTCTGCTTCTCGAGTCGGGCGTGGGTCTCGGCCGCGTTCGCCTGCCGTCGCAGGGGTCGCAATCGGGAGCGTGCCTCACGCTCGACGTCGAGGGCCCGGTCGAGGTTGGAGCGGGTTCTGTCGAGCTTGAGCTGGGCGCGGCGGCGACGTTTGCGGTGCCTGCCGAGGCCGGCCGCCTCCTCGATCAGCATGCGCCGATCCTTCGGCTTGGAGAGGACGACCTCCTCGACCTTGCCCTGACCGATGACCGAGTGCATCTCGCGACCGAGACTGGCGTCGGAGAGGGCGTCGGTGACGTCGGCGAGACGGCAGTTGGCCCCGTTCAGCCTGTAGCCGCCGTCGCCGTCGCGTCCGAGCCTGCGCTGGACGGAGATCTCGGAGAACTCCGCGCCGGCGGCCCCGTCGGAGTTGTCGATCACGACCTCGACCTCGGCACTGCGGCGAGCGGAGCGGTCACGGCCGCCGGCGGAGATCACGTCCTGCATGCTCTGGCCGCGGACGGCGAGCGGACTCTGCTCACCGAGGGCCCAGAGCACCCCGTCGGTGATGTTGGACTTGCCGCAGCCGTTCGGCCCAACGATCACGCTGACGCCCGGAGAGAACTCCAGCTTCGTGCGCTCGGGGAAGGACTTGAAGCCCTTGAGGGTTATCGACTTGAGATGCAATGTCCCGTGTTGAGGTAAGCGTGCTTGGTCGGTCGGACGGGATCGCGGTCTCGGCGATCAGTCCTGCTGCAGGCCGAGCGCGGCCTCCGCCGCGGCCTGCTCAGCGGCCTTCTTGGAATGACCTGAGCCAGAGCCGATCGCGCTGCGGTCGACCCTTGCCTCGACGGTGAAGCTGCGATCGTGCGGCGGACCCGACTCGCTGGTCACGACGTAGGTTACGAGCTCTCCGCGCCTGGCAAGGAACTCCTGCAAAGCGGACTTGAAGTCGAGCAGGGTGTCGGAGGCGAGCTCGATCTCGGGCTCGAACGCCGCGAGCACCGCGGGCGCGGTCCGCTCCATCCCGAGCTCGAGGTAGACCGCACCGATCAGAGCCTCGGTGATCGAGGCCATCGCTCGCTCGCTGGCGACCAGCTCCTCGGGGGCGATGCCCCCGTCGCTCCCGCGCTGCTGTTGGGCGGCGAGCATCTCTGGCACTCCGAGCCTGAAGGCGACGCAGGCACAGGCGCGGCCACTCACCGCCTGGCCGTGCACCTTGGTGAGGTGACCGATGTCGCTGCGGGGGAAGCGGCGGTAGAGCTCCTCGGCGACGACCAGGCCGAGGACGCTGTCGCCGAGGAAGGCGGGTCTGCCCCATGAGCTGACCCGGCGGTCCGTCCAGGAGCTGTGCGTCAACGCCCGCTCGCTTGCCGGGCCCGATAGTTCGGAGATCAGGCCGGCCAGCAGGCGTACCGAGTCCCGCTCGTCGGAGCCCGGCATTCAGGCCTCGGGCAACCTGCTCGCGACGAAGTCGACGGCCTGGCCGACGGTCTCGATCTTCGCGGCCTCCTCCTCGCTCATCGAGATCCCGTAGGTGTCCTCCAGCTCCATCACCAGCTCGTAGAGATCCAGGGAGTCGGCATCTAGGTCCTCCCTGAAGCGGGTCCCGTCGGAGATCTCGGAGTGCTCGAGTTCGAGCTCGGTGGCGAGGTGGTTGCGAGCCATCGTGAAGATCTCATCGCGGCTGGCTGTGGTCTGATCGCTCATCGCGATCGACGGTCTATCACGACTCGCCCCCGCGGGCCAGTCCGGCCCCCTCGCCCCCGCTGTCGCGCATCGCCGCCCGTCCGGCTCCGGCCCGCTCCATCAGGTCAGCGGTTCGGGCGACCGCATCCTGCTCAACGGCCCGCGCTGCGAGCCGGATCTGGTTGGCGATGCCCTCGGCTCCGGCGGAGCCATGACCTACCACCGCGACCCCCCGGAGGCCGAGCAGGATCGCGCCGCCGGTCTGGTCGGGGTCGAGGCTGTTGCGCAGATCGCCGAGAGCGCTGCGGAGCAGGAGCCCACCGGCAGCGGCCCTTGGGCCGGAGCGTGCCGCCGCGCGGACGGCGTCACCTACCGAACGGGCGGTGCCCTCGATCGTCTTCAGAGTCACGTTGCCGGTGAACCCGTCGCAGACGATCACATCCGTCTCGCCCGAAAGCAGATCTCTCCCCTCGATGTTGCCGGTAAAGTTGATCCCACCACGCGATGCCAGCGCCCGGTGCGCCTCGACGACCATCCGGCTGCCCTTCTTCTCCTCCTCGCCGACCGAAAGCAGCGCGACCCCGGGTCGCTTGGTTTCGAGCACGGCCTCCGAGAAGGCAGCGCCGAGGTAGGCGAACTGAACGAGGTGGCCGGGCCGCGCGTCGGAGTTGGCACCTACGTCGAGCAGCAGCGGCGGGCGCTCGACGCCGGGCGCAGGGAGCTGCACGGCGAGAGCGGGTCGCTGCACCCCCTTCATCCGTTTCAGGGCGAACAGCGCGGCAGTCATCGTCGCCCCGGTCGAGCCGGGGCTCGCCAGCGCATCGGCCTGGCCCGAGCCGACCGCCGCGGCGGCGCGCACGATCGATGCCTCGGGCCGGCCGCGGACCGCAGCGACAGGCTCCTCGTCATTGCCGATCGCCTCGCCACAGTCGATCACCTCGACGTCGGGAAGCGAGACGAGGTCGCCGAGCTCGGCCTGGCGCCCGAAGACGCGCACGGCGATGCCGTCGGCTACAGCCCGGCCGACGCCCTCGACGATCACGTCGGGGCCTCCCTCGGCGCCGAGCGCGTCGAAGGCAACGGACGGAGCCGCAGCCTCCCTGCCCCCCGCCTCGGAGGCCGGGGACCGCTCAGGCACTACTCAGCCTCGGCCTCGGGGGCGGGCGCGTCGAGCGAGGGCTCCTCGAACTCGATGACCTCGCGGCCCTTGTAGGTGCCACAGGTGGGACAGACCCGGTGGGGCAGGCGTGGGCTGTGACACTGCGGGCACTCGTTCAGCCGCGGTGCCGCTATCGCATCGTGGCTGCGCCGGCGATCGCGGCGGGCGCTCGACTGACGTTTCTTCGGTACGGCCATGGGGCGGGCATGCTAGCGAGCGCAGCCTGAGATACGTATCCGGTGGGTGGCTGGGCCCGGTGTGTTGAGTCTTTGTTAGGGTCGCCTTCAGAGGGAGCAGGCGCCTTCACCCCCAGCGGCGTCACCCCTCCAAAAAGCCGGCCCGGGCCCGCTCTTCCCCCGAACGGTCCCGGGCCGGTGATTCCTTCTCACCGGGCCCGGGTATCGATTGCTCAGTCTCCCTCGCTCAGCTCCCGGAGCTTCGCGAAGCGTGGATCGAGCGGGCGCTCGTGGGTGTGCTCGCCCTCCCCGAAGTCGTTGAGCGCTGCGCCGCAGACCTCGCACAGGCCCTTGCAGTCACCGCGGCAGAGGACCTTGGGTGGCAACTCCAGCGTGATCGCATCGTGCAGCCATGCGGTCGGGTCGAGAACCCCGTCTTCCACGTATGGGCTGCGGAGCTCGGAGTCTTCGTCGGAGCGTTGATCGACCTCGCGCGTCTCGATCGAGAGCGCGAGCCCGGTCCGCTCCAGACAGCGGGCGCAGGGCCCGGCCATGCGAACGTCGGAGAGTAGGCGCAGCGCGAAGCCGCTGGTCGTCCTCGAGGCCTCCACGCGGGCCTCGGTCCCACCGCCGTCGATCGGATAGGCCTCATTGCCGACCACCGGCGGATCCGGCTCCAGGTAGAGGCTGAAGGTCTCGGCCTGGCCGCTTCGCAGTCCGAGGTTCTCGAGATCGATGGTCGGCTCTTGCATAGTCTCCGAGAGTAATGAGTGCTCAATTCCACTGGGATCCGGAGAGCTATCTGAGGATGATCCGCGCGGAGGTTCCGCGCTTCGACGAGCTCCAGGAAGCCGCGGTCGAGGCGATCCCCGGATCACCTCGGCGGGTACTCGATCTCGGTATCGGCACGGGCGAGACCTCCCGACGCCTGATCGGCGCCTACCCCGGAGTGGAGATCTGCGGGCTCGACTCCAGTCCCGAGATGGTCTTCCGGGCCCGCCAGCTGGGGATCGAGGTCAGGCTGGCCAGGATGGAGGACCCTCTCCCCGACGGGCCGTGGGACCTCGTCATCGCTGTGCTCAGCGTCCACCACCTCGACTCCTCAGGGAAGCGCGATCTGTTCCGGCGGGTGCGCGAGCAGGCCGGCGCGATGGTCCTCGCCGACGTCGTGCAGGTATCGGAGCCGGTGGCACCGATCGATCCCGAGTTCGACTTCCCCGAACCCGCCGAGGAGATGGCCGGCTGGTGCGGCGGCCAGATCGTCTGGCGGGCCGACGATCTGGCCGTAATCACAGCCGAGTACGTTTGATGGGCGACCAGACCGGACGGGCGTCGCAGCGACGCGCCCTGGTGACCGGCGCCAAGCAGGGCCTGGGAGCCGCGATCGCGCTTCGCCTGCGGATCGACGGCGGCGCCGGCCTGAACACGATGTCGCCCACCCGGGCGCTCCGCGTCCGCGGCGGCTGGAAGGGCTGAGGCCCCTACTCGCCGTCGGCTGCGGCGTAGTCGGGGCGGGCGATCTCCAGCTTGCGACGGACGTGGGCCTCGAGGTCCGCGAGGATCCGATCGAGGCTGTCGTCCAGGGCGCCGGCGCGAAGTCTCTCAGCCAGTCGCTGCGCTGCCTCGCGCGGAGACCCACTGGCCTCACGATCCACTCCCGCGGCGGAATCCTCCTCCCCGAGCAGCCGCTCGAACAGCTCGAGATCGGCCTGATCGGCTTCGCCACCCGCTCGGACCTCGCGGGCGACGACGGCGCAGACGTTGGCGGCGACAAGCACCCGGAAGCGCTCATCGCGGGGAACGAGGGGGCGGAGCTCGCCGAACAGGTAGGCGGCGACCGCGTCGAGCAGCTCCGCGGCGTCGGGACGATCCTGCATCAGCCGGCCTCCCCGAGCAGCTGCAGGAGATCCCACTCCGGCTCGGAGATCCGCCGACCGAGCGAGGCGAGCTCGTGACTGCGTCGGGCGCCGCTGAGGTGGTCGGCGGCCTGACGGGCGCAGATCACAGCCCACTTGACGTTCCCCATCGCCTCCCACCAGCGCAGACGCTCAGGACTGGGTCGCTCTCCCCCGGCCGCCGCGTAGGCCGCGAGGAACGGCTCGAGCGCGCCGATACCGGCCACCGGCAGCTCGTCGTTGCCAAAGCGCCAGGAGCGGATCGTCAGCCAGCCGACGTCCTCTGCTGGATCGCCGGCGTGGGCCAGCTCCCAATCGATCACAGCCGCCAGGCCGTCGCCGTCGACGATGAAGTTGCCGAGTCGGAAGTCACCGTGGACCAGTGCCGCCCGCGCGGGCGGCGGCGGGCGATGCAGGCGCAGCAGGCGCAGCCCGGCCTCGACCGCCGGCAGCGGCTCGCCGATCCGATCGAGCTCGGCCTCCCAGAGCTCGCAGGCAGCCAGCGCCGGATCCTCGCCTGAAATTGCGAGCTCGGCGACGGTGGCCGGATCGATCGAGTGAACGCGGGCGAGTGCTGTTCCGAGCTGGACACCGAGAGTGGCGCGGGCGTCGGCGTACTCAGCCTTGCGCAGCAGACGGGGAGCGACCGAGTCGCCTCCGACGTGGCTCATCACGAAGCCGGCGCTGCCGAGCAGGCCGCCCTCGGGTGCGAAGGCGATCGGCTCCGGTACCGGAACCCCTGCGTCGGCGGCAGCACCCAGCAGCGCGAACTCGAGCTCGAGCGGGGCGAAGGACTGCGCTCCCGGCGGATCGCGGCGGACCACCCAGCGACCGCCCTCCCCCGCGGCGAGGTAGACCTCGCGTGAGGCGCCACCTGGAATCCGGCTCAGCTCCAACGGTCCGGGGTCGCCGCGGCCCGCGGTCGCCAGCAGCTCGGCCACCGCGGCTGGATCCGGTCCCTCAGCCGGAGCCATCGTCACCGGCCGCGGGGCGTTCGAGGTGCCGCTGGAGGATCTCGTCGGGATCCTCGTACCGGTACCAGGCGCAGGGACCACGCTCGAAATCGCCGGGCGGATCGGAGGGGTAGGCCGGGCAGCCGATCCAGCGGATCGGTAACGCCTCGAGCCACGGCTCACCCATCAACACCTCCTGATCGCCATCGGGGAGAGCCTACGGTGGATGGGACGGCGGCGGCTGAGGGCCCCGAGCAAGTGAGACCGGGGGCAGAAAGAGGAGGTGTCTACTCCTCGGGCTGGAGCCCGACCTCGTCGTCACGGCCGGCGAGGCGGTCGCGGCCACGCTGGACGGCGGCGAGGAACTTCTGGAGGTTGACCTCGAGGGTGGAGAGAATCTCGTCGGCGTAGTCCTCGGCTCCGAGACGTATCTGGCGCTCGGTGTCGCGGGCGTCCTCGAGAATCTCCTCGGCGCCACGCTCGGCCTGCTTGTAGACCTCCTCCTCGGAGATCAGGCGCGCCTGCTGGTCGCGGGCCTCCTTGACGATGCGCTCGGCCTCACGCTTGGCCTCGGCGAGCATCTCCTGCCGCTCCTTGACGATCCAGCGGGCCTGCTTGATCTCCTCGGGGATCGTGGCCCGCATCTGGTCGAGCAGGTCATAGATCTCCTCACGATCCACCCTCACCTGGTCGGTCAACGGGACCGGCCGGGCGTTGTGGATCAGGTCGTCGAGCTTGTCGATCAGTACGAGAACGTCCATAGCTGCGCGTAAAGATTACGGATTAGGAGGGAAATCCCTTCGCCGCCCCTCCGGGCGGGGATTCGTTTGCAAGCTTGTGCCCATCGCCCGTCGGGTGGCCGATCGAGCTCAACGCCGCTCGATCCGGCTCGCGAGCTGATCCGCGACCTCGTCGGGAACGAGATCCGATACGTCGCCGCCGAAGGTGGCCAGCTCCTTGACTCCGGTCGAGGAAAGGAAGCTGTACTCGGGCGAGGCCATCACGTAGACGCTCTCGATGTCCGGCGCCAGCTTGCGGTTGAGCTGATTCATCTCGAACTCGTACTCGAAGTCGGAGATCGCCCGCAACCCCTTGACGATCGTCGTCGCCCCGTTCTCGCGGGCGAAATCGACCAGCAGCGTCGAGAACACCTTGACCTCGACGTTGGGCAGCGCCGATGTCGAGCTCTCGAGGAAGCCCTTGCGCTCCTCGGCGTCGAACAGCGTCTCCTGCTTACGCAACGGCTGGTTGACGACCCCGACGACGACGCGCTCGAAGACCCTCGAGGCGCGGCCGATGATGTCGAGGTGGCCGTTGGTAACGGGGTCGTAGCTGCCGGGGCAGATCGCCGTGCGGATCGCTTGATCGTTCATCCGCCCACACCATGGATCGAGACGGTCGCGGCGCCGTAGGTCCGCTCACGCAGCACCGGCATCGAGAGCCGCAACGGCCGCGCGCTGGAGGACTCGACGATCACGCGCGCACCGGGGCGGAGGCGGTCGGGGAGCGATCTGTCGAGGTCGGGACCAAGGCGGTCGGCGAGTCTATAGGGCGGATCGCAGAAGACGAGGTCGTAGGTGCTCACGTCGCGGTCCAGGAAGGCGAGAGCGTCGCTCGCCGCCAGCTCGCAGCGGCCATCGAGACCGAGCTCGGCGACGTTCGCGGCGGCCGTCTCGATCTGCTCGTCGACCAGTGTCGCGGCCGCCGCGCCCCTGCTCAGTGCCTCGAGCCCGTAGGCACCGGTCCCGCAGAAGAGATCGAGCACGCGCTCGCCGTCGAGCGGACCCAGCATCGAGAAGACGGCCTCCCGAGTCCGTTCCGCCGAGGGCCGGATCGTCTCGCCCGCGGGCGAGATCAGGCGCCTGCCGCCGAACTCACCGCTGACGATTCGCAGGCCCCCTCCAGCCGGGCGCGGGCCCATGCGCTCAGGCCGCCAGGGGCTCGATGCGCTCGTCTCCGAAGCGCTCACGGACCGCGATCATCATCGGCGCGAGCTCGGGGGCGTCGAGCCCGCCGTGGGACTGCAGCAGCCCGATCAGATCCTCCCGGGCCTCAGCGAGAAGGTCGGCGTCCTCGGGAAGCGTGGCGACGCGGAAGCGCGGCAGGCCCGACTGGCGGGTGCCGAGCACCTCGCCCTCACCGCGCAGGCCGAGATCGATCTCGGCCAGTTTGAAACCGTCGCGTTCGGTCTCGATCGCCTGCAGGCGGGCGCTCGCCCGCTCGGTCTCGGGATCGGCGAACAGGATGCAGTGCGACTCGTGCTCGCCGCGGCCGATCCTGCCCCGGAGCTGGTGGAGCTGGCTGAGGCCGTAGCGATCGGCGTCCTCGATCAGCATCACCGACGCGTTGGCGACGTCGATTCCGACCTCGATCACGCTGGTCGCGACCAGCACGTCGGCCTCGCCGGAGGCGAAGCGACCCATCGCCGCGACCTTCTCGGCAGCCGGCATCTGCCCATGCAGCAACTCGACCCGCTGTTGGGCGAACTCACCCTCGGCCAGCCGCTGCGCCTCCTCCACGGCCGCCTTCGCCTGGCCATCCTCGGACTCCGAGACCAGCGGGCAGACGATGAACGCCTGCCGCCCCTCGGCCACACGCTCGCGGATGAAGCCGTAGGCGCCGTCGCGCCGGTCCTCCCCCACGACCCAGGTCTTGACCGGGCGTCGTCCCTTGGGCAGCTCCCTGAGGACCGTGGTGTCGAGATCGCCGTAGGCGGTGAGCGAGAGCGTACGCGGGATCGGCGTCGCGGTCATGTGGAGCGCGTGTGGTGCGGCCTCCCCCGGCCCCTTGCGATCAAGCTCGCGCCGCTGATGGACGCCGAAGCGGTGCTGCTCATCGACCACCGCGACGGAGAGGCGGGCGAACTCGACGTCGCCCTCGATCAGCGCGTGGGTCCCGACCACCAGCCCGAGCTCGCCGGTGGAGAGATGCCCGAGCGTGCGGCGGCGCGTAGTCGCCGCGGTCGAGCCGGTGAGAAGCGCCGCCGGCAGCGGCATCCCGGCCAGCAGCGTCTCGAGGGTCGCGAAGTGCTGCTGGGCGAGCGTCTCGGTCGGCGCCATCAGCGCCGCCTGCCCGCCCGATTCGACCGCACGCAACATCGCGTACAGCGCGATCACCGTCTTACCCGACCCCACCTCCCCCATCAGCAGGCGCTGCATCGGCCGCCCCGCGGCGAGGTCGGCGTCGATCTCCTCGCAGGCCCGGCGCTGATCGGAGGTGAGAGCGAACGGGAGTGAGTCGACCCACCCCGAGACCAGCTCACCGGGCGGGTCGACCGGCACCGCCGGACGGACCGAGTCGCGCTCGCCCCGGCGCGAGAGCAGAGCCGCCTGGTGCAGGATCAGCTCCTCGTAGGCGAGCCGTCGCCGGGCAGGTCCGATCTCCGCCTGCTCGGCGGGGAAGTGGGCCGCGAGCCGAGCGTCCGCCGCCGTCGCCAGCCCCCTGCTGACGCGCAGCTCTGCCGGCAGGGGCTCGTGCACGTCGGGGGCGAGCCGCAGCGCCTGCCAGATCCACTCCCTCAGCTTCTGCGGGCGCAGGCCCTCCCCGGCGGGATGGATCGGCACGAGCCCGCTGGTGTGGATCCCCGAGGGCGTCGCGCCTCCGTCGCGCAGCGGATCGCGCGGGCCCTCCGAACCGGAGGCGGTGTCTTCGAGGATCTCGTAGTTGTCGACCCGGAAGCCGGAACGGTCGAGACGGCCGTTGAGCATCAGTCCGGTTCCGGGGCGCAGCTTCTCCGCCAGCCAGGCCTGGTTGAACCAGCTCGCCTTCATCGGCCCGCTGAGGTCGGCGACCGTGGCCTCGACGATCGTCAGGTTGCGACGGCGGGTCCGGCGCAGCTGCGCGCTCCGGACCTCGGCGATCACGGTTGCCTCCGCTCCGATGCGCAGCTCCGAGATCTCGGTCGTCGCGGCCCGGTCGCGGTAGGAGTGCGGGACGTGCTCGATCAGGTCCCCGAGCGTGATCAGCCCGACGCGCGCGGCCGCGTCGCTCAGCTTCGGCCCGATTCCGCGGAGCGAGCTGAGGGCGACCGAGCGGCGGTCCTGGCGGTGGCCGCTGCGGAGCTCGACCGCGAGCAGCTCATCGAAACCAAGCTCGCGACCCTCCCCCAGACTCGGTTGGCCACGATGCGACTCGACCGGGGTATCGCTCACGACGGCTGCGCCCATCACCTCCAGGGTAGGTGAGCGGCCCGGCGGAACCAGGCGAATAGGCTTCATCCATGAGCCGGGTAGAGACTCGCCTTCAGGAGCTCGGATTGGAGCTTCCCAAGCCCTTCGCGCCTCCGCCCGGCGTCGAGTTCAGCTTCGAGCTGGTGACCGTCAGCGGCGACCACGCCTACGTCTCCGGCCACGGGCCGGTGGACGGCACCGAGGTGCTGGTCGCGGGCAAGGTGGGAGCCGGGATCGACCTCGACACCGCCCGCGAGGCCGCCCGCCTGACGGCGCTCTCGATCCTCGCGTCGCTGCGGGCCGAGCTCGGCGATCTCGACCGCGTCACCCGCTGGGTCAAGGCGCTCGGCCTCGTCAACTCGGCGGCGGGGTTCAACGCGATGCCCGCGGTGATCAACGGTTTCAGCGATCTGATCATCGAGCTCTGGGGAGAGCCCGGCCGCCACGCGCGCTCGGCGATCGGCGCCGCCGAGCTCCCCTTCGACATGTCGGTCGAGGTCGAGGCCGTGGTCGAGATCGAGGGGAGCTGAAGGCGATGTCGGCTCGATTCGGAAGCCTGGGGCGCCCGACGCCCGATCCGGCGGAGGGCCTCGCGTCCAACGGGCTCGAGAAGGAGTCGGTCTGGGACTACCCCCGCCCGCCGGAGATCAGGCAGGAGAAGCGCCGGGTCGAGGCGTGGGCCGGGCCATTGCTGGTGGCCGCCTCCGAGAAGGCGCTTCGCGTCTGCGAGACCGCGGGGGCTCCGGTCGTCTACATCCCTCCCGAGGACGTGAACCGCGAGTTGTTGCGCCCCGCCGAGGGCAAGACCCTTTGTGAGTTCAAGGGCACCGCCAGCTACTTCGACGTGATCGCCGGAGAGCGAGCGATCGCGCGGGCCGCCTGGACCTACCGACGGCCCACCGGTCCCTACGCCGGGCTCACCGACCACATCTCCTTCTACCCGGCGCTGCTGGAGTGCACACTGGACGGCGAGCGCGTGCAGCCTCAGCCCGGTCGCTTCTATGGAGGCTGGGTGACGGCCGAGATCACCGGGCCGATCAAGGGCGAGCCAGGCAGCGAGGGCTGGTAGCCGCGCTCAGCCGACTCGGCGACTCAGGCCGAGACCTCGGTGGAGCGCCCGCGGTGGCGGGCGTAGGTCTCGCGGATCCACTCCACCCCCGGTCGGGCCTGGAGGGCCGCGAAGCGCTCCAGGCGCGGCGGCTCCGGCAGGTCGTACGGGAACTGATCGGGCCAGGCGAGCGGCCACAGCAGCGCCGCGGCAGTGAGGTCGGCAACGCTGAAGCCGTCCCCGATCAGGTAATCGCCGCCATCGCGCTCGCGCTCGACCTCCTCCAGAGCCGCCTCGAGCGTGCCCCACGCGCGCTCGGCGTCCTCGGCGGTGAAGGTGTAGCGGTGACTCACATACAGCCATCCGGCCGGAAAGGTCGCCCGCATCATCGCCCGCAGGTGCGCAGGCTGACCGTGGGTGATGAAGGCTCGCATGTAGGCGGGGTCATCCCGGACCTCCCAGAAGAGCGCCCGTCGCAGCGCGTGGCCCACCTCCTCGTCGAAGCGGTCCTCGAGCGCCAGCGCTCGAGCCCGCAGCTCGGGGTCGGCCGGGTACAGGGCCGGCTCGGGCTTGATCCGCTCGAGCGCCGCGATGATGTCGGTCGAATCGGTGTAGCGCTCGCCCTCGATGTCGAGGACCGGCAGCGTCCCTCGCAGCGAGAACGCCATCGCACGCGGCTCTCCCGGCATCAGCGAGCGTCGGCGGTGGGGAATCCCCTTGTAGTCGAGCGCCCAGCGGGCCTTCTCGTTGTAGTTGGAGAAGTTGTACTGCCAGAGCTTCGGCAGTCCGCCGCCGCTCATTGCGCCCCACCACCCTCGACCCGCAGGTCGGACAGCTCGATCGAGACCAGGGTCGGGAAGGGCCGCGAGCGCAGGTCCGAGCGCCGGGGCAGAACCTGGCGGCGGGTCGGGAACAGGAGCCCATCGAAGCTGCGGTGTTGACGGCAGTAGTGGGCGGCATGGGCGACTCCGGCGACGACCTCGGCGGTGTAGTCATGCCTCACCAACCGGCCTTCACCGTCGAACCAGAAGCTCTGCTCCCTGCTGTGTGTGTCGAGGTCGTCGGGGAAGCGTGCCCGCAGGCTGCGCCAGAGCTCGCCTTCCCCGCTCCAGGAATCGCCCTCGCGGACCTCGACGCCATCACGCAGGAAGATCAACGGGGTGGTCAGGTAGTTCCACATCGCGTATCCGGCGAAGTAGGTCGAGTCGAGGGCATCCCAGCGAAGGTTGCGACGCAGGCCGCTGAGGCCGCTGAAGGACTGCCTCGGGTTCTGACGACGGCGCAGGACCTCCCCCGAGTAGGCCTCGATCCAGACCGCGCCGGAGTCGAAGACGCCCCGCTGGCCGGGCTCGGGGAACGGGTCGAGAACCGCTCGCGGGCGGGCGAGCCCGACCGTCACCTCGTAGTCGCGGAGCCGGTTCCCCGGGACCCTGGTGCGGGTCAGGAGCCCCCCGGTTCTCACGCGGGCCCGGATCAGCCCCGCGCGGCGCCAACGGTCCTCGCCTCCGGCTGCGTCCAGCACCTCCTCCACCAGCTCGGGTCTGCTCATCGGCCGAGTCTAGTAAGTCCTAGCTTACGAGACCGGCGGAGCCGCCCGCCTCACTGGGCCGAGAGCAGCCACCAATGGGTTCGCTGGCCCCCGTCGAGAATCGCGGCCTCGACTGTCTCGGGCAGCATCGCCTCGACCTGCTCGGGGGCCAGTGGCGCCGCCTCGCCGCAGAAGACCGTCACCACCTCGGCGTCGCGGCTGATGGCGGCCACCGCGCCGCTGAGCGCCTCGCCGGGCGTTCCCCAGGCGATCACCTCGTCCTCGATCAGGCCGATCCCGTCGCCGACCGCGAAGCGTCCCTCGGCGTCCTCGCGGGCCGCCTCGGCGACAGCCGCGGTGCGCACGTCACCGACCTGCGCGCTGATCTCCTCGACGATCTCCTCGGCTGAGGAGTCCCGATCGAGCGTGACCAGCAGCTCAGCCGCCATCTGCTGCGAGTGGCAGGGTGCGACCAGGACGTGTTTGTCGCTGCTCCTCGCCGCTTCCTCCGCCGCCAGCACAACGTTGGGTGAATTGGGCAGCACGACCGCCTGACTCCCGGCGCCGGCCTCGATCGCTCCCAGAATCTCCTCCGTCGAGGGGTTGAGCTTGGGCCCGCCGGGCACGACGCTCACGCCCATCTCGGTGAACAGCCGCTCGAAGCCGGCACCGTCCGCGACCGCGACCAACGCCGCCCCCGACCGGGGGACGCTCGCCCGTGCGCGCGCCCGGCGGGCCTCGATCTGATCGGGCATGAAGTCGCAGCTGTCGACGTGGACCTCGCCGAGCGGACTGAGCAGGCCGACCACGCGGTCCGGCTCATCGGTGTGGATGTGGACCCGAAGCATCCACGAGTCACCGACGACCTCGATCGAGTCGCCGAGCTCGGCCACCCCTTCGGGAAGCCGGGGAACCAGATCGGAATGGCTGCGACGGACGACCATGTTGAGGCAGTGGTCGTAGCGGGAATCGGCATGCCCGGCAGCGTCGATCCTGGCCGCCGGGTAGTGCGGCAGCGGGGGCAGCCCCTGGTCGTCGCCCAGCAGGCCGGCAATCATCCCGCGGACGAGCACCACCAGCGCGTAGGCGCCGGCGTCCACCGTCTCGGCATCGGCCAGCACCTGTAGCTGCTCGGGGGTGCGCCGGACCGCCTCGTCACCGGCCTCCAGCACGACCGCGAGCATCTCCGCGAGTAGCGCGTTCTGTTGAGCGTCGCCGGCCTCCTCGCCGAGCGCGGATTGACCCGCGAGCCGTTCGGCCGCGGCATTCGCCATCTCGTCGATGACGGTCAGGATCGTGCCCTCGGTCGGTTTCGCGACCGAGTTACGGGCCGCCTGAGCCGCGCTCTCCAGCGACTCGACAATCAGCGCTGGATCGACGAGCCGGCCGGTCGGCGTCGCCAGGACCTCGGCGGCGCCGCGGACGATCTGGCTGGTGATCACGCCCGAGTTGCCGCGAGCGCCGAGCAGCGCAGCTTCGGCGACGGTCTTGACGATCTGCTCGCGAGGGGCGTCCTCGCCGGCATCACGCTCGAGCCGGTCAAGGGCCTGGCGAACCGCCTCCATCGTGCGGGCCATGTTGTCGCCGGTATCGCCGTCGGCAACCGGGAAGACGTTGAGATCGTTGATCTCTTCGCGCCGGGACTCCAGGTGGCGCAGCGCGACCTCGACGACTCGTCGGAATCTCTGGATGGAGGGATCGGGCACGGCGCCGGAAACTACCGGCGCCGGGGCCGGAGCGTAGGCACGTTCAGCCGGCCGGGCGAACTAGAGGGCCTTGACTACCTTGTTGGCCTTGAGGCAGCGGGTGCAGACGTAGACGCGACGCTTGCTCCCGTCATCGTCGATGCGGACCTTCTGCAGGTTCGGGTTGAATCGGCGCCGGGTCGCGACCATCGAGTGGCTACGCGAGTTTCCGACCGCCGGCTTCTTGCCGCAGCTGTGACATACCTTCGCCATCGGAGGCGGCATGGTAGAGGACCGGAGGCATCGACGGGGCCTGTTAGCGTGGAATGATCGTGACCCGGATCATCGGCATTCCCGGAAGTCTGCGAAAGGCATCGTTCAATCACGCTTTGCTGCGAGCGGCCGGGCGACTGCTTCCCGACGGCGCCGAGCTCTCGATCGAGACGCTCAACGGGATTCCCGTCTATGACGGCGATGTCGAGGAGGAATCGGGTCAGCCGCAGCGCGTGGTCGAGTTGCAGCGCTCGATCGCCGGGGCCGACGGAGTGCTACTGGCGACGCCGGAGTACAACGCGGGTGTCCCGGGCGCCGCCAAGAACGCGCTCGACTGGATCAGCCGTGGCGACGGCGGCAACGCCCTCTCGGGCAAGCCCGTCGCGCTGATCGGCACCGGCGGTCGGGGCGGCACCCGCTTCTCGCAATCAGCATGGCTGCCGACGATGCGCTACTTCGGCGCCCGTCTATACAGCGACAAGGCGCTGTTCGCCGCCCAGGCTTGGACCCTCTTCGACGAAGATCTCGAGCTCAGCGACGAGACCACACGAGAGCTGCTCGGGGAGTTGGTCGCGGGCTTCGCAGCCTTCTGCGACCAGCGATCCGCCTAGAGCTTCGCGGCCGGTCCGCGGGCCCGCTCGACCAGGGGCGCCCATGCACGGAGGGTGCCGCCGATCAGCAGCATGAGAAGAAAGACCATGGCCCCGATGGTGCCGCCGAGATCGAATCCGATCGCGAGCAGGAAGAGCACGAGGCCGACGACTGTGAAGACGAGAAGCTGCATCGGCCGAGAAATCTACCAGCGGCGGACGGCGGGGGGCGGCTCCACGGAACCTGCGCTCCGTGATCCTCCGCCCTCGAGCTCAGCGCGCTCGAGCGCCGGCCGCCAGCCGCTCCCGGGTCTCGAGCAGGAACTCGCGCACCGCCGCCCCCGCCTGATCGGCGTCCTCGGCATCCTCGACGGCACGCACCAGCCGGCTGCCGATGATCACCCCGTCGGCGATCTCGCCGACCTCGCCGGCGCGCTCCGGCGTCCCGATCCCGAAGCCGACCGCCGCCGGCGCGCCAGCCTCGTCGCGGACCGAGGAGACAAGCGTCGCCAGCTCACTCGGCAGCGCCTCCCGCTCGCCGGTGACCCCGGTCAGGGAGACGACGTAGACGAATCCCTCGGCGTCGGCCACCAGCCGGCGGCGGCGCTCGGGAGGAGTCGTCGGTGCGACGAAGGGAACCAGGGCCAGCCCGCGGGAGCGCATCGCCTCCGGCAGCTCGGCGTTCTCGCCCGGAGGGAGGTCTGGCACGATCGCCCCGGCGGCGCCGGCCTCGGCCAGGCGCTCCGCGAAGCGCTCGGCGCCCGGCGCGAGCGCCATGTTGACGTAGACCATCGGCAGCACCGGCAACCGCGTCGAGAGCTCCGAGCAGATCGAGAGCGCCTGCTCGAGACGGGTGCCCTCGGCGAGCGCCCGGGTGGCCGCCGCGTGGATCACCGTGCCGTCGGCGAGCGGGTCCGAATAGGGAACGCCGAGCTCGATCAGATCGGCGCCGCCATCGACGTAGGCGCGCGCCACCACCCGCGAGGTCTCGAGGTCGGGGAAGCCCGCCATCAGATAGGGCATCAGTGCCGCCCGCCCCTGATCGCTGGCGGCAGCGAAGGCCGCGGCGATCCGCTCGATCCCGCTGCCCGTCTGCTCAGCCATTCTCACCGTCGCGCTCAGCGAGCTTCGCCAGAGCCTCGTCGAGGTCCTTATCGCCACGGCCCGAGAGCGTGAGGAGATCGAGACCGGCGGCCTGCACGTCCTCCGCTTCGGGTCCGGGCGGGCCCGGGTCCGTGGCGGGGCGACCCTCGTCGAGGATCCAGGCGATCGCGTGAGCCGACTCCAGGGCCGGCACGATGCCCTCCAGCTCCGAGAGCAGGGCGAAGGCGTCGAGCGCCTGATCGTCGGTGACCGACTCATAGCGGGCGCGACCGCTGTCGCGGAGATGTGCATGCTCGGGACCGACGCCGGGGTAGTCGAGGCCGGCGGAGATCGAGTGCGCCTCGAGGATCTGGCCCTCGTCGTCGGAGATCACCGACGACAGCGCCCCGTGCAGAACGCCGGGACGGCCGGCGCCGAGCGAGGCGCCATGCCGGCCGTCGAGGCCCTCGCCGCCGGCCTCGACTCCGACCAGCTCGACCCCCTCGTCCTCGACGAAGCCTGCGAAGGTCCCGATCGCGTTCGAGCCCCCGCCGACACAGGCGATCACGCGGTCGGGCAGTCGCCCCTCGGCGTCCAGGATCTGCTCCCGCGCCTCCTCGCCGATCACCTTCTGGAGGTCACGCACTAGCGCCGGGTAGGGCGCGGGGCCAACCGCCGATCCGATGATGTAGTGGGTGCCCTCGACGTTGGTCACCCAGTCGCGGATCGCCGCGCTGACAGCCTCCTTCAGGGTCCTGGCGCCGGCCGCGACCGGGGCGACGCGGGCTCCCATCAGCTCCATCCGCTCGACGTTGGGACGCTGGCGGCGCATGTCCTCGGTGCCCATGTAGACGATGCACTCGAGGCCCATCAGGGCGCAGGCCGTCGCAGCCGCCACACCGTGCTGACCGGCGCCGGTCTCGGCGATGATCCGGCTCTTGCCCATCCGCTTGGCGAGCAGCGCCTGGCCGACGGCGTTGTTGATCTTGTGAGCTCCCGTGTGGGTGAGATCCTCGCGTTTCAGGTAAACCCGGTGGCCGACGCGCTCGGAGAGGCGGCGGGCGAGATACAGCGGCGTCGGGCGGCCGACGAAGTCGGCGAGCAACCCATCGAGCTCCCGCCGGAACTCCGGATCAGCGCGCGCCTCCAGCCAGGCCTCGGTGAGCTGATCCAGGGCCGGGATCAGGACCTCGGGCACGTAGCGGCCTCCGTAGGGTCCGAAGCGCCCCTCCACGCCGCTGGCGGGAGCTGGGGGAAGCTCGCCCTCGGCTGCCATCAAAGACCCGCCCTCTGGACCTCGTCGGGCTGGCCCCCGGCGGCGCCGTCCTGCGGATCGGGGGCGTCCTCGGGACCGACCTCGTCGGCGAGCGCGATGAAGCGGCGGATCAAATCGTGATCCTTGATCCCGGCGGCGCCATCCTCGACGCCGCCGGCGACGTCGACCGCCCAGGGGTCGCTCGCGGCGATCGCGTCGGCAACGTTCTCGGGGGTGAGGCCACCAGCGAGGATCGCCGGGATCTCGCGGGAGCGATCGGAGACCAGCTCCCAGTCGAAGCTCTGCCCGGTGCCGCCCGGGGTCCGGGGATCGTAGGCATCGAAGAGATGGAAGTCGGTGCGCCAGGCGCCGGCGCCCCGGATCTCGGCCTGGCTGCGAACCCTGAAGGCCTTGATCACGCGGCAGCCGGTACGGCGGGCGGCCTCCGAGCAGAACGCCGGTCCCTCGTCCCCGTGCAGCTGCAGCAGGGTCAGCCGGCAGCGGTCGGCGAGCGTCGCGATCCGCCCCAAGGAAGCGTTGACAAAGACCCCGGCGGCCTCCGCCCGGCGGTGCATCGCATCGCCGATCTCCTCGGCGACGGCATCCTCGACCCGGCGCGGGCTGTGCGGCCAGAAGTTGAGCCCGACCGCCCAGGCGCCGGCCGAGACCGCCGCCTCGGCGTCCTCGGGCCGCGTGATTCCACAGATCTTGGTCCGCATAGATGACAAGATCGCAGATCCGCCGCGGCCCGATACCGTGAAGATCGATGACGCAGCCGGACTCGCCCCACCTCTCTCCCGGTGATCGCGAGGCGTCGCTGGAGCTGCTGACGGAGAAGATCGCCGCCGCCTGGGAGTCGTTCGACCATCCGCGGCCGCAGGAACCACAGCTCGGCCGGCGCCTGGAATACGAGCTGCGGGCGCCGCTCCCCGAGCATCCGACCCCGACGGAGCGCGTGATCGCCGACGCGGCCGAGGTGCTCGACGCGAGCATCTCCCCGACGCGCCCCCTCTACATCGGCTACGTCGGCTCGACCGGGCTGGACATCGGCGTGCTCGCCAACTCACTGGCGGTCACCTACGACGTCAACGTCGCTGCGACCGCCAGAGCCGCGGATCTCGTCGAGCGCCAGGTGCTCGGCTGGCTCGCCGACTTCATCGGCTTCCCGCGGTCGGAGGGAGCGTTCACCTCCGGCGGGATGCTCTCCAACCTGACCGGGATCCTCGTTGCCCGCGATCAGGCGCTGCCGGATACGAGGACCAAGGGACTGCGCGGCGGCTGGGCTGTGTACTGCTCCTCGGAGGCGCACCAGTCGGTGATCAGGGCGGTGGAGACGGCGGGCCTCGGCTCCGACCGGGTGCGGATCCTGGGCATCGACGAGCGGCGCCGGATGCTCACGATGGAGCTCGAGCGCGCCCTGGAGAGGGACCTCGAGGCGGGCACCACGCCGGTCGCGGTCGTCGCCAACGCCGGGACGACACTGACCGGGGCCGTCGACCCGATCGCCGAGATCGCCGAGATCTGCCAACGGCACGGCGTCTGGTTGCACGTCGACGGCGCCTACGGACTACCGGCGGCCGCGACCGCGAGTCACGGCCACCTGTTCGCCGGCCTCCACCGCGCCGACTCGATAGCGGTCGACCTGCACAAGTGGATGGGGGTTCAGAAGAGCTGCAGCGCCGTCCTCGTCCGACGGGCGGGCGCGCTGGAGAACAGCTTCGCCCACCAGGAGTCGTATCTGAGCCGCGACGACGACGCGGTGCCGATGGCGGTCGAGCGGACCCTGGAGTACTCGCGCCCGTTGCGGTCGCTGGCTCCCTGGGCGGCCTTCCGTGCTCACGGCGCCGAGGCCCTCCGCGGCTGGCTCGAGCACACGCTATCGCTGGCGGAGAGGTTCACCGAGATCGTCCGCGGCCACCCGCACCTCGAGCTGATCACGGAGCCGACGCTGTCGACGATCTGCTTCCGTCACGATCCCGGCGGCGTCAGCGATCTCGACGCCCATAACCTCGCCCTGGCGACCGCGATCCAGCGGGACGGCAGAGTCTTCCTCGCCCACGCCGAGGTAGACGGGGTCACCTGCCTGCGGGTCTGCTTCGTCAACTTCCGTACCCGCGAGGAGGACCTGGAGCGGATCGTCGAAGCGATAGAGGCCCTCGGCAGCAACGCCACCGAGGGCCTCTGATCCCGTCCTGAGGAGGCTTCTTAGGAGCCGGATTCGGCGGGTCGGTCGGCGAGTTCCAGCGTCACGTCCTTCGACTCGCCGTCACGGGAGACCTCGAGGGTTATCTCCTCGCCCGGCTGCTTGCGGTTGACCGATGCGACGACGTCCTCCATGGCGCTCACGGACTCGCCGTCGACGGCGGTGATGACGTCACCTCCGACCCGGATCTCCTGGCCGTCGCTGGTCATCGTCGCCTCGCCGACGCGGAGGCCGGCGTCGGCGGCGGGGCTGTCGGGGGTGATGTCCTGGATCAGAACGCCGCTATCGAGATCGAGGTTGAGGACCGAGGCCAGATCAGCGGTCAGATCCGCCCCGCTGATGCCGATGAAGGCGTGATCGGCCTGACCGTCCTCGAGTATCTGCGCGAACACCCTCTGCGCGGTGTTGATCGGGACCGCGAAGCCGACACCGACCGAGCCCTGGCCGCCAGCCGTCGCAATCTGGGAGTTGATCCCAATCACCTCACCGGAGGCATTGAGCAACGGACCACCGGAGTTCCCGGGGTTGATCGCGGCGTCGGTCTGGATCACGTCCGAGATGGTGAAGCCGTCGGGTGCGCTGATCTCACGCTGCAGCGCCGAGACGATTCCGGTTGTCACGGTGAGATCGAGGCCGAAGGGGTTCCCGATCGCGATCACGCCGTCTCCGACCGTCGACTTCTCGGAATCGGCCAGGCGCAGTGGCGCGGCCGCGACCTTGTCCGGGTCCACCTGCAGCACCGCGACGTCGGTCGAGGTGTCGCTGCCGACGACCTTGGCCTCGAGCGTTTCCCCCTCCTGCCCGAGCTTGACTGTGACCGAATCGCTGCCCGCGACGACGTGGGCGTTGGTCAGCACGTGGCCGCTGTCGTCGACCAGGAAGCCGCTCCCGGTGGCGGCCCCCCCGTTGCCGGGCGCGGGCCCAAACGGGGAGGCCTGGGCGCCCGCCTGATCGGCCTCGATGAACGCGACGGCCGGGCCACCGCGCTCATAGACCTCGCTGACGCTCTTGGCCTCGCCCCCGGCGACCGGGGTCGAGGGCTGAACGGCGACGGACGCGGCCGGCGGCGGCGGAGCCTGGGCCTCGATCCAGCCGGCCGCGATCGCGACCCAACCGAATAGTCCGACGACGAGGCCGCCGGCGAGACCGGCGGCCAGGGGCCTGCTGAGGATGCTTCTGAAGCTGCTCATAGCTGGCGATGATGCGCGCAGCCCCTAAGCCATCGCCAAACCACAGCTGAAATGCGCCTAAAGGTTCGTCCGGCCCGCGCCTAGCGATCCTCGAAGAGGTGCTCCCTGGTCAGTTTCTCGTCGATGGTCAGCTCGCGGACCATCGCCTCGGGGTCGCCAGATCTCATCAGGGTCTCGCCGATCAGGACAGCGTCGACACCGATCCGCTCGAGCTCCTCGAGCTGATCGCGGCGCTCGTAGCCGGACTCCGAGACGACGGTCTTGCCGGCGGGCACATCTGCGCAGAGCTCGTTGGTCGACTCGAGATCGACCTCGAAGGTCTTGAGGTTGCGGTTGTTGATCCCGACCACCTCGGCTCCGCTCTCGAGGGCACGGTCGAGCTCCTCCTCATCGTGGACCTCGACGAGGCAGTCGAGATCGAGCTCCTGAGCCTCGCGATAGAGCAGGTCGAGATCGTGGTCGGAGAGGGCGGCGACGATCAGCAGCACGGCGTCGGCCCCGGCCAGCGCCGCCTCCCAGATCTGGTAGGGGTCGACGATGAAGTCCTTGCGGAGGATCGGCAGCGGCGTGGCCGAACGGGCCTCGCGAAGATCGTCGAGGGAGCCGCCGAAACGCCGCTCCTCTGTGAGCACCGAGATCGCCGCAGCTCCGCCGCGCGCGTAGGCCTCGACGATCTCACGCACGCCCGCACCGGGACGGATCTCCCCGGCCGAGGGTGAGCTGCGCTTGAACTCAGCGATCAGTGTTAGCCCGGGACGCCCCAGCGTCTCCTTGAACGGACGCGAGCCCGTCCGGGTGCCCAGCTGGTTGCGGAGGTCAGAGGGCGAAACGTCCTCCTTGCGCCGAGCGACGTCCTCCCGGGTCGTCTCGAGGAGCTGATCGAGCCTGCTCATCCGCCAGTCAGGCTACCGATCGGGGTCGTGGGGATGGGCGCCGATCAGCCGCTCGCAAGCTCGCCCGTCAGCGCGACCACACGCTCGAGGGTCTCAGCCGCCGCGCCGGAGTCAACCGCCTCGGTGGCGAGCGATACCCCCTCGCCGATCCGCGTCGCCTCCCCCCCCAGGTAGAGTGCGGCGCCGGCGTTGAGCAGCGCGAGATCGCGCGCCGGGCCCTGCCCGCCGGCGAGGATCACGCGGGTGATCTCAGCGTTATCGGCCGGCTCCCCGCCCAGGAGCTGCTCGAGAGGCGCCTCGACGAGCCCGACCTCATCGGCGCTCAGATGCCACTCCTCCGTACCACCGTCGCGAACCTCGATCACCCGGGTCGTGCCGCAGATGCTGAGCTCGTCGAGACCGTTCTCCCCGGTGACGACGAGGGCGTGATCGCAGCCGAGGCCGGCAAGCGCTTCCGCGATCGTCTCCTGGTAGCGGCGATCGCCGACGCCGAGCAGCTGGCGCGTGGCCCCCGCCGGATTGGTCAAGGGACCGAGGAAGTTGAAGATCGTGCGAACCGCGAGCGCCTTGCGAACCGGTACGACGTGCTTCATCGCCGCGTGGTGAGCCGGCGCGAACATGAAGCCAAAGCCGGTTTCCTCGATGCAGCGGGCGACGCCGTCCGGGCTGAGATCGATGCGCACGCCGAGGGCCTCGAGCAAATCGGCCGACCCGGACTTCGAGGTGTTGGAGCGGTTGCCGTGCTTCGCAATCTGGCAGCCGGCCCCGGCCGCGATCAGGGCCGCCGTGGTCGAGACGTTGAAGGTCGCCGGTCCTCCCCCGGTCCCTGCGGTGTCGACGAGGCGGTGGGAGTCGAGCTCGACGGGCGTGGCCAGCGAGCGCATCGTCCGCGCGAGGCCGACCAGTTCCGGCACGGTCTCCCCCTTGGCTCGTAGGCCGATCAGGAAGGCGGCGGTCTCGACCGGCTCGGCTCGCCCCTCCATCACCTCGGCCAGCACGGTCGCTGCGTGGTCGGCCGTCAGATGCTCGCCGTCGCAGACGGCGTCGATGGCGCGGGTGAGGATCTCGTTCGGCATCGCGCCCAGGCTAGTGGAGAGCAGGGGCGCGCTCCGGGCGGATCAGGCGGCCCGCGCAGCCGCCGCGCGGTTGGCCGGCGGCCATGGTCGGTACTCGGCGACGAGGTGAGCGGCGAACCGGCCGGCCGGACGCTCGCGAAGACGACGAATCTCATCGCCGACCTCAGGCGGGAGATCCTCAGGCTTCGGCAACTCGACTCCGTATCGCTCGGGCGCCAGCACGGCGGCGGAGAGTGCGGCAAAGGTCAGATCCGCTGATGTGAAGCGGCCGCCGACGAGGAATTCACGACCGTCTGCCAGGCGCTCCTCGATCCAGTCGAAGTCCCTGTCGACGGAGGCGATGGCGTCCGACGCCTTCGCCGGTTCGGCGTCCATGAAGACCCGTAGGTAGAGCTTCATCATCGGCACGATCACGGGCACGACACGTTGCTCCCACCGCGGCATCGGCGCGAGGCCGAAGCGCCTGGGGACGTCGGTGCTCATCATCACCGAGTACATCCAGCGCCGCCCCTCGATCCCGAGACCCTCGTCCAGCCGATGTTCGACGGCATCGATCTCGGCCGCGTGCTCAGGCGGGACGAGCTTCTCCTCCTCCGGGAGCCTCTCATCGATCCAGCGAATGATCTCCGAGGACTCGTTCAGGGCCCCTTCGTCGGTGACCAGCACCGGCACCTTCCTGCCGCCGCCGGCCCTGACGGCGTAGAAGCGGTGGATCAGCTGCAGATGACCCTCCTCGACGTACGGGATCCCGGCGCGCTCCAATGCCCAGCGGACCTTCTCGCAGTAGTGACTGATCGGAATCGTGATCAATCGCGGCGCCTCAGCCATCACCACCTCCGCAGCCGGACTCGAGGAAGTTCGCGAGCAGTCGCTGCCCCTCGGGCGTCAGCACCGATTCGGGGTGGAACTGGACGCCCTCGGCCGGAAGCTCGCGGTGGCGGACGGCCATCACGATGCCCTCGTAATCGGCGCTCCGCTCGAAGCAATCCGGCAGCTCGGGCGCCGCGATCAGCGAGTGGTAGCGACCGACCAGCATCGGCTGCGGCAGGCCGGCGAAGATCGTACGCCCGTCGTGGCGGATCTCGGCGTCCTTGCCGTGAATCGGCTCTCCGACCACGATCTCGCCGCCGAAGGCGGCGAGAAGGGACTGATGGCCGAGGCAGACTCCGAGGGTGGCGATCCCGGCCTGGGGGAACCGTCGCGCAGCCTCGACCGAGACCCCCGCATCCGAAGGCGTGCAGGGTCCCGGTGAGATCACGAGCCGGTCGGGGCGCCGGTCGAGCAGGTCCTCGACGCTAGCCCGGTCATTGCGCAGGACCTCGATCTCGGCCCCGAGCTCACCCAGGTACTGGACGAGGTTGTAGGTGAAGGAGTCGTAGTTGTCGATCACGAGGACGCGGGCCATCGCTCACTCCCAATCCGGGTGGGCGATCGCGAGCTCGATCGCGCTGAAGACCGCGCCGGCTTTCTGCAGCGACTCCCTGTACTCGTAGTCGGGCCTGGCGTCGGCGACGGTCCCGCCGCCCGCCTGGACGTGCGCCTCGCCATCCTTGACGACGACGGTGCGGATGTGGATCGCGGCGTCGAAATCGCCAGTGAAGCTGAGGTAGCCGATCGCCCCGCCGTAGGAGCAGCGCTTGATCGGCTCGAGCTCGTCGATGATCTGCATCGCCCGCACCTTCGGCGCGCCCGAGAGCGTCCCGGCAGGCAGACAGGAGCGGAGCACGTCCATCGCGCTCAGCCCCTCACGGAGACGTCCCGAGACCTGGCTGACGATGTGGAGGACGTGGGAATAGGTCTCGACCACCATCAGCTCGTCGACCTTGACCGAGCCGTACTCGCTGACCCGGCCGAGATCGTTGCGGCCGAGGTCGACCAGCATTACGTGCTCGGCCCGCTCCTTGGGATCTGCGAGCAGGCCCTCGGCGCGGCGGCGGTCCTCCTCCTCCTCCTCGCCCCGAGGGTAGGTGCCTGCGATAGGCCGCGTCTCCACCCGGCGCCCGGTCACCTTCACCAGCGGCTCCGGAGAGGCGCCGGCGATCTGGAAGTCGCCGAAGTCGAGGAAGTACATGTAGGGCGATGGGTTGACGGCGCGCAGCCCGCGGTAGATCGAAAACGGCTCGACCGGACACGGCCCGGAGAATCGCTGGGAGGGGACGACCTGAAAGGCATCACCTGCATGCACGTATTCGACGATCCGGGCGACGGTCGCCTCGAACTCCTCGCGACTGACGCTCGAGCGGAACCCGGCTGGAAGCGGGTTCTCCGGCGTTCGCTGGGACACCGAATGCGGCCTTTGACGCTCCGCAGGGCGCGGGATCGGTTCCTTGAGCCGGGCGCGAAGCTCGCCGATCGCCGACGCGGCCCGCTCGTATGCTGGCTCGATCCCGCCGTCGTCGAGAATCGCGTTGGCGATGATCGATACCTCGCGATCGTTGTGATCGAAGACGACCATCGCCTCGGCGATCATCAGAGCGAGATCGGGGAGCCCGAGCGGATCTGGATTCGGCTCGGCGAGCGGCTCGACGGTGCGCACGAGGTCGTAGGCAAAGAGGCCGACCGCGCCGCCCGGGAAGGGCGGCAGCCCCTCGACCTCGGCCAGCCGCATCGAGCCCACCCGCTGGGACACCGCCGCGTAGGGGTCGGGCGCGGGCGTCACCTCGGTCGGGGGCGCGAAGGGGTCGAGGGCCGCTTTCCCCCTCCACTCCCGGAGCTCGTCCTCACCCCAGCGCAGGATCGCGTGCGGGCGGACTCCGATGAACGAGTAGCGGCCCATGCGACCGCCTTGCTCCGCCGACTCGAGCAGGAATGCCGGGCCCTCGCCCCGCAGCTTGAGGAAGGCCGAGACCGGGGTCTCGGTGTCCTCGGCCCAGCGGTGGATGATCGGCACCACGTTCGCCCCGCCTCCCTCAACCAGGGCGCGAGCCCGATCGAGGTCGGGTGAGAGCTCCAGCCCCTCGACGCTCATCGCTCGCTCACCCGCGCCGGGAATTGAGCACTTCGAGCGCCCGAGCCAGCGCCAGCCCGCGCGAGATCAAGCCAACCTCGAGGTGATAGAGCAGGTCGGCGGCCTCCTCGGCCACGCGATCTTCGGACTCATCGACAATCGCCCGGGAGACCTCGTCGGCCTCCTCGCGGATCTTGGCGCCGATCAGACCGGGGTCGTCGAGCAACTCGACGGTGTAGGAGCCCTCGGGTCGTTGGCGACGGCGGTCGGCGAGGGTGCGCTCGAGCTCGGCCAGCGCCTCGGCGCTCACCGGCTCGGGCTCGCCGTCCGCGGGGGAGGCGTCGACCGAGGAATCCGCCGAGCCCTCCAGGTCGCGGTAGAAGCAGCTGCGCTGTCCGGTGTGACAGGCGGGGCCGACCGGATCGACGAGCGCGAGCAGCGCGTCGCCATCGCAGTCGTAGCGCAGCTGCCGCAGCTCCAGGGTGTTCCCCGAGGTCTCCCCCTTCTCCCAGATCTCAGACCGGGAGCGGCTCCAGTAGTGCATCCGCCGACTCGAGAGCGTCAGCCGCAGGGCCGCCTGATTGACGTAGGCGACCATCAGGACCTCTCCCGTGGAGGCGTCCTGGGTCACGCAGGGGACAAGGCCATCCGCGCCAAACCGCACCGCCTCAGCGGCCTCGAGATCGGAGCCCTCAGCATCCATGAATGCAGCAGTCTAGGCGCGGCGCCCGGGAGGCCCCGGCCCTGCCGCGTTCAGCGACCGCGGACGATCTTCTTCAGAAACGGCGTGACGGATTTCGTGAACCGGTTGGTCTTCGCCGGAGCGAGAACCGGATCGAGGTGACTCATCGACTTCTCCGCATTGACCAGCTTGGAGCGCTTGATCCGCGATCCCGCGATCACCGTCTCGGCCCCTGCGATCACGCCTCCGCTGGTGAGCTCGGTCTGGATCGCGTACAGCGGCACGTTGATCCTGTCCGCGTGCCTGATCTCGAGCCCGAGGAGCTTCGCCGCCGGAGTCATTCGCAGCGAGTTCGCCGCCGCGGTGTCGAGGACCATCCGGGTCGGGTAGTACCACTCGGTCGCGTTCGCCGGCTCGCGGGAGAAGGCCTCGGCGAAATCGCCGATCGGCGTCTTCTGCCCGTCCACCCACTGCCGCGGGGAGCCCGAGTCGGCGAGCCTTCCGGCGCGAATGCGCAGGGAGGCGAAACCCTCGGGAGAGGTGGTGTCGTCGAAGACGAAGCCGAGGAAGCCCTCGTTGGAGACCTGGAACGGCGGCTTCAGGCTGGCGGGGATGATCGGATTGTCCTGCAGGGCCGAGGCCGTTCGCGGCTGCTCGAGCGCGTAGCGGGCGGCGACCTCGCTGAAGATCGGGCCGATCTCGGGAATGCCCGCCCCGAGCGGGTCGTTGAAGAGATCGCCGTCTCGGATCTCGGCGAGGCGCTCCTCGGCATCGGCCTTGCTGAAGTCCTGAGGCCCGAAGGCCGCGAGGCCTCCGTCGATCAGGACCAGGCCGTCGATGCTGCGATAGCCCGGCCTGCCGTTGAAGTCCCAGCCGGCATAGGCGACCGCGGAGGAAGCGCCACGGGAGTGGCCGCCGAGGATCACCTCGCGGCCGCCCTTGCCGGCCTTGCGGATCACCTTGCGCAGGTCCTTCATCTCGGTTCTGAAGCCCCACTCGGAGACGAATGGAACCTCGTCGGCGGTGACCCGGTCGTAGTTGAAGCCGAGGTAGTAGGCGGCGGCCGCATCGGCGTCGCCGGTCTCGAAGCCGGAGGTGTCCTCGAAGGCCTGGCTACGGCGGTCGAAGCCCCAGACCTGCATGCCCTTGATGCGCTTGCTCAGGTCGCGGGCGATCGGTGAGACGCTGCCGGCGCCACCGCCGGTGCCGGGGATCAGGACCAGCACGGCGTCGGCCCCGCGTGGCCCGCGCTTCTCGACCCAGACCTTGTCGAGCTCCTTCGGGCCCGGTGCCTGGGCGCCCTTGACCTCGACGTAGCGCGTCGCCGCGGCCTTCGCCGGCGGCGCCAGCCAGGCGGCGAGGAGCGCCAATACGGTCAGAATTGCCACCGACATCGGCCGGCCGGCAACTGGTAGGTAGCTGTCCCGCATCGGAGAAGGTTCGCACATCGCGCGCGCGAGCGGCAGGCGCAACGGCGTTCCCGCTACTCGATCCCGAGGCGGTCGAGCAGGCTCTCGTCGCGGCGCCACCGGGCCCGGACCTTGACCTGGAGGTCGAGAAAGATGCGCGAATCGAGCTCGCGCTCGAGCTCCTTGCGGGCGGCGCTGCCGATCGAGCGGATCATCGTCCCGCCCTTGCCGACCAGGATCGCCTTCTGCGAGCCCGACTCCGCCCAGATGTCGGCGCGGATGTCGAGGAGGCCGTCCTCGCGGGCCGCGACCTCGACGACCTCGACCTCGACCGCGTGCGGGATCTCCTCGCGGGTGCGGCGCAGGACCTGCTCGCGGATCAGCTCGGCGAGATGGACCTGGCTCGGCTGATCGGAACGGTCCTCGGTCGGATAGAGCAGGGGTCCCTCCGGCATCAGCTCCCCCAGGCGCTCCAGCAGCGGCTCCACCCCGGTCCCTCGCCTCGCGCTGACCGGGAACACCTCATCGACGATCTCGAGCTCGGCCGCCGCGGCGAGCACCTCGACGGTCTGCGGCTTGTTGAGCCGGTCGAGCTTGTTGACGGCGCAGATCACCGGGACCTTTGCGCCGGCCCCGGTCTTCAGCAGGGTGGTGGCGATGAAACGATCGCCCGGCCCGACGCCCTCCTCGCCGTTGATCACGAGCAGGACCACGTCGGCGCCGGCGAGCTCCTGCTCGACCCGGGCCTGCATGCGCTCGGTGAGCACGTCACGTGGGCGCTGCACTCCGGGGAGATCGACGAGGATCGCTTGCCAGGAGCCGTCCAGGGAGGTGGCGATCGCGCGGATCGCCCGACGCGTCGTCTGCGGGCGGTCGCTGACGATCGCGACCTTGGCGCCGACGAGGGCGTTGGCGAGGGTGGACTTGCCGACGTTGGGGCGCCCCGCCAGACCGACGAACCCGGCGTGGGTACTCATCGGTCCAGCACCCAGGCGTACTGATTCGAGCGCCAGTCGGGACCCTCCCGCTCGTAGAAGCGGTGGGCGTCCCGGCGGGCGGCGCCGGAGTCGAGCTCGAGGTGGGTGGCGCCCTGCTCCGTCCCCCAACCGCGGGCAGCCGCGAGCAGCGCGGCGCCGACGCCGCCCGATCGCGCCGCGGGGTCGACCGCGAGATCCTCGACCCAGCAGCGTCGCCCGAAGCGGACCGAGTCGATGTCGAGGTAGGCGGTACAGAAGCCGATCACCCTGTCGTCCCGGATCGCCACGAAGACGTCGGAGTCGTCGCTGCCGATCGCCCGACCAAGCGCCCGACGGGCGCGGCCCGGATCCCACTGAGCGGGCCGGACGCCCGGGGGAGCGAACAGCCACTCGTAGGCCGTGATCAGCTCGTCGAGCCGATCGACGCCCGCCTCGCGGACGCTGAAGCCGGGCGGAGACCCTGGCTCAGGCATCGGAGGGCGCCCGCCGCCGGTCGAGCTCGCCCAGTACCCGCTCCTGCAGCTCGAGCATCTCGCCGCCGTCGGTCTCATGGTCGTAGCCGCACAGATGGAGCACCCCGTGGACGGCGGCCTCGTCGAGATCGGTGGTGTGCTCGGGGCAGATCATGATGTCGCCGAGCTCCCTGGGCCCGACGTCGACGGCACCGCCGCCGTCGATCGGGAAGGAGAGCACGTCGGTGGCTCGATCGCGGCCGCGATGGGTCCGGTTGAGCTCGCGGATTCGCTCGCTGCCGACGAGCTCGAGCGCGAGATGGCCATCGCTGACCCCGACGGCATCCAGCGTGGCTCCGACCGCGTCCCGCAGCCCCGGCTCGACATCCTCGAGATCGGCGCTCACTCGCCCCGCCCGTCGTCGCCGTCGCCGTCCCGTCGGAGCGGTCGATCGCGGCGGGAACCGGGACCGCGCCTGCGCTCCGAGTAGGCGCCGTAGGCGGCGACGATCCGCTGCACGAGCTCGTGGCGGACGACATCGGCGCTGCCGAAGCGGATGAAGCTCACGTCCTCGATGCCGTCGAGGATCTCGCCGACGACGACCAACCCGGAGCGCTGATTGGTCGGGAGGTCGATCTGGGTCACATCACCGGTGACGACCATGCGGGAGCCGAAGCCGAGCCGGGTGAGGAACATCTTCATCTGCTCCGGGCTCGTGTTCTGCGCCTCGTCGAGGATCACGAACGAGTCGTTGAGCGTGCGACCGCGCATGAAGGCCAGAGGCGCCACCTCGATCACGCCCCGCTCGAAGTACTCGTTGACCCGCTCGGGATCGAGCATGTCGTAGAGGGCGTCGAAAAGCGGCCGCAGATAGGGATCGACCTTGGCCTGCAGATCGCCGGGCAGGAACCCGAGCCGCTCGCCGGCCTCGACGGCGGGACGGGTGAGGATGATCCGGCTCACGGCTCGCGACTCGAGCGCGGCGACCGCCATGGCGACGGCGAGGAAGGTCTTGCCGGTGCCCGCCGGCCCGACCCCGAAGGTGACCGTGTGGTCGCGGATCATGTCGACATAGCGCTTCTGGTTCGCCGTCCTCGGAGCGACCTTGATGCCGCGGTGCTGCCAGACGGCGTCGCCGAGCATCTCGGAGGGGGTCACGCCGCCGTCGTCGATCGCACCGCCGACCGCGTCGATCGTCTGCGGCTCCATGCTCTCGCCTTGCTCGATCAGCTCGACCAGCTCCTCGACCAACGACTGGCCCTCGGCAAGCGAGTCCTCGTCGCCGTCGAGGGTGATCACGTTCCCGCGGAGGAAGACGTCACAGGCGAGCCGGTCCTCTAGTCGCCGTAGGACCGCATCGCCTGAGCCCGCGAGCTCAGCGGCGATGTCGTTGTCGATCGTCAGCTGCTTACGCGCCAAGCCGCTCCCGTACCGCGGCGCTCACCCTGCTGCCGTCGGCTCTGCCCTTGACCTTCGGCATCACCATGCCCATCACGCTACCCATCTCCTTCATCGAGGAGGCGCCGGAGCTCTCAATCGCCTCGGCGACGAGTTGCTCGAGCTCCTCCTCGGAGATCTGTTCGGGGAGGTAGGTGCTGATCAGCTCGGCCTCGGCGCGCTCGCTCGCCGCCTGCTCGGCCCGGTCGCCCTTCTCGAAGGCCTCGGCCGCCTCGAGCCGCTTCTTTCGCTCACGCTGGAGCACCGCCACGGCGTCGCCCTCACCGAGCTTGTGGTCCTGCTGGACGGCGCTGGTCAGCATCCGCAGCGTTCCCACCCGCTGCTTCTCGCCGGCCTTCATGGCCTCCCTGGTGTCGGACTGCATCCGTTCGAGAATCTGATCGCTCACGGGATAAATGTAGCTGTCGCGCCGCCGGACGAGGCTCAGCCGATGTCCACGTGCTCGACCTCGCCGAGCGGCATCTGTAGAAACCGGGTCCCGAGCTCGCGAAAGCTCTCGACATCACCGGTGCACAGGAAGCCGTAGGTGCCCTCCCCGGGTCCCTCGGCCAGCAGGCCCTCGGCCTCGAGCAGACGCTGGGCCTCGGCGGCGATCGCGTGCCCGGCGGTGACCAGGCGAACGTCGCGGCCGAGCATCCGTTGCAGCATCGGGGCGACCAGCGGGTAGTGGGTGCAGCCGAGGATCAGGGTGTCGACCCGCGCCTCCTTGAGCGGGGTGCAATAGCTACGGACACGCTCGACCACGCCCTCGTCGAATGGGAACCCGTTCTGGATGATCGGCGCGAGATCGTGGGCGGCGACCTCGACGACCTCCAGGCCCCGACCCTGTCTTTGAAGCGCGCGGCGGTAGGCCCCGCCCTCGACAGTCGCGGGCGTCGCCATCACCCCGACCCGGCCGCCCTCGCTGATCGCTGCCGCGATCTCGGCCTCGGGGCCGATCACCGTGATCACCTCCACGCCGTGAGCTGCGGCGATCTCAGTGGCCCGCTCGGCGCCGGCCGAGGTCGCCGAGTTGCAGGCGACGATCAGCAGCTTGGCGCCGCGATCGAGCAGATACTCGGTGTTGCGCTCGACCAGATCCCGCAGGCCGGCGACCGTTTTGGTGCCGTAGGGGAAGTTGGCGCTGTCGCCGAGATAGAGGAAGCTCTCCTCGGGCAGCGACACGAGGCACTCGTGCAAGACGGTGAGACCGCCGACGCCGGAGTCGAAGACGGCGATCGGCAGCTCGCGCTTATCGCTCATGGCCGTGATTGTGGCGCGCGGCGCGCCGGTCCGACTCCGCCTACAGGAATGGCTTCGCGGTCATGATGTAGATCGTCGCCAGGACGAAGAGGCCGGTGGCGGTTCCGACCTTGGTGAGTTGGTCGGAGACCGCGTTGAACTCCGACGAGAACTCGACGGGGCCGTCGCCAGGGGTGGCCTTGCTGTCGCGCTCCGCGAGCTCGGTGGCCTTCCGCGTCTTCGGAATGAAGAACCCATGCGCGAGCCCGGCGAGAACGATGATCGCGAGGAAGCCCCAGCTGATGAAGAAGTCGGAGAACTCCCAGCGATCGCCGGTTAGGTACAGGCCGCTGGCCAGCAGCACGAGGATCCCAGCCGTCGAGGCGACCCTGTCCCAGGTCGTTATCGCCTCACCGACTGCCGGGACCGCTCGACCTCCGCGCTTCATCGCGGTCGCGAGGAAGACCGCGTATGCATAGGTGGGACCCCAGATCAGCACCACCGCGGCGATGTGAACGAAGAGGATGACGTTGTAGAAGGTGACCTCTGCGAGAACCATGGGAACGAATATATCCCTGCCGGCGGCGTCCGGCACGGCACCCGCGGTACCCGGCGGCGAGCTCCCGGCGGGACGGGGTGATCAGCCGCTGTCCTCGAGCAGCAGCGCCGCCCACTCGCCACGCTCGCGAGCCGTCGATACCGCGTAGCCCCGTTCCCGGTAGGCATCGCGGACCCGCTCCCCCTCGCTGGCAAGCAGCCCGCTGAGAATCAGCGCCGCCGGACGACCGCCGCCCTCGAGGGGAAGGCGCTGCGCGAGCGGCAGGAGCAACGGCGCGGTCAGGTTCAGCAGCCAAAGATCGGCGCTCGGGGGGTCCTGCTCGCGGAGGTTGAGACGCTCGATCTCGATCTCGACTGCGTTGAGCTCCGCGTTCGCCCTCGCCGCCTCTACCGCAGGCAGCTCGTGATCGCAGCCGACCACGGGCCCGAAGCCGAGCTTCGCTGCGGCGATCGCCAGCACGCCGGAGCCGGTGCCGAGATCCGCGACCGAGCCCCGGCCTTCGCCGGGGGCGGAGTCGGCCCGCTCGAGCAGCAGCTCCAGACACATTGATGTCGTCGCGTGGGCGCCGGTGCCGAAGGCGCGGCCGGGATCGATCACGATCTCGATCAGCGCCGGCCCCGCATCCGCCTCAGCCGGGCCCTCCTCCCAGGACGGTCTGACGACTAGGCGGTCGCCGATCCAGACCGGCTCGTGGAAGTCACGCCAGCGGTCGGCCCAGTCATCGGGGATCTTGGTCGTCTCGATCTCGACCAGGCCCTCGCCGGCGGCGACCTCGAGGTCGGGCAGCTCGGGAAGCTCCCCGGGCGGGCCGTAGATCGCGTACTCCACGTAGCCCTGCCCCCTCTCCTCCTCGACACCCCCGGGAACCAGTTCGAGCAGCTCGGCGAGCACGCGCTCCGACTGTGCGGGCGAGCAGCGAACCGCGAGCCGGATCAAGAGAAGGCGCGCTTGACGCGCTCGAACAGACCCGCGCGCGCGGCCCTGGGCGCGTTGCGCTCCCCGAGGGAGGCATCGAGGCGCTCGACATGCTCTCGTTGTTCGGCGTCGAGCTTGACCGGCGTCAGCAGCTTGAGCACGACGTGGAGATCGCCACGCGAGCGTGAGTTGAGGCCTGGAAGCCCCTGGCCGCGGAGCCTGATCGTGTCCCCGTGCTGGGCGCCGGCGTCGACCTCGACCTCCTCCTCGCCCTCGAGGGTCGGGACCGTGATCCGCGCCCCGAGCATCGCGGTTGTCACCGGCAACTCGGCGACGGTGACCAGATCACGTCCCTCGCGATGGAAGCGCTCGTCGGCGGCCACCGAAACCTGCACGTAGAGGTCGCCGTTACGGGCACCCGGCTCGCCGGCATGCCCGGCGCCGCCGATCCTGATTCGCTGCCCGGCCTCGATCCCGGCGGGGATGTCGACCTCCCAGCTCTTGCGCTCGATCCGGCGTCCCTCGCCGTCGCATACCTCGCAGGGAGTCTCCGCGCTCTTGCCGGCTCCGTTGCAGGTCGGGCATGTCCCGGTCCGCATCATCTGACCGAACGGGGTCCGCGAGACCTGACGGACCTGGCCGGCCCCGTCGCAGGTCTCGCAGGTGACGATCGGGGTGCCGGGCTCGGCACCGTTGCCGTTGCAGTGCTCGCAGGGAATTATCGCTTCGAACTCGACCTCGCGGCCGACCCCGCTGAGGACCTCGGCGAGGCCGATCTCGACCGCGACCGCGACGTCACCGCCACCCGCCGGTCCGCGGGCCGCCCCGCCGCCGAAGAGGTCGCTGAACCCACCCCCGCCGCCGCTCTCGGCGCCGAAGAAGGCCTCGAAGATATCGCTGACCGAGCCAAAGCCCTCGGTGCGGGGCTGGTAGCCGCCGCTCCGCAGACCCTCGTGGCCGAAGGCGTCGTAGGTCCGGCGGCGCTCGGGGTCGGAGAGCACCTCGTAGGCCTCGGCGGCCTCCTTGAAGCGCTCGGAAGCGTCGGGATCCTCGGTGTTGACGTCGGGGTGCAGCTCGCGGGCGAGCCTGCGGAACGACTTCTTGATCGCCCCCTCGTCGGCCCCCCGGTCGACGCCGAGGATCTCGTAATAGTCGCGTGGCATCCCTTATCCCTCGTAGGCGGTTGCGAAGAAGCGGCTGAGCTCATCGGCCGCGACTCGCACGGAGTCGATCGCCTTGCCGTAGTCCATCCGCAGCGGGCCGATCACGCCGACCGCTCCGAGGGGACGGTAGCCGAGTCCGTAGCCGGCGCTGACGACGCTGACCGAGCGCAGGGCAGGTTCGGGGTTCTCAGCCCCGATGCAGAGGAACACCGACTGATCGCGCAGGGCCGAGCGCAGGACGCTGAGCAGGCTGACCCGTCCCTCGAGCGCGCGCACGACCCCGTCCGGCTCGGGGATGTCAGCGGCGTGGGACTCCGAGAGCAGGCGGGCGGTGCCCTCCATGTAGAGCTGCTGGGAGGCCTCGGCACCGAGCTCGGCGAGGCCTCCACAGATCGAGTCGAGGAACTCGCGCTCCACCAAGCCGATCTCGGGATCCTCGAGGCGCGAGCGGATCGCGCGCTCGGAGGTGGAGCTCCCCTCGAGGCGCTCATTGAGAAACGAGGATGCCCAGTCGACGAGGCCCGGATCGACGTCGTCGAAGGTGAAGACGCGCTTGGAGACCTCGCCGTTCGAAGCGATCGCGACCAGGGCGACCACCCGAGGTTGCAGCAGCAGCACCTCGACCCGGTGGATCGTCGCGGTGCTCGCGGGCGGCGCGGTAACCAGCGCGAGCAGGTCGTTCGCCTGCGCGAGAGCGGTGGTCGTTTCGACCAGCGCCTCCTCGACCTCGTGCTGGACCCGGGAGAGGCCGAGCGCCGGCTCGGCGTCGGCCGGCTCGGCGCGCCCGACCTGGAGCAGGGCGTCGGCGTAGAGCCTGTATCCAGCGTCTGTCGGGACCCGCCCGGCGGAGGTGTGCGGGTGGGTGAGGAATCCCGCGGCCTCGAGTTCGGCCAGCTCGTGGCGAACGGTCGAGGCACTCCAGTCGACGTCGTCACGGTCGGCGATCGCCTTCGAGGCGACCGGTGCGCCGCTCTCCAGGTAGGCGTCGACCGCGAGCTGGAGGATCTCCTCTTGTCTTTCGCTGAGCACGGCACTGATTGTAGGAGCGGCGGCCACGCCCGGGCCGCTTCCGCTGGCCGGCGCGGCGGCCTCAGTCGAGCTCGAGCAACGCGCGCCCGTTGCGGATGATCGCGCTCTGGCCTTGGCTGGCCTCGGTCTCGATCTCCACGCGGCGGCCCTCGGCTGAGACGATCGTGCCCGTGACGACGATCTCCTGCTCAGGCACGCCGATGCCGCGGAACTGGACCGAGAGGCGCTTGAGCGCCCTCGGGTCCCCGCCGGCCGCGACCGTCTGGGCGCGAGCCACCTGGGCCATCGAGTACAGACCGTGGAGGATGTTCGCGGGTAGACCGACCTGACGGGCGAATGCCGGGTCGATGTGGATCGGATTGAAGTCCCCGGAGGCACCGGCGTAGCGGTGCGGGAGGTATCTATCGGGCGTCACCCGCAGCTCGGGGATCGCCTCGCCGGCCTCGAGATCACTCATCTGCTTCCTCCACCCGCCTCAGACCCCACGGACTATGTTGGTCCAGGTCCCACGTGCCACCTCGACCCCGTCCTGGTTGCTCGAGACCGACTCGAAGACGTAGAAGCCCTTGCCGTCCTTCTCGTAGATCTCGGTGACCTGCGCCTCGGTGGTGATCACGTCTCCGACGTAGACCGGCTCCGACCACACGAACTCCTGGCCGCCGTGGACCATCCGCGCGAGGTCGATCCCGACCTCGGGATCCAGAATCGCGGGGCCGAGGGCCGGCGCGGCATAGACGACGACGAACATCGGCGGCGCCACGACGTCACGGTAGCCGGCGTCCTGAGCCGCACCGCGATCGCGGTGCACGGCCCCGTCCTCGCCGACGACTCCGGAGAACTCGCGGATCTTCTCGAGACCGACCTCGTAACTGGTGGCCGGATAGTGCCTGCCGATCGCCTCGGTCTTGACCGCCATCGCGAAGGTGCCGCCCGAAGCGGACTCAGCCCGATCCCTCGCGGCGCACCTGCGAGCCGCCGGTGATCGTCTCGGTCCCGTCGTCGGCGAAGCGGACCAGCGCCTTGTTGCCGCCGTCGTAGTCGGGCGCCCAAAGCAACAGGGTCGCCTCGCGCCGGTTGTCCTCGTCGGGCCCGACCGTACAGGGCTCCGAGGTCGGCTCGTCGAGTCCGCGCCAGAGGCGGATGAAGGGGTTGCCCTCCCACTCGGCGCCGATCGTCGAGGGCTGGCGGTGGCCCGGGTGGATCCGCGTCTCGCCGTCGAGCGCCATCAGCTTCTCCATCACCGACTCGCGCAGATCGTCGAGCCCTGTCGCCCCTGGCGCGCCGGTGCCGCCGCAGGTGCCCTTGAAGAGGACGTCGGCGGTGAGGCAGTCCCGATCCCCGATCTTGATCGCGAGGTGATCGGCGCAGTGCCCGGGGGTGTGGATCGCCTCGAAGCGCATTCCGGCCGTCTCGATCACCTCACCGTCGGCGATCGTCTCGGTCACGGCGTCGACCTCAGCGGCGCAGAGCTCGTGGGCGCGGACCGCGACCCCGTAGCGCTCGGCCAGCTTCTCGACCCCGACCACGTGGTCGTAGTGATGGTGGGTGAGGAGGATGTCGGTGATCTCGATCCCCTCCCGCTCGGCGAACTCGACCAGAGGATCCGTGACCCCGTTGGAGTCGACTAACACGCCCTGGCCCGAGTCACGGTCGGCGATCAGGTACGCGTTGGAGAGGAAGTTGCCCTCCTCGGTCCGGAGAATGGTCGGGTTCGGCATCTGGTCCCTTCGTAGTGGTCAGTTGAACTCGATTACGCTGCGGATGCCGTCCTGGGCCTCCATCAGCTCGAAGCCCCGGTTGACCTCGTCGAGTGAGATCCGGTGCGAGATGAAGGGGTCGACGTCGATCTCGCCCTGCATATAGAGATCGACCAGCTTCGGGACGCCCTCGCGACCCTTGACGCCGCCGAAGGAAGACCCGGCCACCCGACGGCCGGTGATCAGCAGCCGCGGCACGACGTCGAGGGTCTCGCCCTTTCCGGCGACGCCGGCGACCGTGCACAGCCCCCATCCCATGCGGGCGGCCTCAACGGCCTGTCGCATGACGTCAACGTTCCCGGTGGCTTCGAAGGTGTAATCCGCTCCGAAGCCGTCGGTCTCGGAGAGGATCCACTCGACCGCGTCGGGACCGCCCTCCAGCATGTCGGTCGCGCCCTGGCCGCGGGCGAGCTCGAGCCGATCACGGGAGAGATCGACGCAGATGATCCGATCGGCGCCCTGCAACCGGGCCCCCGCAACCGCTCCCAGTCCGACCATCCCGGCCCCGAACACCACGCAGGTCGAGCCCTCGCGGACCTGAGCGGTGTTCATCGCCGCCCCGAGCCCGGTCGAGAGGCCGCAGGCGAACAGACAGGCCCGATCCAGAGGCGCCTCGGGATTGACCTTGGCGAGGGCGATCTCCGGCATTACCGTGTGGGTGGCGAAGGTCGAGGTGCCCATGAAGTGGCGGATCTCCTCCTCGCCATCTGGCCGCTTCAAGCGGGTGCTGCCATCGGGCAGATAACCCTTGTTCTGCTGCTCGCGGATCGCCAGGCACAGATTGGTGCGCTCGTCCCGGCAGTGGACGCACTCACCGCACTGGGGCGAGAACAGGGTGACGACGTGATCGCCCTCGGCGAGCAGGCGGACGCCGTCGCCGACGCGCTCGACAACACCCGCACCCTCATGGCCGAGGACTGTCGGGGCGTAGCCGGAGGGATCGACGCCTGAGGCCGTGTAGAGGTCGGTGTGGCAGACGCCGCAGGCCTCGAGCCGGACCAGGACCTCCCCGGGGCCGGGGTCGGTGAGCTCGACGTCCTGGACGACGAGGGGCTCACCGAATTCCTCCAGGACCGCCGCTGTGATGCGCATCTCGCCGGGCCCGATCCTCAGCGCCGCCGGGCGGCCTTGAGGTCCTTCTTGGTCGCGTTGCCGGAGAGGACGTAGCCGCGCTTGCTGACTCGTTTGGCGAGCCCGCCGCGCTGGAGCCTCTTCATCGCCGCCGGGCAGCGCTTGCAGCGCGGTCGCGACTCACAGCACTTCTTCTTGACCTTGATCTTGCTCTGCGAAGCCACCTGGGCCAAGGTATCAGAGGCCCTGAGCCGCTCACCGGGCCTGCACCCGGCCGTCGGGATGACCCGGCGCTAGACCCCGTCGTCGGCGAAAAGCGCCGCGGCGTTGATCGCGACCGCCGCGAACGCTGCCCAGCCGCCGATCAGCTTCTGTGAGGTGGAGACGCCCTCGGTGCGCATCGTCGCGATCGCATCGGTGCCGTCGACCAACAGGCCCGCGGCCAGCCATGGCTTGGGGTCTCCGGATCGCGCCGCCTGCAGGCTGCCGATCGCGTAGGCGACGTCGCGGCCACCAACGGCGCGCACGAATGCTCCACTCTCGGGTGTCGCGGCGCCGCGTCCCAGCCAACGCCTCGCGACCCGCTCCGGCAGGACCATCATCGCGACCCCGATCACGAGCCTGCCGACGGCGAGAGCGGCGAGGATGTTGCGGGCGCTCATGCCGCCGAGCCTACCTCGCCGGCCACCTTGTCGGCTGCGATCGTCTCACCGAGCTCGGCGCGCTGCTCCCCGACCCAGCGGTCGGCCTCCTGCCAGTTGGAGAACAGCCACCTCGCTCGCTCGCGCTCACCCTCGGGAATATCGGCGGCGGGAACTCGCCAGAGCCGCATCCGGATCGTCGCCCCGACGAGGCCGCCGGCCCAGATGTCGCTTATGTACTCGTAGCCGTCGAAGCCGATGTGGGCGAAGAAGACAACGTCCATGCCCTCTCCCTTGTCGAGCAGAGCAAGCGGACCCCCCAGGCGTGGCGGCAGCAGGTTGACCAGGGTCTCCGCCTGCGGCGCGACCTCGGGGTGCTTCTCGCGGACGATCTCCTTCGCGCGGGCGATCTTCTTCGCGGTTGCACGCGTGCCCTCGGGGAAGACGGCGACCAGCTCCCCCGGCCCGACGTTCTCGGTCAACCGTGCGAGCTTCTCGATCTCGGCCTCTGAGTTCGCCGCGCCACGGACGAGGAAGTTCGTCGTCAGCCAGCGTCCGCCGATGTCGATCAGCGGGATCGTCTCGAGCTCGCGCTTGACCACGTACCGGAGCCCCAGGCCCAGAGGTATGGCGAGTTGGGAATCGGGGAGCAGGTTGTCGACGATCGAGGCGTGGCGGATCATCAGGATCGCCGGCCCCGGCGCGGCGCACTCGCGCCCGTCGATTTCGAAGCGGAGCCCAAAGAGCAGCTTGAAGGCACCGAGGTGGCTCCTCACCCAGCGCGGCCGCAGCCAGTAGATGCCCCTGCGGCGCTGCATCGAGCCCTTGTTGAACGGCCCGCCCGTCCCCGCCCAGATGCCGAACAGGACGACGTAGCCCCACATCTCGGTGAACAGGAACCACCACAGAAACGGGACGAGGCGGACGCCGACCATCGGCTTACCGTCCCTGACCTTGAGGAAGAGGTCGACGACGAGGGCAACGACGAACAAAGGCGGCAGCAGGATCGTGACGACGATGAAGCCGATCACCTCGAGGCCGATCCCGCGCACCCTTCGCAGGATTCGCTTTCCCTGCGGGCCCGGGGCGTCCCAAAGAGGGCCAGGTCCGATCTCACCAGTTCGCATCAGTGCCGCGAGCCTAGATGATCGGCGGCGGATCCTCGCGATCGTCGATACTGCTGCCCGTGAGCGAGAGCACAGGGAGCACCGGCCGCAACGGAACCGCACTGGGATGGCGCAAGCTGGGCTCGGGCGACCCGCTCATCGTGATCAACGGCTACGGCGGTAGCGCCGCGGACTGGGACCCGGTCTTCATCGACAGCCTCTCCGGCTTCGCTGAGTTGATCTGCGTCGACAACCGCGGCATCGCCGGCTCCGAGCTAGGCGAGGAGGAGCTGACGATCGAGGTGATGGCGGCCGACGTCGCTGCCGTGATGGACGAGCATGGAATCGAGCGAGGTGCGGTGCTGGGCTGGTCGATGGGCGGCTACATCGCCCAGGCGCTCGCGGCGAGCCGGCCCGAGCGGGTCAGCTCCATGGCGCTGCTCGCGACCGACCCGGGCGGCGACGTCGCGATCCGCGGCCGGGCGGACGATTGGGCGACCCTGACCGACCACAGCGGCAGCCCGCGCGAGCGTGCCGACCGGTTGCTGGCGATCCTCTTTCCGGAGGCCGTCGCCGAGGGACTCGGCGAGGACGTCCGCGAGCTCGTCGCCCAGGCCCAGGCCGGTCTCTCAATGGAGGCGCTCGCCGCCCAGGAGCGGGCGATGGACCTCTGGCACAGCGAGCCCGCTGAACAGCGACTCGAGGCGATCTCCGCCGGCGTCCTGTGTGCCGCGGGACGCGACGATCGCGTCATCCCGGCCCGGAACTCGGCGATCCTCGCCGAGCGCCTGCCCGACGCCTGGCTTGCCCGCTTCCCCGGCGCCGGACACGCATTCATGGCTCAGTACCCGGCCCGCCTCGCGGCGCTGATCCGTGTCTTCCTCGACCGCTGATCGCGGGGCGGGGCTCAGTCCTCACCGATCTTCAGCACCGCGAGGAACGCCTCCTGGGGGACCTCGACCGAGCCGACCTGCTTCATCCGCTTCTTGCCCTTCTTCTGCTTCTCGAGCAGCTTCTTCTTGCGGCTGACGTCGCCGCCGTAGAGCTTGGCGGTGACGTCCTTGCGGACCGCCTTGACCGTCTCACGGGCGAGGATGCGTGAGCCGACCGCGGCCTGGACGGGGACGTCGAACTGCTGGCGGGGGATCGTCTTGCGCAGGCGCGAGACGAGCCCGCGGCCGGCGCTCTCGGCGCTGTCTCGGTGGACGATCATCGAGAGCGCGTCGACCGGGTCGCCGGCGAGCAGCACATCGAGCTTGACCAGGTCCGAGGCCCGGCTCTCCAGGGGCTCGTAGTCGAGGGAGGCGTAGCCGCGGGTCGAGGACTTGAGCTGGTCGAAGAAGTCGAGCACGATCTCGCCCAAGGGCAGGTCGTAGCGCAACTGGACCCGCTCGGGGCTGAGGTAGTGGAGGTCTACGTGGGTGCCGCGCCGGCCCTGGCAGAGCTCCATCACCGCACCCACGTGCTCGGTCGGAGTGATGACGGAGGCGCGGATATAGGGCTCGGTGACGTGGTCGATCGAGGCCGGATCGGGCATCGCGGCCGGGCTGTGGACCTCGTAGTCGGAGCCGTTGGTCCGGTGCACGTGGTAGCTGACGTTGGGAGTCGTGGCCATCAGGTCGAGGTCGTACTCGCGCTCCAGCCGCTCGCGGACGATGTCCATGTGCAGCAGGCCGAGGAATCCGCAGCGGAAGCCGAAGCCGAGCGCGTCGGAGGTCTCGGGCTCGTACGAGAGGGCCGCGTCGTTGAGAGAGAGCTTGTCGAGCGCATCACGGAGGTCCTCATAGCGGTCGGTGTCGATCGGGAAGATGCCGCAGAAGACGACCGGCTGGACCTCCCGGTAGCCGGGCAGCGCCTCGCTCGCACCGCCCTCGCGTGAGGTGAGCGTGTCGCCGACGCGGAGTCTGGCCACGTCCTTGAGGCCCGTGATCACGTAGCCGACCTCGCCGGCGTCCATCCGCGGGGCGGCGGTCATCTGCGGGCGGAAGAAGCCGATCTCGTCGATGTCGGCCTCGGTCCCGGCCTGCATCGCCCGGATCGGCTCATCCTTGGCGAAGCCGCCGTCGATCATCCGCAGATAGGCGATCACGCCGCGGTACTGGTCGAACTCGGAGTCGAAGATCAACGCCCGCGGAGGAGCCTCGGGGTCGCCCTCGGGCGGCGGCACCCGCTCGACGATCGCCTCGAGCACCCGATCCACCCCCTCCCCGGTCTTGGCGGAGATCTGAATCGCGTCCTCGGGTTCGGTCCCGAGCAGGTCGGCGATCTCGGACGCGACCCGCTCGGGCTCGGCACCCGGCAGATCGACCTTGTTGAGGACCGGGATCAGCTCCAGGCCGGCCTCGATCGCGGCATAGGTGTTGGCGACCGTCTGCGCCTCGACACCCTGGGCTGCATCGACGACCAGCAGCGCGCCCTCGCAGGCGGCGAGGCTGCGGGAGACCTCGTAGGAGAAGTCGACATGGCCGGGGGTGTCGATCAGATGCAGGTGGTAGGTCTCGCCGTCGAGGGCCCCGTACTCGACCCGCACGGCCTGGGCCTTGATCGTGATCCCGCGCTCGCGCTCCAGATCCATCGAATCGAGCACCTGCTCGCGCATATCGCGCTCGGTGATCGCCCCGGTCATCTCGAGAATGCGATCGGCCAGGGTCGATTTCCCATGATCGATGTGGGCGATGATTGAGAAGTTGCGGATCTGTTGCATGCTCATGTGACTGGTCCACGGCCGGGTGTGGCGCGCCCACCCCTTGGGGTGCTGGTAGCCGGGAGCGCGCCCATGGAAGCTCCCTTCCATGATGCGAAGCGCGAACGATACGCAGCAGGCGGCGCGGCCGCTGCTGCTCCTGATGTCCCTGTTCACCCTGATCGTTGGCCTGGCGGCCACCGCAGCTCCGGCGCAGGCAGCGAGGCTGACCTGCAACGGCAAGCCCGCGACGATCACGACCAACGACGACGGCGATCCGGTCGGCCCTGGAAAAGACGAGATCTCCGGCACCCGCGGGCGTGACGTGATCGTCACGCTCGGCGGCAGGGACACCGTCTTCGGGAACGGCGGTGCCGACCTGATCTGCCTCGGCGGCGGCAACGACTACTCCTGGGGCGACGCCGGCGACGACCGGATCTGGGGCGGCGGTGGGATCGACTACATGGTCGGCTCGACCGGCGACGACCGGATCTGGGGCGGCGGTGGCGACGACTACTCGCCGGGGATCCAGAACAAGAAGCCCGGCAAGAACGGGCGCCTGGTCGGAGGACCCGGTGACGACCGCCTCTTCGGTGGCAGGGGCGCCGATCTGCTGCGTGGCAACGAGGGAAAGGACCGGATGCTGGGCGAGCAGGGTGACGACGACCTCGACGGCGGCGCACACAACGATCGCTGCGCCGGCGGCAGTGGTTTCGACCGCGGGTCGGAGTGCGAGCAGATGAGCGGGATCAACGACACGAGCTGGTTCCCGGTCGGTCGAGTGCTCCCCCCAAGCGGCTCCTAGTCGAGGGGCGGTACGCCCTCTCGAGCTCGGACGGCCCGTCAGCTGCGGCGCACCACGCGCAGCAGCTGGCGGGCCTCCGGCACGCCGAGCGCCAGGACGGCCGCGAGGTAGCCGGCGGCGCCCAGGGCGAGCGCCCCGCCGACGGAAACGATCTGAGCCCCGAGACCCTCGCCCAGGGCGCCCTCGAGCAGGGACCAGACGCCGTAGGCGATGCCGGCCAGCAGCGCCGACGCCGCGGCGATACGGAGGGTCCCGTCGATCAGGCTGCCGAGCTCGAGCCCGTTCAGCTGCCGGCGCAGGATCAAGGTCTGGACGACGACGCTCGCGGCCGTGGCGATCGCCGTCGCGGCGACGATGCCCGCGATCCCGAAGGGCTTGTAGAGCAGCAACGAGCCGATCGCCGTCACCAGCAGGTTGAGGGCGGCGATCGAGGTCGGGATCCACGGTCGCTGGAGGCTGAAGAAGGTCCGGGTCATGAGCAGGAAGAGGCCGTTGAAGGGAAGCGAGAAGGCGAACCAGAACAGCGCTTCGCTGACCAGCTCGGTCTGGTTGGCGTCGAACTCGCCGCGCTGGTAGACGAGCTCGGTCATCGGCTCGGCGAGGACGAGAATCGCGGCTGCGGCCGGGAGCAGGACGAGCATGATCATCCGCATCCCATTGGCCATCGTCGACCGCAGGTTGTCGTACTCGCGTCGGGCGGCGAAACGGGCGAGCGTCGGGAAGACCACGGTCGCGACCGCGACAGAGAAGACCCCCTGCGGGAGCATGTAGATCCGGAAGGCCTTGTCGATAGCCGCCGGGGCGTAGTCCCCGAGCGGCTGCAAGGTGCCGTCCGGCGAGACGATCGTGCCCTCGACCAGAGTCCCGAAGAGGCTGTTGATCGAGAGGTTGAAGTTGATCAGGCCGAGGCTGATCGTCACCGGCAACATCAGCAGCAGGACCTTCTTGACCAGTGGGCTGCGCCAGTCGAAGACGCGCTGGAGGCGGAACGGCGTGTTGCGGAGGTCGAACGCGACCATCGCCAGCTGGATCACCGTACCGACGAGGACGCCGATCGCATACGCGTAGATCTCGTCGCCCTCTGGGAAGACGGGTGCAAGGCCGACGAGAACCGCGATGATCGCCAGGTTCCAAAACAGCGGCGCGATCGCGAAGACACCGAAGCGGTTGTAGGAGTTGAGGACGCCGACCACCATGCCCGAGATCCCGAGCAGGACGAGAATCGGGAACAGGAGCTGGGCGAGTGAGATCGCGAGGTCCTCGGTCGGCCCGTCGAATCCGGGGGCGACGAGCGGGACCAGCACCGGCGCCAGCAGGATGAACAGCGCCGTGATCAGGCCGAGCACGAGGGTGACGAGGAAGATCAGGGTGCTGGCGAGCCGGAAGGCGCCGGGACGGTTGCCCTTCTCGAGCTGTTCGGTGAAGACCGGGACGAACGCAGCCTGCAGCGCCGCATCGGCGAACAGCATCCGCATCAGGTTCGGGAGCTGGAAGGCGATCGTGAACGCGCTCATCGGGCCGGTGACCCCGAAGTAGCTTGCGGCGACGATCTCGCGGACCAGGCCAACCACCCGGGAGGCTCCGGTCGCGATCGAGAAGAACGCGGTCGAGCGGCCCAGCCGCCCGCTCTCCGCCTCCCCTTCGAGACCCGGCTCCTGAGCGGTCTCGATCGCTACATCGGTGTCCGCGGCACGCCCCACCGAGGAGCGGCTTCGATCTGAATCATCCACGCTCGGCCCGAACCTCTAAAGTACCGCCGCCGATGGCCAACATCGCATCACAGAAGAAGCGGATTCTCCGCACAGAGCGCGAGCGCGTCGAGAACCGGCGCCTGACCAGCGCTGTGAGGACGAAGTTCCGCAAGTTCGAGGACGCTGCCTCGGTCGGTGAGTCCGATCGGCTCGCCGACATGCATCGGGACCTCGTCTCCCAGATCGACAAGGCCGTCTCCAAGGGCGCGATGCACGCGAACACCGGCGCCCGCAAGAAGCAGCGCGCCTCGCGCCTGCTCCCAAGCTCCTGACCCGGCTCAAGCCGAGCTCTCCGAGCCCGCCGCTCGCCTGACCGCGAGGGTCAGCGCCACCCGCTCGTCGTAGTTGGATCCGCCCCGCGTCCACCACTCGAGCTCGGCAACCTGCGCGATCGCCTCCGAGAGCTCGGCCGGCGGGGTGCCGGCGACGGCACGGACCAGGAGCTTCGAGGGGTAGGGGGCCATCGGCAGCGAGGCCTCGACCTCCTTCGCGGGGCGCCCGGCCTCCAGGGCGCTGGCGGCGAGATGCGCGCTTCTCAGTCGCGAGGCCATGCCGTAGATCATCGGCGTCACCGCCTCGCCCTGCTCGAGTAGCTCGTCGGCCGAGCGCACCGCCTCGGGCACGTCGCGGGCGACGATCGCGTCACCGAGGGTCCAGCCCGCTCGCTCGGAGGTATCGGAAGTGAGCTCCTCGATCTCCTCGAGGCCGACGCGCGCTCCCTCACCCGCCCAGAGCGCGATGCGATCGAGCTCGGTCGCAAGGCGCGTGGTGCTCTCGCCGAGCCGCTCGGCCAGCGCCCTGGCCGCCTGGGGAGCGAGCTGGATGCCCCGCTTGCGGGCCTCCTCGCCGAGCCACCCCGGCAGCGCGCGCTTCCTCGGCGCCTCGTAGGCGAGCACATCTCCCCCAGCCTGCTTGACCGCCTCACCGAGCCCCTTCGGCGCCTTGCCGCGGGCGACCATCACCAGGGTGACATCGTCGGGCACATCGGCCAAGGCCTCGGTGATCTCCTTGACCTGCGGCGCGCGCCAGCGGTCGACGCCGTCGGCGAGCAGATAGCGGCGCTCGCTCATCATCGACATCGCGGGCATCGCGCCGATCAGGGCCTCGAGGTCGGGGCCGCCCTGGCCTGAGCCCTCGAAGCTCTCGATCATCCCGCCCTCGCGCTCGGCCCGGCCGCGGAGCCGCGAGAGCGCGGCGCCGAGCTTGGCGCCATCTTCCCCGGCGATCAGGTATGCGGGCTTGAGGGAGTCGTCTGCCACCTCGGCGAGTCTAGATCGGATCCCGGTCCCCACCGGACCCGGTAAGGCGACGCCGGGGCTCAGCCCTGCTGGAGCGGGCAAGGGTCGGAATCCTGCTCGGTCCCGGCTCGCAGGCCGCCGGCCCCGAACTCGACCCAGGCGTCACCGTGGAGATCGGTCCGCAGTACGCAAACGCCTCTCTGCTCGAGCGCCGCGATCGTCTCGGCCGCGGGATGGCCGTGGGGGTTGCCCGCGCCCACGCCGATCAGTGCGACCCGCGGAAGGGAGCCGTCGAGCATTCGCTCGAGGCCCGCGTCGGCGCTGCCGTGGTGGGCGATCTTGAGCAGGTCGAGCGGCCCGGGGTCGAGGCGCGTGGCCTCGGCCTCGGCATCACCGGTGAGCAATGCGTGGAAGCCATCGTGCTCGACGGCGATGACCAGGGATGAGAGGTTGGGATCGGCTCCGCCGGTGCCGCCACCGTCCGTCGGGGCGGGAGGCCAGAGCACCCTGAGGCGAGCGGGGCCGAGAGCCAGGCTCGCACCCGCCCGGATCGACCTCGTTCGAGCGCCGACGCTCCGCGCGGCCGCTTCCGCCTCGTCGGCCGGGCCGGCGAGGAAGAGGCGTCCGAACCGCACCCTGCCAACCAGCTCGCGCAGGCCACCGGCATGGTCGAGCTGATCGTGGGTGACCAGCACGGCGTCGAGCTCGCCGATGCCGCGTGAGACGAGCTGATCGGCGAGCCCCGCTCCCGGTGGTCCCGTGTCGACCAGCGCGGCGCGGGCGCCCGCCTGGAGGAGGATCGCGTCTCCCTGGCCGACGTCGAGCTGCGTGATCCGCAAAGCCTCCGGCAAGGGAGGTGGAATCGCGGGCCCGGAGCGCAAAAGAGACGGAAGCAGCGCCAGCAACAGCACGAGTGCGGCCGCCACGCGAAAGGGGCGTGGCACGCCGACCCCCGATCTTCGGTGCAGGGCCCTGATCCCGGCGAACGCCCCGGCGGCGAGCGTCAGATAGGCGACCGCGGTGGTCGCCAACGACCCGGCGGGAACCTCCAGCAGCGCCCACTCCGGTGCAGCGAAGACCTCTGCGACCCCGGCGATGTAGGAGAGCAGCGGACCCTCGAGCCAGGCGATCGGCTCGGCCGGCAGCAGCGGTAACTGGCCGACCATCGCCGCCGCCATTCCGAGCCACATCACCGGCGCGACGGCGGGCAACACCAGCAGGTTGGCCGGCAGTGAAGCGAGCGAGAAGGCCTCGAAGTGGTGGACCATCAGCGGACCGGTGGCGAGCGTGGCGGCGAGGGTCAGCGCCGCGCCCTCGGCTAGTGGCGCCGCGAGTCGCTCGGGAAGACGCCCGAGGCGGGCAAGGACGATCGAGCGGAGCGACTGCGCCCAGAGCGCGATCCCGCCGACCGCCGCAAAGCTGAGCTGCCAGCCGACCTCGGAGGCTGAATGCGGGTTGAGCAGCAGCGTTGCGCATGCCGCCAGCAGCAGCACGTAGAGGCGATCGGTAGGCCGGCCGGCGAGCCCCGCGAGGATCCCGGCACCCCCCATGATCCCCGCCCGCTGGATCGATGCCGCCCCGCCGGCGATCGGGACGTAGAGGGCGATCAGAGCCAGTACCAGGATCAGCCGCGTGCGCGACCCGACGCCGGCCACGGTGAACAGGACCCCGCCGAGGATCGCCAGGAGCATCACGTTCTGCCCCGATACGGCAAGTAAGTGCGCCAGGCCCGAACGGCGGAATGCCTCGCGGACCTCCGGAGAGATCCGGTCGTCCTGGCCAAGGACGAAGCCGCGTGCGAGAGCGGCCCGCTCATGGTCGAGACCCGCGGTGAGGGCGCCTTCGGCGCGGGTCCGGGCGCGGTCGAGGACCCCGGCAGGGCCGGAACGGCCGCCAGGGCGCACGGCGATCATCGTGGCGTGGAGCTCGAGCCGCACCCCGGCCCGCTCCAGCTCGTCGGCGCGGAACGGCTCGGGCTCGGCGAGGGTCCCACGGACGCGAAGACGATCGCCGATTCCGATCTCGGCCTCGCGACCCCGCTCGGCGTCCACGATCAGGCGTCCCTCGGGGAGCTTCAGCGGAAATCGGAGTCGATCGATCGAGGCGCGGGGGGCGCCCGAAACGTAGCCCTCGGCCACGATCCCGGCTCCCGCCTCACCGTCGAAGGCGGCGCCCTCCAGGGCGGCCGACCGGGCCTCGCCGAGGCCGAGGCCGAGCACTGCCCCGAGCGCGATCGCCAGCGCACTCCAGACGACCGCGGCAAGCGGGCGTCGCAGAGCCCGCGCACGAACCCAGAGCAGCGCTGGCAGCGACACCGCGCACACGCCGAGCCAGCCGGGCGTCGCGTCCAGCGGTCCCGGCGCCGCGATCAGGCCGAGCACCGCCCCGGCCAGCAGCAGGTGCCGCCACCACAGCGGCAGCCTGCCGAGCCGGATCATGGCTGCAGTGACCCGCTCAGGCTCTCGATCGTGGCGGGGCCGATGCCCGAGATCTCGTCGAGCTCCTCGATCGAGCCGATCCCGCCGCGCTGATCCCGGAACTCGATGATCTTCTCGGCCGTGACCGGGCCGATACCCTCGATCTCCTCGAGGTCTCCGGCGTCGGCCGATCCGAGGCTGATCGGACCCTCCTCCCCCGCGACCGTGGCGCCACCGCCGCCGGCCGGGGCGCGTGACGGCACCACGACCTGCTGCCCATCGACGAGGCGCGCGGCGAGGTTGACCCCGCCCGGCAAGCCCTTACGGGTCGGCCCTCCCGCTCGCTCGAGGGCGTCGGCGACCCGCGACCCCACCGGCAGCCGGAATACGCCGGGCTCGGCCACCTCACCGGCGACGTGGACGACGAGATCGGGGGCGCCCCCTCCGTTGCCCGCGACCCCTCCGGCACCAGACCCGGTCGGCTCCGTTGCGAGGGTCGCGCCACCGGGGTCGGAGGAAGGAGCTTCGACGCCGCGAAGCGCCTTGACACCGAGTAGGAGCAGGACCACCCCGAGGCCCGCGTATACCGCGACCTGGCTGCGGCTCAGGTCCTCCGGCATCGGCTTCTCTCGACTCGGCACTCGGGGCTCGTCAGCGGCATCCCTCGAGGATGCGCTCCGAGCGGCTACGGATGGGTAACCACGTGTGCCTTCTCGGCACCAGGGATGTGACTTCTACGCGCTCACTTGATCCGGAAGCCGCGGATGCCCTGCGCCTCTTCCTCGATCACGTCGAGGCGCGTGACCCGAGCTCTCTCGGGTCCGTCGGCGCACCAGGTGATCGCCTGTTCGACCATCCCCTGGGGCCCCTCGAAGCACGCCTCCATCGAGCCGTCGGCCCGGTTGCGGGCCCAGCCGGCGAGTCCGAGCGCATCGGCACGCTCCTTGACCCCCGCTCTGAAGAACACCCCCTGGACCTGGCCGTGAGCGACGACCCGGCGGCGGGCGGCCTCGCCCGCCTGCATCTCAGTACTCGTCCTCGTCGTCGTAGCCGGCGACCTCGGCCATCTGGCGGCCGAAGGTCTCCTCGACCGATACGGCCGGGGACTGGACCGAGAGCAGCGCCAGCTCATCCTCGCCCTGGTTGGCGATCGTGTGATCGCTGGCGGGCGGGATTAGGGCGAGATCGCCGGGCTCGAGAGTCTCGGTGTCGCCGGCCGTCGAGAGTGTGCCGGCGCCGCGGACGACGACGTATACCTGCTCGGCCTCCTCGTGCGAATGGAGCGTCTCCGAGCTGCCGGAGGGGACCTCCAGCCAGGTCACGGTCATGTGGCGCGAGCCGAGCTCACCCGCATCCATGAGGATGTGCGAGCGCAGCTTGTGCCAATCCTTGACGGCGGCGTCAGTGAGTCGCCTGACGAGCATTCCGCTCCGACTTCTACCAGACTCCGGCGGCGCTCATCGTGCGACGATGTTGACCAGGCGGCCGGGAACGACGATCTCCTTGACCACCTGCTTGCCGTCGATCTGGCCGGCGACCCGCTCGTCGGCGCGCGCCAGGCTGAGCAGTTCCTCCTCGGCGGCGCCGGCCTCGGCCTCGATCTTGGCCCGGACCTTGCCGTTCACCTGGACCACCAGGGTGAAGCTCTCGCGGCTGAGCAGAGCGGGGTCGGGCTCGGGCCACGGGGTCTCCCAGACGCGCCCGCCCTCGATCATCTCCCAGACCTCGGAGCCGAGATGAGGCGCGAAGGGGAAGATCAACGAGGCCGCTGTGGAGGTCGCGAAGCGGAGCGAGGCGTCGCCGTCGGGCGTGCCGTAGAGACCGTCCTTGAGGCGATAGGCGTCGTTGACCAGCTCCATCACCGCGGCGATCACGGTGTTGAACTGGAAACCGCGCTCGAAGTCGCGGGTCGCCTTGTCGATCGCCCAGTGCGCCTTGGCGAGCAGCTCGCGCGCGTCCCCGGTCGGATCGGACCGAGCCTGAGCCCCGGCCTCGGTCCGCTCGTCGACCTCGAGCCCGAGGCGCCAGAGGCGGGCCAGAAAGCGGTGCACCCCCTCGGCTCCCTCCTCGACCCAGTCGCCGCCGCGCTCGGGCGGACCCATGAAACAGATGTAGGTGCGGGCGGTGTCGGCGCCGAGCCGCTCGACGTAGTCGCGGGGGCTGACGACATTGCCCTTCGACTTCGACATCTTCGCCCCGTCGCGGGTGATCATCCCCTGCGTGAAGAGATTGGTGAAGGGCTCCTGGACGTCGAGGTAGCCGCCGTCGGCGAGCGCCTTGACGAAGAAGCGCGCGTACATGAGGTGAAGGATCGCGTGCTCGACCCCACCGATGTACTGATCGACCGCCATCCAGTGGTCGGCGATCTCCCGGTCGAACGGCAGCTCGGCGTTGTTGGGATCCAGGTAGCGGAGGAAGTACCAGGAGGAGTCGACGAAGGTATCCATCGTGTCGGTCTCGCGGCGGGCCGCTGCCCCGCATGACGGGCATTTGACGTTGACCCAGTCGGTCGCGGCCTCGAGTGGGCTCTGGCCCTTGGGCTGGTAGTCGGCGATCTCGGGGAGCTCGACCGGCAGCTGATCGTCGGGGACGGGGACGATCCCGCAGTCGGGGCAGTGGATGATGGGGATCGGGCAGCCCCAGTAGCGCTGTCGCGAGAGCAGCCAATCGCGGAGGCGGTAGTTGATCGCCTGCTCGCCGGCGTCGCGCTCTCCGAGCCAGGCGATGATCGCCTGCTTGGCCTCGGCCGGGGTCTGGCCGTCGAAGTCCCCGGAGTTGACGAGGACGTCGTCGGGACCCTGCTCGACGTAGGCCTCGGTCTGCACCGCGGCCTCGCTGCCGTCGACGGGCGCGACGACCTGCCGGATCTCGATCCCGAACTTGGTCGCGAACTCGTGGTCGCGCTGATCGTGGGCCGGGACGGCCATGATCGCGCCGGTCCCGTACTCCATCAGGACGTAGTCGGCGACGAAGACCGGGATCTGCTCGCCGTTGACGGGGTTGGTCACGGTGCGGCCGATCCGGACGCCGGTCTTCTCGCGATCCTCGGCGCCGCGATCGCTTGCGGAGGAACGCATCGCCGCGGCGACATATTCTCGGACCTCCTCGACGTTGTCGGTGCCCTCGACCAGTCGCTCGAGGTCGGGGTGCTCGGGCGCGAGGACGAAGAAGGTCGCGCCGAACAGCGTGTCAGGGCGGGTCGTGAAGACGGTGAAGTCGAGATCGACGTCCTCGCAGCGGAAGACGGCCTCCGCGCCCTCGGAGCGGCCGATCCAGTTGCGCTGCATCGTGACCACGTTCTCGGGCCAGGACTCGAGCAGCTCGAAGTCCTCGAGCAGGCGATCGGCGTAATCGGTGATCTTGAAGAACCACTGCTTCAGGCGACGCGGCTCGACCAGGGTCCCGCAGCGCTCACAGCGACCCTCTACGACCTGCTCGTTGGCGAGCACGGTCGCGTCCTTGGGGCACCACTGCACGGCGGCCTCGGTCCGGTAGGCGAGGCCCTGCTCCAGCAGGCGGAGGAAGATCCACTGGGTCCAGCGGTAGTACTCGGGGGTGTGGGAGGAGACCTCGCGGCTCCAGTCGATCGAGACGCCCCAGTGGCGGAACTGCTCGCGGAAGGACTCGATCGAGCGCTCGGTAGAGACCCGCGGGTGCTCGCCGGTGCGGATCGCGTGGTTCTCGGCCGGTAGGCCGAAGGCGTCGTATCCCATCGGATGGATCACCTCGTGGCCGTTGCGGCGCCGGAAGTGGGCAATTGCGTCGCCGACGGCATAGCACTTGAGGTGCCCGACGTGGGGCTCGCCGGAGGGGTAGGGGAGCATCTCGAGCACGTAGGCCTTGGGCTTGGAGGGGTCGAAGCCCTCCTCTCCCGGGTTCGGGACCTCCCAGGTCCGCTCGCTCGCCCAGACCTCCTGCCACTTGCGCTCGATCGGTAGCGGCTCGTATCGCTGCTCTTGCACGCTCACGGGCCGGGAGTCTAGGCGGCGCCACGATCCGCCAAGGGGCAGGTCCTGAGCGATCCCTGCCGAGCCGGGGCAGACAGAGGTCCACGGCCCGTCTCAGGGCTCGAAGGGAGGTGCTCCCGAAGACCCACCCCTACTCGACGGCTTCCCCGGCAACTGAGTGCCGGGCGTTCTCGGGGGTGCCGGCGCGGGTGACCCGGCCGGCCCAATCGAGTGAAGTGGAGCTGAGGGGGCTCGAACCCCTGACCTCCGCCATGCCATGGCGGCGCTCTCCCAGCTGAGCTACAGCCCCCGAGAACTCGTAGTCGGCGGCGAAGTGTAGCGACGCCCGTTGCCGGTCGAGATCTCTGGGGCATGCGGCGATGCCACCGACCTCCGACGCCCATAGGAAGCGGGAAAGAGGCGAGACGCCCCGTCCGGCGACGTCCCTACTCGCCGAGGTCGAGGATGATCTCGTCGTCGCTGCTCTTGCGGACCTCGAAGTGGAGGTCGCAGCGCTCCTCGAGCTCACGGAGGAGGTCCACGGGCTCGGCGAGGTCGACGTCGATGTTTGCCCGGCCCCCGGAGAAGCGGCGAATCGAAATCTCGCCGGTGGCGCCGATCTCATTCGCAGCGTCCTCGAAGCTGACGAGCTGGGAGAAGTCCCGGAAGGGGCCGATGTCGACGTTGACACGGGCTGCGACGCCCGGGGCGACCGGGGACTCGGGCGCCGGCGGCGGTCCGTCGCTCGCCGCGATCCCGGGGCCGGAAACGGCGACTGGCGGGTCGGCCGGATCGGCCTCACCAGCGCCGGGACGCTCCGAATCCTCGTCCCACTCCGAACCAAGCCTCTCGACAGCTCGCTCGAGCGCCTGCAGCAGGGCGTCGGCGGGCCCGGCGCCAGCCTCCGCGTCGTCGTCGAGCTCGCCCCGGAGGGCCCTGGCGCGGCCGCTGACCTCGGCCGCCTCGCGGAGGGCCGTGAGGCGGATCCTGGTCGCTCGGCCGCGGGCGGTGATGCGGAGCTCCTCGAGTTCGGCACCGAGCAATGAGAGCCCACGGACCTGGCTCTCCGCCTGCGAGCGGGAGAGGTCGAGCTCGGCCTCGAGGTGCGCCATGCGCTGATCGCGCACCGCGCAGGCCTCCCGCGACTCCTCCAGCGCCCGCTCGATCGCCTCGGCCCGCGCCGCGTGGGCACGCGCGGACTCCGCGGCCCGACCCTGTTCTGCCTCGGCGTCGCCCAACAGCTTCTCGACATCCGCCCGGCGATAGCCGAACAGCGACCTTCTAAGTTCGTGCTCGATGTGAGGAGACTAGGCGGGGTGCCGGACGGTATCCGGCGTCGAGCGGAGGCCGAGATCGACCCGCTCCGCCTCGCCCCACAGCTGCTCGAGCCGGTAGCGCTCGCGAGTCTCGGGGACGAAGATGTGAAGGATGCAATCGATGTAGTCGAGCAGGATCCAGCGGTTCTCCCCGACCCCCTCGGTACGGCTGGGGCGAAGATCGTCCTCGTGCTTGAGACGTTCGTAGACCTCGTCGTGGATCGCCTTCGCAAGCCGCTCGTTGCGAGCCGTGCAAACGATCACCACGTCCGTGTATCCGACCAGCTCGGAGACGCGGAGGGCGACGATGTCGGTGGCCTGCTTCTCGTCGGCGACGGAGGCGATCCGGGCGGCGAGCTGGTCGGCTGTCATCTCGCCGCCCCCTCCCGATAAAGGCCCCGCTCGGAGATCATCGCGGCGACCGCGTCGGGCACCATGAAGCGCACCGGCCTGCCCGCACCCACCCGCTCACGGACCATCGAGGAGGAGACGCCGATCAACGGCATCCTCAACGCCCGCACGCCCCTTGGAGCACCAAGGCTCTCGAGCACCTGCTCGACCGCGTCGGCCTCGACCGCGGCACGCTGGGCGATCGCGATCCGGGCGAGCTCGAGCACACGCTCGGGACGGCGCCAACCCCCGAGGCCGACGGCGGCGTCCGCGCCCATCACGTAGGTCAAATCACTCCCTGGTAGCTGATCCGAAAGCAACTCAAGCGTACGGTAGGCGTAGGACGGGCCATCCCTCCCCACCTCCACGTCCGAGACCCTGACCCGATCGAGGTCGGCGAACGCGGCCCCCGCCAGGGCCAGCCGCACCTCCGGGCCGGGCTCGGCCTCGATCTGCTTGTGCGGCGCAACCCCGGTCGGCACCACCGCCAGCTCGGCGAGGTCGAGCTCGGCGATCGCCTCCTGGGCCAGGATCAGGTGGCCGAGATGAGGCGGGTTGAACGCCCCACCGAGGACGCCGACGGAGCGGCCCACCGGAGCTACTCGCGGATCTGGCCGATGCCGCGACCGACGTACTTGGTCGAGGTCAGCTCGCGCAGACCGATCGGGCCCCGCGCGTGCAGCTTCTGGGTCGAGTTCCCGATCTCGGCGCCCATCCCGAAGACGAAGCCGTCCGTGAAGCGGGTCGAGGCGTTCACATAGACGCAGGCCGCATCGACCCGCTGGGCGAAGCGTTCGCCGACCTCCCCGGATGAGGTGACGATCGCTTCCGAGTGCTTGGTGCCGTAGGTGTTGATGTGGTCGATCGCCTCCTCGACCCCGTGCACCACCTTGACCGCCATCTTCATCGCGTGGTACTCGGTCGCCCAGTCCTCCTCGGAAGCAGCTCCGACCTCGATTTCGCCGGCGGCGGCGCGTGAGGCATCGTCTCCGACAAGCTCGACCCCGGCGGCGGCGAGCTCGCCGAGGACTACGGGCAGGAATCGATCGGCGACCTCGGCGTCGACCAGGAGGGTCTCGGCCGAGTTGCAGACGCCGGGGCGCTGGACCTTGGCGTTGAAAACGATCTCGCGGGCGGATTCGAGGTCGGCGTCGGCGTGGACGTAGACGTGGCAGTTCCCACCGGCCGCATAGAGGACCGGCACCCGCGCGACCTGCTTCAGCGCCGCCTTCAGGCCCTCGCCCCCGCGCGGGATGATCAGGTCGATCAGATCCTCCTGGCGGGCCAGCTCGGAGAGCTCCTCACGTCCGCCGCCGGCGATCAGCTCGACCGAGCCCGCGGGCAGACCCGCCTCACGAGCTGCCTCGGCAAAGATCCCCGCCAGGACGGCGTTGGAGGCCGAGGCCGAGCTCGAGCCACGGAGCAGCGCCGCGTTGCCGCTCTTCAGACACAGGGCGGCGGCGTCGATCGTCACGTTCGGCCGGGCCTCGTAGACGATCGCGATGACGCCGATCGGGACGCGGATCTGCTGCAGCTCCACCCCACCCTGGATCGTGCGCTCGTCGATCACCTCGCCGACGGGATCGGGAAGGTCGATCACGGCCTCGAGCCCTACCGCCATCGCTTCGACCCGTTCGGGGTCGAGCGCGAGCCGGTCCAGCAGAGCGGGGTCCAGGCCGTCCTGACGGCCGCGCTCGACGTCGGTCGCGTTGGCTGCGAGGATCTCGTCCGCCCGCTCGCGGAGCATCGCGGCGGCGCGGCGCAGAGCATCGTCCTTTGCCTCGGTCGAGGCGGAGGAGAGCCCGAGGGCCGCCGCGCGGGCGCGCCTGCAGACATCGGTTACCGATTCGGTCGCTACGGCCATCGGGAAGAGGGTAGCGGGCGCTCGGGATCGCTCCAAGTCACGGTCGCGGGTCCTCCCACCCCCTACAGGAGCACGAAGCGGTCGCGGTGGACGGCCTCCTCGGCGGCGTCCGAGCCGAGCAGCTCGACCACCTCCGGGGTCTTCTTGCCACTCAGGCGCTCGATCACGGCGGCTGAGTGCTCGGCCACCCCCTTGCCCACGACCTCGCCGTCGTTGACGACCTCGACCGGATCGCCGGCGGCGAACTCGCCCGCGACCGCAACCACGCCGACCGGGAGCAGCGAGGCGCCTCCCTCGCGCAACATCCGCGCAGCGCCGACGTCAATCTCGATCCTGCCCCGGGCAGGGGCCGCGTGGCGCAGCCAGAGCTTGAAGCTCGGTGCGCGGTCGGTGTGGGGCACGACGCGGGTCCCGATTCGCTCCCCGGCCGCCGCCCTTCGGAGACTGCCCTCGTTGGTCCCGTTGCAGATCGTGACCGGGATCCCTGAGCCGCTCGCCATCTCCGCCGCGACGATCTTGCTGCGCATCCCACCGGAGCCGAACCTCGATGTGTGCATGCCGATCGCGAGCCCCTCGAGCGCCGAGAAATCGGCCACCTCCTCGATCAGCTCGGCGTCGGCGTCGATGCCGGGATCGCTGGTGAACAGTCCGTCGGTGTTGGTCAGCAGGATCAGGGCGCGGGCCTCGATCATGATCGCCACCTGGGCGGAGAGGAAGTCGTTGTCGCCGAAGGTGATCTCGTCGGTCGCCGTGGTGTCGTTCTCGTTGATCACCGGCACCACGTGCCAGGCAAGCAGCCGCTGCAGGGTCTGGCGCGCATTCAGGTAGTGCATCCGCTCGGACATGTCGAAGGCAGTCAGGAGCACCTGGGCGGCGGTCGCATCGTGGCCCGCGAGCCGATCCTCGTAGGCGCGGAACAACGAGCCCTGTCCCACCGCCGAGGCGGCCTGGAGCTCGTCGATCGCACCGGGGCGACCCTGCAGACCGAGCAGTCTGATTCCGCGGGCGATCGCACCCGAAGTGACCATCACAACCTCTTCCCCACCGGCGTGCAGCTCACCGACCTGCGAGCAGACGTCGTCGAGCACGTCGCTCCGCAACGCGCCGTCGTCGCCGGCGACGATCGATGAGCCGAGTTTGACCACCAGTGTCATCGGGCCGGAGTCTAGGCCCGACCGGCTGCCGCGGCCGCGATGACGACCGCCTCGGGACCTAGCTTCCCAGTCGATGCCGATGCGCCTGTTCATGCTGCTCCCGTTCGTCCTCGCGGTCGCGATCGTCGCCTTCGTCGCGGTCACGATCCTCTCCCCCCATGCCCTCTATGGCGTCGGGGAGAAACCGCTCGCGAGCTCAATCCAGGGCGAGATTGGCTTCAACGGCGGCGAGTCCCGCTGCCGGGCGCTCAAGCGCGGCTACTCCTGCACGGTCGACGACCCCAGCGGCGGCGACGGGCCCCGCTATCTCGTCGCGATCGACGGCGGCTGCTGGAAGGCGCGCCGTCCGAGTCAATCGGCGCGCCGTGCCCGGCTGGAGGGCTGTATCGGCCTCGGCGACTACATCCGCCTGCCGGATCTCAACTCGAGCTGAACAACCCCCTCCCCGCCTAGCTCGGCGGATGCATGTCGAAGGCGTGCTCCCCCACGCGGACCTCGTCGCCGTCCTCGAAGCCTGCCTTGCGCAGCGCCTTGACGATCCCGATCTCGGTCATCCGGCGCTCGAGGTAGGCGATCGCCTCGGCGTTGGCGAGGTCGTGCCGTTCGACCAACATCTCGATCCCGCGGCCCTCGACCTCGAAGACCCCATCGCCCACGGGATGGACGCGATATCCGTCGGCGGCCGGGGGGCGGTAAACGCGGTGCTCGGTCTCGAACCCACCTCCCTCGGGCGGTGCCTCCTCGGCGGCTTCGGGGGCCCGCTCCTCCGCGATCTCGAAGATGCGGCCGGTCAGGTCCAACAGGCCGGCGCCGGTCGCCGAGGAGATCGCCTGCACGTCAACCGCGTCCGGCGCCAGCTCCCGCCAGCGCGAAACGAGCTCGGCGTGCTCTTCGGCGGGTACCAGATCGACCTTCGAGAGGGCGACGATCTCGGGTAGAGCGTCGAGCCCGCTGCCGTGAGCACTCAGCTCACCGCGGACCGTCCGATAGGCCGCCTCCGGATCGGAATTCGGGCCGACCTCGAGGAGGTGGACCAGCAGGCGACAGCGCTCAACGTGGGCGAGGAACTCGTGCCCCAGCCCGGCGCCTTCAGCCGCCCCCTCGATCAGGCCCGGGATGTCGGCGATCACCAGCTGGCGCTCGTCTCGATCGATCGTCCCCAGCACCGGCGAGACGGTCGTGAACGGATAGTCGGCCACCTTCGGAGCCGCCCGCGTCAGCGTCGCGAGCAGAGATGACTTGCCCGCGTTGGGCAGGCCCACCAGCCCCGCGTCGGCGAGCAGCTTGAGGTGGAGCTCAATCCATCCGGAAGCTCCTTTCAGCCCGTTCTCGGCGAACCGCGGCGCCTGCTGGGTCGAGCTCGCGAAACGCTTGTTGCCGTGCCCCCCGAGCCCGCCGGACGCGACGATCGCGCGCTGCTCCTCCACGACCAGGTCGAAACGCTCGCCGTCGAGACCCTCGATCGTGGTCCCCGGCGGCACCTGGACGATCAGATCCTCGCCGCGGGCGCCGTGCTTGTTGGCGCCCTGGCCGTGACCGCCGCGCTCGGCGCGGTAGTGGCGGGAGATTCGCATCGACGCGAGATCGCGCCTGGAGCGGTCGGCTACGAAGGCAACGTCGCCCCCACGACCACCGTCTCCACCGTCGGGCCCGCCTCTGGGTACATGCGCCTCACGGCGGAAGCTGACAACTCCGTTGCCACCCTTGCCGCCCTCGACGAATACCTTGGCGCGATCCTGGAACACGTGTGGAGGATCGCACGCCGCCGGCCGGCGGCGGCGCTGACTCAGCTGTTCTGCAGCCTCGTCTCGACCTCGCGGGCCGCACGACGACCACTGCGTACGGCCCCCTCCATGTACGTGCTGAAGACGGTGTCGGTGTGCTCTCCGGCGAGATGGAGCCGGTCTTGAGCGCGGCGCAGAGCCCTCCAGTAGCCAGTGACCTGACCGGGAGCCGGACTCCCCCAGCAGCCGCCGGAGTACGGCTCGAGCTGCCAGGCGGCCGAGCCCGTTGCACCGGGGTCCGGGCTGTCGGGAAAGACCTTGGCGATCCCGGCCGCCGTCAGGCGGGCCCGCTCCTCGTGGCTCATCGGTGCGACCAGGTCGTTGCGCTCGGCGGCGAGGTAGTCGATCAGGATGCCTTCCGGCTCGGGCTGTCGCTCCGTGGCCTCCCAGGTCCGGACCTCCGGGACGTCGGCGATCACGTCGCCGTTGTAGCCCAGCGCGCGCCAGAAGCGGCTCGGATACTGCAGGAGCGTCTTGGTCACCCGCCCGTACTGCAGGTCCTCGACGGCCGAGCGCAAGGGCTCGTCGAATGGCGGGTCGAAGCTGATCGCGCGTAGGGCGGGCAGGGGGGCGGCGACGATCACGTAGTCGGCCTCGATCGAATCCCCGCCGGCCTCGACCGAGACGCCGTCGGACCGCTGCTCGATCGAGCTCACGGGTGACCGAAGCCGGACCGCGTCCCCAAGCCGCTCGGCGAACGCACCGGTGAGTCGGTCGTTGCCGCCGTCGACCCGGTAGATCTCGATCTGGCCCTCGGGCACGTTTTCGTAGACCTTCTCGAGCGCGACGAGGTTGAGCAGCGACGCCTCCCCGGGACTCACCCCGTATTCGTCGCGCACGTAGGAGTCGAGGACGAGCCGGGCGATGCCGTCGATCCGCTCCGCATCGAGGAGGTCGGCCACCGAGCGACGGTCGATCGCGCCGGCGGCTGGCACCGGATTACGGTAGTCGAGACCCGAACCGAGCTTCGCCACCGCTGTCCAGAAGCGATCCATCTCCCGGCGTTCACGCGGATCGAGGGCTGCTCCGAGGGCCTGCAGGTTGCCGTTCCGGTAGACGCCGTTGGATAGCCGGCCCCCTCCCATGGTCAGATCCTCGAGGCCGAGTTCGAAGCGCCGCACGTAGCCCCGGATCGTGGAATGCACACCGTCGATGAACTCCCCGCCCAGCTCCGCATGCTGGCCGCCGCTCAAGGGCTCGCGTAGGGTCCTGACCCGCCCACCGACCCGGTCACGGGCCTCCACGACAACGACGTCGCGGCCCGCCTCCCGCAGCTCGTAGGCGGCGGTGAGCCCTGCGAGGCCGGCCCCCACAACGACCACATCGACCCGCTCCGAGGCATCCCAGGGACGCCACCAGGCGAGGCCGCCCACCGCGACCGCGGCTCCCGCCCCGGCGGCAACACCGACGAACCCGCGCCGGGTCAACCCTTCGGACTCGTGGCCCGTGGAATCGCCCATCAGCCCATTCTTCCTCCTGGGGCCCGATTAGTCGAGCCCGCCGCAGCGGTGTGGCTGCTACTCGCCGCCGTGGGCGACGCTGACCACGCGGCCCTTGCGGCCGGTCGAGAACTCGACGGTGCCGGCGCGCTTGGCGAAGATGGTGTGGTCGCGGCCGAGCCCGGTGCCGTCGCCGGCCTTGAACCTCGTCCCGCGCTGGCGGACGATGATCTCGCCGCCGGTGACCCTCTGGCCGGAGAAGACCTTGACCCCGAGGTACTTCGGGTTCGAGTCTCGACCGTTGCGGCTGGATCCAAGTCCCTTCTTGTGAGCCATCTGCTCTAGGCCTCCTTGTCGGCGTCGGCGTCGGTCTTCTTGGCGGGAGCCTTCTTCTTCGCGGCGGCCGGCTTCTTGGCGGCAGGCTTCTTCGCAGCAGGCTTCTTGGCGGCCGGCTTCTTCGCAGCAGGCTTCTTCGCAGCGGGCTTCTTCGCAGCGGGCTTCTTGGCGGCAGGCTTCGCGGCAGGCTTCTTGGCGGCCGGCTTCTCGTCCGCCTTGGTCTCGGCCTTCTTCGCCGGAGCCTTCTTCGCCGCGGGCTTCTGATCGGCCGTCTTTGCGTCGGCCTTCTGCTCGGCGGCAGCATCCTGCTTCGGGACGGCCTTCTTGGCGGCGGGCTTACGCGTCAGCTGCTTGACCTCGGTCACATCGAGCCTGGTCAGCTCGGAGCGGTGACCCTGCCTGCGCCGGTAGCCCTTCTTGGCCTTGTACTTGAAGACCTTGATCTTCTCGCCGCGCTCGTGAGCCGCGACCTTGGCCTCGACCTTGACCTTCTCGAGATCCTTGGCCTCGAGCACGACGTCGTCATCGGTCCTCAGCATCACTGCGCGGAGGGCGACCTTCGCGCCCTCGTCGTCGGGCAGCCGGTCGACGAGCAGGGACTGACCCTCCTCGACGCGGTATTGCTTGCCGCCTGTCTCGATGATCGCGTAGGTGCTCATAGCTTCGGTCTCGGGGTGTGAGTTGCCGGGGCGCTCAGCCATCGTCGCCCGATGGTGATCCGCTCCCGGCGCGGGAACGGCGCCTACCGCCTCTTCGGCCTCGGCGCCGTCGCGGATCTGATTCTAGACCGTCTTCGTCGGAGCCATCGGCCGCCTCCACAGGGGGCGGTCCGTCGACCAGCGTGGCCACCGCCGCCGAGCGCTCGATCGACTCGATCCGGACCAGCTTCCGCTCGCCGACGATCGGCGCAGCACCGGTGACCGTGATCACGAAGGAGTCGAGCCTGGCGACCGCATCGCCCGGGTTGAACATGTGGGGCTCCTCGATCGAGACCAGAACCTCGTCTCCCGGTGCGAACGGCAGCGCACGCCGCTCGATCGCCTCGCGGGTACCCGACTCGGCGACCTCGAAGGTCGCGATCGGCAACGCGTCGCCTCCCTCGAAGTGGAAATGCTTGCCGGTCTCGGTCTCGAGCTCGTGCAGGCCGCTGTCGGGCTTGAGCAGCTCCTGGGCGACCTTCGGGTTGACCCGGATCAGGTGCGCCTCGGGCTCCGGCTTGTCGCCGATCAGGTCACGCAGACGACGCTGGATCTCGATCGCCATCGTCAGCGCCGACTCGACCACACCCTCTCCGTCGCAGGTCGGGCAGGTGGTGGTGAGGATCTCACGCACCCCCTCGGTCACGTTCTGGCGGGTCATCTCGACCAGGCCCAGGGGCGATACCTCGACCACATAGGTCTTGGTCCGGTCCTCGTCAAGCGACTTGCGCAGCGTCTGCAGCACCTGGTCGCGGTTCTTCGCCTTCGCCATGTCGATGAAGTCGATGACGATGATCCCGCCGATGTCACGCAATCGCAGCTGACGGACGGTCTCCTCCGCCGCCTCGACGTTGACCTTGGTGATCGTGTCCTCGAGCCGGCCGCGGCCCTTGCCCGTGAACGATCCCGTGTTGATGTCGATCACGGTCAGCGCCTCGGCGTAGTCGATCATCAGGTATCCGCCTGAGGGCAGATCAACCCTGCGGGAGAGCGTCGAACGGAATGCCTGCTCGGCGCCGTAGCGCGCGAAGACGTGCTCCTTGCGCTGATGCATTTCGACCGAGTCGACCAGCTCCGGCGCGGTGCGCTCGAAGAACTTGGTCACCCGTTCGTACTGCTGGACGTCGTCGATCTCGCAGCCGTCGAACTCCGAGCCGAGCACGTCGCGGAGGACGCGGATCGACAGATCCGCCTCCTGGAAGACGAGCGAGGGTGCGGGCGCATCCTCGCCTCGCCGCTCGAGCACGTCGTGCAGCTTGTGGAGATACTTGATCTCCCTCGCGAAGTCCTCCTTCTTCGCTCCCTGGGCGGCGGTGCGGACGATGTAGCCGCCCTTGTCCTTCTTCGGGTCGTGCAGCTTCTCCAGCGCCTTGCGCATCCCGCTGCGCTCCTTGTCCGACATCCGGCGCGATACGCCGATGCCGCCCCCCTGGGGCATGTAGACGAGATAGCGACCGGCGATCGAGAGCTGCATCGTCAGTCTCGCGCCCTTGGTCTTGAGCGGGTCCTTGACGACCTGAACGACGATCTCCTGGCCGCGCTTGATCAGCTCGTCGATTCGGCGGCCCTGGCCGCGTCCACGCTTTGGGACCGACTTGCCGTCGGGGGTGACGATCTCATCGACGTGGAGGAAGCCGTTGCGCTCTAGCCCGATGTCGACGAACGCCGCCTCCATCCCGGGCAGGACGTTGTCGACGACCCCCTTGTAGATGTTGCCGACGATCGACTTCGAGCCCTTGCGCTCGACGTAGAGCTCCCCGACCTTCCAGTCGGAGGGCTTTGCCTTTTGCTTGCCTCGACCGTCCCCATCGTCTCGGGACGGAGTGCCTTTGGCTTCGAGGACGGCGACGCGGGTCTCCCCGGCGTCAACCGATACGAGAATCTTTTTCTTCAAGTGAGCTCACCTCATAGAGCATTTCGGGCCCTGCTGGGTGAGGCGAGCTGCGACTGGATATAGACACTCTGAAGAAGGCCGACCGCCATGAAGGTGACGAGCACCGACGATCCGCCATAGGTCATCAAGGGGAGCGGCATGCCTGTCACGGGCATCACGCCCAGATTCATGCCGACGTTGACGAAAACCTGGAACAGCAGCATCACGGCGATACCCGCCGCGATCATGCTTCCGTACAAGTTCTTCGAGAGGGTCGCTATCCGCAGCGCCCGCCAGATCAGCAGGGCGAAAAGGGACAGCACGAACGCGGCACCGACGAATCCCCAGCGCTCCGCCGTGACGGCGAAGATGAAGTCCGTGCGGCCTTCCGGCAAGAAGCCGGACCGCGCCTGCGTAGCGTCGTCGCCGAGGCCGGTTTTACCGCCGGACCCGATCGCGATCAACGCCTGATTGGTCTGATAGCTGGAGTCGCTGGGATCATCACTCGGGTTGAGGAATGCCGTCAGCCGCTCCTGCTGGTAGCCCTCGAGCACCGGCGCCCCCACTGCGGGGGCGAGCACGAGCACGCACGCGACCGTCGCCACCGCCAGCCCGCCGAGCGCAGCGAAGTGCGTCCAGCTGATGCCGCCGATGAAGAGGACGGTGAGCGTGATCACGCCGTATACCAATCCGGTGCCCAGGTCGGGCTGCAAAATCACTAATCCTGCCGGGATCAATCCCATCAACAGCAGGCGCGCAGTTCTCTGCACGTCCGACTGCCGGCGGGCCCGGTCGATGACAAAGCCGGCCAGAGCGACGATAAGCAGAAGCTTGCCTAGCTCGGACGGCTGAAAGGTGAAGAACGGAAGCTCGATCCAGCGCTTCGATCCGCGCGCTGCGGCGCCGAGAACGAGCACGAGGGTGATCGAGGCGACCATCGCGGTGTAGATCCCGATCCGCAGCTCACGGTAGCGGGAGTAGTCAATCCGAGCCAGGGCGAGCATGGCGGCGATGCCGATCACTCCGTAGATGCTCTGGCGGATGACGAAGAAGTAGGGGTTGCCGGGGACGTCGCCCTTGGTCGTGAAGGCGAGGACGATCACGCTGGTCACGATCAGCGCCACGGCGGCGAAAGCGATCCAGGGATCCATCCGGAGGAAGCCGGTGCGCTCGACCAGACCGGCGCTGCGCTCGTCGCCGAAGCTGCGCACCCGTGCGGTTGTCGTCGACTCCATCATCACTCCACCGGGGTCCCGGTCGTGGCGGGCTCCGCGCTCGCGGCCTTCTCCAGATCCTTCTTGCTGATGCGACCGGAGAAGTACTGGCTGAGGATCTGCTTGACCGCGGGAGCAGCCGTCTCGGAGCCGAAACCGCCGCCCTCGAAGGTCGCGACCGCGACGATCTCGGGGTCATCGAACGGTGCGAACGAGGCGTACCAGGACTGGTCGCCCTTCGGCGTCTCGGCGGTGCCGGTCTTGCCGGCGATCTCGATCGGGAAGCTGCCGAAGACCCCGGTCGAGGTGCCCTCGGGCCCGTTCGCGGCGCGGCGAAGGCCGTCGCGGATCGTGACCAGCGTCGCATCGGAGATGTCGAGCTCACGGCGCGGCGCCGGGGTGAACTCCTCCTCGGTCTGCCCGAGGGGGTTCTCGACCCGCTGGGCAACGTGCGGCCGCACGACCGAGCCGCCGTTGGCGATCGCCGCATAGCCGACCGCGAGCTGCAGCGGCGTCGCGAGGAAGTCTCCCTGGCCGACCGCGAAGTTCATGTTGTCGCCCACCGACCAACGGCGATCGGCCGTCTCGTAGCAGTCGCGGGCGGGGTCGAAGACGACCGCCTTGCCGCACTCGGAGTCCGGCTTGATCGCCGCTTCGTAGAGATCGTTTCTCCACTTCGGAGAGGGAACGAGCCCGGGCTGCTCGCCGGGGAGATCGATGCCGGTGAGACCACCGAATCCGAGGCGCTCGGCCCACTTTTGGAACGGCTCCTGGCCGCTGTTCTCGGCCTTGATCCCGAGCTTGTAGAAGTAGATGTCGGATGAGACCTCGAGTGCTCGCCCCATGTCGACGGACCCGTAGGCCGCACCGCCGGCGTTGGTCCACTCGCGACCGCCGAAATCGAAGGTGCCGCTGTCGGCCTCGAGAGTGCTCGGCGTGTTCAGACCCTCCTCGAGGCCGGCCGTACCGGTGATCGCCTTGAATGTCGATCCGGTCGGATACCCCGACTGGGTCGCCTTGTTGAAGAGCGGGCCGGTCTCGTCCTGGTTCAGTGCCTCGATCGTGTTGAACGAAGCGGGTGGCGTGTAGATCTTCGGATCGAAGGTCGGGTAGGAGCCCATCGCGACAACCGCGCCGTCGTTGACGTTCATCACCACGAAAGCGCCCGGCTTGCCGATGTCGGCAAGGGTCTGCTCGCCGACCTCCTGCAGGTCGCGGTCGATCGTGGTCACCAGGTTGTTGCCGGTCTTTGGACGCACCTCCGAGGTACGCCGGCCGACCGGATCGCCGTTGGCATCGACGGCCACCTGGATCGCTCCGTTGCGGCCGCGAAGCGCGGAGTCGTACTGGGCCTCCAGGCCCGCTGCGCCGACCCGGTCGCCTGGATTGAGGTTCTCGTATTGCGGCGTGTCGAGCTGATCCGCGTTGACTTCGCTGACGAAGCCCCAGAGGTGTGCCCCGAGGCTGTCGAGCGGGTATTGGCGGACCGAGATCTCCTCCGCGCTGATCCCCGGGAAGTCCTCCTCGCGCTCGCGCAGGTGGGCGACGAGCTCGAAGTCGACGTCGCGTGCGAGCGTGACCGGGTTTGCGGGCAGCTCGGTCGTCTGGCGGTTGATCTCCCGCCTGATCTTGTCCGGCTTCAGCCCCGAGACCCTGCTGAGGTCACGCAGCACCTGATTGCGCGCTCGCGTCTTCTCGGGCAGCTGATCGGGGCGAACCTGCAATGAGAGAGCGGTGCGGTTCTTGACCAGGACCTTGCCGTCGCGATCGAGGATCTTGCCGCGAGGAGCCTGGATCGAGATCGCGCGGGTCCGGTTGCCCTCCGCCTGCGCGAGGTACTCCTCGCTGGAGAGGACCTCGAGGTACCAGAGGCGGAAGAAGATCACCGCGAATGCGACCAGGGCCATGCCGCTGATGATCGCGATCCGCACGGCGAACTGGGAGGTCATCGGACGTTGTTCTTCGGGGCGGAACATCAGGGTCTAGATCGCAGCCTTCAGCATGCCACGCTGCGCACGTCGGCGAGCGGGGCGGGCATCGTCGACCAGGGCGGGCCGGAGCAGGCGCCTGATCAGCGGAAAGAGGGGGACCGCAAGCAGCATTCCAAGCAGGCCCTGGACGAAGATCTCGCGCACGAAGAGGATGCTGACCGGGGCGTCGACGCCCAGGATCAGCTGCATCGCCGCGTACGCGGCGACCGCGACCGAGGTCAGCAGCCCGGTGAGCAGCGGCGGGACCAGCGAACTGACGATGTCGAAGGTCTCCCTCCAGCGGCCGGCTAGATACCCGACGGCCATCAGCGCCAGGGAGGAGACGCCGGGCGTCGTCCCAAGGGCCGAGTCGAGGAGCAGGCCGGCGAAGAAGCCCGAGACCGCGCCGGGTACCGGGCCGCCGAGCAGCCCGAGGGCGACGATCACCACCGGGACGATGTTCGCGAGCGACCCCAGCAGGGGCATCTGCGAGAAGAAGGCGAGCTGCAACAGCACCGACGCGAAGACGATCGCTGCGACCGTGAGCAGGATCCGGGGGGTGAAGATCATCCGGGGCCCCCGGTCAGGACCGATACGAACTCGATCTTCGCGAGGTCTGCGAACGGCTCGACGCTGACCTGCTGCCGCAGTTCCTGCTGGCCCTCGCGCGCCTCGCGAGCCTCACCGATCGGGATCCCGGCCGGGAAGCGGGACCGTAGCTTGTCCTCGGCGAAGCCGGAGGTGACGAGCTCGGCTCCCGAGGGGATCTGTTCCTCGCTCTGGATCAGCTCGAAGATCAGGTCGTTGGGGTCGCCGACCTCGGCGCTGACTATGCCCTGGATGCCGCCCTTGAGCACCTTCGCGGTGACGTTGCTGTCCTGATCGGTCAGGAGTGTGACTCTGGCGGATCCGCCGGTCGTAGAGCTGACGCGGCCGATGAGACCGTCGCCGGTGACCACCGCGTCATCGACCTCGACGCCGGCGCTGGTGCCCTTGTCGATCGCCAGGGTCTGGTTCCAGGATGTGGGCGAGCGCCCGATCACGCGGGCCTCCACCGCCGAGTAGGCGGCGAGCGCTTCAGCGCCGGCGAGCTCGGCTATCCTGCCCCGCTCGCGGCCCTCCCGCAGCTGCTCCTGGGTGTTGGTCAGCTCGGCGCGGAGCTCCTGGTTCTCCTCGCGGAGCTGTTCGTTCCGGCCCTTGGCGTCGAAGGTCTCCTCGACCCAGTTGACGAGATCGCGGACCGGCTTGAGCGCGCGGTTGGCGCCCTCCTGTAGCGGTCCCAGGACAGCACCCACGCCGCTCTGGGCGGTATGAAGCGGCCCGTCTTCGCCCTCGCTGAAGTGGCTGCTGATCAGCACCAGACAGGCGACCACGAGGGTGACCAGGATCGCGCGGCGGCGGCGTACCTGTCGGCGGTACATCGCGTGCCGCCCCTACCTGCGCTTGCGTCCGCCGTTGCCGGCGCTGATCCGGTGGATGACCTCGAACTCCTCCAGCGAGCGTCCAGAGCCGACCGCGACGCAGGTCAATGGCGAATCGGCGAGCTGAGCGGGCATCTGGCACTCCTGCCGCAGCCGCTCATCGAAGCCCTGCAGAAGCGACCCGCCGCCCGCGAGCGTGATGCCGCGGTCCATGATGTCCCCGGCAAGCTCCGGCGGGGTCCGATCGAGGGTCTCCTTCACCGCTCCGACGATCGCGTTGACCGGCTCGGAAAGCGCTTGGCGGATCTCCTCGGAGCTCAACATCACCGTCTTCGGAAGGCCGCTGACGATGTCCCGGCCACGGATCTCGGTCTTGATCTCCTCGGTCAGCTCGGTCGCGGAGCCGGCCTCGAGCTTGACCTCTTCGGCGGTCTGCTGGCCGATCATCAGCTTGTGATGGCTCTTGCAGTGGTTGACGATCGCATCGTCCATCTCATCGCCCCCGACGCGGATCGACTGGCTGACGACGATGCCGCCGAGCGAGATAACCGCGACCTCACTGGTACCACCGCCGATGTCGACGACCATGCTCCCGGTCGGCTCGCCGACCGGGAGACCGGCGCCGATCGCGGCCGCCATCGGCTCCTCGATCAGGTAGGCCTGGCGCGCGCCGGCGGCCAGACAGGCCTCCTCGACGGCGCGCTTTTCGACCCCTGTGACCCCGGAAGGGACACAGACGACAACGCGCGGGTGGGCGAAGCGGTTCTGGTGGACCTGCTGGATGAAGTAGCGCAGCATCTCCTCGGTGACGTCGAAATCGGCGATGACGCCGTCCTTGAGCGGGCGGATCGCCTGGATCGTGCCGGGGGTACGGCCGAGCATGCGCTTGGCCTCCATGCCGACCGCGTGAACCTCACCGTTGCGGGAGTCGACGGCGACCACCGACGGCTCGGAGAGCACGATGCCGCGGCCGCGGACGTAGACGAGAGTGTTTGCGGTGCCGAGGTCGACGGCCATGTCGCGGCCACCGAATCCGGTCATGTAGCTGAAGATGCCCATGGTGGTAGTGAGTACCTCGAAGGTAGGGAAAAGCTTGTGCGTTCAGGTTGCGCGCGGTGCGCGAGGAAGGTCGCTTGCAGCGAGTGGGCCGATCAGCCCCATCGCCGCCGTTCGCCGAGCCTCCGGGTGAGCACGGCGCGCACCGGCCCGAGCCCCCGCTGCGGTCAGCGACCGCGAAGGCGGCAGTCTAGCGGAGTGCAGGGCAAAGCGCCATTCTGTGAGCAAATGCACATAGTTGACTAACGGTTAGGCAAGACTCCTCAGCCCTACGAGAGGTCAGCCAACATCGTCGAGACCAGGGGCAGCGGCAGGCCGATCACGTTCGACAGATCTCCGTCGATCCCGTCGACCATCGTCGACCCGAGCCCCTGGACCGCGTAGCCGCCGGCTCTCCCCTCCCACTCGTCGCTATCGACGTAGGCATCGATCTCGCTCGCGCTCAGCTCGCGAAAGCTGACCGTGGTCAGCTCGCGGGCGGTGTTTGCCCGGTCGCCGCGGATTACGCAGACCCCGCTCAACACCTCGTGGGTCCGCCCCGAGAGAGCACGCAGGTGGCCGGCCGCGGCGGCAGCATCGGCGGCTTTACCGAGCACCCGGCCCTCGAGGACCACATCGGTGTCGCAGCCGATCACGAAGGCGTCGGGGCCGGCGGTATCGGCCCCGGCCCGGGCCTTGAGCTCGGCGTTGCCGACCACGACCTCGACGGGGTCGCCCGCGTCGGCCTCCTCGACCGCCGGGACTACAACCTCGAAGGGGACTCCCAGCAGCCGCAGCAGCTCTCGCCGACGCGGCGAGCCCGAGGCGAGGACGAGCCGAGCAGGCAGCTCTATAGCTCGGGGAACCAGATCGCGATCTCGCGTGCGGCCGACTCGTCGGAATCGGAGCCGTGGACGAGATTGAAGGTGACCTCGGTGCCGAAGTCGCCTCGGATCGAGCCGGTCTCGGCCTCGACCGGGTTGGTCGCCCCGATCAACTGCCGGGCGGCGCGTACGGCCTCGACGCCCTCGAGAACCATCGCGACCAGCGGGCCGCCGGTTATGAACTCCACCAGCTCGCCGAAGAAGGGCTTGTCGGTGTGCTCGGCGTAGTGCTCGTTGGCGATCGCCTGATCGGCGGTCATCAGCTTCATCGCCACGGGCGCGAGGCCCTTGCGCTCGAATCGGGCGATCGCCTCGCCGGTCAGGCCGCGCTCGAAGGCGTCGGGCTTGATCAGGATCAGGGTGCGGGTCCGTTCTGCCATTTATCGATGTCCCTCAGGTCTTCGTCGGTCTGCGTCGGGTGGGCCGCTCGGAGGAGGGGCGCTGTTGCGGCTCGGAGGACCCGGAGCTGCCGGGAGCGCTCTCGCGCTTGGAGGTCTTCTGGGCGTCGGGCGCGCTGCGCCGCTTCGGCTGCTGGGCCTTGCTGCGGCGCTCGGCGCCCGCCTGCTTGCTCCTGGCGGTGGAGCTTCGGCGCTGGCCGCCCTTGCGGGGAGGCGCCGACGATCGCCTCTGCGCCACCGGTGACTCGCAATGCGGGCAGATCGCCCAGCGCGGATCGACCGGGCGGCCGCAGGATGTGCAGGGATCCTTGAGCCGGTGCTGGCACTCGGGGCAGCGGAGCCACGAGAGCTCGACGGGGTGCTCGCAGCGCGGGCATGAGGTCTCGGTCAATCGCCGCAGTCTGAGTTCGGCGGCCTTGGTCTCCAGCTCGCGCTCGCGAGCGTCCTCGAGGAACTCAGGCGGCCGCAGGATCGTATAGACGGCCGTCCCGATGAACGGGAAGAGCGAGGCGGCTGTCGCCGTGGCAACGAGGATCGGATCGGCGATCCGGCGTTTGGCGTCGGCGTAGGTCCAGTAGACCAGCGAGAGCCAGATGACGACCAGGACCAGGATCAGCAGGTTGACGGCGAGATTGAGCCCGCCGTCGTCGATTCCGAACAGCGCAGTAAGCATGGAAGCGCGTCAGTCTACCCGCGCGGGGAGCGAAGTAGGCGCGATGTGGTTCGTCCGGGCGGCGCGAACCAGCCAGGCGCCGCCGCGCGGATGAGGATCAGAGGAAGAGTCGCCCGAATAGATAGCCGAGGGCGAAGAAGACGAGGATGACGCCGGCGACCACGACGGCGACCGCACCCATCATCGAGAGCAATTCGGATCTTGCCTCCCTGTCCATACGTGCTTCAGAAGGTAGTGGGATCCGGCGAAGAGCGCCACCCCGGAGCGCTCGGAGGCAAGCTCGCGAGTCCTGCGAATCGCCGCCTCGGGGTCCTGGACCGCCTCGGCTCCGACCCCGCGCCGCTCGAATATCGCCGCCAGCTCCACGGGGTCAGCCGGCTCGGCTCCAGGCCGCCCGATCGCCGCGCCGGGAGCGGCGGCGGTGGCGACGAGCGCCTCGATGCCGGGGGCGAGCGCCGAGGCGATCGCCTCGGCGTCCTTGTCGGAGAGCAGCGACATGCAGCAGATCACCGGACGCTCGCTGACCAGTCCCGGCAGCGCCGCGCACAGCGCCGCGGCACCCTGCGGGTTGTGAGCCGCATCGAGCAGCAGCGGCGGCTCTTCATCGATCAACTCGAGCCGACCGGGGAGCGACAGCGATGAGAGCACGCCGCGGGCGGTGTCGGGGTCGAGACCCCTGCCAAGGCAGGTCTCGGCCAGGACGAGCGCCAGCTCGGCGTTGGCGCGCAGATAGTCGGGGCTGATCGACCCGGGGCCGGGCTCGGCCTCGGCCAGCTCGATCAGCGTCGCTCCGAGCTTGCGGGCATGACGCCGTGCGAGCTCGGCAGCGGTCGGGGGAAGGCGTCCGGTGATCAGGGTCGTCCCGGGCTCCAGCACGGCCAGCTTCTCGGCGGCGATCTCCTCGATGCTTTCGCCTAGCCACTCGGTGTGGTCGAGGCCGACCGAGGTCAGCGCGGTCGCCTCCGATCGGACCACGTTGGTGGCGTCGAGTCTGCCGCCGAGACCGGCCTCGACCACGGCCACCGCCACTCCGCCGCGGCGGAAGGCGACGAACGAGGCCGCGATCGCGGCCTCGAACTGAGTCACTCGCTCCGCGCCGGCGAGCTCGGCCTCGAGCTCGTCGATCGCGCCTGCAACCTCGCTCATGGCGGCGGCGAAGTCCGCGCCCTCGATCTCGGCCCCGCCGATCCTCGTGCGCTCTCTCCAGCGCCGGACATGAGGTGAGATACAGGCGCCCGTGTGGACGCCGGCATCCTCCAGCAACGCCGCGGTCATCAGCGTCACCGACGACTTCCCGTTGGTACCAACGACATGCAGGGAGCGAAAGCTGCGCTCGGGATTGCCGAGGCGGTCGCAGAGGGCCTGCATTCGCTCGAGCCCCAGACGCCAGCCAACCGGCTCCAGCTCGGCGAGGTAGCGCTCGGGGTCTATCCGCCCAGCTCCTCGAGCTCGGTTCGGTAGCCGGCCAGCTTGCGACGCTCCTCCTCGACGACCTCGGCCGGCGCCTTTGCCACGAAGCCCCCATTGGCCAGCTTGCGCTCCCCCCGCTCCACCTCCGAACGCAGCTTCTGACGGCGCTCTCGCAGCCTGCTCTCGACCGCGTCTACGTCGAGCTCCGGCGAGGCGAGGATCTCGACCGGGCCGACCGAGGCGACGACCTGCTCCCCGGGCAGGCCGAAGTCGAAGCGAGCGAGCCGCCCTACGAACTCCGGCGGACCCTCACCTTCGACCCTCCCCCGGAGGATCTCTCCCGGTCGGACGTCGACGAGCTCGCGCCAGCGCCGCAGCGAGCGGGTCAGCTCGATCGCCTCGCCGACCCGGGCCTCGACCGCCCCATCGATCATCCCGGGATCCGGCTCCGGGAAGGGCGAGACCACGAGCTGGGCGGGACGATCGGGCAGGTACGACCAGATCTCCTCGGTTACGAACGGCATCAGCGGATGGGCCATCGCCAGCGTCCGCTCGAGCACCCATAGGAGGTTCCCTGCCGCAGTGGCGTCCTCCTCGTAAAGCCGGGGTTTGACGATCTCCAGGTACCAGTCGCACAGCTCCGACCAGAAGAAACGGTAGATCTCGAGCGCCGCATGCGAGAAGTCATAGGCCTCCAGCCGCTCGTCCACCGTCGTGATCGTCCGCTCCAGGCGGGAGAGGATCCAGCGATCCTCCTCGCGTTCGGTGGCCGGCGCCGGCTCGGCGCCCGCCGCGTTGAGCAGGATCAGTCGCGAGGCGTTCCACATCTTGTTGGCGAGGTCGCGCCCCTGCTGGACCTTGGCCTCGCTGAAGCGCACGTCCTGGCTGGAGGACATCGCGAGCAGACCGAAGCGGAGTGCGTCGGCGCCGTTGCGGGAGATCTCGTCGAGCGGGTCGATCCCGGTGCCGAGGCTCTTCGACATCCGGCGCCCGTCGGGCGCCTGGATCACCGAATGGATGTAGACGTCCCGGAACGGGATGTCGCCCGCGAACTCCAGCCCGCTCATGATCATCCGCGCAACCCAGAGGTAGAGGATGTCGCGCGCGGTCGAGAGCAGATCGGTCGGGTAGAAGGCGCGCAGCTCGGGCGTGTCGTCGGGCCAGCCCAGAGTCGCGAACGGCCACAGGGCGGAGCTGAACCAGGTATCGAGAACGTCGGGGTCCCGGCGCAGCTCACCGTCGCAGCCGCCGCAACGGTCGGGCTGCTGCCCCTCGGAGACGAAGGTCTCCTCGCAGGCGTCGCAGTACCAGACGGGGAGCTGATGTCCCCACCAGAGCTGGCGGCTCACGCACCAGGGCCTGATCCCCTCCATCCAGTCGAGGTAGACCTTCTTCCAGCGCTCGGGGTGGATGTGGACGCGATCGTCGCGCACCACCTCGATCGCCGGCTTGGCGAGGTCGGCCATTGCGCAGAACCACTGCAGGCTGATGAGTGGCTCGATCCGCTCGCCCGAGCGATGCGAGAAGGGAACCGAGTGCGTGTAGTCCTCCTCGCCGGAGATCAGGCCGGCCTCGCGCAGCTCGGCGACTACCGCCGCCTGAGCCTCGGCGGCGGTGAGACCGACGAAGCGCTCGGGCGCGGGCTCGATAATGCGACCATCGGGGCCGATCGCCGAGATCTCATCGAGCCCGTGCTTGCGGCCGATCTCGAAGTCGTTGGGGTCATGGCCCGGGGTGATCTTCAGGGCGCCGGTCCCGAATTGAGGATCGACGTGGGGGTCGGCGATGATCGGTAGCCGGCGACCGACCAGCGGCAGCTCGCAGTGGCCGCCGACGAGATCCGCGTAGCGATCGTCGTCGGGATTGACCGCGACGGCCGTGTCGGCGAGCATCGTCTCGGGCCGGACCGTGGCGACGGTGAGAACCCGGTCGCTGTTCTCGACCGGGTAGTCGATCGAGACCAAGGTATCGGTCACCTCGCGGTTCTCCACCTCGAGGTCGCTGATCGCCGAGCGTGACCCCGGGTCCCAGTTGACCAGGTAGTTGTCGCGGTAGATGTAGCCCTTGTCGTAGAGGCCCTTGAAGACGCGGTAGACGGCCTTGACGTATCCCTCATCGAGGGTGAAGCGCTCGTCCTCGTAGTCGAGCGAGGCGCCGAGCGCCTTGAACTGCCCGACGATCCGCCTGCCGTAGTCCTCGCGCCACTCCCAGACGCGATCGACGAATCCCTCGCGGCCCAGATCGTGACGGGAGGCACCCTCCTTAAGCATCTCCTTCTCGACCACCGACTGTGTCGCGATGCCGGCGTGGTCGGTGCCGAGGATCCACTTCACACGGCGACCCTCCATCCGCCGCTTGCGGGCCATCGCGTCCTGGATCGTGCCGTTCAGCGCGTGGCCCATGTGAAGCGACCCGGTCACGTTCGGCGGCGGAACCGCGATCGAGTAGTTCTCGTCTCCGGACCCCTCCGGCTCGGGATGGAAGTAGCCCCCCTCGATCCAGGACTCGAAGATCCGGCCCTCGACCTCCGGCGCGTCGTAGCGCGTTCTCTGCTCGAGATCTGTCGTCGGGTCGGCGGCGTCGGGGTCCATCGGAGGCGCGAGTTTAGTTGTCACCTGCGAGGACGGGATGAGTCCGGAGATGCAGATGTACCTGTTCACGCAGTTCCCCAGCGGCCAGCCCCCCTTCGAGGGGGTCTATCGCTCGGCGCCCAGCAATCGGCCGCGATGGGCGAGGGATGGAGCGACTTCTACGCCCAGGACTACCTCGTGGCCAAGGGTCTGATGCCGGACGATCCCAATCGCTCGGGCGCCGGGTCGCCAACCGCGGCAGGAAGGTCAAGCTCGTCCTCCTCGCCAAGGCGAGGCAGGACGGCAACGAGACCCGGACCTCGAAGAGGATCAGGCTCAGCTAGACGCAGGCGCGGCTGCGGGCCCGGGGCGCATCGAACCAGCGCCGGGCTAGGTCAGGCCGACTCCTCAACGTCGCGCATCGACCGAGGCAGGCTCTCAGGCGGCGCCGCCTGAGTGACCAGGGTCGGCTTCAGGCCCTTCTCGATCGTCTCGCGGGTGACGACGCACTTCTTGACGTCGCGTCGCGACGGCAGCTCGAACTGAACCTCCTGCAGGGTGTCCTCGATGATCGAGCGCAGGCCACGGGCTCCGGTCTCGCGCTCGATCGCCTTGTCGGCAATCGCCTCCAGCGAGTCGGGCGCGAAGACGAGCTCGATCTCGTCGAAATCGAACAGGCGCTCGAACTGCCTGGTGAGCGCGTTGCGGGGCTCGGTCAAGATCGTGATCAGGTCGGCGCGCTCGAGCTGACTGATCGAGGCGACGACAGGCATCCGGCCGATGAACTCCGGAATCAGGCCGTACTCCATCAGGTCCTCGGGCAGCACCTCCGAGAAGAGCTGGGAGACATCCTTGTCCTCGCGCTTATGCATCGTCGCACCGAACCCGATCCCCTGCTGGCCGACGCGCTTATCGATCACCTCGTCGAGCCCGGCGAACGAACCGCCGCAGATGAAGAGGATGTTGGTCGTATCGACGGTGAGGAACTCCTGGTGGGGGTGCTTGCGCCCGCCCTGCGGGGGCACCGAGGCCGTGGTTCCCTCGAGGATCTTCAGGAGCGCCTGCTGCACGCCCTCACCGGAGACGTCTCGGGTGATCGAGGGGTTGTCGGCCTTGCGGGTGATCTTGTCGATCTCATCGATGTAGATGATCCCCGTCTCCGCCTTCTTGACGTCGTAGTCGGCGGCCTGGATCAGCTTCAGGAGGATGTTCTCGACGTCCTCGCCGACGTAGCCGGCCTCGGTCAGCGCCGTGGCATCGGCGATCGCGAAGGGGACGTTTAGGATCCGCGCCAGCGTCTGGGCGAGAAGCGTCTTGCCACAGCCGGTCGGGCCGAGCATCAGGATGTTCGATTTGGCGAGCTCGACGGAGCTGTCCCCCGAGCTTTCGTCCTCCGCCATCTGCACACGCTTGTAGTGGTTGTAGACGGCGACCGAGAGGGCCTTCTTCGCCGGGTCCTGACCGACCACGTATTCGTTCAGGATCTCGCTGATCTCCTGCGGCTTCGGCAGCGACTCGAGCTCGAAGTTGGGCGAAACCGTGAGCTCCTCATCGATGATCTCGTTGCAGAGGTCGATGCACTCGTCGCAGATGTAGACGCCCGGACCGGCGATCAGCTTCTTCACCTGTCGCTGGGACTTGCCGCAGAAGCTGCAGAGCAGCTGCTCGTTCGAGTCGGTTGGGCGTGCCAAGTGGGTTCTCCCTCCGGATGGGTGGCCCCGTCGTAGGCGTGCTCCCAAGGTTAGGGGAGCGGCGGCCGCGGGATGGACTCCCCCTTGTTACTCGGCAGCGCTGGTCGTCCCTGCAAGGGGAGGGAGATTTCACGGGCCAAGCGTCCGCCCGTTCGGCCGCTAGCTGCTCCGCACCCGGTTGCGGAAGACCTCCTGGATGTCCTCGAGTCGCTTGCCCTTGGTCTCGGGCACCAGCTTCCAACAGAAGACCCAGGTGAGGACGGCGATCGCGCTGTAGAACCAGAAGGCCTCCGAGCGCCCGATCTCGGCGATCAGGACGAGAAAAGTCAGCGAGACGACGAAGTTGAAGACCCAGTTGGCGGTCGTTCCCAGCGATGCGGCCTTCGAGCGCATTCGCAGGGGATAGATCTCGGAGTTGATCAGCCAGAAGATCGGGCCGAGGCTGACCGCGAAGGCGCCGACGTAGGTCATCAGGCTGACGATCGCCAGGACCGAGCTGAACGTGTCCTCGTCGGTGCCGTCGAAGGCGAGTCCGAGCGTGAACAGGGAGATCGCCATCACCGCCACCCCGCCGAGCAGCAACGTCCGCCGGCCCGCCCGATCGAGCATCCGCACCGCAACGAGCGTCATGCCGACGTTGACGATCCCGACGCCGACGGTGGCGAGGATCGCCGCGGAGGCGGAATCGATGCCGGTGAACTGGACGATCTGCGGGGCGTAGTAGATGACCGTGTTGATTCCGGTGACCTGCTGGAGAATCGCGAGTCCGACGCCGACGGTGAGCGCCGCCCTCATCAGCGGCTCCTTGAGCTCGCTCCAGCGACCGGGCTCCTGTCCGACCTCCTCCTCGATCTCCTCGATCTCGACGTCGACCGCGTGCGGGCCCCCGGCGCGGATCTTCTCCAGAGTCGCCCGCGCGTCGAAGTCCTGTCCCGTCATCACCAGCCAGCGGGGGCTCTTCGGCATCCGCAGCATGCCGACCGCGAGAGCCAGCCCAGGCACGACACCGAGACCGAGCATCCACCGCCAGCTGTCGCTGGGCTCGAGCGCGAGCCCGACCAGATAGGCGACGAAGATCCCGATCGTGACCGAGAGCTGGAAGAACGTGACGAGCCTGCCGCGAACATCGGGCGGGGCCACCTCGGAGATGTAGACCGGCGCCGTCGCGGAGGCGAACCCGATCGCGATGCCGATCAGCACCCGCGATGCGACCAGGACCGCGGTATCCGGAGCCGCGGCACTGGCCAGCGCCCCGACGATGAACACGGCCGCTGCGGCGATGATCGTCACCCTGCGCCCGTAGACGTCGGCAAGGCGGCTGGCGGCCAGGGCACCGAACGCCGCCCCGATCGGCACGGCGCTGACGACGACTCCCTGCTCGAAGTTGCTGAGCCCGAAGTCCCCCTTGATGAACAGCATCGCGGTGGCGATGATCCCCGTGTCGTAGCCGAACAGGAGACCGCCGAGCCCGGCGATTGCAGCGGTCAGGACGACGTTGCGCCGGGCCGTCCGCGAGTCGGTTACCGCGCTCTCCTCCACCGGGCCCGGACACTACTCCTCCCTCGGGCGTGAGCGCGCTCCTGGGCCGCCGCTCACCGGCAGCCGAACCGTGGCTACCATTCGGTCGGTTGCAACCGACCGCCGCCCTCAGATCGCTGCTGCGCCGGGCCCGTCGAAGCGCCACCACGAACCCACCCGGCCAGGGGGACCACCGGGCCACCGTCGGGCCGGCCGACAACTACGACGTCACCGCCGCGATGAGCTTCGGCCTGCTCACCTCCCTCGGGCTCAGGGAGCATCACCGGCTGCTCGACATCGGCTGCGGCTCGCTGCGGGTCGCCCGGATCCTGATCCCCTACCTCGCCCCGGGGCGCTACGTCGGGATCGAGCCGGAGCGCTGGCTGGTCGAAGCCGGGATCGAGAGTGAGCTCGGATCCGACCTGATCGAGCTCAAGCGTCCCCGCTTCCACTTCGGGTCCGACATCTCCGAACTCGATCCCTCCGAGCGGTTCGACTTCGCCTTCGCACAGTCCGTGTTCTCCCACACCGGCGAGGACCTGACCATGGGCTGGCTGGGAGACTGCGCCCGGTGCCTGAGCGACACCGGGGCGCTCGTCGCGAGCTTCGTTCCGGGCGATGCGCCTTCAGAACCCGGCTGGACCCCCGGAGTCGCGATGCACAAGGCGAGCCGGATGCGGGACATGGCCGCCGAGGCCGGGCTCGGGTTCGAGCCGCTGCAATGGCGTCACCCCGCTCAGACCTGGGCACTGTTCGCACGGCCCGGCTGGGACGCCGGCCCCCTGCACGGGACCAACGCGCCGAGCTGGAACGGCTTCCTCGACGACGCGCTCCAGCGTGGAACCGTCACAGGTAGACCGCCGGATCAGCGATTCGGGTCGCTCGACACCTAGGCGGCCCAGCGAGCGCCGAGGGCGCGTCGCTCAGCGGTTCTCGATGACGCTGTCGATGAGGCCGTAGTCGACGGCCTCGGGCGCGCTCATGAAGTAGTCGCGGTCGGTGTCCTTGGAGACCTTCTCGAAGTCCTGGCCCGTGTGTTCGGCGATGATCTCATCGAGCCGCTTGCGGGTCTCGAGGATCTCCTTGGCGTGGATCTCGATGTCGGTCGCCTGACCGCCGATCCCGGTCGAGGAAACCTGATGGATCAGGATCTTCGAGTTGGGGGTCGCCATCCGCTTACCCTTCTCGCCGCCGGAGAGCAGCAAAGCGCCCATGCTCATCGCGATCCCGACGCAGATCGTCTGCACCTGGGGCTTGATGTACTGCATCGTGTCGTAGATCGCGAGGCCGGCGTAGACGGATCCACCCGGCGAGTTGATGTACATCGAGATGTCCTTGTCCGGATCCTCGGACTCGAGGTGGATCAACTGGGCGACGATCAGGTTCGCGATGTCCTCGGTAACCGGAGTGCCCAGGAAGATGATCCGCTCGTTGAGCAGGCGCGAGTAGATGTCGAAGGCGCGCTCGCCGCGCGAGGTCTGCTCGACCACCATTGGGACCATCGGACTCATCGGCGAGCCAGTCTATAGAAGCCCTCCGGTCGACCTCGCGCGAGGTGGCCGCACGCCCCCGCCAGGGGCTGGCTGCCGGCGGCGCCCGCGAAGGCGCCGCGATCGCTCAGTCGGACTTGTCGGGGGTCCAGAGCTCGGAATCGCCCTCGCCTTCGGCGGCGGCCTCTTCCTTGTCGGGCGTCCAGATCTTCTCCCGCGCCTCGGCCTGCCCGGCTCCGATCGGCGTCGAGCCCGCGATCAGGATCTCCCCAGCCTTGCGCAGGCGGATCTCCTCGACCAGGAGCGCATCGCGGCCCTCCTTGCGGAGCTGCTTCAGGAGCTTCTCCGGCTTGCCCTTCTCCCCGGCCGGGGGCTGCAGGGCCTCGAGCATGTCCTCCTCGGAGACCTCGATCCCCTCGGCGTCCGCAACCGCATCGAGAACCGCCTCGCGCAGCAGCCCCTTCTCGGCGTCGGGCCGCGCCTCAGAGATCGCCTCCTCGCGGCTCTTGCCCTGCATCTGCAGGTAGGCGTCGGGCTCCATTCCGCTCTGCTGAATCTGGCGTTCTATCCGCCCCCAGACCTCGTTCGCGCGGGCATCGACGATTTCCTCGGGAAGCTCGACCTCGGCGTTGGCGACAACGGCATCGAGCACCGCCTCGCGGAACTCGTCCTCGACCCTGTGCTCCATCGCGTGCAGGATCCGACCCTCGATGTCGGCGCGCAGCTCCTCGACGGTGTCGAAGTCGGAGTTGTCGGCGGCGAAGTCGTCGTCGAGCTCGGGAAGCTGCTTCTCGCGAACCTCCTTGACGGCCACGGCGAACTCGGCGTCCTTCCCGGCCATCTCCTCGGCGTGGTAATCCTCGGGAAAGGTCACCTCGACCTTGCGCTCTTCACCGCCGGAGGCGCCGATCAGGCCCTCCTCGAAACCGGGGATCAGGGAGTCGGAGCCGAGCTCGAGCAGGTAATCGGTGGCCTTCCCCCCCTCGAACTCCTCGCCCCCGACCGAGCCGGTGAAGTCGACGAGCAGGTGATCACCGGCGGCGGCGGCACGATTGACCGGCTGCAGGGAGGCGAGCCCGTCTTGCATCCGCACGAGCTCCTCATCGACGGATCCCTCGGGCACCTCGGGCTCGGCCTTGGCGACCTCCAGGCCCTTGTAATCGCCGAGCTTGGCGGTCGGACGGACGCCGATCTCGATCGAGAAGCTGAGCGACTCCCCCTCGGAGGGAACGTCGGAGACATCGAGCTCGGGCTCTCCGATCGGGCTCACCCCGGAGTCGAGGATCGCGCGCTCGTACCACTGCGGCAGCGACTCACGCAGCGCCTGCTCGAACACGGCCTCGCGACCGATCCGCTGGATCACGAGCTGCGCGGGGACCTTGCCCTTGCGGAAGCCGGGCATCTTCATCTCGCTGCTCAGCTGCCGCGCGGCGCGGTCCAGCTGCTTGGCGATGTCCTCTGCGCCGACCTCGGCGTTGATCTTGACGCGGGCGGGATTGATGTTCTCGACGGTTGTGTTCACCGCCGAGAGCTTAGGGAGCGCGTGTCGGCGCGTGTCGAGAGGAACCCCGGGGGCTAACCTCCGGGCGGTGAAACCGACCCGGACAGCGATCGGAACCTGGAGTGGGGGGCGCTTCATGCGCTTCGGCGCCGAGCTCGAGGCGGACCGCCTGCGGGAGCTGCTCACGCCCGGCGGGGGGGTCGACACCGTGATCACCGCTGACACCTACGGTCAGGGCGCAGCCGACGAGCTGCTCGGCGGCGCGCTCGAGGGGGTGTCCCGAGAGGACTACTCGCTGATCGCCGCGGTAGGCCACGACTTCTACGAGGGCGAGCGCGACGGGCCGAAGGGCTTCCCGCGTTTCACCGATCCGGGTCTGCGTGGCCCTTCCGGCTATGAGGACTACCTGCGGATGGCCGCCGAGCGCAGCCTCGAACGCCTCGGCGTCGACCAGCTCGACGTGCTCCTGCTCCACAACCCCGACCGGATCGGCTACTCCTCCGAGGAAGTCTGGTCGGGCATGGTGGCACTGCGCGAGGACGGCCTGACCCTGGAGATCGGGGTCGCCCCGGGCCCCGCCAACGGCTTCACCCTCGATCTGATCTCCTGCTTCGAGCGCTTCGGTGGGCTGATCGACGCGGCGATGGTGATCCTCAACCCGCTCGAGCCCTGGCCCGGTGAGCTGGTGCTCGACGCCGCCGCCAACAGCGACATACGCCTGATCACGCGCGTTGTCGACTACGGCGGCCTGCTCTGGGGTGACGTGGCGCCGGGACACACCTTCGCCGAGCACGACCACCGCAAGTTCAGGCCCGAGGGCTGGGTCGAGGCCGGCTCCGAGAAGCTCGCCCGGCTGCAGCCGATACTCGAGCGGACCGGGCTCACCCCGATCCAGCTCGCCTGCCAGTGGAACCTCGCTCAGCCCGCGGTGTGTTGCGTGGCGCCGACCCTGATCCAGGAGATCGGTGCCGGCGCCCGGCCGATCGAGGACAAGCGCACCGAGCTGGCGGGGCTCCCGGAGGAACAGCTGCTGAGCGAGGCCGACCTGGCCGAGATCCGCCGCATCGGCGACAACACCGGCAGCATGGCGCTCAAGGGCGCCAATCCCGAGCACGAGGGGCCGGAGCGTCCCGACCGCTGGCAGATTGCGCCGGAGCTCGCCGAGGCGGCCGAGCGCTGGGGAATCGAGCCCGAGCGCGACCTGGTCGAGCTCGGCCCGAAGGCGTGAACGACCGGAGTCCCCCGCAGAGCGCCCCCGCCTCACTCGGGACGCGATTGGTCACCGGCCCGGCGGGCCGCGCGCTCGCTTTCGTACTCGATTTCGCCGCCGCCCTGATCAGGAGCGCGCGAGGCCGGCCCGAGCACCCTGAGGAGCGTCACGCACCCCGCTGAGCCGCTTGCTATGGGGCCTCGCTGGGTCTACGATAGTGGTGAGAAACAGAACGGGGTTTCGATGAGGCGCGTGGCTTCAGCCGCGGTGTTGTTCACGGTCTGGGCGCTGGCGTTGCCGGCGGCCGCTTTGGCGAAGCCCTTTACTCTCGACCCGACCGGGCTCGACCCCCACATTGCGGTCGAGGAGAGCGGGGCGGCGCACATCGCGTGGACGGAGCGTGCCGCCGGCGACGAGCCGGTCCACTACTGCAAGCTCCCGCGCGGGGCGAATGGGTGCGCGATCGAGAAGTTGATCGCCGTGCCCGAGGGAGAAGACGACGCAGGTCCGCGCGTGTTCCTCGAGGGCGGCGAGGTCTTCATCGTCACAAGCCGCTGCTGCGCGTTTCCGTCCCCCCTGCTCAAGACCTATGTTCTGCGCTCCGCCGATGGCGGGCAGACCTTCAGCCCACCCAGGGCGGTCGGTAGCTCCGAAATGAGCTTTGGCGGCGACGCCTACTTCGGGCCCGGCGGTTTCTCGATCTCGACGATCGGGAGCGTCACCGCCGGCACCTTCTTCCAGGCCTCCCCGCTCAGCGCTGGATCGCCGGTCGAGGCACGAGCCCGGCTCAATGACACCGTCGGCGAGATTACCTATGAGGGATCGATCGGCTTCCTCAATCCGCTCACTCCGATAACTGCGTTCACCGATCTCGAGAACCTCTACACACGCCGCTACGGCGGATTCGGCGATCACAACTCGATCGCCAACTGGGAGCCCGTCGTGCCCCTTGGACCGGGAGATGAGCCGCGCATCGCCTCGGGTCTCAAGGGCACGTACCTGATCTACCGCCAGGGCCAGCCGGGTCGCCGTCGCCTCAAGGTCAAACGCTACGACGAGGCGACCCGGTCCTTCGTCTCCCCGACCCCCGTCAGCGCCAAGGGAGATCCGCGTGACCGCGACTTCTTCGAGGACGGAAACGGGAACCTGCACGCAGCATGGGTGGACGACAACGAGAGCCCCGACCGGGTCCGCTATCGGCGCGCGGTGAACGGAATCTGGGGCAAGACGACGACGTTCGAGAGCAAGGAATCGAGCGCCTTCCTCCTCGACCTCGGGGCCGCCGAGGACGGCGGTGGCTGGACGGTCTGGTCGGCGGGCACGGGCGAGTCGGCGATCCGCGTCGCTCCGTTCGGTCCGGTCGGCGCAGGCGAGGGCGGCGGCGGCGGGTGCGTCCCGAAGATCACCTACGGCAAGGCGGTGATGCTCGCCACTCCGGGTTGCTTCGAGCGCAAGGGCAAGGTCTACACGGCCACGGGCAGCATGCGGCTCAACGGCCTCGATCTGTCTCCGGGAGGGGGCGACGGCCCCGGCGCGGGAGCGGCGGCCAAGTCGAAGATCACGATCGACCTCGGCAAGGGAACGTTGACGAGCAACGGCAAGGTCCTGGTCAAGGCCGGGAACATCCAGCTCGAAAGCGGGAAGCTGGGCCTGAAGCTGCCGAAGGGCGGAGGCCAGATCAAGGATCTGGCAGGGAATCCGGCGTTGTTCGATACCGAGAAACTGAAGAGCGAGTTCCTCGACCTGCCGGTCTCGGGCAAGACCAGTCCTCGCCTGTCCGCAAACGGGGAGCTCGAGATACCGGTCAACCTGAAGCTGCCCGACCCCTTCAGCCTGCTTCTCGGCGGCACTGTGACCGGAGGCAGCAAGCTGGTGCTCGACAACCAGTCCGGGCTGATCGTCAAGAAGGGAGCGGTACAGCTCCGCGCCAACGATCTCTCCCTCGGATTGGTCGCGGTGCGCAATCTGCATCTGATCTATGCCGATGATCCGTCGCTGCTCCAGGGCGGGGGCGGCCTCTTCCTGGCGGCGACCGGAGCCGGGATCGAGACGAACTTCGGGCTCAGGGACGGCGAATTCGACTACGGGAACGGCTCCCTCGATCTGCCCGGCACCGGGATCCCGATCGCGCCGCTCGTCTTCCTCAAGCAGCTCAACTTCGCGATCAACACCAACCCCCTCAAGCTGGCCGGAGGGGGGAAGGTCAACGCCGGTCCTCCGATCGGAGGCAACGCGGCGCTCGCGCAGCTCAACGGAACGATCAGCTACACATTCCCCGATGCACCCGAGCCCGGGATCCTGCGGATCGACGGTAAGGGCTCGATCGTCTCGATCCCGGTCGGCACCGCCTTCGCGCAGTACAAGACCAGCGGACGACTCGACGTCGGCGCAGAGGTAAAGGTTGGCTTCGGTCCGGTTGACTTCAGCGAGGGGTCGCTCGCCGGCGCGGTCGACCTGAACAGCGGCGCATTCACCCTGAATGGCTCGGCGAAGGTCAACGGCATCCCGCTCTTCGACTCGCTCGGCGCGATCGAGGTTACCGCTCTGCTCTCGAACAAGGCGCTCGCCGGCTGTGCCTCGATCTCGCCCTTCGGCAGCGCCGGTGCGGCGCTGTTCTGGGGCGGCGGCTACGACATCTTCGGCGGCTGCAACCTCGGCAAGTTCAAGACCGTCAAGTCGGCGAAGTCCGCCGCAACCCAAACGACCTTCCAGCTCGGCAGCGGCCTTCCGCACGCCGGCGTCGTGATCGACGGCACCGGCCCGTCCCCGCCCCAGGTGCGCCTGGTCGGTCCTGGCGGCGCGGTCCTGCAGACGCCAGCGGCGAACGGTCAGACGGTGAGCACGCCGGTCGGCGCGATCGAGCGCTTCGGGTCGGACGGCAACACCTACGCGATGCTCGATCATCCCGCAGCCGGGACGTGGCGGGTGGAGTCCGTCTCGGGCGGGGACGAGATCGGCGCGGTGCGGACCGCCGACGGCCTGCCCGCTCCGAGGGTGAGCGCGAGGGTGGCCAAGGGCAAGGGCCGCAAGCGCACGCTGCGCTATGGGATCCGCAGAATCCCGGGGCAGAAGGTTGTCTTCATGGAGCAGGGCAACGGGGTCGCCAAGCGGCTCGGCGCGGTATCCGGCGGTCGGGGCAAGCTCCGGTTCAAGTCCGCCGACGGTCCCAAGGGAAGGCGGCTGATCATCGCCACCGTGCTCTCCTCGGGGCTGCCGCGGCAGAGCAACTCGGTCGCGGTCTACGAGGCGCCGAAGCCGATCAAGCTGGGCAAGCCCAGGAAGCTCCGCGTGCGACGCAAGGGAACCCGCCTGGTGGTCAGCTGGCGTAAGGTCGTGGGCGCGAAGGGCTACGCGGCCTCGATCCTGCTCAAGGACGGCCGCCGGCTTTCAGAGCTGACCAAGCGGCCGAAGCTAACCGTTAAGCAGGTTCCCGGGATCGACAGCGCCAAGATCAGGGTCGCCGCCGTCAAGGCAGACAACACCCCCGGCGGCACTGCAAAGGCGACCCTCAAGCCGAAACCGAAGAAGCGCCGAAAAGGCAAGCGGAAGGGCGAGGGCCGCCGATAGACCCCCCGCCCGCCGGATCAATAGCGGTAGTGGTCGGGCTTGAACGGCCCCTGCTTCGGGATCCCGAGGTATGCGGCCTGCTCATCGCTCAGCTCTGTGAGGTCGGCGCCCAGAGCCCCCAGATGGAGGCGGGCGACCTTCTCGTCGAGATGCTTCGGCAGGACGTAGACCTGCTTGTCGTAGTCGTCGTTCTTGCCGTACAGCTCGATCTGAGCGATCACCTGGTTGGTGAACGAGTTCGACATCACGAACGACGGGTGCCCGGTCGCGTTTCCGAGGTTGAGCAGGCGGCCCTCGGAGAGGATGATCACCGAGTGGCCGTCGCCAAAGCGCCACTCGTGAACCTGCGGCTTGACCTCGATCCGCTCGACGTCGTCACGGGACTCCAGGCCGGCCATGTCGATCTCGTTGTCGAAGTGGCCGATGTTGCCGACAATCGCCTGGTGCTTCATACGCGCCATGTCATCGCCGGTGATGATGTCCTTGTTGCCGGTCGCGGTGATGAAGATGTCGGCGGTCTCGAGCACGTCCTCGAGACGCCGGACCTCGAACCCCTCCATAGAGGCCTGCAGCGCGCAGATCGGATCGATCTCGGTGACGATCACCCGGGCGCCCTGGCCACGAAGGGACTCCGCGCAACCCTTGCCGACGTCGCCGAAGCCGCAGATCACGGCCACCTTGCCGCCGATCATCACGTCGACGGCCCGGTTGATCCCGTCGATCAGGGAGTGGCGGCAGCCGTAGAGGTTGTCGAACTTCGACTTGGTGACCGAGTCGTTGACGTTGATCGCCGGGAAGAGCAGGTCCCCGGTCTCGGCGAACTGGTAGAGCCGACCGACGCCCGTCGTGGTCTCCTCTGTGACGCCCATGACCGTTTCGCCGATCTTCGTCCAGCGCTGGGGGTCGGCGTCGAGCGAGCTTTTGAGCAGGCGCAGGATCACGGCCATCTCCTCCGACTCGGCTGTATCGGGATCAGGAACGGCGCCGGCCTTCTCGTATTCGGTGCCCTTGTGGACGAGCAGGGTCGCATCGCCGCCGTCGTCGAGGATCATGTTCGGACCGTCGCCGTCGGGCCAGACCAGCGCCTTCTCGCAGAGATCCCAGTACTCCTCGAGCGTCTCGCCCTTCCAGGCGAAGACAGGGATGCCCTTCGGATCCTCGGGGGTCCCGTCGGGGCCGACGGCCACGGCCGCGGCGGCGTGATCCTGGGTGCTGAAGATGTTGCAGGAGGCCCAGCGCACCTCGGCGCCGAGCGCCATCAGCGTCTCGATCAGGACGGCCGTTTGGACGGTCATGTGCAGGGAGCCGGTGATCCGGGCGCCGGCGAGCGGCTGGGAGTCGGCGAACTCGCGACGAGTGGACATCAGGCCGGGCATCTCGTGCTCGGCAAGATCGATCTCCTTGCGGCCGAAGGCGGCGAGGGAGAGATCGGCTACCTGGAAGTCCTGGTCGGTCGTCTCGGCGGTGGCGGTGCTCGGGTTCAAGACGTTTCTCCTTGATTGGAAGCGTGTCGGTTGGTCGCGGGGCGAGCCCCGGGCCAGTTATCCGTGTCCGACAAGGTAGCGAGTCGCGGAGCTGCGAGGCGACGTTTGGGAACGAACAAGAACGGCCGGTCGCGCAGAACTACGCGGAGCCGAGCGTCGCGGATCATCGACCCGTTGGCCGCTGGCTAGTTCTCGCCCGCGTAGCCCAGGATCGACCTGTCGATCAGCCACTCGACCGGGGCGAGGTCGTCGGTGTAGACGTCGCCGTCGGTGTAGGCGGGCTCGATCTTCGCCGCCTCGGTGGCCGCGAGCACACGCAGGTCTTCGGGAAGATCGGGCAGCGAATCGACCAGGCGATCGCCCGAGGCGGGGCCCTCGGAGCCAAGCAGTAGGGTGTTGGTGTCCTCCTTCGGGTCGCGGATCACGGTTGGGAAGACCTCGGCCATGGTCGAGCCGAGCACGGTCTCGAGGTCGTCGTTGCCCTCGGGGTGGCCGGCGTTGACGATCACCACTCCGCCGGGGGCCAGGCGGCTCTTGGCGAGCTCGAAGAACTCCTTGGTCGCCAGGTAGAAGGGGATGTAGGGCTGGCGATAGGCGTCGACCATGATCACGTCGTAGCCGCCGTCGCTCTGTCGTAGCCAGGGACGGGCGTCGGCGGTGTGGGTAGTGAGATTCGTAGCCTCGTCCATCGCAAAGAAGCGGCGCCCGACGTCGTGCAGCTCACCGTCGATCTCGACGCCGTCGATCTCGGTCTCGGGGAAGTACTTGCCGTAGGCCCGAGCGGTGGTGCCGGCGGCGTTGCCGAGGATCGCCATCTTCTCCGGCGGCTCGCTGCGCCCTGCGAACGGCATGATCAGATAGCCGTCCCAGACGTTGTCGGTGAGCACCGTGCCCGGTTTGTAGAGCGAATGCACGGCCTGGCCCTCGTTCAGCTCGAGGACCCGGTCGCCGTCCTCCTGCTCGATCACGCGGACGTATTGGTTCTCGGTCTCGGTCTCGAAGATCACCTCACCGTTACCGGTCGCCTTGACGGTGCCGACGGGGATCGCGAGCGCGAGAAAGAGGGCGGCGGGGACCGCGAAAAAACGCCTTCCGAGGCCGATCGCGGCGACGAGTGCAATCGCCGCCGCGAAGATGATGAAGGTGCGCTGGGTGCCGACGAGCGGGATCAGGAGCAGGGCCGAGAGCCAGGTCCCGACCAGCGAGCCTGCGGTGGAGATCGCGTACAACCGGCCCGAGACGCTGCCCGAGTGCTCGACGTCGGGAACCGCGAGCCGGATCGCGTAGGGCGCCGCGGCCCCGAGCAGGGTGACCGGCACGGCGAGAAGGAAGAGCACACCGAAGAGCGATCCGACGAAGGCGCCGGCGGAGATCGAATCGAGGGCGTCGACGGAGATGTCGAACAGCGGGCGGGCGACTAGTGGGACCAGGGCCAGCATGGTTGCGGCCGCCATCACCATCAGTGACATCCCGCGCAGGTGTGGATGGCGGTCCGCGACCTTGCCTCCAAGCCAGTAGCCGATGCTGAGCGCAACCAGGACGATCCCGATCGTGTTCGCCCAGACGATCGTAGATGCCCCGAAGAAGGGCGCCATCAAGCGGGCGGCGGCAATCTCGGCGCCGAGCGACCCGGTGCCGACGATGAACACGAAGATGTAGAGGAAGCGGTTGGAATCGGTCATGGTCTGGTCTCGGTCGAGGGGTCGGCTCCGGACTCGGCTCCAGCGGCGATCCGCTCGCGCAGCCGCTCACCCTGTCCCGCCGCGACGGCTCGCGACGCCCGATCCGCATCAAGCTCGATGCCCTGCTCGAAAGCGTAGTCGAGGAGTTCCTGCCGCTCGATGTCCTGACGCGCCCAGCGGAAGAAGAGCCAGCCGAGCAGGCCGAGCGTGATCGCGGTGCTCTCGAACATCATCACGATCCCAGCGGTGCCCTGGTCGGAGAGCGGTTCGACGCCGCGCGCGAACTGGGTGGGCTCGTAGTCGGGGTAGATGACGGCCCCCGACCACATCAGGACGTTGGCGAGCACGGTCCCGACCAGTCGCACCGCAACGACGTAGACGACCTTGGCTCCATTACCGAACCATGCGGGCTTCGGCAGCGGTCCGATCAACGAGAGCCAAATCCCAAGGCCGGCGGCGAAGAAGGTGAAGTGCTCGAGCGCATGCAGCAGCTCGCTGTCGAAGGTGGCCGCCTGATAAAGCGCCGGGATGTGCCAGATGTACAGGACCGCCGCCCAGAGCACGAATGAGACAACCGGGTCGGCGAGAGCGCGGGTCCAGCGCAGCCAGCGGACCGCGAGGATCGGCTGCAGCATCGGACCGGTCAGGCCCCCAACGACGAGCAGGGCCGCGATGTCGATGATCAGCAGGTGCTGGACCATGTGGCCGGTGATCAGTTCTTCGGCCAGCGCCTCCAGCGGCGAGAGGACCGCGATCGCCAGCACCGCGATCCCGGCGGCGAAGCTGAGCAGCCGCCATGCGGGCAGGGGCCGACCCTGCTCGGCAAGCCGGACGGCGCGGATCGCGTATGCCACGCCGGTCGCGGCCAGTCCCGCCGCGCCCAGCGCCTCGAGGGAAAACATCGGATTTGAGGCTAGATCATCGGCTCGGCCGCCCGGCCGTGACGGCGCGCTGAGACCGGATCCGTCACGGCCCCAGTCAGGGCCGCTCGCCGCGGCCGCCGCCGGCCCGCGGACCCTCGTCGGGCCCGGGCTCGCCCCCGGCCGCGGCGACCCGCAGGCGCTCGAGATAGTGGACCCAGCCGATCGTGTGCTGGGCGGCGGATTCGGGACCGAGCTTGGTGTGGCGGAGCAGCACCCGGGTGCCGTCCTCGACCGGTTCCAGATCAACCTCCACCCTGCTGGCGCCCGGCGGCACGAGCGTCTCTTCGTGGTCCCAGCCCCAGCTGAAGACGACCCGCTGAGGTGGATCGACCGCCTCGAACTCGCCGACGATCGTGTAGCCGATCGGCAGACTCACGCGGTAGGCGCCGCCCGGCACCGGATTGAGCATCGCCTCCGATCCCATCCAGGCGATGATCTTCCGCGGGTCCGTGAAGTAGCGGAAAACAACCTCGGGGCCGGCCTCGATCAGGACCGAGCACTCGACCGGTTTCAACCGCGACGAATCAGCTGCCACCCTGGCCCCCCTTCCCCTGCTCCGCCTCTGCCGCTCGCTTCAGCGCTTGCAGGCCGTCGTCCCAGAACCCCGCCAGATAGTCGCCGAGCTGCTCGATCCGCTCGGGCATCGCGCTGTAGATGCGTCGCGATCCCTCTCGCCTCTCGCGAATCAGGCCGGCTTCCCTGAGCACCCCGAGGTGCTGAGAGATCGCCGGCCGGCTGACGTCGAAGTGCGATGCGACCTCGCCGGCGCTCAGCTCTCCCCCACCGATCAGGCGCAGGATCTCGCGGCGGCGCGGCTCCGCCAGGGCCTTGAGGGTTGCGTCAGCGTCGATCGCGATGGCCGACATTCAAGCACTCGCTTACGCGGAAGCCGCGACGAGCTCGTTCTCGAGCTCGTCGAGCTGACCCTCGAGCGCTCCGACCAGGGCCGCATCGCCGAGCCGCCCGCGCACCATCGCGAGGTCGGCGCGCCAGATCGCCAACCTCACGTCGAGCGGCGCCTTGTAGCGCGGAGCCACAGCTTCGCCCTCGCTCCTATAGACGCGGAGGAGCTCACGGCTGTTGGCGAGCTTGTCGGCAGCGTAGATCTGCTGCGCTTCCGCCCCAGCCGCTTCGACCTGCTCGCGAAGTGCGGCCTTGCGGGCCTCGTAGTCGGCGATCGCCGGGTCGTCGCTGAGCGCCGCAACCAACGCCGCCACCTCCGGACCGAAGCGGTCCTCGATAGTCGTCCCGGCGGTCTCGGTGTCCTCGAGTACGTCGTGCAGGAAGGCGGCAGCGACCTGGGTCCGATTGCCGCCGTGATCGACCACGAGCCGGGCCACCTCGAGCGGGTGGGCCATGTAGGGCGCACCGTCACCCTTGCGACGCTGGTCGCCATGTGCGGCCGCGGCGAAATCCCAGGCCGCCCGTGTGATCTCGCTGTCGACGAGGTCGGACGCTGGCTCGATCCCCCCCGGATCAGTCGATTCTGACTCAGGCACGTCGTAGATGTTACGCGGCGCGCGTGTACTTACTCGATCGCGCCTTCGAGTTGCAACAGCTTGCGCTTGATAGCGAGGCCGCCGCCGTACCCGCCGAGACTGCCGTCGCCGCGCAGGACGCGGTGGCAGGGGACGACGACCGGGATCGGATTCGAGCCCAGAGCGCTACCCGCCGCCCGGTGGCCGCGCGGGCTCCCGGCACGCTCAGCCACCTCCGCGTAGCTGAGCGTGCTGCCGTAGGGGATCCGTGCGGTCTCGGTCAGGACCTGCCGACGGAAGCCTGAGGTGAGCCGCCAGTCGAGCGGGCTCCGGAATCTCCGCAGGCCGCCCTCGAAGTAGCTGTCGAGCTCGCGACGCACGCCGTCGAGCCGGGTCGGAGCCTCGAGAACGCGTGGGCCGATCCGCTCGGCCAGCTCGCCCAGCATCTCCTCGCGGTCGGTGCTCTCCCATCCGACCGCGACCAGGCCGATGTCGGTCCCGGCGATCAGGAGCCTGCCGATCGGGGAGTCAGTCTCCGTGTAGGCGACCTCGACCAGACCCTCACGATCCGCCCTCGCGGCGAGCTCCGCCGCCGCCCCCTCGAGATCGGGTGATCGGGCCCCGGGCCGGCCGGCCGCAATCGCGTCCAGAATCCGGCGCTCGCCGTTGCTCGGTTCTCGCGGGCTCATGCGCTCTCCTCCTCGGTGGTGTTTGTCGATCCTCCGACGCCGCGGGCAAGGCGCAGCTTCTCGAGCCCCTCGTGCACGCTGCGTCTGGACGCGGCCTCACTGCAGGCGAGGACCGCTCCGATCTCACGATGTCGGAGGTCGAGCCTGTAGCGGAGCACGATCGCGAGGCGCTGCTTGGAGGGCAGCGATGCCACCTCCTGCCAGATCTCGGCCTGCAGCGGCGCGTCAGGGGTGGGAGAAGCAGGCGGCTCCGCCTCGAGAGGCACCTCGGGCCGGCGGGCGCCCGCGCGGGCGTGGTCGATCAACTTGCGCCGGGCGATCGTCAGTACCCAGGCGCGCGGGTTGGCGCCGTCGAAGTCGTCGTAGGCGCGGAGCGCGGCGATGAAGGTCTCCTGTAGGCACTCCTCGGCATCCTCCGGCGCGAGCGAGGCGCCCAGCAACCGGTCCACGGCCGGGGCCTGTTCACGGAAGAAGAGGCTGAATGGCTTGGGCGAGATCGATGCCGGCATCTGAGGTCTACAACGACGAGGTGGGAACGAACGTGAGAAACGTAGGCTGCGCCCGAGATTGCCATATGGTCTGGTCATGCCCGAGCCCCACGCTCCCGAGCGATCCTTCCACGCGCCGCTGGAGTCGCGCTTCCGGATCCTCGCGGTCGACGGAGGCGGGATCCGCGGCCTGATTCCGGCGCTCCTGCTACGCCGTCTCGACGAGTTGATCCGCGAGGGCGATCCCGAGGCTACGCTCGCCTCGAGCTTCGACCTGATCGCCGGGACCTCGACCGGCGGCCTGATCACGCTGGCGCTGACCACACCCGACGACGCCGGCGCTCCGATCATGACCCCGGCCGACATGGTCGAGCTCTACAGCGGACCGGAGGCGAAGCGGATCTTCGAGCGCCCGCCCCTGGAGCGCGTTCCCGGCCTCGGCTATGCGAGCGAGCTGATCGACCCGAAGTACGGGCTCGACGAGCTCGAGCAGGTGCTGGTCGAGAGGTTCGGTCCTCGCACGATCGGCGAAGCCCTGACGGAGATCCTGGTCAGCTCCTACGACATGCACGGCCGCGAGCCGCGCTTCTTCAAGCGCTGGGGCGCGAGCGCCACGGCTACGGCGGTGGATGCGGGGCTCGCGACCTCGGCAGCGCCGACCTACTTCCCCTCCCACGAGCTCGACGGGGCTGCGCTGGTCGACGGCGGCGTCTTCGTCAACAACCCGACGATAGCGGCGGTGATCGAGGCCCTGAAACGCACCGAGGGTGAGCCGATCCGGCCGGAGGATCTGCTCGTCGTCTCGCTCGGCACCGGTCACCATGAGCGCGGCTATGAGCCCGACCAGGTGGCCGGCTGGGGGTCGCTCGGGTGGATCCTGCCCAGCGGCGGCGGCGAGCCGCCGGTGATCGGGGCGATGCTCGACGGCCAATCCGACTCCTCCAACCACTGGGCCCACGTCCTCCTCAACCACACGCCGGGCGCGCCGGTGGCCCGCGGCCACCAGATGGGCGCGGGCCCGCGCTACTTCCGCTGGCAGATCGAGCTCGGCGAGCCCCTGCCCCTCGACGGCGTCGCCTCCGAGGACATCGCCAGGCTCGAGGCGGCGGGAGCGGCGCTGATCTCCGACCGCGGCGACGAGATCGAGGCGGTCGCGGCGGCACTCACCAACTAGCGTGCCAATTAGTGGGCAATCGCCGGCCCCAAGGGTCTACAGGTCCTCGGTCCGGACCGCCGGCTCCTCGGCCTCCTCGTAGACGAATGTCTTGGCCTCCGATCCATGCCCCTCGGTCGGCTCATCCGCCGTGATCTCCTCATCGGCCAGATCCTCGTCGGCCTGATCGGCATCGATCTCGGCGACCTCGGGGGCGACCGAATCCGCCTGCTCCGAACTCGCGGCCAGGAACTGGCCGGTACCACTCTCGACCTCGCCGACCATCGAACCCAGGCTCCCCTTGAGCCGCTCGATGCTCGCGATCACCTGCTGGCGCCGCTGGCGCAGTTCGATGATCGAGTCCTCGACCCGCGCCTGCTCGAGCCGCGCCTCGCGGAGGATCTCCTCGGCCTCCTCCTCGGCCGCCTGGGTGGCCGCCTCGGCCTCGGCCCGGGCGGTGGTCTTGAGCTCCTCGGTCTCGGCCTCGGTCTCCGAGCGAGTGCTCGCGGCGTGGGCGTCCGCCTCGCGGTGCAACCTCGCGGCGTACTCGTCGGTCTCCTTGCGAAGCTGCTCGGCCGCCTGCTCGCTCTCCCGGGTCAGCTCGGCCGCTCGCTCGGCGGCCTGGCCGCGGGCGCTCGCGGCAGCCTCGCGGGCAGCGGCGAGGATCTCCTCCACCTTCTCCCCCACCCCGACCAGCTCCGGGCCCGCGGCCGCTGCGGCGCGGGAGGCCTCGAGCTGAGCGAGCTGTTCCTCTAGCGTCGCGAGGCGCGAATCAACGGCGTGGCGGTCGTAACCCCAGACCTTCATCGGAAACGACGGGCCGGGGCGCTGCGACGACGCCGAAGCGGCGCCGGGTGCCTGATCTCCAGTTTCGGTATCCATCTCGCTTAACGCTAGCCGCTCGGTCACTGCGGCCGGACCACGGGTGAACCGCGCTATCGGCGCTCGAAGACCAGCCGGTAGTGGTCGAGCAGCTCCCGCTCGAAGCAGACGCTGTTGGCGCTGACGCCGGAGGTGAACGCGAGTCGGAAGTCCGGGCTCCGGAGCCAGTGGGGAACCAGCCGGGCCTTCATCAACGTCTTGCGAAAGCTCGGCGCCGCGAACCGCTCTCGCCAGCGGCGGATCGTCTCGAGGTAGTCCATCCGCCCACTCAGCTTCGAAACCAGTTCGAACTCGGGCTCCGCGCAGCTGACCACCTGCTCTGAGCCGAAGGGTAGCCACGAGCCCGGGAACTGCTTGCCCATGAGGGCCACGTACCACCCGTCGGAGTGGCGCGGAGCATTGATGTCGACCTCATCGGGGTCGATCATGTTCCGGCCGAACACCATCGTCTGCAGGAACAGGCGCCCGCCGCTCGGCAGCAGGCCGGCGATGTTCGAGAACAGCTCTCGGTAGAGGTCCTCCTGGCGACCGGCACGGTAGTCCTCGGGCGAGCAGAAGTGCTCGAAGGCGCCGAGGCTGGCGATCGCGTCGAAGCGGCCGAAGGTCTCGCCGGTTACCTCGCGCGCATCCTGGATGTGGACGTCCAGCCCGTGCCTGCGGCAGGCCTCCGCCTGCGCGCTCGAGAGCGTCACTCCAACGCCTTCGCCCCCGCGATCGCGGATGAACGCCAGCAGAGGGCCCCACCCGCACCCCAGGTCGAGGACGCGACGGCCCGGCGCGATTCCGATCGACTCCGCGACGTACTCGTGCTTACGTCGCTGCGCATCCTCCAGCGAGAGCGACCAGTTGCCGTCGAACTTGGCCCCACTGAAGTCAGCGAGCTCACCCAGGCTCAGGCGGAAGATCTGATCGATCAGCGAGTAGGTGAATTCGAGGTCGTCTCGGTCGGCCATAACTCAGAGCCGGTCTATCAGCAACGTCCGAGGCGTGTCGACCGGCCCCCGCATCCGCCGATCGAACCTGACGCCGATACATCGTTGATCCACCTAGCTCGCCGCCCCGCATTCCGAAGCGAATCCGACCCCAAATTCGAGAGGATCCGGCATGATTGAAACCTGGCTCTGGATCGGCTGTGCGGGCATGACGCTCGGCCTGGTACTGATCCTCGCCCTCTGGCGTTCCGTCCCCGGCGTCGAACGCCATCACGTCGTTGTCAGCGGTTTCATTGTCGCGGTCGCCGCTCTCGCGTATTTCGCGATGGCGAACGACCAGGGACGCACCTTCGTCGAGGATCGCGTGATCTACTACGCGCGCTACATCGACTGGGCGATTACGACGCCGCTGCTTCTTCTCGGCCTGATGACGGTCGGGCTGCCAAGGTTGCGCAAGCCCGAGGACGCGCGGGAAAGAAACGCGCTCATCTGGGGCGTGATCGGCGCCGATCTGGTCATGATCGTGACCGGAGCGATCGCAGCGCTGACGGTGGATGACGGCGTCAAGTACGTCTGGTACGCGATCGGCTGCATCGCCTTCTTCGTCGTCCTCTACGCGATCTTCGTCCCGATTCGGACGGCCGCTCGCGAGCGCGGACCCGAGGCCGCGGGGCTGTATGACCGCCTGCTGTTCGTATTGACCGCGCTCTGGTTCACCTACCCGATCGTCTGGGTGCTCGGAACCGAGGGCAGCGAGGTGCTCAGCCTCACGACCGAGGTCGGGATCTTCGCGATCGTGGATGTCCTGGCAAAGGTTGCCTTCGGTCTGCTGCTGGTCAGAGGCGTGGCCAGCCTGCCCGAGGAAGCTTCGAGAACGGCGCCGCAGGCCGCCTAGAAGCGGGCAACCCAGAAAGCAAGCCTCCCGAACGCCCTGGCCGCTCGGCCAGGGCGTTCGCATGTTCTGCGCCGGCACGGGAGGAGCCCCTAGGCTCTCCGCCTTCGCAGGCGAGGAGGAGTCCGCCGTTGAGGCCAAGGCGGCCCCCGAGCCGGCGACCCGCTCCGGCAGTGATGGCGGCGAGTCCGGACCGCGGGATTCGGTGGCCGACGGCCCAGTCGACGCCCGCCGGGCCGGTGAGATCGCCGCGGCTGAGCTCGGCGGAACCGTCAATCGGGTCCGGGGGCCTTGACGTCGACTTCCCATCTACAACGAAGATGACTTCGGCGCGAGAGGCGAGTTCGACGTCTACGCCGACGCTTCCGGCGAGGTCATCCGGGTCGTCGGTCCGAAGCCGGGGGACTGAGTTCGGAAAGGCCGGCAGAATGGTGGTCGCAGTGGCCGTCGACCAGCATCAGCCAGGTCGGGATCGGGTCTGTTACGGACAAGCGCCTCAGCGCAAGGGCTCAAGACGTGTTCAGGGCCACCGCGGCGCGGATCAGGGCCAGGAAGGCCCCCTCGTCGATCTCGTCTCCCTCGTGGAGATCGATGGCGCGCCTGACCCCGCCCTCGAGGCTCGCGTTGAAGAGGCCCACCGGATCGTCGAGCGAGGCTCCCCGGGAGAAGGTGAGCTTGACCTTGCCCGTGTACACCTCGCCGGTGCAGATTATCCCGTCGTGGGACCAGACCGGGACGCCCGAGGGGTTCGAGGGCTTCCGCCACTTGATCTCCTCGGCGATCTCGGGGTCGGCCTGCTTGATCAGGCGGCGCATCCGGGAGAGCATCTCGCCGCGCCAGTCCCCCAGCTCCTCGATCTTCGCGTCGATCTGCTCGGGGGGCGGATCGGGCTCGTCGGTCATCAGGTCGATCCTAAAGGTGAGCGACGGGACTCGAACCCGCGACCACCTGGACCACAACCAGGAGCTCTACCAACTGAGCTACGCCCACCGCGAGGGGAGGAAAGTTAGCGGCTGACCCGCGATGGTCCGAATCCGATCCTGAATCCCGCGATCAGCGGTGCCGGTACCAGCGCCGCTGATACCCCCGGCAGGATTCGAACCTGCGACATCCGGCTCCCGCGAACCCTGATAGCTGAGGGGTTCTCGGGTCTCGCTAGGTCCGTTGCGCTCGCCTGAGACCGTCTAAGGCAGACCGCGCAATGCCTGCTGGATGACTGGTCGCCTACCGCTCGTCGCCGGAGCCGGTCCCAGGCAACCGATAAGCGGCACACCCGACCCATGCGTCGCTGGAATGGCATCCGGAGACGGACATGAATTGGCATCCCGGCGGGGATGCCGTCCCGTCGCCCCCGTCGGGATATTCTCAAAACCCGTGCAGGAAACGCTGACAATCCTGTTTACCGACGCGGTCGCCTCCACCGAGGCACTTGCCCGTCTGGGTGACGAGCGCTTCGAACAGGTTCAGGCCGCGCATCTCGATCTGCTCCGCGCTCCAATCGAGTCCGGGCAGGGTCGCGAGATCAAGAGCCTCGGCGACGGCCTGATGGTCTCCTTCAGCGGTGCGGCCGATGCTCTCGCCTGCGCAGTCGCAATGCAGCAGGCGATCGAGGCGGCCGGACGCCAGGGTGAGGAGGGACTGCCGCTGCGAGTCGGGGTCTCGGCCGGGGATGTGAGCATCGATGAAGACGATGACCTCCACGGAACGGCGGTAGTCGAGGAAGCACGACTTGTGCGGCGGCGAGCGGCGGCCAGGTGCTCGGGACCGAGACTGTCCGGCGTCACCTCCGCCGTGGCGCTGGCCTCGCGAGTGTTCGCGATCTACTACCTGCTGCAGGCCTACATCGCCGGGCGGCTCGCGTGGCGGGCCAAGAAGTGGGGCTGGGTCGCCTTCTTCGTAGCGCTCGGGCTGGCGATGGCCGCGATCGCGGTATTCGGCATCCCATCATGAGGCGAGCCCGGCCTGGAACCGGGAAGCGTGCGCGCCTCTCGGGGCTGATCCCGATACTCGACTGGCTGCCGAAGTACCAGCGGACCTGGCTTCGGCCAGATCTGGTCGCCGGCCTCACGGTCGCGGCGCTCGTGGTGCCGAAGTCCCTCGGGTACGCGGGCATCGCCGGCGTCCCCCTGCAGTACGGCCTCTATGCGGCTGCGGCCGGGGCGATCATCTACGCGCTGCTCGGTACCTCGCGCCAGATCGCCACCGGTCCGAGCTCGGCTCTGGCCGCTGTCGCCGCGGGAGCGGTGATCGCGGCCAGCGCATCGGGGAAGGAGATCCTGACGCTGGTCGCCTCGATCACCTTCCTCACGGGCGCCCTCTTCCTGCTGCTCGCGGCCTTTCGCATGGGCTGGATATCCCAGTTCCTGTCGAAGGCCGTGATCACGGGGTTCCTGTTCGGTGCCGGCATCCAGGTCGCGATCGGCGAGCTCGCCGGGATCACCGGCACCAAGGCCGAAGGGTCGAACAGCTGGGAGCAGCTCGAGAGCTGGTTCGGCAGCATCGGCAACACGGACTTCACGACCCTGCTCGTCGGAGCCGTGTCCCTGCTGGTGATCTTCGGCCTCCGCTTCGCGGCTCCCCGCGTCCCCGGCGCCTTGGTCCTGGTCATCGGTGGTCTCCTCGCCTCGGCGCTCCTCGATCTCGGCGGCGAGGGCGTCGCTCTCGTCGGCGACGTGCCGAGCGGGCTGCCGAGCGTGGTGCTGCCCGACCTCGCCTACATCGGCGACAACCTGCAGGTGGTGCTGTCCGCCGCCTTCGCGCTGCTTCTGATCGGCTTCTCCCAGACGGCGGGCGACGCCCGGGCCTTCGCGTCCAAGCACCGCTACCAGGTAGACATCAACCAGGAATCGCTCGCCCAGGGCGCCGCCAACGCGGGTGCGGGGTTGGTGCAGGGAATCCCGGTCTCCGCGAGCCTCTCCTCGAGCTCGCTCAATGACCAGACCGGCGCCAAGACGCCGCTCGCCTCGCTGACGACGGGCGGGCTGGTGGTCCTCACGCTGCTCTTTCTCGCGCCGGTGTTCTCCGATCTCCCGAAGCCGGTTCTCTCGGCCCTGATCATCGAGGCGGTCGTGATGGGCATGATGGACGTGACCGGAATGCGCCGCCTCTTCCGCGTCAAGCGCGTCGACTTCTGGATCGCCGTCGCGGCGCTGGTCGGGGTCCTCAGCGCCGGCGTGATGGCCGGTGTCCTGATCGGGGTCGCGCTCTCGATCGGCTGGCTCGTCTACGTCTCCGCGGTGCCGGAGATGCCCGTCCTGGGGCGGCGGCCCGGCAGCCAGGCCTTCCGGAGCATCGCCGCCTACCCGGACGGCGAGACCTATCCCCGCGTCCTCGTGCTCGGCTTCGACGCCGGCCTGTTCTTCATCGACGCCGACGCGCTCGAGGACCGCCTGCGGACGCATGCCCACGAGGCCGACCCCAAGCTCGAGGTCGTCGTGCTCGACTTCGAGGGCGTCAACTACATCGACTCGCAGGGGTCCGGGACGATCGGCGAGATCCTCGGCCTGGCCAAGAACTACGGGGCCGAGCTGCGCCTGGCCCGCGTCAAGCCCACCGTCCTCGAGGTCCTCGATGCGGACGGCGTTGTCAAGCGGATCGGCCCCACGCGGATCTACGACACCGCCTACGAGGCGATCGAGGACCGCATCCCCGGCCAGGACGTGCCTGGCTCCCGCCCGCAATGACCTCCGACGGGCAATCGGTGCGAGGCGACGGTCTGCCCGAGTTCGTTGTCGACTCCAACGCCCTCTCCAGGGCGTTCTCCGTGGCGCGTCGGGCTCATTCAGGGCAGACTCGAGGTGGGCACGGCAGGCCGTACCTGGAGCACCCGACCCAAGTCGCCGAGCTTCTTCGCCACCAGGGCTATGACGAGGATGTCTGCGTAGCCGGCCTGCTGCACGACGTGGTCGAGAAATCGGGCGTTACGGTCGGCGAGGTAAGGGAGGGGTTCGGTCCGAGGGTGGCCGTTCTGGTTGCGGCATTGACAGAGGACGCGACGATCGAGGACTGGGAGCGTCGGAAGTCGGCGTTGCGCGAGAGCGCCGTACGATCCGGCACTGGGGGCGTCGCGATCTACATCGCTGACAAGCTGGCGAACCTCCACGACTGGCGCGCCGTCTACTCCGAGGTCGGGGAGCGGTCGGTCGAGTTCTTCAGGGCGCCAACCCTGGCCGCCCGTCTCCGGGCCTGGAGGGCAGACCTGGAGATGGGCGACCGGGCCGCGCCTCAACTGGAGCTCAACCGACGCTTCCGCGAGGAACTGGAGCAGTTCGAGATAGAGCTACGCTCGAGCAGCTAGTCAACTGCGGATGGGTTCCAGTGCCTCACCGCCAGGGCCACCAAGACGAAGATCGGCTGGCGCAAACCGTTGTCACTGGGCCAGATCCTCAACGCGCCCGACAGGATTCGAACCTGTGACCTTCGGTTTCGTAGATTGACGCTATGGGGGTCTAGTCAGAACCTACGGCGCAGACCACCAGCATCATCTCCGATCTCCGCGGGAGATCCTTGGCGAAGCCTTTTCGTCGCGCACCGCCCAATAACTGCTGGTAGTCATTCGCGACCACGGTCCAGGGTCACCGCAAGACCAACGAAACCCCTGCATCTCGGCGGTTCTTCATACCCCCGGCAGGATTCGAACCTGCGACATCCGGCTTCCCGCGAACCCTCGATAGCCGAGGGGTTCTCGGGTTCTCCTGGGTGCGCTGCGCTCGCCTGAGACCGTCTAAGGCAGACCGCGCAATGCCTGCTGGATGACTGGTCGCCTACCGCTCGTCGCCGGAGCCGGTCCCAGGCAACCGATAAGCGGCACACCCGACCCATGCGTCGCTGGAATGGCATCCGGAGACGGACATGAATTGGCATCCCGGCGGGGATGCCGTCCCGTCGCCCCCGTCGGGATATTCTCAAAACCCGTGCAGGAAACGCTGACAATCCTGTTTACCGACGCGGTCGCCTCCACCGAGGCACTTGCCCGTCTGGGTGACGAGCGCTTCGAACAGGTTCAGGCCGCGCATCTCGATCTGCTCCGCGCTCCAATCGAGTCCGGGCAGGGTCGCGAGATCAAGAGCCTCGGCGACGGCCTGATGGTCTCCTTCAGCGGTGCGGCCGATGCTCTCGCCTGCGCAGTCGCAATGCAGCAGGCGATCGAGGCGGCCGGACGCCAGGGTGAGGAGGGACTGCCGCTGCGAGTCGGGGTCTCGGCCGGGGATGTGAGCATCGATGAAGACGATGACCTCCACGGAACGGCGGTAGTCGAGGAAGCACGACTTGTGCGGCGGCGAGCGGCGGCCAGGTGCTCGGGACCGAGACTGTCCGGCGTCCTCGCGGGCTCGCGGGGTGGGCATGCTTTCAACTCGCTGGGCCCACTCTCGAGCTCAAAGGCTTGCCGGATCCCGTCCCGGTGGTCGAGGTCGGCTGGGCGCCGCTGGCGACGGGCAATGAGCCGGCTCCAGTCCCCTTGCCGCCGCGCCTGGCCTTCGAATCGACCTGGGACTTCGTCGGTCGCGAAGAGGAGCTCGAGCGCCTCCAGGCGCTCTGGCAGGAGGCCGCCGCGGGTTCGCGACGAGTGGCGCTGCTGGGGGGCGAGCCCGGGGCCCCACACGCCGGTGCCGGTGACCGGCGCTGAGCAAGCAGCGGCCCGCTCGAAGGCGGGCCGCGAGCCCCAATGAGTCCAGCCGGGTGGGCGCTATCGACGGTCCCGCGGGTTGACGGACGTCGATCGAATCGGGTGTGGGCTTCCTGGGACTCGGGGGCTGCGGCTTGCCAGGAGCATGGCGGCGGCTTTGTGCATCTTGACCTCGCTTGAGTCTGTGGCCGGGATTGGCGGTCCACGCTTTTCGGACCCGCGCAGCTTCGCCGAGGCCGCTTTCATCGCCCTTTCAGATCGCTTTCAGCCGTCCGCTGCGGACGGCTCGAGAGCCTCCTGGGTCTCGAGCGCGTCCGGCAGCTCTTTGCGCGAGCCGATCTCGAGCTTTCGGTAGGCGTTACGCAGATGCGTCTCCACGGTCTTCACGGTGACGAACAGGGACTGGGCGATCTCGCGGTTGCTCATGCCGCCGGCCGCGCGCGAGGCGACGCGCAGCTCGCTGGCCGTCAAAGCATCGCGACCCGACAGACGCGGGCGTCGCGGTCTCGCGCCGGAGGCGAGCAACTCCTCGCGGGCCTCGACGGCCAGTGGCTCGGCCCGCAGCCGGTCGGCCGCGTCGAGGGCGGCCCGCAGCTGCTCGCGAGCGTCGCTGCGACGGCCGGAGCGTCGCAGCAGCGCTCCTAGCGCGAGCCGCGCGCGGGCCAGCTCGAGCGGGCTTGGCCCGCGCTCGAGCACTGCGACCGCCCGCTCGAGCAGCTCAGCGTCCCGATGGACCATCCCGGCGACCCGCAGGGCCATGCCGAGCGCCCGCGGTGTTGCGGCTCGCTGCGCGAGCTCGACCTCCTCATCCGCCAGCTCGCGTGCCCGCTCGACCCGGTCGAGCGAGAGCATCGCCTCGGCCGTCATCGATCTCCAGGGGATCACCGACGGGTTCTGCGCACCCCAGCGCTGCTGGCGCTCTCCACAGGCGAGCAGGTCGGAGATCCCGCCGGCGACGTCGCCGCGGGCGATGCGGAGCCGGCCCCTGCTCTCGAGCAGTGGGTCGAACATCACGAGATCGGGGATCTCCTCGCTCAGCTCAGCCTCCGTCAGCACGCGCTCGGCCCCGTCCAGCAGCCCTCGCTCGAGCAGCGCATAGACGAGGAAGGCGCGGGCGGCGGGGATCCCCAGACCCCAGCCTTCGGCTGCTGCAACCTCGACGGCGGCGTGCGCATCGGCTTCCGAGGCGACTATGTCGCCGCGCCGGTAGTGCGCCTGCGACCTGAAGCACGAGGCCATCGCGAACCCGAGCGCCGAGCCGCGTTCGCCGGCCGCCTCGACGATCGCATCGAAGGCCGCGATCGCCTCGTCGAGGCGCTCGCATAGGGCGAGGGCGTTGACCGCAGCAAGGACGCTCGGGTCCTCCGGGCCGAGTGCGGCGAGCAGCTCGCCGGAGCCGAGCGCCTCGCTCGCCATCTCCGCGGGCCGCTCGGCCGGGTCACCCGCCAGCGCTAGCTCATAGGCGCGCTGGGCGAGCAGTAGCGAGCCCGCCAGCTCGTCCCCCTCGCTGAGCCGCTCCAGCCGCTCCAGCCGTTCGCTGACCCGCGGGCGCAGGCCATGATCGAGTCGAGCGGCTGCGATCAGCTCCGCTTCGAGGCGAGCGGCGATCGGGCGCTCGCTCTCGCCGAGGTCGGCTTCCGCCTCGTCGATGGCGAAGAACGCCTCCTCGGGCCGGCCCGCGAAGAACATCGCCCGGCCGAGCGCCAGGGCGCAGCGGCCGCGTGAGGCGGGCTCGGCCGCCGCCGCATAGGCCTCCCGCAGCCACTGCTCCGAGCGTGGGTCGGCCGCGCTGGCCGCCGCCAGCCCGAGCTCCTCGAGCACGGCCGGACGCAGCTCCGGCCCGGGCGGTTCTTCGAGCGCGCGAACCAGATAGACGACTGCGATCCGCGCCGCGCCGCGACCGGTGGCCCGCCTTGCCGAGGCGCGCAGGGTCTCGACGGCCTCGATCGAGCCCGCCGGATCGGCCACCAGCAGGTGCGCAGCGCGCCGCTCGGGATCCTCGCCGCGCCGACCGAGGATCGCTGCGGCTCGGGCATGAGCCCGCCGCCGGCGCGACGGTGGCATCTCGTCCTCGATCGCGGTGCGGACGATCGGATGAACGAAGTTGAGCAGGCGGTCGGGGCCGAGCAGATAGGCACCGGCCAAGGCATCCGCCGCCTCCGCCGCCTCCTCGGTGTCGAGCTCGGCGAGCTCGCCGGCGGCGTCGAGTGGCACGTCCCGGCCGAGCACCGCCACGGCTCGCGCCAGCTTCCCCGACTCCTCCGGCAGCGACTCGAGCCGCACCAGGATCGCCCTGGTGACTGTCTCCGGAGCGAGCGCGGAGACCGTCTCGGCGCTCGCCTGCGACGGGGGGACGCCCTGCTGGGTGGCCGCGCGCAGCAACTCGCGGAGCAGGAACGGATTGCCGCCGCTCGCTCTACTGCATGCCTCGACGAATGCATCGTCTGGATCGGAGTCGGTCAGCTCCGTCACCAGCCGCCCGACCCCCTCGTCGCTCAGCGGCTGCGGCGTCAGCAGCCGCTCGGCCTGTCCCGCGACCAGGGCCTGGACGAGCCCGGCAAGCTCGCCGTCGACCGGACGGGTGGCGGCCAGCACGAGCAGCGACATGCCGTCGAGCCGTCGTGCCAGGTATCCGAGCCACTGGAGCGAGGGGACGTCGGCCCAGTGGATATCGTCGATCACGAGTGCGACCGCACCCTGATCGCTGAGGTTCGCCGCCAGCCAGTAGAGACCGTGGTTGACGGTCAGGCCACGGTCGGGGGCCGGCTCGGCCGGCGGCTCGATCATGGTCCCGAGTACCGGCTCGGCCAGCTTCGCCGCGCCCTCGAGCAGCGCCTCGCGTCGGCGCCCACTCGCGGCCGCGAGCCGGGCCTCGAAGAGCTGGCGGACGATCCCGAACGGCAACTCCCGCTCGAGCAGGTCTCCGCGCGCCCGGAGCACCTCGAAGTCAGCCGCTGCGCTCGCGGCGCCCTCGCGCAGCAGCCGGGTCTTGCCGATTCCGGGCGGTCCCTCGATCAGGATCGTGCCGCCCCGGCCGGAGGCGGCGGACTCGATCGCAGCGTCGATCGCCGCCAGTTCCTCCGAGCGCTCGAGGGTGAGCACTTGTGGGGCAGGTTCCACGACATCAAATCTAGGGGTTGGCGGTCGAAAAGTCAGGGGGCCGCCCCCGTTGTGGACCGGCGCTCGGCGCGGCAAGCTGATCGCATGGCTGGAAGCAGCTCCGAGATTCCCGCAGACGCTGAGCCCACGGCCCCCGCGCCTGCACCGGATTTCTTCATCCTCGGGCCGGTGCGGGCGCGAAGCGCCGGTCGGGAGCGCCCCCTCCCGAAGGGCCGGGTGCTGGCGCTGTTCTCGCTGCTGACGGTTCACCGCAGCAGCGCTCTCCACCTCGACCGGATCGTCGATGAGCTGTGGTCCGGCGATGGCCCGGCGAACCCGCGAAACGCCGTCCAGGTGTTGGTCTCGAGACTGCGCAGCGCGATCGGCGGCGAGCTCGTCGTCTCGGGGGGTGGCGGCTACGGGCTGGCTCTCGGCGGCGGAGCTCTCGACGCGGATCGCTTCGAGGCGCTTCACCGCCGAGGGCGCGAGGAGATCTCGCGCGGGCGGGCGCCACAGGCCGCGGAGACGCTGAGGGAGGCGCTCGAGCTGTGGCGCGGACCGGCCTTGCTCGACGTGGCCGACCAGGGCTTCGCGCAACCCGAGATTGCGCGGCTCGAGGGGCTGCGAGAAAGTTGCCTGCGAGACCGGGTCGATGCCGATCTCGCCTGTGGGCGCCACGCCCAGCTGACCGGAGAGCTCGAGGGCCTCGTCCGGCAGCAGCCGCTGGACGAGCGCCTCCGCTCCCAGCTGATCCTGGCGCTCTACCACGCCGGACGTCAGGCCGAGGCGCTCGACGCCTACCGGGCGGCCCGCCTGGCGCTCGTCGACGGCCTCGGCCTCGAGCCGTCTCCGGCGCTCGCCGGGCTCGAGGGCGCGGTCCTCCGCCACGAGATGCCCACGCCGGTCGCGATCGCGCTCTGAGGTCCGCGCCGCCCACCCTACCGCGAGCTACGGGATGCGGCAAAGACGGGCTCTTCGGCTGCCACGATCGCTGGCGCATCGAGGACAGCGTTCGGGGGGCGCCTGCGAACACAGGCATGGACCACGCTACCCCGCCGCGCCCATCACCCTCTCCTTGTTGTCGCTCTGACCGAGACCCCCGAGACCACCTGATTCGGCTTCTACGGCGATCTGCGCGTGCACACGAACGCGGGCGGCGACCTCCTCGATCTGGGCAAGGACGTCTTCTGGTGACTGGTCGAGGTCAAGCGTGCGGACCTCCAAGCGTTTTCCAGCAAGCGGGACTGCGTAAGTCCGCTGCACCTCCTCGCCCGCGGCATAGATGACTAGTCCCTGCGAGAGCTTCGTTGCCGTCGTGTACGCGAGCAGCTGGTAGGCGTCTGGGTGCTTCACTCTGGCCACCTCGGGCGTCATCTTGTACTTCGCGTCGCCAACGAAGAGGCAACGGCCGTCGTGCCACCAAGATAGGTCGGGCTTCAGCTTGAGCGCCTGGCCCTCATCCAGATAGAGGGGCCGCTCCCGAGCCTGTTGCGGACAGCGCACGTTGCGCCTCACCTTGGACCATCCCGTCCTTCGCCCCATGCCTGCGCCTTCTGCCGAGCGTCTTCTGGTGCTGGCGACCGTTGACTCGCACCTGCCCCATCCAGACCCAATACCCCTTGCGCGCCTCTTCCCAGATTGAACCCGATCCGTGCTTTCGCGTCTTTGGTTTCTTCGCCATCGCCGTTCCTCCGATCAGCAGGTAGCAGTCATTTGGACCGACGGCTTGTAAGTGGCGATCGGCGGCGAAATCAACCACATGAACTGCCAATCCGAAGGTTTCCCGAGTGCTCTCTCGGATCCCGACCCACAGCGGTTGCACGTCCCAGTCATCCGGTCCTCCGGTTGTAGGTGCGTTCCTGTCGCTCGATCATCCAGCGCGCGATCTGGGCCTTCGAGAATCGCCAGTACCGGTCGCCCAATTTGAACGCCGGCAACTCCCCTCCCCGCGCCGCGCGGGGAGCCGGTTGCAGGGCGCCGGAACTACTCCTCGTGGGACATTGCCAGAATGTCCTCGCGGCCGAGCTTGCCGACCAGGTCAGGGTGGTCTGCGTTGATGTGGCCCTCCGTCTTGTCGATCAGCTCGGACTCGTCGTCGGCGCGGATCTGCTGCCCGCACTCGCAGTCGATCACCTTGGTCATCTCCGCTCCTTTCGCCTAGTGTCGTGAACGATTCTGCCTCAGGGCGGTTGGCACAACCTTGGGAGGAAGTTGGCGGAAGCGATGCACATCCAAATCTGCGGCCCGGTCGTGATCCGGGTGGGAACAAAGCCGCTCGAGCGAGCGCTACCGGGCCGGCAGGGCCTGGCGCTGTTCGGCTACCTGCTGCTGCGCCGCGGCGAGCCGGCGAGCCGTGAGACGCTGATGGAGGCCCTGTGGGGGAGCGGGCGCCCCGCCTCGGCTGAGGCCGCGCTCAGCGCGCTCGTCTCGAAGCTGCGCCGGGCGATCGGGACGGCCTCGATCGAGGGCCGCTCGGAGCTGCGGCTGACCCTGCCCGAGGGGACGTTCGTCGACCTGGAGGCGGCACGCGAGGCAATCCACCGCGCCGAAGGCGCCATCTCTCAGCTTCGCTGGGTCGAGGCCTGGGGACCCTCGCGGGTCGCCCTGTACACGGCAAAACGACCGCTTCTCGCGGGCGTGGAATCGAGTTGGGTCGAGCCGGAGCGCCGCGAGCTCGAGGAGCTGCGCTTGCGGGCGCTGGAGTGCGTGGCCGCGGCCGGTCTCGGGCTCGGTGGCCCCGAACTCCCCGCCGCCGAGCGCGCCGGCCGCGACCTGGTCGAGGCCGCCCCGTTCCGCGAGAGCGGCTACCGCCTACTGATGGAGGTGCTCGAGGCTCGCGAAAACGTCGCCGAGGCGCTGCTGATCTACGAACGGCTGCGTCACCTGCTCGACGAGGAGCTGGCGATTGCCCCCGGCACCGCGACGCAGGAGCTTCACCGGCGCCTGCTGGTCGCGCGCCGACTGTAGACGAGCGTTCGAGGCGTTCGCTCGGCCCGGCCTCCGGATCGGCGCCTGGCCGCCGCCGGCGAGGCGACACGCAGGCGCTGGCCCAGGCCGGGATTCGTCATACCCCCCGGCAGGATTCGAACCTGCGACATCCGGCTCCCGCGAACCCTGATGCCCGAGGGGTTCTCGGGTCTTGCTAGGTCCGCTGCGCTCGCCTAGGGCCGTCTAAGGCAGACCGCGCAATGACTGCTGGATAACTGGTGCCTACAGGCGGCAATCACCGGCGTCGGTCACAAACCAGCTACGTATCAACGACCACGTCATGTGATGCGCTGTGAGAGCAGTCTCCTTCGTGATGGTCCACGGCGAGTTACCGATCTCGGCATCACCGGAATGGTCTGCGGCGACCATGGGCGCCGGCAGAGCGGCCCGAGGTTCGCATCCGGATAGGCGACCGTGGAGCCATCCGCTCCGCCGTGGCGCCCGCGGGCGCTACGGCTACATTCCGCCCCGCTCGGGGTGGGAGCCGGGAGGTCGAGGTCAGCAGCTGCGCTTGCGGTCGTTGCCTCCACCGCTGTTGCAGATGTCGTCGCCCGGTCCACCGTTGAGCTTGTCGGTGCCCCGACCGCCGTTGAGGTTGTCATCGCCCCGGCGTCCGAACAGCTTGTCCGTACCGCGAGCGCCGAGCACGAGGTCGTCGGCACCGCCGCCGAAGACCCGGTCGTCGCCCAGGCGGCCCGTAACTCGATCGACACCAAGCTGGCCGCTGACGGTGTCTTGGCCGCGGCTGCCCTTGACGATGTCGTTGCCGTCGTTGCCGCGGAGATCATCCCGGCCCGTGCCGCCGATGATCTCGTCGGCACCGCCCTGGCCGAGGACCAGGTCGGGTCCGCCGCGGGTGCAGATCAGGTCGTCCCCGCCCCCGGCCTTGACGACGTCTCCCGCGCTGGTGCCCAGGATCACGTCGTCGCCCTTGGTGCCCTTGATGACCCCGCTGCTGCCGAAGATCGTCGGCTGCTCGCCGCGGCAGGTCGTCTGTTCGTTCAGGGGGCCGGCCGACCCGAGCGTGCAGTTCTGAGGTGAGACGCTGCGCAGCTTCAGGTTGTCGATGAACGCCGTCGAATCGTAGATCGCGTCGGCGACATCGAGAACGCTCAGGTAGACGCTGTGCGGCCCGGGCGTGATCGGCGTCGATCCCCGCAGAACCGGCGTAGCGCCGTCGTAGGTCGTCCCGAGCGCGTTGTCGGCTGAGGTGCCGGCACTCTTGACCGTCGTCGGGCTGCCGTCGGGTCCCTGGGCGAAGTTGTTCGTCGCCACGATGGAGCCGTCGTCCTGGAGCAGGAACGTCGAGGCATCGAGCTCGGCCAGGAAGACGTCGTTGAACTGCGAGCCGACGAACTCGTCGAACTCCTCGGTCAGGAACCGGTAGTCGACGGTCAGGCAGTTCACGTCAGCCGGCACATTGAGGTCGACTCTGAGGGTGACCAGGTCGAAGGCGCCGGGACCGCCCTTGCCGTTGCTGCCGCCGTTATCGGTGCTGAGGCTGTCGGAGTCGTTCGGGTTGTCGGCATCCCTGGCGTTCCCTGAAGAGAGCACCGTGTAGCTGGGGCCGTTGAGCGGGAAGAGCGCGAGCGGGGTGTCCGAGACCGCGGCCGGGTTCCCACTCGGCGGGGTCTCGGTGAGTGCTGCGCCGGTGACCGCGCTCGGGGTGCCGGTGGCGTCGAGCGCCTCGGCGAGCGAGTCCGCGTCTCCGGTGGGCGTGATCACCGCACCTGCAAGACCCGTACCGACCATCGTCGCAGCCGCGAACGCGGCAACTGCCGCTGTCAACCTGCCCAGTCTGCTGAACCTTGGTACCGAGGTCTCCCTCATCGTGATCTCCTTCGTCGCAGCTGTGACGTGGGTCTGTCTCTGCGTGCAACCCACGAGGATCGGCTTTCCCGCGCACCACTTAAGGTGTCCTCCCCTCGCGGAGCCTACTCGTATCTATCCACACTATCAACGTGGGTATCGCGAACATGGAACAGAGAGTGGCTGTCGCACCTACAGGATTCGAACCTGTGACCTTCGGTTTCGTGGTTTTCCGGTCAGACCGACGGCGCGGAAGCGGCGGCGAGCTGAATCGCCGACCCCTCAGACATCCCCTCACTCTGGGATCGGCCCATTCTTCCGTTGCCGGAGCCCGAAGGTGGGATCCGGCGCGGAGTCAATACGACCCGAAGGGACTGCCGTGAGTCGGCGACGAAGCTTCGTCGGGCCGGTCAAAGCGGAGGCCGCAATGGCGGCATCCGTGAGCCTGAGCCGGAACCTGACGAGCGCACTCGGGGCATCGCTTCCGACCTTCGCGTTTGGGCTGGACCAAACGCTGCGCGAAGATGGTGTTGGGCCACAAGAGCATCTCCAGATTGTCGCTGATAGCCGGGGTTCAATTCAAATCACCAACCGCCGAGCAGTAACGGGCATCGGAGCGGCGACTTCCCCGACGACGCCGAGACGCGGACGCTCTGCTCGTGCACGCCGACTCGCGGAGCGGGGGCACTTGCGGCATCCGCCCCACCCACGACCACGAACCCGTATAGGTCCGCGGCATTCGCTCGCCTCCGATAGGGCTGGCGCTTCCCTACGCGGGCCGGCTCTCCAGCCGGCCCCTCAGCCCGTCGTCTTGAACCCGAAGGACTGGCACACATCGGTACCTCAACGAGCAGGACCAGACCAACAACCACGACGAGAACCAGATGGTCCCACGCGTGCTCGGCTGTTCGGAATACGCTCGCGGCCCGGTCGGAGGCGTCAAGGAAGCGAGCCAATAACTGCTCGCAGCTATTGGCGACCACGGCCCGGAGTCGCCGCAAGACCAACGAAACGCCCGCGTGTCGGGAGTTTCTCATACCCCCGGCAGGATTCGAACCTGCGACATCCGGCTTCCCGCGAACCGTGATGGCCGAGGGGTTCTCGGGTTTTCCTAGGTGCGCTGCGCTCGCCTCAGGCCGTCTAAGGCAGACCGCGTAATGACTGCTGGATGACTGGTGCCTCGCTCCGGCCTCAATCCTGCTTGATCGCAGGATGCACGAAGTTCCGGTAAAGCGACCAATCGATCACGGCCTGAACCACATCTTCGTCCGTCCAGTCGATCTGCTTGGCGTCCCCCTTGTCGATCGAGTAGTTGGCAGTGACTGCGTCATCTAGATCCTTGCCCGTCCGCGTATCAACGAGCCCCCCTTCGAAGACGACCTCGGCGTCCTAGGCCCGATCCCGCCTGATCAGGCGGCTGACCTGTCAAGACCTGCTCTCAGAAGCCGTCAGAAATCGTCACCTCGAGACCAACTTCGCGCCAAGCGGAGCGCGGAGGGAAGAGACGAACAAGCGGGTGGTGGCTCGGCGCCGGAGATCCAGCCGACGCCACCAACGCCCGACCCCGCGGTCGTGGTGCAGCCACCGATCGCTGCGACGTGGCCCACTAGCGCTTCAACTTCACCTTGAGCTTGGTCTTCGTCTTGTTGCCGGCGTCGTCGGCGAGCTTGACGACGAGCTTCGCCTTCGCCTTCTTGCCCTTCTTCAGGGCCTTGGCGATCTTCTTGGCGTCCCTGGACTTCTTCAGCTTCAGCTTCAGCTTCTTCGACTCCCCCGAGCCGAGGTTCTTCTTCTGCGGCTTGAGCTTGTAGGTCTTCTTCTTGAGCTTGACCTTGCCGGTGGCCTCGGCGGTGAGCGGCTCCTCAGCCTTGACCTTCGCCTTGATCACGATCCGCTTGCTCTTCTTCTGCTTCTGCGTGCGCTTGGCGGAGACGGAGCCCTCGATGGTGCTATCGCCGGCTTGAGTGTTGAACGCGGCGACAGCCGGTGAGGGGTCGAGGTTGCCGGCCGTATCGACCGCGCGAACGGCGAAATCATGCCGGCTCGGGCTAAGGGGGCCGAACGCCGCCGGGGAACTGCAGGGGGTGAAAGCGGCGCCGTCCAGGCGACACTCGAAGCGGAGCGTGAAGCCCGGATCATCCGATTGGAACACAAAGGTTGCGGAAGCCACCACGCTCTTGGCATCGGGCCCGGAGACGATCGTGGTCTCGGGGGCCGTTGTGTCGGCTTCACGTATGAAGGTCTCGAGCGAGCCGGGAGACGAACCCTGCGACGTCGAATAGACGTTCGTGCCGTCCGGCGCGACCATGACTCCAAAGGCATTGTTAAAGCCAAAGCCGAAGATACCGGAAGGCTCGCCGTAGCTCTTGACGAACGCGAGCTCCCCGGTCCCGGGATCCCGGTCGAGCAGTGTGACCGTGTTGTCAGTCAAGGCGGTGACGTACACGTGCTTGCCGTCGGGGCTGACCGCGACCTCGCGAGCACCGGCAATTTCCACCAGGCTGCTGGCCGTCTCGGCTTCGACGAAATCGAGCGAGCCCGTGCCCGGGTTGCGCGAGAAGGCGGCCACAGCGCCTTCGATCGACGCTACGTAGACGTGGGCGCCATCGGGGGAGATCGACACGCCGTGGGCACCATTGAGCCCGTCGGCACCGAACCCATCGGTCTCGGACTCGACGAAACTCAGCTCCCCGGTCGTCGCGTTGCGAGCGAAGGCGGTGATCGAATCGTCGTTCTGAGAGGCCACGTAGACGTGCTTGCCGTCAGCGGAGGTGCTGACGCCTCGGGCACCGTTGAGATCCTGGACGGGCCCGATGCCGTCCTTCTTGGTCTCGACCCAGTCCACCTCTCCCGTAACTGCGTCTCGCGCGAACGCCGTGACTGCGTCGTCGGTAGCCGACGCCACGTAGACGTGCTTGCCGTCGGGGGACACGTCGACCCAATAGGCACCGTCGAGTCCGTCGGTAGCAACGCTGTCCTTCTCGGCCTCGATGAAGGCGAGCTTGCCCGTCCCCGAGTTGCGAGCGAACGCGGCGAGAGCATCGTCGGCGGCGGAGGCGACGTAGACGTGCTTGCCGTCGGGGGAGATGGCGACGCCGGTCGCGCCGTCGAGGCCGTCGACCCCTCCAATCCCGTCGGTCTCGACTTCGAAAAGGCTCAGAGATCCGGTGGCGCCGGCGCGAGCCAGCGCTGTCAGCGTGTGGTCGGCATTGGACGTGGCGTAGGCGTGCTTGCCGTCCGGAGAGACGACGATGCCGGTCACTCCAACCAACTCTCGGCCTCCGTTGTAGTCCAGCTCGCCCTCGGCCCCGGAGGCAGCCGCGGCGAACGTCGTTGTCCACGCGATCACGAACACGAGCACCAAGACCAAGAGTCTTGGCCTGGTCCGAACCTGGGCCTTGTTGGTCGATACCGCTACGCCCCTCACCTCACTCTGCCTTGGCCGCTGCGATCGTGGATATTCACTCTACCGGTACCGGCCGGTGGCGGCCTGCTTTTCGGGCTCTTCAACCGCAAGCTTCGGAGGAGGCCCGGGACCGAGATCTGCAAGTCGTTCCGGCCAAGCCAACGGCCGTTGGACGCTGTCCTCGAAGGCTTCCAGGTGGGGTACAACGCCTTGTGGTGAGGATCGATCGCGACGGGAATTGATCGACCGGCGTGGCTGTTTGAAATGCGCTCGCGGCTCGGTCGGCGACTGCAACGACGCGAGAGAATAACTGCTGGCAGTCATTCGCGGCGACGGCTAACCACCGTCGAAACACAACGAAACCCCTGCATCTCTACGGTTTCTGATACCCCCGGCAGGATTCGAACCTGCGACATCCGGCTTAGAAGGCCGGCGCTCTATCCAGCTGAGCTACGGGGGCTGGTCCGCTCGCCAGCGTAACGCCGGCTCGGGCGTTTGCGGGGGAACCACGACTAAAGGAAGTTCCGGACCCTGCCGATACCGCCCCTGAGTCGGCATGGATGCCGGACGTCGGAGTATCTGGGCAGCGCAGCTCGAAGTCCACATAGCGACCCCACATCGGAGTAGTCCGAGTCGTGCCGATCCACACCCTCAGAACCACCGCGCAAGCCCATCCCGAGCCGCCCTCGATGCCGGTCGTACCTCAGGTCGTCGAGGCCGTCGCGGCCGGCGCCACCGATCCGATGCTGATCCTGAGCGATCGCTGCCGGATCGCCTTTGCCAACGCCGCGGCGGAGCGGCTGCTTCTCTGCTCGGACAACTCGCTTCACGGGAGTCACGCGGACCGCTTCGTCGACGGCGCCAGCGCCGTGGTCGAGGCCGCGCGGGCGCACCGATTCGGACCCCTGGTGGACACCGAGGAGGGCGGCTGGCGGGGCGAGCAGCCGCTGCTCAAGCGCAGCGGCGGCACCGGCTTCCCGGTCGGGCTCCGGGTCAGCACTCTGATCGCGGAGGGGGAGCTGTTTGCGTGCCTCTCGATCCGATGCTCGGGCACGGCACTGTCGGGCAAGGACGACCTCGCCGGCAGGACCGAGGCCGAGCTGGCGCTCGAGCACCGGGGACCGGAGCGGGCGACAGGCCTGGTCGTCGTCGACGTCGATCACTTTGAGCTCGTCAACGAGAGCCTGGGGCGGGCGGGCGGAGATCAACTCCTACGGGGGCTCCGCGGGCTGATCTCCGGTCTCGGAGGCGAGAGGGAACTCGTCGCCCATCTTGAGGCCGACCGGTTCGCGGTAGTCCTGAACGACCAGCGCGAAAGCACGCTGGCACGCGGAGAGCAGATCCTCGAGGCGATCCGGGCGCACCGCTTCCGGATCAGCGATGCGGTGGTGAGGGTCACCGCCTCAGCCGGAGCATGCGCGCTCGGCGGGGGTTGCGAGTCGGGAGAGGAGACGATGGCTCTCGCCGAGACCGCGCTACGGCGAGCGAAGGCCGGAGGTCGCGACCGCTGCAGCGAGCAGCTCGAGCCAACGCGAAGGCAGGCCCGGGAGACGATCGGCTGGATGGACAGCATCCGCACCGGGATCGAGACCGGGGCGCTGACGCCGCGCTTCCAGCCGATCCTCGACCTGCAGACGGGTCACGTCGGCCACTACGAGTTGCTCGCGCGGATACGTGACGACAGCGGTGCCCTGATCAACCCCGAGAGGTTCATTCCTGTCGCCGAGCGGCTCGGGCTGATCGGGACCATCGACCGCTGGGCGATCGCGACAGCGATCGAGACACTGGCGAGCTGGCCCGATCCCGACGGTCCACGGATCGCTGTCAACACCTCCGGGCGTTCGGTCGGAAGCAAGCACCTGCTCGCGTGCATAAAGGACCAGCTCGAGCGGCGCCGGGTCGATCCGCGGCGCCTGATCGTCGAGGTGACGGAGACGGCGGCTATCAGCTCGATCGAGGAGGCGGTCGCATTCGGGGACGAACTCCGCGACCTCGGCGTCGGCTTCTCCCTCGACGACTTCGGCGCCGGGTTCGGCACCTTCTACTACCTCAAGCACCTCCCCCTCGACCAGGTCAAGATCGACGGTGAATTCATCCGGGGCATCTCCCACTCAGCGTCGGACCAGGTCTTCGTCAAGGCGCTCGTCGGGATGGCTGAAGGCCTCGGGATCAAGACCGTCGCCGAGTTCGTCGCCAACGAGCGGACCCTGAGAACGGTCCGCGACCTGGGGGTCGACTACGCGCAGGGCTTTCACATCGGCCGGCCCGAAGCGCTGCCCTCCCGCCCCGCCCCGAGCGGACGGCACGCCCACATTTGAGCCCGCGCGGGCCCCGGCGGCCGCGCCGGAGCCCGAGGTCGGTAATCCTTGCGCGGTGAGCGATCGCGAGCGCAGCAACGATCTGATCGGCCGCCTGTGCGCCGGACCGACCCGCGGGACAGGCACCGACGCCGAGCGGCGGGCGGCCAGCGGCCTCGCCGATGAGCTCCGCCGCGACGGGCGCTCGGCCAGCGTCGAATCAACATACGTGCACCCCCAATGGGCGACGGTCCATCTGCTCCATTGCGTGCTCGCGCTCGCCGGCAGCCTGCTCGCCACCGTGGAGCCGGCTGCGGGCTTCGCCCTGGTCCTCTTCGCGGCGCTCTCCCTCTACCTCGATCTCAGCGGCCGGTTGTATCTACTGCGGCGGGTGTTGTTCAGGCGCGCCAGCCAGAACGTGGTCTCCCCCGCCCCGGTGGCCGAACCGGCTGACCGGGTATTCCTCTGCGCCCACTACGACGCCCCGCGAACCGGAGCCGCCTACAACCGCGGGCCGCAGCGGGCGTTCGCCCGCTTGCAGCGGATCTGGCCGGTGAAGATCAGCCCCCAATCGCTGCTGTTCTGGCTCGTGTTCCTGCTTCTGCCGGCGCTCGGCCTGCGGCTGGCGGGGCTCGAGGAGGGCTGGGTGGCGGCCCTGCAGCTGCCGCCGACGCTCGGCCTGATCATCGCCGCCTTCCTGCTCGGCGAGATCGCTCTGTCGCCGATCTCACCGGGGGCCAACGACAACGCCTCAGGCGTCGCCGGGGTGATGGCCGCCGCCCGCAGGCTGGCGCTCGCTCCTCCAAGCGAGCTCGAGGTGCACGTCCTGTTCTGCGGGGCCGGCGAGTCGACCTGCGAGGGCTTTCACGCCTTTCTCCGCGACCACCGTGACCAGCTCGCCGACGACCGGACGTGGTTCGTCGAGCTCGACTCGGTCGGTCGGGGCGACCCCCGCTTCGTCGTGCGGGAGATACCCGCACTCGGACAGCCCATGGACTCAGAGCTCTGCGAGCTGGCCGCCGCCCTGACCGACGGCGCCGAGGGGCTCCGCCCACTCGATCCGGGGCCCACGGGCGCGGCCTCATTGGCCGCTGCAGCCGGTCATCGGGCGATTGCGATCACCGCCCGTGAAGGTCAGGAGACCTACCCTGCCGACCACCACACCCCGCAGGATCGGCCGGACCGGGTCGACGACGACGCGGTGCTCGCCTGCGCGGACCTGGCGGTCGAGCTGGTGCTGTTGCTGGACCGCCAGCTACAGCGGCGGGCCGACTCGCGGCAAGCCGCCGCGGTCGCCTGAGCCCGGCACAGACCGTCAGGCTCAGAGTCCGAGCTCGCTCGGAACCGGCTTCTCACCTGAGTAGTCGTAGAAGCCCCTGCCTGACTTGCGGCCGTACCAGCCCGCCGAGACCATCTTGCGGAGCGTCGGCGGGGCCGCGAACCGGCGCTCACGGAACTCGTCGAACATCGCGCCGCCGATCGAGGCCAGCGTGTCGAGTCCGACGAAGTCGGCGAGTGTCAGGGGACCCATCGGATGGTTGGCGCCGGCCTTCATCGCGGTGTCGATCTCCTCGATCGAGCCGACGCCCTCCTCGTAGGCGCGGATCGCATCGAGCATGTAGGGGACGAGCAGCCGGTTGACGATGAACCCGGTCTTGTCCTTTGCGTGGACCACCGTCTTGTTCAGCCTCTCCCCCACCTCGAACCCGAGCTTGAGCGCATCGTCGGAGGTGGTCACGGTTTGGACGACCTCCAAAAGCGGCATCAGCTGGGCCGGGTTGAAGAAGTGGAGGCCGAGGAACCTCTCGGGCCGACCGGTGACGGCCGCCTGGTCGATCACCGCGAGTGAGGAGGTGTTGGTGGCGAAGTAGGCGCCATCCTTGACAACCGCGTCGACCTCTCCCCACATTTCGAGCTTCATGTCGAGGTCCTCGGTGATCGCCTCGATCACGAGGTCGCAGTCGGCCAGCTCGCCGTAGTCAGTCGTGCCGGTGATCCGGGCCCGTATGCCGTCGGCGTCGGCCTGCTCGATCTTGTCCTTCTCGACCGCCCGGCCGAGCTGTTTCTCGATCTTGCCGATCCCGTCTGCGAGCTTCTCGCCTGAAACCTCACGGACGACCACTTCCCAGCCCGCCTGCGCGCAGATCTGGGTGATCCCGTGGCCCATCAGTCCGCATCCGAGTACTCCTACCTTGCTGATCGACATCCTGCTGAAGTCCTCCTGGTGCTGTTGGCCGCGGCGCGCGCGGATCGCTGAACGGGCCGGGAGCCTAGCGACCCCGCCCCTGAGTCGAGCGGCTCACCCGGGCCGGCCTCAGACCCTTGGCGTGATCAGGCCGAGCGCCTCGAAGCGCTCCGCCATGGCTTCGGCGAGCTTGTTGAGGCCGCTCATCGGCCGCACCATCACCTTCAACTCCGTGATCAGGCCGTCATCGTCGAAGCTGAGCAGGTCAAGTCCATCGACCTCGCGATCCTCGATGGTCGCCCTGAAGATCAGCGCCGCCGCATCGTCGTTCTCGAACCGGTGCACGTAGCGGAAGTCGTCCGAGAAGACCTTCATCGCGCCCTCGGTCAGGATCAGGAGGACCACGTCGCGCCCCTCGTAAGGGGCGAAGACGACCGGGCTGAGGAATCGGGCGTCAGGGGCGAAGCAGGCCTCGAGCTGCTCTCGCGACCTCGCGTGGACGGCCTCTACGAACGCATCGCTCTTCATCGCGGCCGACGATACACGGCCGCGGCTGAGCTGGCGAGGCTCAGCGATGCCACTCGACCGGGCCGGCGCGCAGAACGTGCGCCCCCAGCCGGCGCCCCAGCAGCTCCTGCACCGCCCTGGAGGCCTCGAGCAGCTTCGGGAGATCGATCCCGGTCTCGATCCCCATCTCATCGAGCATCGAGACCACGTCCTCAGTCGAGACGTTCCCCGTGGAGCCCGGCGGGACCGGGCATCCGCCGAGCTCACCGAAGCTCGACTCGAAGGAGGCGATCCCCCGCTCGAGCGCGGCGAGGACGTTGGCCAGGCCCTGACCCCGGGTGTTGTGGAAGTGGGCGGTCAGCTCGACATCGCCGAGCCGGTCGGTCGCCTCGGCGTAGAACTCGCCCACCTGCCGGGGGTTCGCCATCCCGGTGGTGTCGCCGAACCCGAGCTCGCTGCAGCCGAAGTCGCGCAGGCGCTCGGCGATCTCCATCACCCGGCGCCGCGGAACCTCACCCTCGTAGGGACAGCCGAAGGAGGTGGCGATCACGCCCTCGCAGCGCAGGCCCGCCTCGCGCGCCCTGCCGACCACACGCTCGAGGCCGTCCATCGACGCCGCGATCGAGCGGTTGACGTTCTTTCGGTTGTGCGTCTCGGAGGCGGAGAGGAAGACGCTGATCTCGTCGAAGCGATCACGTCGCTCCAGCGCGTCGGCGAGGCCACGCTCGTTCGGAATCAGGACCGAGTAGGCGAGGCCCTGACGGCGCTCGATCCCGGCCAGCACCTCACCGCCGTCGGCGAGCTGGGGGATCACGTCGGGCCGCACGAACGAGGCGACCTCCATCCGCCGCAGCCCGGAATCGGCGAGGAGGCCGATCAGGCGGATCTTCTCCGCGGTCTCGATCACCTCCGGCTCGTTCTGAAAGCCGTCCCGCGGGCCGACCTCCCTGATCCTGGCGTGCTCGGGGTAATCAGCCATCCGTGGCGATGACCCGGCGCTGGTGGGTTCCGACGCCGATCGTGCGCTCGCCCTCGAGAACCTCGACATCGAAGAAGAGCTTGCGATCGTCGACGACCTCGGTGAGCTCGGCCGTGACCCTGCATCGGGCCCCTTCCCCGGCACCGGCGACGTGCTTGATGCAGATCTCGAATCCGACGGTGGCGCTGCCCTCGGGGAGCCGCTCGTATGCCAGAATGGCCGCGGTCCGCTCCATCATCGCGACCATCCCCGGGGTCGAGAGGACCGACGCGCCGATAGTCCCTCCGACATCAGTCGTCAGCGGACCCTCGACGGTGAACTCGTCGCTGCGTTCGGCTCCCGGCCCGAGCTCGAGCGGGCCGTCGACGTCCCGCTCGGGGACCTTGAAGGGTGAGTCGCTCACGATCGCTCTCGCATCGCAGCGGACGTTATCCGGTGAATAGACTCGCCGGCGATGAGTGAGCAGAGCCCGATCCCGATCATCGGTGGCACCGGCGCCCTCGGCTACGGCCTCGCCGTGCGCTGGGCCAAGGCCGGCGTGCCGGTGGTGATCGGCTCCCGCGACACCGCGCGAGCCGCCGAGGCGGCCGGGAAGGTCTCCGCCGCGGTCCCGGGCGCATCGGTGGAGGGACTCGGCAACGAGCAGGCCGCGGCCCAAGGAGAGATCGTCTTCCTCACGGTCCCATTCCGGGCGCAGTCGGAGACGCTCAACAATCTTCGCGGCGCGTTACGGGAGGGTCAGACGCTGGTCGACTGCACCGTGCCGCTCGCCGCCGCGGTCAGCGGCAAGGCGACCAGATCGCTCGGCGTCTGGCAGGGATCGGCCGCCCAGCAGGCTCAGGAGATGGTCCCCGCCGGGGTTACCGTGGTCGCCGCGCTGCACTCGGTTGGCGCGCCCAAGCTCGCCGACCTCGATCAGACCCTTGACGAGGACGTACTCGTCTGCGGCGACAAGAAAGCCGCCAAGGCCCCGGTCGCGCACCTGATCGAGCTGATCGACGGCCTCCGAGCGATCAACGCCGGTCCGCTCGAGATGGCGCGGATCGCCGAGCAGGTGACGCCGCTGCTGATCTCGGTCAACGTCCGCTACAAGGCGCACGCCGGGCTGAAGCTGACCGGACTCGACGCGGACGGGCACTGGGATTGAGAACGGTCCTGCTCGCGGGCGGCACCGGCGGCGCCAAGCTCGCTGCGGGCGCCCAGGCCGAGATCGGCGACGAGCTTACGGTGATCGCCAATACGGGCGACGATGTCGAGGCGCTCGGCGTTCACGTCTCCCCCGACCCCGACCTCTGCACCTACTGGCTCAGCGGCGAGATCGATGCCGAGCGCGGCTGGGGAATCAAGGACGACTCCTTCACGGTCTTCGAGCGGCTCAAGAAGCTGGGAGCGCAGGAGTGGTTCGGTCTCAGCGACCGCGATCTGGCCACCTGCCTGCGCCGCCGCGAGCTGCTCGACGGCGGCTCGCGTCTGACCGAGGCCCAGGTTTCGATCGGGGGGGCGCTGGGAATAGAGGCCCGGGTGCTCCCGATGTGCGATCAACCGGTCCGGACCCGGGTCAGAACCGCCGACGGATGGCGAGACTTCCAGCAGTACCTGGTGCTCGATCGGGCCGAGCCGGAGATCGAGTCGGTGCGGTTCGAAGGCATCGACGCGGCCGAGCCCAGCCCGGAGATCAACGAGGTGGTGGCAGAGGCAGAGGCGATCGTGATCGGTCCCTCCAACCCGGTGATCTCGATCGGACCGATACTCGCGGTGCCCGGGATGCGCGACCTGCTGCGAGAGGTAGCGGCGCCGGTGGTGGCCGTGAGTCCGTTCGTGGCCGGAGAGGTGATCAAGGGCCCGACCGACAAGTTCATGCGGGCGATCGGCGCCGAGCCTTCGGCGGCCGGGGTCGCCGAGGTCTACGTGGGGCTGCTCGACGGCCTCGTGGTCGACTCAGCCGATCCCGACCCGCCCCCAGAAGGTCCGGAGACGGAGTCGTTCGACACCCTGATGGACAATGACGCCCGACGCCGTGAGGTCGCGATCCGGACGCTCGAGTTCTGCGAGTCGCTGCAATGAGCGAAGAGATCCCCCTCAGGTGGCGCGGGCCTGCCGGGCGCCTTCCGCCGCCGATCCGCGGCGTCCACCGCGGCAACGCCGCGGCCGAGGGCTCGGTGGAGGTCAGGATGAACAGCCGCGGAGGGAACGGTGGCTGAGACCACCGGGGTGAACATCGCGGCGGCGATCATCCCGATCAAGCGATTCGATTCCGCCAAGCAGCGGCTGGCCGAGAGCCTCACCCCCGGGCACCGCGCCGCCATCGCGGCAGCGATGGCAACCGACGTTCTCGAGGCGGTGGCCGCCGCGGAGCGGGTCCGAACGACCTTCGTGATCAGTGGGGAGCCGGCGATCAGGACGGCGGCGGCGGCGGCCGGGGCGGAGCTGGTCGACGACCCCGGCGACGAGGGCCACTCCGAAGCAGCCGCGCTCGGGGCCGCACTCGCCGCCCAGCGGGGATTCGAGTGCGCGGTGATGCTTCCCGGTGACGCCCCGCTGCTCGACCCGGGCGAGCTCGACGAGGCCCTCGCGGCCGCACCGCCGCGAAGCGTTGGCGTCGCCGCCGATCGACACGGGACCGGGACCAACGGACTGATAATGCGGCCGCCCGACGTGATCAGTCCCTCCTTCGGGGCCGACAGCCGTCGCCGCCATCTGCGCCTCGCGGCCGAGGCCGGCATCCATGGCTACATGGCCCAGATCCCGTCGCTCGCATTCGATCTCGACACCGGGGCCGACCTCGAGTCCCTTCTCGAGCTGCTCGCGATCACCGACGCAGGCGAGCGGACCCGCGATCAGCTCTCCTCGCTGCTGCCGCATCCGAAGGGGAACCGATGAGCCCGATCCGTCTCCGGGCGCTCGAGGGAATACCCGAGATCGCGAACGGGGATTCGATCGCGGCGACGATCGCATCCGCCGGGCCCCCTGCCGCGGGGGAGGTTGTCTGCATCTCGCAGAAGATCGTCTCCAAGGCCGAGGGCAGGGTTCGCGATCTCGATCAGGTCGAGCCCTCGGCTCCGGCCAGGCGCCTCGCCGGGGAGCTCGGGAAGGATCCGTCGCTCGTGGAGCTGGTCCTCCTCGAGAGCGAACGCATCGTCAGAGCCGAGCGCGGCGTCCTGATCACCGAGCTCCGCAGCGGTCTGATCTGCGCCAACGGCGGTCTCGATACGTCCAACGTTCCCTCCAGCAATTCCGTGGCGTTGCTGCCTGAGGACCCGGATTCCTCGGCGCGGCGGATCAGATCGGAGCTGCAGCGGCTCGGGGGCGTCACCGTCGCCGTGTTGATCACCGACAGCTTCGGGCGGCCCTGGCGGCTGGGCCAGAGCGAGGTCGCGATCGGCTGCGCCGGGCTCGACCCGCTGATCGACTGGCGCGGCCGCGCCGACAGCCACGGCGAGATCCTGGGGGCGACCGAGATCGCCGTCGCCGACCAGATCGCCGCCGCCTCCGACCTCGCCCGCGACAAGGTCTCGCGGACGCCGGTCGTCGTCGTCACCGGCCTCGAGGAGCTGGTCACCGAGACCGACGGCCCCGGAGCCGCCGCCCTGCTCCGGGATCGGAGCGAGGACCTCTTCCCCTGAACTCGACCACCCGGGCCGGCTCGGTCTACTTGTGGAGCGTCTCGCCGGCGCCCTCTTCGGTGAAGTCCGGCGGCTCATAGGGCGAGCCGGGGGTGCCACCTATGGCCAGTACCCGGGCCGGCTCGTCGGCTGTGACCAGGCGCCGCCGCTCACCCGGACCGACCCTCGCGAAGACCCCCGGGGTGAGCTCATTCCGCTCGCCGCCGACCTCGAGGAAGGCCTTTCCTGAGAGCACCGTGTAGACCTCCTCCTGGCCATCGTGCTCCTGGGTGTGCTCCGGATAGTGCTCGAAGCCCGCCGGGAACTCCATCACCGCGAGTCCGAAGGCGCTCACTCCCAGCCCGGAGCGGACGCGGTGGAATCCGCCGCCGAAGATCGACTCGAAGTCCCCCATGGATTTCACCGTGTAGTCAGCCATCTTCCACCTCTCTTCGTGCCGCGACCAAGCCTACCCCCGATCGGGGCGCTCCAGGCGCGCCCGGCCCGACCGCCCCCGCTGCTGCCGGTGATCTGGACCGCGGTCGCCGGACTGCTGATCTTGAGCGGGCCGCCCGAGGCCCAAGTTCAGTAGGTCTCGATCAGCTCGTAGACCGTGTTGCGCTGAGCCGGTGTACGCCCCGCCTTGCGGGCTGCCTGGATCAGGTCCGCCGGCTCCAGGCGAGTCCCGTGCACCGAGCCCGCCATGCGGGAGATGTTCTCCTCCATCAGCGTGCCGCCGAGGTCGTTGACGCCCCAGCGCAGGGCCTCGGTCGCCGCCTCGAGCCCCATCTTCACCCAGCTGGCCTGCAGGTTGCGCACGCTCTTGCCGAGCGCGAGCCGGAAGGCGGCGGTGTGCTTGAGGTTCTCCTCGGCCCCGATCTCCTCGATGCCGTGGGTCCGTCCCAGAAGGGTTTGGTAGGGGATGAAGCTGAGCGGCACGAATTCGGTGATCCCGCCGGTCCGCCTCTGCAACGCCCTGATCACGCGCATGTGCTCGGCGAGTTCGGCGGGCTCCTCGATGTGGCCGAACATCACCGTCGAGGTGGTCGGAATCCCGCGGCCGTGGGCGGCCTCGATGATCTCGACCCAGCGGGCGACGGGAAGCTTGTTCGGGCTGATCCGCTGACGGACGCCGTCGTGGAGCACCTCTGCCGCGGTCCCCGGGGTCGAGCCGAGGCCGCACTCGAGCAGGTAGTCGAAGACCTCGCCCGGAGGCAGTCCCGAACGCTCGCTCATGAAGTGCACCTCCATCGGCGAGTAGGCGTGCAGATGCAGCTCGGGGGCCACCTCCTTGACCAGCCGCAGCCAGCGGCCGTAGTCCTCGAGTGCGTAGTCGGGGTGGATCCCGCCCTGCATGCAGATCTCGGTCGCCCCAAACTCCAGCGCCTCGCCGATGCGCTCGACGAAGTCCTCCTCGCTGACCATGTAGGCGTCGGGGGAGCGGCGGCCCTGGCCGAAGCCACAGAAGGCGCAGCCGACGGTACAGACGTTGGTGAGGTTGACGTTGCGGTTGACGACGAAGGTGGCAACATCACCCGCGAGCTCGGCGCGTAGACCGTCGGCCGCCACCCGCATCCGCTCGATCATCTCGGGACGCGATTCGGCGAACAGCGCGGTCAGCTCGGCAGCGGTCAGCTCCTCCCCCTGCAGCCCCTTGGCGATCGCCTCGGGAGCCAGGCCAGGGTCGTGGCCGTTGCCGTTTCCGTTGCTGTGGGTGGCGGCATTGCGTCCGCTGGTGCCGCGGGGGATGAAGCTCCAGTAGCGGAGCTTGATCAGGTCGAGCACACCCTGCTCCAGCCACTCGGCGTTCATGTACTGGGGATAGACGCAGAGCCGCTCGGCGAGCGCCATGTCCCGCTCCTTGAGCCCGGCGCGCACCTGCTTGGGACTCGGAAAGGGGTGCTCGGGGCTGATGTGGTCGCCGTTGGCCGAGAGACCGCCGAGATCGCTCGCCCCGGCATCGGCGAGCTCGATCCACCAATCGCTCAGGTTCGGCGGAATCTGGACCCCGACCCCCGGCATCACCTCGCGGCAGTGGACGACCAGCCGCTTGATCTCATCGAGGGTGACGGGCCCCGCCCAGCTCGGCAGTGGCTGGGGGCTCCCAGCCTCGGCAACCTCGTCTCCAGCGAGGTGATCGGGAGCCGACCAGCGGCGCCGCGAGGCCGAGTCGGCGATCTGGGCCGGCTCCCGCCCGTAGTAGTCGGGGTGGGGAACGTAGTTCTGCAAGATCACCTCCTGGATGTGACCGTGGCGTGCGTCGGACTCCGCCAGGGCGTCGAGCGCTGCGAGACGGTCGGCCTCGCTCTCCCCCACTCCGACGAGGATGCCGCTGGTCAGGGGGATCCGGAGCTCGCCGGCCGTCTCGATGTGTTCGAGGCGGACCCGCGGGTGCTTGGTCGGCGATCCGGCGTGAACGGTCTCCATCAGGCCCTCGGAGACCGACTCCAGCATCAGTCCCTGGGAGGCGGTCACCTCGCGCAGCCGGAGCTGGTCGGCACGGCTCAGGACGCCGACGTTGGTGTGGGGCAGCAGCCCTCTCCCCATCGCCCGCTCGCAGGCCCAGGCGACGTAGGAGGTGAAGTCGGGGTGGCCCCAGCCGGCGAGCTTCTCCGCGACCACCGGATTGACCTCGGGCATCTCGCCGGTCAGGACGAGGAGCTCCTTGGCGTTGCGCCGTACCGCCTGCTCGAGCTGGGCGTCGACCTCCTCCGGCGAGTAGATATGGGCCTGGTGGGTGGCGAAGGCGCAGTACTTGCAGTAGCAGCGACAGGTCCGCGAGAGCGAGAGCGTGTAGTTACGGGAGAAGGTGACGCGGCGCACGGAGCTGATGTTATGGACCCGCGGGCCGCGGACCCGCGAATGCCCGGCCGAGCGGGGCGAGCGCGACGACAGCGAGGCGCCCAGGGGCGCCCCGCTGGCCAACCTCTGTTCCTGCCGGCCTAGGTGCCGGGCGACGCTTCGGGCTCCCCTTCAGCCTCTCCCGCCTCGATGACGAAGCGGTAGAAGAGAACGGCGAGCACGGCACCCACCAACGGGCCGACCAGGTAGGGCCAGACGGCCCCGAACTCCTCGCCGATCAGTGCAGGGCCGAACCAACGGGCCGGGTTGAAGCCGCCGCCGGTCAGCGGGCCGAAGACCATCACCATGGCACCGAATGTGAATCCGATCGCCAGCGGACCCCACTCACGCGACGCCCGTGGATTCTGCGCGATGGCGACGTACGCCAGCACGATCAGAAACGCTCCGATCGCCTCGATGACCATCCCGGCGAAGTTGTTTGCCAAAAGTGGACTCACGTCGAGAGCCCCGTAGTTGGAGGCCGCTCCCTCGTCGCTGAGCATCCCCTTGACCAGCAGGGCGCCCAGCACCCCGCCCGAGAGCTGGGCGAGCACGTAGACGACCGCGTCCACCCCATCGATCCGGCGTAGCAGCGCCGATCCGATCGTAACCACCGGGTTGAGGTGAGCACCGCTGACTCCGATCAGGGCCGCCACGAGCAGGAACAGGACAAAGGCCTGGACCAAGCCGATCACGGCGAAATCCGAGCCGAACTGGGCCTGGCCGCCGGCGGCCAGGTAAAGGCTGATCACCATCCCGACCACGAAAACCAAAAAGAACGTCCCAACCAGCTCAGTGATGTACGCCGCTAGTCCTCGATCCTGCACTTGCTTCCTCCTCAGTAGTAAGACGGCTCCCGCCCTCGGGCGACGCGGCGGCAGTCTAGACCACCAACGCCGAACCAAGCGCAGGCGCTCGTCCCGGATCGAAGCTCCGACACGCAGCGAACCGCAATCCGTGGCTAACTTTGATCGATTCCAGAAACGGGTACAGTCCCAGACCGTGCCGACGACCGAGGAATTCGAGCGGATGTTGCGCGGGAGCGACCTGCGGGTGACGCGACCGCGGCTGGCGGTGCTCAACGCCGTCTACGACCACCCCCACGCGGACACGAGTTCGATCATCGACGTCGTGCGTGAGTACCTCGGCGAGGTCTCTCACCAGGCCGTCTACGACGTGCTCCGGGCATTGACCGGCGCGAGCCTGGTGCGAGACATCCAGCCACCGGGCTCGGTGGCGCGGTACGAGGCGAGGGTTGGGGACAACCATCACCACATCGTCTGCCGGTCCTGCGGCGCCATCGCTGACGTCGACTGCGCCGTCGGCACCGCACCCTGCTTGACCGCGCCCCAAGATCACGGCTACGTGATCGACGAATGCGAGGTCGTCTACCGGGGCCTGTGTCCCGAGTGTTCGAACCGAGACCAATCTGATCAAGCCAAATGACCCGAAGGGATTCAAATGTCTGACAGTCCAGATGCCGTAGTTGGAGAGATGGCCGATGAAGAGCGGGGCGGCTGCCCGTTCCCGCACAACCGCTTCCCTCACCCGACCAGGGGCGGTGACAACCGCGGCTGGTGGCCCGACCGGCTGAACCTGAAGATCCTCGCCAAGAACCCCGCCGAGGCAGACCCGATGGACGCGGACTTCGACTACGCCAAGGAGTTCGAGAGCCTCGACCTCGACGCCGTCAAGAAGGACATCGCCGAGGTACTGACGACCTCTCAGGACTTCTGGCCCGCGGACTTCGGCAACTACGGGCCGCTGATGATCCGGATGGCCTGGCACAGCGCCGGCACCTACCGGATCGGCGATGGCCGCGGCGGCGCCGGGGGCGGCCAGCAACGTTTCGCGCCGCTCAACAGCTGGCCCGACAACGCGAACCTCGACAAGGCCCGCAGGTTGCTGTGGCCGGTCAAGAGCAGGTACGGCCGCAAGCTCTCGTGGGCGGACCTGATGGTCCTCACCGGCAACGTCGCGCTGGAGCAGATGGGCTTTCCGACCTTCGGCTTCGCCGGCGGCCGCGAGGACGTCTGGGAGCCGGACGAGGACATCTACTGGGGCCCGGAGACCGAGTGGCTCGGCGACGCCCGCTACAGCGGCGAGCGCGACCTCGACAACCCCTTGGCCAACGTTCAGATGGGGCTGATCTACGTCAACCCGGAGGGCCCGAACGGGGAGCCGGACCCGGTCAAGGCGGCCGTCGATATCCGCGAGACCTTCGCCCGCATGGCCATGAACGACGAGGAGACGGTTGCCCTGATCGCCGGCGGGCACACCTTCGGCAAGACTCACGGCGCCGCCGACCCCGACGAGTACGTCGGCCCCGTGCCCGAGGCCGCACCGATCGAGGAGCAGGGCCTCGGCTGGAGGAACGCCTACGGCGACGGCGTCAACGGGGACTCGATCACCAGCGGGCTCGAGGGCATCTGGACCAACACGCCGGTGGAATGGGACAACTCGTATTTCGAGATCCTCTTCGGCTACGAGTGGGAGCTCGAGAAGAGCCCCGCCGGCGCGTGGCAGTACAAGCCGAAGGACGGCGAGGGCGAGGGCACCGTGCCGGACGCGTTCGACTCCTCGACCTCGCACCATCCGACGATGCTGACCACCGATCTCTCGCTCAGGATGGATCCGGAGTACGAGAAGATCTCTCGTCGCTTCTACGAGAACCCGGAGCAGCTCCAGGACGCCTTCGCGCGGGCCTGGTTCAAGCTGACCCACCGCGACATGGGCCCGGTTTCGCGCTACCTGGGGCCGGAGGTCCCCGACGAGGAGTTGATCTGGCAGGACCCGGTGCCCGAGGTCGACCACGAGCTCGTCGGCGACGAGGAGGTCGCCGACCTGAAGCGCCAGATCCTCGATTCGGGTCTGTCGGTATCTCAGCTGGTATCCACCGCTTGGGCGGCCGCCTCGACGTTCCGCGGAAGCGACAAGCGCGGCGGCGCCAATGGAGCGCGGATCCGCCTGGAGCCTCAGCGCAGCTGGGAGGTCAACGAGCCCGCACAGCTCGAGAACGTGCTCAGCACCCTCGAGCGGATCCAGGGGTCGTTCAACGATTCCCGGAGCGGCGGCGTGCGAATCTCGCTCGCCGACCTGATCGTGCTCGGCGGGTGCGCCGCGGTCGAGCAGGCGGCGGGAGACGCCGGCCACGAGATCGAGGTCCCGTTTGCGCCTGGACGCAGCGACGCCTCGGAGGAGCAGACCGACGCCGAGTCGTTCGAGCCGCTCGAGCCGACCGCGGACGGGTTCCGGAACTACCTCGGCACCGATCACCGGCTGCCGGCCGAGTACCTCCTGATCGACCGCGCGAACCTGCTGACGCTGACGGCCCCCGAGATGACCGTCCTTCTCGGCGGCCTGCGCGTCCTCGGCGCCAACCATGGAGGGTCGTCGCAGGGCGTGCTCACCTCGAACCCGGAGTCGCTGACCAACGACTTCTTCGTCAACCTGCTCGATCTGGGCACGACGTGGAAGCCGGCATCCGAGGACGAGCAGAGCTTCGAGGCTGGCAACGGCAACGGCGAGGCAAAGTGGACCGGCAGCCGCGTCGACCTCCTCTTCGGCTCAAATTCCGAGCTACGTGCGCTCGCGGAGGTCTACGCGAGCGACGACGCAGGGCAGAAGTTCGTCAGCGACTTCGTCGCCGCGTGGGTCAAGGTGATGAATCTCGACCGGTTCGACCTCGCCTGAACCTGGCTGGTATCCGGGCCGGCGACTCGCCGGCCCGGACGTCGCCTCCGGAACCGCGCGGGCCTAGGTCCGGCCGGCAGCGCCGTCGAGAAGGTCCGCCGCGAGCTCGGGCAGCTCGCGGGCCATGCGGCTACGAGGGACGACCCGATCGAACCCGGCGCGTTCGGCGCGCTCGCGCAGCTCGGTGTCGGTATGGCGGCAGAAGCCGAGCTTCGGCGCCTCCAGGGCGGCGACGCCTTCGAGGTCGACCGCATCGAGATCGGCGACGATCAGGTCTGCCGCCGGCCCCCCCTCGGCGCCCTCGACGATCTCGTGACCGGCGCTGCCCAAGGTCTCCACGACCTTGCTGCGGAGCATCAGGTCATCGACCATGCAGAGGATCCGGGCCATCGGGGCGCCGGCCGGGCTCAGAGGCTCCGGCGGCTGCGGAACTCCTCCCGCACGCTCTCCGGACGACCCCACATCTGCACGACCTCGGCACGGCCCTTCTGGATGTCGCGGACCACGATCTCACCCTCGATCTCGGCCCGCTCCAGCATCTTGAGCACCCAGGCGACGGTCTCGGCCGGGGCGCCGTGGCCGAAGCCGTTGGCAGCGTTGATCCGGAAGTGCCACTCGTCCTCGGAATAGGGCTGAGCGTTGATCTGGGTCATCAAGACCGAAGCGTCGATGTAACGCGTCTCGTCCGCGAGTCGGAGATCGAGCTGCATATCGGTCCAATCCGACGGCAGGGCCTCGACGATCTCCTGAAAGGAAGCGGATAGCGACATCGGGGTCAGCATATCTCGGCCTGGCGGCGGTGACCGTCGTGGGCCCGGCGGGGCCGCGGCCCACGGTCACCGAAGACCGGGGGAGAATCGCGGACTCGGCCCTACAATCGTCCCGATGACGCCACAGCCGACAGTTGAGCTCGACGCCCAGTACAGGCTGCTGAGAGAGGAATGCGGCCAGCTCCCGCGACCGGCGGCCCGCCTGCTGGAGATCGTCGGCTCCGAGGGCGCCGAGTTCCTCCAGGGCCAGCTGACCAACGACATCGAGACGCTCGAGCCCGGTCAAGGCTGCTACGCGCTGCTGCTCGATCGCAAGGGGAAGATCCGGGTCGAGATGGAGGTCCTGCGGATCGAGGCCGAGCGGATCTGGATCAGGACCGATGCGGCGACCGTCGATGAGCTGTTCAAGCACCTCGACATGTACCGGATCGGCCGTGATGCCGAGGTCAGCCGGCTCGAGGGGCAGTCGGTGCTGTCGCTGCTGGGCCCGCGCACTCCGGAGTTGCTCGGCGGCTCCCCTCTCGGGGTCGAGCACAACCACCGGGCTGTCCGCCTCGCCGAGCACGACGCCCTCGCGGTGACGACGATGGCGGGCGTCGACCTGATCGCCACCGATGCCTCCTTGGAGGCGATCGCTTCATCGCTCGAGCGCGAGGGCGCCGAGCGGGTCGAGGAGGGAGCGGCCGAGATAGTCCGGGTCGAGGCCGGGCGACCGCGCTTCGGCTCGGAGATGGGCAACGACACGATCCCGCAGGAGGCGGAGCTCAACGAGCGCGCCGTCAGCTTCGACAAGGGGTGCTACGTCGGCCAGGAGACCGTCGCCAGGCTTCACTACAAGGGCAAGCCGAACCGGCATCTGCGGAGGTTGCGTTCGGCGAAGGTCCTCCCGGCGGGGGCCCCGGTGGCCGTCGGCGACAAGCAGGTCGGAACCGTCGGCACCGCGGTGCTCTCGCCGGCCGAGGGCCCGCTCGCCCTGTCGATACTGCGCCGCGAGGCGGAGCCGGGCACAGAGGTCGTCGTCGACGGCGAGATCGCTGCCACCGTCGAGGCGATCGGTTGAGCCCCGAGCGCCGCTCGCTCGGGCTCGGGGGTAAGCCGCTGGGCTCGGATTCGCCGCTGCTGGGAGGCAGCACTGATCCCGAGCGCCACGCGCCCGATCCGGAGCCCCCGCCCGACCCCGGCTTCGATCCGGCTTCCGACACCCTCTCGGCCGCTCCCCTCCGCTCGGCGGAGCTAGAGCCCCCCGAGAGCGGACCGTCCATGGAGCAGCTGCGCGAGCTGCTTCCCGCAACCGAGGCCGACCGCGAGGTGGACGACTGGGGGCGCTCGGAGCGCCTGCTGGCGGCGATCGACCCGGTGCTCAACTTCTACTACCGCTACTGGTTCCGGGTCGAGGCCGAAGGCGTCGAGAACATCCCCGCCGAGGGCGGCGCCCTGCTCGTCGGCAACCACTCCGGAGCGCTGCCGCCGGATGCGCCGATGATCATGCAGGCAATCCGCAACGAGCACCCGGCGCCACGGTCGCTGTACATGCTCGGCGAGCATTGGTTCAAGGGGTTTCCGATGGTCGGAGCACTCGCGAACAAGATCGGGGTGGTCCCCGCACACCCCGCCAACGCCCAGCGATTGCTGGGCGACGAGGGGCGGCTGGCGCTCGTCTTCCCGGAGGGCATGAAGGGGACGCGGAAGGTGCTGTGGCAGCGCTACCGGCTGCGGCGCTTCGGCCGTGGCGGCTTTGTGCGAACCGCGATCCGGGCCAAGGTCCCGATCATTCCGATCGCGCTGATCGGCGGTGAGGAGGCGATGCCGATCTTCGCCCACATGCGGACCCTGCAACGGATGACAGGGCTGCTGTACGCGCCGTTCAACCACGTCTTTCCCCACTTCGGACTCGCCGCCGGGCTGATGTACATGCCGGCCAAGTTCCGGATCCGTTTCCTCGACCCGATCGACGTCCCGGCGATGCCGGCGGAAACGATCGACGACGCGGCCGCGATCCAGAACGTCGCCGAGGGTATCCGGGCGAAGATCCAGCTCTCGCTCGACGAGATGCTCGCCGATCGCCAATCGGTCTGGCTCGGCTGAGCGCCCGGGGCTCCGTGTCGGGAGTGGGTGGCCTCCCTGCGCCGCCGGTTCGGATAGATTCTGGCGCTGATGAGGAGGAGAGGGCTCACAGCCACGCTCGCCGCCGTCGGGATCGTGGCCTTCACAGCAGGCTGCGGCGCCGAGGAGTTCGAGAACAACCCCCGGCCGCCGGCGCCGATCGAGCTGACCGCGCGGATCAACGACAACCGGGTGATCGTCTCTCCGACCAAGATCAACGGTGAGCCGGTGGGAGCGGGGCTCGCGAACATCACGATCAGCAATCAGACGCTCGATGAGGTCCAGCTCGACTTCACCGGTCCGGCCGACCGGCAAACCGATCCGATCGTCCCCAAGGGCGTGCTCGAGTTCAAGATCAACCTCGACGAGGGTGACTACCTTGTCAGCGCCAACCAGCCGGGCGTAGACGACTTCGAGTTCGAGGTCGGACCCGAGCGCCCGTCGTCTGAGAACGAGCTCCTGCTCCCCTGACTCGAACCGAAGAGCTTCCGGGACATCCGGAGGCCTTCAGTCGGTGGCGGCTACGAGGGTCTCGATCCTGGCCAGCTCGGCTTCGACGTCAGCGACCATTCCGTCGACTCCTTCGCGGGCCTTGCCGGCGCTCTTGTCGATGTTGCCCAGCGCGAGCCGGATCGCCTGCGCGCGCTTGAGGGCGGCGCGAGCCGATTCGGCGGCGTCACGGACCCCGGCGGCGTCGACCTCGAGCGAGCGATCGCGGGCCATGACCACCCGCAGCCGCGCGTAGCGATAGGCGAGGAGGAGGCCGAGGCAGTCGGGCTCCTCGGGATCGACGGCGACGATGATCTTGTCGCCCTCATACTCGGTCAGCTGCTCCTGCCCGGCGGGGATACGCTCCTCCCCCGCGACGACGAGCACGGCGAAGTCCGCCTCGCGCTCGGCGAGCGCCCCATTCAGCTCCTCGCGCATCTTGTTCTTCGAGAGCTGGCGGTCCTTGTCCTCGAAGACGATCCGTCCAACGCAGGGGCCGTCGGCGGCGCCGATCTCGACCACCGTGTCGCCCTTCTTGGTGCCGCCCTCCCCCTTGACGTCGCCGGTGTGGACCGCGACGTCGCCGCGACCCTCGGCGATCCGCTCGAGCGCCTCGTGGACGCGCTCCTCGAAGCTCCGACCCTTGCGAGTGCCGGCCTCCTCGGCCTCGGCGAGACGCGCCTCCCCGTCCTGCTTCTCGAGCACCCGCCCGAGGTTCTCGCGTAGACCTGAGATCTGCTCCTGCATCGCCCGCGACTCATCGGAGTGGGACTCCCTCATCTCCGCGAGCTGCTTGCGGTGCCGCTCCTCGGCCTCGAGCATCGCCTTCGTCGCCCGGACCTGGATCGCGTTCAAGGGGTTGGTCGCGTCCTCGGCCGAGAGAAGCTTGGTCAGGTCGCCGACCCGCTGGTCGAGATGGGTGACCACCGCTTGCTTGATCTGCTGCTGGACGGAGTCGCTGCGATCAGCCCCGAACGAGGCCGCGATCCTCTCGGCGAGCTCGTTCGAGCCCGACTCGAGGGTCTCGCTGAGGTCCTCGTTGAGGGAGCCGAGCCGCTCCTGCAGCTCGCGCTTGACGTAGTCGACGTTGGTCGCCGTCCCCTCGCTGTCGAGCACCCGGGCGCCGACCTCGATCGCCGCCGCGACCGTGGCCGCCGCGTCCTCACCCGCCTCGCTCCGCTCACGCACCAGCCTCGCGGCCCGCTCATCGCTGACGGTAAGCGACTCGATCACGAGCCGGTCGCCGAGAGCGCGCACCGAGCCGCCGCCCTCCCCGCCGAGCGGCAACTGATCGATCTCGTGTCCGTGGGATGCCTCCATCTGGACTCTCGAAGGTAGTCGCGACTCCGGACGCATCTCCGGCATGCAAGATTGCGCCCGGATGAACGACGGCAGCGGCAGCTCGAGCGGTCCCTACGATGCGCTGCTCGAGCGTTGGGGAGAGATCTCCGACCTCGGCCGGGCCCGAGCGCTGCTCGCCTGGGACGAGCGCACGATGATGCCCTCCTCAGGCTCGGAGGGTCGCGCCGAGCAGATCTCGACCCTGGCGCGGGTACGCCACGAGCGGCTGATCTCCGATCGGCTCTGGGAGCTGGTCGAGGAGCTCTCAACCCCCGAGGCCGGACTCGCTCCGGACTCGCTCGCCGAGGCGACGGTCAGGGTCGCTCGCCGCGAGTGCGGGCGCGCCCGCCTCGTCCCGACCGATCTTCGCGGCGAGATGGCTGCCGCGGCTTCGCGCGGCGAGAGCGCCTGGGCCCGTGCCCGCCTGGATGATGACCTCGACGGGTTCCTCCCCTTCCTCGAGCGCAACATCGACCTGCGGCGGCGCTACGGGGAATGCTTCGCGCCCTACGACCACCCCTACGACCCGCTCCTGGAGGAGTTCGAGCCGGGCCTGCCGACCGCGCTCGCCAAGCGGCTGCTCGAGCGGCTGCGTGCGGGATTGGTGCCGATCGTCGCCGCGGTCTCGGAGCGTTCGGGTGCGATCGACGCCGGCCTCCTCGCAGGCAGCTACCCGGTCGAAGGTCAGCGCCGCCTGCTCGCCGGGCTGGTCGGCCGTCTGCCGCTCGCCCCCGGCATCTGGAGACTCGACCCCACCGATCACCCCTTCGCGACCTCGATCAGCCACGGCGACATCCGGCTGACGACCAGGTACGAGCCCGAGGACCTGTCGTTCGCCCTGTTCAGCGCACTGCACGAGGCCGGCCACGGGATCTACGAAGCCGGCGTCCCGGCGGAGCTGCGGCGGACCCCGATCGGCCACCCCACCTCGCTCGCGTTCCACGAGAGCCAGAGTCGCCTGTGGGAGAACTGGGTCGGACGCTCGCGACCGTTCCTGGCCAACGCGCTGCCGCTGCTCGAGCGTGAGTTCCCGGATCGCTTCACCGGCGTCGACCCCGAGGAGCTCTACCGCGCCGCCAACCGAGCCGAGCCCTCGCTGATCAGGGTCGAGGCCGACGAGGTGACGTACAACCTCCACATCGCCCTCCGCTTCGAGCTCGAGCTCGCTCTGTTCGAGGGCGGGCTGGAAGCGGCCGATCTGGCGGAGGCCTGGCGCGAACGGACGCGCTCCTATCTCGGGCTCGAGGTCCCCGACGAGGCTCACGGCGTCCTGCAGGACGTCCACTGGGCCGCCGGGGCTTTCGGATACTTCCCCACCTACGCGCTCGGGAACATCATCGCCGCCCAGCTATGGGAGCTGGCGGGCGAGGAGCTCGGGGACCTCGAAGCGCTGATCGCCGCCGGCGAGCTCGAGACGCTGCGAGCCTGGCTGGGCGAGCGGATCCATCGCCACGGCGCGCGCTACATGCCCGCCGAGCTCGCTGAGCTCGCGCTCGGAGGCCCGATGAACACCGAGGCACTGCTGGGGCGCCTGCGGGGCAAGTACGGCGAGCTGTACGGGTTCTGAGACCCGATCCGCGTCAGTGACCAACCTCGCACCGCGATGCTTGCGTTCCCGCCATCGGCGGCGAAACCGGGGAGCCCGCGACGCTGGACGCCCAGCCGGCGACTTCCTAGCTCACGGTGGGTGTCTCCGGCTGGCCGGGACGTAGTCCGGCGTCGGCCGCAGGCCGCCGTCGCTAACCTCCGCGCCGCTTTTCAAAGTTCACACCAAGACCTACCGATCGAGGAGAACCGTGGCCGTAGATACCACCGAAGTGAGCAAGCTGGACGTCGAGCCGGGAACGCTGCCGGAGAAGATGGCCGCCTGGGTGATCCGCCAGGAGCGCGAGGGCGAGCCGACCGACGCTTTCCAGACCGAGGAGGTCGAGGTTCCCGAGCCCGGGGCGTTCGAGGTGATCGTTCGAGTGATGGCCGCCGGCGTCAACTTCAACAACGTCTGGGCAGCGCTGGGCAAGCCGGTCTCGGTCTTCGGCTACGCCGACCACCCGGAGTTCGGCCACCACATCGGCGGCTCCGACGCCTCCGGCGTGGTCTGGAAGGTGGGCCCCGGGGTCACCAACTGGAAGCCCGGCGACGAGGTCGTCATCCACTGCAACCAGGCCTCCTACGAGGACGTCGAGGTCCACGGCCTCGACCCGATGGCCGCCCCCTCACAGCGGATCTGGGGGTATGAGACCACCTGGGGCTCGTTCGCCCAGTTCACCAAGGTCCAGGCCCAGCAGCTGTTGCCGAAGCCGAAGAACCTCTCCTGGGTCGAGTCCTCCGCCTATGGCCTGACCTACTTCACCGCCTACCGGATGCTGCTCAACCGGGCGCAGATGCAGGCCGGCCACAACGTCCTGATCTGGGGCGCCGCCGGCGGCCTCGGGGTGTTCGCCTGCCAGCTGGCGAGGGCTGCGGGCGCGAACGCGGTCGGCGTCGTCTCCAGCGACGAGAAGGGTGAGCTGGTCAAGCAGCTCGGCTGCGTCGACTACATCAATCGCAAGGAGTTCGACGGGATGATGCGGACCGGCGACGAGGACGCCGACGCCGAGAAGGCCCGCTTCAAGGAGTCCCGCGCCTTCGCCAAGAAGGTCAAGGGAATCCTCGGCGACGCCCCCGACATCGTCTTCGAGCATGTCGGGCAGGCGACCTTCCCGACCTCGGTGTTCACCGTGAAGCCGTTCGGCAAGGTCGTGATCTGCGGGGCCACCTCGGGCTACACGCTCGACTTCGACGTCCGCTACCTGTGGATGAAGCAGAAGGAGATCATCGGGTCGCACTTCGCCAACGCCTACGAGTGCATGAAGGCGAACCAGCTGATGGCTGAGGGCAAGATCCGCCCGGTGCTGTCGCAGGCGATGGACTTCGACGGCGTCCCGCACGCGCACCAGCTCATGCACGAGAACAAGCACTCGGGCAAGATCGCGATCCGGGTCGGCGCCACCGACGACGAGTCGGGCAAGCACGAAGACGGGCCGGGAGCCATCTGGGCCGAGGTCGGCGGCTGACCTCACGGCAGGCGCCACGCCTGGATAAGATCACCCACCGCATGGCCGAGGTCAACGTCATCGATTGGCACATCCACCCGTTCCGGGCGGATCGCTGGTACGCGGCGTGGAAGCCCGCCCTCGAGCGGGCCGGATCGTTCGGGGCGAAGAGCTGGTCGCTGACCCGCTCGGAGGAGGATCCGCTGCACTTCCGGCAGACCACGGTCTGGGAGAGCCGCGCGGACTTCGATCGCTATTGGGCCTCCGACGAGATCTCGACGGCCCGCGAGGAGGCCCTCAACTACTTCAACAAGCCCCTGCTGCCGGGCTGGCATCAGCTGCTCGACTCCGAATAGCCGGCCACCGGCGCTCCGACCCGAGTACCGGACCGCATCTTTGCTCCGTCCCGGATGTTTTTTGGCGAAGTGAGGATGGAGCGCGCCCGATCGCTGAGGCTGGCGGCCCTTGTGGCGACCGCAGTGGGCGCCGTCGCCGTGTTCGGCACCGCCGCCCAGGCCGCACCGAGCCTGAACCGGCCCGCCGATCCCGTTGTGTTGAGCGGGGCCGACCTCGATTCGCTGCTGGGAGCCAAGCCGGAGCGGATCGTTGCCTTCAAGCGCAAGCGGCGCGGCTGGCGGCAGGTGCCGGTCCAGGTCGACGAGCGCAGGACGGTCGACCTCGGCGACGTCTACGACGGCACCCGCGAAGGAATCGAGATCGAGGCCTACGCCGATCCCTCGACCCTGACCGGCGCCGATCCCGACCCGATGCTCGACTCAGACGACGAGGTCGCGACGATGGCGCGCTTCGCCGGTCGCCGAGCAGGTCGCGATCGGCGCGGCCGGATCGTTCGGCCCGACGGAACGCGGCGACGCGGTGTCACGCGGATCCGGATCGAGGATCCGCGCAGCTCCGCAAGAGGCTGGATCTACCTCTTCCGCGGCAAGCCGCGGCTCGATCCCGCAGCGGGCCGTGACCTCGTCGGCTACGACTTCCGCCTGCTCGGCGGCTCCTACCCGGAGGACTTCGACTTCCGCGACGGCCCCAACGCCGAGCGCAGCAACGTCTCAACGCGGCACTACAGACTGCGCTTCACCGATCGCTGGATCAACGACCTGCTCGAGATCCGCGCCGGCGGGGCGACGAGGGCCGACCTGCTCGACCGCCGCAAGGTCCAGTTCGCGCCCGGCGCCTGCGGTCGCACGACCGACAGCTTCACGGCCGCCGAGGGTGCTTTCGTCTCCAACATAGACGGGCCGATCCGCGGAATCCGCTCCTACGTCGGGGCCAACAGCGGCCCGATGACCCAGCGCGAGCACATCTTCTATGACCGTCGCGAGGAAGCGACCACCCTGCTTCGCGTCCACGCGATCCCCGGGGTGATGGACTTCCTCGACTACTCGCCGACGCCGGAGACGATGGTCTATCGCTCCGACGCGTTCCGCGGCGGGGTCCCGATCGACGGCTCGCCGGACGCGCTGCCGGAGGCGGCGCCGCTGTGGGAGCAGATCAGCGGCCCGCACGGTTCGCTCACCCACGTCTGGAGGCTCGATACGACTGTCGAGGGCCTCGCGCTCAGCTCCTACCGGCTCGATCAGTCCGCCCCGAACGACGGGGACGAGGTGCAATGCACCGGCGACGAGCTTGCCTGGGGCGCGAGCGGAACCCGGATAGACGGCGGGATTCCGAACACGGACCCGTTGCGCGGGGAGCAGCCGGAGCGGCTGACCTCGACGCGCACGATCTTCTACGACGGCCCCGGGTCGCCCCGCCGCGCCGCGGTCAAACGGGCCGCCTGGACGCAGAAGCCACTGCGGACGACCGCCCGGGCGGTCGCCACCAGACCGCGTGGCTAACTACTGACCCCGGAGCCCGGACCGGCCGCTACATTCCGGCGCCGTGGCTGAGGTCCTCTACTACGCGATCCCTTTTTTCGTGCTCCTGCTGGCGCTCGAGGCGGCCTCCTTCCGCTACGCCCGCGACGAGGACGACGAGCTGATCGGCTACGGCCGCCGGGACACGCGCACGAGCCTGCTGCTTGGCTCCGGCAACGTGCTGATCAATGCGGTCTGGAAGTTCGCGGTGCTGGCGATGTACGCGGCGATCTACGAGCTGACTCCGCTGCGCCTCGACCCTGGTGACTGGTGGGTGTGGGTGCTGCTCTTTTTCGCCGACGACTTCTCCTACTACTGGTTTCACCGGGTCAGTCACGAGAGCCGCTTCTTCTGGGCGAGCCACGTAGTCCACCACTCCTCTCAGCGCTACAACCTCTCGACCGCGTTGCGGCAGACCTGGGTTCCGATGACCTACCTGCCGTTCTGGCTCTGGCTGCCGGCGGTCGGGTTCGAGCCATGGATGGTCCTGCTCGCGCAGTCGTGGTCGCTGATCTACCAGTTCTGGATCCACACCGAGCGGATCAAACGGCTGCCGACCTTCCTCGAGCGGTTCCTCAACACTCCCTCCCATCACCGCGTCCACCACGGGGCCAACGAGATCTACCTCGATCGCAACTACGGCGGCATCCTGATCATCTGGGACAAGATGTTCGGCACCTACGAGCCCGAGGGCGAGCGGGTCCGATACGGCCTGACCAAGAACATCAACACGTTCAACCCGGTTCGCGCCGCATTCCATGAGTACGTCGCCATGTGGCACGACCTCAAGCGCACCACCGGCTGGCGGGACAAGGCGGGCGTTCTCTACCACGGCCCGGGATGGAGCCCGCCGAGCCTCGATCCGGCCGAGATGGAGTCGCGGGTCCGCGGCTGAGCGCTGAGGCCGGCGCCCGGGCTCAGACGGCGAGAGCGGGGGGCGCGACGCCGTACTCCCTGCCGACGCGAGCGAGGACCTCGATCATCGCCTCGGTTGCCCGACTGCGGGACCCGGCTGCGAGGGTCGCCGCCCAGACGCGCCGGATTGGCGCCTCGGGGGCCACCCCGCGTACCACCAAGCCTGGATTCGGGCGGGCCAGCGCGAGATCGGGCAGCAGAGTCACGCCCATCCCGGCCGCGACCAGGCTCATGATCACGTTGTAGTCGTTGCTCTCGAACGCGACGTCCGGCTCGAATCCGCTCCGCCGGCAGCTCCCGATCGTCAGCTCGCGACAGGATCCGCCACTTGTGCCGCAGAGCCAAGGATCGTCGTCGAGCTCGCAGAGCTCGATCCGCTCCCGCCCGGCGAGCCGGTGCCGCTCCGAAAGCGCGACGTGCATCTCCTCGGTGAGCAAAGGAGTGAGCGCCAGGTCGTCGTCAGCCTCGAAGGGACGCAGCTCGAAGTCATAGACGAGGGCGAGATCGTAATCGCCGCGCCTGAGCTTTGGAATCGAATCCTCGGGGTCGCCCTCGGTGAGTGAGAGGCGGACCGCGGGATGGAGCTTGCTGAACGCAGCCGCCGCGCCCCCGACCAGGGTGGCGCTGGCGCTGGGGAAGCTGATCATCCGCAGCTCACCGCTCTCGAGCCCCGAGAGCTCGGCCAGCTCACGCTCCGCCTGCTCGAGGCGGCAGATGGCGGCGTCGGCATGGGAGACGAGCAGCTCGCCCGCCTCGGTCAGGATCGGCCCGCCCTTGAGCCTGAGCATGAGCTTGGTGCCGGCCTCGGCCTCGAGCGCCGCGACCTGTTGGGAGACAGCCGACTGGGAGACATACAGGCTCTCTGCGGCAGCCGAGAACGAACCCATTGCGGCCACCTCCCTGAGGATTCGGAGGCGCTTCAGATCGAGCATTAGTGCAACTTATCAGCATGCGTGATGATCCGCATTGCGCTAATTGTCCCGAGGGGGGATGCTGGAACAGCACAACGTCCAACCGCGCCTACAGGAGGCCCCCGATGACCGATCTCAGCAGCAGCCAGATCACGATCAGAGTTCTCAGCGATCAGGATTCCGGCAGGCTCCTGCGCCTCGCGGAACGCGACAGCGCCTCGGTCCCGACGGGCACCGTCCTCGCGGCCGAGCGCAATGGTCACCTGATCGCCGCGGTCACGATCGGCGCCGAGCGGCCCGAGATCGTCGCCGATCCGTTCGAGGTCACCACCGACGCTGTTGCCCTGCTGCTAATCCGGATCGAGCAGATCCGCGGCGAGGAGTTCCCCTCAAGACGCCGCATCGGCCGGCTCCGCCCACCGCGGCGTGCACGCGCGGCGCTGGCCGGCTCCCCTCCGGGCGGGGGCAGCCACCTGCTGCGGCTGTAGCGGGACCCGCGGCCGTCCGTGTAGGCGAATCGCGTGATCCCCGACGATCGCGGTTCGATAGAGTGCCGGCCGTGAGCGCCGAGGAAGCCACCGAGATGGGTCCGATCGACTACGTCGTCATTGAGTGGCCAGGCCAGCAACCGAGCGGGGAGGCGGCACCGCTGCTGCTCGACCTGGTCGAGCGTGGGCTGATCCGGATCATCGATCTGGCCTTCATGACCAAGGACGAGGACGGAACGGTGCGAGGCATCGACATATCCGAGCTCGAGGGCGTGCAGGCTTTCGAGCAGTTCGAGGGGGCGTCCGCGGGACTACTCGGCGACGAGGACCACGAGGAGGCCGGCAACGCACTCGAACCCGGCACATCGGCCGCGCTCTTGGTATATGAGAACAGCTGGGCAGCTCCATTCGCCAGCGCGGTGCGCCGCAACGGCGGCCAGCTCGTCGCCAGCGGGCGGATTCCGGTGCAAGCAATCGAGGCGGCGCTCGACGCCGTCGAATCGACTTCCTAGAGGAGGGTTCAGATGCCGGGTCTACTCAGAGGTGTAGCGAGGACCGCCGCCGTTGCCGGCACCGCGACCGCGGTCAGCAACCGCGTTTCCCGCCGCCAGGCACAACGCTGGCAGCAGCAGGGCGGCCAGCAGCCGATGGAGTACCGCTATGAGGCCCAGCAGCCGCCGTCTCCGCAGGATGCTCCGCCGGCGCCCACCGGAGCATCCACCGCTTCTACGATCGATCAGCTCAAGGAGCTCGGCGAGCTCAAGGCGCAGGGAATCCTGACCGAGGAAGAGTTCGAAGCCCAGAAAGCCAAGATCATCGGCTCCTAGGTCCAGCCCTCCAGTCCAGAGCCAGTGGGCCAGCAAACCGAGTGCGCAGAGAGGTGTCACGACCTAGATGAAGAAGTGGCGGGTAATCATCGCGCTCGCCTCCGCGCAGTTCGTGATGGTGCTCGACGGCACCGTGATGAACGTCTCGATCAACGAGGTCGTGCAGGACCTCGACACGACCGTGACCAAGATGCAGCTTGCGATCACGATGTACACGCTGACGATGGCATCGCTGATGCTGGTCGGCGGCAAGATCGGCGACGTGATCGGCCGCCGCCGCGCGTTCCGCATCGGCCTGGTCGTGTTCGCGCTTGGCGCGGGCACAACCGCAGCCGCCCCGAACATCACGGTCCTGATCATCGGCTGGTCGCTTCTGGAGGGAATGGGTGCCGCCCTGATGATCCCTGCGATCGCGGCTCTGGTGGCCGGCAACTACTCGGGCCGTAACCGCGCGGCCGCCTACGGGATCATCGGCGGCATCGCCGGAGCGGCGGCGGCGAGTGGACCGATCATCGGCGGCTACGTCTCCACCGAGTTCAGCTGGCGCTACGTGTTCGGCGCCGAGGTCGTGATCATGGCCGGGCTGCTGTTGGCTTCGGTGGTGGTCAAGGAGGCCGCCTTCGAGGGCAAGCGCCCAAAGCTCGACGGCGTCGGGGCGGCGCTCTCGATCAGCGGTCTTGCGATCGCCGTGCTCGGGGTCGTGCAGAGCACCGACTGGGGCTGGATCACGCCGAAGGGCGCGCTGACGATCAACGGGACCGAGATCACCCCGTTCGGGTTCTCGGTGGTCCCCCTCCTGATTCTCGCCGGGTTCGTCCTGCTCGGGCTCTTCGTCGTCTGGGAGCAGCGCATGCAGCGCCTCGGGCGCGACGCCCTGCTGCGGCTCGAGATGCTGAAGATCACCCAGCTACGGGCCGGCCTCTCGATGTTCATGATGATGTTCATGGTGCTCGCGGGCACCTTCTTCGTCCTGCCGCTGTATCTGGAGATCGTGCTCGGGAAGGACCCGCTCGAGACCGGGGTCCAGCTGCTGCCTCTTTCGATCGGGCTGTTCGTCGTCGCGCTCGGCGCATCGAGGCTCTCGACCCGGTTCTCCCCGAAGCGCATCGTCCGGGTCGGCCTGGCCGCGATGCTGGTCGGCGCGGTGACGCTGCTCGCCTCGATCAACCAGACTCTCGACGAGCCGATCTTCCTCGCGGCGATGGCCTTCATCGGCATCGGCCTCGGACTGCTCGCGTCCCAGCTCGGCAATGTCAACCTCTCCTCGGTCGACACCAGCCGTTCCAGCGAAGCCGGTGGCCTGCAGGGCACCTCGCAGTTCCTCGGCTCGGCACTGGGAACGGCGATCATCGGATCGATCCTGCTCACCGGGCTGACCGGCGCCTTCAACGACAACGTGACGGCGAACCCGGACCTGCCCGCCCAGGTTCGCACCGAGCTGAGCAAAAAGACGCAGAAGGGTATCCCGTTCATCGCCGCCAACTCGGTCGAGAAGGAAGCGACCAAAGCCGGCCTGTCGACCGATCAGGCCAGGGCGACCGAGAAGGCGTACGAGGACGCCCAGCTGACGGCCCTGAAGACCGCACTTGCCGCGATCGCCGCGATCGTGGTGTTCGCCTTCTGGTTCACTCGCAGACTTCCGAACCATCCGATGGCGGCCGATCCCGCGGCCGCCGCAGCCTGAGCCCCCCAAACAGCCACCCCACCGAAGGAGCCAAGATGACAGACCGCGATCCAGCCGAAGAGATAGCCGCCCACTTCGGCAACAAGTTCCTGATCGAGGGACCGCCCGACGGCCAGATGCCCGAGAACAGCATGTCTTCGCTCGAGGCGATGCGCCTGATCGGGGAGGAGTTGGTCCTCGACGGCATCCCGGAGCGCAACCTCGCGACCTTCGTGACGACCTGGATGGAGCCCGAGGCGCAGCGGATTATCGCCGAGAACCTGCACCGCAACTTCATCGACCACGCCGAGTACCCGCGAACGGCCGAGATCGAGCAGCGCTGCATCCGGATGCTGGCCAGCCTCTTCAACGCGCCCGGGGAGACGACCGGCGCCCGCACTCAGGGGTCCTCGGAGGCGATCATGCTTGGAGCCCTGTCGCTGAAGTGGAAGTGGCGCGAGCGCCGGGAGGCGGCCGGAAAGGGAACGGAGAAGCCCAATCTCGTCTTCGGCGGCGACGTGCACGTCGTCTGGGAGAAGTTCTGCCGCTACTTCGACGTCGAGCCGCGGATCGTGCCGCTGCAGCCGGACAAGTACACCATCGGCCCCGAGGACGTGGAGCCCCATGTCGACGAAGACACGATCGGCGTCGCCGCCGTCCTGGGCACCACCTTCACCGGTCACGCGGACGACATCGAGGGCATCAACAAGCTCCTCATCGAGCTCAAGGACGAGAAGGGCCTCGACGTGCCGCTACACATCGACGCGGCGAGCGGAGGCTTCGTCTGGCCGTTCCTCTACCCCGACCGCGAGTGGGACTTCCGCCTCGAGCAGGTCCGCTCGATCAACGTCTCAGGCCACAAGTTCGGCGGCGTCTATCCGGGGATCGGCTGGCTGATCTTCCGTGAGAAGGCCGATCTTGCCGAGGACCTCGTCTTCTATGAGAACTACCTCGGCAAGACGGACGCGACCTTCACGCTGAACTTCTCGACCGGCTCGGCGATGGTCCTCGCCCAGTACTACAACCTCGTCCGCTTCGGGCACGAGGGATACCAGGTATTGATGGGCGTGATGCACCAGAACTCGCAGTTCCTCGCCGACCGCCTCCGCGACATAGGCCGATTCAAGCTGATCGGGGAGGGCGAGGAGCAGCTGCCGCTGGTCGCCTTCAACCTGGCTGAGGACCAGGGCTTCGACGAGTTCGACATCGCCTGGCAGGTCGCGGCCGAGCGGGGCTGGATGCTGCCCGCGTACACGATGCCGCCGAAGGCCGATCACGTGAAGATGATGCGAGCTCTGGTCAAGCTCAACTTCAGCCACACGCTGGTCTCAACCCTCGCCGACGACATCGCCGCCGCCTGCGAGACGCTCGACAAGAAGGGCGGCGCCAACGAGGCGGAGCGCCAGAAAGTGAAGACGGCGACTGGGTACTAGGCTGCCGTGGACCCGAGACCAAAGCTACCCAAGGAGAACGACATGAGAGGTACCGGAAGAGTCGTATTCGCAGCAGTGATGCTGCTGATAATCGGCTTTCTCAACATCATCTACGGCATCGGCGCACTCGATGACGCAAGTATCTTCGTCAACGACACGCGCTTCGTGCTGGACAACCTGAACACCCTCGGTTGGGTCCTGATCATCCTCGGTGTGATCCAGCTGACCGGCGGGTTCTCACTGATGGCGGGCAACGCCTACGGCCGCGTGATCGCGATCGTCGGCGCCGGCCTCGGCGCAATCGGAGCACTGCTCTCGATCGGCGGAGCGTTTCCCTGGTGGTCGCTGGCGATCTTCTTCGTCTGCGTCTACGTGATTCACGGGATCATCGTCTTCGGCGAGGACGAGAGGGCAGCCTCAGGCGTCTAGAGACGAGATCGTCGAGATCGAGCGGGAGCCTGCTGCGGCAGGCCCCGCTCTTTCTCGTTGAGGCCTACCCGCGCTCCGGCGATCAGGCTCGGCCGGTGGCGAGATCGCCGGGCGGCTGATCGGCCGGTGGCGCCGTCTCCTCATTCCCGCGATGCCCGCGATGCTCTTTGGCCGCGCGGGCGAGATCCGCTGAGATGCGGTCGACCGCCGAGGTCACGGGGGCGGCGAGGATCAGCCCCATGGCCCCGAACAACGCCCAGGATCAGGTAGCCGGCCAGCGCGCCCAGCAGTGATGAGCAACAGGACAATGATCGCCCCGGGCGCCCGCGGCACCCGATAGCGCGCCAGGACGGATCGGCTCAGCCAAAAGCGATCAGGACGATCACCAGCAGCCCGAGCAGGGGCCCGGCCGCCGCCAGGGCAAGGTCGGTGCCCCCCACGGCGCCGCCGCCGCGCTCGCGGGCTCGCAGGGTCCCGCGAACGAACAGAGCCACTCCATAGATCGCGAAGGCCGAGCCGACCAGGGCGTAGGGCCAGCTGGTCACGGAATCGCTCAGCTCCGGCACCACCCTCCCGATCCCGATCGCGACCGCCAGAGCGGCGAGTCCCGTCCGCCACCAGGCGAGCTCGGTCCGCTCGACCGCGAGGCTGGTTCTTCGGTCGGCGCTCCGATCGGCCGCTCCACCCTGCTCTCGATCAGGCGCCGGCACCGGGAGAGCTATCCCAGCCCGCTGATCGCATCGCCGATCAGCTTGGCGCCGAATATCAGGCAGACGACGGCGGTGATCGCCGCGTTGTTGCGGGCCATCCTTTGCTTGAGTCGATCGAGGATGCTCTCTGACCGATCGCCCATCGCCATGATCGGAGCGGGGCTGACGGCCACGCCGACCGCGAATGAGAGCGACTGTCCAACCGCATCCGACATCAGGCGGCGCCTCCGCTCAATCCTGCTTGATGAGGATCAGCGACCCGATCAGGAAGCAGAGCGCCCCGAGGCCAGTGGTCCAGTTGGCGGCCGCGAGGTCGAGCATGTCCCCGGTCTTCGGCACCACGTAGGAGGCGATCGTCGAGATCCCGAAGAAGACGCAGCCCAGCAGGTTGACGGCTGCGATCCGCCAGTCGGCGTCGCGCCGAGCGGCGTGACCGGCGGCCCGGACACTCTGGTACGCGATCGCCCCCGAGATCAGGAAGCAGGCGGATCCCGCAGCCTCGGGAGCCCAGATCAACCGGTCGATCTGCGAATTGCTGAAGGTCGCCTGCATCGCGCGGAAGGTGTCGACGTTGAAGAAGATCGTCCCGGCGAACTGGATCAGCGACGGCAGCCGATCGGCTCTCTGCGACTGAAGCGCCTGCAGCAGCGCGGCCGCGGTGAAGAACAGGGAGCCAACGAAGAAGGTGACGCCGTCGGCCTCGGCCCCGACGAGATCGATGTATCCCGGGAACGGCCCGATCAGGAAGCAGGCGGCGCCGATCGCGAACAGCGAGCCGATCCAGCGGTTGAGGCCGGAGCCGAGACCTCTCGTCGCCCAGTGGATCGCCATGCCGGTCCGAGCTCAGCGGACGCGCTCTGTGTCGCCGGCGGAGCTCATGCCCGCACTCTATTGGTCGGAAGCGGATTCGCCGTCAACCCGCCGGGTGCTCCCAGTGACCGTCGGGGAAGGCACGCGGGTCGCCAGAGGTGTCCGGGCGAAGTCGACGGCGCCTTCGATTTCCGGGCGATAGGCTCATGCACCACCAACATCACCCGAACACAGACGGATCGGAGACGCGCAATGAGCACCATCGCGCCACAGCAGGACCTCGCCGAGATCGACGTGAGCAACCTCGATCTCTGGGTGGACGGACCCCCCCACGAGATCTTCGAGCGCCTCCGCGACGAGCCCGGTCTGCACTGGAGCGCGATGGGTGACTTCGAGCGCGAATCGGGCTTCTGGTCGATCGTCCGCTACGAGGACATCCGCAAGGTCGGGCGCGACCACGAGACCTTCTCATCCGACCGCAGCATCATCCTGGTCGACCACCTGGCGCCCCCCGGTGAGCCCGACCCGATTGACCTCAGCGCCAACATGCTGATCTCCCAGGATCCGCCTCGGCACGACCGCCTGAAGGCGCTCGTCCAGCGGGCTTTCACACCGAAGATGGCGATCGAGCACACCGAGCGGATGCGCGAGATCATCAACCTTGTCTGGGATCGAGCCCTCGAGGATCACCACGACGGTCATCTCGATCTCGTCCAGGACGTCGGGGTCTACGTCCCGGCGATGGTCACAGGCGAGATGCTCGGCGCACCGCGTGAGGACGCCGCCAAGCTCGTCGACTGGACCAACCGGACCGTCGCCTTCGAGGATCCACGGCTCGTACCCGACCTCGGCGAGGTCTGGCGCGCGCTGGAGGAGTTCCTTCCCTACGTCAACGCGATGGTCGAGGAGCGCGAGGAGAACCCGACCGAGGACCTCACCACCGCGATCATCCAGGCCGAGATCGACGGCGAGCGACTCTCACACGAGGAGGTGGTGATGTTCTTCTTCCTCCTGATGGTCGCCGGCAATGACTCGACCAGGGCGGTGTTCACCTCAGGGATGAAGAGTCTGCTCGAGGATCCCGAGCAGATGGAGCTGACCCGCTCGGGCGCGGTGCCGATGGAGCAGGTAGTCGAGGAGTGCGTCCGCTGCCACCCGGCCTTCTCCTACATGCGCCGCACGGCGACCCGCGACACCGAGCTGTCCGGGACCGAGATCAAGGCCGGGGACAAGCTGGCGCTCTGGTACGTCTCCGGCAACCGCGACGCGACCGTGTTCGACGACCCCCATCGCTTCGACGTGCGACGTGATCCGAACAACCACCAGGGATTCGGCGGTGGTGGCCGCCACTTCTGCCTCGGCGCGGGTCTCGCCCGGCTCGAGCTGAAGCTGTGGTTCGAGGAGACGTTTCGCCGCTTCGACGAGGTCGACTTCGACGGCGATTCCGAGCGCGTCAGCTCGACCTTCCTGAATCAGTATCGGAGCATCCCCGTGCGGGTCAGCGCGACGCAGTCGTGAGGTCGCCGACCGCCTCGTCGATCAGGAGATAGACCCGCTCGGCACCGATCGCCGGCGCAGGGACAGGCTCAAGACTGCTCCAACGGGGCCATCGTCAGGCCGGCGCCGGCGAGCTGCTCCCAGTAGTGCTCGGCGGTCTCCTTCGGGCCCGACCACACGACGGCGCGGCCGGCACTGTGGATCTTGTTCGCGTAGCCCATTCCCTGCTCGTAGTTGACGCCGGGAACGAAGCGGGCCAGCGTGCGGGCTACGTGCTCGAATGTGTTGTGGTCATCGTTGCGGACGATCACCAGCCAGTTACCGCCAAGCCCGGAGCCGGGCCCGACAACCTTCGGCTTTTCGATCGTGGTGGAGGACATCTGAGGATGACGCCGGAGACGGTGCCCGGGCGCGGGCTGAAGCGTAGAGAACCCGGTCCGATATGAGGTCGGCTCTGGTCGGTCGCCGTCAGGGAGAGGGGACGAAGACCTTGATCCGGTCGATGCGGACGAAGCCTTCCTTCTTCTTGCTCCGCCCCTCGCTGCCGAAGGCGACGACGGCCTTGCGGCCCCGCACCTCCCCGGGGGACTTGTCATCGAAGCTGGCCAGGGGCTTGCCGTTGACGCGTGCCGTGACCGAGCCGTCGTCGACCGAGAGGCGGATCCTGTTCTTCTCGTCCAGCGCGTTGATCGCCGTGTTCTTGCCCGAGCTCAACTCCTCGCCGTTCTTGAGCAGCGAGTAGGTGCGGCCCTTGGGAAAGACCCGGACCTCGTAGGCGGACCTTGCGTTCGCCCTCGCCGCGACGCCAACGTAGACCTTCGAGCGGATCCGCTTGTCGGTCTTCTTCATCACCTTGCCCTCGGCCTGAATGGTGTAGTTCGGCTGGTTGGTGTCGCCCTCGACCGGGGTCGTGAACAGGCACTCCTTGCCGCCCTTCTTGACGTGGCCCTCGAAGGTCTTGCCGCCCTTGTATGACTTCTTGCAGGCCTTGCCTCCGGCGAGCTTGCCGATCCGCTTGAAGTCGCTCTTGGAGCCGAAGCCGTTCTTGTAGATGAGCACGCTCGCGACGGCCGACCCCGCCAGGGCCAGGCTGATCGCGGCGATGATCGGTATCAGGAGTCGTCTCATCAGTAACGGAGGGTAGCTGTCGGGCCGGTGGCTTTCGCACGCCGATCCCGGCTCGCACTTCCAGTACCGCCACCAAACACGGGCGCTCGCCAAAAGTAGCGCCACCCCCAAGACCGGCGGGCCCGGCGCCGCTTGTTCAAGCCGCTGGCCGCCGCTTCGCCCAGTATCGCTCGAGCCCCAGCCAGACCTGCTCGGGGGGCATCGCGGCCCGCATCCGCTCGGCCGCCTCGCCGTCCTGGGCGTCGATCCGAGCCTCGAGCCAGGTGAGGAAGCCTTCCCTTTCGCCGGGCTCGGCCCTGCTCGCCATCTGTGCGAGCGCCTCGGTGGCCGCGTCGAGCTGTGCGGCAGCGTCGCCGATCTCCCCGAAGTGGGTCAATCGCAGCCGCTCCGGCTTCCGCTCCGCGACGGCCGCGATCGAGCCGTGCCAGGCCTCGACGTCGATCTCCGGCGGCGGCGTCGGCATCACGGTCCGCTCGCCCGGCGGGATGCGGACGCCCGCGACATCCCCGACGTAGGCGCTGCCTTCCTCACGATCGAAGTAGACGACATGGTGAGCCGCGTGGCCGGGCGTTGGAATCACCTCCAAGCCGGCGACCGTTTCACCCCCCCGCACGACGCTGACGCGCTCGGCCGGCACGGCAAGGACCTCTCCCCACATCTCGAGCATCCGTTCCGCTCCATAGAGCCGGGCGGCGCTCGCCCACAGCCGGGTGGGATCGATTACGTGCGGGGCGCCGACCTCGTGCACGTAGAGGCGGGCGGAAGGGAAAGCCTCCAGGACGGTCCCCGCTCCCGCGGCATGGTCGAGGTGGATGTGGGTGAGCAGGACCGCCTCGAGTTCCGCCCCCGACTCGCGCACGGCCTCGATCACGGGGGCGACGGTGGAAGCCGGGCCGGGGTCGATCAGAACCCCGTCGTCGAGCCAGGCGCCGATCACTCGGTCGCGCCCCATGTGCCGCGTGTCGATCAGGCGTGCCATCGGCGGCAGTATTGCGATCGGCCGCTCGACGCCGCGGTCGGGGGCCCCGGAGCGGCCGATCGAACGTAGAATTGGCGGGATGAGCGAGCGACCAGAGCACGATCACCGACTGCCCGAGCGCGACCGCCCCTGGGTGATGCGAACCTACGCGGGCCACTCCGACGCCCGCCGCTCGAACGAGCTCTACCGAAAGAACCTGGCCAAGGGTCAGACCGGTCTCTCGATCGCCTTCGATCTGCCGACGCAGACCGGGTACGACCCCGATGCCGTCCTCGCCAAGGGGGAGGTCGGCAAGGTCGGCGTCTCGGTCGTCCACAAGGGCGATATGGAGACGCTGGTCGATCAGATCCCGCTCGCGGAGATGAACACCTCGATGACGATCAACGCGACCGCCGCCTGGCTGCTGGGGCTCTACGTTGCCGTCGCCGACGAGCAGGGCGTCGATCGCGGCGACCTCAGCGGCACCACCCAGAACGACATCATCAAGGAGTACCTCTCGCGCGGGACCTATGCCTTCCCGCCCGGCCCATCGATGCGCCTGATCGCTGACATGGTCGCCTTCACGGTGAACGAGATCCCGCGCTGGAACCCGATCAACATCTGCAGCTACCACCTTCAGGAGGCCGGCGCGACGCCCGTCCAGGAGATCGCTTACTCGCTATCGAACGCGATCGCCGTCCTCGACGCGGTCCGTGACCGGGGCCAGGTCTCGGAGGAGGATTTCCCCAAGGTCTTCGGCCGGATCAGCTACTTCGTCAACGCAGGAATCCGCTTCATCGAGGAGCACGCGAAGCTGCGCGCGATGGGCATCCTCTGGGAGGAGCTCGGTCGAGAGCGCTACGGCGTCACGAACGAGAAGTACCTGCGAATGCGCTACGGCGTCCAGGTCAACTCGCTCGGCCTGACCGAGGCGCAGCCCGAGAACAACGTCCCGCGGATCGTGCTCGAGGCCCTGGCCGTGACCCTCGGTCGCGACGCCCGGGCCCGCGCGATCCAGCTCCCGGCCTGGAACGAGGCGCTCGGTCTCCCCCGCCCGTGGGATCAGCAGTGGTCACTGCGAATCCAGCAGATCCTCGCCAACGAGACCGACCTGCTCGACTACCCCGACATCTTCGAGGGCTCGAAGGTGATGGACGGGCTCGTCGATGAGCTGATCGAGGGCGCCCGCGAGGAGATGCAGGTGGTCGCCGATCAGGGTGGCGCGGTCGAGGCCGTGCCCTACATGAAGGCGCGATTGGTCGAGTCCCACCGTGAGCGGGTCGCACGAATCGAGCAGGGGGACCTCAAGGTCGTCGGGCAGAACTTCCAGACCGAGAGCGAGCCCTCACCGCTCACCGTCGGCGACGACGGAGGCATCCTCACCCCCGATCCCGAGGTAGAGCGCGAGCGGATCGAGGCCCTGGAGCAGTGGAAGGACGAACGTGACAACGCCGCGGTCGAGCGGGCTCTCGCCGAGCTCGCAGCGGCCGCGGCGGAGGAGAGCGCGAACCTGATGGAGCCGACGATCGCGGCCGCCAAGGCGGGGGCGACCACCGGCGAGTGGGCCGAGGTGCTCCGCGAAGTATTCGGCGCCTACCGCGGGCCGACCGGCGTCGACGGCTCGGCCACCGGTGGTGATCCCGAGCTGCTGGCGGAGGCCAGCGAGCAGGTCAACCGTGTCTCGGAGGCGATCGGCCACCGGATCAGGATCCTCGTCGCCAAGCCCGGCCTCGACGGCCACTCCAACGGCGCCGAGCAGATCGCAGTCCGCGCCAAGGACGTCGGCATGGAGGTCGTCTACCAGGGCATCCGCCTGACCCCGGAGGAAATCGCCACCTCGGCGCTGCAGGAGGACGTCGACGTCGTCGGCCTCTCGATCCTCTCGGGCTCGCACCTTGAGCTGGTCCCACGCGTGGTCGAGCTGATGCGCGATCAGGGCGTCGATGCCCCGGTGATCGTCGGCGGCATCATCCCCCCGGCAGACGAGCGCACCCTGACCGAGGCCGGGATCGCCCGTGTCTACACCCCTAAGGACTTCGACCTGAACCGGATCATGGGCGACATCGCCGAGCTGGTCGGCGAACGCGCCGGCGAAGCTCAGCCGGCCTGAGCGGCCACTCCCCGCGCAACGCCACTCGGCATGGTCGGGCTGCAACCAGACGAGATTTGCGGCACTCGCCACAATGGGTGGACCTATGAGCAAACCTATGAACGAGGACCGCAGCGCCTGGCTGCGCTGCTACCGCTGCTGGTCGCAGCGGCTGGAGGCGCAGGTCCACTACGACGCGATCCTGCGGATCGACGCCGACAGCGGCGAGCCGGTCGAGCGGGTCGAGGAGATCCAGGAGGCCGTCGTGCAGTGCCTCGACTGCATGCACGACCAGCCTCATCTGACTATCGAGGAGGGCAAGCTGGTCCCGATCAACGACCGCTGGGAGCGGCTGGTTGCGGGGACGCCCTGGGTCGCATCATGCACCGTCTCGGTCGATCAGGACCTGGTCGAGGTCTGCGCCGGGCCGGAGGCCACCGACAGCCTCACCTACGGGGCCTTTGGCGAGGCCGGGACCCGCGAGTTCTTCACCCACGTCCGCTTCCACAAGCACGAGGATGAGCGGATCGTGATCCACCTCCTGGTCGAGCTGTACGCTCGCTCCGCCGACGAGGCAGGCGAGGTCCTCGCCGAGGCCGCCCGCGGGCCGCTGGAGATCACCTCGCTGGCGGAGGAATCACGGCCACCCGCGCACGCCAGCGACGAAGCTCACTGATCGGGGTCGCGTCCTGCCGGTGCTCGGGCGACGGCTGAGATCGCTCAGCGACTGAAGTCGCTGTCGCCGTCGACCCTCGACGCAAACGCGACAAGGAGCCTGACGACGGCCTCGACGTCGGAGAGCTGAACCATCTCCACGGCGGAGTGCATGTAGCGCAGCGGGATCGAGACCAGCCCTGTCGCGATTCCAGCTCGGGCGATCTGGATCGCGTCGGCATCGGTTCCCGTGCTGCGCCCGGAGGCCTCGAGCGTGTGCTCGATCGCCTCCGCCTCCGCGGTCTCGATCAAGAGCTCGGTGACCTTGGGGTTCAAGGTCGAGCCACGTCCGATCACCGGGCCGGAGCCGAGCGCATGATCGCCGTTCTCCTTCTTGTCGATCCCGGGAGCGTCGGTGGCGTGGGTGACGTCGACGGCGACAGCGACGTCCGGCTCGATCGCGAACGCGGTCGTCCGCGAGCCGGCCATCGTGATCTCCTCCTGGACTGCGGCGACGCCGGCGACCGAGCAGGAGCCGGCGCCCGCCTCGGCGACGCGGCGGGCGACCTCCAGGGCAACGTAGGAGCCGAGCCGGTTGTCGAGCGAGCGTGAGGCGAGGCGGCCGTTGGGCAGTGGCAGCGGCTCTGCCGCGAGCACGGCAGGGTCCCCGACCCGGACCAGCGACTCCGCCTCCTTCCGATCGGCGGCGCCGATGTCGAGGTGCATGTCCTCGATCTTGGCGACCTGCTTTCGCGCCTCGTCCTTGAGCAGGTGGATCGGCTTCTTGCCGAGCACTCCCGGGACCACTCCCCCACTGCCCGCCACCAGGACCCTCTGACCGACGAGAATCTGCGGGTCCCAGCCGCCGATCGGCGCGAACCAGAGGAAGCCTTCGCCGTCGATGTGGGTGACGACGAGGCCGATCTCGTCGATGTGACCGACGACGGCGAAGGTCGGGGCGTCGTCGGCCTCGGCCGCGACCAGCGCCACGGTCGAGCCGAGCGAGTCGCTGCGCACCTCGCCCGCGAACGAAGCCGCCTCTCGCCAGGCCTCGGCGGCCGGGGCCTCGTATCCGGACGGCGCCGGGATTCGCAGGAGTCGGTCCAGTAGCTGGGGGGTATCGCTCATAGTCGGTCAGTATCGCGCTTGAGCAACCGCCTGTGCCGGTGGGCGAAGAGCCCCTTAACGATCGCGTCCGCAAGCGAGGCGGCGCCGGGGATCCGCGTGAGCGGCGAGCGCAGCTCGAAGCCGAGCCGATCGGTGAGCACGCAGCCATCGCCGTCGGGTTCGATCACCCGCTCGTGCTCCCAGGTCGAGAGGCTGAGAGTGCTGGAGCGCTCGAGGAACCGGCGCGGCGGCTCGAGCTCGACCAGGCAGAGGTCGTCGTAATCGACCGGGAGGATCCCAAGGAGCAGGATCCAGCTGCGCCCGGCCGGAGCGCCGACGGGGAACTCGGAGAGGTCGCGATCGCGGAGGCGCCTCGGCATCGTCATCCGCAGCAGCGGCCTGAGCTCGTCGTTGATCAGGTCGGGATCGACGGCTCCCGACCAGGCCTCAGGCGCTGGGCGAGAGAGCCGAACCGAGCGCGAGATCCGCTCCACGAATCAGTCCTTCCAGTCCTGCCCGGTCGGTTCGATCGGCCAGCCGGTGGCCTCGAGGACGGCCTCGGGAGCGCCCTCGTGCCCTGAAACCCGCGCGTGGCGTTCTCGCTTGACCGCGACCACCAGCTCCGCGTGCTCATAGACACGATCGTGGTCGGCGTAGGTGAGGCGCGGGCACAGAGCCCGTGAGAGCGGTGCTCCGAGGCGCTCGGCTCCGGTGGCCACCTCGTAGCCGAAGTCCGGGTCGAGCTCCCACTCGAGTGCCCGCCCGAGCGCCGCCTCGAGCAGTGTCTCCACCGCAGCATCGTCAACGACGAGGGCACCATCCCTCCCCGCCGGGCCCGCGACGAGACCCTCCTTGAGCAGGAGGAGCGGAACCGAGAGATCCAGGGCGGCGCTCAACGCCCGCTCGAGCTCGCCGGCGTCGGCGGCGGTGCCGGCGAGCAGCATCACCGCCTGCTCGGGCGTGATTCGCGCGATCGGCGGCAGCAGCCCCTCGTCGCGCAAGACAACGGCGACGAACTCGCTCGACGATGCGTCCGCTAGCCCCGCGCACGAAGTCGCGGGCAGACCTCCGCGGGCGACGACGAGCGCGGTCAGCGCCGAGTCGGCCGCCGGGGCCTCGGCCGCAGGCCGTCCCTCGCGTGAGGCGTATGGATCGGCCATCGCTCGGCTCGCGTTCGGAGCAGGGGGCGAGGCCGCCTGGACGCTACTCCCCGGGGTTCTTCTTCGGGATCAGGACCGCGCGCTTGAACTCGGCCACGAGCGAGTTGTCTTGCTTGTAGACCCGGGTATGCACCTTGACCACGCCGCGATCCGGCTTCGACTTGGAGGGCCGCACCTCCAGGACCTCCGACTCGCAGAACAGCGTGTCGCCGTGAAAGACCGGGTTCGGGTGAGAGAGCTCCTCGGTTGCCAGATTCGCGATCGCCTTGCCGGAGACGTCGCTTACCGACATGCCCAGCGCAAGCGAGTAGACCAGCGGACCGACGACCACGTTCTGACCCTGCTGGGACTGCGAGGCATAGACGTCGTTGAGGTGCAGCGGGTGGTGGTTCATCGTGATCAGACAGAACAGGTGGTCGTCCGACTCGGTCACGGTCTTGGCGGGCCAGTGCTTGTACACGGCGCCGACCTCGAACTCCTCCAGGTAGCGCCCGTAGGCGTGGGCCCCGGAGGCCTCGCGCTCCGCCTGGTCGGTGGTCAGCTCGTGGTTGTCGTTGTCGCTCATTGGCTCCTCTGGATTCTGGTTTGGGTGGGGCGGCGCCGCGGCGCCGCGGGGCTAGTTGCCGGGCTGCTCGATCGGGACGCCAGCGTCGATCGCCGCCTGCTGGATCCGATCCAGCTCGGTCTGGAGGTCGGTGGCGGCCCCAGGCAGCTCCAGCGTCGCCTCCTGCAGCGCGGTCTGGTCGCCGGACTCGGCCGCCTCGCGGACCTTGCCAAGCTGGTCGGCGAAGCCGTTGATGGCGGTGACCAGGTCGGTGTTCACCTGCTCGACCCCCTCGGGGACATCGAGGCTCTCGATCTCGGAGGCGGCGGCGGTGAGGTCGTCCTCGGCCTTACCGACCCCGTCGGCGATTCCCTCCGGCGTTGTCGCAGCGCTTATGCTGGTGCCGAGCTCCTGCAGATTCTCCCCGAGCGGGTTGAGGGTGTCCTCGACCTGCTGGGCGTAATCGGCCTTGTTGTCGCTCCCGCAGGCAGCGAGGAGGCCTCCGGCGAGCAGCATGACGGCCAGCGCGGCAGCGATTCGGATCGTCCTCATCAGTGGATCTCCATGGGTCGGTCGTCGGGCAAGCCGGGGAATCGTAGCCGCCGGGCCCTACTCGGCGGGTGGTCCTACCGGACCCGCTTGAACTGCTCGCGCGCCATGTGCTTGTCGATCACGGTCGCGAGCAGCTTGAGCACATCGGGGTCGCCGCCGACCTTGAGCTGGCCGTGATCGAGCGCCTCTCGCCAGGCGTGGAGGTCACCGTCCTCGGCGAGCCCGTTGAAGTCGGCCCGCGGGATCATCAGCTCCACCCGGGCGTCGGAGGCGTCGTCCTTGCTGATCTCGGGGCCGGGAGTGCGGACTCTGAAGATCTGCACGTCGCCCCTGCCGCGAAGCTCGACCCGGATCACGAGCTTGAGCTTGTCGAGCGCCGGTATCTCGAGGATCAGCTTCCGATACGCGGTGGTGATCAGATCCTGGGCCCTGGGCACGGCTCTTTCCCCTGTGGTCCTAGATCGCGTGCCGCTGCAGCAGCTTCTTGCCGATCACCATGCGCTGGATCTCCGACGTTCCCTCGCCGATCAACAGCAATGGGGCATCGCGGTAGAGGCGCTCGATCTCGTACTCCTTCGAGTAGCCGTAGCCGCCGTGGATGCGGAAGCAGTCCTCGACGACCTCCTTGCCGGTCTCGGAGGCGAGCAGCTTCGCCATCCCGGCCTCGAGATCTGAGCGAATCCCGGCGTCCTTCATCCGTGCCGCCTTCAGCGTCACCAACCGTGCGGCCTCGATCTTCGTCGCCATGTCGGCGAGCTTGAACTGGATCGCTTGGTGCTTGGCGATCGGCTTGCCGAACGTCTTCCGCTCCTGGCTGTACTGCAGGGCCAGCTCGAGCGCCCGCTGGGCGATGCCGACGCCGCGGGCGGCGACGTTGACGCGGCCGACCTCGAGCGCATCCATCATTTGCGCGAAGCCCGCGCCGAGGCCGTCCTCCTCGCCACCGAGGATCCTGTCGGGCGAGCAGACGTAGCCGTTGTAGACCAGCTCGGTCGACTCGACGCCCTTGTATCCCATCTTCTTGATCTTGGGAGGGACGTCGAGACCCTTGTAGGGACCCTCGTTGACCTCCTTCCATGGCTCCTTCTCCGTGATGAAGCAGGTCATGCCGGTGTGCGGCGGGTCGGCCTTGGTGTCGTTCTTCATCAGGACGAAGACGACACCGGAGCCGGAGCCGTTGGTGACCCACATCTTCTGGCCGTCGAGCACCCAGTCGCCGTCGTCGTTCTTCTTCGCGGTTGACTTGATCCCCTGGACGTCGGAACCGACCTCGGGCTCCGACAGGGAGAAGGCGGCGCGGATCTCACCGGTCGCCATCTTCGGCAGGAAGTACTCCCTTTGCTCGTCCGTACCGAACTTCATCAGCAGGTAGGAGCCGATGAAATGGGTGTTGACGACGCCGGAGATCGAGATCCAGCCGCGTGAGAGCTCCTCGACGATCATCGTGTAGGTCGTCAGGTCGAGGCCCATGCCCCCGTACTCCTCGGGGATCGTGACCCCGAACAGGCCGAGCTCCTTCATCTGCTCGACGATCGGCTCGGGGTACTTGTCCTCGTGGTCGTACTCCTCGGCGACGGGAATGATCTGCTCGTCGACGAACTGACGGACCATCTCGGTGATGTCCTTCTGGATGTCGTTCTTCTCTTCGTACTGTGCGGTAGCTACGGCCATGGCTCCTGGTCCTGGGTCGCTTGCGGGAAAAGTGAGAGGTCGCGCGGTGGTCGGGCTCCCGATTAGCGTTTCTCCGGGTGCTGCGCGCTGGAGCACAGGATAGTGGGGGCGAGTCGCCGGCGGCGCCCCCGAGCAGAAGCGCCGCGCGCGTGCTTTCGCCGCAGGGGGGCAGAGGCGGCTGCCGAGGCGGTCGGCACGGAAGCCGCCGGCACGATCGGGGCCGGCCTTCCTAGACTGTCGAGCCGCCGGCAGTCCCACCGAAGCAAGGAACCAACTTGAGAAACCCACGTCAGTTCAACCAGCCGCTCGCCATCGGAGCCCCCGATCCCGTACTCGAGGTGCCGTTCCGGCCCTCGCGGATGATCCACTTCTTCGACGCCTCGAACGAGAAGATGGCGGCGAAGGTGCCCGACATGGCGAAGGCCGCCGACATCCTCCTGGGCAACCTCGAAGATGCGGTTCCGGTCGACAAGAAGGTGGCCGCCCGCGAGGGCCTGGTCAAGGTCGCCAAAGAGGTCGACTTCGGGGATACCCAGCTCTGGACCCGGGTCAACTCGCTCGAGAGCCCATGGGTGCTCGACGATCTCACCACGCTCGTGACCGAGATCGGAGACAAGCTCGACGTGATCATGGTGCCCAAGGTCGAGGGCGCCTGGGACATCCACTACGTCGATCGTCTCCTCGCCCAGCTTGAGGCCAAGGCCGGCCTTGACCGACCGATCCTGGTGCACGCGATCCTCGAGACGGCGCAGGGAGTGGTCAATCTCGAGGAGATCGCGACCGCATCGCCCCGGATGCAGGGAATGAGCTTCGGTCCCGCCGACCTCGCGGCCTCGCGTCGGATGAAGACCACCCGCGTCGGTGGCGGCCACCCCGGCTACCGGGTGATCAACGACCCCGATCCAGACAACCCCGATGCGCCGCGCGCGACCGCCCAGCAGGACCCCTGGCACTACTCGATCGCACGCATGGTCGACGCCTGCACCAGCGCGGACATCCTCCCGTTCTACGGGCCCTACGGCGATATCCGCGACACGGAGGGCTGCGAGGCTCAGTTCCGGGCTGCGTTCCTGCTCGGCTGCGTGGGCACCTGGTCCCTGCATCCGGTGCAGATCGAGATCGCGAAGAAGGTCTTCAGCCCCGACCCCGACGAGGTCCTGTTCGCCAAGAAGGTGATCGAGGCTATCCCCGACGGCAAGGGCGTCCACATGATCGACGGCAAGATGCAGGACGACGCGACCTGGAAGCAGTGCAAGGTGATGGTCGACCTCGCCGAGATGCTGGCCGAGAAGGACCCCGAACTGGCCACGGCATACGGCTTCGACGGAAGCTGACGGGGTAGCGTCCCAGACCGGCAGCTTCCTCGAACTCAGCGTGACTCACTGATGCCCGAGCTCCGCTACGGACTTCGCGTCCGTTACTCGGATTGCGACCCCCAGGGCGTGGTCTTCAACGCCAACTACCTGACCTACTTCGACATCGCGATCACCGAACTGTGGCGCGAGGCGCTGGGGCCCTACGAGGAGGTCATGCGGAACTACGACATCGACCTGGTCGTCGCCGAGGCGACCGTGCGCTACACGGCGCCGATCCGATTCGACGAGGAGGTCGAGCTGATCGCCCGTGTGAGGCACCTCGGCACCACCTCGATGATCACCGGCATCGAGATCGAGGCCGCCGCCGGCCTCGCGGCCGAGGGCGAGATCCGGCACGTATTCGTCCAGCCCCGAGATGGAACGAAGACCCCGATCCCGGCGGCCGTGCGCGCGGGCCTGGAGCGCTTCGCCGATCACGAGGCCGGCTGACGGCGCACCGGGACTACACCTCGCGGCGCGATGACCGAATATAGGGGTGTGAGCGACACGGCCGAGGGAAACGGGCGCAGGCGGATCTACATCACCGGGCACAAGAGCCCCGACATGGACTCGATCGCATCGGCGATCGGATACGCGGAGCTGAAGAGCCGGCTCGACGACGACAACGAGTACGTGCCGGTGAGGCTGGGTGAGGTGAACCCGCAGACCAGCTTCGCGCTCGAGCGCTCCGGCGCGAAGAAGCCGGACTTCATGGGCCACGTGATGCTGCGGGTCCGCGACGTGATGCGCCACGAGTTCCCGGCGGCCAAGCACACCGAGCCGGTGCGCGAGGTCGGCCTGACGATGGCGCGCGGCAACCTCGACATCGTCCCGATCGTCGACGACGAGGAGAGGCTGTTCGGGGTGATGACGGAGCGCGCTCTGGCTCACCGCTACATCCGTGAATCCCGCAAGACCTCGACGCTCGTAGATGCCCCGACGACAGTCGATGCGATCGTCGCCGTGCTCGACGGCGAGCTGATCGCAGGCGACGACCATCCGATCGAGGGCCGGGTCTGGGTCCATTCAATCGACCCCTCCAAGACCGACAGCCGGATCTCCGACGGCGACGTCGTCGTCGTCGGCAACCGGCTCGACGCACAGCTGCAGGCGGTCGAGCTGGGCGCGGCGATGCTGGTCGCCAGCAACGGGGTCAGGCCCGACCAACAGGTGATCGACGCCGCGATCGAACGCGGATGCACCGTCGTCATCAGCCCGCTCGACTCCTATGTCTCCAGCCGCATGATCACCCTCGCGGCCCCTTGCCGGGCGCTCGCCGATCAGGACCCGCTGACCGTCGATCCCGATGATCTGCTCAAGGAGGTCTCCGAGCAGGTCAAGGACGTCCACTATCGAGCGGCGATTGCCGTAGATCACAATCAGCGCCCGGTCGGGCTGATCACCCGCTCCGACCTCGTCTCCCCCACACCGCGCAGGGTGATCCTCGTCGATCATGCCGAGCAGGGCCAGAGCGTCACCGGCGTCGAGGAGGCCGAGATAGTCGAGATCCTCGATCACCACCACATCGGCTCGATCGAAACCCACGTGCCGGTGACCGCAACCTTCGATCCCGTCGGCAGCACCGCGACGCTGATCGTCGAGCGCTTCCGGCAGAACGGGATGGAACCGTCAACGTCGAGCGCGATCATGCTGCTCGGCGCCGCCCTCTCCGACACGGTCCTGCTCAACTCACCAACGACTACCGAACGTGACCGGGTGGTCGTCGACTACCTCGAGCGCGCAGTCGGGCTCGACGCAATGAAGTTCGGCCAGGGGATGTTCGAGGCTGGCTCCGACGTCTCGGGAACCGAGGCGGGCGAGATCGTCGACCGCGACGCCAAGGAGTACCAGCTCCACAACGGGGAGACGATCTCGATCGCGCAGATCGAGGTCGTCGGCAAGTCTCTGCTGGAGCGCAAGGGCGAGCTGCTCGCCGCCCTCGACGCCGTCCGCCACAAGCACGGCTATCCGTTCGCCGGCCTGATGGTCACCGATATCACCGACAGCGGCACCCACTTGGTGATCTCGGGCGACGCCGGCCCGGTCGAGCGCATCTTCGACAAGGGGGTCGAGGACGGCGTCGTTGATCTGCCCGGCGTAATGAGCCGGAAGAAGCAGGTGGCTCCGAAGCTGCTCGGCGCCTTCTAGGCCGACCGCCCGTCGGGACGGTCCTCAGCCGAGCTTCTTCTTCAGCGACTCGAGCTGGGCCCGGATCGGGGCCGGGAGCCTGTCGCCGAACTTGCCGAGGTGGTCCTCGACCTGATCGAGCTCGTCGGCGAGCGCCCTGTGGTCGACGTGCAGGAGCTCGCTCATCTCCTCATCGGTTACGTCGAGGCCGTCGATGTTGACCTCGCCGTCGGCCGGAACCAGACCGATCGGGGTCTCGACCGTCTCCCCCTCGCCGTTGCAGCGGCGGAAGATGTACTCGAGCACGCGGCTGTTCTCACCGAAGCCGGGCCAGATGAACTTGCCGTCCTCGTCCTTGCGGAACCAGTTGACGTAGAAGATCTTCGGCAGCCTGTCGTCGTCCCCATGCTCTCCGATATCGAGCCAGTGCTGGAAGTAGTCGGCCATGTTGTAGCCGCAGAACGGGAGCATCGCGAAGGGGTCGAAGCGGAGCTGGCCGACCGTGCCAAAGGCGGCGGCGGTCATCTCCGAGGACATTGTCGAGCCCATGAACACGCCGTGCTCCCAGTCGAACGCTTCGCGAACCAGCGGAACCACGCTGGCCCGCCGGCCGCCAAAGAGGAAGGCGTCGATCGGAACGCCGGCTGGGTCCTCCCACTCGTCGGCGATCGACGGCGCCTGATCGGCGGCGACCGTGAAGCGCGCGTTCGGGTGGGCCGCGGGATCCTCGGACGCGGGCGTCCAGTCGTTGCCGTGCCAGTCGATCGCATGCGCCGGCGGGTCGCTGGTCATCCCCTCCCACCAGACGTCTCCGTCGTCGGTCAGGGCGCAGTTGGTGAAGATCGAGTCCCGCTCGATCGCCTTCATCGCATTCGGATTGGTGTCGTCGCCGGTGCCCGGAGCGACACCGAAGAACCCGGCCTCGGGGTTGATCGCATAGAGGCGGCCGTCGTCGCCGAACTTCATCCAGGCGATGTCGTCGCCGACCGTCTCCACGGTCCAACCCGGAAGCGACGGGATCAGCATCGCGAGGTTGGTCTTGCCACAGGCCGAGGGGAAGGCCCCGGTCACGTACTTGACCTCGCCGTCGGGCGAGGTGAGCTTGAGGATCAGCATGTGCTCGGCCATCCAGCCCTCGTCCTTGGCCATCGCCGAGGCGATCCGCAGGGCGAGGCACTTCTTGCCGAGCAGCGCGTTGCCGCCGTAGCCGGAGCCATAGGACCAGATCTCGCGGGTCTCGGGGTAGTGGACGATGTACTTGGTCTCGGCGTTGGTCGGCCAGGGGGAATCCTCCGCGCCCTCCTGGAGGGGGGCGCCGACCGAGTGCACGCAGGGGACAAAGGAGCCGTCGGGGCCGAGGACATCGAGGGCGGCCTTGCCCATCCGGGTCATGATCCGCATCGAGGTGACCACGTAGGGGGAGTCGGTCAGCTGGATCCCGATCTCGGACTTGTCGGAGCCGAGCGGGCCCATCGAGAACGGCACCACGTACATCGTCCGGCCGGCCATCGCGCCGTCGAACAGCTGGGACATCTCCGAGCGCATCTCGCTCGGCTCGCGCCAGTTGTTGTTGGGGCCGGCGGCATCCTCTGACTCCGAGCAGATGAAGGTCCGGTCCTCGACCCGGGCGACGTCGGAGGGATCGGACCAGGCGAGGTAGGAGTTCGGGCGCTTGGCATCGGAGAGCTTGCGGAAGGTGCCTGCGTCGACCAGCTCCCGGCAGAGGCGGTCGTACTCCTCCGCGGAGCCGTCGCACCAGTGGATCGCCTGCGGCCTCGTCAGGTCGGCGATCTCGCTGACCCAGTCGATCAGGGTCTGGTTGGTGGTCGGTACGTCAGTCGCGGTCGCGTCGCTCATCGCTGAAGTTCAAGCTCCTCTCGGGTGCTCCGAAGTGATTGTTCGAATCGGGTGTCTCGCGAAATGGAAAGGGACCCGGCGCGCAGGATGCGGGCGCGGGTCCGGACACGCCGATTGTGCCGCAACTCGGACCCCGATGGAGTCAGGGGAATCCCGCAGACTTGGTCCGAGCCTGCATATTCCGTGTTTCCGAGGCCCGCCCCGTCCACTCCGACGACCACGGAGCGGGGGCGCCAACACGGCTGAGCCCCAGACCGCTAGGGTTCCGGCCCGGCCGGACCCGCGGAATCGTGGGCGGCCGGTTCTACGAGATATGCGCTTTTACGAGTTCGAGTCACGCCGCCTAGTCGAACGGGCCGGGATCCCGGTCACCAAGTACGGGTTCTGCACCTCCGCCGCGGATGCGAAGACGGCCGCCACCGAGATCGGCGGCCCCGTCGTGGTCAAGTCTCAGGTCCTGACCGGCGGCCGGATGAAGGCCGGCGGCGTCAAGTTCGCCGACACGCCCGAGGAGGCGGCGGCGCACGCCGAGCAGATCCTCCAGCTCGAGATCGCCGGTCACATGCCGGTCGGCGTACTGGTCGACCCCAAGGCGAAGGTCGAGCAGGAGTACTACGCGGCGGTGCTCTGGGACGGTCGCGCCAAGCGGCCGATGATGCTGTTCAGCGACATGGGGGGAATCGACATCGAGCAGGTCGCCGAGGAGCACCCCGACCACGTCGGTCGCGGACTGCTCTCCAATCTGCATCCGATCGCCGACTTCCAGGCGAAGGAGACCGTCGCCCGCTGCGGGATGACCGGCTCGGAGCTGAACCGCGCCAGCCGAGTCCTTGCGGCTCTGGCTCGGATGCAACGCGACTACGACATGACCTTGGCCGAGATCAACCCTCTCGCCCGCCTCTCCGACGGCAGCTTCGTCGCGCTCGATGCCCATCTCGAGATGGAGGACGAGGCCGTCGGCCGCCACAAGAAGGTCCTGACCGAGATCGGCGTCGACTCCGAGGATCCCCGCGAGCTCTATGAGCCGAGCGCCTTCGAACGCAACGTCAAGGCGATCGACGCCGCTGACCACCGCGGCGTGATCCAGGGCAAGGACCACGGCTTCACCGGCAACATCGGGCTCGTGATCGGGGCGGGCGGCGGTTCGCTGACGCTGACCGACGCGGTCCGCAGCCAGGGCGGCAAGCCTGCCAACTACGCCGAGATCGGCGGCAACCCCTCGGTCGCGAAGTCGAAGGGCCTGGCGATGGAGGTGCTCCGGAAGGACGGGGTCGAGAAGATCGCCGTGATGATGTCGATCGTCTCCAACACCCGGGTCGACATCGTCGCCCGCGGCGTGATCAAGGCCTGCCTCGAGCTCGGCAAGGACCCGGCCGAGACGATCGCGATCTTCCGCATCCCCGGCGCCTGGGAGGAAGAGGGCTACAAGATCCTCGACCGCTACGGGGTCGAGTACTGCGACCGCACCGTCTCCATGTGGGAGGCCGCCGGCCGAGCGGTCGCCAAGGTCCAGGGGGAGGCTGCCTAGCGATGGCCGTGCTGCTGAACGAGGACTTCACCTTCCTGGTCCAGGGGATCACCGGCCGCGAGGCGGTGAACCTGACCCGCGAGTGCCTCGACTTCGGCTCCAAGATCGTTGCCGGCGTGACGCCCGGTCGCAAGGGTCGCGAGGTCCACGGCGTCCCGGTCTTCGACACGGTCGAGCAGGCGGTCTCCCACCACGGGGCTCCGATCGACGGAGCCGTCGCGACGGTGCCCCCCGCGTTCACCAAGGACGCCGTCTTCGAGGCGATCGAGAACGGGGTCAAGCTGATCGTCGTCGTCACCGAGCGGATCCCGCGTCGGGATGTCGCCGAGATGGTCGAGCTGGCCAACGAGCGCGGCGCCCGGATCATCGGCCCCAACTGCCTCGGCCTGATCTCGCCGGGGGTGGCGAAGATGGGTGGCATCGGAGGACCCGCGAAGGACGCGGCAAAGGCCTACGAACCCGGTCCGGTCGGAGTGATGTCGCGCTCCGGCGGGATGACCACCGAGATCTCTTCGTCGCTGACCGCCGCCGGCCTCGGAGTCTCGACCGCGATCTCGATCGGCGGAGACGCGATCATCGGCTCCACCTACGCCGAGCTGATGCCGCTCTTCGAGGCGGATCCACAGACGGAGGCGATCGTGATCTACACCGAGCCGGGCGGCCGGATGGAGGCCGAGCTGGTCGACTGGCGCGAGGACAACGATTCGAAGCTCCCGATCGTCGCCTTCATGGCCGGCAAGTTCATGGACGATGAGGAGATGCAGGGAATGAGCTTCGGCCACGCCGGCACGATCGTCGAGGGCAAGGAGGACTCGGCGACGGAGAAGATCGCCCGCCTGCAGGCTGCCGGGATCCCCGTCGTCGAACGCATCGATGAGATCCCCGACCGGGTCAAGGAAGCGATCGGGCGATGAGCGAGGCCCGCCACGGAGTCTTCATCAACGTCGAGCTCTCGGACTCGGTCCGTGGCGACGCCGAGCTCGCGGCGAAGCTGACCGAGGTCTGCCCGGTCGACATCTTCGCCGAGGGTGACGGCGGCGTCACGATCGTCGAGGAGAACCTCGACGAGTGCGTACTCTGCAAGCTCTGCGTCGACGCCGTGCCCGACGGCGGCGTGAAGATCGTCAAGCTCTACGAGTAGACACGGACAAAGCGGCCGCCGCGCCGGGCGTTGCGCCCAGGGACGCGATGCGGCTACCAGGGAATCGGTTCGCGGTCGCGGAAGAAGCCGCCGCTGGGGCCGTCGTCGGGCAGGTCCGCGAGCCAGATCGCGGTGTCGGCGCCCTCCTCGATCGACCGGGTCGCGTTCGGTCCACCGAGGTCGGTCTTGACCCAACCGGGGCACATCGTGTTGACCAGCAGGCCGGCGTCGCGCTCCTCGTTGGCGATCACCCGGGTAAGTGCGTTCAGGCCGGACTTCGACACCCGGTAGGCCGCCGCCCCTCCTCCCATCTCGTCGAGCTGGCCCATCCCGGAGGAGATGTTGACGATTCGCGGAGCCGGGCTCTTGCGCAGCAGCGGCAAGGCTGCCTGAGTCAGCTCCCAGGCGCCGAGCAGGTTGGTCTCGAGCACCTCCCGCACGTCGGCAAGATCGAGCGCGGCGGCCGGCGTGCCGTAGCCGCCGACGATCCCGGCGTTGTTGACCAGGGTGTCCAGGCGCCCTGGGTCATTCGAGACCTCGCTGACAAGGCGGCGGACGCTGTCGGGATCGGTCACCTCGAGCGCGGCGCCGGCGACCTCGCCGCCGGCATTCCGCGCGAGCTCGTCGGCGGCGGCAACCGCCTCATCGAGGTCGCGCGCGGTGATCGTGACCTGGTGGCCGGCGGCCGCGAGCCCAGCGGCGATGCCGCGGCCGATTCCGCGGGCGCCACCGCTGATCAGAACGCTTCGTCGATCCATGGACTCACCCTATCCACCGGCGCCGCTCGGCCGGGATGCGACGATGTCCGGGATGGGCGAGACGGCGCAGAGCAGATGGGGACCGGGAGCGGCGGTTCCCGCACAGCCGTCGGCGATCTTCGTGGTCGGCGCCGCCGCCGCGGGCACCGAGGAGCTCGCGCGGGCCCTCGCCTCGCTCGGTAGCTGTTCGGCAATCGGCGAGGAGCCGGCCCCGATCGCCGATCTCGGTCGCGACGGCGACCGCCGCGAGGGAACGCACGGGGGCGCCGGGGCGAGGACGATTCGCTCCAGCGAGCACGTGACCACGACGGTCGACGGCGCTCCCAAGCGCTCCCTCCAGATCCCGCGACTGGACGAGGTCTACGAGGACGCGCGCTTCATTCTCTGCGGTCGTCCTGCGCCCGACGCGGCAGCCGTCGCCTACGAGGCTTGGCGGTCGGGGCGCCAGGTGACCCACCCCGACCTTCCCGGCTGGCCCGGCACCCCCTGGTCCTACGCGCTGATCCCGGGCTGGCGACGGCTGATCGGAGCGGATCTCGGCTCGATCGTCGCCGAGCAATGGTCGAGCACGATCGAGATCCTCCTCGGGGACCTCGCGGACCTGCGCTCCAATCCGCCGATCGTGACTTCGTTCGCAGCCCTGGCCACCGACCCCGAGGCTGAGCTCCGCCGCCTGGTTGAACGGACCGGCATCAGTCCGAGCGGCATCGAGGCCGCTGCGCCCGCCCTCGCGGCGAGCCTCGAGCGGATCGCGGCGCCCGCCGTAACCCCGCCGGGCCTGGAGGCGGCGATGCCGCGGCTCGCAGCCGCCAGCGCCGATCTGGAGCCGGCGCAGGCGCGCCTGATTTCGAGCTCCGACTGACCGCCGACCGGATGCCGCCGTTGGCTGTGCGAACATATGTTCGTGCGCTGGGACGGACAGCTGACGGAGAACGATTCGCAGGGACGGCTCCCCGGCATGGAGGACCCTCCCATCGTCCGGAGCTTCGACGCGCCGGAGGCGGTCGGCGTCGAATTCCACGAGGTCCGGGCACGCTCAGCCCTGAACCGGGTCCCGGCCATGGCCCGGCTCGGATTCAGCTACACCGTCAATCCATACAGAGGGTGCACACACGCCTGCACCTTCTGCTTTGCCCGCCCGACCCACCGCTACCTCGACCTCGATCCGCGGCAGGACTTCGAGCGTCAGATCGTCGTCAAGGTGAATCTGCCCGAGGTCCTGCGGGCCGAGCTCCGGAGGCCGAGCTGGGCGCGAGAGCACGTGGCGCTGGGGACCAACACGGACCCCTACCAGTGGGTCGAGGGGCGCTATCGGATCACCCGCGGGGTCTGGGAGGAGCTCCTCGCCGCCCGCAACCCCTGCTCGATCCTGACCAAGTCGCCCCTGCTGCTGCGCGATCTCGACCTGTTCAAGCAGCTGAGCGAGCGGACCGATTTCCGCGCGGACCTCTCGATACCGACGCTGGACCACAAGGCATGGCGTCTGACCGAGCCGGGTACGCCCGATCCGCGCAAGCGGATCGAGGCGATCGCCGAGCTGAACGCGGCCGGGGTAAAGGTCGGCGTCCTCGTCGCACCGCTGATGCCCGGGATCAACGATTCACCCGGGCAGGTCGCCGAGATCCTGCGGCTGTGCGGCGAGGCCGGCGCCGACAGCATCGGCGGCCTCGGTCTGCACCTTCGGGGCGAGCTCAAGGCGATCTTCTTCGACTGGCTCTCCGAGCACCGGCCGGATCTGCTGCCGCGGTATCGGCGGCTATACGCGCGCGGCGGCGATCTGCCGCAGGCCGAGCGCAAGCGTCTCGGCCGGCTGGTCAGGCAGGGAAGGACCCAACGCGGGCGACGGGCGCCCACGTCGTCGCCGTCCAGGACCAACGCCGGCGGCGGCTAGTTCTGCGCGCCCTCGGCCCCGTTCGGCCCGTCCGTGAAGGTCACCTGAGTCGGGTAGCGGATGCCGCCCTCGTCGTCGGTCATCGTCACCTCGATCGCGAACGGACGGGACTCGGGAGCGGGTGAGATGCCCTCGCAGACGAAGGTCTCACCCTTGACCGCGTCGACTCCGTCGGGGCAGGTGAGGCGCTCGGGGGCTTCACCGTAGGTGTCCTCCAGCGCCGAGTTGATGTTCTGCTCGGCCTCCTGGGCATTCAGCGTCTTGTCGCCGAAGGAGACCTCAGCGTCGGCGCTGCAGCCGGCCAGCGCCAGCATGGCCGTCGTCGCAAGCAACGTCAGGGAAGCAGATCTCATCGGGACTCCAGGGTTGGTTGTCAGCCGGTGCGGCGGGGACCCGCCGCCGAGCGCAGCCTATCTTCCACTCGGTACGGTTTGTCGCTTGCCCACGCCGCCGTCAGCCCGCCAGCGATGAACTTCGTCGAGGACGTGCTCGAAGGCTTTCCGGCGGCCCGCCCGGCGCTCGTCGCGGTCGACGAGGAGGGCAAGCGAAAGGTCTGGGGCTTCGGCGAGCTGATCGCCCGCAGCGCCGGTCTCGCGGGGGCGATGGCGGCGCGCGGGGTCCGACGCGGCGACGTCGTGATGACGCTGATCGGCTCGCGCTCGGAGTGGGTGCTGGCGATGGTGGCCTGCTTCCGGATCGGTGCCGTGGCCCTGCCCTGCAACCCGATGCTCCGCAGAGGGGACCTGGCCCTGCGGGTGGCCGCATGCGACCCGGGGTTGGCGATCGGGGAGGAGCGCTACCTCAGCGAGCTCCCCGACGGCGTCCCCTACATGACCCTGCCGGAGATGGCGCGGATCCTCGACGAGGACCGGGCCCAGGAGCCGCCGGCGGACCCGGCGACACTCGCGCCGGAGGATCCGGCGCTGATCGTCTTCACATCGGGAACCACCGGCGCACCGCGCGGCGCCGTTCACGCTCAGCGCTACCTCCGCGGTCAGGCGCTTCAGGCCGAGCATTGGTACGGACCGCAACCCGGTGAGCTCGCCTGGTGCACCGCCGCCCCCGGCTGGTCGAAGTCATCCCGCAACTGCTTCGTTGCCCCCTGGCTGCGCGGCGCGGTCGCCTACATCCGGGCGGGGCGCCCCGAGCCGGAGGAGCGGCTGCGTATCTGCGAGGAGGAGGGGGTCGGCACGCTGTGCCAGGCGCCGACCGAGTATCGGATCCTCGCCAAGCGGACGGAGTTGCGAAGGGTCCCCTCGCTACGGAGGCTGGTCTCAGCCGGCGAGCCGCTGAACCCGGAGGTGATCGCGGCGTTTCGCGAGCGTCTCGGGCTCGAGATCCACGACGGCTACGGCCAGACTGAGACCGGCGCGCTGACCGGCTCGCTCGGCTCGGAGCCGATCCGGGAGGGCTCGATGGGGCATGCGTTGCCCGGGATCGAGCTCGCGGTCGATGACGGTGAGCTGATCGTCAGGGCCGACCGCTGCCCCACCTTCTTCAGCCACTACCTCGGCAGCGATCCCCCATCGGAGGAGTGGTGGCGGACGGGCGACCTGGTCCGGAGGGACGACGACGGCTACCTGTGGTTCGAGGGCCGCTCCGATGACGTGATCATCTCCGCCGGCTATCGGATCGGGCCGTTCGAGGTCGAGTCCGCCCTGATCTCCCACGAGTGCGTCGCCGAGGCAGCGGCGGTCGCGGTGCCGGATGAGGAGCGGGGGTCGCTGGTGCGAGCGGTGGTGGTGCTGCGCTCGGGCGAGCCGGGTGAGGAAATGGCACGCCGGTTGCAGGACCATGTCAAGGCGACCACCGCCCCCTACAAGTACCCACGGGTGGTCGAGTTCGCCCCCGAGCTCCCGAAGACCGCGAGCGGGAAGATCCGCCGGGCCGAGCTGCGCGGGGACGGACCGACGGGGTGAGCGGCCCGCCGCGCAGGGCGTTTGGCCGCGTCGGCCCGGTGATGACGGAGCAGCGGATCGCCTTCCTCGGCATCTTCGTCGTCACCGGGCTGGGGCTGCTGACGATCGGCGCGACCCTGCCGGTCCTACCCAAGTACGTGACCGGACCGATCGGGGCCGGCGACGTGTCGGTTGGGGTGGTGACCGGCGCATTCGCCGCGACCGGGCTCATCTTCCGCCCGATAGGCGGAGCCTTCGCCGACGCCCGGGGTCGCAAGCCCGTCGTTGTCGTCGGCGCCCTGCTCACCGCGCTATCCGGCTTGCTTCTGTTCATCCCGGCCGGCGTGGCGGGCCTGGTGATCACCCGCTTCTTCCTCGGTGCCGGGGAGGGCATGGTCTACACGGCGGGCGCCGCCTGGATCGTCGACATGGCGCCAGCTGCGCGCCGCGGCAGGATCATCGGCCTCTACGGTCTCGCGATCTGGGGTGGGCTCTCTCTCGGGCCGCCGATGGGTGAGCTGATCCTCCGCGCCTCGAGCTTCGAGATGGTCTGGGCCTTTGCAGCCACCGCCCCGCTGATCGGTGCCCTGATCGCGACCCGCATCCCCGAGAGCTATACGCCCAGCAGCGGCCACCAGGGCCTCAGCCTCGGCCAACGGTTCCGCGGTCTCCTCGCCCGGGAGGCCCTGCTGCCCGGCTCCGCGTTGGCGCTCGCGGTCACCGGCTACGCGACGCTTGCCGCATTCATCGTGCTTCATCTCGACGAGCGAGGGATCGGGCATGGAGCCCTGGTGTTTACGACCTTCGCTTTCACCGTCGTGGCGATGCGAATCATCGGCGGGGCAATCCCCGACCACTTCGGGGGTGGGCGCAGCGCCGCCGGGGCGGCGCTGCTGCAGGCTCTGGGCCTGTTCGTGCTGGCCGCGACCCAGTCGCTCGCCGTCGCCCTGATCGGCGCTGCAGCAATGGGAGCCGGTTTCGCGCTGCTGTTCCCCAGCCTTGCCCTGTTGGTCATCGACGAGGTACCCGAGGAGCGGCGAGGAGCGGCGATGGGCACCTTCACGGCATTCTTCGACGTCGGCGTCGGCATCGGGGCGCCGCTTGCGGGGGCGATGGCGGCCCTGGGCGGTTACGGCCTCGCGTTCGCCGTCGCCGGCGTAATCGGGCTCGGTTCCGCGTTGATCGCGATGGGCCTGAACCGCAGGCCGACGCTCGTCGAGCCTGCCCCGCCCTAGCTCGGCGTCAGGCTAGGAGCGGACGCCGACCCCGGAGACGATGCCACGAGCCGCTTCGACCGCCTCAGGAGCGATCCCGTGCCCGACGGGCGCCTCGATGAACTCGAGCTCGATCCCGGCCTCGCCGAGCCGCGCCGCGGCCCTGCGAGCGTGCTCGACGTCGATCACCGGGTCGGCGCTGCCGTGGTAGATCAGGGCGCGGAGGCCGTCGCGGCCGGCGAGCTCCGGCTCCCAGCCCTCGACCTCGGGAATGAACCCCGAGAAGGCGAGCAGCGCCGCCGGGGTCGGCCGGCCCGGACCGAGCGCCAGCGCGTACGACATCACGGCTCCCTGCGAGAACCCGCCTATGACCGCATCGGAGGGCGCGATGTCGCGCTCGGCGAGCAGCCCGTCGACCCGCTCGGCAAGCATCTCGTTGACGCGGTGGAACGTCTCCGGATGCGGGTATCCCACCCGTTCGACGATGTACCAATGGCGCCCACCGGGCGGCAGGCCGCTGAGCGGAGCCCCCGTGCTGACTCCGAGCAGTCGCCGATCCGGATCCAGGGCTTCGAGCAGCGGGAACAGGTCCCGCTCGTTCGTCGCTCGGCCGTGATTGAGGACCAGCGCCCCCGCCGGCGGACCCTCCGGCTCTCTGAGCAGGAGGTCGATCTCGCCGAGAGAAGGGTTCAAGCCGTCACCTCGCGCGGGTCCCGGAGCGGAGTCAGGTTCGGCTCGATCCGATCTCGCAGACGCTCGTAGTCAGGCGGCAGCGAGAGCTTGGCGCCGAGCGACTCGACCGGCTCATCGACGGTGAAGCCAGGGCCGAGGGTGGCGATCTCGAAGAGGACGCCGCTCGGCTCGCGGAAGTAGATCGAACGGAAGTAGAACCGATCGATGACCGGCGTCGGATTCGCGCCGCCCTCGATCACAGCTGCCCGCCAGTGTTCGTGTTGCTCGACAGTCGAAGACCATGCGACGTGATGGACCGTCCCGGCGCCGCTGAGACCGCGCTGCTCAGGGGGAGCGTCGTAGCCGTAGAGCCCGCCGCGGAGCTCGCCCCTCGCCTCCCAGTCCTGGCCGGCCCGTTCGAAGCCGAGGCTCTCGAGAAGGCCGGTGCTCGTCTCCGGAGCGGCCGAGTAGGCCCGGACGCCGTCGAATCCCTGCAATGCCATCTCCGCCGGCACCTCGGGGTGGTCGGCGATCAGCGGGTCGTCGCCGCTGAGACCGACCCGGAGCTCGTGCCCGAGGCCTTCGGGGTCGGAGAAACGCAGCGAGCGTTCGCTGCGGTCGATGGGAAGGCCGGCGTGAGCGAGGCGCTCGCTCCAGAAATCGAGCGAGGCAGGCGAAGCGACGCGCCAGCCAATCGTGTGGACCATCCCGGCGCCGGGTCGGCCCTCGGGCGCCCCCGGGAACTCGAAGAAGGTGAGGTCGGAGCCGGCCGATCCCCGCTCGTCGGCGAAGAAGAGGTGGTAGATGCTCGGCTCGTCCTGGTTGACGGTCTTCTTGACAAGCCTCAGCCCGAGAACACCGGCGTAGAAGTCGAGATTGCTCTGCGCATCCGCTGTGACAGCAGTTACGTGGTGAACACCTTCGAGCTTCATGTCAGGGCTCCGTTTCGCTTGGTTTCGATATACTTGCATCCGCAACTATACCACCAGGGAACCGACGTACCCGCCGAGGCCAGCCGTCCTACCATTGAACCAGTGCCCGAGATATCCGACAGGACCCTGAGCGCAAAGGAACTCGATGCGTGGCGAGGGATGCTCCGTGTCCACAGCGCGATAGTCGCCGAGCTCGACGCGGAGATGGAGCGGGAGCACGGCCTGCCCCTGACCAGCTACGAGGTGCTGCTGCAGCTCGCCGAAGAACCGGACCACGCGCTCCGTATGGGTCGGCTCGCCGAGCGGCTCTATCTCAGCCGCAGCGGGCTCACCCGGCTGGTCGACCGACTCGTGAAGGCGGGCCTGGTGGAGCGCACCAACTGCGAGTCCGATCGTCGCGGCGCCTACGCCCGCCTCACCCCGGAAGGCCTCCGCCGTTTTGAGGCGGCGCGGCCCAGCCACCTCGAGGGCATCCGGCGGCACTTCCTCGGCCACCTCGACGCCGGCGATCTCACCGACCTCGGTCGGGTCTGGCGCAAGCTCTCCCCCGACAGCGCCTGAACCCGGCCTAACTCCTCGCCTTCGCGGACCCCTTCACCGGCTCGTCCTGCGTCCGGTACAACGCAACACCGACCGCCAGCGGCCAGAGCGTGAAGAGGACCATCCCCAAGTAGCTGATCTGGGGGATCAGGAGCAGGACGCCGAGCAGACCGCTGGCAATCGCAAGCCAGCGCGGGAGCAGCCCGCTGCCGAGGCCGAGTCGCGCCGTGGCGAGCAGAGCGACGGCCCAGCCGATCGGGGCGGCGGCGCGGTAGAGGATGCTCGAGGCGTCGAACGCGACCACCGCGACCTGCGGGTCGACCGCGCCCTGGTCTTCAACCCGGATCGCGGCCATCGCATCGATCCCGGCGCCGGCGAGCATCAGAGCGGTTCCGGCGGTGGCCCCGACGACGATTGCGACCGCGGCTGCGCCTCCGGGCCCCTCGGCGCGGCGGGCTCGCGAATAGAGCACGGAGACGAAGATGAGCAGCGGAGCGGCGGAAAGCAGATGGAGGACGTTTCCGGCGGCGATGCTCTCGAAGTCCTCCGTGTAACGGTCGACGATCGCCACCGGCGAGCCGGCGAAGTCCGGGCCGTCGAAGCCGATCACGAAGGTCGCGATGATCGCGAGCACGGTGAACAACGCCCCGCTCAGCGGCAGGTAGGAGTTGCCCTCGGTCCGATTCAACATATCCTCCATCCGGGCCGCCGGGCGGCCATCGATCGACCGCCGATCCTAGTCATCCCGCCCCGCCGCGGCTCGATCGATCCAGCTACGCTCAAATCGATGGCGAACCGACTCGCCGGCGAGACCTCGCCCTATCTGCTCCAGCACAAGGACAACCCCGTCGATTGGCTGCCGTGGGGCGAGGAGGCCAAGGCTCTCGCCGCCGAGCGGGATGTCCCGATCCTGCTCTCGGTCGGCTACTCGTCATGCCACTGGTGCCATGTGATGGAGCACGAGTCGTTCGAGGATGACGCGACGGCCGAGTTGATGAACGCCAACTTCGTGCCGGTCAAGGTCGATCGTGAGGAGCGCCCCGACGTCGATGCGATCTACATGGAGGCGGTGCAGTCGATGACCGGCCACGGCGGCTGGCCGATGACGGTCTTCCTCGACCCCGAGGGCGTCCCCTTTTATGGCGGGACCTACTTCCCGCCGGAGCCCCGAGGCGGCATGCCGAGCCTGCGGATGGTGATGGACGCCGTGCTGGACGCGTGGCGCACGCGGCGGAGTGAGATCGCTGAGCGGGCCGCCGCCACCCGGGAGGGGCTCGGTGCGATCGCCCGCATCGAGCCCACCGAGGGGGAGCTCGATCCCGGCATCGTCTCCGCCGCGATCGATGCGCTCAGGGGCCAGGCCGACCCACAGAACGGCGGGTTCGGCTCGGCCCCCAAGTTCCCGCCGGCCTCGGCGATCGACCTCCTGCTCGCCTCCGGAGAGACGCGCCTGACGGAGCGCACACTGGATGCGATGGCGGCCGGGGGCATCTATGACCAGCTCGGCGGCGGCTTCGCCCGCTATTCGGTCGACGCCGTCTGGCTCGTACCCCACTTCGAGAAGATGCTCTACGACAACGCTCTGCTCGCGCGCAGCTACCTGCGCGGCTACCAGGTACTCGGCCATCAGCGCTACCGGCGGGTGTGCACCGAGACGCTGGAATGGGCGCTGGCTGAGATGGCGGGTCCGGAGGGGGGCTTCTACTCGGCGCTCGACGCCGACTCCGAGGGGGTCGAGGGGCGCTACTACGTCTGGAGCGCAGAGGAGTTCGAGAGGGTGCTCGCGGACGATGGCCTGGCGGTGGCCGAGATCGAGGCGGTCAAGGACCACCTTGGCGTCCGCGCCGCCGGCAACTGGGAGGGGACCAACGTCCTGCACCTTCGCGACGGCGCCGCCTCCGCGCCGCCGGCCGGGTACGAGCGGGCACGCAGGGCACTCCTGCGGGAGCGCTCGGAGCGCGTTCGCCCTGGCCTGGACGACAAGCGCATCACCTCCTGGAACGCGCTCATGGTCGCCGCCCTGGCGGAGGTCGGCGCGGCTCTGGGCGAGGACCGCTACCTCCGGGCCGCCGAGCGATGCGCCGGGTTCCTGCTTGACGAGATGGTCGACGCCGAGGGCCGCCTGCTGCGCACCTTCAACCGTGGAGAGTCCCGCCTTGCCGGCTATCTCGAGGATCACGCCTACCTGCTGGAGGGGCTTCTCGCCCTCTACGAAGCCGGCTTCGAGCCCCGCTGGTACGAGGCGGCGGTCGCGACGGCCGAGCGGATGATCGAGCACTTCGGCGACCGCGAACGCGGCGGCTTCTTCACCACCGCCGACGACCACGAGGAGCTGATCGCCCGCCGCAAGGACCTCGACGATCACCCGATCCCCTCCGGGAACGCCTCCGCCGCGCTCGGCCTGCTGCGCCTCGAGGCGCTGAGCGGGGAGCGGCGCTACGGAGAGTGGGGGGAGGGCGTTCTGCGCCTGTTCGCGGGTCCTGCCCGCCGCCACCCACAGGGCCTGGCTTACCTGCTGCGGGCACTCGACTTCCAGCTCTCCCCCACCCGCGAGCTCGCCCTGATCGAGGGAGCGGGGCCCGAGAGCCTGCGAGAGATGCTCGAGCTGGTGCGAAATCGCTGGCGCCCGGAGCTCGTGCTCGCGGCCGGCCCGCCCGGGAGCGAGAGCCCGCCGCTTCTGAGTCAGCGGGGAAACCTCGCGGACGGGCCCGCTGCCTACCTCTGCGAACGGTTCACCTGCAAGGCCCCGGTGGGAAGCGCCGGCGAGCTCGAGGCATTGCTGAACGGGGTGGGTGCGCCGGCCGATGCCTAGGCGTCGCTCAGCGCTTCCTGCGCGCCCGGAGCTCCGCGTCCATTCCGCGCTCCCGGTGCGCCGGCAGCGAGCACCACAGCAGGTAGCGCCTGCCCCTGCGGAGCCGGAGCTCGAGCTCTCCCGACTCCCCCGGCTCGGTCCGGGGAATGCGCCAGACGCGTTTGCGGCCAAGGCGTTTGATCCGGAGGTTGTGAGGATCCTCGCCCCGGTTGTACATCTCGATCAGGGCCGGCCCGGGCGCGATCGTCGCACGCGAGAGCACGTAACGGAACTCGCTCGCGGTCACCAGCATCCGGGAGGGGCCGACCGGGCCCTTGCCCCGCTCGATCGAAGCGACGGCGGCGATCGAGTCGCTGCCCGCGAGGGCGGCGATCGCCAGCGCGAGGGGAGCGGCCAGGCGAACCCGCCGCAGGCGCAGGCTCACTGGATCAGCGCCGGGCGGCCGAAGCCGGCGGCGCCCGGGATCACCGCAGCGGCGTCGCGGTCGAACCATTGCTCGATCAGGGAGCTGTAGACGGCTCGGAAGTCGGAGGTCGCGCGGAGGTTGTCGTCCGGATCGAGCTTCGCCAGGCCGGGCCACTCCCCCACCATCTTCCCGCGAGCTTCCGAGCCGACCAGGAAGGCGCAGCCGCCGGCCCCGTGATCGGTGCCGGCGGAGCCGTTCTCCTCGGGCCGGCGCCCGAACTCCGACCACAGCAGCGTGACCACCCGATCGTCGAGGCCGCGCGCCTCGAGATCGCGCTGGAAGGCGAAGACCGCGTCGCAGGTCTCGCGGAGGCCCCGCTTGAACTCGCCCTCCTGGTTGTCGTGGGTATCGAAGCTCCCGGGCGCGGTCAGGGCCGCGCATCTGATCGGCAACCCGCCGCCGAGCATTGCGGCCAGCCCGGAGAGGCTCTCGGGGAAGTGCCCGGTGTCCGGATAGCCGACCGGAGCCTCGATCTCGTCCGAGAAGGGGGCCAGCTGTCTGCGCAGCTGCGAGGCCTGCCGGACGCTTCGTCCGGCGGTCTGCATGTGGGCGTCGCTGCTCGCCTCATGCCGGAGCCCGATCCGCTCGAAGGATTTGAACATCAGCTCCTCGACGTCGCCCCACACGCCCGGCGCCCAGAGGTCGTAGCTGGGGCCCCAGGTCGCGGCCACCGGGACGCTGGCGGTCGCCAGCGAGGGCGAGAGGAAGCCGTCCATGGAGACCCCTTGCAGGGGGTTGTCGGCGGTTCCGATCCCGTCGAGCAGGCGCCCGAGCCATCCGGTACGGGCGCCGGTGTCGAGCTCCCCAACCTCCCAGTAGTGACGGGAGGTGAAGTGGGACTGGTCCGGACTCGAGTAGCCGATCCCGGGCATCACCGAGACCTTGCCCTCCAGATGGAGCTTGCGCAGGGGGTCGGCGAGAGGATGCCAGTGCAGTCGCTCGTCCTCGCTCCACGCCTTGCCCTCGCCGGGCTCGAGGCGTAGCGAGCTGCGCAGCTTCCGGTACTGGGGATCGTTGACGGGGGCCAGCACCGAGAGCGCATCGATGCCGCCGTCGAAGAAGATCGAGACCAGCACCTTCTGCTTGCCGCCGGCCGCCTTCGCGATCCCCTCACGCAGAGCGTTCGGCCCGAGCAGGCCGGCGCCGTAGGCGGTCAGCGCCAGGCCGCCGGCCCGGGCGAGGAACGAGCGGCGGGATAGTCCGGTCCCGGCCGGCAGCGGCATCCCGGACTCGACCGAGGGCAGGCCTTTGCCGGCCTCGGCCAGGCTGCGGCGGGCGAGCTCGGCGCGAGTGTGTTCCGAGCAGCAGGCCGCTCGTGGTGTATTGCTCATAGGTGGGTCCCCGAGCGCTTTCATGAGGTCTGGTAGTCGGGGCTGGTGGCGACCATCATCCGCAGGGCGTTCTGGCGCAGAGCCCGGTAGGTGCCCTGCTGCCACTCCTCTGTTGCCGCGGTCTCGACCCCGCGCGCGAACCGCAGCAACTCCTTGCTGGTCGCGGCGCTGATCGTCGGATCCCCCCAGAAGCGGAGTGCCTTGCGGACAGCCTGCTTGGGTCCCTCCTCGATGCTGTAGCCCTCATCATCAACGGCCTCCTGCTCGGTGGAGTTGGCGGCAGCCCCCCACCGGCCGGCAATCCGCGCCGTGTCGAGCCAGCGCTCGTCGTCCCAGCCCGAGACATTGGGCGGGGAGAAGAGACGCTGACCGGCGTCCTCGGAGATCCAGATCCAGGATTCGCGCCGGACGCCCTTGCCCCGGGCCCGCAGCATGCCGGCGATCTGGACGATCGGGGGCTTGACCATTCGCGGGCCCTGATAGAGGTCTGGGTGCATCAGGATCGCCTCGACCAGCGGCCGCACCCGGTAGCCCTTCTTGCGGTACATCCGCTTCAGGGTCCGGAGCGTCTTGCGCGGGGGATCGGTGGGGATGAAGTACGACCAGAGCTTGCGGACGAAGAAATCGTCGTGAGCCGGGTTCCGCAGACACAGCCGGCAGGAATCGGTCCAGTCGAAGCGCCCTCTCTTGCCGAACACCGACTTGACGCCGCGGTCGTGCAGCTCCCCCTCGAAGCGGAAGTTGATCATCCCGCGACTCTCGTCCCAATCGTTGGTCCAACCGGTGAGCGCGCGCGCCTGCTCGCGAACGTCGGTCTCGCTGTAGCCCGCGTCGGCGCCGAGGGTGAAGAGCTCCATCAGCTCCCGGGCGTAGTTCTCGTTCGGGGACCACTTCGTGTTCTCGGTGCCAGAGAGCCAGGCGAGCATCGCGGGGTCCTTGGTGACATCCAGCAACAGCCGCTCGAAGGAGCCGAGAGCGTGCGAGCGGAAGAGCCGGTTCTGTTTCAGGTTGAGAGCGGTCTGGCCGACGTCGCCGGTCGCGAACCAGTCGTGCCAGACCAGAGCCATCCGCTCGTTCAGCGGCTGCGTCGTGCGGACCATGCGGTCGAGCCACCAGAGATGGTCGTGGCCCCAGGCGTCCTTGGGGGCGAGCCGACGGCCGTCGTCGTCTCGCGGTTTCGGCCCCTTCAGCCGAGCCTTCCTGGGCTTCGGGCGGGTGAGCGAATAGACCGCGCGCTTCAGACCCTTGTCGGCGAGCCGGCTGGACTGGCCTGGGTTGGGGCCGAATCCCGCCCGCCAGAGCAGCCTCTCGGCCTGCTTCGCACCGAAGCGACCTCGATAATTGGGAACCTGCACTGTCTGTTCTTCGGCTCTGCTGGCCCTCGAGTTGAGCTCTCGGCCGCCAATACCTCCTCCCGTCCATTCTGGACCCTTCGGCGGCGGTTCTTTAGCGCTAGTGTGAGCACGCAATGGAGGCAACAACCAGGACTTCAACCGGAAAGCCGAAGCGCGGCAAGGGACCGACCACGGTCGCCCGCGAGTACTTCGGGGCAATCAACGCCCGCGACCTCGAGGCCGCGGCGGCGATGTGGGAGCCGGGCGGTGTGGACCGGCTCGTCGGGATGGCCGACCTGCGCGTCCCGGGCGAGTTCAAGCAGTGGTTCGGTCAGATCTTCAGCGCCTTCCCAGACTTCGAGTTCGAGATCCTCACCGTCGCGGCATCGAAGGAGAACGCCGCGGTCCGCTGGCGCGCGACCGGCACCTTCGACGGCACCGGCAGCTTCGAGGGCATGAAGCCGAACAGCGCCTCGATCGAGATCGAGGGCTGCGACATGCTCACGATTCGCGACGGCAAGATCGCCGAGAACCACGCCTACCTGAACGCGACCGAGATGGCTCGTCAGCTCGGGGCGATGCCGCCGGCCGGCTCGGCTGCCGAGAAGGGCATGATCGCCGCCTTCAACGCCAAGACGGCGACGTTGAAGACGATCCAGCGTCTGCGCGACCGTTAGGGCTCGCGCCCGCGGCGCTCAGCGGCGGTACTCGCAAGGTATGGCCGCTGCGTCAGCGAGAACTAGAGCACCGGGAGGAACCGTCCGATCTCCCACGGCGTGACCTGGGTCCGGTACTCGTCCCACTCGGCCCGCTTGATCTCGATGAATCGATCGAAGGTGTGCTCTCCAAGGGTGCGCAGGACGAGCTCGGAGGAGCTGGCGAGCTCGATCGCCTCGCCGAGGTTCTCGGGCAGCTGCTCGATCCCGCGGCGCCTGCGCTCGTCCGGGCTGACGTCGTAGAGGTTCTGCTCCATCGGCTCCGGGAGCTCGTAGCCCTGCTCGATGCCCTCGAGCCCGGCGTGAAGCATCGCCGCGAAGCACAGGTAGGGATTGCAGGCCGGGTCCGGACAGCGAAGCTCAGCTCGAGTCGCGCCCTCTTTGCCGGGGTGGTAGAGCGGGACCCTGATCAGCGCCGAGCGATTGCGCCGCGACCAGGCGAGGTAGGTCGGCGCCTCGTAACCGGGGACGAGGCGCTTGTAGGAGTTGACCCACTGGGCGAATAGCGGTGATATCTCCCGGGCATGGCGTAGCTGGCCGGCGATGAACGCCTTTGCGGTCTTGCTGAGGAAGAACTGGTCGTCTGCTTCGTAGAAGGCGTTGGCGCCGTTGCGACCGAGCGACTGGTGCACGTGCATGCCCGATCCGTTCTCACCCCCGAGCGGCTTCGGCATGAAGGTGGCGTGCCAGCCGTGCTTCATCGCGTACTCCTTGACGGTGATCCGATACGTCATGCAGTCGTCGGCCATCGTCAGCGCGTCCTTGTACCGCATGTCGACCTCGTGCTGGGAGGGCCCAACCTCGTGGTGGGTGTACTCGACGTGGATCCCGAGCTGCTCGAGCGCAAGCACCGTGTCGCGCCGGACGTCGGAGCCCGCGTCGAGCGTGGTCAGGTCGAAGTAGCCACCCTCGTCGAGCACCTCGGGGACGCCGCTCTCGGGCCTCGCGTTGCGGAAGTAGTAGAACTCGAGCTCCGGCCCGACGTTGTAGGTGTCGAAGCCGAGATCGCTCGCCCGCTGGATCGCGCGGCGCAGGATCCAGCGCGGGTCGCCCTCGTAGGGATCGCCGCCGGGGACGTGGATGTCACAGAACAGGCGTCCCGTCGGCTTCTCTCCAGGCCTCCAGGGAAGGACCGCGAAGGTGGTGGGATCGGGCACCGCGATCATGTCGGACTCCTCGATCGGGTTGAAACCGGTGATCGAGGAGCCGTCGAAGCCCATTCCGCCCTCGAAGGCGTCGTCGAGCTCGGAAGCGTTGATCGAGAAGCTCTTCAGCTGACCGAGCATGTCGGTGAACCAGAGGCGGATGAAGCGGACACCGCGCTCGGCGACGATCGATTTGACGTCGTCGGCGGTCTCGGTCTGGACGAAGATCGGCTCGCTGCTCATCTGTGGCGCTCCTGCTGAGGGGGCCGTGACGATAGAGGCTGCCAGCAAGCAGGATCGGGCCGGGCCCTTCGAGCACGAGGCGGATTGCAAAGCGACCCCCTGATCTGTATAACTACTTACGCAACGTAAGTAACCGGCTAAAAGTAAAGTAAAGTCGGTTTAAACGGCTGATAAAGCCAGAAACGGACACCGGAGAGCCCCCCATGACTGTCAAAACCGACGTCTCCCGCTTTCACGTACACGACGAGCTGACCGCCCCCGAGGGCAGTGACCGGATCCTCAAGACGATTGTCGAGGCAGGGGGATCGATTCCGAAGTTCATAGGCGTCCTCGCCGGGGCCCCGCGGGCCCTGAGAGCGTTCGCCCGGATGCGGGCCGAGCTCCGGGGCGGCGCCGTACCCGAGGAGTCGCAGGTGCGTATCGCCCTCGCGGTCGCCGAGCAGATGGGCGACGGCTACAGCGTCGCCCAACACGCCCGCACGGCGAGACAGCTCGAGCTGGGACTCGATGAGATCTCCCGCGCCCGCAGCTGGGACTCCGGCGACGAGAAGGAGGAGCACCTGCTGCGGCTCCTCGAGGCCACCGTCAACGGCGACGGGCACCCGCCCGTTCATCTGATCGAGGAAGCCCGTGAGGTCGACTGGACCGACGAGCAGATCCTCGAGGCGATCGCCCTCGCCGCTCTGAACCAGTTCCAGAGCCTGATGGCCAACGCCGGCGGGCTGCCGATCGATCAGATCGACGCCGCCAAGCTGCCCTCCGCAGCCTAGGGAATTCGACCGGATCCGCGGCACCCGCCGCGGATCCGCCGCCCACCCGCCGACTGCCGCGGGCCTTTATCGGACGGCCGAGGCGCGGACCTCGTCGGTAGCCTCGAAGCGAAGCTTCTTGGCGGCGCGGTAAGTGAGATCCCAGCTTGCGCCGTGGGCGTAGGGACCGCGGTCGATCACCTTCGTGCGGAGGAAGCGCCCCTTGTACTTGACCGTGACCTTGGTGCCGCAGGGCAGCTTCTTGTGCGCCACACCGACGGTCTTGCGGGTCAGGCGCTGGCCGCAGGCAGTGCGGTTGCCGAAGAGGCCGGGGCCGTACCAGGTCGCGACCTGCTTGCTCATCGAGCGGATGATCTTCCTCTCGGTGCGGTTGTCGACCACGCCATCGTCGGCTAGACCGTTGCGCTGCTGAAAGCGCTGCAGCGAGCTCTCGGTCCGGCCCTTGAACTTGGCGCCCAACGGCGCCTTGCTGGCGTAGCGCTTCGAGTTCAGAATCCAGTTGAGGGTCTTGACGTCGGTGCCGCAGTCGCCGCGGCTTAGCTCTCGCTGTCCGAACCGGGCGTCGTCGCAACCGGCCTCACTCTGGCCGCCGCCGGGCCCGACCCCGCCTGCACCATCGGCGCTGCTCGCCGCTGCCGCGAGCATCGCGACGACGGCCATGATCACGGCGTAGAGCGCGACGCGATCGGGGCTCCGGCCACGGGTGGTCCCGGGGCGGGCTCTCCTCTGCTGTGTTGTCGCTCGGCGGCGCGGCGGCACGTCGTACATCGGTCTCTCTCGAACGCTTACGGGGTTAGCTGTCGGGCTCGCGCCTGTGAAAGAGCTGGCGCTACGCGGCGGATGCCTGCGATTCGCCCCAAAGGGAACTCCGGATCGGCTCCGGAGATGGTTCCCCCATTCCCCGCGGCTATGTGGGCGGGGACTCAGCGGTGCGCGGCACCCTAGCAAGACTGCCGGCGCAATGCTCACACTTCCCTAACACAAATGCGCAAGCGCACAACCCGCGTGTAGCGAATACGCTGAGACCATGGCAGGAGCGGTCGTCACCGGTGCAGGGCGCGGCCTCGGGCTCGAGATCGCCCGGGTGCTCCTCGGTCGCGGCCTGCAGGTCCATCTCACCGACATCGACGCCGACCTGGTCGCCTCGGCCGCCAAGGCGCTCGGGAAGGGCGCCCGCGCCTCGGCGCTCGATGTCCGCGACGAGAGGACCTGCAGGCGGATAGCCGCCGAGACGGCTGAGCGCGACGGCGAGCTCGCCGTCTGGGTCAACAACGCCGGGATCCTCACCACAGGGCCGTCCTGGGAGGCCGACGCGAGCACGAGGGAGATGCTGTTCGCGGTCAACACGCTGGGGACGATGAACGGAACGATCGCGGCGCTCGAGTTGATGCGACCCCTGGGCCGCGGACACGTCGTCAACGTCGTCTCGCTCGCCGGCCTCGCTACGCCGCCCGGCGAGACGGTCTACGCGGCCACCAAGCACGCGGCGATCTCCTTCACGCTCGGGACCCTGGCCGACCTCCGGGCCGAGGGCATCGACGACATCCACCTCTCGGCGCTCTGCCCCGACGGGATCTGGACGCCGATGCTCTTCGACAAGCTCGATGATCCGGCTGCGGCTCCCTCGTTCAGCGGCAAGCTGCTGCAGCCGGAGGAGGTCGCGCCTAAGGTCGGCGAGCTGCTCGACCGACCCCGGGCGGTGCTCTCAGTACCCCGCTATCGCGGGCTGTTCGTCCGCGCCTTCGACGCGATGCCGACGATGGCCGCCCGCGTGACCCGACTCTGGCTCGCCGACGCGCGCCGTCGTCAGCGCCGCTACGCCAGGAAGCTGGGTAAGTAGAGAGGGCCCCCTCTCGGGAGCCCTCTCCTTAGCGAGCCGCTAAGCCGGATCCTGTCTCGTACGGTCATCTGTCTCCGGGACTGAGCCCCGGGGGCCACGTTCTCCGCGGCCCTGCGACCTACCTGGACCTCGCCGGGCCGGGTCAGCGGTCCTACTTGGCCTTGCACCGGGTGGGGTTTACCTAGCCGCCGCGTCACCGCGGCGCTGGTGCGCTCTTACCGCACCATTTCAACCTTGCCTGTTCGCGGCTCACGTGTGGCCGCGCCATCGGCGGTGTCTTTTCTGTGGCACTTTCCCGCGGGTTTCCCCGGGTGGGAGTAACCCACCACCTCGCCCTCTGGTGTCCGGACTTTCCTCGAAGGGCCGGTCGCCCGACCCCCCGCGACCATATGGCTCGCCCCACCGATGATAGGAGCCAGCGGCGCCAGGTCAAGCCCCCACCCGCCCCGGGCACCTGCACCCACGACGTGGGCCGTGCCTAGGTCCCGCCGAGCCTCAGGTCAGGCGGGAGCCACAGCGCTTGCAGCCGTCCTCGGCGGTCAACGGGCCCGTGCAGACCGGGCACTCGACCGGGTGACCCGAGGAGAGTGCCGACCAGGTCGTGAGCACGACCTCCTCCAGTCGCTCGCTACTGTCGATCCCGAAGGGCAGTGGACCCGAGGCCTCGAAGAGGCGCTGGGCGCTGAGTTCGACGCTACGGCGTGAGCGGCGAGACCGCTCGCGGCGGACGGGAAGCGTCCTTTGCTTTGTGCTCGTTGCTGTAGCCATCTGGACTTCACACCTTTCTGAAGACGCCGATCACACGACCGAGGATCTTCACCTCGCGCGTGACTATCGGCTCGTGGTCGGGGTTCTCAGGCTGGAGACGAATCGAGTCGGACTCGCGGAAGTAGCGCTTGACGGTCGCCTCGTCCTCGAAGAGGGCGACGACGATCTCACCGTTGTTGGGGTCTTCGGTCGGCCGCACGATCACCAGGTCGCCCTCGAGGATGCCGGCGTCGCGCATCGAGTCGCCGCGGATCCGAAGCGCGTAATCGCCGCCCTCGGCTCCCATCATCTCCGGGACCTCGAGTGTGTCCTCGATGTTCTCCTCGGCAAGGATCGGTTCGCCGGCGGCGACCTGACCGACCAGGGGGACGCCGGGCCTGACAACGCGCTTGGCGCGATCGACGAGCACCTCTATAGCGCGGGGCTTGGAGGGGTCGCGCCTGAGGACGCCCGACTTCTCGAGTTTGGCCAGGTGCGCGTGCACCGTCGAGGGCGAGTGCAGACCGAGGGCCTTGCCGATCTCGCGGACGGTCGGCGGGTAGCCGGTCTTATCGAGATGGCCGTTGATGAACTCGAATATCTCGGCCTGCCGCTTGGTGAGATTGAGGTCCATGGTCAGACACGCCTCCTGGGCAGTCGGGTCGCCTTGACGGCTACTTGACGGGAACACATGTTCGTAGAGTAGCCCGGCCCACGGACGGAATCAAGGCGGGCAGCCGGACGCCTCCGCACTCCGTCTATGATCTCGCCCGCCCTGCGGCTGTGGCGGAACTGGTAGACGCGCAAGGTTGAGGGCCTTGTGGGCTGTATAAGCCCGTGGAGGTTCGACTCCTCTCAGCCGCACTTTGAAGCCCCTCCTACGGGCGACGGATCGTCTGGGCCGCGTAGCCCTTGCGCCCCATCCGGTCCGACCATAGGCTCCCTCCCAACCAACTCGGGAGGAGTACCCAATGCGGAGGATCAAGCAGGCGAAGCCCTCGGCGGGGCTGATCGTGGCAGTGGTCGCCCTGGTGGCGGCGCTTGGCGGCGGTGCGGTAGCGGGAGTGGCGGTCACGTCGCTCAACAAGAAGGACAAGAAGCAGGTCAAGAGGATCGCCAAGAAGCAGGCGAAGAAGCTCGACAAGAAGATCGAGCTGCTGCCGGGTCCGCAGGGGGAGCCGGGGACGCCGGGCGATCAGGGTCTGAAGGGCGATCAGGGTCTGAAGGGCGACAAAGGCGATCCTGGCGATCCGGCAATCAAGGGCCAGGGTGACCTCACCGCCACGACCGAGGAAACGATCCTGACCGTTCCGGAGATCGATCTCGAGGTGCGCACGGACGGGGACGCCGATGATGACAAGCAGGTTCGGCTCTACAACACCGGCCCGGTCTCGATGGGACAGCTCGATCCCGGGGCCGGTAACGCCTCGGTGATCGTCGGCAATGGTGACTTCGGCGGGAACAACGCTCCGGGCTCGTACGCCGCCTTGTACCTCGATGGTGGCGGCGACCCCGATTCCTACACCCCCGAGTCGGCGTTGGATGCGGTGCTCCAGAAGGGTGGCGTCCGCGTCTGGGTCCAGTGCATCTTCCCGCTCGACGAGGTGATGTGCACAGCGGTCGTGTTCTCCTAGTCGCATACGCATCGTCTCGTAGCAGGGACCACAGCACGGAGGGCGCCCCCCGCGGCGTCCTCCGTCGTTTCGGCGCTTCGACCGCGCCGAGCAGAACCGCAAGGCCTGGCTCCGCCAGCGCGACAACGACCAGCCGAAGGCCGCGAGGCCGAAGCCGCCACCTATAGACCCGGCCACCCGGCGGTTTCTGTTTGACGAGTGACCTGCGGCTTTCCACCGAAGCCAGCCCAACGGCAGCGCCGATTAGGCTGAGGCTCAACTGACTTGGAGGTCACGCATTGTTGGACGCCCTTGTCATGGTTGAGGGCCTTGTGGGCTGCATAAGCCCGTGGAGGTTCGACTCCTCTCAGCCGCATGGGACCCGGGGCGCCGCGATCCCCAAGCCCCTCCCCCCGCCGGCTCAGCGCAGCTGCGTAAGCCACAGCGACGCCAGCGACTGCGAGGCCGAGGTCGACTCCAGCCCGCGCACCGCGCCCGAGAGCCCGACTCGCACGGCATCGCCGCCGATCAGGTTGAGCAGCGGATCCTCCTCGACCAGCACCGACGCCACCGGGCCGAGCTGGTCGCCCACATCCACCACGCCGACGCTGAGCTGGTCGACCCGTCCGAGGTCACTGGGCACGACCAGGAACTCGAGCCGCTCGACGCCTGGACCGAGACCGAGGCGCCGGCCCCACCATTCGGCGTTCCTGACCAGCAGCAGACGCGTCGCCTCCCGCTCCCGCAGCTCGAAGGGGCCGGCGCCGGCGTCGCCGCGACGCACCGGTCTCAGCCCTCTTGCCAGCAGCGCCGGAGCCGAGATCAGCCCGAAGGGTGGACTGTCGAGCCTGGCGGGGAGATCCTCGACCGGGCGATTGAGCTGGAAGCGGACCTGGCCGGGCCGCGGCGAGTCGGCGGCGATCAGCTCGGGAAGCTCCTCCGCCGCGACGCCCGATGCGATCCAGCGCTCGACGTTGGCGATCACCGCATCGGCGTCGAGCGGGGATCCATCCTCGAACCGGAGCCGCGGCCGGAGCTCGAAGACCCAGAGTGCGCCCCCCGCTGATGCCTCGGTCGCGCGCGCAGGGCCCCGGCGCCTGCCGGGGAGTCCCAGCGGGGCGCGCGCGACGGCTGAGAGCGGCTCGAAGATCTGTCGCGAGAGCAAACGCTCCGAGCGCGTCCGCACGAACAGCGGGTCGATCTCGGAAACCGGCTCCTCGAACGCGAGCCGTGCCAGTGGAGCGGGGTCGGGGACCTCCGGGCCGGCGGCGGGCGCCGTGGCGGAGTCGTCCCCGCCGCAGCCGGTCAGCAGCGCGACCATGAGGCCGACCGCGAGCCCGGGCCAGAGCCGGAGGGCGGCGGGGGCGGATGCCTGACGAGCCCGCACGGGGGGCCGACCGGACTCAGATCTTGAGCAGGACGATGGTGTTGACGACGAACAGAATCGCGAAGAAGATCGTCCAGCGGTCGAGGTTGCGCTCGACCAGCGAGCCGCCGCCGAAGGAGCTGCCACCGCCGCCGATGCCGAACGCCCCCGAAAGCCCCGCATCCTTGCCGGAATGCAGGAGGATCAGGAAGATCAGGATCAGCGAGATGAAGATGTGGACTACACCGAGGACGGTCTCCATGGGTCCGGCAGTGTAGATCACCGACGCCGCCGCGATCTCAGCCGGGCCGGGAGACCTCCGGCTCTCCCCCCTCGCCTTCGCCGGCGGCCTCTTCCTCGTGTGCGTCGATCAGCTTCAGCAGCTCGATCGCCTCGGCCCTGAGCTCGGCGTCCTGGCGTTTGAAGTCGGCATCGGTGAGCTTTCCCTGGGCGTGGTCGAGCTCGGTATCCCGAATCTCCCGGTACTTCGCCTGCTTGGCGGCCTCGAGCGCGGCGAGATCGGGATCATCGGTCGATACGACCGCCGCGCCACCCTGCCCCGTGGAGCGCAGCGGCGCGGTGACGATCACCGCGACGACGGCGATGATCACGATCGCAATCAGGAACTCCATCCGGGTGCCCGCGTCGCTCAGGCGCGCTCGAGCTCGTTCGCGAGCCGAGCCGCATAAAGATCGGAGACGCGGCGCCGGCGGGCGTCGGCGACCGGCCAGAGCGCGAACAGGGCGCCGAGCATGGCGACGATGCCGCCGATCCAGATCCAGATCACGAACGGATTGATGTTGAAGCGGATGTCGGCCGGCGGCGTATCGGTGAGGTAGCGCTGGCCAAGCGCCCTGATCGCCTCACCCTGGGCCTGGGAGATGACCTGGGTGGCGACCGGGTCATTGGGGTCGACCTGCTCGGCGATCCGGCCGAAGAGCTCATCGCCCTCGGCGATCACCTGGTCGAAGGCCGTGAGGTCGGGCTGCATCGCCGTCCAGATATCTCGTACGGCGCCCTCCTTGCGACCGACCTCGCTCGTCGCCTCCCCCTCGAAGAAGCTCCGCAGCGGCGCCACCGGGTTGCCGTTGCGAGAGGAGAAATACTCGCGGCTGGGGCTGAGCAGCGCGACCTGCTCGCCGTCGCGCTCAACCTCGAGGACCGCGCCAAACGTGAGCTTCTGCTCGTCGGAGTCGATCGAGCTGGTCGGCTCCAGGTAGGTGATCGTGTAGTCGTCGACCGTCCCCGACTGCCCCGGCTCCAAGCGCAGGTCCCGGCTGGTCTGGAAGCTCGAGGAAGCTGCGACGCCGATCAGCAGCAGCGCGATCCCGATGTGGACGATGTAGCCGCCATAGCGACGACGGTTGCGGGTAACCAGGGTCCAGAACGCGCTCGGATAGCCGCAATCGCTGAGGGAGCGACGGGCGGCGGTACCCCGCCAGAGCTCCTGTCCGACCGCGGCCAGGGTGAAGGCTCCGCATACGAACAGGACGAGGGCGAAGGGCTCGGAGGCGGCGCCGCCAAGGACCGAGACCGCCACGGCAGCAGCGGCGGCGGCGGCGAGTGGGAATCCGAACGCTCGCCAAAGCCCCTTGACGCTGACCCGCCGCCAGGCGAGCAGCGGGCCGACCCCGGCGAGGAACAGGAGTCCGATCCCGACCGGCGTCGTGTAGCGGTTGTACCAGGGGGCGGCGAGGGACGACTCCTCTCCGGTGAAGGCCTCGCTGATCAATGGGAAGAAGGTGCCCCAGAAGACGATCACCGCGAGCCCGACGAAGAGCAGGTTGTTGAGCAGGAACATCGACTCCCGGCTGAGCAGGGAATCGATCCGGCGCTCGGAGCGAAGGTCGGAGAGGCGGGAGACGATCAGGATCGTCGAGCCGATGATCACGGTCGCGATAAGGATCAGCAGCGGCGGGCCGACCTTCGACTCGCCGAAGGCGTGGATCGACTGCAGCACCCCGGAGCGGACGAGGAAGGTGCCGAGCAGTGAGAGTGCGAAGGTCGCGACGATCAGCGAGACGTTCCAGGTCTTCAGCATCCCGCGGCGCTCCTGGACCATGATCGAGTGGATGAAGGCAGTGCCGGTCAGCCAGGGCATCAGCGCCGCGTTCTCGACCGGATCCCACGCCCAGTAGCCGCCCCAGCCGAGCTCGCTGTAGGACCAGCGGGCGCCGAGGGCGAGGCCGATCGACAGGAAGACCCAGGCGATCAGGGCGAAGCGCCGGGTCGAGCGGATCCAGCTCGCGTCGAGCTTGCGGGTGATCAGAGCGCCGACCGCGAATGCGAACGGGATCGTGAAAAAGACGTATCCCGAATAGAGCATCGGCGGGTGGATCGCCATCGCGGGATGGCGCAGCAACGGGTTGAGTCCGGCTCCCTCCACCGGTACGGCCGCGAGCGTCGCGAACGGGAAGGTGTCCGCGCTCGGGAACAGGGCACCGGCGAGCATCAGCCCAATGAAGAAGGTCGTCAGTGCGGCCATAACCGCGGTCGCCCAGGGCGCGATCTCACGATGGGAGTGGCGGGTCGCGAAGAGGACCGCCGAGCCGGCGAGTGAGAGGACGAAGCCCCAGAGCAGCAGCGAGCCGGCCTGGCTCCCCCACAGCGCGGTCATCTTGTAGAGCGTCGGCGTCGTCGTCGAGGAGTTGTCGGCGACGAGGGCGACCGAGAAATCCGAGCGGAGGAACGACGACTCGATCGAGACGACGCAGATCAGGAGCAGGCCGAAGAGCGCGTAGAAGGCCCGCCGCGAGGAATCGACCCAACGGCGATCGCCGCCCCGAGCACCGATCAGGGCAGCCACGACCGCGAAGATGGAGGTCACCATCGCCGCGATCAACGCGGCGGCTCCGAGCGTGTTCATCTAGCTAGGTGTCCTCGATGATCACGTTCGGATCGTCCCCGTGCTCCTCCTGGAACTTCGAGGGGCACTTGGTGATCAGACTGTCTTTCTCAGCGACGAGGACACCGCTCTCGTTCAACGATCCGGTGACGATCACCTCACGGCCTTCCCGGAAGGGGTCGGGGACGATTCCGGTGTAGGAGACGGGCACCGCATCGCCGCCGTCGCGGTTCTCGATCTCGAAGCGGAGCGGCTGCCCGTCCTTGACCGAGTCCTCGACGACCTTGCCGGTGACGTCGTAGGTCCCGTCCGGCGAGGCCGCGAGCAGATCGGAGGGCTCCAGAGCCTCGTTCGCGGCGGTGAAGGACGTGTAGATCAGCGCCACCGCGAGCAGCACGGCTGCCGAGAGGGCGACGACGAGTCGGATCTGACGCTTCTTGGCCGGATTCATCGGTTGCCGATTATCGCAGGGAGAGGAGTTCGCCCTCTGCGACCCGACCGGCCCCGGGCGTTCGGGGGGCCGGGCTCACCACGTTGATAGACATTGGAGTCATGAGCGATGCCAAGACGATGCTGATCACCGGCGCAAGCACCGGGATCGGCGCACAGACTGCCCGCAGAGCCCACGAGGCCGGCCACAACGTGGTCCTCTCCTCTCGATCCGCGGAGCCGCTGGCTGAGCTCGCCGGCGAGCTCGGAGGCGGTGAGGACGTGCTCGTCAAGACCTGCGACGTGACCGAGTGGGATCAGATGCAGGAGCTGGTGGCCGCCACCGAGGATCGCTTCGGCGCCCCCGACATCGTCTTCGCCAACGCAGGATTCGGAGCCTCCAGGGGCTTCATGGAGGAGGATCCCGAGCACTGGAAGTCGATGGTGCTGACCAACGTCTACGGAGTGGCGTTGACGATTCGCGCCACTCTCCAGCAGATGCTCGAGCGGGGTACCGGCCACTATCTGATCACCAGCTCGGTGGCGGGACGGCGCGCCCTACCCGGCTCGCTGTATTCGGCAACCAAGTGGGCGGCAACGGCGATCGGCGAATCGCTGCGCCAGGAGCTGCGGCAGATGCACGAGAACCACAAGATCAAGGTGACGCTGATCGAGCCGGGGATGGTCGATACGCCGTTCTTCGACAACCAGCCTCAGAACGCGCTGCAGGCCGAAGACATCGCCGCCGCGGTCATGTACGCGATCGAGCAACCGGAGCGGGCCGACGTCAACGAGATCCTGATCCGCCCCTCGAGCCAGCCGATCTAGCCGCCCGACCCGCGCGGGCCCTGGGCCCGCGCACCGACGGACGGCTTGGACGATCGCTGAGGCTCGCTGCTACTTGGGCGGCAGAGAAGCCGCGTGGTCGGCGCCGGCCTCGATCCAGGAGGCGAGCTCCTCGTCGGCGGCGACGCCCTCGGGCGAGACGTAGATCATCCCCGGCATCGGCCGACCGGTGAAGTCCATCGGCCGCACGTGCGGCTCGGCCGCGGCCCGTTCTGCATCCTCGCGATCGAGGCGAACCATGATCTCATCCCCGATCACGCCGCAGGCCATGTTGCCCCCGACCATGAAGGCGATGCCCCCGAACATCTTGCGCTCGCTAACGCCCTCCCGTGGGGTGAGCAGCTCGCGCACGCGGTCGGCGAGTCCCTCTTCGTAGGCCATCGGAGCTGACGATACCTCGGCTTGACATAGGGTAAAGCGTATAGGTAAGGTATATCTATGCATACACCTACACCTGGCACCACTACACATGACTGGGACGCAATCGTGATCGGATCGGGGCTCGGCGGCTTGAGCTCGGCCGCGCACCTGGCCACCAACGGCAAACGAGTGCTGGTCTGCGAGCAATACGACGTCGCCGGTGGGTGCAGCCAGACCTTCCGCCGCAAACGGCAATGGCAGTTCGACGTCGGGCTGCACTACGTGGGCGGGGTCCACCGGGGGGAGATCGGCTCGGTCCTGCGTGGCGTCGGGCTCGACCGCCGGATCGACTGGCTCGAGATGGACCCCAACGGCTTCGACACCCTGCTCTTTCCCAACCACAGGGTCCGGGTCCCGAAGGGCTGGGACCGCTACGAGTCTCGCCTGCTCGCCGCTTTTCCCGAGGAGGGCCGCGGCCTGAGCCGCTGCCTCGCGACGCTCGAGGGGGTGGCCGCACAGCTGCGCAAGGCTCCGATGCCGCGCTCGACGCTCGATTACCTGCGCTACCCGCTGCGCGCACCATCCGTGGTCCGCTGGGGAATGCGGTCCCTGACCGAGCTCTTCGACCACTACAAGCTGAGCCCCGAGGCCCGCGCGGTGATCGGCGCCCAGTCCGGCGACTACGCGACCCCGCCCTCGCGGACGCCGGTCGCTCTGCACGCCGGCCTGCTCGACCACTACCTGCGGGAGGGTGCCTACTACCCACGGGGCGGTGGCCAGATGCTCGCCGCGCACCTGATCGACGTGATCCACTCGCACGGAGGGCGGGTCCGGACCCGGGCCGAGGTCGAGGAGATCGCGACCGATGATGGAGGGGTCCGTGGCGTCCGCCTGACGTCGGGTGAGCAGATCCGCTCCGACGTGGTCATCTCCACGGCGGACATCAAGCGGACCTTCCTGCGGATGCTCGCCCCCAACGTCGTCCCCGCTCCGTTTCGTGAGCGGATCAGCGGCTACCGGATGGCGGCGCCGCTGTTCTGCGTCTACCTAGGCATCGAGGGCGACCTCTCCGAGTCGATGCCGAACACCAACTACTGGTGCCACCCGACCTACGACTCCGAGGCCGCCTACTCGGAGGCGGCAGCGGGGATCTCGACGCATCCCGCCACCTACATCACCTCGGCCACGGTCAAGGACCCCGAGAGCACCGACCATGCTCCCGAGGGCCACTCGACCCTGGAGCTGATGAGCTGGGTGGCCCCTTCGCCCGAGGCCTGGGGCGTCGACGGCGCCGGGCTCGAGACCGGCAGCTACAGCAAGGACGAGCGCTACCGGCAGACGAAGAAGGACCTGGCCGAGCGGATGATCGATGTCGCCGAGGGTGTGCTCGGCGAGCTCCGCCCCCAGATCCGATGGCAGGAAGCGGCGACGCCCCTGACCCAGGAGCGATACACGCTCTCCAGCGAGGGCTCGAGCTACGGGATCGAACTCGCCACCGATCAGATCGGGCCCAGGCGACCGGCGCCGAAGACGCCGATCGGTGGCCTCTACCTGGCCGGCGCCAGCGCCCGGCGCGGTCACGGCATCGCGGGCGTGCTGATGGGTGGCCGCGACGCCGCCGGCGCCGTGCTCGGACGCAACCTGGCCGAGGAGGTCGGAGGGGGCGCCGTCTTCGCCGACGTCGACCGGCTGACCGCGGGCGGCCCCGACTTCGACCCGCTGGCCGCCTGCCGCCGCCTCCAGGACAAGAGCAAGCGCGAGCGCCGGACCGAGCGGGTGGCGGCGTGAGCAAAGCCGCCGCGCCGGAAGCGAGGACACTGACCAACACCGCGGCGGCAGTGCTCGGGATGATCTCGCTCGGAGCTCACTCCGGGTACGAGATCCGCAGGGCGGCGGAGCTCTCGCTGCGCTTCTTCTGGGCGCTCGGCCCGCCCCAGATCTACTCTGAGCTGGGGAAGCTCGAGGACGCGGGACTGATCGAGGGCCGGGACGAGGCGCGCGGCGGACGGGCCCGGCGTGACTACCGCCTGACCGAGTCGGGTGGCGCCGCCCTTGCCGCCTGGGTCGGTCAGGGCGAGGGCGCGCCGATGGAGCTGCGCGATCCCGAGCTTCTACGTCTGTTCTTCGCCGATGCCGCCGATCCCGAGCAGGCATGGGCCCAGCTGAGCCGGATCCGGGAGCGGTCCCGCCGCGCCGTCGAGCACTTCGAGGACGAGATCGAACCAGCCGCGGCCCGGGCCCGCGACGCCGGCGCGGCCTTCCCCGCCCACGTCGCCGAGTTCGGCCACGAGCTACACGAGTTCATCGCCGACTGGTGCAATCGCCTGGAGGCGCGCCTGCAGGAGGTCTCCGCCGGCGGGGAGTGACCGCTGCCCCAAGCGGACGACGGGACTCGAACCCGCTACCTCGAGCTTGGGAAGCTCGCGCTCTACCAGGTGAGCTACGTCCGCGGAACTCGCTCATTCTACGACGGGTGCGGCGGCCCCGTCCGCGGACGGGATGAGGCCGCACTCTAACCTTGGACGCCGTGAACAACAGATCCTTCATCGCGGTGATTGGCGTGCTCGCCGTAGTGGCTCTACTGGGCTTCGGCGTGTTCAAACCGGACCCCTCGATCGCGCTCGGTGAGGCGGCGCCGACCGAACCGATGCCGCGCCTCGATCGCGAGGGCACCGGCTCGATCTCCGACTACGCCGGCTCCTGGGTCCTGGTCAACGTCTGGGCATCGTGGTGCGAGCCGTGCAGGGACGAGTCGCCTGACATCCAGGCGTTCCTGGAGAGGCGTGACGGCAAGAACGTCGAGGTCGTCGGGATCAATTCCAAGGACGCCTCCGGCGATGCCCGTGAGTTCATCGACGAGTTCGGGCTCACCTGGGAGATGTATCGCGACAACGACGGAGAGATCGCGGAGCGCTACGCGATCCTCGGCCAGCCCGAGTCCTTCCTGATCGACCCCGAGGGCCGGTTCGCCGCGATCTGCCACGGGGCGCTCACCGGCGAGCAGCTGGAGGCGAGCATCGGGCGGATCGTCGACGGCGAGCAGCCGACGCTCCGGCCCGCGGGCTGCAGCTTCTGAGCCGATGCGGGCGGCGGTCGCAGTCACGGCAGTCCTCCTGCTGCTCCTCGGCGCCTCACCGGCGCTCGCCCAGCAGAACAGCAGCCCCCTCCTCCCCGATCTCGAGGACGAGGTGATGTGCCCGACCTGCGGCACGGCGCTCGGCCTCTCGGAGTCCCCTCAGGCAAGCCAGATCCGCTCCCTGATCCGACGACTCGATTCCGAGGGCCTGGACAAGGAGGAGATCAAGGATGAGCTGGTGATCGAGTACGGCTCCGAGGTGCTCGCCATTCCCGAGTCGAGCGGCTTCGATCTCGCCGCCTGGATCGTTCCCGGCGCCGCGATCGTGATCGCCGCAGGAGCGCTGATCGTCGGCGTGCGGCGCTGGCGGCGGGCCGCTACCGAGCCCGGGCCGGCCGCAGCGGCCGCCGCCGGGTCGGATCCCGGCGACGACGCGAAGCGACTCGACGCCGACCTCGACCGCTACGACCTCTGAGACCTCCGAGGAATCACCTTGAGTGAGCGCGGTCGGGAGTGGGTCGGCGCTCCGTACGGCCAAAGCGGCTGCCGGGTGAGCTTGAGCCGGAACTGGAACCGGCCCGGCTTGCGGTAGAAGCGGCCGAATCGGTACCGCGTCCGGACCCGGCCGCGGTCGTTGATGTGAAGCGCCTGACGCACAGTCCGGTATCGACCTCGACCCGCCTCGCGAGCCTGAAGCTCGACGACGAGGCCCGGTGCGGGCAGTGCCACGCCGAGCATTCCGACCCGGCCCCGGAAGCGGACCCCTCCGCCGGCCTTGACCCTTCGCGACGAGAGCCGCAGCCCGGCACGACCTGAGACGACCAGCTTGCGGGGGGTCGAGCTCGACGGCAGCAGCCGGCGCCCGCCCGGATGCTTGACCGTGACCTGCCGCGAGGGACCCGCTTGCAGTCGCGTCTCGTAACGACCACCGGGACCGGTGCGGACGCGATGGACCGCCCGCTTCGGATCGGCGCCGGCGGAGAAGCGCTCGACGACCTCGAGCTCCTCGCCGGCCGCCGGTACCCAGGCGTCTCCTCCCTGCCCGATCGCCTCGAGCCGGCCGCTGAGCCGAGGCCTCGAGCCGTAGGAGTGGCCGCGAAGCCGCGCCTGGGCGCTGACCCGGGTCTGCTCCCGGAGCGGGAAGTCGAGGATCATCTCCGAGCCGTCGCCGCGCCGCGTCGAGACGACCGCATTGCCGGCCCGATCGGAACCGGCGACCCTGAACTCGTAGCGGCCCCTCGGACGGCTGGAGGAATCGACCCGCGCGGCGGCCACCCCGTCCTCGTAGTCGGTGGGCAGATCGGTCCACTCGCCGGCGCCGATGCGACGGTAGGAGATCAGGGCCGACGCGACCCCGGAGTGGAGATCGGCGATCGAGGCCTCGATTCGCTCCGGGTCGGCCGCGGTGCGCTCGCCGAACGCAGCCTCCGGGGGTCGGTTGTCGATCGCGACCCGCCGATCGATGCAGCGCAGATTCGGACCGCCGCCGTAGTCCTGCGCGCAGACGCGGACCAGATTGACGCCGTCCCGGAAGGGCTCCACGCTCGTCGCGTGGGTGACCGATTCGCTCCGCGCCGGAGGACACGGCCGCATCGCGGTTGCCGGCGAGCCTCCGGAAACGGTTCGGCAGCCGAACGTACCGGTCGGCCTGACCGGGACGCCGTTGACGGTGACGACGATCCGGTGCAAGCCCGAGCCGAGATCGGAGCTGCGGTAGCCGAGCGTGCGCCGGCCGCGAAGCCAGCCGGGTACGAGCATCGAGCCTTCGACGGCCAGCGCCGGCGCCGAGTCGTCCCGCAGGGTGAAGCGCAGGTTCCGGATCCAGATGTGGGCGCGATCGGAGCGAGCGCAGCTCCCGGGAAGGGTGCAGGTGAGGATCGATGCGAATCCCTCCCGGCCCCGGCCACTCAGCCGCGACGAGTAGGTCTTGAAGCTCGCGGGCTCGTTCGCACCGGTGGCGATCAGTCCCGCCTGCTGACCGGAGCCGTCGAGGAAGCGGAGCCGGGCGCGATGACCGCTTTCGCTGCGCAGGCGCGCCTGCAGCGCGACGGCGACGATTCTCGACCCGCTCGGTGCCATCCACGAGATCCGCGAAGCGGCCCCGGCCGGGGCCGCGGCGAGGTTGCCGATCTTCAGAGCCGGCGCCGCCGGCGCCGAGCACGCACGCCGGATCGAGTAATACGGGCCACCGGCCCGGTCGAAGCGCGCGTCCGGGTGGCCACGGTGCAGCGGGTCGCACTGGACGACCATGTACTCGCCGGCGGCGGCGTCGGGGGGCTGCAACGTCGCCAGCGTCGCCAGCGTCGCGGCTGCGAGCAGGAAGCGGGCATGAAGGGTCCGGGCCATTTGGGGTCTCCTCGGGTCTGGGTCGGGGTGCGCCGCTGCGGGCGTCCCCCTCAACCCCGACCGCCTGCCCGACGCCCCCATGGCCGGCGCGGACGACGTCTTTGGGCGAGGAACCTCCGAGGTCAGCCCGCGCGCGAGGGCGAGGGCCTAGGTCTCGTCCGAGCCGAGCAGTTCCCCAGCAGCCTCGAGCAGCCCCTTGCCTGCGGGGGTCCCCATGTCGGGCGACTCGATCGCGCCGTCGCTGAACCAGATCCGCGCGAATGAGCGGCTCCGCAGCCGGCGGCGGCGGAGGAAGGCGCCCGCCTCGTCGGCGTATCCGCTGACCCGCTCGATCAGGAACCTATGCGGCTTCGGGGTCAAGCTGCGACCTCGGCCTCGAGCTCGCGGAGGACCGCCCGCAGGTCGCAGAGCATCAGCGAGGCAAGCGGAAATCGGTCGGCCGTGGCGACTATCGAGGCCCGATCGTCACGAACGGCGAAGACCTCGCCGGCTTCTGTCCCGACGTGGAGCTGGGTGCCGCCCGTGCGCTCACGGTCAGCCGCAGCCCACAGAGCGCGCGCTCCCCCGGTCCAATCGCCGCCGTCGGTGGCGAGCAGCTGCGCCCCGCCGGCATCGAACAGCGCCGCTTCGCGCAGGTCGGGGGAGTCCTCGCCGAGACGCTCCAGCAGGCGCCGGGCCACCCGTTGGCGGGCCCTCGCCCGCCCAGAGGATCCGCTCATGCTTCGCCGCTCAGGTGCACGCTGCAAACATAGAGGGCGTGGACGTTCCGAGGGCATCGTGGACAGCGGTCGTGGCGATCTGTGCGATCGCCGTGATCCTGCTCGCGATCAACGGCTACACCGGTTACTCGATCACCGTCGGGGCCGTCGGGGCGGCCGCGGCCGTCAACCTCGCCTAGGCGTCCCCGATCGGGGCGCCGCGAGCGGGTCGGAGGCTCCTATCCGTGGCGCAGGGGTCCGTCGCCGGAGGCCGCGTTCGCCTCGGGCTCGACGTGGATCAGGACGTCGGCGCTGGGAAGGCTGACCGCGATCTCGTCCCGGAGAGCGTGAGCCAGCTCGTGGGCGCGCTCGAGGCTGGTGCCCGACCTGAACTGGACATGGAGATCGACGTGTCGCCTCGATCCCGCCTTCCGCCCGCGCAGCTTGTGGTAACCGACCATCTCTTCGGGGCGGGCCGTCTCTATTGCGGCCTCGATCGTGTCGAGCTCGGCCGGGGGGAGCGCCTCGTCCATCAGCACGCGGCCGGAGCGGAGCATCAACCTGACGCCGGCTGAGACGATCGCCACCGCGACCACCAGGGCAGCAATCGCGTCGAATGCCGAATTCCCGGTGACCTCGACGAGGACCAGGCCGGTGAGCACCGCCAGCGAGGTAGCGGCATCGGCGCGCAGGTGAGCCGCGTCGCCCTCGAGCGCGGCCGAGTCATGCTGGCGCGCACGACGGTAGAGGAAGCTCGAGACGACCAGGTTGGCGACAGCGGAGAAGCCGATCACGGCGATCCCGATCCCAACCTGCTCGATCTCCGAGCCCGAGATCAAGCGTCGGATCGCCTCGTAGAAGATGATCCCGGCACCGACCAGGATCAACATGCCCTCCGCCCCGGCGGCGATGTGCTCGGCCTTCTCGTGCCCGTAGGGATGGTCCTCGTCCGCCGGCTGGTCGGCCTTGCGGACCGAGAACAGAGCCACGATCGACGCCAACAGGTCGATCACGGAGTGGATCGCCTCGGTGAGAATCGCGATCGATCCGGTGATCAGCCCCGCGACGAGCTTGAGGGCTATCAGGACCAGGTTGGAGACGACCGAGACAACCGCGGCGGCCGCCTTGCCGGCGATCATCGCCGTGCCGCCTCGAGCATCGCCGCGAGTTCGCGCGCCGCCCGGCCGCGGTGGCTGATCAGGTGCTTCTCGTCGGGGTCGAGCTCCGCCATCGTGCGCTCGTCGCCCGCTCCGGTGTCGCGCGGTACGAACGCCGGGTCGTAGCCGAAGCCACCAGAGCCCCGCTTCTCGTGCGCGAGCTCGCCGGCGCAACGACCCTCGGCGATCAGTTCGCTGCTGTCGCGACCCGCGTACGCCATTGCACAGACATATGCGACTCCCCTCTCACCCGCCTTGGGTACCTCGGCCATCAGCAGGGATAGGTTCTCCTCGTCGCTCGCGTCCTCGCCCGCGTAGCGTGCCGACCGTACCCCCGGACGGCCGCCGAGCGCAACGGCCTCGATCCCAGAGTCGTCGGCGATGGAGTCAACGCCGGTCGCCGCCACGGCGGCCCTCGCTTTGCTGATCGCGTTCTCGGCGAAAGTGTCGCCGGTCTCCGGCGGCAGGACCACATCGGCGGGCAGGCTCACCAGCTCGAAGCGGTCGAGGATCGCCCGCAGCTCGTGGAGCTTGTGCTCGTTCCGCGTCGCGACCACCAGGCGCGGCCGGCCGGCCGCGCTCATCCGCCCTGGACTGCCAGCTCCTGCGCAGCACGGAGCCCGGCGATACCACCCTCGGCGAGGCTGAGGAGCCGGTCGAGAGAGGCTCGCGAGAGCGGGGTGCGCTCAGCCGTGGCCTGGACCTCGACCAGGCCGCCGTCGTCGGTCATGACCACGTTGGCATCGACTTCGGCGGTGGAGTCCTCCGAATAGTCGAGGTCGCAGACCGGCCGCCCGTCGACCATGCCGACGCTGATCGCCGCCACCGAGCCGGTGAGCGGGAGCTCGCTCAGCTCGCCGCGCTCGACCGCTGTCGCCAGCGCGAGGTGGAGAGCCACGTATCCACCGGTGATCGCCGCGCACCGGGTTCCGCCGTCGGCCTGCAGGACGTCGCAGTCGACCCAGACCGCGCGCTCACCGAGCGCCTCGAAATCGACGACCATCCGCAGCGAGCGGCCAATCAGACGCTGGATCTCGGTCGAGCGCCCATCCGGCCTGCCACGTTTGGAATCGCGCTCCTTGCGCTCCCCGGTCGAGGCGGGCAGCATCGCGTACTCGGCCGTGACCCAGCCCTTGCCCCCTCCCTTTAGCCAGCGAGGTACCTGCTCGGCGATCGAGGCAGTGCAGATGATTCGTGTCTCGCCGACCGAGATCAGCGCCGACCCGTCGGCGGTGCGGAGGTAGCCAGGCTCGATCACAACCGGGCGCCCCTCGTCATCACGGCGCTCATAGCTGCGGCTGCTCATCTGGAGCAGTCTCGCAAACGCCGCGGCGCGCCGGCCCCGCAAACCACGGGGCCGGCGGCCGGGGCCTCACTTCGCGAACGAGACCTTCTGGACCGCCTGGACGATCTTCTTCGTGATCGCCTCCGCCAGCTCCTTGCCGGGGAGGCTGTTGAGACCGCCGATGGCGGCGACCATGCCGCCCATCAGGACGGCGACGAGCAGCAGCAGGCCGACGTACTCGACCGTGCCCTGCCCGCGCTCCGCGCGGAGGCGGTCCATCCCCGATCCGATTGTCTCTGCTGCGTTCAATAGCGCCCAGTGTGCGGCTCCGAACCTGGCGTACATGTGATGTCCTTTCGCGGCCCTGGGGCCGGTAGCTGGCTTACGGGCCCGATCCTCGGAGCCTTTGCGTTACCGCTCAAGACCCAGCTGTGACTGTTGCCGGTCGATTCCTCGACCATCCAGGCGGATGGCCGCTGCGCTCATCTAACCTGCGCGCGGTCGATGGCTAGGCGCAGGCGCATATTCGGGAGGAGACGCGCTCCGGAAGCCTCTGAGCCCACGGAAGGCGGAGCCGACGGCGCCGAGGGACCCGAGCCGGCTCCCGGTTCACCGAGCGGGCGGCCGTTCGACGCCGCCGAGGTCCTCTACCCCGACCAGGAGGAGCCCGCCGCTGCGAGCGAGCCCGAGCCGCAGAACCCACAGGGGCCGTCCACCGAAGGGACGCCGAGCGGCGCCGACACCAGCGAGTGGGCGAAGCCGGACCCGCCGATCCAGCCCCCGGTACCGACGCGGACTCCAGGCCGCGGCGACACGGGCGAGCGGATCCGGATCGCCGCCGATCAGGCGGCCCAGGCCGCCGAACTGCGTGCGGCGGAGGAGATCCTCGCCCTCGAGGAAGACCTCGAGCGCGCGAAGAACACCGCTTCGGGAGCAACCGACGAGCTGCGCCAGCGGGTCGAGGCGGCCGAGACCCGCGCGGCCTCCGAGGCCGAGCGGGCGGACCGACTGCAGCGAGAGCGGGACCAGGTCGAAGCGCGCACGAAGGCGGCGGCCACCAAGTGGCTACGCGGCCAGGTCACCTCGCTGAAGTCCGAAGCGAGGGAGCGGGTCCGGGCCGAGGTCGAACGAGCCCGGGCAGAGACCGAGGCGGCGGTACGCGCCGAGGCGGAGGAGCGGCTGCGAGAGCAGGCGGAGGAGATGGAGCGCGAGGCAGAGCGCCGGATCAGCGAGGAATCGCGCCACGCCGGTGAGCAGGCCGACGTCGGCGAAGCAGAGGCGCTGGCGGCGGCGCGGCGGGACCGCGAGGCGGCCGCGGCGGCCCTGCGCGAGGCCCTGACCCGGCTCGAGGACGCCGAGACCCGGGCGGCGGCGGCCGAGCGAGCGCGAACCGAGGCGGAGCTGAGCTCGCGCCATGACCTTGAGAAGCTGATCGAGACCGAGACCGAGGACCTGCGGCAGGAGTTGACCGTGGCCCGCGAGGAGGCGGACGGCCTCGCCCGCGATGCTGCCGAGCGAGCGCGCGGGGAGATGGCCGAGACGGCCGATTCCAGCCTGGCCGAGCAGCTCGAGCAGGCCAGGGCCCAGACGAGGGCCGAAATCGAGGCCGAGCTGAGGCGCTCGGAGGTGGCCAGGGAGGCGGAGCTGACCGATCGGGCGAGCTCGGAGGCCGAGCGCGAGGCCAACGAGCGGGTGGAGCGGATCCGAGGAGAGGCCGAGGAGAGGATCAGGGCGGAGGTCGCCGTCGCCAGGCGGGCCGCCGAGGATCGGTTCGCCGACAAGCTGGCCGAGCGGGAGCGCGAACTCGAACGGGAGCGCGAGGAGAAGGTCAGGATCATCGAGGACTCCGACCGGCGCCTGCTGCAGATAGAGGAGCGGGCCGTCGAGGCGGTCGAGCGGATCAACGTCGCCGAGCGCCGGCTGGCCGATGAGGCGAAACGACTGCGGGCCGAGGCCGGCGAGCAGATCGAGCGTGAAAGAGAGCTCGCTAGCGAGCGGGCCGAGAAGGCCGCCGACGAGGCAGAGGAGCGTGCGCGCGCCGAGATCGATGCGGCTCAGACCGACGTCGAGGATCGGATAACCGCGGCCGCTGAAGCGGCCAGGACCGAGGCCGACCACCGGGCCCGTGCCGAGGTGGCGTTCAACGCCAGGAGGGCCGCGGCCGACTGGCTGCGGGGACAGGCCAGGGCCTTGCGGAAGGAGGGTGAGCTCGGTGGCAGCGGAGATCTGCAGGCGTCACTTGCAGCGGCGCGAGCGGAGGGCGAGGCGGAGGCTGAGAAGCGCCTGCGGCGGGAGCTTGACCTCGAACGTTCTCAGCTTCGCGGACCCACCGAGGCCCAGCAGCTTTCACCGGAGCAGGAATGCAGTTCACAGGGGCGGAGTCGCGAGGAACGGTTCCGCGCCGCCGCCGAGCGCCTCGGCGGTGTCGCCCGGCATGCCGACGGCGGAGGAAAGGGCGATCGAAGCTGATCCCTCGGCTGACGCCCTCGGCGCGAGCAGGGCGAGCTCAGGCCAAGCTGCTCCAGCTGCCGGCGAACAGGCGCCGGGCGGGCGCAGCCAGGGCCGGATCCGCGACCGGCGGGTCGATCTCCTCGCTCAGTCCGCGCACGCAGGCCAGCGCCGAGCCGGCCAGCGCCTCGAGGTCGTATCCGCCCTCGAGGCAGACCAGGACCGGCGCACCGAGCTCGCGCCCGAGATCCCGGAAGCCGGCCGCCATCGTCGCGTAGTCAGCGTCGCGCAGCAGGCAGTCCGCGAGCGGATCGTCGGCGTGGGCGTCGAAGCCGGCTGAGATCGCGAGCAGATCGGGCTCGAACTGCCGGGCGATCGGGACGATCACGTGCTGGCAGAGCGCCGCGAACAGCTCGCCGTCGGCGCCGGCCGCGACCGGCAGGTTGACCGTGAACCCCTCCCCCGCCCCCGACCCGATCTCGCGTGGATGTCCGGTGCCTGGATACAGCGGGCTCTGGTGGATGCTGGCGTAGAGCACATCGTTACGGGCGGCGAAGATCTCGGCCGTGCCGTTCCCGTGATGCACGTCCCAGTCGAGGATCAGCACCCGCTCCGCCGAGGTCTCGGCGATCGCGTGGGCGGCGCCGACGGCGATCGAGTTGAACAGGCAGAAGCCCATCGCCCGATCCGACTCGGCGTGGTGACCCGGGGGCCGCATCCCACAGAAGGCGAACTCGCCCTCGCCGGAGAGCAGGCGCTCCGCCGCCTCGCCAGCCGCCCCGGCCGCGTGCAGGGCCGCCTCCCAGGAGGCGGGGACGGCGACCGTGTCGTTGTCGATCATGCCGCCGCCCTCAGAACAGATGCGCTCGATGGTGTCGATGTGGCGCTCGGTGTGGACGCGGCCGATCTGGCCGCGATCCGCGGCCGTCGCCTCGTGCAGGGTCAGAGCGGGCCATCCGGCGGCGTCCAGCCCCCGCTCGAGCGCGGTGATCCGCTCGGCGCACTCCGGATGGCCGCCCGTGTCGTGTGCGAGAGAGGAGGGATGGCGGAAGTAGAGACCCATTGCTGGACGGATACGGTACCCGCAGGTGGCCACAGAGCGGGAAACGTTGAGAGACGGCTACGACGTCGCTGTGGTCGGCGGAGGTGCGGCCGGACTCCATGTCGCCCTCGAGGCCTCCGCGCTCGGTGCGCGAGTCGCGCTGATCTCCCGCAAGCCACTGGCTGAGAGCTCGAGCTACTGGGCCCAGGGAGGCCTGGCGGCGGCCATCGCCCCCGACGACTCACCGGCGCGTCACCAGGAGGACACGCTCAACGCCGGTCGTGCTCTGTGCGAGCCCGAGGCGGTCGAGGTACTCGTCAACGAAGCGCCCGACGCGGTCGCGAAGCTGACCGAGCGGGGGGTGGATTTCGATCGCGATTCCGACGGAGGACTCGCGCTCGGGCTCGAGGGTGGACACTCGGCGCGCCGGATCGTCCACGCCGGAGGCGCCTCGACCGGGAAGGCGATCACGCAGTGCCTGGCCGCGCGAGCCTCCGACGACCCCGGAATCGACGTTCTCGAGGGCCGCTCGGCGATGGCCCTCTGCCGTGAAGGCGAGGGCTGCGTCGGGGTCTGGACCGACCGAGGCCCCCTGGCAGCCGGCGCCACGGTGCTCGCCACCGGCGGTGGCGCAGCGCTGTGGCAGCGCACCACCAACCCCTGGGGCGCGATCGCGGCCGGCTCGGTGCTAGCGCATCAGATCGGCGCCGAGCTGGCCGGGCTGGAGCTCTGCCAGTTCCATCCAACCGCGCTGTCGGCGCCCGGCTCACCGCTCGACGGTCGGTTGATAACCGAGGCGGTGCGCGGCGAGGGCGCACTCCTGCTGGATGCCGACGGTAGGCGCTTCACCGACGAGTTGGCGCCGCGCGATCAGGTCACGGCCGCGATCCTCGACCGGATGGAGGCCGACGGCGTTGGCTCGGTCGGTCTCGATCTGCGACCTGTCCCGCTCGAGCGCTTCCCCTCGATTGTCACGACCCTGACCGAGGCCGGCGTCGATCCGGGCGCGGTGCCCGTGGCACCCGCCGCCCACTACCTGATTGGCGGCATTCGAACCGACCTCCGCGGCGCGACCGACGTGCCCGGCCTGCTCGCAGTCGGCGAGTGTGCCTACACCGGCGTCCACGGCGCCAACCGGCTCGCGTCCAACTCACTGAGCGAGTGCTTCGTGTTCGGGACCCGGGCCGCAATCACCGCCGCCGAGCTTGGGATCGGCGCTCCGCGCACGGGGCCCCCCGCCGAGCCGAGGCACCGTTTCATGCCACCCACCCCCGAGACGCGCGAGCGACTCTGGCGGCTGGCCGGGCCGCTGCGAAGCGCCGGAGAGCTCGAGCAGCTGGCCGACGACCCCTACCCACCGGCCCGGCTGATCGCGGCCTCGGCCCTGCTGCGGGCCGAGTCGAGAGGCGTGCATCGCCGTCGCGACCATCCGGCTCGCGACGGCGGGCTCGATGCCACGCATGTCGTGATCGGCGCCGACGGATCCGCCCGAATGGAGCGCTGGGGAGCATGAGCGACACCCAGAGGGCCTCAACACGCGTGCCCCCGCCTGCCTGGTCAGAGTCCGCCGCTACTTCGCCCGCCCGATCAGGACCCCGTTCACCGGCTTCGGGCCGCTTCCCGATCCGCGAGCAGCTCCGCGGCCCTCACCGCGGCGCCGTCCCCGGACGAGGCCGCGGTCGCCGGCCCGCCTGAGCCGCCACGGTCCGCTCGACGGACTCCCCCGCGCTGCGATGTAATGGACGCCGATGCAGCTCGGGGTCGATGTCGGCGGGACCTTCACTGATGCGGTCCTGATCGATGGGCCGCAGGCATTCACCGCGAAGGTCCCGACGACGCCGGCCGACCAGTCAGAGGGCGTGCTGGCGGCGGTGGACGAGGCGCTGCGCCAAGCCGGGGCCACGGCCGCCGACGTTGCGGCGCTGAGCCACGGGATGACGGTCGGCACCAACGCTCTGCTGGAGCGCCGCGGCGCTCGCACCGCCCTGGTCGCCACTGCCGGGTTCACCGACCTGCTCGAGATCGCGCGGCAGGATCGGGTCAGCCTGTACCACCCGTGTGCCGATCGGCCGGCGCCCCTCTCGCCCCCCGAGCTCAGGGTCGGTGTCCGGGAGCGGATAGGTCCCGAGGGCGTCGTCGAGGAGCTGACCGAGGCCGAGGTCGAGCGGGTGGTGGCCGAGGTCGGGGCGCTGAACTGCGAGGCGGTCGCCATCTGCCTCCTCTTCTCATACCGGGAGCCTGAGCACGAGCGCCGGCTGGCGGCCGCACTGCGCGATGCTCACCCGCAACTCGCGCTGAGCGTCTCCTCTGAGGTCCTGCCGAAGTTCAGGGAGTACGAACGCTGCTCGACGACCGTGATCGACGCCTACCTCTCGCCACTGCTGCGCCGCTACCTCGGCCGCCTCGGTGATCGCTGCTCGGAGCGGGGACTTCCGGAGCCGACCGTGATGCGCTCCTCCGGCGGCCTCGCCGGCCTCGAGGAAGCGGCGTCCGGCGCGGCATGGAGCGTCCTCTCCGGTCCCGCCGGCGGAGCGGTCGGCGCGGCGATGCTGGCGCGGCTCAGCGGCGCCCCCAACGCCCTCGGCCTCGATATGGGTGGGACCTCATGTGACGTCTGCGTGATCGAGGACGGTGAGGTCCGCCGCAGCTCGGGACGGACGATCGGGCGCCGCCCGATCGAGCTCCCGATGGTGGACGTACACACGGTCGGCGCCGGCGGCGGGTCGATCGGATGGCGGGATTCGGGCGGGGCGCTGCGGGTCGGACCGCGCTCCGCGGGCGCCGACCCAGGGCCCGCCTGCTACAGCATTGGCGGTGAGGAGCCGACCGTCACCGACGCGAACCTGCTGCTTGGGAACCTCGACGCCGACGGCCGGCTCGCAGGCGGAGTCGAGCTCGACCCTGAGGCGGCGGAGGCGGCGGTCGGACGGCTCGCCGGCGAGCTCGGGCTCGAGACGGTCGAGGCCGCCGAGGGCATCGTCCGCATCGCCAACCAGGAGATGGTCCGGGCGCTGCGCGTCGTCACCGTCGAGCGCGGCGTCGATCCCCGCGACCACGCGCTGCTGGCCTTCGGCGGCGCCGGACCCCTCCACGCCGCGGCGATAGCCGCCGAGCTCGACGTCGAGCGGGTTCTGCTTCCCCGTGCCGGAGGGGTCCTCTCGGCACTCGGCCTGACCTGCGGCGAGCGGCGCCGCGACATCGCCAAGACGGTGATGATCGAGCCATCGGATCTCAGCTCGGAGCTGGTTGCGGACCGGGTGGGGGAACTGGTGGCGGAGCTCGGCCACCCGAGCGCGAGCGGGAGGCTGGAGGTCACCTACGAGCTCCGATATCGGGGGCAGTCGTTCGAGCTCGACGTGCCGGCGGGCCCCGAGCCCGACGCGGAGGAACTCCGCGAGGGCTTCGCCGCCGAGCACGAGCGCCGCTACGGCTACCGCGACTCCGGGGCCGAGGTCGAGCTGGTCGGGATCCGGGTCGCGACGATCGAGCCCGGCGAGCCCGGTGGCGCCGGCACCGCGCGGGCTGAGGAACCGCGCCGGTCCTCTCGCCCGATCCGTCTTGGCGGCCGCTGGGTGGAGGCCGAGGTCCTTACCGGCGAGCTCCCCCCGGGGACCGTGATCTCCGGCCCGGCGATCGTCGAGCTGCCCGAGACGACGCTTCTGATCCCCGCCGGTGCCCGGGCAACGACGGACGAGAGCGGCACGATCGACGTGAGACTGCCCGCACCTGGGCGTCGGGGTGAGCCGTGAGCCTCGACCCGGTCACGCTGCAGGTCCTGGTCGGCGGCATGCGATCGATCTGCGAGGAGATGGGCGCGGTCCTGATCCGCTCCGCCCACTCTCCGAACATCAAGGAGCGGCAGGACTGCTCGACGGCCCTCTTCGATGCACACGGTGAGTTGGTCATGCAGGCCGAGCACATCCCCGTCCACCTCGGCTCGATGCCGGCTGCAGTGGAGGCCGTGCTCGACGACGAGCAGCGTCCCGGCGACCTCTGGATCCTCAACGATCCGTTCCGGGGCGGGACCCATCTGCCGGATGTGACCCTGATCTCGCCACTGTTCGATCAGGGCGGACTGATCGGCTTCGCCGCCAACCGGGCACATCACGCCGACATCGGCGGCCCCACCCCGGGCGGGATGCCGGCATTGAGCCGCTCGCTCTCCGAGGAGGGCGAAGTGATCTCGCCACGGCGGGTCGGGGATCCCGAGCTGCGTGAGCTCGCCGGGCGGATGCGCAATCCGGCACAACGGCTCGCCGACCTGCGAGCTCAGCGCGCAGCCAACCTGCTCTGCAAGCGACGGGTGGAGGAGCTGGTGGCACGGATCGGGATCGGCCTGGTGCTCGAGGGTATGTCGGAGGTCCTCGACTACTCGGAGCGACGGACCGTGGCGGCGATCGGCGCGGCGCCCGACGGCCGCTGGGAGGCGCGCGAGATGCTGGAGGCCCGCGAGGGCGAGGTCGAGCTCCGGGTCAGCGCCGAGATCGCCGGCGAGCGGATGAGGCTCGACTTCGATGGCAGCAGTGAGCAGGTGCCGGGCAACCTCAACTGTCCGATGGCGGTGACCCGCTCGGCGGCGCTGTTCGCGGTCCGGGTCCTCTTCGACCCCGACGCTCCGCCCTCGGCCGGCGGACACCGCCCGATCGAGATCGTCGCGCCCGAGGGATCGATCCTCAACGCACTTCCCGGAGCCGCCGTCGTGGCTGGAAACGTCGAGACCTCCAGCCGCGTCGCGGACCTCGTCACCTCCGCCCTCGGCGGCGCCGTTCCGGCTCCGGCCCAGGGCCAGGGCACGATGAACAACCTGACGCTCTCTGGCGATGGCTTCACGTACTACGAGACGCTCGGCGGCGGGCAGGGCGCCTGTCCCGACGCCCCGGGTCCGAGCGCGATCCACGTGGCGATGTCGAACACGCTCAATACCCCGATCGAGTCGCTCGAGGCCGAGCTTCCGGTGCGGGTGCGCGAGCTCGGGCTGCGGCGCGGCAGTGGCGGCGGTGGAGAGCGGTCGGGTGGCGACGGCATAGTCAAGGAGATCGAGGCGCTGGCGCCGATGGATTTCTCGCTGATCACCGAGCGGCGGCGGCTGCGGCCCGCCGGGCGCGCCGGGGGCGATCCGGGGCTGTCGGGACACAACCTGCTCAACGGTCGCGAGCTGGCGGCGAAGGCCCAGGGGGAGCTCTCCCCTGGGGACCTGCTCCGGCTGGAGACGCCGGGTGGCGGCGGTCACGGAACGCCGGGCTGAACCGACGATTCCCGGGCGGGCCGCCGTTTGCAGCGCCCCATGTAACTGCCGCAACTAACTTGACGTGGACGGGTGAGGCCCTACACTCGGCGCCTGCCGGGCAATCAGCGGCCCGCCGGGAGTCTCGTCCCGGGAACCGCCATCCCCAGTCCCGTCCCCAACCAACGGAACGAATCACCCACATGCCTATTGCTTTCAAGGAATGGTCCGTCACGGTGCGCGCGCTCGCGGAGGGCGAGCAACTGCTGACCCTCCGCAAGGGTGGCATCCGCGAGGAGAACAAGCACTTCGAGCTCGACCACGAGCAGTTCTTCCTCTACCCGACCTTCGACCACCAGCGCAACGACCTGGTGCGCGAGTCCCACCACCCCGAGCTGCGGCGCGCGCTCGAGGAGGGCGTGTGGCCCGACGAGGAGCCGCCACCCCGCGCCCTGCTCCAGGACGGCGGCATCGCGCAGCCTGACCGGGTCAGGATTCGCGCCTGGGCAGAGGTCGCCGATCATTTCGAGATCGAGGACCCCCGCATCGTCGATTCACTCGCCCCCTTTCACGTCTGGACCCACGATTACGCCCGCAAGCGGCTCGCCTGGAAGCGGACCCACCCGCTTCACGTGCTGCTGCTCAAGGTCCACCGCATCCCGCGGCCGGTGACGGTCCGCGTGCGCGATGAGCACCACGGCTGTCATTCCTGGGTCGAGATCGACCGCGACCTGCCGTTCGAGGGCGTCCCGGTCATGGCCGAGGCGGAGTTCACCCGGGCGGCCGCGATGATCCGCGAGATCTGTGGCGCGCCCGAGCCCGAGCCCGCTCTGGCCTAGCGCCCCCGCTCGGCTCTCAGGCCAGATGGTCGTCGAGCAGCGCCGGTAGTTCCGCGAGGCTACGGACGGTCGGCACGTCGTCGACCGCCGGTACCCCTCGGGCGCGGTTGACCCAGATCCCGAGTCCGAGTCCCGCTGCCGCGGCTCCTCGGGCGTCGGTTTCGAGCCGATCGCCGACGTAAGCGACGCGCGCGGGCTCCAACCCCAACCGCCGGGCGGCAATTCGGAAGATCTCCGGCTCGGGCTTTGCGACTCCGGCCTCGCTGGAGGCGGTGAAGCCGGGTAGATGCCCGGCGATCCCGACCCCCTCCAGCTTCGCGCGCTGCAGGTCGGCGTCCGCGTTGGTGATAACCCCGAGGCGAAGCGAGCCGCCGAGCGCCTCGAGCGTCGGTTTGACGTCCTCGAACAGCGTCCAGGCGGCCCGGTAGTCGGCCAAAAAGCGCGCGAACCACCGGTCGAGCTCGTCGTGATCCCGCTCCCGCTCGCCGATATGGGCGAGCAGGCCCGCGACGCGCCGGCGGCGCTGGGTTGTGAGGTCGATCCTGCCGAGCAGGTACTCGGCGTAGTGCATCTCCTCCAGCTGTCGCCACTCGCCGGCGGCGAGCTCCCGTTCGTCGGCCGCAATCCCCGGGCGCTCGCGGTCGAGGCCGGCGTGCAGGGCTCGCAGACTGGCCTGATCATGGTCCAGCAGGGTGCCGTCGATATCGAAGAGCACGGCCTCGATCAACGCGACGAACCTCCCACCCGGGCTACTCGCAGAAGGGCTTCTTCTTCAGCTTGCGGTCGCGGCCCTCGATGCCCGAACAGCGGGTCAGCCGCCGCAGCCGCTCGCGGGCGCGGTCGGCGACCGGCCGGTCGCCGTCGAGCTGGAACGGGTCGGCGTTGAGGTCGTAGTTCTCGAACACGCTGACCGGCTCGCAATCGATGGTCCCCGGCTTCGGCAGCGAGGTGTGCTCGATCAGTGATCTCCGGGTGGTGCGCAATGCGTCCCACTCGCAGCTCCGCTTGTAGGCGTTGAAATTGACCGAGAACGATGTCCGGACCGCCCGGCGCTTGCTCCAACGCGGCTTGCGCCCGTCGAGTATCGAGATCAGCGAGCGGCCGTCCATCCGGCGGCAGCGCTTGCCGTTGCGGCACGGCTCGCCACCGACCAGCCGCAGCAGCGTCGGTGCGAGATCGATGTTGGCGACCGGAGCGTCACTGACCCGGCCCCGGCGGGAGGCGCGGGGGAACTGGCGCGGCGGGCGGATCACGAGCGGAACTCGGACGTGCTCCTCGTAGGGCAGACCCTTGGTCAGCGACATCCGGTGTTCGCCGAAGCCGTAGCCGTTGTCGGAGGTGAAGATGATCATCGTGTTGCCGAGCTCACCGGCGGCCTTGAGCTCGGAGACGATGCTGCTGATGCCCTCGTCCACCAGCCGCAGCGATGCCAGGGCGCATCCGTAGTGGCGGTCGATGTCCGCGATCTGCGCATCGCTGAAACGTCCCTGATCCTGGATGAAGGAGGGCTTGTCGCTGACATCGGCCTCGTCGAAGGCGGGGTTGCGGGGCACGGTCGCGTCGACGAAGAGATCGGCGTCCTCCTCGGGTGGGATCGCCGACAGACGGCAGCGGCCGTTGCTGTTGCCGGGCAGCTGCACGTGCGGCGCGAACTGATCGACCTGAAGATAGAACGGCTTCTTCCGCGGCGCGTAGGTGCGGATCATCTCCTCCGACATCTGGTTGATCGTCGAGGTCAGGTAGAGCTTCTCATCCTGGCGGAGCTCGCCATCGATCGACCAGAGCGGAAAGCGGTAATGGGCGAGAATCAGGCTCAGCCATCGATCCCAGCCGGGGGCGACGATCGCGCCCCGGGTCTGAGCGTATCCGTTGAGGTACTTGCCGACGTGGATCGTCCGGTAGCCGGCCGACCGTAGCCACTCGGGCAGGATGTCGCGCTTGCGCTTCAGCAGGGGGTACCCCGGTCGATTCGAGATCACCTTGTTGTTCTGCGCGTATTGACCTGTCAGGTATCCCGCCCGCGAGGGGCAGCACTGCGGTGTGGAGACGACCGCCTGGCTGAAGCTGGTCCCCCGGGTGGCGAGCAGGCGCAGCGTCTCCGGCATCGTCGCCTCGTTGAAGGACTCGAGCGTCTGATCGTCGGTGACGATCGTGACCACGTTCGGGCGTGCCGCCTCAGCCGCCGCCGCGAGTACGAGCAGGGCGACGAACGCGGCCAACTGCACCGCCAGAGTACCGACCCGCCTACGCCCTCGGTCCATCCGCGTCGATTCTAGGGATCGCAACTGAGCCGCCCGGCCGGCCGCAGGCGCCAGGGACAGCCGAATCGGTCATCTAGGGTTGGCTCATGCCGTGGACCCAGACCGAGTCGCTCAGCTTTATCGCTCGCCACGAGGAGGGCGATGAGGAGTCGGCCGAGCGAACGCTCGACGAGCTCGAGGAGCTGAGACTGCGGCTCGAGGAACGCCTCGAGCACGCTCCTGGCGAGATCACGGTCGTGATCCACCCCAGCTCGGGCTGGCTGTCGGCCGCCCATCCCTTCCTTCCCGCGGCCCGGCTGGTCAGCGCCCCTGCCGGGCGCCGCTACCTGGCCGGCTGGGCGATGAACGGCGAGATCCACGTGCTCAACGACTCCGCCCTCGAGAGCCGCGCTGCCGGTGAGGATTCGCTTCGCGCCCTGCTCGGCACCTCCCATCGCCTCTATGCCCAGGTGGTCCTCGCAGCCAACAACCCGCGCATGCCTCCCCCGTGGGGACCGCTGCGCTTCGCGCGCTACCTCCGCTGGGCCTGGCTGATCGAGGGAGGGTCACAGTACTTCGCGGGGCAGGCGATGATGTTCCGCGCCGCGGTCTCGCGGCGGCTCGCCGACGGCGGGCCGCCGAGCTTCCCGCCGAACGCCCGCGACGCGATCATCCTCGGGGCCACCGTCTTCGATCTGCTCGAGCGCCGGGTCGGTCCCAGCGCCTGCGAGCTTCTCGTCTCCCGCCTCCGCAAGGACGGGCCGGCACCGGCGCTCGAGGTCGCGTTCGGGAAACCGATCGAGGAGATCGAGCCCGCATGGCGCCGTCACCTCGACAGCGTCGTCGAGCGCGAACCAGCCTAAAAAGCGCCGATGCCCACGGAGGTTCGGGGGGCGTGATACGGCTCTGGCCGGCGCGCTGGTGGCCCCGCCCCCTTCGGCGCCGGGGAGAGCTTGAGCGCCACCGCGGCGGCTCCTCCGCTCAGCTGACGAGGATGAAGATCACGCCGGCGAGGGCGCCGAACGCGAGCAGGAATGCCAGCATCCCGGCGGCGAGCCTGAGCTCGATCGGCCATGCCGGAGGCAGGTCGTCGCCTGGCTCGGGCTCGGCGCCCAGGGACTCCCCGCCGTCGACCTCGCTGAGCAGATCGCGCGCCGCCTCCACCCCGCTCTCGGGCACCAGTACGTCGCGGGGGCCGGCAGCGAGGAAATCCGGCACGTCGAACCCCCCGGTGCGGGTCAGAAGGCTCGGGATCCCCTGCTCGAGCAGCACGCCCTTGATCAGCTCGGCCTCCGCGAGGTTGCGGCCGACCGCGACTCGGCGCAGCTCGCCCTTCGCGTAGCGCGGGTGGATCTTGCGGGCCTCCCCGTGAGCGGGGTCGACAGCCTGCTGTTCGACGCCGCCCGCGACCACGAGCGGCATCGCACAGTCCTCGCACAACCGCGCTGAACCCTCGTAGCCTCGCCCGCAGCGGGGACAGGCGAGAGGCTGATCAGGCGCCGACAAGCTCGGCCTCTTCGACCTCGCCGCCCCGGATCGCAAATGCGCGAAGGACGGGCTCGTCGGGGTCGGCGAGGGAGCAGATCAGATATAGCGGGTCGGGCCAGCCGTCGGCGAGGTTGATGTCGGTCTGGGAGGGGTAGGCCTCGCTGACCAGGTGCGAGTGGTAGATGCCGACCAGATCCTCGCCCGCCGCGGGGATCTCACGCTCCACGATCCTGAACAGATCGCCGTCATCGACGTGGTATCGAGTCGGGCTCGCAAAGGCGTTCCGGGCCCGGTAGACGGTCGTCGCCTCGCCATCACGCCCGCCGATCAGGCCGCAACACTCATTCGGCGCATCCTCCCGCGAATGGGCGACGATCTCGTCTTTCACGGCGCCTGGGAGTCGCATACGTCGAGGAGGCTACATGGCTCGATCGGTGGCTCTGGGTTGATCTCGCCGTTTCGCGGCAGCAGTATCAGGGTCACCGCACGCTGCCCGCCGAGCCAGGGCGAGCTACCACCAGACGGTGGTGTCGAGACCCTCGATCTGATCGACCGGCGTGCTGTAGACACCTGAGCTGAGGTACTTCCAGCCGTCGTCGGGGACCAGGAAGACGATGTTGCCGCCACCGGTATCGGCCAGCTCGCCACCGATCCGGTGGGCGACGCGGGCGATCGCCCCGGCGGAGACCCCGGCGAACAGCCCTTCCTCACGGAGCAGGCGCTGGGTCCAGACGATCGAGTCCTCGTTCGAGACCATGATCTTGCGGTCGAGGATCGAGAGGTCGATGATCGGTGGGATGAAGCCGTCCTCGAGCGAGCGCAGGCCGGAGACGAGCTCGCCCTGCATCGGCTCGGCGGCGACGATCAGCGTCTCGGGGTCCTCCTCTTTGAGCCGGCGGCCGTTGCCCATCAGGGTGCCGCCGGTACCGAGGCCGCCGACGAAGGCCGCGACCGAGTCGAGCTCGTCGAGGATCTCGACCGCGGTACCGTTGTAGTGGGCGTCGGGGTTGGCCCGGTTGCCGTACTGGTAGGGCATGTACAGCGAGGAGTCGCGCGCGGCCATGTCGAGGGCGAGCTCGACCGAGCCGTTCGAGCCCTTGGCGCCCTCCGAGTAGACGATCTCGGCGCCGAACATCCCCAGCAGCTGAGCGCGCTCGGAGGTGACGTTGTCGGGCATCACCGCAACGAAGGGGTAGCCCTTGCGCTGGCAGATCATCGCCAGGGCAATGCCGGTGTTGCCGGAGGTCGGCTCCATCACCTTCTGCCCGGGCCCGATCAGGCCCTCGGCCTCCGCCTTGTCGATCATCGCCTTGGCGACGCGGTCCTTGACCGACCCGGTCGGGTTCTGTCCCTCCAGCTTGGCGTAGATCCGGACGCCGGCGCCCGGGGAGAGCCTCGGAAGCTCAACGAGCGGCGTATTTCCGACCGACTCGAGGACATTGCCGTAGCGCCCTCCGCAGGGCCGATTGAGAAGATCAGCGGGAGTCACTTCAGTAAGTGTAGTAAAGGCTGATGGTCCCCGTGCATCTTCCCAGCGCCGAGCTCAGTAGATATGGTGGGCAGGCAGCGTTCGGGAGGTACCGTTCGCGCGGCCGGCGGGGAGATCGGCCGAAAACCAATGCAGAGAGGTACATGAGCACATGAGCAAGACTCGACTATGGACGCTGCTCGTCCTGATCGTTGGACTGACCGCCGCGCTCGGCGTGGCGGCATGCGGCGACGACGACAGCAGCACGACCACCGATACCTCGGCAACGGGGGGCGGCACCGCCGACCTCGGCCTGATCGAGGATGGAACCCTGATCGTCGGATCCGATATTCCGTTCCCGCCCTTCGAGCAGGGTGATCCACCCGACTACGAGGGCTTCGACATCGACCTGATCAACGAGGTCGCCGACCGCCTCGATCTGACGACCCAGATCGAAGACGCTCCGTTCGACCTGCTTCTGCAGGGCGGCGGCGGCCAGTTCGATCTCGCGATCGCGGCGACGACGATCACCAAGCCAAGAGAGAATCGGGTCGACTTCTCGAACCCGTACTTCCTCTCCTCGCAGGGTCTGTTGGTCCGCGCCGACAGCGACATCACCTCGTTCGACGGAGTGTCGGGCAAGATCGTGGGAGCCCAGGACGGCACCACCGGCGAGGCGTACGCAAACGACAACACCGACGCGTCCGAGGTCCGGCAGTTCCCCGAGATCGACGACGCCTACAACGCGCTCGAGTCGGAGCAGGTCGATGCGGTCATCAACGACCTGCCGTCGGTCCAGGATGCTGCCGACATGAGCAACGGCCGCCTGCAGGTGGTCGACGACGTTGAGACCGACGAGGAGTACGGGATCATCCTCCCGCAGGGCACCGACGCCCTCCGCGAGGCCGTCAACGGCGCGCTGCAGGAGATCAAGGACGACGGCACGCTGAACGACCTCTACCAGGAGTGGTTCGAGATCGATGTGCCCCCGGCCCTGCTCACCTCGACGCACGAGCCGAGCTGATCGGCCTGGACAGATAGCCGCCGGGCCAGCGCCCGGCGAGGAGAACGGGGCGCCCTCGGCGCCCCGTTTCACGTCCGGCCTCCGTGCCTGTGCGCGTCGGCCCGTGTTGGAATAGGCTGGCCCGAGCAGGCGAGCCGGAGAGGTAAGCGATGAGCAGGATTCTCGAGCAGTACTTCGACTTCGGGGTAATGTTCGACCCCAGCAACTTCGACAAGGTCGTCGAAGGGTTCGTGTTCACGATCAAGCTCTCGATCGTCGCCGGAATCCTCTCGCTGATCTGGGGCCTGATCCTCGCGGTGCTGCGCCAGACCCCCGGTCGTTTCAGCTGGATCGTCCGCTGGCCGACGATCGCCTACATCGATGTGCTCCGCGGCGTCCCGGCGCTGCTCACCATCCTCCTCGTCTCCACCAGCCTCGGGGCGCTGGCCGCGACCGACCCGCTCACCGGCGACGGCGGTGTGATTCCGCGATGGCTCGGCATCCCGGAGTGGTTCGGCCAGCCCTCCCCCTTCTGGTACGGCGTCTTCGCGATCACCCTCACCTACGGCGCCTACATGGCTGAGGTCTACCGGGCCGGGATCGAGGCGGTGCCTGGAGGCCAGACCGAGGCCGCCCGATCGCTGGGGATGAGCTACGGCAAGACGATGAGGTTCGTGATCGTCCCCCAGGCAATCCGCAAGGTGATCCCGCCGCTGCTCAACGACTACATCGCACTGATGAAGGACACGACCCTGGTCAGCGTGATCGGTCTCACCGAGGTGGTGCAGGCCGGACGCGACATCCAATCGGTCGAGTTCAACTCTTCCTCGCTGATGCTCGGCGCGATCCTGTTCGTGCTGGTGACGATCCCGCTGGCACGCGCCGTCGACTGGCTGATCGCCCGCCAGCAGGCCCAGTACGAGCGGGGGGCGACATGAGCGACAAAGCGGCAAAGCGAGCGGAAGCCCACTCGGGCCCGATCCTCGAGCTCAGGGGCGTGGAGAAGCGCTTCGGTGAGCTTCGGGTGATCAACGGCGTCGACCTGGACGTCAACAAGGGCGAGGTCGTCTGCGTGATCGGTCCCAGCGGCTCGGGCAAGAGCACGCTGCTGCGCTGCATCAACCTGCTGGCCCCGCCGGAGGCCGGCAGCATCTCGCTGGAGGGCACCAACATCACCCACGCAGACTTCGAGGAGGGTCTCGACTTCGTCCGCCGCAGGGTCGGGATGGTCTTCCAGCAGTTCAACCTGTTCCCCCACAAGAACGCGATCGAGAACGTGATGCTCGCCCCCGAGACCGTGCTGGGCCGCAAGTCGGCGGAGGGCCGGCGGCGAGCCGAGGAGCTGCTCGATCGGGTCGGGATGTCGGAGAAGCTCACCGAATACCCCGAGCGCCTCTCCGGCGGTCAGCAACAGCGCGTTGCGATCGCCCGGGCACTGGCGATGGACCCACACGTGATGCTCTTCGACGAGGTCACCAGCGCCCTCGATCCCGAGCTCGTCAAGGAGGTGCTCGACGTGATGACCGAGCTCGCCCGGGAGGGCATGACGATGATCGTCGTCACCCACGAGATGGGCTTCGCCAGCGGGGTCGCCGACCGGGTCGTCTTCATGGACGACGGCATCGTCGTCGAGCAGGGCGCTCCCCGAGACGTTCTCGGCAATCCCCAGGGGGAGCGCACGAAGAAGTTCCTCGGGTTGGTTCTCGAGCATTAGCTCCGAGGTCGCGGCCCCTGCGAGCCAGCGGCGAGAAGTGGGCGGCGGCGGGCGCTACCGATAAGCAACCGCCACCCCCGACACGAGCACTCCCCCCAAGCTCACACCCCGTTCATCTAGCTTTCGCCGCGTGAGTTCAGCTGTCGTCGATGTGGTGATCGTCTCCTTCAGGTCGCAGGACCTGCTCGGGCGCTGCCTCGATTCGCTGCAGGCTCATCCGGCGCCCGGGGGAATGACGGTGACGGTGGTCGACAACGCGAGCGGAGATGGAACCGCGGAGATGGTCTCCCGGGAGTACCCCGAGGTACGCCTGCTTGCGCAGGCGGTCAACATCGGGTTCGGCGCCGCGACGAACCGCGGCGCCGCCGGCGGCGAGGCCCCCTACATCCTGGCGCTCAATCCCGACGCGGCGGTTGAGGCCGACACGCTCGCCACTCTGGTCGAGCTGATGGAGGCCCATCCCGACGCGGGGTGCTCGGGGTGCGCGCTGTACCAGGAGGACGGGACCTTCGACCACGCCTCCCGCCGTGGCTTTCCGACACCTCTCAGCGCCCTCGGTCACTTCACCGGCATAGGCCGTCGCCTCAGCGGTGGCCGGCTCGCCGCCTACCGGGCAACCGAGGTCGAGCGCGGCGAGGTCGACGCCGTAAACGGAGCCTTCATGCTCCTGCGGCGTTCCGCCTTCGAGGAGATCAGGGGCTTCGACGAGGCCTACTGGATGTACATGGAGGATCTCGACCTCAACTGGCGCCTGCGCGAGGCAGGCTGGAAGACCCTGTACGAGCCCTCCGTACGCGCGGTACACACCAAGGGAGGCACGACCGGAGGACGCCGGAGCGCCCGCCTGCGGATCGCCTTCCACCGAGGCATGGGTCGCTTCTACCGAAATCACTACTCGACGAGCCGATCAGCGCCCTTCAACGCCCTCATCTACCTCGGCATCGGGGTCAAGCTCGGCCTCTCGCTGATCTCCGGGGCGCTGTCCCGCGGCTAACCGGACGCGGCCCCGCCCCGCGCCATCCTCCTGCGTCGCTCGAGGCGTCGCCTCAGGGTGCCGAGGAAGCTGTCGCCGCGGCCACGCTCGGCGACCACGGCCGGGGCGCTGTGGGTCGGCTCCGCTGCCCGCCAGCCGCTGATCCGCGCCGGCAAACCGCTCACGGTTCGATCGATCGCGATCTGGCCGCCGATCAGGACGAGCTCGCGGCCGAGCACCGGCAGCAGGGTGCGCGGGGTGACGACTCGCCACTTCCGCAACACGTAGCCACGGCCGAAGCCCATCAAGCGGTTCTTCGCCGTCGAGCCTGAGCCCAGCGTCGCCGAATGCTCGTGCGTGCCGCGCGCACCCGGGGCGAGCCGACAGCGGCCGCCCGCCTCGCAGAGCCGCAGCACGAGGTCGACGTCCTCCCAGTAGGCGAAGATCCGTTCGTCGAAGCCGCCGAGCTCGTTGAACGCGTGCTTGTCGAATGCGGCCGCGGCAGCCGAGGGCCCGATCGGATCGGCCGCCCCCTCGAGCGCGCTGAGCGGTAGGCCGTTCAGGTACTCGTAGACCAGCAATGTCCGGTCGAGCTCCATCCCGGCGGTATCGATCAGGCTCGGATCGTCGATGTTGCGCAGCACGCCCGCAGCCATCACCACACCGGAGCCGGCGTCGATCGGCTCGGCGATCCGCTCCACGAACTCGGGATCGCAGACGCAGTCGTCGTTGATCAGGACGAGGACCTCACCCGAGGCTCGCCGAGCGGCGGTGTTGACCGGCTCTGAGAAGCCGCGGTTACTCTCGAGGCGGATTGGCTCGGCGAAGTGATATTCCGCGCAGAGATCACTCACCCCGGAGCCGGCGGAGCCGTTGTCGACCACCAACGCCTCGTGCTCGACCGTCTGCGAGGCGAGCGAATCGAGCAGCCGTCGCAGCCGCGAGGCCGGCCCCGTCGAGGGGACGATGACTGTCGGCGGCGAGCTCAGAACGCGCCGGTCCCGCGCAGCACCGCGGGAACCGTGTGCAGGAGGATCCGCAGATCGCGGCTCAGCGAGGGATTCTCGACGTACTCGAGCTCGACCGCGAGCCGTTCGGCAAAGGTGAGCTCACCCCGCCCGAAGATCTGCATCGGACCGGTGATCCCGGGCTTGACCGTGAGCCGGAAACGGTCCTCGGACGAGTAGCGGGCGACGATCTCGACCTGCTCGGGCCGTGGCCCGACGATGCTCATCTCCCCGAGCAGGACGTTGAAGAGCTGCGGCAGCTCGTCGAGGCTTAGCCTCCGAAGGACGTGTCCGACCCGCGTCACCCGCGGATCCTCGCGGAGCTTGAACATCGGATCCTGGAGCTGATCGAGGTCGACGACCTCATCGAGCTTCTGCTCGGCATCGGTCGCCATCGTCCGGAACTTGTAGATGCGGAACGGCCGGGCCCCGAGGCCCGCACGAACCTGGGAGAAGAAGATCGGCCCGCGGCCGTCGAGCTTGATCGCGATCGCAATGATCGGCAGGATCGGCGCCAGGATCAGCAGCCCCAGGCCGGATGCGAGCACGTCGAAAGCTCGCTTGAGCAGCAGCGAGGATCGCGATGCGTCCCAGGTGCTGTACTCGAGGATCGGCAGGTCGGCGAGCTGTGAGATCTGCAGCGAAGGCAGCGCCTTGCCACGCAGCGGCGAGACCACGCTCAACTTCACCTGCCGCTTGCGGCATATCGCGTTCAGCTCGGCGATCATGTCGGTGTCGACGTTGCTGGTCGCGACCACGATCCGGTCGACGCTGTCGGCCAGCCCGAGCAACACCTCGCTCCGCTCCCCCCCGTTGCCGAGGTCCTCGACCAGGTGTTCGACGGCGAGTTCGAAGTGCATGTCGCGGAACAGGCCGAACTTGCGACGCATCGACTCCAGCGCCGGGCCGTCTCCGATCAGTCCCACGGTCTCGGGCGGCGTCCATATCCACCAGAGCTTGCGAGCCAGCGAGCGCAGCGTGATAGCGGCCAGCGCAGCGACGATGAGGTGTAGAGCGGCGGCGAGACCCCCTCCGATCGACTCGGCCGGGGTCAGCGGGAGCAGCAATGCGAGGCCGGCGGTGGTCGTCGCCGCCCAGGCGATGATCGCCGGGACCTCATCGGCAGTCAGGTGGCGGAGGGCGCGGTGGTCTCGGTCATAGAGGCCGAACAGCTTTGCGGCGAGGATCCACAAGGGGGCGAAAGCGAGCGCCCAGGGAGACCCGGTCGCCGAAACCGGGATCAGGGCGGCGAGCAGAACCGCGATCAGATCGGCGCCGGCGAGCATCCGGCGGCGGCGGGCATCGCGTTGGCGGCGACCGCGGACCGCCGCGCGGATCGCCCGGCGGTGCTCGCTCGACGGCACCGCGGCGCCAGTCGGCGTCTGATCGTCGCCATGGCCGACGGCCACAGCGGATTCGCTTACAGCCTCGTTCAAGTTCACATTCCCGGACGAATTACCCTGCTCGGGTCAGGATAACCCGGTGGGGGCCAATCGGCCAGCGCGCTCACCGACCGAGGAAGTTGGCGGGCTCATCGAGCACGGCCCCACCGGTGAGCTCGGCACGTTGGGCGTAGGCGCGGGAGACCGCGAGGTGGCCGAGGTCGCCGTGGATCGTCGACAGCAGTGACCAGGGGCGGAAGTCATCGGGCGACAGACGGGCCGCCTCCTCCGCCCTGCGGCGCGCGGCCTCCAGGTTGGACCCGGTCTGCTCGACCGTGGCCAGCGCCAGGCTTGGCTCGGCGCTCCAGGGTTGCAGCCGGGTCGCCGACAGCGCGGCCTTCGCGGCGCCCGGGAGATCGCCCCGTGCCAGTCGCGACTCGCTTCTGTCGAGCTGGACCGCGGTGAGGGCCAGGACGGACCCGGCCCAGACCGCGGCGAGCGTCCCGGCCGCGAGCAGAGCGCCGCTGAGCCCGGCCGGCAGTCGGCTGAGGCCGCTCGGTATCGGCGCGGCTCGCCTCCTGCGGCCCGGTGATCTCGCGGCCGTCTCGGTCGGGCCGCAGGGCGGCCGCGCAGGCGACCGCGATCACGATCAGGAGCGGTGCCGCAGAGGCCGTCATCTGCCAGGTCCAGTCCAGCGAGACGGCCACCACGCCGGCCGCGCCGATACCGGCGAACGCCCCCAGCATCCCCCGATGACCGGCGCGCGAGGCCCGCGCGGAGCCGACCAGGCCGCCAACCGCGACAGCGAGGAGCCCGAGCAGCGCGAGGCCCCCGACCAGCCCGAGCTCGGCCAGGGTCTCCAGCGGCGCGGAGTGCGCGTTTCGGATCGGTACCTGGATGTCTCCATTGGCGTTCCAGTAGTTCTCGAAGCCACCGGCGCCGAGGCCCCGCACCGGATCCTCGCCGAACGCCGAGAGCGCGGCGCCCCAGAATTCGGACCGGCCCGAGCCCGAGACCAGCGCGTCGGTCGTGGTCGCTATCTCACCGCCGCCACGCTCGGTGCGGAAGTCGCCGATGAACGAGCTTGGGCCCGCGAGGACCCCGACCGCGACCGCCCCTATCACCACCGCGGCGAGGATCGGTCGTGCGTGCGCCCCGAGCCACGAGCGCAGGCCGCCGCCGTGTGCGTGGGAGCCGTCGAGCACGACATACACGAAGGCGAAGGACGCCGCGAGGGCCGCGGCGATCAAGACCCCCGCCACGGTCACCCCCGCGAACGGATCGAGGTCGGAGCGGAGCACGGCGGTGATCCCGACCAGGAGGACCCAGACGGGCACCACTGCGACCGTGACCTGCCAGAGCCGCTCGCGCCGCGCGCAGGCCCACCCGAGCAACACCAGCCCGATCACGGCCGCCAGCAGCGCGCCGCGCGAGGAGGTGAGGAAGAGGGCGAGGACGACGGGAACGGAGGCCGCGGCGGCGAACCTGCCCAACTGCCCGGGAGCGTTGACCGCTACCCAGCCCTGCGCCACCAGCGTCATCGCCATCAGGTAGCCGAGCGCGTTCCAGTACCCGAGTGGGAAGCTGAGCCGCTCGGCGGCTGCGGGGATCTCGACCGCGAGCGCCTGATCGACCCCCAGCCCGGCGAGGCGGGCGAGCACCGCGATCACCGCCACCGCCGAACCGCCCAGCGCGATTCCAGCCAGCCAGGAGGGTCCGCTCCCACGCCGGGCCGAGAGGCCGACGAGGAGGAAGGCCCCGAGGTACATCAGCGCGCGGACCAGATCTGCGAAGGCGGCGCCGTCATCTCCCGCCCAGCCGATCGAGAGCGCAGTCCAGGCAGCGATCAGGGCGAGCAGGGCCGCTCCAGCCGCGAGCGGACCCGCCAGGTCACCCAGTCGCAACCAGCCTCCCGTGACTGCGCCGGCGAGCAGGAGCCAGATCGCGGCGGTCGCGACGCCGACGCTCTGCGATGAGAAGCCGCCGTCGGCGAGCGCGAGCGCGATCAGAGCGCCCGCGACGGGGAGCATGATCGTGGGCTGGAGAATCACTTTGACCTGCATCGCTCTCGCACCCACTACTCTGTTCCCGAGACTCGATGGCGCGCGGGATGAAGTGTAGATCGGTGTTGCTCGGCGTCCTCTTGGCCGCTGCGCTCGCCGCAGCCCCGGGCCCCGCGGCGGGCGCCGGCCCGGCTGCGGTCGAGGAGTACGTTCTCACCCTCCCCGGCGTCGACCGGGTGGGCAGCCGCGGCCCAAACCCGATCACGCTACGGGGCCGCGACGCGGGACCGGTCGGCGTCGTTGGCGAGCAGGAGCCTCCGCAGCCGTTGCTGGGCTCGATCGCCTCCGCCGTCGCCTCCCCGGTCGGCCTCGCATTGGTCGCTTCACTCGCCGCCGGGATCTGGCTCGCGACCCGGGCTCCGGGTCGAGGGCGGTGAATCTGCGAGCCGGCGCGGCGCTGCTGATCAGCGTCTGCCTCGGCCTGTCGGCCTGCGGATCCGACGATCGGCCGGAGCCTCCGCAGGGCTTCTTCGGAGTCGCGCCGCAGGCGGCCCCGACCGGAGCTGACCTCGCCCGCATGGCGGCAGGGGGCGTCGAGAGTTACCACATGATCCTCTCCTGGGCGCAGATCGAGCGCCGCGAGGGTGAGTACGACTGGACCGCGCCCGATGACCTGATCGAGCGGCTCGCCGCGAACGGCATCAGGCCGCTTCCCTACGTATTCGCGACGCCACCCTTCTACGCCGACCTCGTGATCCAGCCTCCGACCCTCTCCGATCGCGCCCTTCGCGCCTTCGACCGTTTCCTCGCCGCGGCCGCAGCCCGATACGGGCCGGAAGGCGCTCTGTGGGAGGTCCTCGGGCGCACCAATCCCGACCTCGAACCCCAGCCCGTACGGGCCTGGGAGATCTGGAACGAGGTCAACGGCCCCTCGTTCTGGAGTCCCAGGCCCTCCCCCGACGACTACGCGACGCTGCTCCGGGTCGCCGACCGGGCCCTGCGCCGTGGCGACCCCGGAGCGCTGCTGATCAGCGCCGGTATGTTCGCGACGCCGGCGGGCGAGGGCGCGATCGGGTCGTTCGATTTCCTCCGGCGCCTGTTCGCCGAGCCGTCCGTGCTGAAGGCGGTCGACTACGTCGGGATCCACCCCTACGGACCCGACATCGAGTCGGTTCGCACCCAGCTGGAGCGCACCCGCCGCATCGTCGACCGGGCGGGGGCCGAGTCGACCGGAATGTGGGTCACGGAGATCGGTTGGGGATCCGATCCGGCGCAGGGAAGCGGGCTCTCGAAGACGCCCGAGGAACAGGCAGAGCTGCTCGCCCAAACCTACGAGATGCTGCTCGCCGAACGCGAGGCCTGGGGAATCGAGGGAGCGCTCTGGTACACCTGGCGCGACCCGGCCGACCAGGGAGCGCCGGGCCTTTGCGGCTGGTGCCGTTCAGCCGGCCTGGTCGACAGCGATCTCGACGCCAAGCCTTCGTGGGTCGAGTACGCGGCCCTTGCCGGCGGCGAGCCGGACTAGCGCGGCCGGTTCAGCGGCCGCCCGCCATGGCGGGCAGGATCACGATCGTGTCGCCGTCACCGACCGAGGTGGCGAGACCGTCGAGGACGCGCACATCCTCGTCATTGAGGTAGATGTTCACGTAGCGGTTGAGCTCGCCGTCGGAGGCGAACAACTGCTTGTCGGTGCCGGGGTGTTGGGAGGCGAGGCCACGCAGGACCTCGCCCACGTCGGCTCCGCCGACAGTCACCTCGGAGTCGCCCCCGGTCTGGGACCGCAGGACTGGTGGGATCTTCACGGTCGGCATCGGGACGACAGGCTACAGGGAGCGCCGAGCCTCAGGCCACGGCGACGCCGGAGCAGAACGCCTCGTAGTCGGGGAACAGCCCGAGCTCGGAGTCGGGCACCTCAGGGGCGTCCGGACCGCAGATCGGGCAGTTGGGATCGCGCTTCACCTTGAGCTCGGTGAAGGTGGTCCCGAGCGCCTCGAACAGGAGCAGCCGGCCGATCAGGGGATCGCCCTCGCCGGTGATCAGCTTGAAGACCTCGAGCGCCTGCATCAGACCCATCACGCCCGGCAGCATCCCGAGCACGCCCGCGGCGCCACAGCTCGGGGCGAGCTCAGGCGGCGGGGGGGTCGGGTAAAGGCAGCGGTAGCAGGGGCCCTCGTGCGGGACGAAGGTCGAGATCTGACCGTCGAAGGCGAGGATCGACGCCGAGACCACGGGCTTGCCGAGCCGCACCGAGGCATCGTTCAGCAGGTAGCGCGTCGGGAAGTTGTCAGCGCCGTCGACGACGATGTCGTAGGCCTCGAGGAGCTCGATCACATTGCTGGAATCGAGACGCGTGTTGTGCTCGACCACCTTGACGTCGGGGTTGAGCGCCTCGATCGCGTGCCGGGCCGACTCGGTCTTCGGCTCACCGATCGTCTCGGTGCTGTGGATCACCTGGCGCTGCAGGTTGGAGGCGTCGACGACGTCGTCGTCGACGAGACCGATCGTTCCGACACCGGCGGCCGCCAGGTACAGCGCGGTCGGCGAGCCGAGGCCGCCTGTCCCGAGCAGCAGGACCTTGGCGTCGAGCAGCTTCAGCTGACCGTCGAGACCGATCTCGGGTACGAGGATGTGGCGCGAGTAGCGCTCCTTCTGCTCCTGGGTGAGCTTGCGCGGGACGACCGTCTCGTAGTTGCGGTCCTTCCAGAGCGTGATCCCGCCGGACATCGATGCAGCGTCGGAGTAGCCGAGCTCTTCGGTCAGGGTCTTGGCGGCGAGGGCCGAGCGGTTGCCCGAGGCGCAGTAGAGGATCACCCGACGGTCCTTGTCGGGTACGAACTGCTCGATGCGGGATTCGAGATGGCCGCGGGGAACGTGAATCGCTCCGGGGATGTGGCGCTCCTCGAACTCGTGCTGCTCGCGGACATCGACCAGCGCGACGCCACCGCCATTGCTCGATGCCGACAGCTCCACCTCGGCCTCGGAGGGCTCGACCTCTTCGATCTGCTGCTTGATCTGCTCGATCAGTTCGGCGCCGGACGGCATCGATTCACCTCAATTGCTATCGGGATTAGCCCTTTCAATACTTCAAAAAGTGTAGCACCGTTCCAAAGTACTGTTCCCAGCAGGGTAAACATCGCTCATCACCCGGGCTTGGAGGCGATCAGGAGGTCTTGGTAGAAGGCATCGCCATGCGGCTCGTTCGGTGCCCGCGACCACCAGCCGTCGAGCCAGCTCTCGAGCGTCAGCCCGGCACGATCGGCGGCGGCCGCGACCTCGGCGCGCCGGTGACCGATGTTGTACTCGGGCACCTTCGGGTCGCTGACCAGATAGCCGGTTCCGGAGCCATCGGTCATCTCGTGGTCGAGCGCGAAGTCGGTCTCCGCCGCCGCCAGCCGCGCGAGCACGTCGTCGTCGACGACGAAGTAGGTCGCCGCCAGCCGCCCGCCCGGCCGCAGCACCCGCGCCGCCTCGCTCAGGTAGCGCGACATCCCGTCCGGCTTCATGTGGGAGAAGACCGACATCGCGAGCACGAAGTCGAAGCGCTCCTCCGCGTAGGGGAAGTCGAAGGAAGCAGCCGGGTCGGCGCCACGGCGGTTGTACTGGCGGGAGTGGATATCGGCGAGCTCGAAGCGCACGTTCGGGTACCGGAGGGTGATCTCCTCCCGGCACCACTCGATCGCGTCCTCGACGATGTCGAACCCCTCGTAGCTGCCCTCGGAGCCGATCACGTCCGCGAGCGCGACGGCAAGGCGCCCGGCTCCGCAGCCGATCTCGAGAATCGAATCGCCCGGCTCGAGTCCTTGCTCGGTGATCAGGTAGTCCCGCCAGCGGCGCCCGATCGCGTGGAAGTCTCCTCTCCCCCCGACGAAACGGAGCCGCCGGGGGGGCAGGAGATCGGGCCGCAGCCCGAGCGCGCCTTCGACCGCATCGATCGGGGCCAGCGCGACGTTGCGGAACGCCGGTGAGTAGTAGAAGCGCTTGATCAGGGCCCGAATCGGTCCCCGGCGTGGCAGCCGCCGCATCACCGGCGCACGGCGGCTGCGCTGCCCGGAGCCGGCTACCGCCGGACCGGGCCGGGGCATCAGCCGAGCGCGGGACGCATCTGGCGGAGCCGCTTGACCCGCTCCTCGATCGGAGGATGGGTCGAGAAAAGCCCGGCAAGGCCCTTGCCGCTCAGAGGCTTGACGATGTAGAGGCACTCAGTCGCCTGGTTGACCTCCATCGGATTGGCCTGGGCACCCTCCTCCAACCGCAGCAAGGCCGAGGCGAGGCTCTCGGGGTTACCGGAGATCTGGGCGCCGGTTGCGTCGGCGGAGAACTCGCGCTGACGGCTGATCGACATCTGGATCAAGGTCGCCGCCATCGGAGCCAACAGCACCATGGCCAGCGATCCGACCAACCCGAGCGGGCTGTCGTTGTCGCCGCCGAACCACATCAGCATGTAGGCCAGGTAGGTGATGGCGCCACCGATCGTCGCCGCCACCGACTGGATGAGGGTGTCGCGATTCTGGATGTGAGCCAGCTCATGGGCGATCACGCCGCGGAGCTCGTCGGGGCTGAGCAGCCGGGTGATTCCCGCCGTCACGGCGACCGCGCTACGGCTCGGGCTACGGCCCGTCGCGAAGGCGTTGGCCTGCATCTGCGGGATCACGTAGAGCGCCGGCATCGGCATCTTCGCCGAGTCGGTCAGCTCGCGAACCATCGAGTAGATCTGTGGGGCGTCGGACTCCGACATCGGCTGTGCACCGCTCATCTTCAGCGCGATCTTGTCGCTGAACCAGAAGGCGCCCAGGTTCAGCGCGGCACCGATGAAGAGGAACATCAGGGCGGTCTGGGGACCGCCGATTAGGGCGCCGATGACGACGAAGAGGCCGGTCAGCGTCGCGAGCAGGGCGGTGGTGCGGACGCCGGCGGCCCAGTTGGATCTGCGTGTGGTTGTCATGCGGGAACCTCCTCGTCGATTGGGGGCGTAGGGAGAATATTGGCAAATCCGCCTAACCGCACCCTAATCAGCCGCTGTCCATGCCATAACTACTGAGGATGCGACGAGGACAGCTTCTCACCCAGGTGCTCATGGTCAACCTGTTGTTGATCCTGGCGGCGGTGATCACCGCGGTGATCGCAGCCGCTCCGAACAGCGAGCTGCGCGACACCGGAGCCGCTGGGCTCGTCCTCGGCTTCGCGGTCGCCTCGACCGTGGCCGCCAACGTCTTTTTGCTCTCGCGCCGGATCGAGCCGCTCGAACGCCTCACCGAAGAGATGGAACACGCGAACCTCTCGCGGCCCCGCCAGGCCGACGAGGCCCTCGACTCGCGCGGCCCCGAGGAGGTGCAGCGCCTGCAGCAATCCTTCCACCGGATGCTCGAGCGGCTTGAGGCCGAGCGCCGGCATGGCGCCAGCTCCGCATTGGAGGCACAGGAGCGGGAGCGCGCTCGCGTGGCCCGTGACCTCCATGACGAGGTCAATCAGGCGCTCACGGCGCTCGTATTGCGGATCGAAGCGCTGAAGACGAAGGCGCCACCCGACCTGCAGACAGAACTCACCGAGACGGCAGCGGTCGCAAGCCAGGCGATGGAGGAGCTACTGGCGCTCGCCCGACAGCTGCGGCCGACCGCGCTCGACGACCTCGGGCTCAAGGCCGCGCTCGCCGGCCTGGTCGAGGATCTCGGCCGCCAGACCGAGATCGCGACCATGTTCGAGTCCGACGAGAGCGGCGGCAGCTTCAGCGGGCTCGGCGACGACCTCCAGCTGGTCACCTACCGGGTCGCCCAGGAAGCGCTCTCGAACGCGGTCCGGCACGCTGATGCCGAGCACATCCGGGTCCGCTTGATGCTTACCGGCGACGGGCTCGAACTGCGGGTCTCCGACGACGGCGACGGGATCATCGACACCGAATCGGAGCCCGGCCTCGGGATCGCGGGAATGCGGGAGCGTGCGTTGTTGGTGGGGGGAAGGCTCGAGATCGAATCCCAACCCGGGCTCGGCACGAGGGTCAGGTTGTTGCTGTCTTTGGCCGATATGGAAGCCTAGGGCTATGAAGGCGAGCGGATGAGATGAGAGTTCTGATCGCGGACGACCACGGGATCGTCCGCTCCGGCCTGCGCATCCTGCTCGAACGGCAGGAGGGGATCGAGGTGATCGCCGAAGCCGACAACGGAGCCGACGCACGCGATATCGCGATCGCCGAGCGCCCGGACCTCGCGATCCTCGACGTCAAGATGCCGAAGCTGACCGGGCTTCAGGCCACCAGGGAGATCCGCGAGAAGGCGCCCGAGGTGTCGGTGCTGATCCTCTCGATGCACGACGAGGAGCGCTACCTGTTCGAGGCGCTCAAGGCCGGCGCCTCCGGCTACGTTCTCAAACGCGCCGCCGACCACGATCTGATCGAGGCGATCGGAGCGGTCGAGCGCGGCGAGCCGTTCCTCACCCCCGAGGCCCAGCAGGCCCTGATCAAGGATGTGCTCGGCGGCGGACATAGCCGGGAGGCGGAGCTGACTCCGCGTGAGCAGGAGGTCGTGACCCTGGTCGCGGAGGCGCACACCAACAAGGAGATCGCCGAACTGCTCTCACTCTCGGAGAAGACGGTCGAGAACCACCGAGCGAACGCGATGCGCAAGCTCGGTATGCGGGATCGCGTCGAGCTCGTCCGCTACGCGATCCGCCGCGGCTTGATCGAGCCCTAGCGGGCCAGACGGCCGGCGTGTGGCCGGTACCGGTGGACTAGATTGGCCGGCGTGGGCGAGCGCAAGGTCGAACTCGATGACGGCGCCAAGCTCGTGCTGCGACCGATCGAGCCGAGCGACCGCGATGCCATCGTCAACGGGTTTGAGCGCCTCAGCGACGAGTCGCGGTATCGGCGGTTCTTCTCCCCGCTCAATCGACTCTCCGGTACCGACCTGCACTACCTGACCGTCGTCGATCACGCCGACCACGAGGCGATCATCTGCTTCGAGGAGGCGAGCCGCGAGGCCGTCGGCGTCGCCCGCTACGTCCGCTCGGAGGACCCGAAGCTGGCCGAGGTCGCGGTCACGGTCGTCGATGACTGGCAGGGACGGGGGGTCGCCACCAGGCTCCTCGAGGAGCTGATCGAGCGGGCGCGCGAGAACGGCATCGAGCGCTTCGTCGCCCTGATCCTGAGCGAGAACGATGCGGCGATCGAGCTCTTTCGCCATCTCTCGGTGGGCGACGAGGCGCCGCGCCGGAGCGCCAGCGGCCATCTCGAGCTCCTGATCGAGCTGCCGGAGCGAGGGGCGGTCTCCGAAAGCGCCCTCGGACGCGCCCTCCGCAGCGTCGCCGAGGAGGGGATCACGATCAACCCCTGGCGATTGCTGAAGCGGAGGGTCCACGCAACCGCCGAGCCCACGATCCCGCCCCCCGAAGACGAGGACGGTTCTTAAGCCGACCGCATCGCTAGGCTTTAGCCATGCTGTTTTCGACCAAGGCCGAATACGGGATCCGCCTGATGGTCGCGCTCGGCCGAGCCGAGGGCGAGCAGCCGGTTCCGCTCGCGGCGCTGGCCGAGTCCGAAACGCTTCCCCTCTCCTACCTCGAGCACCTTGCGGCGAAGCTGCGAGCCGCGGGGCTCGTCAGCTCACAGCGGGGAGCCCACGGTGGCTACCGGCTCGGTCGCCCGGCCGGCGAGATCCGCATGCTCGAGGTGGTCGAAGCGCTCGAGGGCCCGATCGCCCCGATGGAGTGCTTCGAGCCCGACAGCGAAGGCCGGGTGCTTTGCTCGCACGAGTCCGACGGTGACCACGCCTGCTCGACGAAGCTGCTCTGGACCCGGGTCCACGGCGGGATCAGCAAGGCGCTAGTGGGGACCACGCTCGCTGAGCTGGTGGAGTTCGAGCGTGCGCACCAGCCCGCGGCGGCGACCGCCTGAGCCCGCCGAGCGCCCTCCCTCGCGCCATAACCGACCGGATAGGTAGGATTTAGAACGAGAGCGCTGCGGCCGGCTCTTTACAACCGGGCCGCGAAACACTTCGACCGTAATCCGAGACGAGACTGGAGACCATGGCCGACTTGAAGATCACCAACCTGCACGTATCCGCCGAGGACAAGGAGATCCTCAAAGGCCTAGACCTCGAGGTCGGCAAGGGTGAGATCCACGCCCTGATGGGTCCGAACGGATCGGGCAAGTCGACGCTCGCGAACGCGATCATGGGACACCCGGCGCTCGAGCTGAGCGAGGGCACGATCGAGTTCGGTGGCGAGGACATCACAGAGGCCGATCCCGACGAGCGCTCGCGGAGCGGCCTGTTCATGGCCTTCCAGTATCCGGTCGCGGTCCCCGGCGTCACCGTCGCCAAGTACCTGCGGATGATCGTCAACGCCCACCGTGAGGCGGCCGGCGAGCCGGAGATCAAGCTCCGTGACTTCGCGAAGATGACGAAGGCGGCGATGGACCTGATGGACGTGCCGCAGGACTTCAACAAGCGCTACCTCAACGACGGCTTCTCCGGCGGTGAGAAGAAGCGCATGGAGATGCTGCAGATGGCCATGCTCGAGCCCAGCCTGGCGGTCCTCGACGAGACCGACTCCGGCCTCGACATCGACGCGCTGCGGACCGTGGCGGCCGGCGTCAACCACTTCGCCGGCCCGGACATGGGCGTCCTGATCATCACCCACTACCAGCGCATCCTCCATATGGTCGAGCCCGACCGCGTCCACGTCATGTTCGACGGTCGGATCGTCAAGAGCGGTGGACCCGAACTCGTCACACAGCTCGAGGAGAAGGGCTACGGCTGGATCCGGGAAGAGGTCGAGGCAGCGGCCTGAGCGCGGATGGAACCGGCGACCACATCCGCCCCCGACTACCCGCTGGAGCGGGTGCGGGCGGCATTCCCGGCGCTTGAGCGGGAGGTCGCGGGCAAGCCGATCGCCTATCTCGACTCGGGGGCGAGCTCGCAGCGGGCACTGGCGTCGATCGAGGCTGTCAGCCGCTATGAGCGGCGGCATCACTCGAACGTCCATCGCGGCTCCCACACGCTCTCGGCCGAGGCCACCGCAGCCTACGAGGGCGCGCGGGCCACGGTCGCCGATCATCTCGGCGCCGCCGATCGCCGCGAGCTGATCTTCACCCGCAATGCCACCGAGTCGATCAACCTCGTGGCGCGCGCGTGGGGCGATGCGAACGTCTCGCGCGGTGATCGGATCGTGCTCACCGAGATGGAGCACCACTCCAACATCGTTCCCTGGCAGCAGCTGGCGGAGCGGACCGGCGCGGTGATCGATTGGGTCGGGGTCGACGACCAGGGGAGGCTGGTCGATGCGGATCTGAGCGCGGCGCTGGAACGGGAACCGAAGCTGCTCGCGGTGACTCACCTCTCGAACGTGCTCGGCACCGTCAATCCGATCGCCGAGATCTGCTCACGCGCGCACGACGCCGGTGCTCTGGTGCTGGTCGACGGAGCGCAGTCGGCTCCCAAGCTCGAGATCGACGTCTCCGCCCTCGGAGCCGACTTCTACGCGATCACCGGTCACAAGATCTATGGACCGACCGGGATCGGGGCGCTCTGGTCCCGGCTCGAATTGCTGCGCGAGATGCCGCCGTTCCTCGGCGGCGGTTCGATGATCCGCAAGGTCACGACCGAGCGGACGACCTACGCCGACCCGCCGGCCCGGTTCGAGGCGGGGACACCGGCAATCGCTCAGGCGATCGGGCTCGCGGCCGCGATCCGCTGGCTCGACGGCCTCGGCCTCGACGCCGTGCTGGCTCACGAGCGCGAGATCACCGCCTACGCGATGGAGCGTCTCGGTGAGGTGTCCGGGCTGACGATCTTCGGGCCCCCGGCCTCGCCGGACCGGGTTGGACCCCTCAGCTTCGAGCTGGACGGCGTCCACGGCCACGACATCGCCGAGATCCTGGATCGACATGGCGTCGCGGTCCGCGCCGGACATCACTGCGCCCAGCCCCTGATGAAACGACTCGGGGTGGCAGCCACAGCGCGGGCCAGCTTCGGCGTGTACACCACGCACGAGGAGATCGACCGGCTGCTCGAGGGGCTCGCTGACGTCCGGCGGATCTTCGCGGGAGCCTAAGAGCATGGACGAGCTCTACCGCGACCAGATCCTCGAGCACTACAAGCGCCCGCACAACTTCGGACGGCTGGAGGACTACGACCTCGACTACGAGGACACCAATCCCTTCTGCGGTGACGAGCAGCACGTCTTCATCAAGCTCGACGAGGAGGGCCGGGTCAGCGAGGTCTCCTTCGACGGCCAGGGCTGCGCGATATCCACCGCGGCAACCTCGCTGCTCACCGACGAGCTCGCGGGCCGAACTCGTGAAGAGCTGCTGCGGATCCCGAAGGAGGAGGTCCTCGAACTGCTCGGGATCGAGATCTCTGCGACCCGGATGAAGTGCGCGATGCTCGGCGTCAAGATCGTCAAGTCCGCGGCACTCGGCGAGCCCGCCGACTGGGAGGACGAGGGCGAGCGCGGCGACCCGGACGAGGTCGGCGCCGGAACCTGATCCCGGTCGCCGGCCGGCCGCGGCACTGGATCTCGTCGATCGTGCCGTCGATTCCCAACCGCGGAGAGCACGCTCGAATACTGCGCCGGAGCTGCCGGAATCGGCGCAGGTGCGCCGGTAGACCACCCTCCCCCGTCCCCTGTCGATCGGGGTCGGTCATCTAGAGTCGCGTGCCGCGATGACCCCCGAGGAGATGCAAGAGCTCGAGCACAGGCTGGTCTGGATCGTGGGCTCGCCGCGGACCGGAAGCACCTGGCTGCTGCGACTGCTGCTCTATCCCTGGGAGGTCGGCCGGACGCCATCGGGAATCGACAAGTCACGCTTCCGGCCGGCCGGCGGCAACGTGATGCCGATCAACGAGTCCTACCTGCCGCTCCACATCGGCCCGATGCGGGAGCAGCTGCCGCCGCCGGAGACCGCTGAAGAGGCGGCCCTGCTGCTCAACGACACCCGCGAGGCGGATCCCGCCTACTTCTTCAGCGACGAGTTCCGGGACGACTGGATAGGTCCGCTCCGCGAATTGGTGCTCAGGCGCTTTGGGGCGCAGGCGGATCGCGCTGCGGCCGAGCACGGCCTCAATCGCCCGCTGGTTCTGATCAAGGAGCCGAACGGCTCCCACGCCTCGGACCTGATCGCCCGGCTGCTACCCCGTTCGCGGATGATCTTCCTGCTCCGGGACGGTCGCGACGTGGTCGACTCGATGATGGACGCCGACTCCGAAGGCGGCTGGCGCACCCGGACCGAGGGCGTGAGTCCGCTGCGGACGGAGCAGGAGCGGCTCGCGGGCGTGCGACGGGCGGCGCACCTGTGGCTGATCCGCACGATCGCCACCGAGCGGGCATGCGAGAGCCTCGGACCCGAGCAGTCGTATCTGATCCGCTACGAGCAGTTGCTCGCCGAGACCGAGACCGAGATGACGAGCCTGCACCGCTGGCTAGGGATGGAGCGGACGCCGGCCGAGATCCACCGCGCGGTGCGCGCCAATCGCTTCGGCTCGCTGCGGAACCGTCTGCGGGGCCGCCGCAAGGGTGTGCGAGCCGCCTCGCCCGGGCTCTGGCGGGAGAACCTGACAGCCGGCGAGCAGGCGGCGATCGATGAGATCATCGGCGCCAAGCTCGCCCAGCTCGGCTACGAGCGCTGAGGTCGGCGGGCCCGCAGCTTCGCCAGGCGCCACCAAACCACGCCGCCGAGCAGAACGCGCTCGCGTCCCATCGTCTCGTCGTGACCGATGATCGGCCGCAGCGAGCGCAGCGCCAGCCACAGCGCGGCCGAGGCCGAGCTCCGTGCCCGCTGGAATCGGCGCAGGGCGCGGCGCTTGGGCTCGGGGATGCGGTCGTCGAGCCGGAGCTCGAGCACCCGGGCGAGCTGGGCGAGGAGCAGGTAGCGGTGCTGGAAGGTGGCTCGGCCACCGGAGCTGGAGCGCACCCGCTCCCGGAGAGACCTGCGAGCCCCTCGCGCCGGGACCCTCTCGCCCGACGCCATCGCCGCCAGCGTCTCCGCATGATGTGTCTCGGCGGTGACCGAGTCGACGTGACGGGTGCGGTCATAGGTCGGTCGGTCGAGGTAGGCCAGCTCCCCGGAGGCCAGCGCGCAGAGCGCGAGCCAGTGGTCGTGGTAGGGCTCACCGATCGCGGGCGGGAAGGGCAGCGCGTCGGCGAGCAACGAGCTGCGCATCAGAGCCGCGGCGCCGGTAACGGTATTGGCGACCAGCAGGCCGGCGAGGTCGGTGTGGTTGTTGCGGCGCAGGATCCAGTAGGTATCGGAGATCAGTTCGCCGTTGCCATCGACGATCCTCATGTCGCTGTAGGCGAGGCGGTTGGCCGGCGAGGCGACGAGGGCACCGTGCAGCGCCGAGAGCTTGTCGCTGTCCCAGTGGTCGTCCTGGTCGCTGAGGGCGATGAACTCGGCCTCGACCGGAGCGAGCCGGAGCGCGCGCTCGAAGTTGCGGTAGAAGCCGAGTCGACTCCCCGAACGCGAGGCCATGACCCGGTCCTCGCCCTCGGCGATGGCCTGAACGGCAGCCCAGCCCTCCGATGAGGAGGCGTCGTCGCTGATCACGCAGACCCAATCGGGCCAGTCCTGAGCGCGTATCGACTCGATCTGGCGCTCGAGACGGGCCGGGTCCGGCTCGTGGGTCGCCATGCAGACGGCGATCAGAGGGCCGTCCGCGGACTCCGGGACGGATGGGGCCGGCGGTGACAGCCTTCGATCGGCGACCACCACGTTGGCGGACCCCAGCTCCGAGACCGCCTCGCGGCCGTCGACTCGGAAACGAAGGATGAGTGGTTGCTCGCCCAGCGCGGCATCCGCCGGGATGTCGAACAGCGACCACCACCTCGATCCAGGTTCGCGACTGTCCGGCTCGGGCATCCGCTCGCCGTCGACGGGCGCCCGCAGGCCGCCCAGGCCGACGCGCAGGGACCCCGGCTCGGCGGCGGGATCGCAGCGGCCCTCCAGGTAGAGCACGGTGCCGGCCCCGACCTCGATCGGATCGGGAAGCTCGCTGATCAGCTCAGCCTCGAGCGGGAGTCGACGAGTTCTCTGCGCGGCGCACATCGGTATTGCGGGCGAGACTAGCCGCCTACGGCGACGCCGCGGTCGGCCCCGAGGCCCTGTGCGGCGTTGACCCGATGGCTAACCTCAATGGCGTCATGCAGGCATTGGCTGTGATCAGGCAAGGGGCTTCGGCGACGCTGACCCGCATCGCCGTAGTCGTCCTCGGAGTCCTCGTCGGGCTCGGAGTGCCCGTCGTATGGGTGTGGATCGGATCGCAGATCCAGTCCACGACCGCCCCGTCGTGGACGGCTCTCGCGGTCGTACACGTCGGGATGATCTTCACGCTGCTCCTGATCGCCGGCTTCTTCAGCTTCTTCGCCGACCGCGCCAAGGCCCGCAAGCGCGAGCGCGCGGACTGGATGCGCGGGATGAGCGAAGAGCGTCACGTCGACTCGATAAGCGATGTGCACCCGCTCGAGCTGATCATCTTCTTCGCCGTCTTCATCGACATCATCGTCTTCCTCGTCTGGTTCTTCGCCTTGGCCGACCCCGGCACGCCGGTCGGCCAAGGCTGAGAGTCGGGTGCCGATGGCTCCCGCCGAGCTGGTCGTCAGCGCCGGCGGCCTGCTGGCGATCGTCGCTCTCGCCTGGTTCTTCTTCGGGTCGCGAAGCTCGGCTGCAAGCGTGGTCGGCGAGGACGCGCAGGAGGTCGAGGTAACCGTCAAGGGGGGCTACTCGCCCAACTACGTCCATGTCACCCAGGGCGTGCCGCTGCGGATCACCTTCGACCGGCAGGAGAGCGGCGAATGCACGTCGCGGGTGATCTTTCCGGACTTCGCCACGACGGCGAGTCTGCCCGCCTACGAGCGGACTACGGTCGAGTTGGCCCCGGATCGCGCCGGCGAGTTCGGCTTTTCCTGCGGGATGAACATGGTCCACGGCACGCTCCTGGTCGAGCCCGGTGACCACGGCGGCGGCGACGATAACGGGGGCAGCGGTACCGCGACCGAGAGCTCGCCGGCCGACCTCCGCGAGGTCGACCTCGTGATCAAGGGGATGCACTGCGCGAGCTGCGTGAGCACCGTCGAGAACGCCCTGGCCGAGGTCGACGGGGTCAATCGCGCCGAGGTCAACTTCGGCGTCGAGCGGGCGAGCGTCAGCTACGACCCCGATCGGACCGGGATCGGCGAGCTCGAACGAGCCGTGGCGAAGAGCGGCTATGAGGCGAACCTGCGAGCCGTCGAGACGACCCTCGGCGCTGAAGGCGACGCGGAATCGGCAGAACGCGACGCCGAGGTCCGAGACCTCGGCCTGAGGGTTGCGATCGGAGCGGTCCTGACGGCGCCGGTGCTCTTCGGCTCGATGGCGACCGAGCTCTTCGGAGCGGATTGGGTGCCGTCGCTGCTGACCAACCACTGGTTCCAGCTCGTGATGATCACGCCGGTCTTCCTCTTCGTCGGCTGGCCGGTCCACCGAATCGGCTGGCGAGCCCTCCGTAACCGCTCAGCCGAGATGAACACGCTGATCACGCTCGGGACCAGCGCGGCCTTCGCCTATAGCGTCCTCGTAACGGTCGCCCCGGGTCTGCTCCCCGAGGACCTCCGCGACGTCTACTTCGAGGCGGCGGGCGTGATCATCACCCTGATCATGCTGGGGCGGCTGCTCGAGGCGCGCGCCCGCGCCGGCACCGGCGAGGCGATCCGGAAGCTGGTCGGGATGCAGGCCAAGGTCGCTCGGCTCGAGCGCGAGGGCGAGTTGACCGAGGTCCCGGTCGAGGAGGTCCGCCCGGGCGACGTGGTCGTGGTCAGGCCCGGGGAGAAGATCCCGGTCGACGGCGAGGTCGTCGCCGGCAGCTCCTCGATCGACGAGTCGATGGTCTCCGGCGAGCCGATCCCCGTCGCCAAGGGCCCAGGCGACGCGGTGATCGGGGCGACGATCAACCAGACCGGCGCCATCAGCTTCACGGCGACCGCGGTCGGCAGCGACACGATGCTCGCCCAGATCGTCCGGCTCGTCGAGCGGGCGCAGGGATCGAAGGCGCCGATCCAGCGAATCGCCGACCGGGTGTCGGGCTATTTCGTGCCGGTGGTGATGATGATTGCGATCGCCGCCTTCGTGCTCTGGTTCGACCTCGGCCCCGACCCGCGTCTCACCTTCGCGCTGGTCACCGCGGTCTCGGTGCTGATCATCGCCTGTCCTTGCGCGCTCGGCCTGGCGACGCCACTCTCGATCATGGTCGGGACCGGAAACGGCGCCCGGGCGGGCGTGCTGATCAAGTCCGCCGAGGCGCTCGAGAGCGCCCACGACCTCGACGTCATCGTCCTCGACAAGACCGGGACGATCACCCGCGGCGAGCCCGAGCTGACCGATGTCGAGGTGACCGCGGAGATCGCCGAGGACGAGCTCCTCTCGCTGTTGGCCGCCGCCGAGTCCTCCTCAGAGCATCCCTTGGCCGAGGCAATCGTCGCCGGCGTTCGCGACCGCGAGATCGAGGTCCCCCGAGCGGGTCGATTCGAGTCGATCACCGGGATGGGCATCGAGGCGGAGGTCGATGGCCGCTCGGTCCTCGCCGGCACGCGGAGATTGATGGAGGAGCGCGAGGTCGGCATCCAGCCTCTTTCGCGGGCGGCCGATCGACTCGAGGCCGAGGGAAAGACCGCGATGTTCGTGGCTGTGACGGGTCGTGCGGCCGGAGTGGTCGCAGTCGCCGACACGATCAAGCCGGGATCCGCGGAGGCGATCGGAGCGATCCGCTCGGCCGGCGTGGAGGTGGCGATGATCACGGGTGACAACCGACGCACGGCGGAGGCGATCGCGGCGGAGGCGGGGATCGAGCGGGTGATCGCCGAGGTGCTGCCCGCCGACAAGTCGCGGGAGGTCTCACGCCTGCAGGCGGAGGGCCACGTCGTGGGGATGGTCGGCGACGGGATCAACGATGCGCCGGCCCTCGCCCAGGCCGATGTCGGAATCGCGATCGGCACCGGGACGGACGTGGCGATCGAGGCCGCGGACGTGACCCTGGTCTCCGGCCGGCTCGACGGAGTGGTCTCCGCTCTCGACCTGAGCAGGGCGACCATGCGCAACATCCGGCAGAACCTCGGCTTCGCCTTCGGCTACAACGCGATCGGCATCCCGATCGCGGCCGGCGTCCTGTACCCGATCATCGGACTGCAGCTGAGCCCGATGATCGCGGCCGGGGCGATGGCGATGAGCTCGCTCTCGGTCGTCACCAACGCGAACCGCCTCCGGGGATGGAGCGCCCCGAAGGGGTCCCGCGCCAGCCCGCGCCACCCCGCCCGCTAAAATCCGACTCTCCCAGTAGGGATTCGTGACAATGGGCACCCACACGGTATGCAAGAGCGACGAATTGGCCGCGGGCGAGATGCGTCTCGTCGAGGCTGACGGCATCAAGATCGGCGTCTTCAACGTCGACGGCGAGCTGTACGCGATCGAGGACCGCTGCTCGCACGACGACGGCCCTCTCGCCGAGGGGACCTTCGACGCCGGGGCCTGTACCGTTGAGTGTCCGCGTCACGGCTCCCTCTTCGATCTGCGAAGCGGGCGCCCAAAGACGTTGCCCGCGTTTACGCCGGTCGAGACATTCGAAGTCCGGGACGAAGCCGGAGAGATCAAGTTGGAGGTCGACTGAACACATGAACCCGCCCGAGACCGCTACCCCCGCATCCAAGGACGCCGCCGTGGACCTCGATCCGAAGCTCGCCGAGCGCGCCGCGATAAAGGACATCAACTCCGACTACGAGACGAAGTTCGGCTTCAACGACCCCGAGACCGGCTACGTCTACAAGGCGCCGAAGGGTCTCACCCGCCAGCTCGTCGAGGACATCTCCGAGTACAAGGACGAGCCCGAGTGGATGCGCGACTTCCGCCTCAAGGCTCTCGACCACTTCCTCGCCCGTCCGGTCCCGCAGTGGGGCGCCGATCTCGACCAGATCGACTTCGACGACATCCACTACTTCGTCCGCGCCTCCGAACGGGCCGAGCACAGCTGGGAGGACGTCCCCGACGACATCAAGAACACTTTCGACAAGCTCGGGATCCCTGAGGCGGAGCGCAACTTCCTGGCCGGGGTCGGCGCCCAGTACGAGTCGGAGGTCGTCTACCACCAGGTCCGCGAGGACCTCGAGAAGCAGGGCGTCATCTTCATGGACATGGACTCCGGCCTGCGTGAGTACGAGGACGTGATCCGCGAGCACTTCGCCAGCGTGATCCCGGCCAACGACAACATGCTCGCCGCGCTGAACTCCGCGGTCTGGTCCGGCGGCTCGTTCGTCTACGTGCCGAAGGGCGTCAAGGTCGACATGCCGCTGCAGGCCTACTTCCGGATCAACACCGAGAACATGGGCCAGTTCGAGCGGACCCTGATCATCGCCGACGAGGACTCCGACGTCCACTACATCGAGGGCTGCACGGCACCGGTCTACTCGACCGACTCCCTTCACTCTGCGGTGGTCGAGCTGATCGCCCGCCCCGGCGCGCGGATCCGCTACACGACCGTCCAGAACTGGTCCCAGAACGTCTTCAACCTCGTCACCAAGCGGGCCACCGCGGCCGAGCGGGCGACCGTGGAATGGGTTGACTGCAACCTCGGCTCGAAGGTGACGATGAAGTACCCGTCGATCTACCTGATGGGCGAGCAGGCCCACGGCGAGATCCTCTCGATCGCCTTCGCCGGCAAGGGTCAGCACCAGGACGCCGGCGGCAAGATCATCCACGCCGCGCCGAAGACGACCTCGTCGATCTTCGCCAAGTCGATCTCCAAGGACGGAGGGCGCAGCACCTACCGAGGCCTGCTGGAGGTCGCCAAGGGAGCTGAGCAGGCGCGCTCGAAGGTGGTCTGCGACGCGCTCCTGCTCGACGAGGACAGCCGCTCCGACACGTATCCGACGATCCGAATCGACGAGAGCGACGCGAACGTCGGCCACGAGGCCTCGGTCTCGAAGATCGGCGAGGAGCAGCTCTTCTATCTGCAGTCGCGCGGTCTCGACGAGGAGGAAGCCTCGAAGATGATCGTCAACGGCTTCATAGAGCCGGTCGTCAAGGAGCTGCCGATGGAGTACGCGGTCGAGCTCAACCGGCTGATCGAGCTGCAGATGGAGGGCTCGATTGGCTGAGGCACCCGCCTGGCTGCGCGAGCGACGCTCGCGCGCTGTCGATGCTGCTCGCGAGCTCTCCCTGCCCGGCCCCAAGGTCAAGGGCTGGGAGTTCACCGATCTCTCCTCGCTCGACCTCTCCTCCTACGAGCCGGCGGACGCTGCCGACGCTCCGGCCGCCGAGCGCCAAAGCGGCGCGCTGTCGATCCCCGAGGGCGCCGAGGGCCTGACCCAGCTCGACGGCTCGATCCTCGGTGGCGTCGCAACCGAGCTGAGCGGCAACGGCAAGCCCGACGGCCCGATCGTGGTCCCGCTCGACGCCGCTGCCGAGCGCTATCCCGATCTGCTCGGTTCGAAGCTGGGGACGATCGTCTCCCCCGAGCAGGATCCCTTCGTGACCATCAACGAGGCCGGCTGGAGCGGCGGCGCGCTCGTCTACGTTCCCGCGGGGATGAAGGCCGAGAAGCCGATCTCATTGACCGCGATCCAGAGAGCCGCCGGCCGCAGCCTCAACTGGCGCACGCTGATCGTGCTCGAGGAGGGAGCGGAGGCCGAGGTCTGGGAGAGATACCTCTCCGACTCCGATGACACCGACGCGCTCTTCAACGGGGTCACCGAGCTGATCGTCGGCGAGGGCGCGAACCTCCGCTACGTCTGCGGGCAGGCCCTGTCCCCCTCCTCCTGGTGCTTCGCGACGCAGCGGGCCGAGGTCGCGCGCGACGGCAACCTCGAGTGGGTCGCGCTGGGATTCGGCGCTGCCAACGGCAAGGTCCGGATGGAGACCAAGCTCGCCGGGCGCGGCGCGAGCGCCCGGGTGACCGGCGCCTACGTCGGAACGGGTCGCCAGCACCTCGACTACGACACCACGCAGGAGCACGCGGCACCCGACACGACCTCCGATCTCGCCTTCCGCGGCGTCCTCGACGGTCGCTCCACCGCGGTCTGGCGGGGGATGATCTTCGTCGATCCGGGAGCCCAGCGAACCGACGCCTTCCAGGACTGCCGCAACCTGCTGCTCTCCCGCAAGGCTCACGCCGATGCGATCCCCGGTCTCGAGATCGAGGCCGACGACGTCGCCTGCACGCACGCAGCCGCCGTCGCCCAGGTCGATCCCGATCAGCTCTTCTACCTCCGCTCACGCGGCCTCCCGGAAGGCGAGGCCAGCGAGCTGGTGATCGGCGGATTCCTCGCCGAGCTCGTCGAGCGGATCCCGAAGGGCCCGGTTGCCGACGCCCTCGCCGGAGCGCTCGAACAGCGCCTCGCCGAGCTGCTCTCGTCCTCGTAGCTGTCCTGCGACGCCGACGTCCCGGGGCGTCACCGCAGCGGCGAAGTGACGGTCCGGCCGATCGGCGATCCTTAGCCGGTGGGAAGGAATCACCTCGACTCCTCGGTCGTCAGCGGAGGCCGGGGCCGGCGCTCGCGCCGGCCGGTGGCTGTCCTGCTGGTACCCCTGATCGCACTGGTCGCGGCGTTCTTCGCACTCGGGACCGGGAGCACCAGCGACGGATTGCCCGAGCCCGGTGAGCCGGTGGCCGGGGCGAGCTCGGTGATCGGCGCGACCGAGGCCGAGGGCTCGAGCGGCCTCGAGCAACGTGAGCTCGCGGCAAAGCGGCGAGCGCGGCGCCACAACCTCAAGCCCGCTGACGAGACCCTCCCGATCGAGCGCGATTTCAAGCAGGCGCCCCGGGCGGGCATCCTCTTCGACGTCGACACCGGCAGGGTCCTGTGGGAGCGCCATCCCCGCCGTGAACTGCCGATTGCGAGCCTGACCAAGATGATGACGGCGCTGGTGATCGCAGACGCACACGAGGGTGGCGAGCGCGTGATGATCTCCAAGCGAGCGGTCCGCACGACGGGATCGAAGGTCGGACTGCTGCCGAGGGGCAAGCAGGTGCAGCTCTCCGCCCTGCTGCACGGACTGCTGTTGGTCTCCGGCAACGACACCGCGGTGGCGCTCGCCGAGCACGACTCCGGCAGCGTCAATCGCTTCGTGAAGAAGATGAATGCGAGGGCGAGGGAGATGGGCCTGCGCTGCACCCGCTTCTCCTCGCCGCACGGTCTCGCTGACCACGGCAACCGCTCTTGCCCCAGGGATCTGGCCGCGATGGGTCGGGCGATCCTCGACGACGGGCGGCTCGCCAAGGTGGTCGCCACGCGGAACGCGTCATTCGACTTCCCGATCAAGGGCGGCCGGCTCGATCTCTACAACAACAACCCCCTGATGCAGATGGGCCGCCCCGGGATCACGGGCGTCAAGACCGGCTACACCGACGCCGCCGGCCGCTGCTATGTAACCACCGCCAAGCGCGGCGGCCGCCACCTCGGCGTCGTCCTGCTCCACTCCCCGGACCCGATCGCCCAGATCGACAAGCTCCTCGACCAGGGGGCGAAGCAGCCGCGTTCCTGAGCGGCGCCGGCGGGTGCTGCCGTGCAGGTTCGCCCCCCTAGCCGGCGGTCCACAGCTCGGTTTGCGGGTGGAACTGGCTCCAGGCGAACCAGAAGGCCTCGTGGGTCGGTAGCTGGACGCCCTCGCGGTCGCGGGCTGTGAAGCCTCCTGCGGCGTTCTCGAGGATGACGCCGTCGATCTCCACCTGATCGTCGGCGGCGAGAGCGCCCGATGCGTCCTCGACGGCGAAGGCGACCTCCTTGCCGTCGTCGGTGATTACCCCGACCACCTTCTCCTGCGCCGGCAGGCGGTCGTCGACGGGGCCGATCGGGAAGATCGGGCCGTCGTCGTCGCGGCCGCCCAGCGGGTCGAGCGGGTAGTCGCGGCCGATACCTCCGTCGCGGGCGATGATCCTCGTGTCGGGGTGCTCTGCCTTCCACTCGCCCCAGCTCGTCGCCACCACGCTGACCTGCTCGAGCTCGACACCGCGCTCGCGGAGCGGCCCAGAGAGCGCCTCGCCGGTGAAGGTGTCCAAGACCGACTCCGTTCCGAGCTCATACATCACCTTGTTCGAACGCGAGAGCAGGCCGGATGTGCGCAAGACCAGGGGCATGCCGCCGGAGCCGTTCCGGTCGGTCAGGTACGCCTGGGCCGAGCCGCAGAGCGTGCAGTACGGAATCCCGAGACGGCGGCCACCGAGGTTCATGTTGACCATCTCGTGGACCTCCATGATGTTCCTCGGGAGCGCGACCGCTTCACCGCCGATCTCGATCCCGAAGACGATGCGATCGTCGGGATACCAATCGCCCCGATCGGCAGCGGTCAGTTCGGGATCGTCGAGCGCCGGGATGCAGCCACGCTCACATGGCGCCTGCGCGCCTCCTGGCCGGTCGTCGATGAGGACTCCGCCCCAGGACAGAAGCCGCCAATCGATCCTCGCTCCGGAGTCGCCGAAGAACGGCGCCCAGCCCGGCTCCAGCGCGGTGAAGAGATCGCCCTTCCGCTGCTGGTAACCGGCGGGCGCCGCCAGATCCCAGGCGATCAGGTGGTTGGTGACGCTGAGCCACGGGCTCTCGGAGAACGACGGATCGGCGCTCGGATCGACGTCGGTCAGCTTCGTGAAGGCGCCGAGCAGCTCCCGCTGCTCGGCGCCCGACTGCGCGAAGCGCAGCATGTCCGCCACCAGCCAGCCCTGGCGGGGATCGCCGGACGCCGCGAGCTGCTCGACAGCGCCGCGATCGAGCGCACCGAGGGTCAGTGAGCGGATCGCCTCGTCGGCGGCCGCTCCGGCGGCGGCATCCGGGGGCCCGTCGGGCGTCGCGGGAGCCGGTGGGAACTCGAACTCACCCAGCGCCGAGCGCCCCTGACCCTGGCCGGAAGCCCCGCCGTCATCGCCGGCGCCGCATCCGGCGATGAGAATCGACGAGAGCAGCGCGGCCAGGAAGGTCCGGGGCATGTCCCCACGCTAGGCGAGCGATATTGCGAGCGCTTTACGGGCCCCGGTCCGCCGGCGATCCTCGTGGGTCGAGGTCGGGCCGGGGGTATCCTCGGCGCGATGCCCACCGCCGGCGAGATCAGGTTCGCGACGCCGGCAGGTCGCTGGGTGATCGCGCTCAGCGTGCTCGGTTCGGGGATCGCCTTTCTCGAGGCGACGGTGGTCAACGTCGCGCTGCCCGCGATCGGGGAGGATCTCAACGCCGACGTCGCCGGACTGCAGTGGACCCTGAACGGGTACCTGCTGACGCTCGCGGCGCTGATCCTGATCGGCGGCTCGCTGGGCGATCGATACGGGCGGCGGCGGATCTTCGTCGTCGGCGTCGTCTGGTTCACGGGCGCCTCGCTGCTCTGCGCCATCGCGCCGACGATCGAGATGCTCGTCGTCGCTCGCGTGATCCAGGGCATCGGGGGGGCGCTGATGACGCCGGGCAGCCTCGCGATCATCGAAGCCACCTTCCAGCCGAGCGATCGCGCCCGTGCGATTGGCGCCTGGTCGGCGCTGGGAGGGATCGCCGGAGCGATCGGGCCGCTGCTTGGCGGTTACCTCGTCGACGCGGTCGACTGGCGGGCGATCTTCTTCATCAACCTCCCCTTCGGCGCCTTCATCGCCTGGGCGGCTCCCCGACACATCCCCGAGACCCGCGACGAGACGGTCACCGGGCGCCTCGACATCGGCGGCTCGATGTTCGCGGCGCTGGCGCTGGGCGGCATCACCTTCGCCCTGATCCAGGCCTCCGAGACTGGCGGGATGAGCGTCGGCGTCGTTATCTCGCTCGTCGTCGGCCTGCTCGCCACAGCCGGGTTCTTTCGGGCCCAACGCACCGCCGAGCAGCCGATGATGCCCCTCTCGGTGTTCGAATCGCGCCAGTTCTCAGCCGCCAACGCGGTCACATTCGTCGTCTACGCGGCGCTCGGTGGCGTCTTCTTCCTGCTCGTGATCCTGCTCCAGGTCGTGCTCGGCTACTCGGCGATCGCCGCCGGGGCGGCCGCTCTTCCCGTCACCGTCCTGATGCTTGGCCTCTCGGCCCGGGCGGGCGCGCTCGCCCAACGGATCGGCCCGAAGCTGCCGCTCACGCTCGGGCCACTGCTGATCGCAGCGGGGATGCTGATGATGAGCACGATCGGTGCCGGCGACAGCTACCTGACCTCGATCCTCCCGGCGGTGATCGTCTACGGCCTCGGCCTTGCACTCGTGGTTGCGCCGATCACGGCTACCGTGCTCGCGGCGGCCGACGATCGCCACGCCGGCGTCGCATCGGGAGTCAACAATGCCGTCGCTCGCACGGCCCAACTAGCGGCGGTCGCGGCACTGCCCCTGATCGTCGGCCTCAGCGGCGACGACTTCTCCAACCCGGTCGCGCTCGAGGACGGCTTCCGGACGGCGATGATCGTCACCGCCGTGCTCGCCGCTTCGGGCAGCCTGCTGGCCTTCTTCTTCATCTCCAACGACGTGCTCGAGCGGGCCGAGCCGGAGCCGGGAAGGTGCCCGGGCTACCTCGACAGCGAGTACCAGTGCGGCGTCGAGGGACCGCCGTTGCGCCATCGGGACGGGGCCCCAGTGTTCGAGCCTGAGCCGGAACCGCAGCCGGGTTCGACCGGATAGGCTGCTGCGGATGGCCAAGGATCTGCAGCTAGGGCTGAATACCGGCTATTGGGCCGGCGGGCCCCCGCAGGACATGCCAGCTCTCATCGCCGAGGCCGAGAAGATCGGCTTCGACTCGATGTGGACCTCGGAGGCCTACGGCTCCGATTGCTTCTCGCCGCTCGCCTGGTGGGGCTCGGAGACCGAGAGCCTGCGCCTGGGGACGGCGATCACGCAGATGTCGGCACGTCAGCCGGCGGCAACCGCGATGGCGGCGATGACGATGGACCACCTTTCCGGCGGGCGCTTCATGCTTGGGATCGGCGTCTCGGGCCCCCAGGTGGTGGAGGGCTGGTACGGCGTCCCCTTCCCGAAGCCCCTGGCCCGCACCCGCGAGTACATCGGAATCATGCGCGACATCTGGGCCCGCAACGGCCCGGTCACCAACGACGGCCCGCACTACCCGCTTCCACTTGGCGAGGATCTCGGCGGCACCGGGCTCGGCAAGCCGCTGAAGTCCTCGATCCATCCCCTCCGCGAGGAGATCCCGATCTTTCTCGGCTGCGAGGGCCCGAAGAACATCGCCCTCTGCGCCGAGCTCTGCGACGGCTGGATGTCGATGCTCTTCTCCCCCGCCCACGAGGACATCTACACCCCCTCGCTCGAGGAAGGCTGGGCCCGGGAGGGCGCTCGCCACGGCGCCGACGACTTCGAGGTCGCCTGCATGGTGCCGATGATCGTCGCCGACGACGTCCAACAGTGCGCCGACGCGCTCCGCCCCTTCTATGCCCTCTACTTCGGCGGCATGGGCGCCAAGGGCAAGAACTTCCACGCCAACGTCCCGATCCGGATGGGTTACGAGAAGGAGATCCTCGAGATCCAGGACCTCTACCTCGACGGCAAGAAGGAGGAGGCCGGCGCGAGGATCCCCTTCGAGCTGATCGAGGCGATGTCGTTGATCGGCCCCAGGGACAAGATCGCCGACGACCTCGCCGAATGGCGGGAATCGGTGGTCACGACCCTGATGATCCAGGGGGACGAGAACCTGCTCCGCACCGCCGCGGAGCTCGTCCTCGAGGGCTGAGCCGGCCGCTAACGCCCCAGGGTCCGAAGGAAGTCGCGGGAGGCGTTGGGAACCTCGGCGAGCAGTTCGCGGACCTCGGCGAGGCCGGCGCGGAGTTCGGGATCCCCGAACTCGATCGGGAGCATCGAGTCCTGCAGCTCGGCGATCCTGCGATCGGCTTCCGCGCAGGCGATCACGGCCTGCTCGATGAATCCCCGGGCCCCGTCGGAGCGCCTCCCGGGAGGCGGCGGCGTCGAGTCGGGGACTGGAAGCGAGCTCTGCTGCGCGAACCTCGTCAACGCGCGCTTGCCGCGGCCGAACGCCTTCTGCGCGGGCCGGAAGAGCGTCTCCTCGAGCCGGTCGGCGCTGTCCACGGCGAGTGCGTCGTAGGCCTCGCCCAGACGGGCGACCGCGAAGGTGATCTGCTCGATCGCGCCGCCGAGGTCGGTGACGATCTCCTCCCGCGCCTCCGCGGCCGTGATCCCCATCAGGGAACCAGAACCAGCTTGCCGGTCGCGCGCCGTTCGGCCAGATCGACGAGCGCGGTCGCAGCGTCGGCGAGCGGATAGATCTTGCCGACCAGCGGCGCGACGTGCCCGGCGGCGATCATCTCGCTCAGGCTCTCGTGGGTCGCGGCGGGAAGGCCGGGGTCGGAAGGCAGGAACCCGCCCCAATTGACGCCGCGGACATCGATGTTGCGGAGCAGGATTCTGTTGGCGGCGATCTGGGGGATCTCCCCCTCGGCGAAACCGATGACCAGCAGCCGCCCCTCCGGCGCCATGCAGCGTGGGCTGCGCTCGAGGCGCTCGCCGCCGACGGGATCGAATACGACCTCGGCGCCGCGACCCCCGGTCAGCTCCTTGACCGCGACGACCCAGTCCTCGCCGCTGCGAACGGTCTCATCGGCCCCCGCCTGCGCGGCCACGTCGGCCTTGTGATCGTCGCTGACGACCGCGATCACCCGTGCGCCCAGGCCCTTGCCGACCTGCACCGCGGCGGTTCCAACACCGCCCGCCGCACCGTGGACGAGCAGCACCTCCCCCTCCGAAAGCGCGCCGCGGCGGGCGAGAGCGAAGTGGGCGGTGTGGTAGTTCATGATGAAGCCGCCGGCCTGCTCGAACTCGAGCCCATCGGGTATCGCGAAGCACATCTGAAGCGGGGCCCGCACGATCTCGGCGAAGGCGCCGAGCATCGTCATCGCCATCACCCGGTCTCCGGCGGCAAAGCCGGAATCGCCCGGCGCCCAGCGCACCTCGCCGGCGCATTCGACCCCCGGGGTGAACGGGGGCTCGGGCTTGAGCTGGTATTCACCGCGAGTGAGCAGCAGATCGGGGAAGGAGACCCCGGCGGCCCGCATGTCGATCAGCAGGTGGCCCTCCTGCAGGTCGGGCTCGTCCAGATCGACCAGCTCGAGCGCCCCGGGGCCATCGGTCCGCTCTAGCTGAAGCGCTCGCACGGCCCAACCGTATCGGGCGGGGCCCGGCGCCGGGCGGTGGCTCAGCCGGCTGCGGCTCCCGGCCTGGCCGCGATCAGCGCGAGTGAGATCCCGACCGCGACGAGCACGATCGCTGCTCCGGCGGCGACATCGAGATGCCAGGAGACGAGCAGACCAATCGGAGCGCTGATCGCCGCGATCGCCGTCGAGACGGCGATCATCGCCGGCAGGCGACGGGTGAGCATCGCCGCGGCCGCCGGCGGAGCGATCAAGAGACCGAGGACCAGCAGGGCGCCGACCACCCGGAAGCCGATAACGACCGCGAAGGCCAGCAGGATCATCGCCAGCAGCTCGATCCGATCGACGGGCAGGCCTGCCGCCGCCGCCCGCCGCCTGTCGAAGGAGACGAGCACGATCGGCCGGTAGAGGAGAGCGAAGGCGGCCAGCACCGCCGCCGCCAGCGCCGCGGTCAGCGGCAGCTCGCCTGCGTCGACGCTGAGCACGTCGCCGAACAGGAAGGCGGTGAGATCGACCGCGAAGTTGCTCACCCGCGAGATCAGCACCACCCCGAGCGCCAGCATGAGGACGAACATGATCGCCGCCGCTGTGTCCTCCCGCAGGCCGCTGCGACGGAGGATCAGCGCCGTGCCGGCGGCGGTCACGAGCCCGCCGGCGAGCCCGCCGGCGAGGATCGCGACCTGGGAGGGATCGGCCTGTGAGCCCGCGATCAGGACCGCGATCGCGACCCCCGGGAGAACGCCATGGGCGAAGGAATCGGCGAGCAGGGCCATCCCCCGCACGACGACGAGTACCCCGACCGCGCCGCAGAGCACGCCGACGATGACCGCCGCGGCCGCGCCGGTACGCATGAACTCGGATTCGAACGGCTCCCCGATCGGGCCGAGAAAGGCGACCAGCTCAATCACGCCGCACCCGGGTGATGGTGGCTGGTGTCGACGATCTCGCCGCCGGCCAGCGATGCGACGTGGCCGCTGAAGGTCTCGCGCAGGACCGGCTCGGTGCAGACGTCGGCAGGCTCGCCGAAGGCGACCTGGTGCCGGTTGAGGGCGAGGACACGATCGAAGTCGCGAGCCGCCGATTCGAGATCATGGGTCGCGACCATCACCGAGCGCCCCTCATCGCGCCAGCGCCCGATCAGCTCCGCGATGACGCCGGCGGTCGGGCGGTCGACCCCGGTCAGGGGCTCGTCGAGGAGGATCAGACCAGCGTCCTGGACCAGGACCTGAGCGAGAAGCGCGCGCTGCCGCTGGCCGCCGGAGAGCCCGCTGAGCCGGCGGTCGGCGAGATCGTCGATCCTCAGCGCCTCCATCGCATCGACCACCCGCTCCCGATCCTCGGCGCTGGTGCGCCGGAACCAGCCGCCCTTGCCCCAGCGCCCCATGCCGACCACATCGGCGACCGTGACCGGGAAGGTCGGCTCGAGATCGAGCTGCTGGGGCAACCAGGCGACGCCCCGGCCCCCGAGCCCGATCGAGCCGGAGGTCGGTCGCAGCAGACCGACCGCCGCTGCGAACAGCGAGCTCTTGCCCGATCCGTTCGGGCCGAGCACCGCTACGGTCACGCCGTAGGGGATCTCGAACTCGACTCCCTCGAGCGCGGGCACCGCGCCGTAGGAGGCAGAGAGGCCATGCGCGCACAACGCCCTGCCGGCATGGGCGGGACGAGGCGGCTCGGCGGTCGTCTCGAGATCCACCGGCTCAGGTCCCTCCGCCGAGCGCTTCGACGATCCGTTCCGTCGTCAGGCGCATCATCTCCGGGTAGGATCCGACCTCGCCGCCGTATCCCTCGAGCAGCAGGTCGTCGACGACCTCAACGCCGGCCTCCCCCCCAACCCGCCTGAGGACCTCGGGGTCGTCGCCCCGTTGGGCGAATACTGCGACAACGCCCTCACGCTCGACCGCCGTGATCAGGTCGGCGAGCGCCGAGGAGCTGGCCTCGGCCTCCGGCGAGAGCCCGAACGGTGCTCCGACGAAGTCGAAGCCGTATCGGTCGGCGTAGTGGCCGACGGAGTCGTGGGAGGTGACGAGCTTGCGATCGGGAGGCGCGATCCGGTCGATCATCGCTTCGAGATCAGCGTCGAGCTCCCGCAGCTGAACGGCGTAGGAGCGGGCTCGCTCGCGGTAGGCGGAGGCGTTGTCGGGGTCGATGTCGGCGAACTCGTCCGCGAGCTCGTCGAGCGAGGACGCGAGTAAGACGGGGATCGAGCCATACGTGGGGGTCGGCGCCGGCGCCGTCGACGGCCTCGGCGATCGCGAAGGACCGGGATGCCGAATCGAGTGGCAGTCCCTGCTCGAGGTTCGGCGAGAACAGCACCACCAGATCGCTGCCGGCGAGCTCGCCCTGCTCGCGGGCGCTCGGGGCGTAATTGTGCGGCGAGGATCCGTCGGGAACGAGCTGGGTGACCTCTGCGTCCGCGCCACCGACCGCCTCGGCGACATCGGCGGCGATCGCCGTCGTCGCGACTACGTTGACGCCTCCCCCTCCGCCGGTTGCACTCCCCTCGCCGCAGGCGGCGAGCAGCATTGCCCCCGCGAGAAGGGCGGCGACGATCGTGGGTGTGCGAGCCATGAGGCCGGCTCGGGGACCGGGCATCGGGAGTACCTCCATGCAGCTGGCCGAGAAGGGAACCGAAACAGCATCATATAGAGATAATGAGACTGTCTATCATTATCATCAGTGGCTAGCACGGACCGCACGGTCGACCCCCCTGTCCAGGTGAAGCCCCGCGACGCCTGGGCCGATCAGGCGCTGTCGGTGCTGGCCACCGCCGGCCATCGCACGGGCGGCGCGCGGACCGCGGTCATTGAGCTGCTGGCGGCCGAGGGCGGCTGCTTGGAGGCGGAGGCCGTGGCGTCGAAGCTCAACGAGCGCGGCCGGCGGGTAGGTACGGCCAGCGTCTACCGAGCGCTCGGGCTGCTCGCCGACCTCGGCCTGCTCCACAAGGTCGCGCTGCCGGACTCCCCGGTGCGGTTCGAGCTCGTGCGCCCCGACGGTGACCATCACCACCACATCGTCTGCGACGAATGCGGGAAGACGGCGGCGTTCACCGACGAGGGACTCGAGCAGGCGATCCACGCCGCCTCGCGCAAGGCGGACTTCGAGGTCCGATCCCACGACGTCACCCTGCACGGCTGCTGCGAGGCCTGCCGCGCGCCGAGGGAGATCGGGACGGCCTCCGAGAGCTGAGCCGGGAGGCACCAGGCGGGCGCTCAGCCCTCCTCATCGTCGGTCGGGCCGGCGGCAGCCGCCCGCTCACGGGCTTCCCGCTTGGCCCGCGCGGAGCTGACGAAGATCGCGACCACGACAGCTACCACCGGAACCAGGTAGAGGATCCAGACGATCCAGTGGCCGGCGTGCGCCAGCGGCAGGAGTGCACCCGGTTCAGGCATTGGCCTGTGTGAGCAGGTATAGGCCGAGGGTGCTGAACAGCAGCATCACGACCAGCATCCACAGCTGCGACCAGGACGCGTCCCGTGAGGTGCCGAAGGTGGCCAGGGCGCGATCGTGCCCGAGCGCCAGAGCCGCCGCGTGACCGACCACGATCGCGCCGAACTGGATCCATTGAATCGCAGTCGCGCCGACCACCGTGTAGTCGATTGCCGATTCCGCGGTGCCGAAGATGTTCGAGCCGTCGCCGAGCGGGTCGGAGAGCAGGTAGGTGAATTGGGCCTGCTCCTGGAAGACCATGAGACTGAAGTAGTGGGCGACGAGATAGGCGAGCGCGATCGGGATGAAGGCGTGCGCGAACATGCGCCCGAGCTCGAGGGCGCTGGTCTTGGTTCCGACGATCCGCATGCCACGGATGCCCGCCCAGAAGATCCCCGCGACCAGGAGCTGAGCGCCGAGGAAGAACAGGGTGTTGGTCAGCCGCAGGGCCTCGACCGGGGAGATCCCGGCGTCGTTCAGGGTCTCGAACAGCGACGCGATCGCGTCACTGAGCGCGCCCTCCTGGGCACCATCGAAGCTGGTGCCGCCAATCGCGACCAGGACCAGGGCGAGCGAACCCGGAGCGACAGCGGCCCACCGGGTCGTGCCCTCGAGGATCCGCCTACGGCCGAGGCGACCGTCGCGCACCTCGAACGCCGACATGCTCGCGAACATGCCGAAGTAGACGGAGAAGGTCTCCCCTTTCTTGGTCCACTCCTCGATTCCGAAGAGGGCCATCCCGACGAAGGTGACGCCGCTGTAGAAGAGGGCCGCGATCGCGACGTCGTTCGGCGAGACTCCGGCGGCAGCGAAGCCGCTCTGCCCCCAGACGAGCTCGAACCACAGGAATCCGAGCAGGCCGACGACGGCCGGCCAGCGCCCGAGCCACTGCGGATAGGTGAGGGGCGCGGGAGCACTGCGGCCGGCGACCAGGGTGAAGACCCACGAGACGGCGCGGGCGATCGCCCGCCAGGGGCTGAGGGCGCGGAAGACATCGCCGAAGATGACCGAGAGCACGACCAGGCCGAGCCAGAAGGTGACGAAGACGAAGGTCACCGAGAAGTTCCTATCGGGCGCCTCGGTGCCGGAAAGGCCCGAGTAGATCGTGACGATGAGCAGCACGACCGCCGCCAGGCCGGCGACGAACTGGGTGATCGGGCTGGTGGCGATCGCGGAGAGACGTGCGCCCATCGGGCGCCAGGTGTCGCCCTCGAGTTTCGGCTCCTGCCAGAGCAGGACCAGAGCGGCGAAGGAGCCGATCAGCAGCAGCGCGGCGCCCCAGGCGAGGAGCCAGTCCGGCAGGGGCAGGTCGCCGCGGCCGATCAGACCATGGGCCTGCGCGTAGTCCGGCGCGACGGCGCCCGCCGCCAGCACCGCGAGGAACGCGGCGCAGGCGGCGGGGAAGCCGAGCCGGAAGGCCCGGCCGCTGAGAGCGCGGCCGAGGGTTGCGATCACGGCTTGACCGTCAGCTGGGCCAGCTGGACTGCGGACTGCTCGAGTTCGATCTCGAAGACGCCGTCGATGTCGGCGACGAAGCTGAACTTCGCCTTGCCGCCGGCCGGGACATCCTCGGTCAGGTCGTAGCCATGAACGTGGACCTCCTCGGCTATCGCCGAATCGACCTCGAGGCGTACCCGGTCACCCTTCGCATACGAGAGGTCCGCGACGCCAGCCTTGGGCTGGCCGCTGCCGTCGACGACGATCTTGTCGACCTCCGGCTTGGGGGGCTTCGGAGGCTGCGTCGGCCTTTGATCGGTCTCGCCCGGGGCCGTGGTCGCGGTCTCGGCGGCGGTGGTCGTGGTGTCGGTGCGATCGTCATCGCCGCCGCTGAGAACGACGAATAGGACCACTATCGCCGCGACCGATCCGACCGCGACCATCACTCTTGCTGCATTGGACTGCATCTGAAAACTCCTTGCTGTGACGCCGGACTACCGGCGCAGGTGGAACTACGGCGTGGTGGCGCCGACCCTCCCACCGGGGAGAATCAGGCCGCCGACGGACGAGGCGGAGGGCGGCTCGCGATCCCGAATGCGAGCGGCGGAATCGGGAAAGGGAGCGGCCCCCAATGCCGGCGCTCCGCGGCCCGGGAGGGGTGCCGAGCGGGGCGGCGGCCGCGGACGAGGCGGGCCAGACGGAGACCGGCCCAGCCGAGCAGCTCGGTCAAGGCGGCGGCCACGAGGCCGAGCGCCAGCGCCAGCGGAAGCAGCAGCGGCGCCGCGGCGATCGTTGTCAGCAGGCCGATCGGACCGGCGCCCGAGATCAGCGCCTCGACGAGCTCCTGGCCCGCGAAGATCGCGATCAGCGCCGAAGCGAAGAGCAACGGTGAGAGCGCCGGCCGCGAGGGTCCGTGGGCCTCGAGCGGGCGCAGGATCGAGCCGATCAGGTCGGCGAGTGCGAGCGAACCCTGCGAGCACGACGCCGAGCGGGAGCAGGACCGCCAGGTAGCCGTGAGACCCCGCCTCGATACCCGGGGACAGGGCGTAGGCTCCCTCGTGCAGCAGGAGTGCGGCGGGCAGCAGCACTGCGGTGAGCCGGATCCGGCGGAGGTCGATCACGAGCCACCTCCGGATCTGCCGGAATCCGATCCGCCCGACTGGTCGGGCTGACCGGGGCCGCCGGTCGCAGAGGCATCCGCTCCGTTGCCCGTGGTGGCCGGTCGGTCGATGGTCCCCCGCTCGTCCAGCGAGGGGGCGTCGATGGAGCCGGCGCCCCCGAGGAAGACGAACAGGACCACCGCGACGACCCCGACTATCAGGCCGAGCACTATCCCGATCAGGCGATCCGAGCGCTTCATCACCCTCTCAGGCTAGCGCCGCCGACCACTCGGCCAGCGGCCCCGATCGATCCCGAGCGCCGGGGGCGCGGGACCGAAACGAAGCTCAACAGACGCCGTCGAGCAGCTTCCAGTTCGCCTCGAAGGCGGCCTCTGCGGCTTCAACCGCGGCATCGGCGCTGTTCTCGTCGATCAGCCGGCCGAGGAGCTCACGGCCCTCGGCGGCATGCTCGACGTCGCGGCCCCGATGAAGGGTGAAGTAATCGGTGCCCGGGCCGGAGCGGATGCCGTAGTGATCGGCGAGGCCCTCCAGCTTCGTCTTCGAGATCTCCGGCTGTCCGGACTCGATCGCGTAGAGGCGCGCGAGCGCGGTCACCGCGCCGTCGGGGCGGGTCCACTCCGAGACGCACTCGGTTGTCTCGGCGGTCGGAGCAGCGTCGCGTTCACCGTCGACGGCATCTACGAAGCGGTCCCAGACGTCGACGTGCTCGCGCTCCTCATCAGCATGCCCACCGAGATCGGCCTCTCCCGGGAGCTCGGCGACCAGGTAGTCGGAGACGTCGGCGATCGCCTCGACAGCGTGGCGGTACTGGCCGGAGTAGCGGGCGAGCTCGTCGGCGGTCAGCTCACCGGCCGACCAGCGCTGGTAGAAGGGGTGCTCGAGCACGTTCCAACGGCTTCTCGCTTCTTCGATGCGGTCCCAGACGGTGTTCTGCACGACGCCAACTCCTAGGTTCGATTCCAAAGGCCTGATCGGAGTCGGAGCATATCGGCGCTGACCGACGCAGCGCATCGGCCGCACGGGCCAGACGGGCCAGACGGGGCGGCCCTCTACGATGCGCCCGCCGTGAAGCCACCCCGCGCCGACATCCCGCTTCCCCCGTTTCCACCTGGCATGCCGTGGGTGGGGAACGAGCCTGCGGCCGCTGAGCGCCTGACCGCCAAGGGGCCGGTGCTGGTCCACTTCTTCGAGGTCGGCGAGCTCAGCGGCGTCCAGAGCCTCCCCCACGTCGACTCCTGGGCGACGGCCTACGCCGGCGCGGGCCTGAGCACGATCGGCGTCCATACCCCGCGCTCCGATCTGGCCCGCTCGCCGGATGCGTTCTCTGCCGCGGTCGAGCGCCTCGGGCTCTCGTTCCCCGTGATCAGCGACGCCGACTACCGCGTCTGGCACGCCTACGGCTGCAAGGGCTGGCCGTCGCTGTTCTTGTGGGGGCTGGGCGGCACGCTGCGTTGGTACCACTTCGGGATCGGGGGTCTGGCCGAGACCGAGGAGGCAATCCGCGAGCAGCTGCGTGCCGGCGACCCCGGCAGCGAGCTACCTCCCCGGGTCCACCCCGACTCGGCGGACTCGGGCGGCCGTGAGATGGTCAAGCCGAGCGACGAGATCTTTCCGGGTGGCGGTCACGACGCGGTCTGGACCCCGGCGGCAGGGGAGCCGCTGGAGGTCGATTACACGGGTGGCGGTGCATGGGCCGCCCTCGACGGAGAGGGTCGGATCGCGGTGAGCGTCGACGGCGAGTCAGAGGTCGAGCGGGCGATCGACGGACCCGGGCTCTACGAGCTCTCATCCCATCCCGTGCACGGGATCCATGAGCTGCGGATCGACTTCGACGGCCCGGTCCGGGTCTGGTCGGTCTCGTTCTCCGCCGGAACGCGCTGATCGCGTCGGGTCGGTCCCGTGAGCGGAGCTCGACGATTCCGGTCTCGAACGCGGTCGTACCAACAACCGCATCGCGCCCCCTGGAAGGCGGTCGGAGATCGTGGGAGCGGTCAGCCGCGCTCGGCGAGTGCGGTCCGGATCTCCTTGGGAAGCATGAAGCGGACGTCCTCATCGACGGTCTTCAGCTCCGAGATCTCCCCGGCGCCGCGGTCGCGGAAGAACTCGACCAGATCCTCGACCAACTCCTCGGGCGCACTGGCGCCGGAGGTGATCCCGACCGTCTCGACGCCCTCGAGCCACTCCTCGCGGACCTGGCCGGCGTTGTCGATCAGGTGCGATGCGGTGCCGAGCTCCCGGGTGACGTCGACGAGGCGATTGGAGTTGGAGGAATTGCTCGACCCGATCACCAGGACCAGGTCGCACTCGCGGGCGAGCTGCTTGACGGCGAGCTGCCGATTGGTGGTCGCGTAACAGATGTCGTCGGACTTGGGCGAGGTGATGTTGGGGAACTTCTCGCGCAGCGCGGCGATGATCCCGGCGGTCTCATCGACCGAGAGCGTCGTCTGGGTGATGAAGGCGACACGGTCGGGATCGGGGACCTCGAGGGTCTCGACGTCGCCGACGGTCTCGACCAGCACGATCGACCCCGGCGCCTCGCCCGTGGTCCCCTCGACCTCCTCGTGGCCGTCGTGGCCGATGAGGACGATCGTGTAGCCCTCCGCAGCGAACTTCCGCGCCTCCACGTGGACCTTGGTTACGAGCGGGCAGGTCGCATCGATCGTCCGCAGCCGTCGTTTGGCAGCGTTCTCATGCACCGAGGGGGCGACCCCGTGGGCGCTGAAGACGACCATCGCGCCCTCCGGCACCTCGGTCTCCTCCTCGACGAATATCGCTCCCCGGTCCGCCAGCTGGCTGACGACGTGCTTGTTGTGAACGATCTCCTTGCGGACGTATACCGGGGGTCCGTAGAGGTCGAGCGCGTGCTCGACCGCCTGGACGGCACGGTCAACTCCGGCGCAATAGCCACGCGGTGCAGCAAGCAGCACCCGACGCGGCGCCTGTGTGGCGGTAGCGGGCATGAGGAACAGGTTAGCGATGCCGTCCCGCGGGTGGCAGGGGATCGCAGCGATCGCGGGAGCGGTGGGCGCAGCGTCAGTCGGAGGGCTCGGAGGCCGGTCTCGCGGGCTGCTCGCCGTAGGCCGGCTCGCGCGGTTCCGTGGACCACGGCGCGCTCGATTCGTCATAGACCATCTCGGTCCCGGCGATGTTGTCGTGCCAGGCGTGGCGCTCGGAGGAGAAGATGATCGCGATGTAGCCGGCGCCGAACGGGATCACCGACAGGGGGACGGCGAACAGGCGGCGGACAGCCCGCCTGAAACCGATGTCCGGGCGGCCGTCGGCCTCGAGCCGAATCCCGAGGAAGCTCATCCCCGGCGTCTGGCCGACCAGCGACCAGAAGGTGACGAACACCGCGCCTCCGGCGAGCAAACCGATCAGCCCGACAATGATCGCGCCGACAAAAGAGAGCCCGGTGTCGCTGCCGAACGCGACCGGGACGATCGATGCGAGCAGCCCGCTGATGATCGAGAACGCACCGACCAGCAGGCCGACGTCGATCGCGGCGGCGGTGAGCCTGGTGATCAGACCAACAGCGCGGGTCTCGATGTCCTGCTCCCGCTCGGAGCGACGGAAGAGGCCGCGGACGATCTTCTCGAAGACATCGTCGACGGCCTCGGTGAGCCTGCTCACCTGCCTGCCGATATCGCTGACCAGGCCAAAGCCCTGCTGCGCTATCGCGGCCCGGACCTCCGGCGCCTCGGCGACCCGCTCGACCAGCATCTGCGCCTTGTCGGAGGCCAGCAGCTGCTCCCAGATCCGGTCGGCGGCGTCGCTGTCGATCGCGCGCTCGACCGCGTCCTCGACGTCGGCGCTGGCGACGGCCCGCTCGAGCACTCCCTGGAGCTCTCCGTCCTCGGCGAGCCGGATCAGCGCGCGCGCGACCGCCGGGCTCTCCATCGCCCGCACGATCGATTCCTCGACGGCGGCATCGAGGGCGTGGTCGACGCCCGTCGCGCCGGCGACGCCGCGGGCTCCGCGGACCGCACCGCCGAGCACCCGGGTCGCGAGCGCCTCGCCGCGCTCCGGATCCCCGTCCCGCAACGGTTTGGCGGCCGGCTCGCGCCGCGCCGGTGAGTCGGCATCCCTGGACTCGCTCATCGGATCGGAACTCTAGATGGCGGATGGGCGCCTGGGCGGCTGGCTGTCGCCCGTTCGGATCAGCGGATCCGGGGAATCGCCTGCAGCGCCGGCTCGCCGACCGCGTCGAGGCTCTCGGGGCAGACCTTGTCGATCGTGTCCTCGGTGGTGTGCCAGTAGGCACCGGGGCTACCACCGGGCCCGTAGCTGAAGTCGATCAGGTCGACGGCGGGGATCCCGAGCTCGAGAAAGGGCACGTGGTCGTCGGAGACGGCGCCGCTCTGGCCCACGAAGGGCGCTCCGCCCGCGGCTTCGGCGAAGAGCCCGTACAGGCCGGGGTCGGAGGCGGCCTCGAGAGGGATCTGCAGGTCGCAGTCGCCGACCAGATCGAAGAGCACCATCGCCTCGACCCTCCCGATCGGCGGCGAGCCCTGCCTACCGCCCACTCCCCCAGACGCGTACTCGACGTACTGCCGGCTCCCGCGGATGCCATCCTCGGCGAAGGGACGATCTCCACGCGCCTCCTCCCCATCGAAGAGCACGATCGCCACCGCGGGACCGGGCATCGGATTCGGCAGCGAGCGGGCCAGCTCGAGCACGACCGCGACCCCGGAGGCACCGTCGTTGGCCCCGACGAAGCCAGGGATGTCCTTGGTGTCGTGATGGGCGCCGACGACGACGACGCCGTCCCCCTGCCCGGGAATCGTGCCGACCACGTTGCGCAAGGGTCGCTGGATACCCACGTCCTCGACGCCCGCCTGCCGGAGGCGGCGTGCCAGCAGCTTGCCCTGGCGCCGGTTGGCGGCCGTTCCCGCCGGCCGGGGGCCGAGCTCGACCTGATCGCGGAGGTCGCCGAAAGCGCGATCGGCATCGAAGGTGCCGGCGCTCGGCTCCGGGGCCGCGGTGGGTTCGTCCGCCTGATCGTCCCCGGAGCCGCAGCCGCCGAGGGCGAGGATGATCGCGGCCATCGCGGCCGCGAGGAGCGTCGGGTAACGCCGGGGGTTCACTCGCGGTACGTTAGGCCCATGACGCAGGGGCATCTCGAAAGGCTGAGCTCGGTCGACGCCTCGTTCCTCGCCAACGAGAGCAACTCGAGCCACATGCACATCGGCGCGATCGCGATCTTCGACGGTCCGCCTCCGAGCTACGAGGACCTCCTCGACCACATCCACTCGCGTCTGCACCTGGTGCCGCGATACCGGCAGAAGCTGGCGATCCCGCCGGCTGAGACGGGGCGCCCTTTCTGGGTCGACGATCCCGGCTTCAACCTCTCCTACCACCTGCGCGACTCCGCCCTTCCCTCTCCCGGAAGCGAGGCTCAGCTGCGGCGATTGGCGGGCCGGGTCTTCTCCCAACAGCTCGATCGCAGCAAGCCCTTGTGGGAGCTGTGGCTGGTCGGGGGGCTCAAGCATGGTCGCTTCGCCCTCCTCTCGAAGACGCACCACGCCGTCGTCGACGGGGTCAGCGGGGTCGACATCGCCACCGTCCTGTTCGATCTCAAGTCCGATCCCGACCCGATCCCCGATCCCCAGCCCTGGACCCCCGAGCCCGAGCCGTCGGCGGCGACCATGGCGACCCTCGGTGCCGAGGGAGCGGCGCGGATCCCGCTCCAGCTGGCCGGGCGGCTGCGGTCGGCGATCGGCAGCCCGCGGGCCGCAATCGACACCGCGGTAGGGGCGGTCGAGGGAGTTGGAGAGGTCGCCAGGGCGCTGGCCGATCCGGCCCCCGACGTGCCGCTGAACACCGAGATCGGCTCGCACCGGCGCTTCGTCTGGTCGCGGGCGAGCCTCGAGGACCTGCGGACGATCAAAAGGACCCTGGGCGGGACCGTGAACGACGTCGTCCTCGCGGTCGTCGCCGGGGCGCTCCGGCGCTGGCTCGAGGAGCGCGAGGTGGACACGGACGGGCTGGAGCTGCGGGCGCTGGTCCCGGTCTCGATCAGGGCCACCGACGACGGGGGCAAACTCGGGAACGCGATCGCCGCGGTGCGTGGGCCGCTACCGGTCGGCGTCGCCGATCCGGTCGAGCGACTGCGTGTCGTTCACGCCGAGATGGAGAACGTCAAGCAATCCAATCAGGCGCTCGGGGCCGAGGTGATCTCCCGCTTCAACGATTTCGCGCCGCCCACCCTGCTCGCCCAGGCCTCGCGGCTGAACTTCTCGACCCGCCTCTTCAACCTGATCGTGACCAACGTCCCCGGGCCTCAGTTCCCGCTCTATCTGCGTGGCCGCGAGCTGCGTGACATCTTTCCGGTCGCCTTCCTCCCCGAGGAGCACGCTCTGGCGGTCGCGATCATGTCCTACAACGGCGGCATCAACTTCGGCCTGCTCGCCGACTACGATGCGATCGAGGACGCTCCCGAGATCGCTTCCGCGATCAAGACCGAGATCGCCGAGTTGCTCGAAGCGGCCGAACGGCAGGTGGCACCGAGCGGCGGCGGCGGGCGGCGGCGGGCGGGGCGGGCGTCGAAGGCCGGGTGAGCCGCCCCTCCGAAGGCAGATCCGCGTAAAGTCGGCATTGGAATCGAGCAACGGTGAGACAGTGAGCGATCGAGACGACACAACCAGCACGGCCAGCACGGGCCCCTTCCGCTACCACCTGGAGCTCACCCCTGCCCAGCTGAAGATCACCCACACCGCGCTGCACTCCCTGCTCGACGACTTCGGCCATGAGGAGTCCGACGTCCACGGCGTGATCCGTGAGGTGCTCGACAAGCTGCCCGACGAGCACGCGATGCGCGCCGTCCGCCTCGAGGATGAGATGGAGCGCGAGCTCGAGGGCGACAGGGGCGAGCCGACCGCACTGAAGCCCGACGACCAGAGAGAGCCGCCGCCCGACACCGTCGCCTGAGCCGGTAGCGCACCGGCTTCAATGCCACTTGAGGTGGCCGCGCTACCCTGCGCTGCCCCCCGATGGACCTCTCCCTATCCGTTCAGATCGGGCTGCTGTTCGCGGTGGCCACCGCCTTCGCCTCCGTGCTGGGCTTCCTCTACAAGCACCGAGGGGCCGTCGCCTCCCCCGATGTCGAGTGGAGCCGGCCGGTGCGCAGCTCGCTGGTCCTGTTCAAGAACCCCTGGTACACGCTCGGCATCGTGATCGCGACCGTCGGCTGGGGCTTTCACGTCGCGGCCCTGTCGCTTGCCCCGATCAGCCTCGTGCAGTCGGTGATCGCCGGCGGCCTGGTCCTACTCACGGTCACCGCGGACCGGCTCTTCGCCCACAGCGTCACCCGCCGTGAGTGGATCGGCGTCGGCCTGGCCGCCCTCGGCCTCGCTTTCCTGGCGGCCACCCTCGACGGAGCCGGCAGCGAGGCGCACTCCGACTTCGAGAGCGCCAGGCTGATCAGCTTCCTGGTGGCGGTCAGCATCGCCGCCGGTGTCGTCGGCTACTTCGGTCAGAAGACCCACCACGCCGGCGTCGCCCTCGGCGCCTCCGCCGGGCTCCTGTGGGCCACCTCCGATACGGCGATCAAGGCGGCCAGCGACGGGCTCGGATCCGAGAGCGCGCTGGCCATCGTCGTAAGCCCGCTGGCGCTGCTGATCCTCGTCTACTCGATCGTCGGGCTGATCGTCTCCGCCAAGAGCCTGCAGATCGGCAAGGCGGTGCCGGTGATCGCGATCACCAGCGTCGCCGCCAACGGGTTCACGATCGCCGCCGGACCGCTCGTCTTCGAGGAGCCCCTCCCGGACGACACTCTCGGCTTCACGGTCAGGATCCTCGCCTTCGCCCTGGTGATCGTCGCGGCCGCGTTGACCCCCGCGCCGGTGCGGGCGGTCGAGGCCGAGCCGGCCTGAGCGCCGCTGCGGGCGAGCTCGGCGGCCGGCGCGGTCAGGGGGCCATCTCGTAGGCCCCGGCGAGACCGCGGACCTTGGCGACGACGGCGTCGAAGCGCTCGGGGTCGCCGACCGGCTTGGTGACCGCCCGCAGAGCCCAGTCCTGCTGCTCGGCGGTGGCCGAGGTCTTGCCATGCAGCTCGATCGCGTAGGCCGAGAAATCGCGAACGAAGACGTCGAAGATCTGATCGAGGGTGTCGGCCGCGAGATCGGTGAGCTCGGCCTGCTCGAGGATCAGCTGTCCGTAGGGGATCAGGGTGAAGAGCTCGCCCAGGGTGAGCAGGTAGTCGAGATCCTTCTGCTGGTGCTCGTCGGGCGGCGCGGTGGTCAGCAGCTCCTTCAGGGAGCCGGCCTGCTCGGCGAAGCGGGCGACGTTAGGGACGTGGTCGAAGCGGGCGTAGACCTCCTCCCAGTCGGCGAACTGGATCTTCGAGAGCCCCCGCGTCGGGCCCTGGTCGAAGAGGAAGGTGTCGTCGCTGGGGTCGGTGCGCTGCGGAACCGGATCGAACTCGCCCGGGTTGAACAGGTACCCCGCCATGAACTTGAGCACCAAAGCCATGTTCACGTGCACGGTTCCCTCGAGCTTGGGCAGGGCGCGGATGTCGCGGGCTGCCATCTCAAAGTACATGTCCTTCTCGAAGCCCTTGGCCGCGATCACGTCCCAGATGTTGTCGACGACCTTCTCGCCCTCGGTCGTCACCTTCATCTTCGTGAGCGGGTTGAAGAGCAGGTAGCGGCGGTCCTCGGGGGTCGCCGAGCGCATGTAGTCGATCGCCCTGCGGCCGAACAGCTTCATCGCCACAAGGCGCGCGTAGGCGTCGGCGAGCAGCTGGCGCACGTGCGGGAACTCGGTAACCCTGGAGCCGAACAGGACCCGGTTCTCGGCGTGGGTGATGCCCTCGTAGAGCGCATGCGTACAGATCCCGATCGAGGCGAAACCGAGGTTGAACTTGCCAACGTTGATCGTGTTCAGGGCGGCGTTGAACGCCTCCTTGCCGGTGTGAAGGACGTCACCGGGCGCCACCGGATAGTCGTCGAGCTCGAAGTTGGAGACGTAGCTCTGGGAGTTGACGACGTTCTTGATCAGGTTGTAGTTGGGATGCTGGGAGTCGGCGGCGAAGAAGACGTAGCCGTCGGGGCCCTCGACGTCGGCCCGGCGGCCGAAGACCGAGACCATGCCGGCCTCGTTGCCGTTGCCGATGTAGTACTTGGCGCCGCTGGCGCGGAAGCCGCCCTCGACCTCCGGGTCCGGCTCCAGCACCATGTCGGTGGTGTAGATATCGGCGCCGTGGGCCTGCTCGGAGAGGCCGAAGGCGAAGATCGCGCCGTCGTCGAGCAGTCCCGCCGCCTTTGCGCGGGCAGACCCGTTCTCCGACATCATGATCGGCCCGAGGCCGAGGATCGAGACCTGCCAGGTGTACCAGTAGGCAAGCCCGTAGAAGCCGGTGATCTCATTGAAGTGGCAGTTGCGGTACGTGTCCCAGCGCTTGTCGGCATCTCCGTCGGCGTCGCGCTCGGGCGTGAGCAACGTCGCGAACGCCTTCTCAGAGGCCTGGAAGCCGATGAAGTCCCGGTAGAAGGTGCGCTCGTGGTCAGCCTCCTTGAGGGCCTCCTTGCCTCGGGTCTCGAACCACTCGATCGTCGCCCGCATGATCCGCCGCGAGGCAGGGTCAAGGTCAGCGCCCTCGTAGGTGTGGGGGTTGAGGAGCACGCCGTCGGCGGCGTCGCCGTTCGTGGCCTCCGGGGAGTGGGACTGCTCGGCGCTGGCGGTGGGTTCCATCGAACTCTGCTCTCTGTTCATCGCCCCGCCCGGTCGGGGGAGCGGCCTACGGGGACGATGCGAACTCTAGACGGCTTCGGGTCGATGAATCCTCCCCCGGAGACGCGGTCACAGAGACAGCGTGACGTCACGAACGCGAAAGCCCGCCCTGGCCCTGGCCGTCGTCAGGCCTGGGGGACCTCCACCTCGGGCCCGCCGACCTCGAGGATCAGCTTGCCGCGGTTGTCGCCGTCGAAGAGCATGTTCAGGGTCTCGGGCGCCTCGGTGATGCCGCCCTCGACCAGCGTCTCCTCGTGCTTGAGCTTGCCCTCCTGCATCCAGGGGACCATCTGGCCGAGCGCCTCCCCGGTGCGGCCGGCGTAGTCGAGGATCAGGAAGCCCTGGATCTTCAGGCGGGCGAAGACCATGCGGCCGAAGTTGGTCGGGAAGGCCGGGGGGCGGTCGTCGTTGTACTCGCCGATCATCCCGCAGACGGCCATCCGCCCGCCGACGTTGAGCAGGTTGTAGACGGTGTCCATGATCTCGCCGCCGACGTTCTCGAACTGAGCGTCGACGCCATCGGGGCAGGCGTCCTCGAGCTGCTGGGCGTAATCCTCGTCCCGGTAGCAGACGGCCGCGTCGAAGCCGAGCTCGGAGGTGAGCCACCCGCACTTCTCCGGGGTGCCGGCGATTCCGACGACCCGGGCGCCGAGCGCCTTCGCGACCTGGCCCGCGACCGAGCCGACCGCGCCGGCGGCGCCGTCGACGACGAAGGTCTCGCCCTCCTTGACCTCGCAGATATCAGTGACCCCCCAGAAGGCGGTCATCCCGGTCATCCCGAGTGCGCCGAGCATCGTCGTCGGCGGCAGGCCGGTCCCCCGCGGCAGCACGTTCCACGGCATCTGCGCCTCGGCCGTGCTCGCGTATTCCTGCCAGCCGGGCGTACCGACGCAGAGGTCACCGACCGCGTAGTCGTCGCTGTTGGATGCCACGATCTGACCCAGGCCCATGCCGCGCATCACCTCGCCCTCCTTGACCGCCGGCAGGTAGGAGTCGCCGGCCATCCAGACCCGGTTGGTCGGGTCAAGCGAGAGATAGAGGGTCTTGACGATCGCCTCGCCCTCGCCCGGATCCGGCACCTCAGCCTCATCGACTGTGAAGTTCTCCAGCGAGACCCTCCCCTCGGGTCGCGACTTGAGCAGTAGGCGTCGGTTGGTGGCCATCAGGTCGTCCTCTCGTCTCTTCGGGTCAATCGACCCTACCCGGTCGAGGGTCCTGCGCGGCGCCGGGCGCGGTCTCAGCGGGCCAGATCGAGGCCGAGCCAGACGATCGCCAGGGAGACGAGCAGGATCGCGATCTGCAGGATGTGGGCCCGCGGTCGGGCCAGGTGGACGGCGGTGAGGACGAGCACCGCCGCGACCAGGCCAAGCTTTACCTGCAGCACGCTGTCGCTCCAGAGCCGCTCATGGGTCGCCATCGCCGCTCCAGTCGCGAGCAAGACGGCGATCGCCACCAGCGAGCCGAACCCGAAGCGGCGGGCGATCGCTCGCAGCCGCTGGCGGTCGGGCTGGGTGCGCTCGACCGGCACGACCGCCACCCCGACGACGAGCTGGCCGCCGACGAAGAACGCCATTGCCAGCAGGTGCAGGTAGAGGACGCTCTCCCAGAGGGTCGAGTCCGCAACCAGCATCAGGAGCCCTCCGTTGCGGGCGCCGCTCTCTTCATCGTCAGAGCCTCCCACAGGAGCGGATCGCCCGTAGGCTGTCAGCCGGATGCAGGTCAGAAGGGATGTACAGCTGGCGACCATGACCACGCTCCGGCTCGGGGGGCCGACCCCGACCCTGATCGAGGCCGAGAGCACCGGTGAGCTGGTCGAGGCGGTTGACGAGGCTGACGCCGGCGGCACGCCGCCGCTGCTGATCGCCGGCGGCTCGAACCTGGTCATCGCCGATGACGGATGGCGCGGCCCGGCGGTGGCGGTCAGATCGCTCGGGATCGAGCGCGATGAGGGCCCCGACGCTACCCGCCTGCGGGTCGCTGCGGGGGAGCACTGGGACCAACTCGTGGCCGATTGCGTCGACGACGGCCTCTGCGGGATCGAGGCGCTCTCGGGGATTCCCGGATCGACCGGAGCGACGCCGATCCAGAACGTCGGCGCCTACGGCCAGGAGGTGGCGGACACGATCCTCTCGGTCCGGGCCTACGACCGCGGTGCCCGCGAGCACGTGGAGCTCACCCCCGAGCAGTGTGGCTTCGGTTATCGCACCAGCTCCTTCAAGGGCAGCCATCGCTTTCTGGTGCTCGAGGTCGTCTTCGAGCTCGAGCGTTCCGGGCGCAGCCGCCCCCTCGCCTACGCCCAGCTCGCCGAGTCGCTCGGCGTCGGGGTCGGCGAGTCGGCGCCGCTGGCCGAGGTGCGCGAGGCGGTACTGGCGCTGCGGCGCAGCAAAGGCATGGTCATCGATCCCGCCGACCCCGACTCGGTCAGCGCAGGATCGTTCTTCACCAACCCGATCCTGACGCCGGGAGAGTTCGAGGCGATGCGGAGCCGCGCTGCGGAACGGCTCGGCGCGGCGCAGACGCCGCCGAGCTGGCCCGAGCCCGACGGACGGATCAAGACCTCGGCGGCGTGGCTTTTGCAGCGGGCCGGCTACGGCCCCGGGTACGGGGAGGGCCGCGCCGGCGTCTCCTCCAAGCACTCGCTCGCGCTGGTCAACCGCGGCGGCGCAACCGCCGCCGAGCTGATCGGGCTGGCACGCGAGCTCCGCGACGGGGTCGAATCCGCCTTCGGGGTAGAGCTGGTCCCCGAGCCGACCCTGGTCGGGGTCGAGCTGTAAGGGCCCAGCCGCTGGGCCGAAGCGAGCGCGCACGGGCCGGGGGGACAATACAATCGGTCAAACCCCTGAATACCAATCAGAAATTATCCCAATCGGAGGCCCCAGATGACACTGACTATCGGCGACACCGCACCTGACTTCGAGGCGGAGACCACCGAGGGAACTATCAACTTCCACGATTGGGCCGGCGACTCATGGGTGGTTCTGTTCTCGCATCCGAAGGATTTCACCCCGGTCTGCACGACCGAGCTCGGCTACATGGCCTCGATCAAGCCGGCGTTCGACGAGCGCGGCGTCAAGATCATCGGGCTCTCGGTGGATCCGGTCGACAAGCACGGCGAGTGGGCCGCCGATATCGAGGAGACGCAGGGCACCGCTCCCAACTACCCACTGATCGGCGACTCCGACTTCAAGGTCTCGAAGGCGTTCGGGATGCTTCCCGCCGACGTCGAGGGCGACCCCGGCGAGCGGACGCCGGCCGACAACCAGACGGTCCGCAACGTCTTCGTGATCGGACCGGACAAGAAGATCAAGCTGGTGCTCGTCTATCCGATGACCACCGGGCGCAACTTCGACGAGGTGCTGCGGGTCGTCGACTCGCTGCAGCTGACGGCGAAGGAGCAGGTTGCCACCCCGGCCCAGTGGCAGGATGGCGACGACGTGATCATCGCCGGCTCGGTCTCCGACGAGGAGGCGAAGGAGAAGTACGGCGAGTGGGAGTCGCCGAAGCCCTACATCCGCATCGTGCCTCAACCGCGCTGAGCGGATGCAGCCGGCGACTACCGCGCCGGCGAGGCGTGGATGCCGTCTGGCGGCATGGGCGGGGGCAGGCCCTCGGGGCCACCGGCCAACCCGCGCCGGAGGAGGGTCTCCATCCGCTCTCCGCAGCGGCGGCCGAAACGCACCTGCTCGCGGCGACCGACGACGCCGAAGCCGATCCGGGTTATCGGGTTGCGGATCTCGGCAATCCGTGAGACGGCCCGGATCTTGAACTCGACCTCACCGGTGTCGAGCCACTTCCAGATCTCGTAGTCGATCCAGCCCCGCTCGAGATGTCCGAGCAGCGTGCCGTAGCCAACGCCCCATGCCCGCACCGGGCGGCCGTCGACCTCGCGCGCCTCGTCGAGAAGGTTTCCGACCCTGACGCCGATCCGCAGGCGGACGAACAGAAAGCGGACCTCTAGCAGCATGTCGCGACCATCCAGCGGCCGGCCGGTGAGATAGAAGGCGCGGACCTGGCGGCGGTCCGTGAAGTCGTAGTCCGCAAGCAGCTGAGTGGCACGCTCGAACGTCCCGTCCTCGACCGGCGCGCCTGGCGCCTCGCCGGGGAGGGACCGCGTGTATTCGTCCACGAGCCAGGGATCCCCGGCCACCTCGGAAAGCCGCTCGGCGTCGAAGTTGAACGGCAGCTCGCCAAGCTTGTAGAGCTGGGACCTCACCCGCCCGGGCCAGGGAAACCACGGCGGGTCCGCGGCGGAGGGTACGCGGCGGCCGTCAGCCATCCAGCGCCGTCGCGTCGATCCTGACCGTCTCGATATCGACGCCGCCGGTCCTTCGCCCCCCCGACAGAGCGGCGATCTTCTCCAGCGTCGAGGTCCACATGTGGAGCTGTACCTCCTTGCTCATTCGCAGCCGGTCGTAGAGCAGGTCGGTGAGCCAGTCCTTGCTGCGGGCCCAGCTCTCGATCTCAAAGATCACGAGCTCCCCGTCGCGGAAGGCGCGGAACTCGATCTGACCGGCCTCGAGATGGTCGGTGAGGGTGACAAGACGGAACATCGCGGGCTCGCGACGCACGACCCGGACCGGGCCGTCCCATGGCGCCGCCATCCGGACCACGTACTCGTCGCCCAGCTCGAGCCGACCGGGCCCGCCGAGGACCTTCTCGAAGGAGGCGAACTCGGTCGGCAGGACCTGATCGGGGTCGGCGCCGATCCGATCCACTATCTCCTCCGGGGAAAGGGCCGCCTCGCGGATCCGCGTTCGGTAATTGCGGTGGAAGAAGGCGCCCGTGCCCGCCTCGGGCGGCTGGACATCCGAATCGTCGACCGCAGGGTCCAGCGGCGGCGGCGGATGGTCCTCGAGCCTCCCCCTGGTCTCAGCCCGGTGAAGCGGGGTCGTCCTCCACATGTAGCGCCAAGAGGTAAGGCCGACGCCGAGGGGCCAACGGATCGCGGTGGCAAGTCTTCTCGATGGGTTGAGCCTCGAGGTCAGATGGAAAGCATATGGCCGGCCGCTCGCGCGATACCGTAGAAGGGATGCTCCTCGACCTTCTGCGCAGACTCGGGCTCCGGGGGTGGCACTTCCACATCTCCTCACTGGGCGCGATCGTGTTCTGCATCACGCTCTGGATCCGCGCCAAGACCGTCGACGACGACGAACGCGGCAACGCCGAGCGAAGGGCGCTGTTCGTCGGCCTGTGGCCGCCGACGATCTGGCTGATCGGCGACGCGATGGACCGCCGCGCGCGAGCGCGGGGCAAGCCCTTTGACTAGGCCGTAGCCTCCGAGCGGCGGCCACGAGCCCGCCCAAGCTCAGCCTGCGGCGGCGCTGAACTCCGCCACGGCGCTGGAGAACGCCCGGCGCTCCTGAAAGAGGAATGCGTGCGCGCCGGGCAGGACCAGGAGCTCGGCATCGGGGATGCGCTCGGCGATCCGGCGCAGGTTGACCGGGGGCACCACCGGGTCGGAGATGCCCGCGGCGGCCAGGGTCGGGGCGGAGATCCCTCCCAGCTGACGCAGATTGCGGTCGCTGCGGAGCCAGGGATCCTCGGCGGCGACCTGGACATTGGCGGTCCGTCGCGGGACGTCGAAGTCGTCGGGGATCTCGCCGCGGCTGGCGGCCCGCACCAGACGGCGCAGGAATCGCCGCCCCTCCCCCTGCCGGTCCGGTGGGTAGAGCTCGCGGAGGATCTCGCGGTCGGTCGGGTCCGGATCGCTGTCGATCCGCTGGGCCTCGGCAGTGCCGAGAACGGTGCCTCTTCCGCCCGGATTGGTGCCGGCGAGGATCAGCCGGGAGACCCGCTCGGGATGCTCGACGGCGAGCCGCTGCGCGACGAAGCCGCCCATCGACCAGCCGAGGACATCGGCCCGCCCGACACCGATCGTCTCGAGAAACTCGGCGGTGAGATCGGCGAGCGAACTGAACGAGTCGCCGCTCCAGGCTCCGGAGAGACCCACCCCGGGGTAGTCGAGCAGGATCAGCCGATGATCCTCGGCGAGCAGGCGCACGAGCGCCGGGTCCCACTCGCTCATCGTCGAGCTGGTCCCGATCAACATCACCAGCGGTGGCCCTTCCCCACGCTCATACCAGGCGATCTCGGTGCCCCCAACCGACGTGAGCTGCACCTCGGCTCGGAAGGTCGGGACCGGTCCGCTGCCGTCCTCGGCGCCACAGCCGGCCAGGGCAAGCATCAGCGCGAGGAGCGCGACGGCGAGGCGGGCTGTCATCTCAGGGGCTTAGAGCCGCTGTACGCCGCGGACCGTGGACCGGCATGCGCGGGAAAGCGGACGCTTCTACTTGTGAATCAGTTCGGCGGTGAGTCGCCGGCTGCGGTGACGGCCGGTGCTTCCTCGGCACCGGCGTCCTCGACCTCGGGGGCCTCGTATTGATCGCTGCTCATTGCTCTCCTTCCAGGTCTACCGCGCGCAGTATTTCAGTGATCAAAGATGGCATATCGCGACGGTTGATCAGGTCGAGCCGCACGGGCGGCGCCTGGATCGGAGCGCGGCGGGACCCGAGCGGCGGGTAGTTTGAGCCGATGCCCGCGACGGCGGCAAAGCGTTGAAAGGCGAGCTCTCTCAGCGCCTGTGGAGTGCGCTCCGGATGCCCGTGGAGGCCCCGCGGGCAGCCCGCGCCGCCTACGACCCGGCCAGGATCGAACGGGCGGCCGGCAGGCGCTGTCGCGCGATCGTCGAGCACGCCTACCGGTTCGTACCCCACTACAGGGAGGCGATCGACCGCTTGGGCCTCAGGCCCGCCGAGCTCGATCACCCCGCCGCACTGAGTCAACTGCCGCTGATCGATCGCAGCGATCTGCAGGAGAGCCCCGAGCGCTTTCTCTCCACGGCCGGCGTCGATCTGATCGAGCTGCGGACCGGTGGCAGCACCGGAAAGCCGCTGATCATCATGCGCGATCGGGGCGCCGCATTCCGGGGCGGTCTCGTTCGCGAGCGTCGGCGGGTGATCCATCTGCAGGTCGCCGGTCGCCGGCTCCGCCTTCGTACGCTGAATCTCGGTACCGAGCTCTCGGGTGGCGGCGCGGACCAACGCCGGCCGCTGCTCAGGCGCGTCCGCGTCGCCGCGGCAAGGGGCTCGATCTTCGATCCGATGGAGAACAACGTGGGGCTGATCGAGTCGCACCGCCCCGATCTCGTGGTCAGCTTCGGCTCCTATCTCGAGGCGCTGATGAACCACATCGATGACCGCGGTGGCGCCGACCACCTGCCGACGACCCTGCTCTACGGGGGCGATGAGATGCCGGAGGCAGCCCGCGAACGCATCCAGGAGCGGTTCGGCATCCCTTCCTTCTCGGCCTACGGAGCCGTCGAGGCGCCGGATATCGCCTTCGAGTGCGAAGCCCATCTGGGCTTGCACGTGAACGAGGACGTCCATCCGGTCCGGATCGTCGACGCCTCAGGCCGGGAGGCGCCGATGGGCGAGAGCGGCGAGGTCGTCGTCTCCAACCTGGTCAGCTACGGCACCGTCCTGCTCAACTACCGCCTCGGCGACCTGGCGAAGCGCATCGAGGGGCCCTGTCCCTGTGGACGCACGCTGCCTCTGATCTCGCGGATCGAAGGACGCCGAGACGACTGGATCCAGACCCGATCGGGCCTGCGGGTGCACCCGCAGCGCCTGCGGACGATCGTCGCGGGCGAGGCGGAGTCGGTGCGCGCCTACCAGATCGAACAGCGCGGCCCGGACGCGATCCTGCTGCGCTGGGTGCCGCGCTCCGGCCTGGGCGGGGATCAGCGGGCGAGCGTCGAAGGGCGCCTCAGGCGTCGCATCTCTGAGACGCTCGGCGATCGAGCGACGGCGCGCTTCGAGCAGGTCGAGGAGCTGCCGCGGACCAGATCCGGCAAGGTCTTGCGCGTGATCCGAGAGCCGGAGGAGAAGGTCGAGCTGCGAGCCGCGCGGGAGGACGAGCTCGATGCGATCCTCGAGGTGATGCGGCCGGCGAACATGCACCGGCGATCGTCACAGGAGATGCCGGAGCTGGACCTCCACAGGTTCACCGTTGCCGAGCTCGACGGCGAGGTGATCGGCGCCGCCGGCTGGGTACCTGCCGAACCGGGAGTCGCGAAGACGACGCTGTTGGCGGTCCTCCCCAGCGCCCGGGGCCTCGGGGTCGGCGAGCGCCTGCAGCGGGCCCGGATGGAACAGATGGCGGCTGCGGGCGCAGACGTGGTCCGCACGAACGCCGACCGCCCGGCGACGATCGCCTGGTACCGGAAGCACTTCGGCTACGTCGAGGTTGGCAAGCTCGCCAAGGTCGATGAGTTCGGGGATCCGGGTATCGACGAGTGGACCACGCTCGAGGCCCCGCTGAAGAGCGTCAGCGATTGAGCGGGAGGAGGGCGTCGCCCCGGGGCCTCCCCGACCGGGAGATCGGACTTCGCCTCCTAGCGTCGACTTACCCGCCAGGGGACCTTGCCGGTCCTCCCGATCGTGCCCTCGGGGAGTTGCTCATCCGGGCCGAGCACGACCCTGAACTTGAACCACCCGCGGGCACGGGTGAAGTCGCTGTTGAAGCTCCCGAAGATGTCGATCTTGACCTTCGACCCCTCGTCGCTCTTGCCCTTGAAGTACTGCTCGAACCGCCAGCGGCCGTTCGGCCTCGCCTCGAGCGGGAGCTTCATCGTGTTGAACTTGTCGGGGTCATTGAATCGTGGCGAGGTTCGATCCTTGTCGTCGAAGCGAACGACGAAGTTGCGCGGCTTGAAGAACGAGACCCGCTGCTCGTTGGCCTGCACGCGGACCTTGACCTTCGGGTCATCCCGACCCTTGCCCGTGTAGACGGTGGCAGCGGCCTGCCCGGAGTACGCCAGGGCACCCGGGATCAGGAGAGTCGAGGCTGCGAGGAAGATCCTCGCCCGCCTTCCAAGAGCGCTCCTGCTGTGCGGTCGTGTCGCCTCGATCGCGGAAAGGTATCCAACTCGGGGCTGCCGCGGCAGGCGATGGGCAAGCTCGCGACTCACGTCGTAGCGGGGACGTCGACAATCGCGTCATCCAGCTTGACTCGGGAACCGTCGGGACCACGACGAGGAAGGGGCACGAGATCCCATACCGGAACCGCTTGACCGTCTCGTCGGCCGTGGCCGACGCATGGCGCGCTCGCTCGGATCATCTTGCGCCGGGTCCGGCAGGAATCTCAGCGCCCTGACACCCCGCTTGTTAGAGCCCCCAAAACCCCAGCGCGAACTTCGCGTCCCGGTCGGTGGTGGCATGACGCGCCACGCAACGGCCGGCTACGGGGCGGGAACCGGAATCGGCACGCCCGGCGTGCAGCCGGCGATCGAGTAGTCGGGGCCGACGTTGGGGTAGCCGAACCGCGGCCGCAGGAGTCGCCGGTCGTCGGTGATCAGCGGCGAGTCGTAGGCGTCGTTGAAGAGCAGGTTGGGGTCGCCGCCCTGGCCGTCCCAGTCGGTGCACCAGACGCCGGTCGCCCGCTCGAGGCCGAGGTAGAAGGAGCTGGCGGGGTCGGTGGTCGAGTACAGCGCCTCGATCTCCGCGTCGGAGGCGTTGAGCAGCCGGGTGACCGATTCGGTGAAGCCGCCGACGCCCCCGAGCCGATTGATCGCGATCGTCTTGCGGACGCCGAGCGCCTCGAGCGGCAGCACCCGCAGCGGGTCGGCCCAGCCGCCGACCGAGAGGACGCCGCTGCTGAGCGGCACCGCGGGGCTGAAGCCGGGCTCGGCCGGCGAGGAGGAGAGCACCTCGCGCCAGCTGGCCGGGCCGAGCGGGACGAACTGCTCGGAGACGAGATCGTCGTAGCGGCGATCGAGGCGTCGGTCGATCCGCCGAAGCTCGCGCCCCTTGCCCCAGTAGCCGACGCCGACGTCGTCGAAGTTGGGCTCGAACGGGATCGGCTCGGCCGCGATCCAGGCGGCCCTGGCCTCCTCCCAGGCATCGATCGCGTCGCCGGTGAGCACGCCGGTCACCCCGAAGCTCGGCAGATACTTGCCGACCGGGTCATCGACCCGGCTCGGGCCGCCGTCGAGCGCGACCTCCTCGCGGTAGGCGTTGAAGAGGTCGCCGAAGGTCTCGCCGCAAGTGCGGCCCTCGGTGCCGGGAAGCTCGGCGACCTGCTCCCAGGTGAGGCCGAGACCGGGCTCGGCGCAGGCGCGCAGCCAGACCGAGACCCCGGCTCGATCGGCGGGCCCGTAGCCGGCGTAGAAGGAGCCGTAGACGCCGAAAAGGTCGGCGACCGCGTCGAAGTTGATCACCGATGTGCGGAGGAAGACCCTGGGGTCATCGACGATGAACTGCAGGCCCTTCTGCAGGCCCTCGATGATGTCGGTGGCGTGGAAGACCGGGTCGGGCGAGTTGGCGAGCAGCTCGAAGACCTCGGGATTGATCAGCGGGCCGAGGTCACGCAGCAGCCGCCTCAGCGCCTGCAGGCCCTCCTCGGCGGTGTCGGGGTCGTTCAGCAGGTCCTCGATCTCGCCGGCCGAGATGCCCTCGAACAGCGCGTTGATGGTCGCCACGTCCTCGAACAGGCCGGAATCGACCAGCCCGGTGACCGACTTCAGCATCAGCGCCATCCGCGCGTCGCGGGCGAGCCGGTCGCAGCGTCGTCCCGCTCGGCAGTTCTGGACGTCCGGGTTGGCCCAGATGCTCTCGAGCAGGAAGGCGGTGATGCTGCCGGAGCTGCCGCCCGCCACGCAGGTGATCGCGCCGTACTCCTCGACGTGGCGGGCCAGCGAGCCGTAGTGGGCGAAGAGGTTCTGGCCGTTGCCGCGGACCCCGGCGCAGGTCGATTGGCCGGCTGTCGGGCGCGGCGGCTTGAACTCGCGCTTGCCCGAGTGCTTCGCGCCTCGCCGGTGCCGCGGTCGCAGCAGCGCGATCAGCACGACCAGCACCGTGGGCCCAATAGGACCCTGACTAGCATCGTGGCTGCCCCCGGCGCCGCGAACGACTGCTCTCCCGCATGCCCGGAGCCTACCCATTTCCTCTCGAGGTGGTTCGGCCACCGGCCCGGGACCTGACCCCGGCCCCCGCGTAGCCCTGCCGGCGGAAGAGCTCGGCCGCGGCGTGGGGGATCGTCCCGGTTTGGCGAACCGCACGGCCGCTCGGCTCCGGCCTCAGGGGCCGGAGCCGAGCGCTTTGCGCCAGGAGCGGGCGGCCGGGTCGATCCGGCCGGGGTCAGATCCATCAGGTCGTTGGTGGCGAATGTGGCCACTCGGCGCGAATTCGCGCGATTCGAGCTCCGTCGATCTGCTCGACGCGAAACCTCACGGTCGCCAGCTCGACGGCATCCCCCTCGACCGCGCCTCGTCCAAGCGATTCGAAAACGAGTCCCGCCAGGGTGCGGGCGTCGGTCTGCGGCAACTTCACCCCGGTCGCCTCTTGGAAGTCGTCGATGGACATCGAGCCGGCAACCTCGACGGCACGCTCGCCAACCGAGCGCACTGTTGCATCGGGGAGTTCGTACTCGCTCTGAATCTCGCCGACGATCTCTTCGACGATGTCCTCGAGCGTCACGATCCCGCTCGTCGTCCCGTATTCCCCGACCACGATCGCCATCTCCTTCCGCTGCTCGCGAAGCTCGCGGAGGAGCGCTCCGAGGTCCTTCGTGTCGGGCACGACCAGCGCCGGGCGGGCCAGGTCTCGCGTGGTGGCGGCTGGTGTTTCACGGGCCGCCTTCAGCACGTCGTGCGCGTGAAGGATCCCGACCAAGCGGTCAAGTGTGCCCTCCCCCACCGGGACGCGCCGGTGCGGGATCTCGGCCAGTCGGTCAAGTGCCTGAGCCGCGGAATCGCCCGCGTCGATCCAGGCCACCTCGGCAGTCGGCACCATCACATCAGCGGCCTCTCGACGAGTGAAGTCGAACACGTTGTAGATCAACTCCTCCTGGACGCGGGGAATGACGCCGAGATCCTCTGCCTCGTCCACGATGGCGCGCAGCTCGTCCGGAGTGCGGATGGTCTCGCCGACGACTACCTCCCGGATTCCGAACGGCCGCAGAACCACCCGCGCCGACTGCTGCAACAGCCAGACTACGGGGCGGAGGACGACCCCGATCACCGCGATGGGGCGTGCGACCAGGAGTGCGAGCGTTTCCGCGCTGTGCAGCGTCAGCGCCTTCGGCACCAGCTCACCCAGAACGACGGTCAGGTAGGTGACGACGCCGAAAGCGATCAGGAAGCTGAGCCAAGCCGGCAACCCCCCGCCTAGCAAGTCGTTGACGAGCGGCTCACCGATCGCGCCCGTCAGGATGCCAATCGCCGTGATGCCGACCTGGACGGTGGAGATCACACGCACCGGGTCATCCATCAGGCGCAACACCGCCGTGGCCCGCTTGCTGCCGCGACTGGCGAGCGGAGCCAGCGACGCGCGGCGGGCGGTTATGACCGCATACTCACCGACGACGAAGAACGCGTTACCCGCTACGAGGCCGAGCACGACGAGGACGCGCAGCAGGTCTTCCATGCTCTCGCAAACCTAGCCGCTGACTTGGCGTGGCGTCCTGCGGTACTCGGGGCGTTCCGGCGTCCCGTTTGCAAATGGTCTGCAAATCGGCCTCTCGGCCCGTCCGCGCCGACTCGGAAGGGCCCGATTTGCAGGGACTAGAACCCCAACGCGAACTTCGCGTCCTCGGACATCATCTCCGGGGACCAAGGGGGATCGAAGATCATCTTCGGGTAGACGTTGGCGACGCCGTCGAGGTCGCCGACGAACTCCTTCATCTGCTCGGAGACCTGGGGTCCGATCGGGCAGGCCGGAGTGGTCAGGGTGAAGGTGACGTAGACCTCGCCCTCGCCCTCGATCTCGACGTCGTAGACGAGCCCGAGGCTGACGAAGTCGAGCCCGAGCTCGGGGTCGATGACCTCCTCGAGGGCCTCGTAGACCTCCTCGGTCGTGATCGTGGCGTCGGGTGATGCGCCGTTGCCGGCGGCCGGGGCTCCGCTGGAGGACTCCTCGGCGGGTGCCTGTGCCTGTGCGTCTGTCTCGTCACCCATCTCCACCAAGGTAGCGAAACGCCGATCGGGGGGTTCCGGGACGCTCCGCCCGGATCGCAAGGAGCCCTAGGCTCTAGGCGATGGGCGTCCTTCTCTTTGTGGTCTTCATCGTGCTGCCGATCGCGGAGCTGTACGTGATCATCCAGGTCGGGCAGCTGATCGGCGTGGTGCCCACGCTCGGCCTGCTGCTCGCCAGCGGTATCGCCGGCGCCTACCTCGCGCGCTCGCAGGGGCGGGCCGTCTGGCAGCGGTTCAATCAGGCGATGTCGTCGGGCAAGGTCCCGGCAATGGAGGTCTTCGACGGGGCGATGGTGATCTTCGGGGGGGCGCTGCTGCTCACCCCCGGCTTCATCACCGACTTCCTCGGTATCTGCCTGCTGATCTCCCCGGGGCGCGCTCTCGTCCGGGCGATGATGAGGAGCGCCGCGGCGCGGACCCCGACCGGACGGCCCTTCTTCTTCGTCTACGACCGGTTCGGCGGCAGCCGCAAGGGCCCGTCGCCCAGCGGCACGGACGCCGGCGCGACCGGCACCCCGCCCCGCCGACCAGGCCCTCAATCCCGACCCCCGGCGTCGCGCGAGTACGACGTCGAGGGCTCCGCCCGAGAGATCCATGATTCCGAGGACGCACTCCCCTCCGGCCGCGATCCGGGCGCCACCGCTGCCGAGGGCGGTAAGCGGTGATCGAACGGCTGATCTCCTTCGCCTCCGGGCCGACCGGGGAACCGGACTCCGGCCAGGGCGCCCACTACGGCGCCGTCGCGATCGGCCCCGGCGATCCCGCCGCCGCCTGGATCGGCTCCGACGCGGAGGGGATGGCGCTGTCGGACGTTGAGGTCCGGCGTGGCGACGGCACCCTGCGGGTCGGCCCCGACGTCGTGCTCGGCCTCGCCGCCCAGACCAGTGCGCTCTCGTTCGAGACCGGCCCCGATCGCGGCGTCACCGCACAGGCGATCGGGGTAAGCGCCGAGCTGGGCGGCGGCGAGGGCTTCGAGGCCGTCGGGGTCTCCTGGACCTTCAGCGGCGAGGGCGACCAGAGCGCGATCAGGACGCTGTGGGCCTCGCTCGCCGATCGCGGCCTGCTGGTGCTGTTCGGCCTCCGCGGGCCCGATGCCTCCGAGCATGGGACCGAGACACTCGGCGCCGCCCGGATCGCCCGCGACGGGTCGGTCACCGCCTACAGCGAGCCATTGCTCTCGACCGAGTACGACGGCGCCGGGCGCCAGACCCGAGCCACCCTGGAGCTCTGGGGCGAGGGTGAGGAGACCTTCGCCGAGCGCGGCGGCGGGCTGCGCGCGGGCGGCGGCGAGGCCGAGCTCGACTCCATCCAGCTCCGCGCGGCGCGATTCGACTGGCGCCTCGACGGAGCGCCCGGGATCGGCGGCTACGAGATCGTCTCGGCCTGACGCTCCGATCCCGGCACGGTGGGTGGGTCCAGCGCACCGCGGCGCGGTTGTCGGCACAATCATCGCCGTGCCCATCCGCGCCGTCATCTGCGACTTCGGAGGCGTCCTGACGACGCCGCTGTTCGAGGCCTTCGCCGCCTACCAGGATCACTCCGGGATCTCCCCCGAGCAGCTCGGTCAGGCGATGGCGGCCGGCGCCGATGACCTCGACGGCGCCAACCCGCTGTTCGAGCTCGAGTGTGGGCGGATCACCGAGGTCCGATTCCTCGACATCCTGCGGGCGAACCTCGAGCCGATCCTCGGCCACCGGCCCGAACTGCACCGCTTCAGCGAGCTCTACTTCGAGGCCCTGCGGCCGAACGACGAGATGATCGAGCTGATGGCCGCGCTACGGGATCGCGGCTACCGGATGGCGATGCTGACCAACAACGTGCGCGAATGGGAGCCGCTGTGGCGAGCCTTCCTGCCGGTGGATGAGATCTTCGAGACCGTGGTCGACTCCGGCTTCGTCGGGATGCGCAAGCCGGAGCCCGAGATCTATCGGCTCACCCTCTCCCGGCTCGACGGGATCGACGCCGGCGAGTGCCTGTTCGTCGACGACATCGAGGTCAATTGCGCGACCGCACTGGCCGAGGGTCTGGCTTCGGTCCACTTCGCGGACAACGAGACCTCGATCCCGGAGATAGAGTCGGCCCTCGCGAATGTATCCCGTGGCTGAGAGAGCACCCGTGAGCATCCGCCCCGTCGCCGGGCGCGGCGAGCTGCGCGAGTTCGTGTTGCTGCCCTTTCGGCTCTACCAGGGAGTCGAGCAATGGGTCCCGCCCCTGATCAGCGAGCGGAAGCGGCACCTCGATCGCCGGCATAACCCCTTCTTCGACCACGCCGAGGCCGAGTATTTCCTCGCCCGCCGCGGGGATCGGGTCGTCGGGCGGATCAGCGCCCAGGTCGACCGCCGCTTCAACCAGATCCAGCGCAACGACTGGGGAATGTTCGGGTTCTTCGAGTGCGAGGACGACGCCGCGATCGCCGAAGCGCTGCTGGAGGCGGCGCGCGGCTGGCTCCGGGAGCGCGGCCGCGACCACATGATCGGGCCCCTCGACTTCTCGACCAATCACGAGTGCGGCCTGCTCGTCGACGGCTACGAACTGCGACCGCAGATCCTCGAGAACTGGCATCACCCCTACTACCGGGACCTGCTGGAGGGCGCCGGGCTGACCAAGGCGATGGACCTCTACAAGTGGAGCCTGCACGTCAGCGGGCGCGACAACGTCCTGCCGGTGATCTTCGAGCTCGCCGACAAGCTCGAGCCCGAACACGGGATCAGGATCCGCGGCATGCAAAGGCGCAACATGACCGCGGAGATCTCCCGCTTCATGGAGATCTACAACGCCGCCTGGGAGCGCAACTGGGGATTCGTTCCTTTGACGGAGGCCGAGATCGAGCACTACGCCTCCGAGCTGAAGCCGATCCTGGACGAGAACTGGGCGATGGTCGCCGAGACCAAGGAGGGCGAGACGGTCGGTGTCGCGCTCACCCTCCCCGACTACAACCAGGTCCTCAAGCAGCTCGGCGGCCGGCTGCTGCCGTTCGGCTGGCTCAAGGCGCTGCGCCTGAAGAGCAAGATCGACACCGTCCGCGTCTTCGCGCTCGGGGTCAAGCCCGAGTATCAGCACACCGGCGTCGCCGCCGCCCTCTACGCCCGCCACTTCGACATGGCCGCCGCCACGCCCCAGAAGGGCGGCGAGATGGGCTGGATCCTCGAGGTCAACAAGCCGATGAACAAGGCAATGGAGGGAATGGGCGGCGAGATCGTCAAGCGCTACCGGATCTTCGAGCAGGATCTGTAGGAGTGAGCGCGGCCCGGTGCACCACGTCGGCCGCTCAGCGATAGACCCGGCCGACGAGCACGTTCAGCGCCCAGCAGACCGCGATCACGGCGAGCAGGGCGACCACGAATCCGCCGAAGCCGCTCCCACCCGGATAGTCGCCGTCGAAGAGCCCGAGTGAGAGCAGCGCGTCGGCCGTGGCAGCCACCAGCCCGACGACGGCGCCGATCGTTACCAGGGAGAGAATCCCGCGTATGAACTCGGGGCTGTAGCCCATGGGAGGAGGTTAGGGAGGGCCGGGGTAACCGGGCGGGGGCGACGCTAGTTGTCGGAGCCGATGCGGTCCCAGAGGTAGAGCTCCATCGCCTCGGCTGCGAGCTCGACCTGACGCTCCTCGGAGAGCCATTCGAGCACGGTCTCGAGGGCGCGCTCCTCGGTGACGCCGCGATCGACGGCCTCCTCACCGCGAAAGCCGGCGGCCAGCTTGAGCGCCTCGCGGCGGTGCTCGCCGAGCCCGTCGAAGGAGCCGATCAGGAAATCCCGGTTGGGCAGCGGGTGGCCGACGTCCATCGAGGCGTGCCAGGCGGCCAGCATCGAGAGGTCGTGCTCGTCGAGCTCGGAGATCGCCTTGACGTAGTGGGCCTCGAGCTCGTCCTCGGGGATCTCGTCGACCCATGCACGCACGGCCTCGCCGAGAAGCTGGCGACGAGCCTCACGACCCACCGACTCGGCCACTACCCGGATCGCGTCGGCTGGTTCTATGAAGCAGAGCGGCAAGGTGCGAATGGCTCCTCGTGAGTAGGTGGGACGGTGCGCAAGCCAAGATAGGGAGCGCCCCCGACGGTAAAACGGCGCAGCGGAATGCGCTCCGAGCGGATTTGTCACCCGCGGCGGCGGTCGATGTCAGCCGAGGCGCCCGTTGCGCGACCTATGCTCGGAGCGGATGAGCCCCGAAGCCACGATCGAAGAGTCGGCACGCCGATGAGCCTGGAGCTGATCGCCGGCCCCCCGAACTCCGGTCGCGCCGGCGCGGTGCTCAGCCGCCTCGAGGCGGCGATCGCGGCCGAACCGCTGCTGGTCGTGCCGACCAGCGACGACGTCGATCGCTTCGAGCGTGAGCTCGCTGAGCACCCGGCGGCGATGCTGGGCGCGACGGTGACCACCTTCCCCGGCCTGTTCGGCGAGGCGGCACGCTGCTACGGGATCGGCGCCGGCGAGCCGCTGAGCCGGATCCAGCGAATCTGGCTGGCCCGGAGGGCGACCGCTGAGGCCGACCTGGGGATCCTGCGGCGCTCGGCCCGCAGCGAGGGCTTCGCCCCTGCGCTCGAGGCCCTGCTCGACGACCTGGGGGCCGCGGGGCTCGACGCGGCGGGCTTTGCGGCCCTGCTGCAGGAGTCCGAGGACTCGGGCCGCTATGAGGCCGAGATCGCGGAACTCTTCGCCGCCTACGAGCGGCTGCGGACGGACCTCGGGTGCGAGGACGAGCACCTCCAGGCGGCCGCCGCTATCGCCGCCCTCCGCTCCGACCCGGGCCGCTGGCGCGAGCGGCCCGTGTATCTGTACGGGTTCGACGACCTCGCCCGCCAGCAGATCGAGCTGCTCGCCGGCCTCTCGGAGGCGGCCGAGGTCACCGTGGCGCTCGCCTACGAGCCGAGGAACGCTCTCGACGCGAGAGCGGAGCTGCTCGGCGTCCTCCGTGATGAGCTCGGGGGCGAGATCGTCGCCGAGCTCGCTCCCGACAGCTCCTACACCGAGAGCGCGACCCTCTTCCACCTCGAGCGGAACCTGTTCGAGGCCGATCCCGAGACAGCGGCGTGCGACGACTCACTCTCGCTGCTCGAGGCGGCCGGCGAACGCGGCGAGGCGGAGCTGTTGGGTCGGCGAATCGCGGCGCTGATCGCCTCCGGGGTCGACGCCGACGAGATCGCAATCGCGGTCCGCAGCCCCGACCGCCAAGCGCCGATCCTGGCCCGCGTCCTCGCCTCGCTGGGGATCCAGGTCGCCGCCGAGGCGAGAGTGCCACTGACGACGACCGCGACAGGAAGCGCCCTGATGCGACTGCTCGCGATCTTCTCGGGCACCGGGACCGCGGCCGATGTCGTCGCCTTCCTCCGCGGGCCGGCCCGCGCCCGCGCCGCATCGGTCGACTGGCTCGAGCGACGGGTGAGACGCAGCAGGCTCGAGACGGCGGCGGAAGCACTCGAGGCCTGGCGGGGTGAGAAGGAGCGGAAGATCTGGGCCCTCGACGAGCTCGAGTCCGCCGCGGGCGATCCGGAGGCGATCGCTGAGGCGATCGGCTGGATCGCATCCGACATCGCGGAGCGACCGCACCTGCGCCAGGGGCCGCAGCCATCCGGCGGGCCCGCGATCGAGCTCCGGGCGGCGGCCGAGGTCCGCCGGGCGGTCTCCGAGACAGCCGCTCTCGGTCGGCTCGCCCCGGCCCTCGATCAGATCGCCGAGCTGCTCGGCCTGCTGCGGGTACCGCTCTGGCGCGGTCCGACCGAGGGCCGGGTGCGGATCCTCAGCCCCTACCGGCTGCGCGCGAGCCGGGTCAGCCACCTCTTCGTCGCCGGGCTCACCGACGGCAGCTTCCCCTCGCCCGCCGGTCAGGAGCCGCTGCTGTCGGATCAGCGTAGGCGCGCCCTCGCGCTGCCCGCGCGGCGCGACCCGGCCGCCGAGGAGCGATACCTGTTCTACGCCTGCGTATCCCGCCCCGAGCGCAGTCTCCAGCTCAGCTATCCGGCCGCCGATGAATCGGGCGCGGCGCTCGCCCGCAGTCCCTTCGTCGACGAGATCAGGGCCCTGCTCGATCCGCCCCCGACCCCGGACCCGGCCACCGACGAGCTCGAGCGCCGGATCACCGACCGGATCGGGATCGGCGAGATCGCGCCGCTGCCCGAGCGGGCCAGCAACCCGAGGGCGCTCGCCAGGGCGCTCGCGGCCCTCGATCCCGAGCAGGCCGCGACCCGCGCCGCCGCGCTTCGGATTCCCGATCAGGTCCGCGCCGAGGCGAGCGACCGCGTCGATGGCGCCCGCGAGCGCGTGTCCGCCTCTGCGGCGCCCGGGCCGCTGAACAGCGAGGCCGTGCTCGCCGAGCTCGGCCGGGTTGATCTGTTCGGCGCCTCGACCCTGGAGGAATACGATCTCTGTTCCTACCGCTGGTTCGTCAACCACGAGCTCAACCCGCGCTCGATCGAGCCCGATCCCGAGCCCCTGGAGAACGGCGGCATCGTCCACCATGCGCTGGAGGAGCTCTACCGTCACCCACCGCAGGGATCACGGCCGGATGCCGGGAGTCTGGAGGCCTGGCAGACCGCCGCTCGCGTACGGGTACGCGAAGCAGCCGCCGAACGCGACTGGGAGATGGGATCTGGCCGAGCCAGGATCGCGCTGGCGCGCTTCGACGCCGTGCTCGACCGCTTCCTCGCCCGCGAGGCAGCCACCGGCGGTCCGATGGTCCCCGACCCCGCCCTGTTGGAGGTGGCCTTCGGTGCCGGGCCGGAGGACCACTACCCGCCCGCCGACCTCGGTGACTTCAAGCTGCACGGAAAGATCGACCGGATCGACGTCTCGACCGATCGCAAGGCGCTGATTCGCGACTACAAGCTCAGCTCCAAGGTGGTCGCCGCAAAGAAGCTGCTCGACGAGGGGAGGCTGCAGCTGCCGCTCTACATGGCCGCGGTGCGGGGGATGGGGCTGGAGCCGATAGGCGGTCTCTACCACCCGCTGGCGGCAACGCGGGAGGACCGCCCCCGCGGATTGCTGGCCAAGGACCACAAGGACACCCTGATCCCCGGGGAGACGGCGGCCCATTACGGGACCGACTTCCTCGACCAGGAGAGCTTCGACGAGATCGTCGAGCGGGGGGTCGAGCGGGCCGGCGGGATCGTCGCCGGGATCAGGTCGGGTCGGGTCCTGCGAGATCCACGCGAGGGATCCTGCCCCAGCTGGTGCGGCTTCGCACCCATCTGCCGCATGGAGCGCGGGGTCACCGAGCCGGATGAGGACGACGAGGAGCAGCGATGAGCGACCCCGCCCAGCTCAGCTTCGAGGACCCGATCGCCGGGGTCGATCGGAAGCCGGCCGCGACGAGGAGCGGCGTCGGCGTTCCCCCCGAGCCACTGACCAGCCCCCTCCCCCCCACCGCCGAGCAGGCGACGGCGATCGAGGCGCGTGAGCGCGACGTCTTCCTCGAGGCTGGCGCCGGCACCGGCAAGACGAGGGTGCTGGTCGATCGCTACTGCGACGCGGTCGATCTCGACGGGGTCGAGCCGGAGCGGATCCTCGCCTTCACCTTCACCGAGAGAGCGGCGTCCGAGATGCGACGCCGGGTGCGGGTCGAGCTGATGCGGCGATCGCGAGCGGCCGAGGAGCCCGAGCGCAGCTCGCGTCTGCGCCGCGCTGCGCGCGCGGGAGAGGGGGCGCCGATCACCACGATCCACGGCTTCTGCCGGCGTCTGCTCGGCGCCTATCCGGTCGCGGCGGGCCTCGATCCCAATTTCCGCGTACTCGACGCCGACGAGGCGACCCGGCTCAGTGTGATCGCCTTCGAAGCGGTCCTCGCCGAGCTCGCCGCCACTGACGACGACGTCGCCCGGGCGGCGGCCGGATACCGCAACCGTCTCAGGGGCCTGATCCGGGCCGCGCATGACGAGTGCCGCAACCAGGGGAGCCGGGTGGAGCTGCCCCCGATCCAGATCACCGCCTTCGAGGGGGACGGCGAAGGGGCCACCGACCCCGCGGCACTGGAGCTGGCCGACGCCTCCTACCAGGCGCTGCGCCGCCTGCTGGTCGCCTTCGCCGAGCGCTACTCGGAGGCCAAGGCGGAGCGCTCGGGTGTCGACTTCGACGACCTGCAGCTGCTGACGGTAGAGCTGATCGGATCGAGCGCGGCGATAGCGCGAGCCCAGCAGGAACGCTTCGACCACCTGCTGATCGACGAATTCCAGGACACAAGCCCGTTGCAGGTGACACTCGTCCGCTCGCTCTGTGGGCCGGAGACGAGGCTGTTCACGGTCGGCGATGAGTTCCAGTCGATCTATGCCTTCCGCGGCGCCGACCTCGAGAGCTTCCGTGCCGAGCGGGAGAGGATCCGCGAGCGGCTCGGAGACGGCGCCGTGCTGCCACTGAGCGGCAGCTTCCGCTCCGACCCGACGATAGTCGCCGCGGTCAACGTGGTCGGGGAGTGCCTGCTCGACGACTTCCGCCCGCTCCGGGTGGGCCGCGAGCCCGAGGGAGAGCGACCCGGTCCTCAAGGAGCCTCGGTCGAGGTGCTCGCGGTCGAGCGCAAGGGCTGGAACGACGGGATCGAGATCAAGACCACGGCGGTGGAGACAGCCGCGAATCGGATCGCCGAGGCACGTAACCTCGCTCGCCACCTGCGCCTGCTCGCCGACGACGGTGTCGACCCCGCTTCGATGGTCCTGCTGCTGCGCGCCTTCTCCCACGTCGATGCCTATGCCGAGGCGCTCGAGCTCGCCGGTCTCGACCCCTACGTCGTCGGCGGCCGGGGCTATTGGTCGGCGCAACAGGTCGAGGACGCGCTGCGCCTGCTCGCCTGCGTCGCAAACCCGCTCGACGACGAGCCGCTGTTCGGCGCACTCGCCTCACCCGCGTGCGGGGCGAGCCCTGACGCTCTGTGGATGCTCAGGCGCATGGCCGGAAGGGGCAGGCACATCTGGCCGGCCCTCGAAGGTCAGCTGCTCAGCGGGGAGGCGCCGGACCCCGACGAACCTTCAACCTCTGCTGAGGACCTCGAGCTCTGGCGCCGCGCTGCTGAGTGGGCCGAGCGGATGTCGGGCGAGGACCGTGGCCGGATCGAGCGCTTTGCTCGGCTACTGGTTGATCTCCGTGAGCGGGCGCCGCTGCTGCCGCTCGACGGCCTGGTAGAGGCGACGCTGGAGACCTTCGACTACGACCTCGCCGCGCTGGCGATGCCGGGCGGCAACCGCCGAGCGGCGAACCTGCTGAAGCTGATCCGGCTCGCCGGCGAGTACGAGTCGCACGAGGGTCGCGATCTGCGCGGGTTCCTGCTCTACGCCAGAGATCGCGCCGCGCTCTCCGATCGCGAGGCGGAGGCCAGCGTCGCTGCCGAGGATCACCCCGGGATCACCGTGATGACGATCCACGCGGCGAAGGGCCTGGAGTTCGACTGCGTCGCCGTCGCCGACCTCGGGCGGGCCCAGGTCACAGCCGGCGCCCCGCCCGACCTGCGGCTCAGCTTCGGGGCCGGGGGGCTCGACGCGAGCCGGGCGGACCAGGAGCCGGAGGGAGAGGGGAACCCCGAGGACGACGATGAGTGGCTCGGCCCCAGGGTCGGCCTCCGGCTGGCGAGAGCGGGCGGCAAGAGCCTGACCCTCGACGGCTACACCGAGATCCAGGAAGCGGCGGCCGCAGCCGAGTCCCAGGAGTCGGGCAGGCTCGCCTACGTCGCCGCCTCCCGGGCGCGACGCAGGCTGATCCTCAGCGGCCTCTTCGACCCACAGGACCTCGACGGCGGACACACCGAGCCGAAGCCGAGCCACAGCGTGCTCAGCCGCCTGCTGCCCGCGCTTGGCGCAACCGATACGGCTCATCTCGAGGTGAAGATCGCCCCCGCGACCGCGCGTGGGGACCTCGACGCGACCTTCGAGCCGCCCACCGTCGCCGTCCACGTGCTCGGAGCCGGTGAGCGGGAGGCGGCCGAGCTCGGCTTCGAGATGCGGCCGCCGGCGCCCGATCCCGACCCCGGCGACGATGTCGAGCCGCCGATGCTGGCGCTCGCCGAGCGCGGCGGCAGCGCCGCGCGCGGCCTCTCCTACGCGGCCCTGGCCGACTACAACCGCTGCGGCTACCGGTTCCTGGCCGAGCGGGTCCTCGGGCTCGGATCCGAGGTGGCCGCCGCCGGGCCGCTGCAGCCCCACCCCGACGACGCCGCACCGACCTCGAATCGCTTCGGATTCGGTCGCGCCGTCCACGACCTGCTCGAGACCAGCGCCCGCGACGGATGGAGGGCGCCCGGGCACGAACTGATCGCGGCGACCCTGGCACGTGAGGGTGTCGCGGCCGGGCGGGCCGAGGACGCCACCGGCCTCCTGAACGCGTGGCTGGAGTCCGACCTGCTCGCCGAGCTGGCCGGGGCTGGGGCGCGCTTCCGACCCGAGGTCCCGTTCCGCATCGCGCTCGGCAGCGAGACGATCATGCGCGGCACGATCGATCTCCTCGTCGAAGTGCCTGGGCGCCCGCCGCTGGTGATCGACTACAAGACCGACGCCGAGCCGCCCGCCGCGGGCGAGCCGCTTTCCGAGGACTACGAGATCCAGCGCTCCCTGTACGCGCACGCCGTCGCCGAGGCGACCGATGCACCCGAGGTCGCGAGCGCCTACGTCTTCCTCGCCGATCCGGCCCGCTCGATTCGCGCCGATCTCGACGCGGCCGCGATCGCCGCCGGCCGCGAGCGGATCGAGGCCCTGATCGCAGGGATCCGTGCCCGCCGCTTCGAGGCCACCGACACCCCCCACCGCTCGCTCTGCCACGACTGCCCGGCCCGGCCCCGGCTATGCCCCCATCCGAAGGAACGGACACTGGCGGTCGCCCCCGCCGCCTAGACTCCGCCAACGGTGCGGATCGCGGTCTTCGGATACGGGTCATTGGTCGACAGAACCAGCGCCTCGATCACGCTCGGGCGCGAGGTCGAGCGGATCTGGCCCGCGACCCTGGGTGGCTGGAGGCGGCGCTTCTCCGCGGTGCGCGACAACCGCGGCTGCGAGAAGACCTTTGCCCGAGGCGACGACGGCTCGGTCCCCGGGTGGGTACTCGGCCTCAATGTCGAGCCCGGTGCGGATCCGGCCGAGGCCCCGAACGGCGGGTTGATCGAGGTCTCAGCCGCGGAGCTCGACCGCCTCGACCTGCGCGAGGTCCGTTACGACCGCCACGAGCTCGGCGCCGCGATCGAGTCCACCCCTGGGGCGCCCGGCTTCGATCGCGTCATCGCCTACGTAGCCAAGCCGGGCCACCTCGCACCCCAGGCACCTCCGAGCGCAGTGATCCTGCGCAGCTACGCGGAGGCGGTCGAGGCGGCCTTCGACGGCTTCGGTGCCGGTCAGGGCGACGCCTACCGGCGGACGACTCTCCCCTACCCGGTCGAGCTGATCGACGGTCGCCTGATCAAGGATGAGATACCGGCCGGCAACCCTCGCGAGTGGTGACGGAGGCCCGCGGACCGACTGCTCAGCCGGCGTTCGCTGACTCCCACTGCCGCGCCCACTCGCCGAGCTCATCGATCGCGGGCTCGAGCTGCCACCCGAGCTCGGTGAGCTCGTAGGAGACCCGCGCCGGGGGTCCGTCGTGAACCGTGCGGGCGACGATTCCCTCCGCTTCGAGCTCTCGGAGCCGCTGCGAGAGCAGGCGATCAGAGAGGCCGGGAATCGCCGCGCCCAGCTCACGGAAGAAGCGGGGGCCGTCGAGCAGGGTGACGAGGATCGCGCCCGTCCAGCGACGCCCGATCAACTCGACTGCCGCGTGGAAGCGGGGACAGACGGTCGACTGCGTGCGGCTGCCGCTCGCGGAGCCCTCCCCTCCGGCCTTGTCCACCGAGGTGGAAGCCATGCAATCAGCCTACAGAAGGCCCCGCCTCAGCCCGAGGCGCAGGGCCCCGTGCCGGTCTGGCCCCCTGCCCGGCCCAGGACCTTGCGGGCGATCGAGTTGGGGACGCCGAGGCCCTCCGGGCGGTCGCTGCCGAGCGCCGAGGCAAAGACGGTGGTGAGCACCCGCCCATCGTCGCCGATCACCGGCCCACCGGAGTTGCCGCTGATCACCTGACCCCGGAAGGAGGTCATCTCGCGATCGATCGGCCCGCGGCCGTAGGAGTCCTGACTGCTGACCTCGCCGGTCGAGCCGAGACGGGCCGGCTCGGCCGAGAACTCCCCTGAGCCGGGGAAGCCGACGATCGCCCCCGGAGTCCCCGACTCGGGATCGTCGACCAGCTCCAGAGGCTCGAGCCCGAGCCCCGGTACCCGAAGGACGGCGATGTCGTCCTTGGGTCTGTAGACGGTTGGGGTCGCCTCCAGCGCCGCGCCGTCCCGGGTCTCGATCCTGGTGTCGTCCTCGCCCGCGATCACGTGGGCATTGGTGATAACCAGCTCCGGCCCCGCGACCCAGCCCGAGCCGGAGATGTTGAGGCCGCAGGCGGTCCCGAGGACGCGCACGGCGCTCGCCGAGGCCGCCTCGACATCGGGGTCGGCGAGGATTCCCTTCTTCGGCGCCGCTACGTCAGCGCTGGGGCCGCGCAGCTCCGGCGTGGTGGTGATCTGGTTGAGGACGTTGAGGATCGGCCCCGACGGGGGGAAGGTCTCGTTCAGCGCGCTGAGGATGGCCGAGCGCTGGATGTCGTCGCGATACTGGCTCAGAGCCGGTGCGTTCAGCGCCACGGCGCCCATCACCCAGGAGATCGAGAGCGCCAGCAGGGCGAGAACCACCCCTCCCCCGACGGCATCGAGGCGGCGGGGAACGGAGCCACGGACGACCCGATCCCGAAGCGCGACCCCGAGGCCCTCGAGCGCCATCGCCAGCACTCCACCGAGGAGCAGCCCGCCGAGCAGGGCCACGGCCGGCGCATAGGCCGACTCTGAGCCCTCCGTGAGCAGCAGCGGGCCGACCCGGGAGCCGAGCAGCGCTCCGGCGGCGAAGCCGCCGAGGGTGAGCACGCCGACCACCATCCCCTGCCGGTAGCCCAAAGGCACCAGCAGCAGGGCGAAGGCGATGATGATCCAGTCGATTCCGGTCACGCGTAGTAGGGGTAGGACTCGGTTGCCAAGGGATGGCGCAGGTAGCCTAGAGGGGGGCGAATCCGAGGCCATCTCCCTCGAGCCCCTGACCCAGGAACCTTCCCAGCCGTGAGCCCCAACAGCAGGACCGCCGCCCGACGCCGCCGGATGCTTGTCCGGTTCGCACCGCTGGCCATTGTCGCCGCAATCGCCTTCGGGGCCGGGGTCGTGGTCGCCTCTGGATCGCCCGGGCTCGACGCCGCCGAGCGCTTCGCGGCGGCCTGGGAGCAGCAGGACCTGGAGGCGATGTACGCCGAGCTGACCCCCGCCGCCGCCGCCCAGACGCCGCTGGAGGACTTCACGCGCGCCTACGACCGCGCCCAGCGGGTCGCCACGGTCGAGGCGGTTGAGGCCGGGGAGACCCGCGGTCCCCTGAAGGAGGGCTCGGATGAGGTGATCGCGGTCGATCTCACGATCGACACCGACTCCTTCGGGACGGTCGAAGGGGAGCTGGCGCTCCCCGTCGAGGACGGCAAGATCGCGTGGCGACCGAACAACGTCTTTCCCGGGCTGCGCTCAGACGAGACTCTCGACCGCAAGACCAGGGCGCCGAAGCGGGCCCCGATCCTGGCACTCGACGGTACGCCGCTGGCGAGCGGCCCCGCCGACGCCCGCGTGACCAGCGGCGCCGGAGGAATCGTCACCGGCGAGATCGGCACGGCCCCCGAGCAGCGGGCCGCCCAGATGGCGAGGCAGGGCTTCCCCGAGGGGACCCCGGCCGGAACCAGCGGCCTGGAGCTCGCCTTCGACGGTGACCTCGCCGGCGTTCCGGGGGGCAAGCTGTTCGCCCGCAGCGGCGGCGAGCGGCGGCCCCTCGCCGAGGGCGAGCCCACGCCCGGCAAGCCGCTGCGCACCACCCTCGACCTCGCCCTGCAGGACGCCGCCGCGGCGGCGCTGGGTGAGCAGTTCGGGGGCGTCGCCGTGCTCGACGCCCGAAACGGCGAGGTCCGGGCGCTATCGGGGGTCGCTTTCTCAGCCCCTCAGCCACCGGGGTCGACCTTCAAGATCATCACCACCGTCGGAGGGCTGAATGAGGGGATTACCTCACCGGAACAGCAGTATCCGGTGCTGACCAGCACCGACGTCGGCGGCCGTGCGATCGACAACGCCCACGAGGAGGCATGCGGGGGGAACCTGGTCGCCAGCTTCGCGAAGTCCTGCAACACGGTGTTCGCCCCGATGGGGGCGGAGCTCGGCGAGGAGAATCTGCTCGAGCTGGCCGAGAAGTTCGGCTTCAACCAGCCGCCGACCATCTACCGGGAGGACGCCCTGGCGGCGACCCAGCCGCCGTCGAGCACGATCCCCTCGCCGATCGGGAGCGAGCTCGATGTCGCGGTCAGCGCGATCGGCCAGGGTCAGGTTCTCGCGACGCCCCTGCAGATGGCCTCCGTGGCCCAGACCATCGCCAACGGCGGGGTCCGCTCGCCGACACCGCTCGTCAAGGGACAGGAGTTCCGGTCCGAGACCGGCGATGTCGAGGTCACCGACCAAAGCGTCGCCAAGCAGGTCGCCAAGATGATGGAGGAGGTGGTGCGCTCAGGTACGGGCACCGCTGCCTCGGTGCCGGGCGTGCAGGTGGCCGGCAAGACGGGCACCGCCGAACTGGGAACGGGTGGCACACCTGATCCCGACAATCCCGACGCCCCGGTCGAGGGGGACGTCGACGCCTGGTTCGCCGCCTACGCTCCCGCCGACAAGCCGCGCTTGGCGATCGCGGTGATGATCGTCAACGCCGACGGCGACGGCGGGGTAGTGGCGGCGCCGATCGCTCGCGAGATCCTCTCCGCGGGCCTGTAGCCCCGGGTCGCTTGCGTGCCCTCAGGCGCCCGTTGCCGGCAGGACGCCGGCGCCGACCTCACTAGAGGTCGAGCTTGATGAACGAGATCTCCCCGTCGGGTCCAGCGATCTCGAGCTCCAGAGGCCGGTTCTCGTTCGAGGCTTCATCGAGCAGATAGACCAGCATCGAGCCCTTGATCGGGCCGGACGCCGCAGGCGTGTCGAAAGCCGGAATCCGCCCACCGGCGGGGATCTCCGCACCGAGCTCAAGCGCGAAGGGGCTGTCGGTCTCGATCGCCTCGAAGGTGTTCTCGCGGGTGTCGACGACCGGGAACGAGGATGGAATCCGCTCGTCCTCGTCGCCGTCGTTCTGGATCCGCATGAAGACGCCGAGGTAGTCGGTGCCGATTGGCGGCGGCTCCAGCCCACGAAGGTAGACCCGGTCCTCCTTGGCGTCCGGGTTGAGGAAGCGGGTGATCTGCACCGTGTAGCTGAGCTCGCCGAGCTCCAGGGCTTCGCCCTCGATTGCCTCGCCCCCCTTCTCCTCCTCGCCACAGCCGCTGAGCACGGCGAGCGAGGCGCAGGCGGCGAGCAGCAGCAGCGTTGTCGGCAGTCTCAGTCGCATGAAGGGCAGCAGTCTATATGCGCTCAGCGGGCTGGTGGCGCGCCACTCACCTAGCGGCTTGCACCCGCGACCCTCACAGGCTCGAGCGGCTCTCCCGCCTCGAGCATGTCGCGAAGGCGCTCCAGCGCGGTCTTCCACTGCTTCCGATACCAGCGACCGGCCCCGAACTTCGACATCCCCTTGTCAACCCTGTTCTCGGTCTCGATCCAGAAGGTCACGGTCACCTCGGTCATAGCCGCCGAGCCGCCCTCAACCAGTTCCCAGGCCGTTCCGGTCTCCATCCGATCCGCCTTCGACCCCCTGCCGCGCTCGATAAGGCGGTAGGGCTCCTCCTCCTCGGTGACAACCGTCTCCATCCAGATCGGGAAGCGGGGCGCGGCGGCCCGGAAGCGCGCCGCGGCACCGAGTCCGCGCGACTGCAGACGCTCCAGGTGGAAGTGCTCCGCGAAGTGATCGCAGAAGGCGGGACGGTTGGCGAGGTCGGCGATCGCCTCGAACACCTGCTCGCGGGGAGCGTCGATCGAGATCGTGGCGGTCACCGGGCGCATCGCGCCGCGATTCTATCCCTGCGGAGCACGCGCGCGCATCGGAAGGAGCGCGGGCGGCGGCGGCGAAGGTCGACGGCATGGAAGCCGCAACTGCATCAGGGTCCTCACTGCTCACCCGCGACGGTGCCGTGCCCGCCGCCCCATCCGTCCCCGACGACCGCCACAGCCACGGTCGCGAGGCGATCGACGGCGTGGCCCGCTGCGCCTGCTGCGAGCGCTTCCCGCTCGTCGGCGAGACGGTCGTGCGGCGCTCCGGCAGACGCAAGAGCGGCTGGGTCTGCGAGCGATGCGAGGCGAGCGGCCGCGGTGAGAGGATCGGCCCTTCGGAGTCGGTCGTCCGGATCCGCTCCTTCGGCGGCGCGATGAACGTGCGCCGCGCCGTCTGACGGAAACTGCGGAGAACCCACGCCCCGATCGAGTGGAAAGCCGGCCCGGCCGGGGCTACAATCTTCGTGCTGATGATCACTGGCAGTCCCGATGTGAGTGCCGCGGCGCAGTCCCCCGCGCGCCGATTCGACTGGGATCCGTTCGAGTCGGCCCACCACGATCATGATCCTGCGCTGATCGCCACCGGCCCCGACGACGAGAGCGAGCGAATCGAGGTGCCGATCGGCTGGAGCACACTCGGCAGCAGCCCACAGGCCCAGATCCGCCTCGCTCATCCCGAGGTCGCGCGGATCCACGCTCGCGTGATCCGCGACAGCGACGAGATCCTCCACGTGATCGACGACCGCAGCCACAGCGGGGTCTACGTCAACGGCGAGCGTGTCCGCTGCGCGGAGCTGAACGGCGGCGACGAGGTAGTGATCGGTCCGTACCGGATGATCGTCTTGGCCGGCGAGCGCGAGCGCCACCCCGTCGCCTGAGTCCACCCGCCCCCGTCGTGCTGGGGGCATCTATAGTCGCGGCGTGCTCTACGAACGGGAACCCGCCGCGCGGGGGGACCAATGTCGGTGACGATCGCGGTGCTGTCTCAGAAAGGCGGCACCGGGAAGACCACGACCGTTCGTTCGATCGCCGACGTCCTGCGCCGGATCGGGCTCGAGGTGCTCTCGATCGACGCCGATCCCCAGGGCAACCTCTCCGATTACTTCGACGTCGATCCCGAGGCCCAGCCGACCCTCGGCGAGGTCCTCGCCGGACAGGCGCGGGCCGCCGACGCGATCCATGGGGACGTGATCCCGGCAAACCTCGGTCTGGCGGAGGCCGAGCTCGTGCTCGCCGGGAAGATCGGCCGCGAGGTGACGATGCGCAACGCGCTTCGTGATGTCAAGCGCCGCTACGACGTCGTCCTGATCGACTGCCCCCCGACCCTTGGACTGCTGACCGTCAACGCCCTGGTCGCCTCCAGCCACGCGATCCTCTCGACCCAGGCCCAGCACTTCTCGCTGCAGGGCGTCGAGCAGGCGATGGAGATCTTCAATCTTGCCCGCGACACGCTCAACGCCGAGCTCGAACTGCTCGGCGTCGTGCTCAACATCGCCAACATGCGAACCAAGCACGCCCGCCAGACGTTGGAGGCGCTTGACGAGCGCTTTCCCGGCAAGGTCTTCGACACCGTGATCCGCCAGTCGATCGCCTACGCGGAGTCGGCCGAACGCGCGGTGCCGATCCTCGACTACCGGCCCGACCGCGGCTGCGATTACCTCGCGCTCAGCGCCGAGATCATCTCCCGCCTGGGTATGCCGGAGCGCCTCCCCAGGCTCGAGGGGGTCCGTCGCGAGGCCCTGCCTCCGCGCGTGCTCGCCGAGACCGAGCCCGTGGGCACGCTGGCATAGGTCCGAATCGTCCAGCCGCCGATCGGCGACCGCTCATCGCCTCCTTTGACGGTGGACCCGGCGCCAGCTAGCCGCCCGCGGCCTCGGCGCTACGGACGCCGCGCACCGCCCAGACCATGAAGGCGACGACCAGGCCGAGGCCGAGGCCGAAGGCGAGCGGGACCTTCTCGGGCTCGCCGGCGATCAGGCCCCGGACGGCCTCGATGATCGGCGTGATCGGGTTGATCGAGGCGGCAGTCTGGATCCAGGACTGGAGCAGATCGAAGGGGACGTAGACCGGGGCGAGGAAGAGGATCAGGAAGACCGGAGTCTGCATCAGGGGACCCGCCTGAATGCTGCGGAACCTCAGGGCGATGCCGGCGGCAAAGAGCGCCGCCGCGAGGCTGACCAGCAGGGCGAGCGTGAGCAGACCGACCAACTCGACCGCGTTGGAGCTGACCCTCATCCCGGTCAGCAGCGCGATCGCGAACAGCATCGTTCCGACCGCCCCGCCCCGGACCAGCGCGGAGCCGACGTAGCCGGCGAGGATCCCGAGCCGGTTGGGAGCCGCGAGCAACAGTCGCCGACCGAAACCGGACTCGAAGTCGCGAGCGATTCCGAAGCCGGTGAAGACGCCGCCGAAGGCGGCGGCCTGGAGGAGGACGAAAGCGAACTCGAACGCGGTGTAGCCGTTCGGGTAGTCGAAGCCGGGAGTGGAGTCGACCCTGGAGAGACCGCCGGCAAAGGCCGCGAAGAAGAAGAGCGGGAAGAGCAGCGCCGGGAGGATCAGCGCGGGATTTGTGGCGAAGTTATGGGTGTTGCGCCAGCCGACGGCAAGCGCAACCGAGCTGAAGCGCGAGCTCACGTCCGCACCAGCCTGCCGCGCAGCGCGATCGCTGCGCCGGTGAGAAAGACCGTCGCGATCAGCGCGGCGAAGCCGAAGGCGAGCGCCAGCGCCTCGCCGTCAAAGCCGACCGTGTAAAGGCTGCGAACCCCCTCGATCAGGTAGCTGACCGGGTTGATCGTGGCCACCGTGCGGAACCAGTCCTGCTCGATCAGGTCGCGCGGCAGGGCCATCGAGGAGAAGAAGAGGAAGACGAAGAAGACCGGGAACAGTCCCTGCATCACCTCGCTGCTCCCGGTCCGCAGCGCCGCGAACGCGCCGACGCAGCCGAAGGCGAACGAGATCGAGATCGAGAGCGCGAACAGGACCGGGATGCCCGCAAGGCCGGCGGCGAAGGTGGCGCCGGCGAGGTAGCCACAGAGCAGATAGAAGCCCGTCTGGAAGATCGCCACCGCCATCACCCCACCGAGCCCGCCGGCGAGCAGACCGGCCCCGCCGATCGGCGTCAGGGCCATGCGATCGAGGAAGCCCGTCTCGATGTCGGTGGCGAGATCGGTGCCGGAGTTGAGGAGCACGAAGATCGCGCCCTGGATGAAGGGGACGGCGAGAGCGAAGGTGAGATAGCTGTCGGCGGGGAAGCCGGGCAGCTGCGTGGTGCTGTCGAGTCCGCCGACGTTGACCGCCAGCAGGAAGAGGGGGAAGATCAGCGCCGGGAAGACGACCGCGGGCTGGCGCAGGGCCCGCATGAAGGAACGCCGCGCGACCTCGAACGTAGCCCCCAGCTGGGCGCCCATCTCAGGCGCCGACCGCCTCGGGAGCGTCGGCCCCCCCGGCCGCCGTGGACGGAGCCCCCGACTCGCCCGCGCCCTCGAGGGTTCGCCCGGTCTTGTCGAGGAAGACGTCGTCGAGGGTCGGCTCGTGCAGCTGCAGGTGGGCCAGGCCGATGCTCTCGGCGTCGAGCGCCCTGATCACGCCGGCGAGACCGTCGTTGTCGTCGGCGAGGCGGACCGCGACCGCATCGCGGGTCGGCTCCGCGCATTCCCCGGGGCCTGCGAAGCGGTTGAGGACCTCGGCCAACCGGTCGTGGTCGGCCGGGTCGCTCGGTATCGCCTCGACGCTCGGGGCGCCGATCTCGGCTTTGAGCGCGGTGGGCGTCCCCTCGGCGACGATGTGGCCACGATCGATGATCCCGACCCGGTCGGCCAGTGCATCGGCCTCCTCCAGGTACTGGGTGGTGAGAAACACCGTCATGCCCTCCTCCCGCGCGAGGCGCTCGACCTCCCCCCACAGCGAGGTCCGGCTCTGGGGGTCAAGGCCGGTGGTCGGCTCGTCGAGGAAGAGAATCCGCGGGCCGTGGACGAGAGCGAGAGCCAGATCCAGGCGGCGCTTCATGCCGCCCGAGTAGCCGCCGACGCGGCGGTCGGCCGCCTCGGCGAGACCGACGCGCTCGATCAGCTCGTCACCGAGCCGGCGACGGTCCGCCTTCGGCACCCCCTGCAGACCTGTCTGCAGCCGCATGTGCTCGCGCGCCGTCAGGTGCATGTCGAGCGCCGCCTCCTGCAGGGCGGCACCGATCACCTCGCGAACCCTCGGACCTTCGCGGATCACGTCGTGGCCACCTACGCGCGCGGTGCCGCCGGTCGGCGGCAACAGCGTGGTCAGCATCAGAACCGTGGTTGACTTGCCCGCTCCGTTGGGGCCGAGGAAGCCGTAGATCTCCCCCGCCTCTACGTGGAGGTCGATCCCGTCGACGGCGAGCGGACCCTTCTTGAACTGCTTGACGAGACCCTCGACCTCGATCGCACGATCGCCGGCGGAGCGTTGAAACGAGCCCATGGCTAGAGCTCGACCTCGGCGCCAAGCGGGTTGAACGGGGCCCGGACGACCTCCGCCCAGCCGCCGGCCGCGGCGGCCAGATCGCCGATCAGGTCGGTGCTCGACTGCCAGTAGCTCCAGACCAGGACCGCCGGGCCCGCGCCGGAGATCGTCGCTCCGAGCGCGCCGAGATCGCGGGCCGCCTCGACGACCTGCATCGAGCGCTCGAACAACGGCCGGCGGTAGGGCTGGTGCAGTTTGTCGGCGAGGCCGCGCTCGATCAGGGTCAGGTCCGAGCGCTCGATCCCGAGCACGAGCTGGGAGGCAGCCGCGACGTTGTGAGCGGCGTCGGCAATCGGAACGGTCTCGGGCATGACCGAGCGGGCCGCCTCGGTCGAGACCTCCTCGTCGGGGATCACCAGCAGCGCCTCGACGCCCTCCGGAGGCGAGAGCCTTGCCGGGGGTGGGATCCGCGCCGGCGACGGCGCCCCGACGGCGATCTGGATCGGGTCCGGCGGCGTCTCGCGGAAGGACGCGCCCGGAGCCCCACAGACCGTGAACCCTCCGTAGAGCGCGGCAGCGACGTTGTCGGGGTGGCCCTCCATCGCGGTGGCGTGGGCAAAGATGTCCTCTCGCGAGTTGCCGAGCTCGAAGATGTGGTCAGCGGCGAGCAGACCGGCGAGGATCGCGGCGGCGCTGGAGCCGAGCCCGCGGGCGAGCGGGATCTCGTTACGGACCTGAAAGCGGATCCCATCCGCGCTGTGCAGGCGCTCGAAGGCTCTGACGATCAGGTTGGAGCGGTCGGAGGGGATCCCCTCGCCGCCAGGTTCGATCGAGAATTCCCCCGCTTCGCCGACCTCGACCTCGAGCTCGAGCGAGAGCGCGGCTCCGAGCACGTCGAAGCCGGGACCGAGGTTGCCTGAGGTCGCCGGAACGCGGACCAGCCGCCTGCGCGAGGTCACGGACGCGTTCCTCTCGGCACCATCGCGGCCACCACGGCCGCTAGGCCTTCCACTTGATCGAGCAACCGACCGGCTCGGTCTCGGCCCGCTCTGGGGTCTCGCCCGCCTTCACGGCGGCCAGCGCGTCACGAAGCCATGCGGCATCGTGGGAGGGGTCCTGGTGGTCGGCGTCGGGGGCCCCGCGGTAGACCAGCCTGTGTTCGGAGTCGAGCACGAACACGTCGGGGGTCGTTTTCGCCCCGAACTCGCGGGCGACGGACTGGTCGGCGTCGTGGAGGTAGGGCACGGGCCACCCCTCGGCGTCGACGCGCTCGCGCATCGCCTCCAGTGAATCGGCGGGAAACCGCTCGGCGTCGTTGGAGTTGATCAGGAGCGTCCGGACCCCGGACTCGGAGTGCTCCTCGGCGACGGCGAGAATGCGGTCATGCCAGGCGAGGGCGTAGGGACAGTGATTGCAGGTCCAGACCACCACCGTCGCCTCGGCCCGCCCCGGCTCCCCCAGGTCATGGAGCTGGTCGGAGGTATCACGCAGCTCGAACTGGGGTGCCCGATCGCCGATCCCGATTCCACCTTCGGTCACTGTTCGCCTCCTGCTGTCGCCTGTTCGAGCGCCTCGCGTACAGCCCCGGGGTCCGGCAGCGCCGAGATCCGGCCGTCGCGAAGCCTGTAGATGCGGCAGGTTAGCCCGGTCGGCTCCTCACCCGGCAGTTGGATGTCGACGCCGTCGATCCTGATCGTCGGCGAGCCGACGAAGCCCTCGCGTTCGGCCTGCTCGTCGGTCTCCACCTCGCGCAGCTCGATCCGCCCGGGGTCAAGCCCCAGCGCCCGCATCTGCTCCTTCAACTCGGCGAGCGCGCGCTGCCAGGAGGGGCAGCCCTCCCACCAGAGGAACTCGACGCGCCGGTCGGCCATCCGGGGCTACCAGTCGAGCGAGGCGAGCCGCTCGGCGCTGCCCGCTATGCCCCGGGCGATCAGGCCGCGCTCGGGAATCCGGGCCGCAGGCAGGAGCACCGACTCCTTCACCATCGCGCCCGAGCCGATCCGTGATCCAGTGCCGATCACCAACGGGCCGGTCAGCTTGGCGCCGGCACCGACCTCCACGTCCTCGCCGACCAGGATCGGCCCGTCGACCTCGATGTCGGCGCCGAGGCCGGCCTCGCCCGGATCGGTCTCGGCGTCGATCAGGGTGCCGCCGAGCGCATCGAGGGTGACCTTTCCCCGCAGCACGTCGAGATTCCCCGTCAGGTACTCCGGAAGGGTGCCGATGTCGTTCCAATAGGCGTCGATCTCGTGTACGTGGAAGGGAACGTCGTTCTCGAGAAGGGCCGGGAACACGTCGTGGGCGAAGTCGATCGGATCGCCGGCGGGGAAGTAGTCGAAGACCTCCGGGCTGAATGCGTAGATCATGCAGTTGACGAGATCGGAGAGAGCCTCCGCCGGATCCGGCTTCTCCTGGAACCCCTGGATCCGCCCGTCACCGCCGGTGACGATCACGCCGTACTGACTGACGTCCTTGACCTGCTTCACAGCGAGCGTGGCAACGCCGCCGTTGCGCTCGTGTGCGGCCACCAGAGCGGTGAGATCGACATCGGTGAGCGCGTCGCCGGCCAGGACCAGAAACGTCTCGTCGGGCTCGGCGAGGAAGCTGGAGACATTGCGGACGCCGCCGGCCGTGCCGAGCAGCTCCTCCTCGTGGGAATACGTGAGCTCGAGGCCGAAGCGGGACCCGTCGCCGAGACGCTCGCGGACCGTATCGGGGAACCAGTGCAGGTTGGCGATCGCCTCCTCGACGCCATGCTTGCGCAACAGGCGGATCAGGTGCCCGACGATCGGGCGATTGGCGACCGGTACCACCGGTTTGGGGATCTCGGTGGTGATCGGCCGTAGGCGGGTGCCGAGGCCGGCTGCCATGACCATTGCTCTCACGCGGCCGAAGACTAGATGACGTCGCCCGCCCTGCACTCCGAGGCCGACCGCGGGCTACAGTGCCGAGGTCCAATCCGGCGACCGCCGGCTCCCACACCCACCAACGGAGGCCACCCCTTGAAGTCCCTCAACGCCAAGCATCTGATCGTGATCGCCGTCGCCACCACCGCCCTGATCGCCGCCGGCTGCGGCGAAGACGACAGCTCCGAACCGCCCCTGACCAAGGAGGAGTTCATCACTCAGGCCGATCAGATCTGCGCCGAGTCCGACCAGGCGCTGACGCAGGCCGCCCAGGATGAGTTCGGGACCTCGGGCGCCCAGCCCCCGCGGGAGGATCAGGAGGCGTTCATCAGCAGTGTCGTCGCCCCCGAGCTCGCCGACCAACGCGAGCAGATCGCCGCCCTCAACCCGCCGGAGGAGGACTCGGAGCAGATCGGCGAACTGCTCTCGGCGCTGGAGGAGCTCGCCGCCGAGGCCGAGAGCAACCCCGGCTCGGTGCTGGAAGGCGAGCAGACCCAGGCGGCCGAGCTAGCCGGCGCCTATGGGTTCACCGTCTGCGGGAACTGACCGCTGATCGACGCGAGTCGCTCAGGGCCGGCCGAGCCGGTCCTTGAGCGACTCGATCACGTCGACCGGGGTCGGGTCGACCCCTGCGCGAGCCGCGAGCTCGAGCGAGAGCAGGTCACCGAGCATCACCGCCCACAGCAGGCGCTCGGTGCGGCTCTCGCCCTCGGTCTCGACCCGGAGCACATCATGGGCCTGGCGACCGATCAGCTCGGAGGTAAGCTCGACCCGCTGCCGCTCCCGCGGGTGCTGATCGGAGTCCTCGAGGAAGACCGCGGTGTAGGCGCCCTCGGCGCTACCGGCCCAACCGACGATCTCGTTGTGGTCCATCTCAGGCAGATCGTGGCTCCAGGCCGGATGCTTGGCGTTCTCGTTGACCTGGCATTTCCAGCGATAGGCGACGGCCGAGGTCAACCCGCAGCCGTAGATCAGCGGCACCGAGCCCTCGATCCGCGCGGCGAGGTCATGGGCGGTCTGCAGGAGCGAGTCCTTGGCCGCCTCCAGATGCGCGGCTGAGCTGTCGATCTCCATCCGGATCGCATCGGCGGCGCCGGCGATCGCCGCGACCTCCGCCGCGATCGCGAACGTGTACCCGACGGCCGCACGAGGCTGCAGCCCGGCGGGCATCCCGATCACCGGAACGCCGTCACGGCGCGCGGCCTCCGCCAGGGCGCCGCCGGTGGTGGCGACGATTCGCTGGGCGCCGACCGCCTCAGCCGCCGCGTAGCAGGCCATCGTCTCCTCGGTATTGCCCGAATAGCTCGAACAGAAGATCGCGCGATCGGGTGCGGTCCACGGCGGCACTCCGTAGGCGCGGGTGACGTTCAGGGGTCGCGACATTCGCGACCCGATCGCTGCGGCCGCGAGATCGCCTCCGATCGCCGATCCGCCCATCCCGCAAACGACGAGTCCGGTCGCCTCTATCGGGTCGATCTTGGCCGAGGACACGCGCCACAGGGCGTCCCTGAGGTGATCGGGCAGGGCCATGGTGGGCTCGTACTGGTCTCCCGAGTCGAACTCGGCCAAGCGTGTCTTCAGATCCGTGCTCATGCAACCTCTCCCGGTCCTACCTTCGCTCCGGCGCCGAGCGCCGCTGACGCTGTGATCGTCGCCCCGGCCCCGATCACTGAGCCTTCGGGGACGACCGCCCCTCCCTCGACCCGCACCTCGGCGGCGATGATCGATCCCGTCACGCTCGCCCCGACCCCGATTCTGCAGTCGGCGAACACCGCCGAGTCGGCCACGCGGGCGCGCTCGGCGAGGCTGGTGCCTGAGCCGATCACGGCCCGCTGGCCGACCACCGCGCCGGAGGCGACCTGGGCCCCGGCCTCGACGAAAGCCGGCCCGCTGACCTCCGCTCCGGGGTCGATCGAGGCCTCGGCGTCGATGAAGACACCGTCACCGTCCACCCGCTTGCCGGGCTCGGTCTCGACCCTGCGCTCGAGGATGTCCCAGCAGGCTTGGAGATAGCGATCGGGGGTGCCGATGTCCTTCCAGTAGCCGTCCAGGCGCTCCGAGTAGGCGCCGTCGCCCACCAGCTTCGGGAAGACCTGGCGCTCGATCGAGACGTCCTCGTCGGGCGGAACCAGATCGAGCACCTCCTTCTCGAGCACGTAGGCGCCGGCCGAGATCTCGTTGGTGTCGATCTCGGAGGGATCGGGCTTCTCGAGGAACTCGACGATCTCGCCGTCATCGTTGCGGCGGACGAGCCCGTAGGCGGTGGGATCCTCGACGGGATACAGGGCCAGCGTCGCGCGCGCGTCGCTGCTCTCGTGACGCCACAGCAGCTTGGTCAGATCGAGGTCGGTGAGAACATCACCGTTGAGCGCGAAGAATCGGTCCTCGAGCAGGTCCTCGGCGAACTTGATCGCTCCCGCCGTGCCACGCGGCTCGGGCTCCTCAACGTAGCGCAGGCGCGGGCCACCGGGGATCTCCTCACCGAGCGTCTCGCGCAGGGCGTCGGGCATGAAGCCGCAGGCCATGACGATGTCATCGACGCCGTGCCGGGCGAGCCAATCGATCATGTAGCGGATGAACGGCCGGTCGACGAGGGGCAGGACCGGCTTCGGCACCGTCAGCGTCACCGGGCGCAGCCGCGTGCCGTGTCCTCCGACCAGGATCAGGGCCTGCAAGTTCTCCTCCTAGAAGTCACTGGGTGGGCGTGTGGGGGGGGTCGTGTCTATCAGTTCGCGCGGCCGATCAGGCCCCGGAGTTGGCCGGGTCGCCGCCCCTGCCGATCCCCTCATAGACGAAGCCCGCCGCGCGGAGGGACGAGGGGTCGAGGAAGTTGCGCCCATCGACGAGGACGGCGCTTCGCATCGCCGCGGCCGCGGCGCCCCAGTCGAGCTCGGCGAACTCGGGCCACTCGGTGACCAGGATCGCTGCGTCGGCTCCCCGCAGCGCCGACATCGGGTCGGCGGCGTGCTCGACGGCGGGCAGAAGCTCACCGGCCTCATCGGCGACGGGGTCGTAGGCGACGACCTGGGCGCCCTCGCCCTGCAGACGCGCCGAGAGGACCAGGCTGGAGGCCTCGCGCATGTCATCCGTATGCGGCTTGAAGGCGAGTCCGAGCAGAGCGATCCGCTTGCCGACGAGCGAACCGAGGTGCTTGGTCAGCTTGCCCAACACCCGGCGCTTCTGAAGCTCGTTGACCTCGATCACCGAGTTGAGCAGCTGGAAGTGGTACCCGGAGTTGCCGGCGAGCTGCTTGAGCGCGTCGACATCCTTGGGGAAGCAGGATCCGCCGAAACCGATCCCGGCCCGCAGGAAGCTCATCCCGATCCGCTCGTCGAGGCCCATGCCGTGCGCGACCTCGGTCACGTCGGCGCCGACCTCCTCACAGACGTTGGCGATCTCGTTGATGAAGCTGATCTTGGTGGCGAGGAAGGCGTTGGAGGCGAGCTTGATCATCTCCGCGCTGGCGACATCGGTACGGACGATCTCTCCGCCGAGCGGACGATAGGCGGTGGCGACGGCTTCGGCGGCCCACTCGGCGCCGGGATCGGAGCCGATCACGACGCGATCGGGGTGGAGGAAGTCGGCCACCGCGGAGCCCTCCTTGAGGAACTCGGGGCAGGCGACGTAGGGGAGGGTGGAGAGGTCGCGCCGGATCGACTCCCCGGTTCCGGCCGGAACGGTGCTCTTCATGACGAGCGCGTGCTCGGAGTCGTCGCTGAGCTTCGCGACCACGGAGCGGACCCGGGAGAGGTCGGCGTCGCCCGAGTAGGTCGGGGGTGTATCGACGCAGCAGAACAGGAGCCGCGCATTGGCGAGGACGTCTTCCATCGAGGTCGTGAAGTTGAGCCGCTCGGAATTGCGCCGGACCAGCTCGGGAAGGTCCGGCTCGTGGATCGTCAGCCGGCCGGCGGAAAGCGACCGCACCTTCGCCTCATCGATGTCCATCGCCCAGACCTCGTGGCCTTGCTCGGCGAAGCATGCGGCGGTGACCAGGCCAACCCAGCCGACGCCGATGACGCCTATCGGCTCAAGCGTATCGGCCGAGGTGTCGGCGTCGTCAGAGGGATGGTCGTGCTCATTCATGAGGCGGGAATGGTGTCAGGCCGGGGCTCGGTGTGCCTGCCGGCAGCCGACGTCGGCCGGTGACCCTCAGGCGGGCCGCATCGAGGCGGCAATTCCGAGCATCTCCTCCTCGCTGAGTCTGAGCGAGAGGGAGTTCGAGACCCAGTAGGCGTTGCCGTCCTCCTTGAAGCCGACGAGGCGGAGGCGGTCACCGGCGTAGAAGAGCAGCAGTTCGCGGGTGCCGATGGCGCGCACCTCCGAGGGCCGGCGAAGGATCGGGGCGTCCTCCCAGGTCGTGCCGCTGACCCCGAAGTACTCGCTGATGATCTCCGGATCGGAGCGGCTCATCACGAGCTTGTAGGCCTCCGCGCGATCGTCGTCCTCGGTCAGGTAGTCGTGGGTGCGGGAGTCCCGATCGAAGCTGGTGCCCTCCGGGAGTGCGGTCGGGTAGTAGGCGGGAATCCCCAGCCGTCGCGACGCCGTCGCGGCGTAGCGGCCGAACTGGGGGTCGGCGGGCACCAACGAGCTCGCGGCGCGCTTGACCTCCTTCGCCGCCACCCTGCGGCGATCGGCCGCCCGATCGGGGACCAGCGGTTGGACCGCGTCGGCCTCGGGGGGAGCGTCGGAGCCGAGGAACCGGCGCACCGCCCTGTCGATCTGGCGGATGTTGGCGCGGATATCGTCCTCCCCCAGATCGCCTTTGACCTGAATCTGGGTCACCGAGGCGTGGCGGACCTCGAACAGTGTGCGGGCAATGTCGAGCAGCGATCCGCCGTCGTCGATCGTCGAGCGCGTGTTCGAGGTGAAGGCATCGAGCAGGCCCTCGCCCTTGCCGGCGAGCAGGCCGCGAACGTCGACGCGCCCGCGGGCCTCCCGGAGGAACTCCTGCTGACGCGCGGCCCGGACGATGTCGTTGTCGGTGTGCCGGTAACGCACGTACTGCAGCGCCTTCAGCCCGCAGAGCCGCTGATAGCCGGCGTTGATGTCGATCTCGGCGTAGCCGGCCCGGGGTGGGACGAAGTACTCGCGGTCGACGTCGACGTAGACGCAGTCGATCGCGTTGACGGCCTCGGCGAAGCCGGTGAAGCCCACGTCGACAACCTCGTTGATCTTCAGCCCCGTCAGGAGCTTGACGGTGCGCAGGGTGAGCCGTGGGCCGCCGTTCGTGTAGGCGGTGTTGAGCTTGTCGAACCCGTGCCCGGGAATCGAGACGAGCAGGTCGCGTGGGAGGGAGAGCATCGAGACGACGTCGTCGTCGGGATCGAGTCGCAGCAGCATCGTCGTATCGGAGCGCTCGTCGAGCTGGTTGGGCCGTCGATCGGAGCCGAGCAGCAGCAGCGTGTAGGGCTCCCCCGGCTCCGACTCGGGCACCTCCTCGGCCTCGATGTCGGCGATCAGCTCGATGTCGTCGGCCGCGCCGGAGGCGATCAGCAGGCCGGCTGAGGCTGTCGCAGCTGCAACCGAGAGGACGATCAGCAGCGAGCCGAGGCCGAAGCGAAGCCAGAACTTGCGCTCCGTCGGCAGGGGCCTAGACCTCCTTGATCGAGGCGGCCATCGCCAGCATCTCCGCCTCGCCGATGCTCTGGGGGAGGGTGTTGTTGAGCCAGTAGGCGTTCCCCTTCTCCTTCCAGCCGACGAGCCGTAGCCGGTCGCCGTCGTAGAAGAGGAGGTACTCGCGACCACCGATCTTTCGCGTCTCGGAGGGGTTGCGGAGGATCGGCGGATCGCTCCAGGTCGTCCCGGTGAAGCCGTAGTACTCGGTCAGCCTGTTCGGATCCTGCAGCGCGATCACGGTCTTGTACGCGGGCTCCTTCTTCTCGTCCTCGGCCTTGATCTCATACGTGCGCGAATCGAGGCTGAAGCTGGATCCGGGGACCAGCACCGTCGGGTAGAAGGCCGGGATCCCGAGTCGGCGGACGTTCTTCTTCGCGTCCTCCCGCAGGCGCGCGGCCATCGATCCGTACTTCTCGTCGCCGAGGTCCTCGGTCGAGACCACATTCGCGTCCTCCTCGGGCTTGCTGTCCTTCTTCTTGTTGTCCTTCTTCTTCTTGTCCTTCTTCTTGTTGTCTTTCTTGTCAACGTTCTCGCCGCCGCGCCGGCCCTCCGAGCCGAGCCCGTTGAGGAACTCGTCCATCGCCCGCTCGACCTGGTTGTCGGTGGAGGTGACGAACGTATCGGTCGGGCCGCCGATGTCGCCTTCGAAGTGGACCTCGTTGACCGGCACGTCGCGGACCGCGATGAAGGACTTGAGGATCCCGATGATGTCGTTCTCATCGGCGATATCGGAGCGCGTGTAGTCGGTGAAGATGTCGATCAGCTCGTTGCCCTGCCCGAAGATCGGCAACAGCTCCCGCGGCTGCACCTTCTGGCGGGCCTCGCGGAGGAAATCCTGCTGGCGCGCGGCGCGGACCAGGTCGGTGTCCTCGTGGCGGTAGCGGACGTACTGCAGCGCCTTCTCGCCACAGAGCCGCTGGTAGCCCGCGTTGATGTCGATCTCGGCGTACTGGAGCTCCGGCGGCAGGCCGGCGTTGTCGTTGAAGTACTCGCGGTCGACGTCGATGAACACGCAATCGATCGCGTTGACGGCGTCGGCGAAGCCCTCGAAGTTGATCTCGACGACGTGGTTGATGTCGATGCCGGTGAAGCGCTTGACGGTCTTCAGGGTCAGCTCCCCGCCACCGATCGTGTACGCCTCGTTGAGCTTGCTCGGACCGACCCCCGGGATGTCGACCTTGAGGTCTCGAGGCAGCGAGAACAGCGAGACGACCCCCTTGTCGGGATCCACCCGCAGCAGCATCGTCGTGTCGGAGCGCTTGTCGCCCTTGGCGTTGCCCTCGCGGCGATCGGAGCCGATGATCATCACCGTCTGAGGGTCGTCGCTCGCGACCTCGGCGAGCTGATCGTCGATACCCGGGATCGGCTGCAGCTTCGCGGCGACGTCGCTGAAGAAGAGCAGCCCGGTGACGGCGACAGCCGCCGCCATTGAGGCGACGATCAGGACCGAGCCGCTGAGGAACCGCAACCAGAGGCTCGGGATCTTGACGTCGAGCTCCTCGTCGGGAATCCCCAACCCGATCGGAACCGCGGTCTGGGACTTCGGGCGAACGATCGGGCGCGTGGCCGAGGCTTGAACAACGGTGGCCGGGTCCCGCTCCCCGCTGACGGGGGCCGCCTTCTCGGTCGCGTCGTCCGCCTCGCCGTCGTCGGGGTCCTCGGTCGGCTCGTCTCCGGCGGCCTCGGGGGTGTCTCCGGAGTCCCCATCGCCCTCGGAGCCCTGCTCGCCCTCGACCTCGAGCGGTCCGTCTGCCGGCGGCTCCTCCTCTGCCTCCGCCTCCCCGGTGGGCTCGAGCTCGGCGTCCTCAGCCGGGTCCTGCTCCGCCTCCTCCTCGGGCTCGGGCTCCTCCTCGTCCGGCCCGCGCTCGGCGTGGTCGGTGTGGTCCGGCTCGGCGTCCTTCGCAGCGGCCTCGTCGCTCGGCTGGTCGGGCTCCGCCGCAGAGGAGCCGGAGGCGAGATCGGCTTCGATCTCGGCTTCGACCCTGGCGAACTCCTCGGTCAGGCCGAGGCCGGCGCTCTCGCCCGTCTCGGGTGCGGCCTCGGCGGGCTCGGGCGGCCGATCGTCGTCCGGAAGCTCGGAGTGGTCGCGACGCTCGTCACTCATCAGCTCGGTTCTCCCTCGATCGCATCCGGGAGCCTGCGCGCGAAGTCGACGAGCGCAAGACGGTAGGCGGCCAGCGAGCTGACCGACACCCACTCCTCGGGACCGTGATGCCCGGCGCCGCTGGGCCCGAACTCGACCGCGGGTACCCCGACCCGGAGAAAGCTGATCGCGTCGGAGGCGCCGTCGCGGCCAACGCCCGTCACCTCACCGTCGTGGTGGGGCTGAGCGGCGCTGCAGAGCGCCCGCACGAAGGCGGAGTCGCGGTCGACCTCGACCGGCGGCCGGGTGAAGGTCGAAACCACACGGCAGTCGCCGAGCTCCTCGATCTGGGTGAGAATCTCGTTCTCTTCCTGTTCTGGCAGGTAACGGATATCCACGTCAATCACGCATGTATCGGGGACCTTGTTGAGAGCATCGCCGCCGAGAATCCGACCGAGGTTGATCGAGGGTCGATCGAACAGCTCCGAGGACTCCCTGCTGAACGGTAGCGACTCGATGTTGCGGAACACGCTAAACGCCTTGAGAATCGCGTTATCACCCTCCCATGGGGTCGACCCGTGCGCGGCCCGGCCGGAGACCTCCAGCCGCACCGCGAGCACGCCTTTGGCGGCGACGCCGACGTGCATGTCGGTCGGCTCGCCGGTGATCGCGAAATCACCGCCGAGGTCGTTGTCGACGAGCATGTCGGTGCCTCGGTAGTCCTCGTCCTCCGACTCCTCGTCGGGAACGATCGCGAGCCGCACCCGCACCTCCTCCTGGTCGCGCAGGTCGGCGAGGGCGAGCATCATCGCCGCGGCCGCGCCCTTCATGTCGTAGGCGCCGCGGCCGATCAATCGGTCGCCCTCGAGTCGAGGCTCGAACTGGCCGTCGCGGCCCGGCACGACGTCGATGTGGCCATGCAAGACCACCGTCGGGCCGTCCTTGGGGCCGACCTCGGCCATCAGGATCGGCAGGCCCCGCAGCTCGAGCTGCCTGGTGGGGATGTCTCGTGCCTCCAGCCACCCCTTGACGAAGCCCGCGCAGAGGCGGATGCCGTCACCGCTGGAGGTGTCGTAGCCGATCAGCTTCTCGGCGAGGAGTCGCTCGTCCATCCGGAGCAGGGTAGAGATGCGGGCCTGCCGACGATGCGGTCAGGCTTGGCCGAAGGCCGCTCAAGCGGTTGGCTCGATCCGCTCGAGCTTCCAGGTGTCGTCCTCGTAGAGCAGGTCGACGACGAAGGTGTCCGGCTGGCCGGGACCGCGACCGTCGATCTTCACGGTGGCCTCGGCCGAGACCATGGTCACGCCCTTGAGATCCACCACCTCGGGCGCGCCGGTGCTCGGCCCGGCTGCCTGCGCCTTGATGCACTCCTGAACGCCACCGAAGAGGTTCTGGAAGCGCTCCGTCGAGAGCTCGTTGCAGATCTCCTCCGCCCGGTTCGCATTGGTGCTCACCTCGATCGTCTCGGCGATCGCCTCCTCGTCCGCTGCGGGGAGCTGATTCGCGCACGCCTCGAAACCGAGCTCGGCCCCGAGCTCGTCCGCCTCCGAGCGCAGCGCTTCGGCCTCACCGGACGCCCGGTCGATGGCCGTCGGATCAGCCTCGGCGGCGGCTGCCTGCTCGAGCCTGTCGGTCGCCTCGCTCCTCAGATCGAGGTAGTCGCGGTAGGCGTCACTCTCCTCCTGGGGCGGATCCAGCCCCTCGAGCTGCTCGATCTCGGCCGTACGCGCCGCCGCGAGGCCCTCGAGGTAGGTGCTGTTCGCCTCCTCGGCCGGTGCGTCGAGCGAGCCGACGAAGGCCTCTACCCCCTTGGCGGTTGCATCGATGCAGATCGACTCCGCGTCGGCGAAGAAATCCTCGCCGTCGGCGGAGCTGTCGCCGCCGCAGGCGATGATCGATGCACCGGCGAGAAGGGTCGCGACCGTTGCCAACAGTGAGCGGCCGGCCGGCACCGCTCAGGCCTCGGCAAGCTCGAGGAATGCCTCGGCCCGGCGCAGGTCGCGCTCGGCGACATCGAGGGCGGCGCTGTCGGTGGCAGCCTCCGAGACGCGCTGCTCGGCGTCGGCGATCCGCTCCTTGAGCCGGCTGATGTCGAGATCGCCGGGCTTGACTGCCTCCTCGACGAGGACGACGACCTTGTTTGCGAAGACCTCGAGCCAGCCCTCGGCCGCGGCGTAGTGCTCGCCGCTGCCGGAGTTGAACTCGTCGGCGTTCTCGTACAGGCGCAGCTCGCTGGGCACCAGGCGGGCGAGCATCGGAGCGTGACGGGCCCGGATGCCCACCTCGCCGACCATCGTCCGCGCCGACACCTGGAAGAGGTGCCCGTCGAAGACCTTACCCTCGGGAGTGAGGACCTCGGCCTTGATCTTTGATTCTTCAGCCATGAGCCGGGAGGGCCGGGCGGGCTAGGCCGCCGCCCCCTCCGCTTCCTTCTTCTGCTCCTGCTCGGCGGCCTCGTTGCCGGCGCCGGCGGTCTCGTCCTCGCCCGCGCCCTTGGCGGCATCGAGAACCTGCTCGATCGAGCCCTTCATGTAGAAGGCCCCTTCCGGGATGTCGTCGTGGTCGCCGTCGACCAGGGTCCGGAACGACTCGACCGTCTCGGAGACCGGGACGATCTCGCCCGGGGTGCCGGTGAACTGCTCGGCGACGTTGAACGGCTGGCTGAGGAAGCGCTCGATCTTGCGGGCGCGGTTGACCTGCAGCTTGTCCTCGTCGGAGAGCTCGTCGATACCGAGGATCGCGATGATGTCCTGCAACTCCTTGTAACGCTGCAGGACCTCCTGGACCTGGGTCGCGGTCCTGTAGTGCTCCTCGCCGAGGATGTCGGGCTTGAGGATCGTCGAGGTCGAGTCGAGCGGATCGACCGCCGGGTAGATGCCCTTCTCGGAGATCGCCCGCGACAGCGTCGTGGTCGCGTTCAGGTGCGCGAACACCGATGCCGGGGCCGGGTCGGTGAGGTCGTCGGCGGGAACGTAGACGGCCTGGATCGAGGTCACCGAGCCCTGCTGGGTGGAGGTGATTCGCTCCTGCAGCTCACCCATCTCCGTCTCCAGCGTCGGCTGGTAGCCGACCGCCGAAGGCATGCGCCCGAGCAGCGCCGATACCTCGGAGCCCGCCTGAACGAAGCGGAAGATGTTGTCGATGAAGAGGAGCACGTCCTGACCGCCCTCCTCGCGGAAGTACTCCGCCATCGTCAGGCCCGTCAGGGCGACGCGCAGACGGGCGCCCGGGGGCTCGTTCATCTGCCCGAAGACCATCATCGTCTTGTCGATCACGCCGGACTCCTGCATCTCGACGTAGAGATCGTTGCCCTCTCGGGTCCGTTCGCCGACGCCGCAGAAGGCCGAGAGGCCACCGTGCTCGGTCGCAATGTTGTTGATCAGCTCCTGGATCAGCACGGTCTTGCCAACGCCGGCGCCACCGAAGAGGCCGACCTTGCCGCCCTTCGCGTACGGCGCAAGCAGGTCGACGACCTTGATGCCGGTCTCGAGGATCTCCTGAGTGGGGGTCAGATCCTCGACGCTGGGGGCCGGCCGGTGGATAGGCCAGCGTGCCTCGCCCACGACCGGCTCGCCCTCGTCGATGGGCTCGCCGAGCAGATTGAAGATACGGCCGAGCGTGTCCTTGCCGACCGGTACCTGGATCGATTCGCCGGTGTCGATCACCTCGTCACCACGACGGAGACCGTCGGTGGCGTCCATGGCCACCGCACGCACGCGGTTGTCGCCGGTGTGCTGCTGGACCTCGCAGACGAGGCTGATCGCGTTGCGACCGTCGCCCCCCCGGACCTCGATCTTCAGCGCCGAGTAGATCTCGGGCAGCTTGTCGGGGAACACCGCGTCGATGACGACGCCGATCACCTGCTCGATCGTGCCCTTGTTGGTGCCGTCTCCGTTCTCTGACATCTCTACTCCTTCGCTTTCGGAAGTTGGTCGAAGTTTGCGTTTCTCAAGACGAGCTCAGGGCCTCGGCCCCGCCGACCACCTCGAGGATCTCCTGGGTGATCTCCGCCTGGCGGACTCGGTTCATTTCCAGCGTCAAGCGGTCGATCATGTCGCCCGCGTTCTCGGCGGCGCTCCGCATCGCGGTCATTCGAGCGCCGTGCTCGGAGGCCGCCGACTCCAGTAGTGCCCGGTACACGGAAAGGTCGACGTACTCGCCGAAGAGCAGCATCAGCGCCTCCTCGGGATCGGGCTCGTAGATCCAGTCCGATCGCCCGTGCGCGGCGGCCAGATCCTCGTCCTCGGGAAGCTCGGGCTCCGGCAGGCCCTCGCCGAAGACCTCCGCCTCCTGCAGCGGGAGGAGGGTGTGGCGGCGCACGTACTGGGTCAACGGCGAGACGTACCGGTTGTAGACCAGCTCGACCCGATCGAACTTCTCGTCGATGTAGCCGGAGCTGAGCACCTGACCGATCTCGCGGGCATCGGAGAAGGCGGGTCGATCGGTGAAGCCGACGAAGGCCTCGAGGACCTGCTCGCCGCGGAAGCCGAGGGTGCTGTTGCCACGCTTGCCCACTGCCAGGAAGGAGACCTCGGCGCCCTCTGCGCTGAACTCCTGCTTGAGGTTGAGTCCGGCGCGGATGATCTGGGTGTTGAACGATCCGGCCAGGCCACGATCACCGGTGACGAGCAGGATCGCGACGCGCTCGACGTTCTCCCGCTGCTGCAGAAGCGCAACCCGGTTCGCATTGGGGCCGGCGGCATCGGCGACCTGCTTGGTCACCTTGCGAATCGACTGGGCGTAGGGCCGCATCTGGTCGATGCGCTGCTCCGCTCGCCGCAGCCGCGCGGCAGCCACCATCTCCATCGCGCGAGTGATCTTGCGGATGTTCTTGACGGAGCTGATCCGTGTCTTTACGTCCTTCTGGGTGGCCATCGGTCCTTTCGGTCAGAGCCCGCTGTGCGGGGCCTAAGCCTTGACCTCCTCCTTCTCGGGCTCCGCTTCGGCGTCGCTCTTGGGCGGAGCGGAGCGCTCCTCCTCGGACTTGATCCGGTCGGATTCGCCCTCCTCGAGCTCGTTGCCCTCCTGATCGAAGTCGGGCCCGAAGTCGTCGATCATCTCGGCGATCGCGTTGCCGAGCTCCTCTTCCCGCTCGTCCTCGAGCTGACCGTCGTCGTTGATCGCACCCATCAACTCCGACTGCTCGGCGTGCAGGCGGGTGAGCAGGTCGTCGAGGAACTGCGGGACACGTTCGGTCTTGATCCGGTCCAGGTACCCGCCGGTTCCGGAGTAGATCGTCGCAACCTGATTGGCGACCGAGAGCGGCCTGCGCTCGACCTGGTTGAGCATCTCGACCAGACGCTCGCCTCGGGCGAGCGTCTTTTGGGTCTCGGCGTCGAGCTCGGAGCCGAACTGCGCGAACGCCTCGAGCTCGCGGTACTGAGAGAGCTCCAGGCGCAGCTTGCCGGCGACCTTCTTCATCGCCTTGGTCTGTGCGTTGCCACCGACGCGAGAGACCGAGATGCCGACGTTGATGGCCGGTCGGACGCCCGAGAAGAACAGATCGGACTCGAGGAAGATCTGCCCGTCGGTGATCGAGATCACGTTGGTCGGGATGTAGGCGGAGACATCGGAGGCCTGCGTCTCGATGATCGGCAGCGCCGTCAAGGAGCCGCCGCCGAGCTGGTCGGAGAGCTTGACCCCACGCTCGAGCAGGCGCGAGTGCAGATAGAAGACGTCACCGGGGTAGGCCTCGCGACCGGGCGGACGCCGCAAGAGCAGCGACATCTGTCGGTACGCGTAGGCGTGCTTGGTGAGGTCGTCGTAGACACAGAGCGTGTGCTTGCCCTGGTAGGTGAAGTGCTCGGCCATCGCCGTTCCGGCGTAGGGAGCCATCCACTTGATCGGGGCCGCCTCATCGGCCGATGCGGCGACGATGATCGTGTTGTCCATCGCGCCTGCCTCACGCAGGGTCTCCTGCAGCTGGACCACGGTCGCCATGCGCTGGCCGATCGCGACGTAGACGCTGATCAGATCCTGATCCCGGTTGTTGATGAAGGTGTCGATCGCGATCGCGGTCTTGCCGGTCTGACGGTCGCCGATGATCAGCTCGCGCTGACCGCGACCGATGGGGATCATCGAGTCGATCGCCTTCAGCCCGGTCTGCATCGGCTCGGAGACCCCCTGACGCTGGATCACGCCGGGCGCCTTGAACTCCGCCGGGCGGAACTCCGAGGTGTTGATCTCGCCACGGTCGTCGAGCGGGCGGCCGAGCGGATCGACCATCCGGCCGAGCAGCTCGGGGCCGACCGGAATCTGCAGCAGCTCACCCGTGCGCTTGACGGTGTCGCCCTCGACGATGCTCTGCCACTCGCCGAAGAGCACGGCGCCGACGTTGTCCTCCTCGAGGTTGATCGCCAGTCCGGTGACGTCATTGGGCAGCTCGAGCATCTCGAGAGCCATGACGTTGTCGAGGCCGTGGATACGGGCGATGCCGTCGGCGACGGAGAGCACAGTTCCGACCTCGGAGAGATCGGCGCTGCCGGTCTCCAGGCCCTCGATGCGCTGGCGCAGAATGCTTGAGATCTCGTCCGGCTTGATTTCCATCAGGTTCGTCGTCTCCTTGTTTCGAAGTTCGTTGCGGTCGCGCGTGCCCTCAGGCAGCCTGCGCGACCTCCTTGCGCAGCTTCTCCAGCCGGTGATGGATGCTGGCGTCCATCACCATGTTCCCTACCTGGAGCACAAGACCACCGATGATCTCCTCGTCGACTCGGTCCTCGAGCTCGATCGTCTGACCGGTCTTGCGCTCGATCTCGCTGCCGACCTGCTCGACCACGGAGGGATCGAGCTTCACGGCGCTGGTCACGGTCACCTTCAGCAGTCGGTTCTCCTTCGCCCAGAGATCGTCGAAGCGCTTGCGGATCCGGAACAGGACCGGCATCCGGTGCTTCTCGGCGAGCAGCTCGAGGAAGTTGACGAGCTCGGCGTTGCCACCCTCGACCACCTTTCCGATCCCCCCCTGCTTCTCTCCTGAGGAGAAATAGGGGCTGAAGAAGAAGACCTGCAGGTCCTGACTGCCGTCGAGCGCATCGGCGAACTCGCCCAGCTGATCGTGGATCTCGTCGAGCGAGCCCTTCTCCTTGGCGACATCGAACAGCGCCTCGCTGTAGACGCGGGCGATCTCCTCCATCAGAGCTCAACCCCCCGTGCCGTTGCCGGTATCGCCGCGGACATCCTCGCTACTCGCCCTTCCCCGCCGTGTCGCCGGCGAGAGCCGAGAAGTCGGTCTCGCTGAGGGCCTCCTCGACGAGGCGCTTGTGGTCGTCAGCGTCGAGGGACTTGCGCGTCACGCGCTCGGTGGCGAGCACGGTTAGATCAGCGATCTCCTTGCGGATCTTCTCGAGGGAGCGCTTGGTCTCGGCCTCGATGTCCTTCCTCGCGGCGTCGACAAGCTCCTCGCGCTTGGCCCTGCCCTCTTCGGTGGCCTCGCTCTTGGCGCTGTCGCCCGCCTTCTTGGCGCGGGCAACGATGTCGTCCGCCTGCTCGCGGGCCTCCTTGAGGCGCTCGCGGTACTCGGCGAGCAACTCGTCGGCCTCCTCGCGCTGCCTGGTTGCGGCGTCGATCTCGCTGCTGATCTTGTTCGCACGCTTCTCGAGCTCCTCCCGGATCCGCGGGAACGCGAGCTTTGAGAGCACGTACATCGTGATCAGGAAGGCGAGAACCGTCCAGATCATGATCCCCAGTCCGGGCTCGACCAGGAAGGAACCACCCTCCTCCTCGCCCTCGGCGGCGAGAACGAGGACGCCGGCTATGTCGCTAGCGAACTCCACAGCGGCCTAGAGGAAGAAGGCGATCAGGCCGAAGATGAAGGTGTAGAACGCAACGGCCTCGGTCAACGCGAATCCGAGCCAGCGGATGCTCTGCAGCTCGCTCGCCATCTCGGGCTGGCGGGCGACCGACTCGATCTCCTTGCCGAAGATGATGCCGATGCCGATGCCGGCGCCGATCGAACCGAGCCCGGCGCCCACGCCAAGCGCGATCGCCTTGCCGGCGTCGGTGATGCCGTTAGCCAGCACTTCTTCGGACGCCTGGGCCAAGATCAGAAAGTCCATGGGTCAGTTACTCCTTTTCCTAGTGGGAATCAGCGGTTGCGCCGCCGATATAGATTGCGGTCAAGATCGAGAAGATGAAGGCCTGCAGGCCGGCGACGATCACGATCTCGAAGACGAAGAACGCGAACGCGGCGGGCAGGGTCAGCCAGCCGAGTGCGGCGAGGCCGAGCAGGACGGCGAGACCACCGCCCATGAACAGCAGCAGCAGGTGGCCGGCGAGGATGTTGGCGAAGAGCCGGACTGAGAGCGAGACGAGGCGGACCGTGTGGGAGATCGCCTCGATCACGAACACGAACGCCTTGAAAGCGAACGGCATGTCCTCGAGGCCGGCGGGAAGCCAGGTCTTGAAATAGCCGAAGAAGCCGTGCTCGCGGATCCCCTCGACGTTGTAGGAGACCCAGACGATCAGGGTGAGGATCAGCGGCACCGAGATGTTCGCCGTCGCCGCATACAGGGCGAAGGCGGGGATCTCGAGGCCGAAGATATCGATCGGATGCTCGGTGTTCGTCGGCAGCGGGATCAGGCCGATCAGGTTCGACCAGAGGATGAAGAAGAAGGCCGTGGCGAGGAACGGAAACCAGCGAATCGCCCGCTCCTTGTCGAGGTTGTCGTTGGTGATCTGCTGGTCGACGAGGTCGAAGGCGAGCTCAACGGCTGTCTGGACGAGGTTCGGCTTCATCTTCATCCGCCGCGCGACCCAGACCATCGAGCCGATCGTCGCCGCCGCGGCCAGGGTCAGGTACAGGACGGCCTTGTTGATCGACATGTCGACCCCGAGGATCGAGATCCCGACCCAGGATTCGAGCCGGAACTCGTCCTGCGGCTGGAAGGTCTCGTTCTTGCCGTCGGACCCGAAGACGGCCGCGATCCCGATCAGACCGACCAGGTAGATACCGCCGATGAAGAGGAGCTTCTTGCCGGTGCTGAGGCGTCCGAACCAGCTCACGCGGACTCACCTCCGCCATCCAACAGCTCGCCGATCCCCTCGCCGGCCAGATGCGCGGTCACGAGCCCGGCCGCCAACAGGGCCGCCGCCAGGCCTGCCTCGCGCTCGGCCGCGAGCCCGACGATCAGAATCGCGGCGGCGAGGATCCACAGGCGTCCCAGCATCGTCGCGGCCGTGAGGCCGAGGGCGGCATTGCGGTTGTCGGCCTGCAGGGCCTGAGCGCGGCGACGATCGGCGAAGGCCTTGCCGATCCGGCCGACGATCCAGGCTCCGCCGGCGGCGAGGTAGCCGGCGATCGGTGCGTCGATCGCGATGAAGAGGGGAAGGGCGAGCGCCAGGACCAGCAGGTCGAGATTCCGCGCGAGATCAGCGCCTGAGATTCGCGAGGCGGTTACCGACATCGCTGGAGCCGGCGTCCGCGACGGCTCCACCTCCGCGAGTCGCCGAGGGGAGTGCGAAGAGGACAACGGTCGCGGCCGGCGAAGCGATCACGCGAAGAGGGATCGGTGCGCGCGGAGCGCCTGTCGCCTCGGTTGTCGAAGTGGGGACCGTCCATAAGTGGGCCGCTAGCGGGCCAGTCGCCGTCCAGGTGGGACTGCCACGGCGGAGCGCGAATATAGCCGAATTGACGAAGCCCAATCGGACCCCCTCCGAGGTGGTCACAATGGGCACAAGAGCATGGCTCACACACACCTCCAACATCGCCCCCCGGGGACGGCCTCCGGGCCCGACCGCGCCGCTCACTCCAAGGCGCTCGGAACCGCCTTCGCTCTGACCGCGACCTACACCGTCGTCGAGGTCGTCGGCGGCCTGCTGACCGGCAGCCTGGCCCTGCTCGCAGATGCGGTCCACATGCTCTCCGACAACGTCTCGCTGGCGCTGGCGCTGGTCGCGATCCGCCTCGCCGCGAGGCCGCCCACGCCGCAGCGGAGCTTCGGCTATCAGCGGGCCGAGATCCTCGCCGCGCTCACCAACGGCGTCGCCCTGGTCGCGGTCTCGATCTGGATCCTGTACGAGGCCTGGCAGCGTCTCGACTCCCCCGAGGAGGTCGCCGGCGTCGGCATGCTCGTGATCGCAACCGTCGGCGCCGTGGTCAACATCCTCGCGGCGCGGATCCTCGCCAAGGGCTCGGGCGAGAGCCTGAACATGAAGGGAGCGATGCGCCACGTGCTCTCCGACCTCGCCGGCTCGGTCGGGGCGATCGTCGCAGCGATCGTGATCATCACCACCGGTTTCGACGAGGCCGACCCGATCATCGGCGCCCTGATCGCGCTGCTCGTCGCGGCCAGCGCGATCCCGATCATCCGCGAATCGGTCCGGATCCTGCTCGAGGAAACCCCGGAGGGCCTCGACGCGAACGAGATCGGAGTAGCGATGGCGGCGGCTGAAGGGGTCGTCGAGGTCCACGACCTCCACGTCTGGACGATTACCTCCGGCTTCGCCGCGCTCTCGGCCCACGTCGTCGTCGGCGCCGACGAGGACTGTCATGCGCGGCGACGCGAGGTCGAGGCGATCCTCCACGACCGCTTCGACCTCGATCACACGACCCTGCAGGTCGACCATGAGGAGCCCCAGGGGCTGTTGCAGGTCGGCGGCCTCGACGAGGACGCCTAGGGCGGATCGATCGCGTCGAACTCCCCCGTCTCGGGGTCGACCGCCTGCAACTCACCTGTCTCGGGGTCGACCGCACCGAAGGTGCCCGTCTCGAGCTCGTGGACCACGCCGGCGTCCACCTCGTCAGGCGAGGCTTCGGGCTTGTGGGCTCTGACCTGGCGGAAGCGGAAGCGGCGCAGCTTGAGGATCTCGAGATCGAGCAGCAGGCGGAAGCTGGCCGCTACCGCTACCGCGAAGAAGACGACCATCACCACCGTCCAGGCCGGGTCGAAGTCTCCCCGGTCGTTGGAGTAGGGGACGAAACGCAGCGCCAGCGCGAAGGCGGCCATTGCCGCCGTCCAGCCGTAGAGATAGGCGATCGTCCGCCGCTGGCTGTAGCCGACGTTCGCGAAGCGGTGGTGGAAGTGCGAGCGATCCGCGCCGAAGATCGGGCGGCGGTACTTGAGGCGCTTGGCGAGGACGAAGCTCGTGTCGAGGATCGGCACGGCCAGCACGACCAGTGGGAAGGCGAGGGCGACGACGGCGTTCGTCTTCAGCGCCCCCTGGATCGCGATCGCCCCAAGCAGGAAGCCGAGCAGGTTGGACCCCGTGTCTCCCATGAAGCTCGACGCCGGCGGGAAGCCGTGGCGGAGGAAACCGAGTGCCGCGCCGGCGGTGATCGCGGCGAGCACCCCCGCCGCGTTGCGGTCGAGCGAGAGGGCGATCGCGGCGAGCGTGACGGCGCTGATCACGCAGACGCCGGCGGCGAGCCCGTCGACGCCGTCGATCAGATTGATCACGTTGGCGATCCCGACCAGTCCGACCACGGTCGCGACCTCGCCGAGATCGACCTCGCCGAGGAGCGGAGCGTCGAAGAGCACGGTCCCCGCGAGATCGACGCCACCGACGAACGGCAGTGTGAAGACGTCGACGGTCACCCCGGCCGAGACGGGGATCATCACCGCCAGCGTCTGGCCGATCAGCTTGGGGATCGCCGGCAGCTCGATCAGGTCGTCGACCATGCCGACGAGCGAGATCGCGGCAGCGCCACCGAGGATCGCGCGTGTCTCGGCGTCCCAGGGGAGGAAGATCGCGCCGCTGGCGAGGACCGCGATCAGGATCGCGATGCCCGAGAGCCTGGGGGTCGGCTTGGTATGGAGGCTGCGCTCGCGCGGGACGTCGATCGCGCCGACCCGGATCGCGAAGGCCTCCGCGACCGGGACCAAGATCCAGGCGATCGCGAGCGCGGTCGCGAACGCGAAGAATGCGTCGATCGTTCCAGGCATGGAGTTCGACCCCACCCGTAAGGGTCGGCAGCGAGACTACTCGACGGCCCCGATCGCTCCCTCGACCAGCAGGGCCGGATCGCGTGGATCGGCCGGGCCGGGCTCCTCGCTCCGCTTGCTGAGACCGAGGTCGGCGGCGTCGGTCAGCTCGCGCAGCCGGCCGGTGGCGATCAGCTGCTCGTCCACCGCCCCCATCCGCCCGCTGAAGATCGTGTGGACGGGAACCCCCAGCGCGACCGCCTCGCGGTTCATCGTGCCGCCCGCGCTGACGACCAGGTCCGAATAGGCGATCAGGCTCTGCGCGTCGATCGCGCGCTCGGGAACGATCAGCCGATCGGTGCTCCTCGCCTCGGCCGACCGCCGTTGTCCCTCGGTCCGCGGGATCACCACGGTCACCGTCCGTCGGTCGGCGGTCAGGTGGTCGAGAAGGCGCTCGTAGAGCGGGTTGTCGTGGTGGTAGGCGGAGCTCTCAGGCGGTGGGCGAACGGTCACCAGCACCATCTGGTCGGCGCTACGATCGGCTCCGATCCCCAGCCGATCGAGACCGAGCTCCGCGAGCACCGAGGGATCAGGCTCGAAGTCGGCGAGGTAGTAGTCCTCCTTGAGGCCCGGGTAGCGGACCAGCTTCTCGACCCTGGCGCCGGCGCTGTGCAGGCGGTCCAGCGGGATCGCGTCGGGCACGATCACCCGGCGGGCGGCGCGCCAGGCGAGCTTGCGCTGCAGGCCCGCATACTCGTAGTCCTGCAGCTGGGCCTGCGGAATCCGGAGAAGGCCACCTACGATCGCGACATCGACGGAGCCGTGCGCGATCGCGAGATCGAAGCCGCGGCCCCGGGCCCAGCGCAGGAGCGAGATGCTGCGCCCGAGAGTCGAGCGGACCTTCGCGAAGGTCCCGGAGTCGGCATGGGTCCCGAAGCTCTCGAATGGGATCCCGAGCCGCTCGAGCACGCCCTCGGTCTGCCCGTAGCTGCGCGCGGTCACCTCGACGCTGTGACCGCGCTCCCGCAGACCCTCGATCAGAGGCCGCAGCACCAGCGGGTGCGCCGCCGCGGTGCAGTCGACCCAGACCTTCAAACAGCCGCCGGAGTGAGCTGCTCGTAGAGGGGGTAGCGCTCCATCAGGGCCTTGCTACGAGCGCTGAGGGCCTCCTTGTCGGCCTCGAAGCGGTCGCTGAGGCCGATCGCGATCAGGTCGGCGATCTCCCGCATGTCGTCCTCGACGAGCCCCCGCGTCGTCAGAGCCGGGGTCCCGATCCGCAGGCCGGAGGGGTTCATCGGTGGGTTCGGGTCGAACGGGATCGTGTTGAAGTTGACCGTGATCCCGATCTGATCGAGGCGGGACTCGGCGGTCTTGCCGTCGAGCCCGTTCGGGCGCAGATCGACCAAGACCAGGTGCGTGTCGGTGCCGCCGGTAAGGACCTCCACCCCTCCGGCGATCAAACCGTCGGCCAGCGCCCGGGCGTTGGCGACCGTCTGCCGTTGTCGCTGCCTGAACTCCTCGCTCTGGGCGATCCTCATCGCGACGGCCTTGGCGGCGATGATGTGCATCAGCGGGCCGCCCTGATTGCCGGGGAAGATCCCGCGGTCGATCTCGGCCTTGAGCTCCTCCTTGCAGAGGATCATCCCGCTGCGGGGGCCGCATAGGGTCTTGTGGACCGTGGTCGTGACGACGTCCGCGTGCGGCACCGGGTTGGGGTGCTCGCCGGCGGCGACCAGGCCGGCGAAGTGGGCCATGTCGACCATCAGCTTCGCGCCGACCGAGTCGGCGATCTCGCGGAAGGCGCCGAAATCGAGGTGGCGGGCGTAGGCCGACCAACCGGCGATGATCAGCCTCGGCTTGGTCTCATGCGCGAGCCGCTCGACCTCCTCCATGTCGACCAGCAACGACTCGCGGTCGACGTGGTACGCCGCGACCTCGTAGAGCTTGCCCGAGAGGTTGAGCTTCATCCCATGGGTGAGATGTCCGCCGTTGTCAAGAGCGAGGCCCATGATCCTGTCGCCCGGCTCGAGCAGCGCCAGGTAGACGGCGTTGTTGGCCTGTGCGCCCGCGTGCGGCTGGACGTTTGCGTGCTCGGCCCCGAACACGGCCTTGGCCCGCTCGATCGCGAGTTCCTCGGCGACGTCGACGTGCTCACACCCCCCGTAGTAGCGCCTGCCGGGATAGCCCTCGGCGTACTTGTTGGTCAGAACCGAGCCGGCCGCCTCGAGGATCGCCTGCGGCACGAAGTTCTCGGAGGCGATCATCTCCAGCGTGTCCTGCTGGCGCGCGAGCTCACGATCGAGCACCTCGGCAATCTCGGGATCGACCTCGCCGAGCGGCGCGGTCTGGAAGTTGTCCGGAAGCTCGGTCATGGGTTCTCCTTGGCTGGTGCTGACTCGGTCTGTGGTCTAAAGCTGATCGCCGCGCTCGACCGAGGCGATCTCCTCGACTCGGCGCTCGTGGCGTCCGCCCTCGAAGTCGGTGGCGAGGAAGCGATCGACGATCGGCCCGGCCTCGGCCGGATCGAGCCGGCGGCCGGCGAGGGTGAGCACGTTGGCGTTGTTGTGGCGGCGGCTCATCTCCGCCTCGTCGGGATCGTGGGCATTGACGGCCCGCACGCCGTCGACCTTGTTTGCGGTGATCGAAACGCCGACGCCGGAGCCGCAGACGATCACCGCCCGCTCGGCCTCGCCGTCGGCGACGAGATGAGCCGCGCGAGACGCGTAAACCGGATAGTCGACCGACTCCTCCGAGTCGGTGCCAACGTCAACGATCTCGTGGCCGGCCTCCCGCAGCATCGGCGCGACGGCCTCCTTGAGGTCGTAGCCGGCGTGGTCGGATCCGATCGCAATGCGCATCGGGGCGAAGATAGCAGCGGGCCCCGCCGCCTCGACCGCGCCGGCGGGCGGTCAGGACTCGCCGAGATAGAGCTGCTTCCCGGTCACCATCCCAGCGCCTCGCTACAGGCGTGATCTATCCGCATGTACCCGGCGTATGCTTGGCCGCGACAATCCCGATGGAGGAGAGCGGATGGCCGAAGGTCACGAACACGAGCACCACCTGCGCACGCCGACTTCGCAGCTGCCGCACGCAGAGAAGGTCGCCCGCCAGCAGCGCCACGTCGAGATCCTCTCGTTCGTCCTGCTCCTCGTCCTCGGCATGCTGGTCTACTCGGCGCTATTCGACCTCGACAGCTGGGCGGAATGGCTCGTCTTCGGCGTCATCGTCGCCACCGCGGTCGGCGCCGGGATCATGGTCAGGAGCCACGACACCGCCTAGATCCGGGCCGTCGCCAGGGTCAGAGCGCCCGAAGTCGGCGTGAGAGCTGCTTCTCGCCCATCGCTCCCCGGCGCAGGATCGACCAGCCCCCGAGGTCGTCCTCGTTCTCGAGACCGGTGAGATCCACCACCGTCGACGGCTGACCTGTGAGCTCGCCGCCGTCGATCGCGAGATCGACCCGGTTCAGGATCGAGGCGTCGACCGCCTCGAACGACGCCGGCGCCGGCTCGCCGCTGTGGTTGGCGCTGGTCTGGAGGATCGGGCACATCGCCCCCGCCAGGGGCCCCTCGATCAGCCGCAGGCCGAGGCGCTCGGGATCGGCGCGGCAGGCGAGCGGATACCGCCGTTCGAGGTTGGCGACGACGGCCGTCACCGGCCCTGGAAGGAGCGCGGCGAGCGCCCCGCGGGTGCGCTCGCCAAGCGAGGCCAGCAGCTCCCGCATCGCAAGAGGTGAGAAGTACATGACCGCCGAGGGCTTGCCGTCGTCACGGCCCTTGATCGCGTGGATGCGCTCGATCGCCCCGGCCCGCATGGGGTCGCAGGCGAGCCCGTAGAGGCCGTCGGCGGGAAAGAGCACCACCCCTCCCTCAGCGATCGTCACCTCGAGCCTGCGCCGGGCACGCTCGGAGTCAGCGACCGGAACCACCTCCGGGACGCTCACGCCGACGCCTCCCTGTGGCCGACCACGCAGCGACCGATCCCGGCGAGATCCGGCCGGATCTCGATCCGGCCGAAGCCCGCGGCGCGGGCCAACTCGGCCACTGCCGGAGCCTGCCCCTCGCCCACCTCGAGGCCAATCGCAGCGACCGGACAGTCCCCGCCGGCGCCGGCGCTGACCGCATCCAACAACTCCCTGATCGCGGTCAGCCCGTCCTCGCCGGAGACCAGCGCGCCCCTCGGCTCGTGGTCGGTGATCTCCGGCTCGAGATCCTGCCAGTCGACGCTGCGGACGTATGGAAGGTTGGCCACGAGGAGGTCGAAGTCCCCGCTCGAGGGCAGAGAGCCGAGCTCGAAGCGGACCCGCCGCTCGAGCCCGAGCCGAGCCGCGTTCGCCTCCGCAACCGCAATCGCATCCCTGGATACATCGGTGGCGACCACCTCGCAGCTCGCCAGCTCGTCGGCCACGGCCAGAGCGATCGCTCCCGAACCGGTGCCCACATCGAGCAGCGCTCGCGGCTCCAGCTCGAGCGCCAGCTCGACCAGCAGCTCCGTCTCCGGCCGCGGGACCAGGACCCTCGGATCGACCGCCAGCTCGATCATCCGGAATCCCTTGAGGCCGAGGATGTAGGCGAGGGGCTCCCGCTGCAGTCGCCGTCTCAGCATCGCCCCGAACGCCCTGGCCTGAGCAGCCTCGACGCCGACCTCGGGCATAGCGATCAACGCTGCGCGATCGCGCCCGGTCGCCGCCTCGAGCAGCAGTTCGGCGTCGAGCCGGGGTGAATCGACTCCTGCTGCCGCGAGCGCGTCGGTGGCGGAGCCGAGCGCCTCACCGACGCTGCCGGCCGCGGCCATCAGCCGGCCCCGGCGGCCTGCGCCTCCAGCTTGGCCCGCTTCTCCTCGGCCCCGAGCGCCTCGCTGAACTCGCCGAGCGCCCCACCCAGCACCTCCTCGAGATTGTGGGATGTGTGCTTTATCCGATGATCGGTCACGCGGCCCTGTGGGAAGTTGTAGGTGCGGATCTTCTCCGAGCGCTCGCCGGTCCCGACCTGGGAGCGGCGCTCCTCGGAGATCTCCGCCTGTTGGGTGGCGATCGCCCGCTCCAGCAGACGGGCCCGTAGGACCCTCATCGCCTTGTCGCGGTTCTGCAACTGGGACTTCTCGTCCTGCATCGAGACGACTATGCCCGAAGGCTCGTGCGTGATCCGCACCGCGGAGTCGGTCGTGTTGACCGACTGCCCGCCCGGCCCCGACGAGCGGTAGACGTCGATCTGCAACTCGTTGGGATCGATCTCGACGTCGACCTCCTCGGCCTCGGGAAGCACCGCGACCGTCGCGGTCGAGGTGTGGATCCGCCCCTGGGACTCCGTCTTGGGAACGCGCTGCACCCGGTGGGTGCCGCCCTCGAACTTGAACACCGAGTAGGCGCCCTCGCCCTTGATCGCGAAGGTGACCTCCTTGAAGCCACCGACCTCCGCGGGGCTCTGGCTCAGCACCTCGGTAGCGAAGCCTTGGCCCTCCGCATAGCGGGTCAGCATCGTGTAGAGATCTCCGGCGAAGAGTGCCGCCTCATCGCCGCCGGTGCCGGCCCGGATCTCGACGAGGACGTTCTTGTCGTCGTTGGGGTCGCGCTCGACCATCGCCAGTCGGATTCCCTCGCTCAGCCGCTCGAGCTCTGCCGGTGCCTCGTCGACGACCGCGCGGAGCTCCTCGTCCTCCTCCCCCTCCGCGAGCAGCTCGCGCGCGCCTTCGAGATCGCCCTTGAGCGCCCTGTACTCGTTCGCGAGCGCGTGCGCGGGCTGCAGCGAGCGATACTCGCGCCCGACATCGGCGTAGCGCTCGCGATCGCCGATCACCTCGGGATCCGACATCTCACGCTCGAGCCTGGCGAAGCGCTCCTCGATCTTGCTGACCAGCTGGTCGATCATCGCCTCGGACGATAGACCCGCCGGGCCTCGATCAGCGACGTAGCATCCCCGTCAGGCCTCCGAGCACCGCCTGACCCCCTATCGGGCCGCCACGCGAGCCGGCACGACGCGCGTCGCGCGTCGTCTCGACGGTCGGTGGCGTCAGCCCTTCTTCTGGGCGGCGCGGCGCTTGAAGCGCTCGACGCGACCGCCGGTATCGACGAGCTTCTGCTTGCCGGTGTAGAAGGGATGGCACTCCGCGCAGAGCTCGACGTGGATCTCCGGCTTGGTTGAGCGGGTGTAGAAGTCGTTGCCGCAGGAGCAGCGCACGTGGGCTAGGCCGTAGTTGGGATGGATGTCGGTCTTCATCGCCATCGATTCTAGGGAGTCGCGCAAGGCCCCTCCCCTGCGCCCCGTCCGGCCACCCCCCCGCCGGAGCAATATCCTCGCGGGATGACGAATTCCGCGGACGTGATCACGGTGGTGCTCGCGGACGACCACAAGGTCGTCCGGGCAGGGCTGCGGATGGTGCTCGAGGCCGAGGATGACCTCGAGGTGGTCGCCGAGGCCGGCGACGTCTCCGAGAGCGTGCGCAAGGTCAGCGCCTATAAGCCCGGGGTGCTCCTGCTGGACATCAACATGGCCGGCCAATCGAGCCTGGGATCGCTCGCGCAGATCCGCGAGGCATCGCCGCAGACGGCGATCGTGATCCTGACGATGCAGGCAGAGACGGAATACGCCCGCGAGGCACTTCGGGCCGGGGCAAGCGGCTACCTGCTCAAGGAGGCGGCGGGGACGGAGTTGGTCCGCGCGATCCGGACGGCGGCCCGTGGCGAGAGCTACGTGCAGCCGTCGATCGGCGCGCGCCTGGCCTCGGAGTCGAACGATCCCTGGCCGCCCGACGACCTCAGCGAGCGCGAGGTCGAGGTCCTGCGCCTGATCGCGATGGGGCACACCAACAAGGAGATCGGCGAGCAGCTCTATCTGAGCGTTCGCACAGTCGAGTCCCACCGAGCCCACATACAGCAGAAGCTGGGCCGCAACACGCGCGCCGAGCTGGTCGCCTACGCGCTAGACCACAGCATGATCGGGGCGACCGACCCGAACACTCCCGAGGCGTCCTGACGGACGCCGAGGCCCGGCCCTTCAGTCGCGCTCGTCTCCGGACGGGACCGTGAGCCTGACGGTCGTTCCCTCGCCGGGAGCCGAATCGATCGCGAGCCGGCCGCCGGCGAGCTCCGCCCTCTCCCGCATGCCCCGGATCCCGTAGCCAAGGTCTGCCGCAGTGAGATCGAAGCCGCCGCCGTCGTCGGTGACGCTCGCCCTCACTGCCCCGCCGTCTCCGACCAGCGCGACCCTGATGCTCTCGGCCTCCCCGTGACGGATCGCGTTCGTCATCGCCTCCTGACAGACGCGGTAGACCGCCAGCTCCACCGCCTTCGCGAGCCTCGGGAGGTCCTCGGTCGCATCGATATGGATCGCGGCCCTCTCTCCCCGGGCGAGAATCCGATCGGCGAGGCCCTCAAGGGCAGCTGCCACTCCGAGCCGATCGAGCGAGTCGGGACGCAGGTCGCTGATCAGGGCTCGCACCGAGGCAATCTCCGTGTCGAGCTGGCTCACCGAGGACTCGATCGCGGGCTCGAGGTGTTCACCGCCACGGCGCCAGCCGTTGGCGAGCATCATCCGGATCGTGGCCAGTCCCTGAAGCGTCTCATCGTGAAGCTCGCGCGCCCACTGCAGCCGCTCCTGCTCGGCCGCCTCCATCGCCAGCCGCAGGCGTTCCGCCGCGATCGAGCGGGCGTTGCCGATCGCGATCGCGGCCCACTCCGCGAGTTGAAGGACAGCCTCCTCGTCGGCAGCGCTGAACTCCCGATCGTCCTTCTTCTCGGTCAGGTAGAGGTTTCCCCACTGCTCACCCCGGATCGAGATCGGCACGCCGAGGAAGCTGTTCATCGGCGGATGGCCCTCGGGGAAGCCGAAGGAGGCCGGATGAGCGCTGACGTCGGCCAGGCGAAGCGGAGTAGGATCGGCGATCAGCGTCCCGAGCACCCCACGACCGCGGGGAAGGTCTCCGATCTGGGCCCGGGTCCGTTCGTCGATGCCGAGATATATGAAGCTCTCCAGGCCCGAACGGTCCTCGTCAAGGACGCCGAGAGCGGCGTACCGCGCGCCGGTGATCTCCACGGCCGCATCCAGGACCCGCCGCAGGACCCCCTCGAGGTCGAGGTCGGAGACCAGCTCGCGACCCGCGGCGAGCAGCCGCTCCAGCTGACTCTCGGTCAATCCGTGCACCGGGGCGCAGGCTAGTCGAGTCAGGCGCGGCTCCGCGCGACGGCGGCCTAGTAGTTGTCCACCTGCCGCGACGGGATGAACCCGATGGCGAGCGCCCCGACGCTTCCTAGCCTGATTCCTATGGGGCCTGGCTCCGAGATGAAGATCAGGGTTGCTCTCGCGGATGATCACCGGCCGGTCCGCGCGGCGATCCGCGAGCTGCTGAGATCGGAGCCGGACATCGACGTCGTCGGCGAGGCGGGCACCCGCGCAGGGGCCCTGGCGCTCGCCGACCGCGTCTCCCCGGACCTCTTCCTCCTCGATCTGCAGCTGCCGGACGGCAGCGGGATCACGGCCATCCCGGAGTTGCTGCATCGCCGACCGGGGATCAGGGTCATCGTCTTGACGATGTTCGAGGAGCCGCGGCTGAGATCGGAAGCGATCGAGGCCGGGGCGAGCCGCTACCTGCTCAAGGACAGCCCCCCGCAGGAGCTGCTCGACGCGGTGCGGGCCGAATCCCAGGAATCCGGCGGACGGGAATCCCAGCAATCCGACAGACGGTCTTCGCGTTCAGGTTCCTGAACCGGCCGCGACAATCAACGGGCACTCACAATCGCGGACGAGCCGGCCGCTGACGCTGCCCAGCAGGACACGGCGCACCGGCCCGTAGCCGCGCGGCCCGAGTACGAGCAGATCGAGACCCGAGGCCGATCGGTGACGGAGCACGACGGATGGCTCACCGTGGTCGATCACCACCGAGGCCCTGACCTGGTCGGGGAGGGTGGCAACGAGGTCGTTTGCGGCGTCGCGGAGGCGCTCGGCCGAGCGCTGGATCAGGCCGTGGCCCGCGAGCACCTCGACTGCAGCCCTCGGGGCATCGACCTGGCTCGGCGGGGGCACCACCGAGATCACCTCGAGCCGGGCGTCGAGCCGCAGAGCGAGCCGGGCCGCCTCCTCGACGGCGGCCACGGCCAAGTCGGAGCCGTCGAAGCCGACGCCGATCCGGGAGATCGCCTCGGGGGGGCTCGCTGAGTAGCCGGCCGGCGTGATCACCATCGAACAGGGCGCGCCCGCGAGCAGTCGCTCGGCGGTGGCACCCGGGAGGATGCGACCGAGAACGCCGCGATGACTCGAGCCCAGCACCAGCAGGTCGGGATGACGCTCCTCGCAGAGCAACATCAAGCCCCGCGGGGGCGAGTCGTCGAGCTCGACCGCCTTATGCACCTCCAGGCCTTCGAGGCCCATCAGGCGCGGCACCACCTGCTCCTCGAGACGCTGCAGGCCGCGAGCGCGGAGGTCGTCGCAGAGCTCCTCCCAGTCGCGGGTGCCGGCGGCGACGTGGATCGGGGGATCGCCGACCGTGTGCGGTGGAAACGGAACGACGATCGTAGCCACCACGGCCGTGGTGGCCTCGTGACCGTACGAAAGCGCGACGGCCAGGGCCAGGGCGTCGGCGCCACCGGCCGCGCCGTCGTGGGCGAGCACGATCTCGAACCGCCGGCCGGGGGCGGGATCGTCGGCGGGAGCGTCGGACGACATCGCTGGAGAGGCTAGGTCCACGGGTAGACGGCACCGTCCGTTGTTTCTACGGGTCCGGTGCCGTGATCGCGCCCGAGGTCGCCCGCGGCACCGAGGCCTACCGTGAGTGCATCGAGTCCACCGCAGACCGACTCACAGCCCTGGACGCGACCTTTCTCGAGCTCGAGGAGGCTGATGAATGCGCGCACATGCACATCGGGGCGGTGATGGTCCTCGAGCCGCGCCCGGCCGGCGGGGCGCCTCCGATCGACCTCGTCCGCGCCGAGGTGATGGCGCGGCTACCGAGGCTGCCCCGCTACCGGCAACGCCTTTCGTCCCCGAGGACCGGCGGGCTGCGGTGGCCGACCTGGGATCCGGATCAGGCCTTCGACGTCGCCCATCACGTTCTGCATGCCGGCCTCCCGGCTCCCGGCGGCATCGACGAGCTTCGTGGCTGGGCCGAGGAGTACTTCTCGACCCGCCTCGACCGCAACCGCCCCCTGTGGGAGATGGTCGTCATCGAACTCGCCGACGGACGCTGGGCTCTCGTCAGCAAGACCCACCACTGCCTCGTGGACGGGGTCGGGTCGGTCGACGCCGCCAAGGCCCTGCTCGACCTCGAGCGTAACCCCGAGCGGCCCGACGAAGAAGCGGTAGCCGGCGTCTCGGGGACGTCCGAGCCCGTCCGGGAGTCGAACGGGAACGGCGGCCTCGACCCACGCCGGCTCGCCGGAGGCGCCGTGCGTGCGGCCGGCAGCGCGCTGGGCGTCGCGAGCTCACTCGCGCACGCCGCCGCGAGCACCCTGGAGCGGGCTGCCAGCCCGCATCGGCTGGCCGAGGCGCTGCGTCAGTCGGAGGCAGTGGTCGAGGTCCTGGTTCGCGACGAGCTCCAACCCGCCCCGAGCGTCAGCATCAACAACCCGATCGGCGCCCACCGGCGCCTGGCGGTGCTGACCGTGCCGCTGGAGGACCTGAAGCGGATCAGGGCCGCTCTCGGCGGCACCGTCAACGACGCTGTGCTCGCCGCCGCCTCGGGCGGTCTCCGGGAGCTGCTGCTCGCCCGGGGAGAGGAGCTACCCGCCGAAGGTCTGCGGGCGATGGTGCCGGTCAACATCCGCCCGGCGGCCGATCGTCTGGCGCTGGGCAACGAGATCAGCTCCCTCTTCGTCCACCTCCCGGTCGCCGAGGCCGAGCCGATCGAGCGTTATCGGCTCCAGCTCGAGGAGGCAGAGGGCCTGAAGTCGGGCAACCAGGCGATCGGCTCGCGCGGCCTGGTGGCCCTGGCCGCGTTGGCGCCGCCGGCGATGCACAGCTTTCTCGCCCGCTCACTGTTCGCAACCCGCCTCTTCAACGTCACGATCACCAACGTCCCGGGTCCCCAGCAGCCGCTGTACGCGATGGGCTCGGAGGTGGTGGAGATCTGGCCCCTGGTGCCGCTCGCGGCCGACCACGCGATCGGACTCGCGGTACTGAGCTACAACGGCAACCTCCACTTCTGCCTCAATGCCGACCACGACTCGGTCCCAGACCTCGACCTGCTCCGGGACGGGATCGGCAGCGAGATCGACCGGCTCTCAGAGCTCGCGGCAGAGCGCGCCTGAGGTCTCCCGCCCCCCGGGAGCCTGAGCCGGATCTAGTCGAGCATCCCGCTGAGCAGGTCCACGTACTCGAGCAGGTGCCGCGTGCCGAGGTAGTGATCGCGTACCCGCTGGCGAGCCGCGGTGCCCATCCGCGCCGCCAGCGCCTCGTCGGCGAGCAGGCTATAGGCGGCCTTGCCGAACGCCTCGAGATCGGCGGGATCGTCGATCACGATTCCCGTGATGCCGTCGACGACCTGCTCCTGCAGCCCCCCGACGGCGCCGACGATCACCGGCTTCGACTTCCACATCGCCTCGGTAGCTGTCAGCCCGAAGCCCTCGGCCAAGCTCTTTTGGGTGATCACCGTTGAACGGCGCTGAATCGCGTTGACCATCGCCGCGTTCTCCTCGACGTCATCCATCGGCAGGCTGACCAGGTGGACCCGCTCACGGACGTCGGCCGGCAGATCCCGCCACGCATCACGCACCGCCTCCAGCACCGCGAGCCCCTCCGGATCGTCGGTGACCCCGGCAGCATCGGGTCCGACGAGGAGCAGATGGGCGCGCTGCAGAGGGACGTGATCGGCGAACCCCGTGAGCACTCCGATCGGATCCTTGAGCCCGTCCCAGCGGCTCACCTGGGTGAGCACCGGCGCCGTAGTCGGAAGCGGCGCATCCTGATCGATGACGGCGGGACGGTCGACCCTGGCCGCGGTTCCGTCCTGGCGGGTGAAGACCGTCGCAGCGCCGCCGTCGGGACTGAGCCCAATCCTGTCGAGGATCGAGGCCACGGTCTGTGGCGGGAGCTCGAGGTTCTTCGGTGAGAACGCGTCGATCGAGGGGGCAATCACCGAGATCAGCTCGGGATCGAGGCCCTCCCAGGCGTACTCGGCGCGCGAGAAGACGAACCGATGGGCGCTATCCACCATCGGCCGGAGGAAGTCCCAGGCAGCGCGCGTGATCGCGTTGGGCTCGTCGACACCGATGTGGCAGCGCCAGATCACGATCGCGCCTGCCTCGACCATGCTCTCGACGATCCCGGCCGTCTGCGGATCATGCAGGTAGATGACATCGCCGGGACGCACCAGCCGCTCCAGTTCGAGGGCGTGAGCATCCTCGACCTCCATGAAGTCCTCGCGCTCCCGCTCACCGAGCGGGCCACCGTCCCCGGGCAGCCCGTGCAGGTTGTTGTGCAGGCGCTTGGTGATCTCGAAGAACCTCCCGTTGCCGCCGATCACCGTCCAGCGGACGTCAACGCCGGCTCCTCTCGCGTAGGCGAGCAGCGAATGGAGCAGCTCGGCCACCCCGCCGCCCGCGGCGGTCGAGTTGACATGCCAGATCGCCCGCCCAGCCAACACGTCGCGGGCCTGCACGATCGCCTCCTCGACCTCCGCGTAGCGATCGCCGAGCACCTCTTGGAACCGCTCGGGCGGAAGTGGCGAGATAGTTACGTTGGAAAGAGACAAGGCCGGTCGCTCAGGAGGATCAGGGACGATACGGATCGAGGCCCATTGGGTCGGAGTGCCACTCGCTCGGCAACGAGACCTCGACTTCGACCGAGCGCACCGGGGGCTCGAGTTCCCCGTGCAGGGACTCGCCCGCGAGCCAGGGGGCGAGATACCGGCCGCTGACCTTGTGCGGCGGCCACCACAGGTAGTCGCTGGAGACCGTCCCCTCACCATCGCCGCCGTGAACGTCGAAGCGGAGGTTCACCGACTCCTCACCGGTGAGCAGCTTGCCGCGGAGGACCGGCTTGAAGGGCGCGGGGTCTGCTCCGTAGCCGAGCTCGGCGGCGATCATCTCGGCCGCGGCGTCCGCCTCCTGGGTGGCGATCCCGCCCTGCTTGATCGGGAAGCTGGTGCCGTCGCCGGCGGCGAAGACCCGGTCTACGCCGAGGACGCGGGCATGGTCGTCGATCGGGATGAATCCGTTGCCGTCGGCGGGAATGCCACCGATCGGTCGCCCCTCCATGATCGGCAGAGCGACCGCGACGCCTTCCGGAGACGGGGCGTTCTCAGCAGCGACGAGGACGCCGTCCTCCTCCCGGACCCAGGTGTCGGTGAAGAGCTCAATACCCCGGGCCTGGAGAAGCTCTCCGACCGCGTCGCTGGCGGCAATCCCGAAGATCGCGAGCGGACTGTGCTCCGGTGTGTGGATCGAGATCCCGATCTCGCGCCCCTCACCCTCCCGGATCCGCCTCGCGCTCATCAGCGCGAACTCGTAAAGGGGAAGGGTCCAGCTCACGCCGGGGGGGACGATCAGCTCGAGGCGACCGCCGGCGGGGACGTCGGCGAGCAGGCGCTCAATCGTGGTCGGGGTCGGCTCGATCCACAGGGTATGGGCCGAGGGCAACGCCTCGACCATCCGGGCGCCGATGCAGATCACCGCGTAATCGTAGGGAAGCTCGCGGCCGTCGCCGAGGACCGCCATCCGCTCCTGCGGACGGACCGCCTCCAACGAGGCGAGCTCGAAGGAGGCCCCGATCTGCTCCAGGGCCGGGCGCAGGGAAACCCGATCGGCGGTGTCGGCGCTGAACGGCTCGCGGACGAGCAACGGCCTATAGGTGAACTCGGGCTCGGGTGAGATCAGCGTCACCGGGAGTTCGCCATCGCTCAGATCGCGGAGGGCAAGGACGGTCTCCAACGCGGCGACGCCGCCTCCGGCGACCACGATCCGGCTGTCGCCGACTCCAGGCACGCCATGAGTCTACGACCCTTTCCCGCCTGCAGGTAGTGTCCCTCAACCTCAGATTCTGCGGCCAACTACGGAACTCCGGCAGGGACTCCGCAGCCACGATTGAGGGAGCCCTGACCCTGCGACGAATGGAGGCGCATATGCACCAGTCCAACGAGGACAAGTCGGTCCTGATCGCCGGCGGCGGCGTTGCCGGGCTGGAGGCGATCCTGGCGATGAAGGAGATCGCTCTCGCACCGCTGTCGATCGAGCTGCTCTCGCCGACGGACGAGTTCACCCTCGCGCCGCTGTCGGTGCTCGAGCCGTTCGGCTCCGACGACGCCCCTAGCGTCTCGCTTCCGGACTTCTGCGCCGAGCAAGGGGTCGAGTTCACCCGGGCGGGGCTCTCCGAGGTCTGGCCCGAGCAGCAACGCGTCCTCACCGACAGCGGTGAGGAGATCACCTACGACGCGCTGCTGCTCTGCGTCGGCGCCAGGCGGCACCCCGTGATCCCCGGCGCGCTCAACTTCCGCGGCAGCGCCGACACGGCCGCGTTCGAGCAGCTGACCAAGGAGGCGGAGGAGGGGCTGACAAGCGTCGCGTTCGTGGTCCCGGCCGGTGTCAACTGGTCGCTCCCCTTGTACGAGCTCGCTCTGCTGACCGCTGATCGCCTCTCCGACTACCCGGTCGAGATCAGCCTCCTCACTCACGAGGAGCAGGCTCTGGAGGCCTTTGGCCCGGCGGCTTCAGCGAAGGTGGCCGAGCTCCTGGCCGACGTCGAGATCGAGCTGAAGACCGGGCTCGACGATCCTGCCAAGAGCCATATAGCGGCCGAGCGGATCGTCAGCGTCCCCGGCCTCGACGTCCCCGAGATCGCCGGGCTGCCGCAGGTCTCCGGCGGGTTCATCCCGGTCGACCCCCGGATGCGGGTGATCGGCGCCGAGCACGTGTGGGCGGTCGGCGACGTCACCTGGTCCCCGCTCAAGCAGGGGGGCCTCGCCGCCCAGCAGGCCGATGTCGCCGCGGCCTCGATCGCCGCCGACGCCGGCACCGAGATCGAGGTGCCGCCCTACGCGCCCGTACTCCGCGCTGCCTTGATGACCCGAGAGGGTCCCTATTACCTCCGGTCGGGGAGCGCCGGCGACGACGGCGAGCAGCGCGCGCCGCTGTGGTGGCCTCCGGCCAAGGTCGCGGGTCGGCTCCTCGCCCCCTACCTCTCCTCGGCCGAGCACGACGTAGATCTCAGAGGGACCGAGATGCTCGACCTCGAGGCAGATCCCGGGCGCGACCACGAGCACCGCGAGGCGCTCGAGCTGGCGCTCCAGTGGGCCGACATCGACGCCGCGGCGGGCGAGCTGCGGCGGGCCCTGCACTGGCTCGACGTCGCCGAGGGCCTCGATCTGGTCGTCCCCGACTCATACCGGGAAAAGCGGCGGGCCTGGCGCGCCGAACTGGGGGAGTGAACCCGAAGGCGGGGGCAGGGCGTCGCGGAGCTCCTCGACCAGTGGCCTGCGGATCTGCCTCGATTTCCATCGCGGCTGTGAGGTCGGCCCGGATCAGGCGCAGGCCGTAGCGGGCCTGGATCGGCCCTGGGCTTAACGGGCGAGACGCCGAGGGTCCTTGATCAGGAGCTCGACGTTGCGATCCTTGAAGGTACCGGTGCCGCCACCCTCGGTGACCGAGTCGCGCTGGGGATCGTTCGCCGCCAGGCGGCGTGAGAGCGAGGCGAGCTCACGACCTGAGAGCTCGTCGGCATCGGTGGGCCGCGGGGCCTTGACCGGCGCGGCCTGATCAACGACCGTGCCAAAGATCGAGAGGGTGCCGTCCCGGTTACCGACGATTTCGAGCAGGCGGCTCTGCTGCGGGAAGTCGATGTGAGAGGACGTGTTTACCTGCCAGAAGCCGCGCGGGCGGTCGCCACGAAAAGCGTTGATCTCGTTGTGGTGGGTGTGGCCGGTCACCAGCAGGATCACGTTCGGGTAACGCCGCAGCAGACGCTCGACGCTCTCCGGCCCCTGCTCGCCGAGGTGGATCGGCTTGGAGTCCCTGGGATCGGCATCGCACCCCGGGGTCGGCGGATCCCCACATGGGCCGGCCTCCTCGTCGGGGGTCGGGTTGTCCATCGTGGCGAGCGTGTGGTGTCCGTAGACGACGATCAGCTTGTTCTTGCCCGAGTCTCGCCGCAGCTTGCCTTTGCGGTACTCGACCGACGTCCATCGGTCGAGCTGCTGATCGAGCCAGCGGTACTGGGGGTCGTCGAGGTTGCCCGCGGCGCCACCGCCCTCGGCGACGGTGTCGAGCGAGATGAATCGCGTCCGCTTCGCCGGCGCGAACGAGTAGTAGCTGGCGGTGTCGGCGGAGGCCTTCAGCTCACGCTTGCTGACGAAACCGTAGCCCTGATCGTTGTCCGCGCCCTTGTGCAGGGCCTTGTACTCGACCTTCGATACCTGACGGCGGTCGGGGTCCGGCGGCACCAGCTCGCCGCCGGTGAGCAGCTTCGCGCGGAGCTCAGGGTCGGTGAAGATCTCGGCTCCGACGCCCGGGGGAATGGCTGAAGGCTTCCATTCGTCGCTGGGGAAGTACTTGGTGCAACCGGTTCCGAGCGCCTCGAAGAGGACGCTGTTGGCCGGGACGTTGCCCTGGATCAGCCCGTCGTGGTTGCCGCGCGAGCCGTACCAGGGAACGCGTATCCCGGCTGGATCGAAGCGCTCCTGCGCCCGGTCCATCAGACCCGGGTACCGCGGGAACTCGGCGTAGGGACCACCGGCGATCCCCACATCGGGGTCCCAGAAACCCTGGTAGCGGGCCGTTGCCCGGCCAGGGTAGTCGCTGTAGCGCTGAACTCCGGAGTAAACGCGGCCCGCCACCCTCGCGTTCAGCGCCGCGCGCTCCGCCGGCGATGCCGACCCGCAGGGGTTCTGGCCGTCGATCGGTTTGCCGGAGAACGGGTCGATCGGATTGCCTCTCATCACGTCGATGTACCAGTTGACCTCGTTGAACTGCTGGTTGTCGGGCTGGTCCCCGGTGAGGATCGCGAAGCCCAGGCGCGCCCGACCCTCGGCGCCGCGCGGGGTTGGAACCGGGCTGACCCGGTTTGCGTTGACACTGCGGATGACCTGGTCGAAGACTTGGGACCCGAGGGCTTCCTGCGGGCGCCAAGCCGCCGTGATCTGCCCGCCGACGGGGTCGGCTTTCTCGACGCGGAGGGGCGACATCTCGTCCGCGATCTGAGGGTCGGTGAGCTGGCTGAAGTAGGCGATCGAGGAGCGCCGGCCCTTGCGTCCCGACTTCGCCTTCGCGAGCCCGCCGGTCCGAACCCGGTGCGGCTCACCGGTCTCAGGAGCGAGGTTCTTGTAGGGAGGCGAGCCCTTGACCTTGATCGTGCGATCGAGCGTGTTCAGGCCCGCTTCGGCTCGCGGCGCAAGGATCAGAAGAATGGCGGTCCCGGCAACCAGCCAGCAGCACCGGACAAGGGCTCTACCCGCGGCCGAATTTCCCACCCTTGGCACCGCCGCAGCCTATCGCGGTCGAGCCGAGGAGGCCCCGACCCTCAGCGCTTGATCCGGATCGGAGTCCCGGGCCGAACCTTCCGTTTGAGTCTGAGAATCACGTTGTTGTAGAGGCGCACGCAGCCGCTCGAGGCCCGCTTCCCGACCGAGGAGGGGTCGCTGGTCCCGTGGATCCCTACGATCCCGCCCCGGGGCCAGTCCGTGATCGCCGAATAGGCGCTGGTCTCGAAGGCCCACGGCCCCAGGAACCGATCGGTGGGCTTGAACGCCGCCGTCACGTAGAAGTTGCCCGTTGGGGTCGGCGCCTTGGCCCGTCCGACCGCTACCGGGGCCGAGAGCAGCCTCCTTGAGCCCCGCTTGAGTCGCAGGCGCATCTCGCTGCGATCGATCACGATCCGGAGCCTGCCAACCCCTCGCCGCAGGCGCAGCTTCGAAGCGGGAACCCACCCCTTGCGCCCGTTCGGACGGCCCGGAACGCTGATCCGGTACCAGAGGTTCCCCACCTTGTTTCGCCGGGATCGCAGGACGTAGAAGACCGTCGGCCGGTAGTCGAAACGGAAGTGCTTCATCGTCGTCACGCGACGGCCACTTCTGCGCGGGCGCAGACGGACCCGCACCCTCGGGGCCAGGGCTTCGGCGACCGCGGGCAAAGCGACGCCGCGACCCGACGGTCCGGACACCGAATCTCGCGTCGCGGCGTCTGCCGGCGGCGGCAGCGCTGCCAGAGCCCCCGCGACGAGCGCGCACGCCACCCCCGGCAAGACCGCGCGTCGCATCGCTAGCCCGTCAGCTGACCGCCGTCGGCGCCGGCGGTGACCCCGATCTTGAGCTTGCAGCTGGTCGCCTTCCGGGCCGTGATCTTGAGCAGGCCGGCTCCGTTCGGCTCGGCGAAGAGCTTCGCCTTGCCGCGCTTGTTCGTGCGGGCGCTGTCGCTGGTGCCCTGACCGGTGATCTTGACCTTGACACCGCGCAGAGGGGAGCCGTCCGGCGCGCGCAGCTTGACCCGCACCCGGCTGCGCACTCCTACCGGGATCGAGCGCGGTCGAGCGGTGAGGGTGCGGCAGCTGTCCTGGCGCTTCGCCTTCAGCCTGTCCTTGAGGTCACAGACGGCGACGCTCGCGACCCACTTCGAGTTCTTGCCCTTCGCCTTGACCTTGAAGATCGCGCGGCCGGTCTTGTCGGTGCGGTCCGTCTCCTTGTACTTGCGCGCCGCGCCCTTGCCCCGGAGCACGACCGGGACGTTGACGGCCGCGTTTCCGTTCTCGTCCTCCACCCGGACCGTGACCTTGGTCCTCTCTCCGACCCACACGAAGCTGGGCGAGATCCGCAGCGATCCGTCGCTGCACTTGCCGGCGATCACGTTTTCGTCGACCTCGGCCTCGGGACCGATCGGCGTGTCGACCGAGTCCGTGTCGTTGCCGGGGTTGGGGTCGCCCGGCAGCGAGACCACACCGGAGTTGGTGACGATCTCGAAGGGGGCGTCCTCGACCGGCGTCACCCTGATCCGGATCTCGGGGAAGCTCGCGCCGGGCTGCAGGGAGTCGTCGCGTGAGCAGGTGACCAGGCTGCCCTCGATCTCGCAGACCCAGCCGTTGCCGAAGGCCTTGAGCACCTCGAGCCCGTCCGGGATCTGGTCGGTGACCGTGACCGTGCCGGAGGAGGCGATGTCTCCGACGTTGCTGACCTCGAGGACGTAGCCGCGCACGGTTCCCTCGACGATCGGGGCGGGCCCCGTCTTGTCGATCGCGAGATCCGCGTTGCCGGCCAGCGCAGTCTGGTCGTCCGTGTTGTTGCCCTCGTTCGGGTCGTCGGTGTCGCTGTCGACCGTCGCGGTATTGGTGACCTCGCCGCCGCTGCCGCCGACCTCGACGTCGATCTCGATCACGACCACGGCGCCGGGCTCGAGGTCGCCGAGGTCACACCTGACCCTGCCTCCGCCGATGCCATTGCAGTCCGCACCGCGGGCCTGCTTGAAGACGAGGCCGTCGGGGAGCTGATCGACCACGGTGGCGGCCTCGGCCACACTCGGGCCGGCGTTGGTCACGGTCAGCTCGTAGGTCCCGGTCTCGCCGATGATCAGATCGGTGAGCAGGTCCTTGCTGATCGCGAGGTCCGCCTCGCCGCGGGGAGCGACCGAATCGTCGTCGGTGTCGTTGCCCGGGTTGGTGTCGTTGATCGTCGGATCGGAGACCGTGGCCTCGTTGACGATCGTCTCGCCCGCCTGGTCGGCGCCGACCAGGGTGGTCAGCGTGATCGTCACCGTGCTGCCGCTCGAGATCGCTCCCAGGTCGCACTCCAGCGCGCCGGTGTCGAGCTGGCAGGTGCCCTGATCGGGAACAGCGTCGACGTAGGAGACACCGGCCGGGATCGGGTCGGAGAGCTTGACGCCCGGAGCGGTCTCGGGCCCGTTGTTGGTCACCTCAATCGTCCAGGTCGTCTCCGTGCCCGCGATCGGGGTCGGATCGTCGGCCTTCTTGACCACGGCGATGTCGGCCTCTGGCTGCTGCAGGGTCGCGATAGCGTCGTCGTCGTCGGCATACGGACCGTCGGCGCTCTCGGTCGCACCCGAGGCGTCCTCACCGACCGCAGCGGCGTCATTGAGCTGGGCGTTGTTGACACCGGGGTCGAAGGCTGCGTCGGTGCCGGGGGTGGCCTCGAAGTCGATGATCAGCGTCTCGCCGCCGGCGAGATCGCCGAGGTCCGTCCAGGTGAGGACGTCACCGCCCGGATCGGTTGCGATCGAGGGCTCGATCTGGCCGCCGGGCGTCAGCGAGCCGGTGCCACTGATCTGGGCCGAGCCCGCCGTGTAGGTCCAGTTCTTCGGCAGCGTGTCGGTCAGGTCGACGCCGATCAGGCCGCTTCCAGCGTTGGTGTTGGTGATCACGATCCGCCAGGGGAAGGACTCCTCGATCTTCGCCGGGGCGTCATCGGGGAAGCCACCGGTGCCTGTCGTCTTTTCGAGGTCGACCGCCGGGACCTTGACCGTCATCGTCACGGTGTCGTCGACGACCTCGGTGTACTCGGGGTACTCATCGCTCGGATCATCCGTGCGGTCCTGCTCGGACGTTCCGTAGTAGGAGGTGACGTCGGCGGTGTTGACGACCGTGTCGTCCTGGCTCAGTGAGCCCGAACCCACCAGGTCGGCCGTGTAGGTGAGCGTGACCGTCTCATCCGGCGCGATCGGGCCGGGAATCGTCCACCGGATATCGGGGTCGCCGACGGTCCAGCCATCATCCACGGTCCAGTCGGGGTCGGTCGCGACGACGACGTTGGTCAGCTCGGCGTCGGGCTGGTCGGTGACGACGACGTCGTAGGCGGGCGAGGTGCCGGTGTTGGTGACCTTGACGGAGAAGGTGTAGTCGTCACCGGGATCCGTGTTGCGGGCGTCATCGTCGTCGCCGTCGCCGCTGACGTCCTTGTCGAGCTCGATCACGGGGCTGGTGATCGGGGTGACCTCGTCGTCGGAGTCGTTGTCGGGGTTGTCGTCAGTCGAGGTCGCGTCCACCGTGGCGGTGTTGTCGAGCTCAGCGCCGGGGTCGGAGACGACCCGGGCGGTGATCGTCGAAGCTGCGGGTGGCACCATCGGCGACGATCCCGAAGTCGCACTCGACCAATCCGGCGGTGGTGCCGCTCTCGGCGCAGGTCCCCGGTCCATCGACGACGCCGACGTCATCGAAGATCAGGTTCGATGGAAGTTGGTCGGAGACGGTGACGCCGGTTGCGTCCTCGAGGCCGTTGTTGGTCACCTCGACCGAGTAGGTGATCAGGTTGCCGGCGATCGGGTTGCCGTCGGTCAGCGTCTTGGTGATCCCGAGGTCCGCCTGAGGGCTGGCGAGCACGGCCTCGGCGGTGTCGGAGTCGGTCGCGTAGGGGCCGTCGGCGGATTCGGAGGAGCCTGAGCCGTCGTCGAAGGTCGAGGACGCGGTGTTGACGTGCGGGTTGCCGGAGCCGGTGCCGGTTGTGACCGCGGCCTCGATCGCCGGAGTCGCATCGAAGGTCAGGGTGACGCTCTCGGTCGGGGCGAGGTCAGTGACATCGGCCCAGGCGAGCGTGTCGCCACCGGGCGCGGGCGTGATCGTGGTGGGCTCGATCTCTCCTGTCGGAGAGCCGGGTGGGGTGAAGACGGCGGAGTCGGCGACGTAGTCCCAATCGGGCGGGAGCACGTCGGCGAAGTCGATGTCGTAGGCGGTCGCGTCGGAATTGTTGGTGACCACGACCCGCCAGGTGAACGGGTCACCGACCTTCGCGGGCGCCGAGTCGGGGAAGCTCGCCGCGCCCGTTGTCTTGACCAGATCCAGCGCCGGCAGGTCCACGGTCATCGTCACCGTGTCGTCTTCGACCTCGGTGTACTGACGGTAGGTGACACCGACGTTGTCGGGGTCGGTCCGAGTCGCGACGGGCACGCCCCAGAACTCGGAGACGTCGGCGGTGTTGACGATCTGCTGGCCGTCGGTCAGCGAGGCGCCGCCAACCAGGTCGGCCGTGTAGGTGAGGGTGACCGTCTCGTCGGGCGCGATCGGTCCCGGGATCGTCCACTGGATATCGGGGTCGCCGGCGGTCCAGTCGTCGTCGATGGTCCAGTCGGGGTCGGTCGCGACGACGACGTTGGTCAGCTCGGCGTCGGGCTGGTCGGTGACGACGACGTCGTAGGCGGGCGAGGTGCCGGTGTTGGTGACCGCGACGGTGAAGGTGTAGTCGTCACCGGGCTCGGTGTCGCGGGTGTCGTCGTCGGCGTTCTGACCGCTGACGTCCTTGTCGAGCTCGATCGCGGGCTCGTCGACGTCCGTGGTCGAGCTGGTCTCGCGGGTCTGGTCGAAGTCACCCGGATCCGGCGGCTCGGTCGGGTCGACCAGGATCTGATCAGTCGTATTGAAAGCGAGGGTCGCCGTGTTCTCCAGCTCGTCGCCGTCCTCGACGTCGCCTCCGGCGCCGTAGGCCGCGCCGATGTTGGTCGTGTAGATCAGCTCGACCGTGCGCACGGTCGGCGCCGAGGAGAGGTCGCCGAGGTACCAGCCGATCCGGGTGTCGTCGCCGTTCGCGATGGGTGTCAGGGTCGAGGGGGCGATGTCGGTGCCGCCGCCGGTGCAGCCCGCGGTACAGGTCGCTGAGACGTAGTCACCGAAGGCGAGGCCGTCCGGGACGTCGTCGACCACCGCCATGTCGAAGTGCTGGACGTTGGCCGGGATCGAGACGGTGAGCTTGTGGGTGATCTCGTCGCCGATCGTGCCGGAGGTCGGCGTCGAATCCTTGACGACCGAGGCGCTGATCAGCTCGCTCTCGAGCTCGGCACCGTCGGCGTAGCGGACCGAAGCGGAGGTCGAGTCGCGCTCGCCGTCGTCATCGGGGCCGTCGGGCAGGGACGTGGTGATGATCCCGGCGGTGTTCTTGACCGTGCCGGCGCCAACCGGATCGTTGTCGACCAGCACCGTGTAGGTCAGGTCCACCCCGTTTGCGGCTCCGGCGCCGATCGAGGCAAGCGCCGGAGTCGTGGCCTCGTCCCAGGTGATCGTCCGCGCGGTCTCGTCCCAGATCCCACCATCGGGGTCGACCGGATCGCCGTCAGCGACGGGGGTGCCGGGGTCGAACGGGGGCGCGGGGCCGGGTTCGTAGCCGTTGACCGGGGTCAGACCCTCGGGGATCGTGTCGACGATCGTGTTGTTGTGGGCGACCGAGCCGGAGTTCGAGGCGGTCAGGGTGAAGGTCACGTTCTCGCCGGGGCTGAGGATGCCGCCGTTGTTGCTGCCTGCCTTCCCGATGTCGATGTTCGGCTCGACGATCGAGGTGTTGACCGAGTCGCTCTCGCTGAAGTCGTTCCCCGTGGCGTTCTGGTAGCTGAGCGTCGCCGTGTTCGGCAGGGTCCGCTGGCCAGTGGTCCCGTCGACACGGTTCTGCGGGTAGTCATCGTCGACCGTGGCCTTGAAGGTGAGGACGATGATGTCGTCGCCCGAGCCGGACGGGTTGTCGTAGGTGTCGGGGAAGTCGATCCGCAGCGTGTTGGCCGGGCTCTCGCTCAGGGTGAGCACTGGATCCGGAGCGCCCGTGGGAAGCGTCACCGGAGCTACACCGGTTGGACCATCGAAGTCGACGGTCGCCGAGGCCGAGCCGGCCACCAGCGTCTTGCGATCGCCGAGCGCATCGACGATTGCCGTGTCGGCGCCGTAGAGCGAGGTGCCCTCTGGGATCGTCGTGGTCACCGTGTAGGTGATCTCCTCGCCGATCGTCGCCTGCGTGTTGAGGTTGTTGCCCGCCTCGTTGATCTCGGTGGTCCGGGTCTTGTCGATCGTCGGAGCCTCGACGAAGACGAAGGAGGGGTCGTCGGCCGCGGGGGCGTTGGCGCTCGCCTCCTGGCCAGGATCGATGTTGTCGACCGGGATGCTGACGAAGGGGATGCCGTCGAACCCGTCGTGCTCGTACTGGCGGACGCCCGCCTCGTTGTCGAAGCGGTCGCCGTTGGGGGGGTCACCGCCCGTGTAGCCGTCGGGAATCGTGAGGTCGTAGGTCAGGGTGAGTGTGTCGCCCGCGGCGATGCTCGGCAAGCCCGACCACTCGATCCGGTCGTTGGCGATGTCGCCGTCGGCGAGGTCGTTGCAGCTTCCGCCGTTGGAGATGTCGGCGACGCTCGGACAGCCGATCTCGTCGGGGAGCAGGTCCCAGACCTGGCCGTTGTCCGCCGGGATCGAGCCGTTGTTGGTGACGTCGAGTCGGTAGGTGACGACGTCGCCGCCGTTGACGAAGAGACCGTCGGTGTTCGCCGGATTACCGTCGTTGATGTCGGCCCCGGCATCGCCGGGTACGTCGTTGATGTCGGCGACGCCCTTGAGCAGATCCAGCTCGGGGACCTCAAGCTCGAAGGCCGCCGCGTCGCGAAGCGGGAAGCTGGTACCGGCCGTGTTCGAGTAGACGGTCTTCATCAGGTTGTCGGTGATGTCGCCATCGCCGCTGTCGGGGGTGCGCTGCACCTCGACCGCGAAGACGACCTCGAAGACGACACCATCGGGCTCGGTCAGGAGCGGCCAGGTGAGCACCGGGCCGTCAACGTCGGGCTCGGGTGGCGAACCTGAGCCGATCGAGGCCGTGTTGTTGGCTGTGGCGACGGTGGAGCCGGCGAGGTAGGTCGTACCCGGAGGGATGAAGTCGGTGACGGCGACCGAGCCGGTGTCGACGTTGCCCGGGAAGTTCATCCGCAGGCTGAAACAGACGTGATCGCCCGGCGCGGCCTTCGGTGGCGGGCTGTCGACGTAGGTACCGGTCGTCAGGCAGTCGTTGCCCGCCCCTTCGTCCGCGTTCGGGGTGTCGTTGACCTTCTTGTCGATCGTTGGCGCGGGAGCGGACTGGCCGGCGCTGGCGCTGTGCTTGTCCTGCGTGCCATCGGCCTCGTCGGCGTCGATCTTCTCGGGATCGCCGGGGTCGCAGGCGTCGGGGGCGAGCGGGTTGTCGGGGTCATCACCCGGGGCGCAGATGATGAAGTCGTCTCCGACCAGGTCGACATCGTTCTCCCCCGCATCGTTGGCGAGGATCGGGCTCTCGTCGGTGAAGTTCTCCTGGTACTCGTTCCGGGTCCTGGTCGGGAAGGTGATGGTGTGACTCGAGGAGGGCTGGATCCGGGCGAGGGCCGAGTCCGTGGTCTGATCCCAGGTGATGTCCCAGGTCCCGTCGGTCTGCTCCTCGACCGTCGTGTAGGGAGCCGAGGGAAGGTCCCCGGTCGCGTCGCATTCGCTGTCCGTGTCCGGTGTGTCGGGCGGGTAGGGACCCTCGAGATTGGTCGCCCCCAGCGGGCAGTAGCCGTCCCCGAGCGTGTCGGTGACGACCAGGTCGTCGACGTAGCGGTACTCGCCGGTATCGATCTCCAGCGTCCAGGTCGAGATCGTGCCGGACGTGAAGGCGCCCGGGGCCACGCTCTTGCCGATCCGCAGGTCCTGCGGGGTGACGCTGGCCGAGGCGTCGTCGCTGACGTCGAGGGGATCCTCGCCGGGAGCCTTGTAGGTTGCGCTGCCGGTGACGAAGTTCTCGTAGGTCTTGGCGGTATCGCCGTCCTCGTTGGTCTCGGGGCCGGAGTTGTTGTCGAGGTTGGCCCCCTGGGCGCCGCCCGTGCCGGGCTCGGTTCCGTTGCCCTCGGCGGCACCGTTCCAGTCGATCGTGTTCTCGCGGATCGGCACGCCCGCGAGGTACTTGAGCTCGATCGTGTCGCCGGCGTCCATGTCGCCGACGTCGTCCCAGGTGAGCTTGGTGTAGACGCCGGGCGGAAGACCCTCGGTGTTGCCGGCCGCGAGCGACACCGTCTCGACCGTGTCGGGGGCGATACAGCCGGCGAGCGCCGGCTCGTCGATCGGGCCGGAGCCCGCGTACTCCTCGTCGGAGCCGGGATTGGTCGGCGCGTCGGTGGTGTTGTCGATGTCGGTCCCGCCGCAACCGACGTACTCGACCCCGGCCTGCAGGTAATCGACGACCCCGACAGCGTCGCTGGGGTTGATCAGGTTGTTTTCGATCGTGATCGTGTAGACGCCGACGTGGTCGTGGATGCCACGGAGGATCTGCCCATCGGGGCTCGACTTCGAGACCTTGATCGGTGCGAGCTCGGTCGTCGCGCTGGCGGTCGCCGAGCCGGTGTAGGAGGGGTCGGTGTCGGGGTCGCAGTCGGCTGCGGGGTCAGTCTGAACCGGTTGGCCGTTGCCGTTGAAGTCGGGGACGAAGCGCGGATTGCAGTTGATGTAGGCGCCGGCGTCGTTTGTGTAGGTGTCGGGTACCGCGAGCTCGTTCGGATCGTGCTCGACCTGGTAGGAGAGCGAGAAGCTCGAGGCCGGCGTCAGGTCGGAGACGTTGCTCCAGATCAGCGTCGTCTTGCCGGTTGTCGGCTTGTTCGCCAGGATCTGGGGCTCGCCTGCGACCGAACCCGCCGAGCCGGCGACGTAGGAGACCCCATTGGGGAGGACGTCACGGAAGCTGAGGTTGTAGCCCGTCGGCTGGCCGCTTGGGTTCGACGCCTTCAGCGTCACCCCCGCATCCTGTCCGTAGAGGATCTTCGTCGGAGTCGACTTGGTCAGCGAGATGTCCGGCGTCCCGGCGGCCCGTGCGAAGGCAGGCGCCAGAACCAGAATCACCATGGCGACCAACATCGTCGCCGCAACCCCCAGGCCCCAACGGGGCAGCCTCCTATGCATGGTTCGTTTTTCCCCCGTCGGCATGGTCACGTGCACACTTACCTTGTCCCGCCTAGTACCTAGTCCCGCCTAGCCCCCGCCCGCGGTTTGCCCCAGCGCTATCCGCGATTCGCGGCGAGCATAACGGACCGAAGATCTGAGTGCAAGCCTCGGACTGACTGAATGCAGCCTTGCCGGCGGGCGACAACCTGCACGCCGGTCAACTCGCCTGACCCGTCAGGTCTCCTGATACAACGGGCCGTCGCCACCCTCCGGCATCGTCAGCCTGCCGCCCTTGGCGGTGATCGCTCCGCACTGGACGCAGTTCGATGCCGTGACGTGAACGTCGACCGTCGTCGCGTCGGACTCGAGCTGGTCCTCGGGGATCTCATAGACCTGGGCCGGACACATCGATACCCAGGTCTGGGCGATCTCCCGCGGTACGTGCTCCTGGATCCTGATGTGGTTGGGGGCATCGTCACGGGTGGCGTTGCCGGAGAGGAAGACCGAGTCGAGCTTGTTGAAGGTGAGCTCGTTGTCGGCCTCCGGGTATGAGTCGGCCGCCTTGCCGATGCTCATCTGGTGCTCGGCGTCGTCCTCCTGATCCCACTCGCCGCCGGGGAAGGCGCCCTTGGTGATCGTCATCGCGGAGGCGATCGCGCCGCCGACGAAGAAGCCCTTGTCGAAGGGCTGGCGGCCATTGCGCCACTGGTACATGTCCTTCTCGATCACCGAGTTGCGGACCTTGTCATCGTAGGCCGAGAAATCGACGCTCTCGGGGTCGGCCCCCAGCTGCTCGACGATCGTCTCGGCGGCGTAGATCCCGGCGTGCATCGCGTAGTGGATGCCCTTCAGCTCGGGCACGTTGAGCATCGTCGCGGCATCGCCGGCGATCATCATTCCCGGGACTGCGAGCTTCCGCGGCATCGCCCAGTAGCCGCCGGAGGGGATCGTCTTGGCGCCCCATCCGACCCGCTTCCCGCCCTTGAGGATCTTGCGAATGAATGGGTGCGTCTTGAACTCCTGCAGCATGTCGTGGCAGGAAAGGGTCGCGTCGGTGTAGTCGAGGCCGACCACCATCCCGATGCAGAGCTTGTCCTCGCCCATCGGGTAGATGAAGGAGCCGCCGAACTCGTTGTACTTGGCGCCCTTGCGCATCGGCCAACCCATGGTGTGGATGACCTTGGTGAGAGGCTCCGGAACCTCCCAGATCTCCTTCACGCCCAGCTCCCAGCGCTGCGGCTGCGATCCGTGCAGGTCGTAGTAGTCGAGCGCGGAGTTGGTCAGGTGCCCGAGCGTGCCCTCGGCGAGCACGGTTGCCTTCGCCATCAGGTCGGAGCCCGGCTCGAAGTTGGCGAGCTCCTCGCCCTGCTTGCCGCGCCCCTTGTCGCCGGAGCGGACACCCTTGACGATCCGGTCCTCGACCAGGAGCTTGTCGGCAACCGTCTCGGTGAGGATGTAGGCGCCGGCCTCCTCGGCCCGCTCGGCGAGGAAGCGGGAGAGCTTCGAGACCGACAGCGTGTAGTTGCCGTGGTTCTTGAAGTTGGGCGGCATCGGGACCAGGGGCAGGGCCCGCTTCTTGGTCAGCAGATATACGGCGTCTTCCTCGACCGTCTGGTAGATCGGCCAGTCATCGGGACCCTCGTCGGGGAACAACTCCTGAAGCGCCGAGGGCCGCACGTTGGCGCCGCTGAGGTTGTGGGCTCCACAGACCTTGCCCTTCTCGACCACGGCCACCGGAACCTCGCCGAGCTTCTCGGCCAGCTCCGGCTCGTCGCCGAGAAGCTGCATCAACCGGTTCGCGCAGGCGAGCCCGGCGGGGCCGCCGCCAACGATCGCGACGCCCACCTCGAGGCGCTCCTCCTCGGGATCGGTGGGCGCACCGATGTAGTCCTCGGGGCTGAACGGGGGTGGGAACTCTACGGGTGCAATTGCCATTGGGAGGGGTCCTTTCGTGTCGCCATGGGACGTCAAAGGGCGGTGGGCCGCAGGCCCACCGCCCCCCGGTCAGGACGGGATCAGCCGCCCTTCTTAGCGTTGATCGCCTCGGTCAGCTTGGGCATGATCTTGTGCAGATCCCCGACGATGCCGAGGTCGCAGTACTCGAAGATCGGCGCGTTCTGATCCTTGTTGATCGCGACGATCGCCTCGCTGCTCTGCATGCCGACCTTGTGCTGGATCGCGCCGGAGATGCCGGCCGCGAGGTAGAGCTTCGGTGCGACCGTCTTGCCGGTCTGACCGATCTGGGTCGCGTAGGGGTACCAGCCGGCGTCAACGACCGCGCGGGTTGCCGCGACTGCGCCGCCGAGCGCATCCGCGAGATCCTCGGCGAGCTTGAAGTTCTCCTTCTCGCCCAGACCGCGACCGCCACCGACCAGCAGGTCGGCGTCCTCGATGTTGACTCCGCCCTCGTCGCCGGACTCGCCGCGGCTTACCATCGTCGCCTTGGTGGACCAGTCGGAGAGCTCGACGTCGACGTCGACGACCTCCGCATCACCGCTGCCGTTCTCGGTGGTGTCGAACGCGTTCAGGCGGCCGATGATCACACCGGGCTCGGCGACGTAGCCGACGTCGACGATCGCCGAGTCCTGCAGGACCGGGCGCTCGGCGACCAGCTTGTCACCGTCGGACTTGACCGCGGTGACCTCCATGGTCACACCGGCGCCGAGGCGGGCCGTGAGTCCGGCGCCGATCTCGAAACCGAGCAGTCCGCCGCCGAACAGGGCGTAGGAGATGTCGTTCTCGGAGATCACCTTCGCCATAGCGTCGACGATTGGCTGTGCCAGCCCCTCCTCGACGTCCTTGGCGCGGTAGACCTTGGCGGCGCCGTAGGAGCCGAGGCTGGCGGCCTGGGCGTCATCGACGTTGCCGACCACGAGGGCGGCAGCCTCGCCACCGATCTCGCCGGCGAGCTTGCCCGCCTCCGAGATAGCTCCGAGCGAGTTGTTGTTGAAGTTGCCCTCTCCATCGTGAAGGGCGTATACGAGGATGCCGGACATCAGATCAGCTTCCTTTCATCGAGCCAGGTGACGATCTTCTCGACCGTCTCGTTGGTGTCCTCGTCCTCGATGATCTCGCCCGCCTGCTTCTCCGGCGGCGGGTTGATCGCGAGGACCGCGGTCTGTGAGCCATCGGCTCCGACCTTGTCGGCCTCGATGCCGACGTCACCGGTGGCCTTGGTGTCGAGTGGCTTCTTCTTCGCGCCCATGATCGCCTTCAGCGAGGGGTAGCGCGGCTCGTTGATCGCGTCACCGACGCTGATCACGGCCGGAAGCGCGACGTCGACGGTGTCGTAGCCGTACTCGGCCTGACGCTGGCACTGAAGCGAGCCGTCGTTGACGTCCATCTTGACCACCTGGGTCAGCGAGGGCATCTTCAGGTGGTCGGCAACGACGGCGCCGACCACGTAGCACTCGCCGTCGTCGGACTGCTGGCCCAGCAGGACCAGATCCGGGGACTCCGACTCGAGCACCTTGGCCAACGCGTAGCCGGTCGCGCAGACATCGGACCCGAGCAGGGCGTCGTCGCTGAGATGCACCGAGCGGTCAGCGCCGAGCGCGACCGCCTTGTGCAGCGCGCGCGCCGCGGTGTCGGGACCCATGGTGACGGCGACGATCTCGTCGACCTCAACAGCTCCGCCCTCGCGGATCTGCATTGCGGCCTCGATTCCGTGCGTGTCGAACGGGTTGAGGTTTTTCTCGCCTGAACGGTCCAGGCGCTTGGTGTCCGGATCGATCCGCTTCTGAACGGCTGCGTCCGGCACCTCCTTGACAAGACAGCAGATCTTCAAGTCGGGTGCCTCCGATTCGGGGGTCAGGAAAATTCGCGGCGGCAGAGGATAGAGGACGGGCGCACCGGTTGACTGACCAGTCAATCGGTTGGCCGCCACCGGCGCCACGGGACCGCCCCCTCCCGGCCGCCCCCGAACGGCGTTATCGTCAGATACCTCGAGAGTCGGGCCACCGGCTACAGCCACCAATCCGGGAGGAACGAAGTGGGAATCAGGAACTCATCACTGGCCGCGGGTGCGCTCGCGCTGGTCGGGCTCGGGCTGTTCGCCGGTTCCGTGATCGGCGGCGACGGATCGGTCGCCACGGTCGACCGACTCGGACCGCTGCCGGGATCAGAGGAAGCCGTCGTGCAGGTCGCCCGAGGCGATTCCGGGGCGACGGCGGCGGGCAAGAGGAGTCAGAAGCCATCGGTGAGACATGGGTTCGGTCAGCCGATCGACATCGCGCCCGGCGAGTCGAGCGCGATCAGCCTCAAGTGTCCGAAGAAGTTCCCGGTACCCCTCTCGGGCGGGCTCGACGTCTCTGACTCAGGCGTTGTCGTCAATGCGATCCTTCGGGACTCACGGAAGCGGGCGATGCTCGTGATCGCAACCAACACGTCGGAGGCGGCCGCTCAGTGGACGGCGGCCAGCGTCTGCGCAAAGGGCGTCAAGGAGGCCTGACCGCCGAGCTGGGTCGGCAGCGTCAGCGGTCGGAGGTCGCTCAGGCGGGGGCCAGCGAGCCGCGCAGGAATTCGACGATGTCGTCGGTCGAGGACCCCGGGGTGAACACCGCGGCGACGCCGAGTTCCTTCAGCTCGGGGATATCATCGGCCGGTATCGTCCCGCCGACCGTGACCAGGACGTCGTCTGCTCCCTGCTCGCGCAGCAAATGGACGACCTTGGGAACGAGCGTCATGTGGGCGCCGGAGAGAATCGACAGGCCGACCGCGTGGGCGTCCTCCTGGATCACGGTGGCGGCGATCTGCTCCGGCGTCTGGTGCAGACCCGTGTAGATCACCTCCATCCCCGCGTCGCGCAGGGCGCGGGCGATGATCTTCGCGCCGCGGTCGTGACCGTCAAGGCCCGGCTTGGCGACGACGACGCGGATCTTCTGCTCGCTCATGAAGCAAATCGTAGCCACGATCGGGTGGCAAGGCCGGAGCAGCGATAATCGCTCGCCGACGATGGCCACCCAGCGGGAGATCGATGGGCTGCACAGCGCCCACACCACGTCCGCCGTTCGGGCGCGGCTCGACGCTCCCTCGTTCAGCTACCTGCGCGACTTCATCTACGGCGCGATCGACGGGATCGTCACCACCTTCGCCGTCGTCGCCGGAGTCGCGGGAGCGGGGCTCGAATCGCGGATCGTGATCATCCTCGGGGCGGCGAACCTGCTCGCCGACGGCTTCAGCATGTCGGTCAGCAACTACCTTGGGGCCAGGGCGGCTCACCAGCAACGCGAGCGTGCCCGCCGCGAGGAGGAGCGCCAGATCGAGCTGATTCCCGAGGGCGAGCGCGAGGAGATACGCCAGATCTTCGCGGCCAAGGGCCTCGAGGGCGAGGTGCTGGAGTCGGTCGTCGAGGCGATCACCTCCGACCGGGAACTCTGGGTCAACGAGATGCTGACCGAGGAGCTCGGGTACCCCACCCAGGAGGGATCAGCACTCCGTGCTGCGGCGACGACCTTCCTCGCATTCGTAGCGCTTGGCTCGCTCCCCCTGGTGGTGTTCGCGCTCGAGCTGGTCGGCGACCTCGACATCGGCCTCCCCTTCTTGTGGAGCGCTGTCCTGACCGGCGCAGCCTTCTTCGCGGTCGGGACGCTGAAGTCGCGTTTCGTCGATCAGTCCTGGTGGCGGGCCGGAGGCGAAACCCTCCTGCTCGGCGGGGCCGCGGCGGCTCTCGCCTACCTGGTCGGAATCCTTCTGCAGAACGTCTGAGCTCGGGCCGCCCCCTCGGCCTGCTCGCAGGGTCGGCGCCGGGAGGCCCGGGCTAGTAGACCGGCGTCTCGGTGTAGGTCCCGAAGACCTCCTGCATCGCGGCGACCATCTCGCCGACCGAGGCGCGGGCTCTGGCAGCTTCGAGGATCGGGTGCATCAGGTTCGAATCCGGCTGCCCGGCTTCTCGGCGCAGCGCTTCCAGCGTCTGCTCCACGGCCGCTTCGTCCCGCTGCTCGCGGGTCCGCTCCACCCGCCTGACCTGCTTGGCCTCGAGCTCGCGGTCCACCTTCAGCGTCGGGATCTGCTCGTCGTCGTCGAGTTGGAAGTCGTTGACGCCGACCATGATCTTCTCCTTCGACTGCAGCTTCGCCTGGTAGGAGAAGGCGGCGTCGGCGATCTCGCGCTGAGGAAAGTTCTCCTCGATCGCGGCGACCATCCCACCGAGCTCGTCGATGCGTGAGAAGTAGTCGTAGGCGGCCGCCTCCATCTCATCGGTCAGCTTCTCGATGAAGTACGAGCCGCCGAGCGGGTCGACGGTGTTGGTCACCCCGGTCTCGTGGGCGATCACCTGCTGAGTGCGGAGCGCGATCCGTACCGCGTCCTCGGTCGGCAGAGCGAGCGCCTCATCGTAGGAGTTGGTGTGCAGCGACTGCGTCCCACCGAGCACCCCGGCCAGCGCCTCGACCGTGGTGCGGACGATGTTGACCAGCGGCTGCTGGGCGGTGAGGCTGACGCCGGCGGTCTGGGTGTGGAAGCGCATCCGCCACGACTCGGGCTTCTTGGCGCCGAAGGTCTCCCGCAGCTCGCGTGCCCAGATCCGGCGTGCGGCCCGGTATTTGGCGATCTCCTCGAAGAAGTCGATATGGGCGTTGAAGAAGAAGCTGAGCCGGGGCGCGAAGCTGTCGACGTCGAGACCGCGCTCGACCGCGTCCTCGACATAGGTGAGACCGTCCTTGAGGGTGAAGGCGAGCTCCTGCTGCGCCGTCGATCCCGCCTCGCGGATGTGGTAGCCGGAGATCGATATCGGGTGCCAGCGCGGCATCTCGTTCGCGCAGTACTCGACCATGTCGGCGACCAGGCGCATCGCCGGCCGGATCGGGAAGACCCACTCCTTCTGGGCGATGTATTCCTTGAGGATGTCGGTCTGGATCGTGCCACCGAGCTTCTCAGGTGAGATCCCCTGCTCCTCCGCGTTGACGACGTAGTAGGCGAGCATGATCGCGGCGGGGCCGTTGATCGTCATCGACGTGGTCACCTGGTCGACGGGGATGCCGCTGAACAGCGTCTCCATGTCGTCGACGGTGTCGAGGGCGACGCCCTCGACCCCCACCTCACCGAGGGAGCGTGGATGGTCGGAGTCGAGCCCCATCAGGGTCGGCATGTCGAAGGCGGTCGACAGACCCGTCTGGCCGTGGGAGAGCAGATACCGGAAGCGCTCGTTGGTCTCCTCGACGGTCCCGAAGCCGGCGAACTGGCGCATCGTCCACAGACGCCCGCGATGCATCGATGGGTAGACGCCGCGGGTGAACGGGTAGGAGCCGGGGAGACCCTCGTCGCGATCGCGATCGTGGTCTGCGAGATCGTCGGAGCTGTAGAGCGGCTTGATCGGATGGCCCGAGAGGGTCTCGAAGACGACGTCACGCTCGCTGTCGTGCGGGTAGTCCTCCTGAAGCCACTGATGGGCGCGGCGCTGCGCGTCGGGCTCGATCGCCATCGATCGAAGTCTAGATGCAGACCACCCGAGCGCCCGCGGTCAGGGGTCAGGCTGCACGGTCGCCGGGTTGCCGGCCAGCAGCCCGCCCGATCGGCACTCCGCGGCGGCGGCGGCGCTGACGATCGCCCCGGCCCCTACCGTCACTCCCTGCGCGAGTTCCACCCCAGGCAGCAGCATCGCCCGCGAGCCGACGTGGGCCCGCTCCCCGATCCGTACGGGCGCCCGTTCGAGCTCACGCTCTGGGTGGCGACGGCGCCACTGGTGGGTCCATATCTGGGTCCCCCGCCCGGCCAGCGTCGCGTACTTGCCGAGCTCGATCCCCGCTCCCGCGTCGAGGTAGTGGTGAGCGCCGACCGAGGCGGCGGGACCCATCCTGATGCCGCCCGCACCCTCGTCGGTGCCCCTGACGCGGGTCCGGTCGCCGATCTCGGCCCGCTCCGCCATCGCCACCTCCTCGAGACGGTCGATCACGCAGAGGTGGCCGATCCGGGCCCGCGGGCCGAGGCGAAGGCTCTCGACCGAGATCCAGCTCAGGCCGATCTCAGCGCTGGGATCGATCCGCCACCCGAGCGCGCCGAGCAGCTTCGACCGCAGCTCGCCGGGTAGCGGCGCGACGAGCAGAGCCAGGAGCGGGCGCAGGAGGGCCATCGGGCCTAGGTCGCTGTGGGCGGGAGATGATCCGGCCAGCCAAGCGCGCTCTCGAGCTGGGCGGCGACGGCGAGGAGCAGATCCTCGCGCCCCGGGGGCGCGATCAGCTGGACCGAGAGCGGAAGCCCCTCACGCGAGGAGCCGGCCGGGACCGACGCCGCCGGCTGCCCCAGGTGGTTCCACACGGTCGTATAGGGATAGACCCTCGACATGCCGATCAGGGTGCGCAGCGCGCCCTGTCCGGCCCAGCGCCCGATCTCGACCGCCAGGGTCCCGGTCACCGGGGTCATCAGCAGATCGGCTGAGTCGAAGATCCGGTTGATGCGGCGCGCATGGGCCTCCTCCTGCTCGCGGACCCGCCGCAGCAGGCGATCCGGGATCGGCCGGGCGAGATTCCTGAAGCCACGGGTCCGGGGCTCGAGCCGCTCGGGATGCGGCACCCGGTCGTAGTCGGATTCGATCCCCTTCAGGTAGCGGATCGCGAAATCGTTGCCGACCATCCCCCAGTCCGGATCCTGCTCGGTGACCTGATGCCCGATCTCGGTCAATGCAGCGCCGACGCTGCCAATCGCGCCGGCAACCTCTTCCTCGAGGTGGGGAGGTGCGATCGCTCTTGGCGCAGAGGTCGAGGTAGCGATCCGCAGGGTGCCCGGGTCGGCCTGGGCCGCCTCGACATAGGGAGCGGCCGGCGGGTCCGGCGGGTTGCGGTCGCCGGGCGCCGGCCCCGCGGCGAGATCGAGCCACAGGGCCGTGTCGGCCACCCGCCGGGTGAGGCAGCCGGTCGAGGTCATCCCGTGCCAGTGCTCGGCGTCGGGAGCGAGGCTGATCCGCCCGCGCTGAGGCTTGAGGCCGAAAAGGCCGCAGTTGGCGGCTGGGATCCGGATCGAGCCGGCGCCGTCGGAAGCCGAGGCGGCGCCGACCAGACCGGCGGCGACCGCCGCCGCGGAGCCGCCGCTCGAGCCGCCGGTGGTGCGGCTCGGATTCCAGGGGTTGCGCGTCTCGCCCCAGACCTCGGTCTCGGTGAAGCCACAGATCGCGAGCTCGGGGAGGTTGGTCTTCGCCAAAAGGATCGCTCCCGCGCCTTTCAGCCGCGCCCAATGGGCCGCATCGGATCGGGCCGGGCCGGAGTAGGCGTTGGTGCCGTGCTGGGCAACCAGCCCGTCGATGTCGAGCTCATCCTTGAACGCGACCGGGACGCCCAACAGCGGCGGCGGCGCCCCTCCCCCTTCGACAGTTGCTCGTCGGCGGCGGCGGCGTCGGTGCGGGCCCGCTCGGCGAAGACCTCGGTGAAGGCGTTCAGAGACGGGTTGATGCGCTCGATCCGGCCGAGGTAGAGGTCGACGAGCTCGGTGGACGACACCTCGCGCTCGCGGAGCAGCGCGGCTTGACGGGCGATTCCCGCGAAGGCGAGGTCTGTGTCGTCCATCTGCCGAACTGTATTCGGGGCGGGACCTGCCCGCCGGGTGCCGCGGCGTCCATCACCCTGCGAATAGATTCCCGTCATGGACCGGGCCCGAGTCGTGATCGGCAGCGCCGTTGGTGCCGGGCGCGGTCGGGCGGGTTTCCTGTTCGGTCTCGCGGCGCTGGTCTTCGTCCCGCTGGGTCTGCTCGATGCGGCCGAGGAGGCAATCGGTGGCATCAACACCGATCGGGTCGAGGACGTGGAACTGGTCGGAGCGGTAGCTGGGGCCGCCGTCCACGCGGCCTCGGCGCTGGTCGGCGAGATCCTCTACACGGGCGCGGTGGCGATCGCTGTCGTCGCCACCCCGGCTGGGATCGATCCCTCACTGCGAGAGATCATCCGCGAGACCCGTTGGGGCGTGCTGATCGCGATCGACCTGCTCTTCGTGGCCGGCTCGATCGTCGGCTTCCTGCTTCTGGTGGTCCCGGGACTGATCTTCTTCGCCCGCTACGTCCTCGTCGCGGTCGTGGCGGAGATAGAGAAGCTCGGCGTTCGCGACTCCTTCCACCGCAGCGCTGAGCTGAGCCGGGGTTCGCGGGGATTGGTCTTCGCGGTCCTGTTCGGGGCGATCCTCGTCGGAGAGATCGCGAGCCAGCTGCTCCGAGACGCAGTATCGGCGCTCGGAGCCGATCACTTCTTCGCCGACTGGGTAGCTGCCGCGGGGGGCGAGATCCTGCTCAACCCCGTGGTGGCGCTGCTCTCGGTTGCGCTTGCCCTCCAGCTCGGCGCAGCGCTTCCGGAGGCGGGCGAGGGCGGTACCGGCCAGGGTGAGGCCGCGACTACCTGAACCGGCCCTTGCGCACCTGCGGCTGTGAGCCGCGACGAGCCGCCAGCCAGGTGCCGCTGCCGCCGATCGCGCCGGCGGCGAGCACGGTCGCGGCCACCGCGAGCCTGCGGCCGAGCTTCTCGAAGCGCATCACCCGCCAGCCCCTCTCCTTCGCAATCCGGGTCAGCTCGGCATCGGGATTGACCGCGACCGGGTTGCCGACCAACTCCAGCATCGGCAGGTCGGAGGCCGAATCGGAATAGGCCCAGGAGGCGCCGAGGTCGATCCCGTGGCCTTCGGCGAAGCTGCGCATCGGCGCGACCTTGCCCTCGCCATAGGTGAGACCGCCATCGAGCTCACCGGTGTAGTTGCCGTCGGCATCGACCTCGTAGCGGGTGCCGATCCCGCCCTCCATGTCGAGCACCCCCGCGAGCAGGCGCACGATCCCGTCGCCGGCGGCGCTGACGATGAAGGTCGGCCGGCCCTCGTCTTGATGGGCGCGGACCTCCTCGAGCATCTGCGGGTAGATGCGCGGCAGGATCCCGGCCAGCAGATCGGGAACCATCCGCTTCAGCTGGCGCTCGGGGACGCCCCCGAGCAGTTCCTTGACCTGCTTGACCAACTCGTCGGTATCGGCGTCGGTCGAGCCGTGAATCCTGAATCGCAGGTGATCGACGGCCCAGCGAGCCATCTGTCGCCGCGTCACCATCCCCGACCGGTACACCGACCGCCCGAAGTGCATACCCGAAGACCCCGCCATCAGGGTCCGATCGAGATCGAAGAATGCTGCGGCTCGGGCCATTGGCGCAAGGCTAGACGGCGGGCGAATCCGGGCCGGACCCGGGACGGCGTTGGCTTGGTTGGAGGTGGCGGTTGCGGCCGCTTCGCCTCAGGGCAGCCACATAACCGGTTGCAGGGCCAGCGACACCGTCCATCCGGTGGTCGCTTCGAACGGGGGCGCCCGGCGAGGGGACCCGCGAGCAGCGAGGTCCCGGCCCTGGGCGAAGGACTCGGCCCTAGACCTCGATCAGAATCGCGTCGCCCTGTCCGCCACCCGAGCAGATCGCGGCGCAGCCGAGACCGCCGCCGCGGCGCTGGAGCTCGTGGACGAGGGCACCGATGATGCGACCGCCGGAGGCTCCGATCGGGTGGCCGAGGGCGATCGCGCCGCCGTTGACGTTGACCTTCGCCTCGTCGATCCCGAGCATCCGGACCGAGTTGAGAGCGACCGAGGCGAAGGCCTCGTTGATCTCCCAGACATCGACGTCGGAGGCCTCCTTGCCGGCCTTCTCGAGGGCGATCTCTGCGGCTTTTGCCGGCGTCCTGGCGAGGTAGGCGAAGTCGTCGCCGATCATCCCGTAGCCGATGATGCGGGCCAGCGACTGCTTGCCGTTGGCCTCCGCCCAATCGGCGGAGGAGATGACCACGGCCGCGGCGCCGTCGTTGACCCCCGGGGCGTTGCCGGCGGTGTGGGTGGCGTCGTCGCCACCTATCGCGCGCAGGCCGGCGAGCGACTCCTGGGTGGTGTCGGGGCGGATCGCCTCGTCGACCTCGACGGTGGTCTCCGACTTGCGGCTCTTGACCGTTACGCCGACGATCTCCTCCGCGAGGCGGCCCTCGTCTGTCGCCTTCGCGGCGAGCTGATGGGAGCGGGCGGCGAAGCGGTCCATATCGGGGCGGGTGATCTCAAGCTCGTTGCCGACCTCGGACGCCTCGTTGATCATCTGCTTGCCGGTGAAGGGGTTGGTGAGACCGTCATGAGTCATCGCGTCGATCGCGGTGACGTCGCCCATCCGGAAGCCGAAGCGAGCGCCCGGGAGCAGGTAGGGAGCGTTCGACATCGACTCCATGCCGCCGCCGACGCCGATCGAGGCATCGCCGGCGCGGATCGCCTGATCGATCAAGCCGACGGAGCGCATGCCTGAGGCGCAGACCTTGTTGATCGTCTCGGAGGGGACCTCCTTCGGGATCCCGGCCTTGATCTGCGCCTGGCGCGAGGGAATCTGGCCCTGACCGGCCTGCAGTACCTGGCCGTAGGCGACCGACTCGATCTGCTCGGGATCTACCCCGGAGCGCTCCAGGGCGCCCTTGATCGCCTCGCCGCCGAGGTCGGTGGCCTCGAGTGGGGCGAGGGCTCCGCCCATCTTGCCGAACGGGGTACGGGCGGTGGAAAGGATCACGGACTGAGACATCTGCGGGGGTCCTCCTGGGTCGTGCAGGTCGAGAGCGCTGGGAACGGTACAGACCGCCCGGGGGGAGCACATCTACACTGCCGCTCCCGTGCAGGTCCACCTCGACTCTTCCCCGATCGCCGACAGCGACGCGGATCTGATCTGCATCGGCCTCTTCGAAGGCGACGATCTGCCGGAGTGGCTGGCCGAGGTCGCCGGTGCCGCCGATGTCGATACCTCCTTCAGGAAGCTGACGATGCTCCGACCCTCGGCCGATCGCAGGGTCCTGATCGTCGGGCTCGGGGGCGCCGACAGCTTCGACGCCGAGGACGCGCGCGTCGCCGCCAGCCTGGGGATCCGCCAGGCGGGCCGTTACGAGGCCGAGTCGATCGCCTGGGAGGTTCCCGGCGGGGAGGGCCAGGTGGCGGCTGCGCTCACCGGCTCGACGATCCTCAGCCGTTATTCGTTCGACCGGCTCAAGAGCGGAGACGATCCCGACAGCGAGCAGGACGGCGTCCCCGAGAAACTCGTCCTGCACGGCGTGAGCGAGTCAAGAGACGCCGAGGAGATCGTCGAGGTCGCCCGGATCGCCGCGATCGCGGCCAACCGCGCCCGCGACCTTCAGAACATGCCCGCCAACATCGCCGACCCGGCCTACCTTTCCGCGCGCGCCGCCGAGATAGCCGACTCCGATGAGCGGCTCGAGCTGGAGCTGCTCGGCGTGCCCGAGCTCGAGGAGCTGGGGATGGGCGGTCTGCTCTCGGTCGGCGCCGGATCAGCCAAGGAGCCGGTCCAGATCGTGCTTCGCTACTCGGGCGGAGCCGAAGGGGACGACATGCTCGCGATCGTCGGCAAGGCGGTCACCTTCGACACCGGCGGGATCTCGCTCAAGCCCTCGGCCTCGATGCAGGATATGAAGATGGACATGTCCGGAGGCGCCGCCGCGCTCGAGGCCACCGCGGCGATCGCCGAGCTCGGGCTCGCGGTCAACCTCCTCACCGTGGTGCCTGCCGTCGAGAACATGCCCGGGGGCCGCGCGACCCGGCCCGGGGATGTGATCACCCAGTTAAGTGGCAAGACGGTCGAGGTCAACAACACCGACGCCGAGGGGCGCCTGATCCTCGCCGACGCGCTCACCTGGGCCGCCCGCGAGGGTGCAACCCGGATCGTCGATCTCGCAACCCTCACCGGCGCCGCCGTGGTCGCCCTCGGCTCGAGCTATGCGGCGCTCGTCAGCAACGACGACGGCCTCGCCGAGGGGATCGAGGAGGCCGGCTCGATCGTCGGCGAGCTCACCTGGCGGCTGCCGCTGCACCCCGAGTACCTGGAGCTGATGAAGGGCACGGTCGCCGACCTGACCAACGCGGCCCCCAAGCGCAAGGCCGGGACGCTCACCGCCGCCGCGTTCCTGGGCGAGTTCATCGAGGGAGCCGAGTGGGCCCACCTTGACATCGCGGGAACGGCGTGGGACGTCGGCCGGCCCTACGTCGGCAAGGGCCCGAGCGGCTTCGGGGTCCGGCTCCTGGTCGAGTTCGTGCGCCGGCTGAGCGTCTGAGCAAGCAGCTTCCCGGCGTCCGGCGCCGGGGTGCGGCTGCCACAATGCCGCCCCGATGGACTTCGATCTGACCGACGAGCAGCGCCTCCTTCAGGAGACCGTCCGGGACTTCGCCCGCAACGAGGTGGCCCCCGCCGCGCCCCAGCTCGATCGCGACCATGCCTTCCCCTACGAGCTGGTGGAGAAGATGGGCGAGCTGGGCCTGATGGGGATCCCGTTTCCCGAGGAGTACGGGGGTGGCGGCGCCGACAACCTCTCCTATGCGCTCGCCGTCGAGGAGCTGACCCGGATCGATTCCTCTGTCGCGATCACATTGGCCGCACACATCTCGCTGGGGACGATGCCGATATATCTGTTCGGCTCGACCGCCCAGAAGGAGGAGTGGCTGCCCGAGCTCACCTCGGGGCGGCGGCTGGCGGCCTTCGGCTTGACCGAGCCCGAGGCCGGCTCCGACGCGGGCAACACCCGAACCACGGCCGAGCTCACCGACGGCGAGTGGGTGATCAACGGCGCCAAGCAGTTCATCACCAACGCGGGCACCGAGATCTCGGGCTGCGTCAACATCACCGCCGTCACCGGCAGCGAGAGCGGGCGCAAGGAGATCTCGAACCTGATCGTTCCCAACGGAACCCCCGGCTACACCCAGGAGGAGCCGTACCGGAAGATGGGCTGGAACGCCTCCGACACCCGCCCCCTCACCTTCGACGATTGCCGGGTTCCCGAGGAGAACCTGCTCGGACCCCGCGGCGCCGGCTTCAAGCAGTTCCTGCAGATCCTCGACGGCGGCCGGATCGGAGTGGCGGCGATGGGCGTCGGCCTCGCCCAGGGGGCGCTCGACGAGGCCCTCGCCTACGCCAAGGAGCGGCAGGCCTTCGGGCGGTCGATCTCCAAGTTCCAGTCGATCCAGGCCAAGCTCGCCGACCTCTCGACCGAGATCGAGGCGGCACGACTGCTGACATACAGGGCAGCGACTCTCAAGGACCGGGGGGAGCCGTTCACCCTGACGGCGGCGCAGGCGAAGCTGAAGACCGGCCGCCTCGCGGTGCGCGCGACCGAGGAGGCCGTCCAGATACACGGCGGCTACGGCTACATCGAGGAGTACCCGGTCTGCCGCTTCTACCGGGACGCGAAGATCCTCACCATCGGCGAGGGCACCGACGAGGTCCAGCAGATGGTGATCGCGCGGCAGCTCGGCTGCTGAGAGGGCTGCACATCGGCCTGTAGTGAAAGGGGGCTCACGATCGAGGGTGTTCGGTCGGCTACCCTGCGCGAAGGAGACCGCCGAGCGGCGGGCCTCACTTCCACCCCTAGAAGAATGAGCGATCAGCCCCTCCACCCCAGCGACGATCCCTACGCGGCCCCCGGCGCGGTCCCCCCTCAGGCCGGGCTTTCCGGCGGCGCGATCGCGCCGGAGATCTCACGACGCGTGAGCGCGATCCTCGACGCGGTCGAGCGCGAGGCCTCTCGGCTCCGGGACGAGGCGCGCTACGAGGCGCGACGCTATCTCGATTACTCGCGGCGGCACGCCGACTGGCTCGTCGATGAGCGCCGGCGACGCATCTCCGAGCTCAGCGACGAGATCCTGCAGAAATCGGAAGCCGTCGCCGCCAGGCTCGACGATGCCGCACCCGTTCGTCAGGGCTTCGAGAACCTGGTCCGCTCGCTCGGCGATGCGGCCGAGCGCCTCGCTCGCGAGAGCGAGCAGGCGGCCAACCACTTCCAGGCTCCGGAGTTCCACGATCCGGCGGTCCAGGCGCACCAGCCCGCCGTGCCGGCCGAGCCCGCGAGCCGATCCGCTCCCCAGCCGAATCCCTACCCTCCGACCCAGCCGATCCCCCACCCCGCCGGGGCTCCCGCGGCACCGGCAGCCGTACCCCACGGCGAGGTGGCCGGACAGGCTCAGGCCGCACCCCACGCCCCCCTGGGCGCACCGGCGGCCTCCGATCCGCTCGCCGAGGCGCGCACCGTCGCGATCCAGATGGCCGCTGCCGGGAACACCCGGGGACAGGTGGATACGCATCTCCAGACCTCGATGCGAATCGCCGACACCAGGCGCGTCCTCGACGAGGTCTTCGGAGAGGGCAGCGCCGACGACGCCCGTGTGCCCTGGACCTCCTTCGGGGCCTGACCAACGAAGCCAGGGGGCCGGCCCGCCCCGGCACTCCGCAAATAGCGCGTTCCGGTTGTAGCCGCCGATCCGGTTCCTAGACTGATCCGCGTTCAGCCCTTCGTCCGCCGCCGATGGGAATCCGAGCGCAAAACGAAATGAGTCGAGAGATGGGCGAGCCCGAATATTTGCCCGACGGACGATCGAGTCGGCCGGCGACGCCGGCCTGGAACCGGGCTGAGATCGATGCCGCTATCGCCGGCCTCGATCAGGCGACGCAGAGGTTCTCGAGCCGGATCAACTCGCTCGAGGAGAACGCACACGAGATGTCCCATGCGCCGGAGTCACCGGCCCCGCGGCCGGCGCGAGGCGCTCCCGAGAGCGCCCCTGAGCATCCGCGGGAGTCGGAATCGAGCTTCGACGAGCAGATGCGACGCGCTGAGCGCGAGGCGCGGATGTACCTGGAGCGGGCCAAGCAGCGGGCCGACCAACTCGTCAACTCGATGATCGGGGCCGTCGAACAGGAGGCGGCGGAGATCCGCCGCGACGCCGAGGACGGGATCCGGGAGCGCTGGCGAATCGTCGAGAAGGAGGCCGGCCGATACATCGACGACGCCCGCCGGGTAGCCGACGGGATGGTCGGCGAACGGCAGCTCCAGATCGGCCGCATGAGTGACGGGATCGTCACCAGGGCGGAATCCCTGACGGAGGGGATGCACGATGCCGAACGCGTCCGCCACCAGTTCGATGATTTCGTCCGTGCCCTCTCCCGCACGGCGGATCAGATCTCGCGCGCCGCACGCAGGACCGAGGAGGGGCTCCCCAACATCCAGACGGGCAGGGACTCCTCGCCCAACGACGCGCTGGCTGCCTAGGCGTATTTGGGCTGACGGGCGTATCCGCTTTGCCTTTGGCCCTGGGCCGCAACCCGCTCAGCGAGGACGGGACCACCTACGACCACCGATGCCGGCTGCGCCACGCAGTTCCGCGGCAGTGTCTGTGCGCGACTACACAATCGGCCCGAGCGGATGACTGAAAACGGCCACACGCCTTCCGGATCCCCCGAGTTCGCGGACGAGAGGCTCGAAGACCTGCGCGCTCGCCTCGACGCCCTGCAGAAGAGCGTTGAGCGTCTGGGCGATCAAGGGGCTGGTCACCTCCGGTCTCGCACTGCCGCTCTCATCGGCGATCTTCGCCGCCGGCGCGCTGACCTTCGTCAACCGCCTGTTCGCGATCGCCGACATGGCCCGCGTGCCCCGGCTGATCATCGTGCTTCTGATCGCGATCAACCCGATGTTCGTCTTCTACGCGATGAACGGCACCGGTGACGCGGCCTACATGATGCTCGGGGCCCTAGCGCTGTTCAGCCTGATCGGCTGGGGCCCGCAGCGGATCGGCCCGTTACCTGATCGGGCCGGACAGCCCGAGCTCTTCTTCGATCGCATCGCCCGTGGCGACCAGGAGTGGGAAGCCGCGCTGCTGAACCCGACCGGCCGGGTCGAGTTCATGCTCGTCGAACGCAGCGACAGCGATCTGATCCTGCAGCAGTACCCGGGCGCCGTCGAGGGCGAGGTTCCGTTCCTGGAGTCGGTGGCCGCCAACGACCGCTACGCCCTGCTCCGGGTGATCGAGGGAGTCGACACCTCCCAGGGCGCCGACCGCACGGGGATCGCTATTGACGATCCCCGACCAGCCGGGACCGATCGGATCCGCCCACCCCTCACCCGGGGCCCGCCGCCAGGCAGCGAGAGATGAGCGCGGGGCCGCCCGGTGCGGCTCCCGTGGAGGTCCGGCTTGTTGCGACGGTCAGCGGCTTCGGCTTCGACTGCCGTAGTGGTCGTGAAGCTTCTCGCCGAGGCTCGCGGTGAGCACGCTGTGGGTACCGATCTCGGGTGCGCTGCGGATCTGGTCGCGCCTGTAGGGAAGCCACACCCGCCCGCCGCCCTCGGTCGCGGCTTCGAAGGGCACCAGCCGGTGGCGCCCGCCGCCGAACCGGCCCTCGCGGACGAGCAGCCATGCGGGCTCGCCGGTGTGGGCATCGACCCAGACATCCTCGAGACGCCCCACGCCGGTGCCGTTGGTGTCGGTGACGCGGTGGCCGATCCACGTTCGTGCCTGCTCGAGACCCGGACGCTCGGCACCGTAGAGGCGATGGGTCCTGCGTGATGCTGTCATCGAAGATCTCCGGATCGGCGGAACGGGGCGGGGAGACTCGAGAGATCGAAGATAGCACCGGGGTCGAATTCCTAGTCGCCCGCCGCCCCGGCGGACCCGATTCAGCGGGGCTCGTCGTCGAGTGGGGCGATGCTGAGGCCGCTGAGTTCGCCGCTGACGCTGATCTCCCCCTTGAAGCGGACCTCGACCCGATAGGGCCTGTCGAGCTCGCCGAGCAGAGGTAGGCCAAGCACCCGCTGGGCGTCGCTATCCGGAGCGGGGCTCGGTCCGGGGGCGGGCTGAGCCTGCTCAGGGTCGGGTTGCGCGACCGGGGCCAGCGGGGGCCGCGCGGGAGGGACCGCCTCCAACGGCGGCTGAGGAGCCGGCATCGGGGCAGCATCACCTGGTTGAGAGCGGGGAGCGGGCGGCCGATAGATCTGCTCCGGCGCCGCCGTAGCGGGGGGCTGCTCCGGCGGGTGGAAGCGGGTCTGCGCCTGGGTCCCCCCCGGGGGCGCGGAGCGCGAGACCTGCGGGAAGGGTGCGGGTGGTGGTGGTGGCGGCGCGTACTGGTGTGTTGGGGCCTGCTGATCGTCGGCCGGCGCCGGCGGCCAGCCGGCAGCAGCGGGCGGGCGCATGCTCGTCGGGCTCGGTTGCTGGGGATGTGGCTGGTGCGCCGGGGGCGGCTGGAGGGTGGGCTGTGGCTGCCGCACCGTAGGCTGCTGGAAGTGGGGCTTTGGCTGCTCGGGGGAGTAGGGCGGCTCTTGGTGGTCGGCGAGCTTTCGGGCACGCGGGATATCGATTCCCCGGTTCGCCGCCGGCGTCTGCTGCTGGGAGTGCGGCACCGCAGCCGCCGTGCTTGCCGCGAAATGGGCGCGGAGGCGAGCCTCGACCTGCTGGGTCAGTGGCACCCCAGGCTGCACCTCGGGTGCTTGGCGGACGACATCATGCTCGTAGGGGACCCAGACGTGGCCGGCACCGGCGGTGGCGTCCTCGAAAGGGATCAGGGTCGTCCGGCCTCCGAAATGGCCCTCCTTGATCAGCAGCCAGCGCGGAACCCCGGTACCGGGGTCGATCCAGACGTCCTCGAGCCTGCCGAGGCTGGATCCATAGATATCGTCGACACGGGAGCCGATCCAGCCGAGCGCCTCCGTCAGGTTCGGCCTGTTTGTCCCGCGAAGCTCAGCGGCGATGATCCCATTCCTCCAGACAGACGGCGGGTCGGAACACCCTTTACCGCATGACCGTACCAATCGGGGCGGAAGAGGAACAAGTCGGCACCGGGGCGCCGGCCCGCAGTCTGCGGACTCAGCGAACTGCATCGAGCCGCCGGTGCGCGTCCTTACCCCCATTCCGGCGGCGGACGGCGCGTTACACACCGGGTGATCGAGGGCGGGCTGCGAGGAGCCCGAGAACAGCTGGTGCCACCTGATCGCCGAGGCAGTCGTCTGGGGTGCGCTCGCAAGACGGCGCCGGCCACGGGTAACCTCGTCGCGATGGCCGGCGATCAGCACCAAACGCAGAACGAAGCGGGTGAGTTCGAGCTGCCTCTGCCCGACGAGGGCTCAGAAGGACGGCGACTCCGTCGACGCCTGTTCGGCTACCGCCCCGGAGATGTCGCGGAGGTGATCTCCTCCAAGCAGGAGGAGATCGCGATCCTGCAACGGGACGTTGCCGCGCTCTGGCTCGCCTTCAGCCAGCACGAGCGCACGATCCGCACGATGCTGGAGGCGATCGAGGCTCTCGGGGGCGAGCGTCTCGATCCCCCCGGCGCCCGGTCCCCCCGGCGCCCGGATGCCGGCGGCCGGGAAGAGGACCCCGACCAGCAGGACCCGGACCCGCAGGACCCTGCCGCGGTGGGCGAACCGCATCCGTCAACTCCCGGGGCACAGACCAACCCCGAGGCGACGGCGGCCCAGCTGGCCGGGCTCGACGAGGTGCTCGCCGCGATCGAGCATGCGACCCAATCGCTCGAGCAGGCCTACGCCGAGGAAGTCGCAGCCACCGAGGAACAGGAGGAACAGGTGGGGACCGAAGATGACGACCCCGAGGAGGACGCTGAGACGTCCGAGCAGACGCCCGACTGAGTGTGCCCGCTACCGAGCGGGGAGGCTGGTGGTCGAGCCCCCGGCCCGGGACTCCACCAACGCCCGACGACCGGTCCCGGCCGCGATCTCGAAGTGGTCGCAGAGATCGAGTTCGAGCCCGGTTTCGAGCCCAGCGGCCGGATCGACCTCGGGGGCAGAGCGGATCAGGTGCTTGGGATAGGGGACCCAGACCCGCTCGACACCCCCCGCGGCGAGCTCGAAGGGGACCGCGGAGCGACGCCCGAGGCGGCCGATCCTGATCACCAGCCAGGTGGGCGAACGGTCCTCGCCATCCACGAACACCCCCTCAACCCTGCCGGCTCTCGACCCCGAGATGTCGTCGAGCTTGAAGCCGACCCAGGAGAGGGCCTCCTCGAGCGACGGCAGATGCTCGAGCTCGACCGGCTCGACCGGCTCCTCCTCAGCCATCGCGCTCGCGCTCGAGGAGTTCCCTCGCGGCGCTGGCGGGGTCGATCTCCCGGCGGACGACCCGATCGAGCAGTCCGGCGACATCGGGGTCCTCGCCGGCGCGCTGCTCGAGCTCCCGGCGCAGCCTCGCGGCCGCGAGGGCGAGCACCTCGTTACGGAGATTGCGCGACCGGCGCTGCTCCAGCGTGCCCTCCGACTCGATGTGGGCGCGATGGGCGTCGATCTCGTCGAGCAGCTCCTCGACTCCGACCCCCTTAGCGGCCTCGGTCTTGATGATCGGGACCTTCCAACCCTCCTGGGGACCGAGCGAAAGCGCAGTGCGGACCTCACGGACCATCGTGTCGGTCAGCGGGTGATCGGCCTTGTTGACGACGATCACATCGGGAATCTCCATCACTCCCGCCTTCAGGGCCTGGATCGAGTCGCCCGAGCCGGGCATCAGCGCCAGGACGACGGTGTCGGCGTGATCGACGATGTCGATCTCGGCCTGGCCGACCCCGACGGTCTCCAGCAGGACGTCGTCCTTGCCGGCCGCATCCATCAGCAGCGCGGCCTGCAACGCCGCCTCGGCGAGCCCGCCCAGGGCCCCGCGGCTCGCCATCGAGCGGATGAAGACCTCCGGGTCGAGGAAGTGCTCGGAGAGCCGGATCCGGTCTCCGAGCAGGGCGCCGCGGGTGAACGGGCTCGAGGGATCGATCGAGAGCACGCCTACCTTGCGATCGCGCTCGCGGAGGACCCTGGTCAGGGCGCCGATCAGGGTGCTTTTGCCGACCCCGGGCGGTCCGGTGAAGCCGACGATACGGGCGCCCCCCGTTTGCGGGAAGACCGAGGCGACGAGCTCGGTACCGGCGGGGTCGCCGTTCTCGACCAGGGTGATCGCTCGGGCGAGCGCACGCTTGTCCCCCGCGAGGAGGCGGTCGACGAGATCGGTCGCAATAGCCATCGGGCGGGGGATGATTGCAAGGCCCCGAGCGGATTTGAGTCCGCCGCGCACCCCGGGTTCCACCGGCCCCTGCCTGATCGCCCCGGGGCCGGTTCGGAGCCTATGATCCGGCCGATGGACGCACCTACCGTCACCCCTGAGCGGGACCCCGAAAGCGGAGACACCAACCCGTCCCCCGAGAGCGCGGCCGCCGACCAGCTTGCGCCCAAGCGCGGGCCGATCGCGGCACTGGCCTTCGCCCGGAGGCGGGGGATGCTGACGCCGAAATACGGCCGGCTGCTGATCCGCTTCCTGCGGCACCGGTTCCTGACCGGATCGGGGAGGCGGTTGGAGACCGACGGGATGGTCTTCCTCGGCCCGCGCCTGCAGATCCAGGTCGCGCTCGGCGCACGCTTGCGCCTCGGTCGGTTCGTCTGGATCGGCCATGAGAGCAAGATTCGCTGCCATCAAGGCGCGGTCGAGATCGGGCCGAAGACGGTGATCGGCCAGGACTGCACGATCTCCTCCTACCGACGGGTGAGGATCGGCTCCGGCTGTGTGATCGCCGACCGAGCGATGTTCATCGACTTCGACCACAACGTCGCCGACACCGAGCAGGCGATCCGCAGGCAGGGCATCTATATGCGCGAGGTCGAGGTAGGCAGCAACGTCTGGATCGGCTACAACGCCCAGATCCTCCGCGGCGTCAGCGTCGGCGACAACGCGATCATCGGCGCCAATTCAGTCGTCACCCGCGACATTCCCGCCAACGCCGTCGCCGCTGGATCCCCCGCCCGCGTGCTGCGGATGAGGGATGCTCCGAAGACCCTGCGCTGGACCAACCCGGTCGAGCCCGAGGGCTACGGGTCCGCGGGCCCGCGCTGAGCGCGAGACGTGAGGCGACCTCGAATCGTCGCATCTCGATCGGAGCCTGCCTCCTCGACGGCGGGAGTTGCCCCTAGACCCGGGCGCGGTCGCTGAGCAGCGACTCGTAGACGACGGCGGTCTGCTCCGCGACGTCGAGCCAGTCGAATCCGAGAACGTGGTCTCGCGCCTCGCTGACCAGCTCGTCCCGCAGCGAGAAATCGCTGAGTACCCGGGCGGCAACGTCAGCGAGCGCCTCCGGATCGCGCGAGCGGAAGCGGAGGCCAACCTGGCCGCCGTCTGGGACGACCTCGCGGAGGCCGCCGGTGTCGGCGACGATGCATGGGCACTCGGAGGCCATCGCCTCGAGCGCGACGAGGCCGAAGGGCTCGTACAGCGACGGGACCACGCAGACATCGGCGATCCGGTAAAGCGAGTGCAGGACATCGTCACCGATCCAACCGAGGAAGGTGCCTTGATCCATCAGGCCCAGGTCCTCGGCCTGGCGGCGAAGCTCCTCCTCGTGGGTTCCGGACCCCGCGACCAGGAAGCGAGTACCGGGGACACGCCCGATCAGGGACGGCATTGCCTCGAGCGCGAACTGAAAGCCCTTCTCGTAGACAAGGCGACCGATCAACAGGACGAGCTTCTCCTCCGGCTGGGCGAACTCGAGTCGGAGGCCGGCAAGCTCCGCGGCGTCGGGCTCTGGCAGGTCGCCGGGGTCGATCCCGTTCGGGATCACCTGGACCCGGTGCTCGGGGACGTCGAAGATGTCGGAGATCTGCTCGCGCATGTAGAAGGAGCAGGCGATGACACGATCGGCGCGGTTGGAGATCCAGCGCTCGACGCCGTGGATGTAGGACTGAGGGTGCTTTTTGACCCAGCCCTGGTGCCGGCCGAACTCGGTCGCGTGAATCGTCGTTACGAGTGGAGCGGAGAACCGGTTGGCGAGGTGAGCACAGGCGCTGGCCACCAGCCAGTCGTGACCGTGGACCACGTCGAACTCGAAGCGGTCGCCAAGCTCGACGCCCGCGGCGAGCATGTCGGAGTTCATCCGCTCGACCCAGGTGACGAACTCACCCAGGTCGCGCGGCCGGGTCGGCTCGAGCACGCGGTGGATCTGGACCCCTGCCACGATCTCCTCGCGGGGGGATTCCTCGGCGCCGCGGGTGAGGACGTGGACCTCGGTCCCCTGCTCAACCAGCGCCTCGCTGAGCTTGCGGACATGACGGGCGAGGCCGCCCTCGATCAGAGGCGGGTACTCCCAGGAGAGGATCAAGATGCGATGCATCGGAGTCGTACGCGTTGGGTGGGGTCTAGGGCTCGAGCAGGGGCGAGAGGGTGAGATCCGGTGCCAGGTCGCGCAGCCGCGGCTCGGCGCGCTCGCCGCAGTCTATGGCCTCGAACAGCTTCTCGGCGTGACCAAGCGTCCGCTGAAAGGGGTAATCACCGGCCTCGCGACGGTAGTCGAGGAACGCCCAATCGCTGGCCTGCACGGCCAGCAGTTCACGCGCGGCCCGCTCGAGGGCGCTCCGCGGCAGGCGGCCCGAGTCGAGCTCACGCCGGAGGCGGAGCTCCAGCTTGCGGATCCCCCAGGCGAGGTCGGCGACCGGCGGCGAGTCCCAGGTCCGCAGATCCTTCTCCTCACCCCAGCTCGAAGCTGCGAGGGGCCGGTGTTCGGCGGGATGGGCGAGCTGGGCCTCACCCAGCTTCAGGGTGCGGACGCCGTGGGCCGGCAGTCGCTCGAGCACGCTCCCCAGCCAGATCGGTCCCTCCCACCACCAGTGGCCGAGCAGCTCAGTGTCGATCGCAAAGGTCAGCAGGCCGCCCTGCCCCGCCTCCGCGCGGTGCGCGGCGAGCCTCTCGGCGACCGCGGCCGCGAACTCCTCGGCCTGCTCACTCGCGCGCTCGGCTGCCGCAACGGGGTCGTAGGCGTCGCCCGAGATCGCCCAGGGCCTCGTTCCCCGGAGCGACTTGCGGTGGAAGTCGGCATACACCGGATCAGAGGGGTAGCCCTGCATCGACCACAGCCACTGCACCGCCTCCCAGTCGAGGGGGAATGCCGTCAGGCCATGGGCGGAAACCGGTCTCATCGCCGCACCAGGGGGCTCGTGGCGGGACTGATCGACGCAGAAGTACTCGATCCCGCCCTCGGCGAGCAGATGCTCGATCCCGTGCTGGTAAGCGCACTCGGGCAGCCAGAAGCCGCGGACGGAGCCGAAGCGGCGCCGGTGGGAGCCGATCCCCGTCTCGATCTGCATCCGCCGAGCGCCGCGGGTCGCGATCAACGGGAGGATCGCGTGGGTGGCGCTCGAGGTCATCGGCTCGATCCGCCCCTCATGTGAGGCTGAGACGAAGGCGTCGAGGACGCCACCCTCCAGCACCTCGAGCTCACGAACCGCGGCCCCGTATCTGTCCGCCTCGGCGAGACAGGCGGCGCGCAGCTCCGGGGTCCCCATCGCGCCCGCATCGAGCTGGGCGGAGCCGAGCCGGTAGGTACGGGCGAACTCGAGCAGGCGCCGGCGCACGGGTTCGGACTCGAGCTGATCGGCGAGGACCGGGGTGACGGTCATCGTCACGCCGTCGGCGACCGCCAACACCGGCAGATAGGAGCGGATCGCGGCGTCGAAGAGCCACTCCTCGCCAAACGGGTAGGTACCGAAGCCCTCGACGTAAGGCATGTGGCTGTGCAGGACGATCGCGATGTCGCCGACGTGATCGTCGGGATCGGTGCTGGTTTCGGCTGCAGTGCTCATCAGGCGGTACGGATCGAGGCCGGCCGCGGACCTTAGGGGTGCGCGCGCGATCGGGGACGACGAATCCCGACCGGGGTCACGGCGCCTCAGACCCGGCAGATAGCCAGGAAGTCCAGCGCCGAATCCAGGTCTTCTCCGCTGAGCGCGAAGTCGCCGGTCGAGATCGCCGGTGTGAAGTGGTCGTAGAAGGGCCCCGTGAGGCGTAGCGGCTTGTGGATCCGGTCCCAGCCGAGGTTGAGGGCCCACTGGTGGATGCGGAGCTTGCCGGCGTGACGCAGGCCGAGGATCTCGACCTCGGCGAAACGGAGCTCCAGCAGCGCCCGGTACTCGCTGATCGTGTACTCGCGAATGTGCCAGGGGTTCTCCGATCTCTCCGCGCCCTCGGGAGCGAGGGTGAGGCGGTTCGGAGTCGAGATGTAGGCGAGGGGCGCTGCGGCGGCGATCGCTTCCAGCAGCGCGTCGGGGTCCTCGATGTGCTCGATCGTCTGCAGGAAGACGATCGCGTCCCTGGGCCCGCTCACGTTCTCGACGAGGTCGCGCTCGAAGCTCAGGTTCGGACGCCTGTAACGCGCGGAAGCGTGGGAGTGGGCCTCGGGATTGGCGTCGACGCCGATCACCTCGTGGGCGTGCTGGGCGAGTAGATCGGATCCGTAGCCCTCGCCACAGGCGAGGTCGGTGACGTCGAGCCCACCGACGCGCTCGGCGATCCACTCGTAGACGACGAGGTGGCGCCGGTACCAGTAGTTCTCCTCGGGAACATCGGGAAGAGTCCGCTCTCCGGTCAGCTCCAGGGGCGGTACGCCGGGGGGCTGATCGTCCTGTACGTAGCGCCCGCTCATCCTCGGCCCCACGCTACAGTCCCGCGAATGCCCGCGGCACCAGACGCCAATGCGGACCACATCAAGGACGTCAACACCCGCTACCACGACGTCGCCGCAACAACCTACGACTCGAAGTGGGGAATCGATTTCGGCCCGGTCGGCCGCGATCAGGTGATCGGCAAGCTGCGCAAGGCGCTGGACGGAGCCGAGCCCCGCTTCGGCGACTCGCTCGAGGTCGGCTCCGGCACCGGATACTTCTCCCTCAACCTGCTCGCCGCGGGCGCGATAGAGACCGCGACCTGCACCGACATCTCCTCAGGCATGCTCGGTCAGCTCTCGGCCAACGCCGCCGCGATGGGCCTTGAGGTGAAGACGAGCAGGACCGACGCCGAGAGCCTGCCTTTCGAGGACGAATCCTTCGATCTCGTCTTCGGCCACGCGGTGCTTCATCACATCCCCGACCTCGAACGGGCGACCCAGGAGTTCCTCCGCGTCCTTCGGCCGGGCGGCACCGTCGCCTTCTGCGGGGAGCCGAGCGCCTATGGCGATCGCCTCGCGGCGATCCCAAAGCGGTTCGGGGGCTACGCGGCGCCGCTGTGGCGCACGATCGTCCGCGCTCCGAAGCTGAACGGCGGCCCGGGCACCAGCCCCGAGGAGGAAGCCGAGCACGAGCTCGAATCCGAGGTCGACGTGCACGCGTTCGATCCCCGCTCGCTCGCCGGCAAGTTCGAGCGCGGAGGATTCGAGGGCGTCTATGTCAGGGGCGAGGAGCTGCTCGCCAACGCATACGGCTGGGGCCTGCGCACGGTCGAAGCGACCGCCGAGCCGGACGGCGTGCCGATGCTCTGGCGCCAGTTCGCCTTCCGCAGCTACCTCGCGCTGCAGCAGCTCGACAGCGTGGTTCTCGAGCCCAGGCTGCCACCGCAGCTCTTCTACAACCTCGTGCTCTCGGCCCGCAAGGCCTGAGCCCCCGCCCGAGCCCCTAGAAGAGCTCGTAGCCCTCGCGGGCGATCATGAAGCCCCGCCCGGACTCCACGTCGCGGCAGGTCATGCCCTCGGTACCGCTCTCACAGCGCAGCAGGCCGGCCGCGATCGAGCTCCCGTAGGCAAGCTGCTCGCCCGCCCCGAGCACCGTATCGCCGGCGCAGACGAACCGGGGCGCCCCGCCCGCGGCCAAAGAGATTCCCTGCCCGTAGTCGAGATCGCAGCCCGCCGGCCGGGGCGTCGGCTTCCAATCCCGCTCGCCTATGTCGCAGCGAACGCTCTCGGGGTCGATCACACAGCCGATGTTGCCCGTCGGCGACTGGAAGAAGGTCAGCTCGGCCACCTCGAGATCGGCCGCCGGCGGTGCCCCGTCCTCGGTCGTGGTCGTCTCGCTTCCGGCGGTCGTCTCGGTCACGGTCCGCTCGGTGACGGTCACCGTCTCGCCCCCGCCGCCCTCGTCGTTGCCGCAGGCAAGCAGGGCGAGCGCGGCGAACGAGAGCGCCAGAACCGCAGGTAGCAGCCGGGCGGTGCGCATCGACTGGCTCATCGGCGACATCCTAGGACGTTCGTGCTTCGCCGGGAGGATCGACCGACCACTGCGAGAGGGTCCTCGCGGTGGCATCGGCCGTTCCACTGAGCTCGCGAGCCACGGTCCTGAGCTCCCCTCGCCGCAGCCGCTCCGAACCCTTGCGCAGCACCAGCAGGCGATCCGCCTTGACGTTGTCGAGGATCGAGCGCTCGCCGTCCGACCACTCGACCGTGAGGCGGTCGACCCGGCGGCGATCACCAAGGCCGAAGTAGAGCCGCGAGTGCCCCCACGAGTAGCGGGAGCCCTCGCTCTCGCCCACCTGGGCGGTCCGGCTCGCCGCCCCGGCCTCGACGCTGACCGACGATCCGAGCGCGTCGATGCCGACGCCGGCCCCGTCCCCCTCCCCGGTCCGATCTCCCTCGAGCTCGACCTCGAGCCAGTGGTTCGAGGTGCCGCTACGGCTGAATGCCCGGTAGCTGGAGGCGCCCCTCTTGTCGGCGCGCTCGGCGACGATCAGCTCCCGATCGCCGTCGTTGTCGGCGTCGAACCAGATCGCCCGGGCGACCGAGGGGAGCTGCGACTCGGTCCCGACCTGGACTTCGCCCGTAGCGGTGAAACGGCCGCCCCCATCCTGGATGTAGAGGCCGCGTTGGTAATCGTGGAGGTCCAGCCGGCCGTCGTTGTCGGCGTCCACCCAGGAGGCGGCTAGGCCCCGCTTCGGCAGGCCCAGGTCCTCGGGCTGAATCGGCCTGTAGCCCTCGCCGGAGGAGGCCAGAAGAGTGCTTCCGGCCTCGGCGCTGGCGAACAGGTCCTCGTCGCCGTCGCCGTCGTAGTCGCCGGCCGAGACGCCCTTGACAAGCCCATCGCCCCTGACCCGCTCGACCCGCTCAGTCCCCTGCTCGCTCACCTCATAGATCTCGAAACGGCCGCGGCGGATCACCATCAGCTGAGGCTGACCGGGGCCCCGCATCGCCACCCACCTGAGGCTCTTGGCGCTCGCCCCGATCCCCTCGAGTAGGTCGCTACGATCGGCGAAGCGGCCCGGCTCGACCTGCTCGTAGAGGAGCGGAGCGCCCCGCTCGCACTCGATCAGGACATCGACGTCCCCGTCGGCCCCGAGATCGGCCGGCCGAACGCCGCGGCCCCGGCAGGCGTCCTTGTCGAAGCCGGCCTCCTCGGCCCGATCCGAGTAGCCCTCCCCGGTCGCGATCAGGAGCTCGTCCTCGATCAGATCCCTGACCTCGGCAACCACCCCCTTGATACCGCCACGAACGATCAGCGCGTCGGGCGCCGAGCCCCCGCCGAGCTGGGCCCACAGCACCGCGTGGCGGTCCCGGTAGGTCAGGGTGAAGCTCGTCTCCGGGGGGTTGACGGCACGCGGGCCGAGGTAGATCCGCTCAGTCCCCAGCCCCTCGATCTCAACCTCGAGCGGGACCTCGAGGAACCGCGGATTGGCCCAAAACTCGCCGCCCGGGCCGAGCGAGAACTCGACCCGGCGGTAGCGGGGATCCTCCTCCTCGATCAACTCCTCGGCCTCGGCGTCGCGTTGGGTCCTCGGGCCAAAGAAGTCCAACGGAGCGCGGATCGAGCCGGTCACCGTGCCCTCTCCGCCGACCCTGCGGAAGACCACCTTCTCGGTTCCCTGGGCGTAGACGTAGAGACCGTCGGCGTCGAGAAGGGGCGCTCCCCCGTCCTCGAAACCAGCGATCGATGGAATCTGCGCCAGGCCCCGGCGATAGAGCCGGTCCCTGAAGGAGCCGGCGCCGTCGTTGATCAGCAGCGGAGCGCGCCGGTTGTGGTTGGCCCCGAAGATGTCGAGATCGCGGTCGCGATCGATGTCGGCGACGCCAAGGTCGAAGGGTCGGTCGGCGCCTGCGGTGTCTAGCGGGAAGCTTTCGTACGCCCCCCAGGCAAGCTGCGGATCGAGCCCGGACGTGGGCGCTACGCCAGCGGCGAGCACCAGCGCCGAGGCGATCACGCCCGCCGTGAATGTGCGCGCCCGGCCGATGCGATCAGTCTGCCACAGCGGCGATCGAGCAGGCCCGCGCGGCGCGGATCCTCCAGCCACATCGGTGCGGGGCGGCCGGCGCGATCGGGCCGCCTAGCCGAAGGTGAAGGCGTAGCCGGAGACCCCGCGCTCGAAGCGGAGGCTGAAGACGTGCTCGGAGGCCTGGGGCAGGTCGATCAGCCTGTAGAGGCGCTCCTCACCCACCTTCGCTTCGCTGTCGGTGACGTCGGGGCCCGCGAGCCGGTCCGGTATCGGCTTACCGTCGAGCAGCACCTCGACCCGGCGTTCCCGCCCTGGGGAGCCCATCACGAGGAAGACCTTGCTCGCCAAGAAGCGGCCGTCGAGCCGGGCGCGCGAGATAGCCGTGGCGTCATCGAGCGAGATCCGCCACCGTCCCTGAAAGGCGAAGCCGTTCGCAGGCAGGGCGTCGACGATCCGGTTCCCGGCGAGGCCGAAGTCGCTGATCCCGGTCGGGAATCGCCCGTTGATGTATCCCTGCGCGCGGGCGGCACCAAGGTAGGTCTCGGGGGTGGCGAGGCCAGGGTCTGCCGTCTCCCCCTGAGCCGAGGTCAGCGCCCCGAGCCGATCGTCGCCCCCCTCGGCCAGCAGAGTGCGGATCGCCTCCTCGGTGGTGTCGTATTCACCCTCGCCGAAGTGGGTGAAGCGGATCCTCCCCTCGCTATCGATCAGGTACTTGGCCGGCCAGAACTGGTTGCCGAAGTTGTTCCAGGTACCCAGCTCGTTGTCCTGGACGACCGGATAGCGGATCTCGTTCTGGGCGATCGAGGCGGCGACGTTGTCGGCGTCCCGCTCGAACGGGAATTCGGGGGCATGAACGCCGACGATGACCAGGCCGTCGTCGCGGTACTCCTCGTCCCAGGCCTTGAGATAGGGGAGCGTGCGAATGCAGTTGATGCAGGTATAGGTCCAGAAGTCGATCAGTACTACCTTGCCCTCGGCGGTCAGCTCCGAGATCGAGAGCTCCTCGCCGTCGGTGTTGAACCACTTCTGGGTGTCGGCGAAGTCGGGCGCCTCGGCGATCACGGGCAGATCGAGCCCGGCGGCGAGCTGCTCGGCCCCGGCCTCGTCCGTACCGCCGTGCGGGCCGCCGCGGACGTCGCTGATCTCGGAGGCGATGGCCTCGTTACGTTCGAGCTCGCCGGTGGGGTTGGTCAGGAAGCCCGGCAGGCCGTCGGCGATCTCGTTCTGGAAGCGGATGTCGAGGTCTGCCGCCATCAACACCGCGACCGAGACCATCACCGCCCCCATTGCGACCTGGACCCGCCCGCGGACCGGTGCGAGGCGATCGGTCAGGCGTCGGCCGCCGACCATCACGCCGTATAGGACCGCGCCGGACCCGATCGCATAGGCGAGCGCGACCGCGAGGCGACCGACGGTGAAGTCCTGCGCCGCCGAGACCGTGATCACCCCCGCCAGAATCGGCCCGGCACAGGGGAAGTAGGCAAGGCCCAGGGCGCCGCCGAGCATCAGGCCCGAGCCGAAGCCATCTCCGCGGCGCATCCGTGGCTGACCGACGATGTGGGAGATCCGCGCCTCGAGCCGATCGGCGAGTGGAGGGATCAGGAGCACCACCCCGAACCCGGCGAGCACCACGATCGCGATCGTGCGCTGGATGTCGTTTGGCAGCCCCAGCGCATCGATCACGTAGACCAGCGCCACCGCGGCGAAGGTGAAGGCCCCGACAAGACCGGTCACGACGCCGAGCGGGCGACGGCGGCCGCCCGTCACGCCGGCACCGAGCACGGCCGGGAGGATCGGGAGCACACATGGCGACAGCGCAGTGCCGGCGCCGGCCACGAGTGCGAAAACCATCAGCAGCAGCACCGGACGATCTTTCTCGGCAGCGCTTAACGACCGCTAAACGGTTTCGCCGCGAAGCGGTCGGCGGCGCGAGCAGGTGGTGTTCGCGATTGAATGGCGGCCATGACTGAGGATCCCCAGGTGGCGATCGTCGGCGCCGGTCTCGCCGGGCTCGCCGCTGCGCGCCGGCTCGAGGCGGCGGGCGTCAGCACGGTGGTGCTCGAGGCACGCGCACGGGTCGGAGGCCGCCTGTTGAACGCGGAGATCGGCCGGGGTGAGGTGACAGAGCTCGGCGGCCAATGGGTTGGGCCGGGCCAGGATCGCGTCCTCGACCTGATCGACGAGCTCGGCCTGGAGACCTTCCCTACCCATGACGAGGGAAGGAGCGTTCTCGACCTCGAGGGGAGGCGGAAGCACTACTCGGGGACGATCCCGAGGGTCGGGCCAATCGTTCTCGCCGACATCGCGATCGCGCGCTGGCGGCTGGAGCGGATGGCAGCGAAGATCGATCCGGAGAGTCCCTGGAAGTCCGCGGATGCCGAGGCTCGGGACTCACGGACCCTGGCGAGCTGGCTCGAGGGAGCGATGGTCACCCACCAGGCCCGAGCGATGATGAGGATCGCCGGACGCACGGTCTGGGGAGCGGAGCCGGAGGAGATGTCCCTCCTGCACGCGCTCTCCTACATGCGCGGTGCCGGAGGGCTCGACCCCCTGCTCGATGTCGAGGGGGGCGCTCAGGAGTTGCGCGTCGTCGGCGGCTCGCAGCGGATTGCGATCGAGGCCGCCGAGCGCCTCTCCGGCAAGGTCGTCCTCGGAGCAGCCGTCAGCCGCATCGCACAGACCGAGAGCGGCGTGGAGATCGACTCAGGCGCCGCGGGAACCGTGAGTGCCGGACATGTGATCGTCGCCGTACCCGCCCACCTGCGCAATCGGATCGACTATTCGCCTGCCCTACCCGACCGCCACCGGCTGCTGGCCGACTCGATCCGTTTCGGCCGGTTGATCAAGTGCGCCGCCGTCTACCCCGAGCCGTTCTGGCGGGAGGAGGATCTCTCGGGCGAGGCGCTCAGCGACGCCGGGCCCGCGACGCTCACCTTCGACAACTCCCCGCCCGGCGGCAGGCCCGGTGTGCTGCTCGGCTTCGTCGGCGGCAGCGACGCCCGGCGGCACCGCGGCCTCGACGAAACCACTCGCCGAGACGAGGTTCTGGCCGGTTTCGTCCGGATCTTCGGCGAGCGTGCGGCCCAACCCGAACGCTACATCGAGCAGGACTGGAGCTCTGAGGAGTGGAGCGACGGCGGGCCCACCTACCTGATGGCGCCGGGTGTGTGGACGCGAAGCGGCGAGGCATTGCGCGAGCCGGTCGGAGCGATCCACTGGGCCGGCGCCGAGACCGCCACCCGCTGGGCGGGCTTCATGGACGGGGCGCTGAGCTCGGGGCAGCGGGCGGCCGCGGAGGTCCTCGAGCGGATCCGTTGAGCCGCCGGAGCGCCGCCGGCGGCGCCCTCGGGGACGCCGCCGGGCTGAGGCGGCGTGGCGGCCCGTGGCCGACTCGCCCGGCCGCCGATGCGGGCCTCCTATGATCACGAGGGTGACTCCCGAGGAAGAGAAAGAGGTCCCGATCTTCGAGCTGCCGCTCGCGGTCCTTCCGACCGAGACCGCTCCGCTGCACATCTTCGAGGATCGCTACAAGCGGATGATCGCCCACTGCGGCGAGACGGATCAGCCCTTCGGCATCGTCCTGCGGACCGATTCGGGCGCCCGCGCGCGCGGCTGCGCCGCGGAGGTGACCGAGACCCTGGAGGAGTTCGACGACGGCCGTCTCAACATCCTCGTCACCGGGACCTGGCGCTTCGACGTGCTCGACCGCTATGAGGGCGAGGGCTTCCCGATGGCGCGAGTCTCGATCATCTCGGTAGACGACGGGCCGCCCGCCGACCCCGGACCTGCGAGAGATGCTCTGAACGAGCTGATCGAGGAGGTCGGCTCCGACGCCGAGCTCGGAGAGGAGCTCGAGACCGCCTACGAGCTCGCCGCCCGGGTCGAGATCCCCGTCGAGGACAAGCAGGAGCTGCTCGAGAGCGATTCCGAGCCGCGGCGACTCGAGCTCCTGACCGGGATCCTCGAGCGCCTGAAGGTCCAGGTCGGTCGCGCCCGGGAGCTCGCGGAGCGGGCGAGCGGAAACGGCCACGCGCCGATCGACGACCTGACCTGACCGGCGACGCCCGGACGCGAGGGCTGGCGATGCCTCAGGCCGTCGCTACGGTGCCGCCACGGCGGGGATCGCCGCCGCCGCGCAGGCCCCCGGCCGAGGGGTCGCGGACGACCGCATTGACGCCGCCGAAGAAGAGGTTCGGAGCCGACCAGCGAACGACCTCGTAGCGACCGCTCGCGAGCTCGAGCAGGACCTCGGGATCGATCCCCGGCTCGGCATGGACGATCCCGTCCTCGAAGTGGAGCCGGGGAGCCGCCACAGCGGCGTCGGCCGTCATCCCGTCGACGACGATCCGGAGGATCGTCTGCACGACCGCCGATCGGATCCTGTTGGACCCGCCGCTGCCGAGTCCGGCCTCCAGCTCGCCGGCGGCGAGGACGACCGTCGGGGACATCATCGACGGCATCCTGCGACCCGCCGCGGTTGAGTGGAAGCCGAACGGGTTTAGGTCCTGCTCGCCGAGCATGTTGTTGACGTGAACCCCCGTCCCCGGTACGACCAGCCCCGAGCCGGTGCCGTTCGAGCAGGTGACGCTGGCGCAGCGCCCGGCGGAGTCGACGGCGGTGATGTGCGTCGTGGATCCCAGCGCATCTCCCGGCATCGGCCGGCCGGGGGGAGCGGCAATCGCGCGACGGCACCGCTCCTCGGCCACCCCGAGTGCATCCTCGCGGAGGAAGGCCGCTGCGAACCCGTCCCGGTAGAGGCCGTCGAGGAAGTCCTCGGTCCGGGCGGCCTGGGCCTCGGCCATCGCCGCAACCAGGGCAATGGTGTCGGTGCGCTCGAGCCGCTCCAGCAGGGCGAGGGCGAAGGCAATCAGCAGGCCGCCCGAGGAGGGTGGCGGGTTGGTGAGTATCTGCCGACCCATGAAGCTTGCGCGGACCGGATCGCGGACGACGGGCTCGTACGCGGCCAGGTCCGCGAGCGAGAGGGAGCCGCCGCGCTCGCCGACCCATTCGACGATGCGCCCGGCTGTCTCGCCCGAATAGAACGGCCCTTCGCCCTCGGACGCGAGCAGCTCGAGGGCATCGGCCAGCTCGGGGAAGCGGAACAGGCCGCCCTGGCGAAGGAGATTGCCGTCCGGCGCGTAGATCGTGGCCCCCTCGGGCATGTTGGTGAGGATCGGCGCGAGGATCTCGAGCAGGTAGGCCTGCTGCGCGTTGAGCCGGACGCCCTCACTCGAGAGTCGCACCGCGGGCTTGACCAGCTCGTCGAGCGGCATCGTGCCGAACCGCCTGCAGGCCTCCGCAAGGCCGGCGGGCACCCCCGGCACGCCGCAGGAGGCGGCTCCGATGTTGAAGACCTGGATCGTGCCGCCGAAGTCGACCTCGATAGGAACCAGCTCCGACCGCGGCCGGAGCTCCCCCAGGCCCGGAGCGGCGACGAAGAAGTCGAGCAGGACGGTTCCCTCACCGCCGGGGTCGTGGACGAGCATGTGCCCTCCGGCCCCCAGGCCGGTGAGCGGGCTCTCCGCGCAGCAGGAGGCGGCGACCGCGGCGATCGCGGCGTCGACCGCATTGCCCCCCTCACGCAGCGCCCAGACACCGGCGGCAGCGGTCTCGGGATGTCCGGCCGCGACCGTGCCCCGGCTCACTGGAAGCGATCTAGTTGGGGATGAACTCGGGGACGTCGATCCCGAGATCGCCGGGCTGCTGCTCGTCGTGGCGAGGCACCCGGCGGGCGCCGGTCCGGTCCGACTTCGAGCGCCGCGAGGAGGGACGGGCGGTCGAGCGGCTGACGCCGGTTGAGGTCCCGTCGGCCCGCCGGCCGCGGGCGTCGAAGCGCGTTGCGATCACCGTGACCCAGATCTGCTCGTCGAGATCCTCGTCGACGTTGGCCCCGAAAATGATGTGGGCCTCGGGGTGAGCGGCCTCCTGGATCACTCGAGCCGCCTCGGAGATCTCGACCAGTGAGAGATCCCGGCCGCCGGTGATCGAGAGAAGAATGGAGCGCGCGCCCTCGATCGAGGTCTCGAGCAGGGGCGAGGAGATCGCCCGCTCGGAGGCGAAGCTGGCGCGGGAGTCGCCGCTGCCCATACCGATGCCGAGCAGCGCCGGCCCAGCGTCGCGCATCGTCGTGCGGACGTCGGCGAAATCGAGGTTGATCAGGGCCGGTAGCGTGATCAGGTCGCTGATGCCCTGCACGCCCTGGCGGAGCACGTCGTCGGCAACCCGGAAGGCCTCGACCATCGAGGTGTTGCGCTCCAGAACCGAGAGCAGGCGGTTGTTGGGAACGACGATCAGGGTGTCGACCTCCTCGGCGAGGGCCTCGACGCCCTTGTCGGCCTGCTTGGCGCGCCGCGTTCCCTCGAACCCGAAGGGCTTGGTCACGATCCCGACCGTCAGGGCGCCGACATCGCGGGCGAGGCGGGCGATCACCGGAGCGGCACCGGTACCGGTGCCCCCGCCGACGCCGGCGGCGACGAAGACCATGTCCGAGCCCTTGAGCATGCGCTTGATCCGGTCCTGCTCCTCGAAGGCCGCGCGGTACCCGAGCTCGGGATCGGAGCCCGAGCCCAGACCGCGGGTGACCCCCCCTCCGATGTGGACGGTGACGTCGGCGGCGCTGCCCTGCAGGGACTGAAGATCGGTGTTGACCGCCATGAACTCGACTCCGGTGATTCCGGCCTCGACCATGCGATTGATCGCGTTGACGCCACCGCCACCGACTCCGACCACCCGGATTACGGGGTCGTGCACCTCCGGCGGCATCGAGGCCGAGGTCGAGGAGGGCTCGCCGCGGCCATAGGCAGGCCCGGCAGGCCCGTGGTCGCCTGGATCGCCGCCGAAGACGTCGCGGAGCCGGTCCTTCGGTTCGCGCCGCGGCGGGTCGGGGGTCGATTGGTAGGCCTGGACCTCGGCGTCGTGAGGAACCGGCTCATCGCGGGGCCGGTGCTCAACAGCCTCGGAGGCGGGCGCCTCGGGAGCGGGCGCCTCGGGCTCGGAGTGAGCTCCGGCCTCGGCCTCAACCTCGGGCTCGGGCTCGCGCCGCCTGGGCTCGGGCCGGCTTGGCGGCTCTGGCGGATCTTCGGGTGCCTCGGTCGAACGGAACAGGTCCGCGAGCGGACCTTCGCGCATACTCGCCCGTTTAGGTCGCCTGGCCATGTGTCAGGACCTCCTCCGCAAGGTCTCGATAGTACCCGGCCGCGTTGCTGGTCGGATCGTACTTGAGGACGGAGCTCCCCTTGACTGGGGCCTCGGCGAACTTGATCGCCTTCTTGATCCGCGACTTGAAGACCAGCTCACCGAAGTTCTCCTCCAGAATCTCGACCGCTTCCTTGGCGTGCACGGTGCGCGAATCGAGCATCGTCGGGAGGATCCCCTCGATCTCGACCTTCGGGTTGAGGTTCTCGCGGATCATGTCGAGCGTGTTCTGCAGCTGCAGCAGCCCGCGCATCGACAGGTACTCGCACTGGACCGGGACGATCACCTTGTCGGCCGCCGTCAGGGCGTTGATCGTCAGCAGACCGAGGCTTGGCGGCGTGTCGATGCAGACGAAGTCGTAGCTATCGGCGACCTCGACCAACGCCTTCTGCAGCGAGCGTTCGCGCCCGATCTGCGTGCTCATCGCGATCTCAGCGCCGGCTAGATCGATCGAGGAGACGGCGATGTCGATCTCGCGGCTCTGGATCACCTCGCTGATCGGCATCCGCTCGACCAGCACGTTGTACATCGACTTGGTCACCTCGTCGGGATCGATGCCCTGGCTCATCGTCAGGTTCCCCTGCGGATCGAGGTCGATGCAGAGCACGCGGTGCCCCGACTCCGAGAGCGCCACCGCCAGGTTCAAGGTCGTGGTCGTCTTCGCGACCCCGCCCTTCTGATTGGCGAAGACGTAGACCTTCATCCGCCGCTCGGCCGGCTCTTCCTCGGAGCCCTCCGGTGCGAAGGGGTGGCGGCGGTCGGGGGTGGGCGCGATCAGGTCCTCGGCTGAGACCCTGCCCTCCTCCTCCCCGTCCACGGTGACGTCGGCCTTGCGCTCGTTCTTGCTCGGTCCTGTACCCATGGCTCTCCTCAGCTCTTCCTTCTCGATCGTCCCGGTGTCGGGGTCGTCTCCGGCCGAGTCGGTCGATGCCACGGCCTCGGCGGTGGAGTTCCTGATCACAACTGGTTCAGCGGACCGGGGCTCCGGCGGCTCGACCGGCGAGCCGCCCTCCTCGGTCGCATCGGAAGGCTTGGAGCGTTCCGGCTGGGGCGTCGGCTCCGGCGCTGAGCTCGTCGTGCCCATCGGCTCGGTCGGCGGCTCCTCGGGGGTGTCCCCGAGCTGCTCGCGGTCGCGGTTTCGCGTGCTCGACTCATGGTCGGCGTCACGCCCGGCATCAGGCTTCTTTCTGCTGAACAACCCCATCTCCTCGCCATCTTTCGCCCGCCCCGACGCCATTCCTCCCAAGCGGTGCAAGTTCGCGCCCACTTCCCCTGATCCGTCCACCCGATTCGCTACTTGGCGGGGACCCGCCGACCCGCGCTGCGAGAATGCTCCGCCGTGGACATCTTCGACAAGAAGCTGCTGTTCGTGACCGGCAAGGGCGGCGTCGGGAAGACGACCGTGTCGCTGGCCCTCGGGCTCGCGGCGGCGGGGGCGGGGAAGCGGACGATCGTCTGCGAGGTCGGCTCCCAGGAGGCGGCATCGCGGATCTTTGGGAAGGCCGAGATCGGCTTCCACGAGGTCGAGGTCCGCGACGGGTTGTTCGCGATCTCAATCGACCCCGAGCACTCGACCCGGGAGTACCTCGAGCTGCAGCTGCCGGTCAAGGCGATGAGCGACCTGCTTTACCGCAGCAAGATCTTCAGCTACCTGGCCGCCGCGACCCCAGGGCTGAAGGAGATGGTCACGATGGGCAAGATCGAGGAGCTGGCAAACAACGAGCGCCGAATCAAGCGCGCCAAGCCCTACGACCTGGTGATCGTCGACGCCCCCGCCACCGGCCACGGGATCGGGCTGATGCAGACGCCGAGGAATTTCGCCGAGATCGCCAAGGTCGGGCCGATGGCCAACCAGGCTGATGCGATCGACCGGGCGATCAAGGACCATCGCCGGTCGGGAGTGGTGATCGTCGCGCTCCCCGAGGAGATGCCCGTGAACGAGTCGGCCGGCCTCGAGCGGGAGCTGACCGATCGGGTCGGGATGGCGGTCGATCGGATCTACATGAACTCGATCTACCCGAAGCGCTTCGACCCGTCCGACATCGCCCTGATCGACTCGGCAGATCGCGAACACCTCTCCCCCGGCGCGCTGGCGGCGCTCTCGGCCGCCTCGGACCAAGCCACGCGCCGGGCGGCTCACCAGGCGCAGCTCGAGCGCCTGATCGAGATGACGCGGGCCGAGGTGAGCACGCTCCCCCACCTGTTCGCGCCCTCGCTGGGCACTGCCGAGCTCGATCAGCTGGCGGGATTGATCTGAGCGCGATGGCGGACGTTGAGGAGATCCTCGAGGGGCAGTCGATCTGCATCTGCGCCGGCTCCGGCGGCGTCGGCAAGACCACGACCTCGGCCGCGATCGCCGCCGGGATGGCGGCGCGGGGCAAGAAGGTGGCCGTGTTGACGATCGACCCCGCCAAGCGGCTGGCGGACTCGCTCGGTCTGGACGAGCTGGGCAACACCGAGCGTCAGGTCGATCCGGCGCTCTTCACCGACGCCGGGATCGACCCGGGCGACGGCGAGCTATGGGCGATGATGCTCGACGCGAAGGCGACCTTCGACGAGGTCGTCCGCAAGCATTCCCCCGACGAGGAGTCGCGGGACCGGATCCTCGAGAACCGGATCTATCGCCAGATCTCCAACGCGCTGGCTGGCTCACAGGAGTACATGGCGATGGAGAAGCTGTTCGAGATCCACCAGGAGGGGCGCTACGACCTGCTCGTGCTCGACACCCCGCCGAGCCGCAACGCGCTCGACTTCCTCGACGCGCCCAAGCGCCTGACTCAGTTCATCGAGGGCCGCTCGCTGCAGCTGTTCATCCGGCCGACCGGTCTGGGGATGCGGATCGTCGGCCGTGGCAGCTCGGTCGTGTTCAGCGTGCTCAAGCGGGTCACCGGACTTGATCTGATCGAGGACCTGACCGAGTTCTTCACCGCGATGAGCGGAATGGTCGGCGGGTTTCGAGAACGGGCCAAGCGGGTCAACGAGCTGCTCTCCGACCGCCGCACCACGTTTCTCGTCGTCTGCGGGCCCGCCGGCGAGCCGATCGGGGAGGCCGTCTACTTCCATCGCCGGCTGGTCGAGGCCGAGCTCCCGTTCGGCGGCGTGATCGTCAACAAGGTCCATACCGAGGGGCGGGAGGGGCAAGGGTCGGATGATTCGGCTCTCGAGGCTGAGCTCACGCGCGTCTTCGCCGGCGACGAGGATCTGGCTGGCCGGATCGTCGCGAACCTAGACGACTATCGGGCCCTCGCCGACCGCGATGCGGCCAACATCGCCAAGCTCTCCCGCGAAATGCGGGCGAGCAACGTGATCGAGGTCCCCTACCTGACCGAAGACGTCCACGACCTCGACGGCCTCTTCGAGATCAACCGCCACCTGTTCACCGGCGCCGGCTAGGCGCCCGCGAGCGTCGGTTCTCAGCTCGCTGCGGCGCCCTTGCGGTCGTCGGTGTCCTGGCCAACGACCCAGTTGGTCTCGGTGCGCGGGAAGAGGTACTCGACCCTCGCGCGGACCTCCTCCCGCTCCATCGGCGGCTTCGAGAGCTCGTCCAGGTGGTTCTCACCGCGCGGCTCCGAGGGCTTCGGGAAGGACATCGTGACGCCGTCGCCGTCGTCGACCTCGCCGAGCCAGTCAGGGGCGGCGGGGGCGGTGTCGGCCCTGGCCGCGGCGGCCGCCGGCTCGGGCTCGCGGGCGTTGGCCTCGACCCGGGGCGTCGGGTCCGATCCGAACGGGATCGGGTGCTTTCGCGGCACGCGCGGCGCCTCGGTGGACTCCGCGGCCGGCGTCCGCCCACTCTCATCGGAGGCCTCCACGTCGTCCCGCCCGGGGACATCGATCCTGGGTGCCCTGTCGAGCTGTCTTTCGATGTCCTCGATCACCGGCATCGCCTCCTCAGCAGTCGTCTCTTCCCGCCCGGCATTGCCGGTGCGGGCCACGGTGACCCCCGCCTCGTGGTCGCGGTCGAACCTCTCGAAGGCCTCTGAGGTGGCGAGCTCCGGCGTCGCGGGCTCGGCCTCCTCCCGGCTGACGTCGGGCTCGACCTCCCACTCGCTGGTCCCCCCGCGCTCGCCGGCGCCCTCGCCGACGGCGAGGCCGTCGCCGAGCAGGGTCTCGTCGGCGGCGGCACGGACGTCGGCGCCCAGCTCACCGCTGACGGCTCGACAGAGGATCGTCCGCAGCAGGTCCTCGATCCCGGTCGCGACCTGGGAGGGCGAGAGCTTGCTGTCACCGGTCGGCTCGCCACTCCAGAGCTCGCGCTCGAGCGCCAGGGCCTCCTCAACGGTCTCCTTGAGCTCCGGCCGCCGATCGCTGTCGGCGGCCAGCGCCGCGGCACGCATCGGCATGCCGACCCCCGCGGGACCCTCACCCTCGAGAAGGAACCGCAGGCCAAGCAGATGGTCGTTGAGGGCGTCGACCGCGCCTCTGCGGTCGAGGCCGCTCTCGAAGCGCAGGAGGGCCCGGCGCAGGCGGCTGACCCGGCGGGGGTGGACAGAGACCGTTCGAGCGAGATCGCCGAGCTCGCCGAGCTCGCTCTCACTCAGCTGGTAGCCACCCGAGCGGGGCCGGCCGGCCCCAGTCGAGATCCGGCGCCAGCGGTCGCCCGCAACGCGAACCCAGCCGTAGGGACCGAGTCCGACGCCGCCGCGCTTGAACAGGCGCAGCGTCGTGACGACGCGTTCGAAGGTCCGTGCGACGCGCTCCCCGGCACCGGCGAGGCCGCCGCCGGGATCGAGGTCGATCATCGCGCTGATCAGGAAGCTGGGCTCCCACTCGCCGCCGTCGGGACGGGCTCCGCGGGCGGCCTCGGTCGGTACATCCACCGTGTCGGCGCGGACGATCGTCGCTCCTGCGAGTTCTAGCCGAGTTGCATCCATCTGCAGGCCGACGAGTGGGACGATCGCCTCGACCTCCCCGGCCTCCGGCTCGCTGCACTCCTCGATCTCGGCCAGCGCCGCGGCGAAGCGGCTGTCCTCGATTTCGAAATCGGAGCAGCCGTCCCAGAGGCGGGCGAGGAAGTAGGTGACGGCCAGCGTCGCGCGCTCGACGCTGTCGGCGGGCGGGGTGATCGCCGCGTCCTCGAGGTAGGAGGCGGCGATGTCGGAGCGGCGCATCGTCTCTGCGGCATCGTGGAAGCTGTCGAGCTCGCGCAGCTCGGTCGCGTTGTCGCGAACGAACTTCGCCGTCAGCGGCTTGTACTGACAGAAGGCGAGCGCGTCACCCGGCTCCGCGATCTCGTAGGGGATCTCCTGGCCGTTGCCGAGGAGGTCGGTGAAGACCCCGGCGGCATCGCGGCTCAGCTGCGTCAACGTGTGTCTTAGGTGTAGATCGAGCACGAAGGCGGACTTCGCCCGCCCGGCGCGCCCTCCTTGACTGCAAGATTCCTTGCGCGTTATCTAGATGCTGGCTTGAGTCATCAAGCGCCGGCAGCGACCGCTTCGCGGTCAGCGGCGAGCCAGCGACGGCCGTAGTTGCGCATGTCGTCGATCAGGGGCACGAGATCGCGGCCCTTGTCGGTCAGTGCGTATTCGACCCGCGGCGGGACCTCGGGATAGGTGTGTCGCTCGACGACGCCCTGCTCCTCCAGCGCCCGCAGGCGCAGCGACAGCGTCCTCGGGCTGATTCCGGCCAGAGAGCGCTCGAGCTCGCAGAACCGCCGGCTGCCGTCCGAGAGGTCTCGGATCACCAACAGGGTCCACTTGCCGGAGATGATCTCCGCACAGGCGCAGACTGGGCAGGTGCTGTCGCTCATCGCTGGTCGGCTCATAGGCTGTCTCACTGCAGCGGCCGATTGGGTTTCCCACCGACCGCACTGCACTAAAGATAGCGCAATGCTTCAGGAAGTAAAGTATAGGAGCGAACCGCGGCGCCGGTGCCTATCGCGGCGGCCGGTAGTTCGCGGGCCGGAACTCGGCGAGCCGGTCTTTGACATCGCGAGCGGGCTGCGCTTCCTCCGGGCGAGCGTCGCCGGAGCCCTCCCGATGCTCACCCCAGACCTCTGCGTATGCCTCGCCGCCCAGCCCGTCGGGAGCGGCGGCAGGACGCCGCTCGCCACCCCCGGCTGCGGGGGACGAACCGTTCGACGCCGGAGATGCGATGGCCGTCGGCTCGGGCTCGGGCACGGCGGATGGCCGCCGCTCGGGCTCGGGCACGGCGGGTGGCCGCGGCTCGCGCTCGATCGCGGTCACGGCGGGCGGCTGCGGCTCGGGCTCGGTCGCGGTCACGGCCGGTGGCTCGCTCTGAGGCTCGGTCACGGCGGGCGGCTGCGGCTCGGGCTCGATCGCGGTCACGGCGGGTGGCTCGCTCTGAGGCTCGGTCACGGCGGGCGGCTGCGGCTCGGGCTCGATCGCGGTCACGGCGGGCGGCTCGCTCTGAGGCTCGGTCACGGCGGGCGGCTGCGGCTCGGGCTCGATCGCGGTCACGGCGGGTGGCTGCGGGTTCGGATCAGGCTCAGAGCTCTCCACCGAGCGCCCGTAGGCATGCTCCGGGGAGCCGTAGTCGACGTGCACGTCGTTGGCACCAGAGATCTCGGCCGGCCCTGAAGCCGCCTGAGGGGCCGGCGCCGCGGGCGGGAGCGGCGGGGCCGGCGCGACCGGCTCGGGCGCCGGCTCGGGCGCCGGCTCGGAGGAACCGTAGGCGCCATCGATATCCATCTCCGGCGCGGCCTCGTCGCTGTCGTCGTCGAGCTGGCTGAGGTCGCTGGCCGCCTTTCCGGCTGATGCAAGCATCAGCTTGAAGTCGTGAGGACTCGACGCGTAATCCATCGCCACCTGCTCGTCGACCTGACCCGCGGCGACCTTCTCGAGCAACGCCTGGTCGAAGGTCCGCATTCCGTAGTACTCGCCCTCGGCGATCACCTGGCTGATCTTCCCGGTCTCGTTCGGGTTCAAGATCAGGTCCTGGACCCGCCCGGTGACGACGAGGATCTCACTGGCAGCGACCCTTCCTGTCCCGTCCTTGGTCGGAACCAGCCGCTGGGAGACGGCTCCGCGGAGTGTCGAGGCGAGCATCACCCGGGCCTGCTGCTGCAGATGTGGCGGGAAGAAGTCGATGATCCGGTTGATCGTCTCGGTCGCGTCGAGGGTGTGCAGGGTCGAGAGCACCAGGTGGCCGGTCTCGGCGGCCGACAGCGCGATTCTCACCGTCTCTTCGTCGCGCATCTCGCCGACGAGGATCACGTCGGGGTCCTGGCGGAGGACACGCCTCATCGCGCGGCCGAAGCTGATCGTGTCGGAGCCTACCTCGCGCTGGTTGACGATCGAGCGCTTGTCGCGGTGCAGGTACTCGATCGGATCCTCCAGCGTGATGATGTGCTGCGAGTTGTTGTTGTTGATGTGGTCGATCATCGCCGCGAGCGTCGTCGACTTGCCGGACCCGGTGGTACCGGTGAGCAGAATGATCCCGCGCTTCTCATCGGCGAGATCACGGATTACGGGCGGCAGCCCCAGGTCCTCGATCGTCCGCACCTGGAAGGGGATCGCGCGACAGACGATCGAGACCGATCCCCGCTGACGGAAAGCGTTGACGCGGAAGCGTGAGACGCCCTTCAGCGCGTAGGCGAAGTCGGCCTCGCCGTCGGAGGCGAACTCCTCGCGGGTCCGGTCGTCGGTGAGCAGCTTGCGCAGCGCAGCCTCGGTCTCCTCAGAGCTGAGCTTCTCGTAGCCCTCGAGCGGCCGCAGGTCACCATTGATCCGCGCCATCGGCGGCGAGGCGACCTTCAGATGCAGGTCCGAGCCCTCACTATGCACCAGAGTGCGTAGGCATTCATCAATATCGAGCACCATTCATCACGATTATCGGGCGATCGGACAAAATTCTTGAGCGCTAATTAGTGCGTGACTATTCGCACCAGCCACCGGCGGTTAACGGATCCCGGCCCTCGACCCCCGAGCAGGCACGGATCGCGCCGAGTCGGCTGAGGAGTTCGACCTGTCGTGGACCCGGAAGACCGCGATCAGGCGGGAGGAGATTATCGAGCTGAAAGGGGTCTTCGATCCGGTCGTAATGCTCGTAGAGGACCTCGTCCCGGCAGAGGCCCGAGACGGGGTCGGGAACACGCGTGTTCTCGACCAGCACATCGGTCCGGGTGCGGAGAGCCTGGAAGGCGCATGCTCTCTCTCTAGCCTGCTCTCCTTGCGGCTCCGCCATCTCGACGAGAATCGCCCGATCGGGCCGCTCGGCCGCGGCGCCGGTCGCGAGGCCGAGCAGCGAGCGTCCGTCCAGGACCCTGCAGCCGCGGCGGTTGCAGGGCTGCGCGCCGGCGAGTTCGAGCAGCGTCGGAGCGATATCGAGGGCTCCGACTGGCGCGGGAACTACCGGCCGGCCGGCGCCGACTGAGCTCGGCAGCCTGAGTACCAGCGGCGTGCGCACCACCTCCTCGAAGGGCCGGGCCTTGCCGGCGCGCACTCGGTGCTCACCGCTGAGGAACCCGTTGTCGGTGAGGAAGACGAACGCCGTGTTCGACATCTCACCCGCAAGCCGGAACTCCCTGATCACGCTCTTGATCGCCCGGTCGGCGCCGGCCAGCGACTGCAGGATGCAGCGGTAGCGGATATCGAGTGCCTCGATCGCCTCGGCGTCGAGCGTCGGCAACTGCGCGAAGGCCGGCTTGTCGTCGATCTCGGCCTCGTTGAACGACGGGACTCGCGGAGCGAGCGAGCGGGAGAAGCGCCCGAGGTCGCGCTGTTCGGGCTGGGCGGTGCCGCTGCACCCGCTGGGAACCGTCTCAGGCCCGGCGTGGGGCGCGAACAGATCCAGCTGCAGATAGAGCGGCTCGAGGTTGTCGGCCTTCCTGCGGACGAAGCGGCTCGCCGCTCGCGCCACGGCGGCAGTCACGTGGTCCTCCGGGGCCACGCCTTTTTGAACTAGCGGGCCCTTGCCGACCGCGATCTTGTAGTCGTAGTAGCGGTCGCGGCGATGCTGCGTGTACCAACGGTCCCACCCCGGCGCCGGTCGGCGCCCGGCAACCCGGCGGTAGCCGTGCAGCCACTTGCCGAAGTGGGCGGTGCGGTAGCCGGCGCGGCGCAGCCACACCGGCAGCACGTTCCGCTTGTCGGCGAGCGAACCGTACCCAGGAGCATTGGAAAGCACCCCGTGGTTGTGTGGGTACTGACCGGTCAGGATCGTCGACCGGCTCGGACAGCAGAGCGGGCTGTTGACCACCGCATCGGTGAAGCTCGTCCCGCGCTCGACCAGCGCGCCGAACGTCGCCGGCATGTAGGCCCGCCTGAAGCTGCTCGACGGTTGATCGTCGGTCGTGATCAGGACCAGGTTCGGCTGCTCGGCACCGACCTCGGGAGGCCCCGGATCAGGAGATCGCTGGGCCGCCGCGGCCGGGGTGGAGAGCGCAAGTGCGAAACTCGCCAACCCCACAACCATGCCCCGCGGCATCACGGCCATGGGGAGAGGCTACTGATCACCCCCGGCCTCAGTGGAGGCCTGGAATGGGCTCAAGCCACCTCTCGGAGCTTCTGAGCTTCGGCGAGCGTCTGGAGCTTCTTCAGACTCTGATTCTCGATCTGGCGGATCCGCTCACGGGTGACGTTGAAGGTGCGACCGACCTCGTCCAGCGTGCGGGGATGCTCGCCGCCGAGCCCGTAGCGCAGCTCGAGCACTCGGCGCTCGCGGTATGAGAGGTTCTCGAGCGCCTCACGGAGCGCCTCCTTGGTGAGCAGGTCGGCGGCACGATCGAACGGCGACTCGGCCTTCTCGTCGGCGATGAACTGGCCGAACTCCGACTCCTCCTCGTCGCCGACCGGCTTCTCGAGCGAGACCGGAGCCTGCGCCGAGCGCTTGATCGAATCGACCTCGTCGGGCTCGATGCCGGTTACCTCGGCGATCTCTTCCGGGGTGGGCTCGCGACCGAGCTCGGTGACGAGCTTGCGCTCGGCGCGGCCGATCTTGTTCAGCTTCTCGACCACGTGCACCGGGATGCGGATGGTCCGCGCCTTGTCGGCGAGCGCGCGGGCGATCGCTTGACGGATCCACCAGGTGGCGTAGGTTGAGAACTTGAAGCCCTTGCGATAGTCGAACTTCTCGGCCGCGCGGACGAGGCCGAGCGTGCCCTCCTGGATCAGATCGAGGAAGGGAAGACCCTGGTTGCGGTAGTTCTTGGCGATCGAGACGACGAGTCGCAGGTTGGACTCGACCATCTTCTCCTTGGCCGCGAGATCGCCGCGCTCGATGCGCTTGGCGAGTTCGACCTCCTCGGCCGCAGTCAACAGCCTGACCTTGCCGATGTCCTTGAGGAACAGCTGCAGGCTGTCGGTGGTCATGTCCGGCTTGAGGTCGATCGTGGCCTTGCTGCGGCGCTTGCCGCGCTTGCCGTCGTCGCGCTCGGGCTGGGAGGCCTGCGCCGGATCGACATCCTCGACCAGCTCGATACCGGAGCGCTCGAGGTGGCCGTAGAGCTCCTCGATATCGCCTTCGTCGACGTCCACCTCGGCTACCGCCGTGGCGATCTCACCGAAGGTGAGCACACCGACTTGCTGACCCTTGGTCAGCAGGTTTTTCACCTCTTCAAGTTCCTGAAGCTCGGCTACAAGCATTCGAGTCTTCGCGCTCCATTCTCGGTTATCCGGTTGTCTGGCTGATCGACCCGGGGGTTGAATCGATTCGCCACCTTCTGGTACATCGGTACATCGGCTCGGCGGTGGTCCGGGTTGAATCCTGGCGCGGAAAAGAGCGGAACCAAAACGGTCCGCTCCTCAGTTACTGCTATCCGCCTTCGTTCAAACCTTATCCTGGCGTCGATTGTAGACACTATATTTTCTGAAGTCAAGGGCGGTAGAGGCGCGTGCCGCTACCTATACAACACGCTCAGCGGCAAGTGGTTACGGTCGGCGGGGCGCGGTTCGGAAAGGAGCGCAACGCGTTTGTCCGCGGAAGCCGATGAAATAGGTCTCATGAGCGGATCAGAGTCGGCGCCGGCGCACAGCTCCGGGAAGTCCGAAGCGGAGGATCAGGCAGGGATCCTCGGCAACCTTCCCCGAAGCCGCCCGGCCGTTCGCAGCCCGCGGCGGGCCGACCCGCCGGCCGATCCCCCACCGGCGGCCGTGGCCGGCGACGGGGCGGACCCCGAGCCGGCACCGGCGGAGGGGCGCGAGGCCGAGATCGAGGCTCTCGCCAAGGCCGGCGTCTCACTCGCGGGCAGCGCCGCAACCCTCGGCCTACGGGCGGCCGGCCGCGCCGCGGCGGCCCTGCGGGACGCCGTAGAGCGCCGTTGATAGCCGCCGGGCGCCGGGCAATTGCGGCGTTCTGGCGCCGCGCCTACGAGGAAAACGTCACCGGAATGGCGGCGATGGTGGCCTACAACCTGATGCTGTCGGTCTTCCCCTTCGCGCTGCTCCTGCTCTTCATCTTCGGGCAGGTGCTGCAGAGCACCGACATCGAGGCGACGGTGCTCCGCGATCTGCAGGAGCTCTTCCCGTCGACCGAGCAGGCGAAACTGCAGCAGGCGCTCGACCGGGTGCGCGACAACTCGACCGAGATCGGCATCGTCGCGGTCGTCGCCGGGCTGTGGATCGGTAGTTCTTTCTGGGGGGCGATGGACACGGCGTTCTGCCGGATCTACCACGTCGAATGCCGCGGCTGGCTCGAACAGAAGCGCTTCTCGCTGATCATGCTCCTGGTCGTCGCGATCTTCCTCGCCGCCAGCGTCTCGATCCCAGCGCTCGAGAGCCTGGTGCTGACCGGGGTCGACGACCTCCCGTTCGGTCTGTCGACCTTCGACTGGCTCGCCAACCTGGTCCTGATCGGCGGCGGCCTGCTGATCAGCTTCTCGATCCTGTGCCTGATCTACTGGGTCGTCCCCAAGGGGCGCCTGCCGTGGCGGGGGGTCTGGCCCGGAGCGCTCTTCGTCAGCCTCGCCGGCGGCCTCGCCAACCTGCTGTTCCCGGCCTACCTGGTCAATCTCTCGACGATCGGCGAGTTTGGGCGGATCGTCAGCTTCGTGCTGGTCGCCCTGATCTGGTTCTACGTGCTCGCGCTCGGGCTGCTTGCCGGGGCCGTGATCAACGCGCTGCGGTACGAGCTGCACGACACCGGCACACTACGCGGGATGACAGCCGACTTCGCAGCCGTCAGCAACGACACCCACCTGCCCGACCTCAGCGGCGTGGAGTTGGACGAGGAGCGGCCTGATCACGCCCCCGAGGACCCCGGAACGGGCGATCACGAGGAGACGACGGAGGAGCGGTGAAGCGCCCGGCCGAGATCCGCGTGCTGCCGGACCCCGCCGGCGGCCCAGCCGGCGCCGACGGGCCGGTGAAGACCGTGCAGGCGGCCGAGATCGAGCTGCCCCGCAGCTACCTGGAGCAGAGCTGGAGGCCGGAGTACCTGGAGCGACTGGCGCGCGCCTACTGGGCGTTCCTCGAGCGGGTCTCGCTCGGAGCGCTGAAGGTCGTCTACGAGCCTTCTGCCCGCACCGTCGTGCTCTTCTCGAGGCGCCTTCCGCTGCTCCGCTTCCGCCGGCCGGAGTACGTGACCGCCCCAGGCTTGGGGCAGGTGGTGTGGCGGATCGAGCGGGGTCTCCTCGTCGCCCCCCAGGGTCGGGGACGCGGCTGGTTGCGGATCTCGATCAGGAGAATGGATGACGACGAGTGCTCCTCCCCGGACAAGGCCCGGGTATGGATCGCGTCGGAGGTGAGCAACTTCTACCCCGGGCTGCGCCTCAGCGGACCCTTCACCAGGATCGGCGCCTGGATCTACAACCAGACCCAGATGCGGATCCACGTCCTCGTCACCCACGGCTTCTTCCGCTCGCTGATCAACCTCGAGCTTCCCCCCTCGAGGGTCGGAGCGATGGCGCTCCCAGCCGGCCCCGAGCCCGGCTCCGAGCCCGAGCAGGAGCCCGGCGGAGCGGGCCCCGCCACGAGCGTCGGCGATGCGGCCGACATCGGCTGAGCATCGCGGTCGGGCCGAGCGCATGGGCGGCGTCACAACCTGGGTCCTCGGCGACCAGCTGACGGTCGGCAATCCCGCCCTGGAGGGCGCAGACCGGGTACTGCTGATCCAGTCGGAGGCGAAGCTCCGCTCGCTGCGATTCCATCGGCAGAAGCTGCACCTCGTGCTATCGGCGATGCACCGCTTCGGCGCCGAGCTGAGAGAGGCGGGGCATCACGTCGAGCTGGTGTGGGCCGACTCCTTCGAGGCCGGTATCGCCGAGCACCGCCGGTGCCACCAACCGGCCTCGATCCGGGCGCTGGCTCCCTCCACCCGAGGCGCGGACGCACTGCTCGACCGGCTCGGGGTGGAGCGAGGGGAGGGCACCCTGTTCCTGACCAGCGGGGAGGAGTTCGCCGGCTGGGCGGAGGGACGAAAGGCCCTGCGGATGGAGGACTTCTATCGCTGGCAACGCCGCCGCCTCGGGGTGCTGATGGACGGGAACGAGCCGGCCGGGGGCCGGTGGAACTTCGACTCCGACAACCGCGAGCCCCCGCCGGCACAGGAGCGGCCGCCGCGCCCGTACCGGCCTCGCGAGGACGAACACGACACCGAGGTCCGAGAGCTGCTCGACCGGCTCGAGCTCGTTACCTGGGGCGACGACGGCCCGCGCCGATTTCCCGGCTCCGCGGCCGAGGCGCGCCGGGCGCTGGATCGCTTCATCGCGACCCGGATCCAGGGCTTCGGCCCCTACCAGGACGCGATGATCGCCGGCGAGGGCACGATGTGGCACTCGCTCCTGTCCCCCGCCCTGAACCTCGGGCTGCTTGACCCGATGGAGTGCGTCGAGGCGGCCGAGCGGGCGTACCGCGAGGACGGCGCGCCGATCGCCTCAGTCGAGGGCTTTGTCCGCCAGATCATCGGCTGGCGCGAGTACGTGCGAGGTATCTACCTACACGAGGGCAAGCGGTGGGAGCGGATGAACGCCCTGCGTGGAGGGGAGCCGCTTCCGCAGGTCTTCTGGAGCGGCGAGACCGACATGCACTGCCTCGAGCAGACGCTCTCCTCCGTGCGCGAGACCGGCTATGCACACCACATCCAGCGGCTGATGGTGCTCGGCAACCTGGTCCTGCTCGCCGGGATCGAGCCGCGCGAGGCCAAGGACTGGTTCCACGCAACCTTCATCGACGCCTATGAGTGGGTGATGGAGCCGAACGTGCTTGGGATGGCGACCTACGCCGACGGGGGCGTGATGGCGAGCAAGCCCTATGCCGCCGGGGGTCGCTACATCGACCGGATGTCCGACTACTGCGGCGCCTGTCGATACCGTCCCGACCGCCGCAGCGGCCCCGACGCCTGCCCGTTGTCAGCGATGTATTGGACCTTCCTCGACCGGAACCGCAACCGCCTCGCCGACAACCACCGGATGAAGCTGCCGCTCAGGAACCTGGAGAGGATCGAGCCCTCCGAGATGGACGAGATACAGGAGCGGGTGCGCGGGGCGCGCGCCGCGCTCGGGATCGCAGCCCGGAATCCCTAGCCCTCGATCTCATCCACCGCCGCCCGCATCGCGGGGTCGAGCGGCATCGGGTCGATATCGAAGCGCTGCATCCCGGAGGGATCGCGGACGACCGTGTCGGTGGTGAGCCCGTCCACGAGGGGGCGGGCGACTCCGGTATCGACCGGGGTGACGAGACCTATCCAGTGAGAGCTGAGGCCGGGTGAGAGCACCGGCACCGAAATCCGCGGGCGCGGCTTGCGGCCGATCGCGCGAGCCATCGCGTCCATCATCCCCGCGTAGGTGGTCACCTGGGGTCCACCGATCTCGATCGTCTCGCCCCGGACAGCGTCGAGCGTCGCCGAAGCGCTCAGGTAGGCGAGGACGTCGGCGATCGCGATCGGCTGGGTCTTGTTCTGCGTCCAGCTGGGCGTCAGCATGAACGGCAATCGCTTGACCAGGTAGTAGACGGTGCGGAATGACTCGCTGCCTGCCCCGAGCACGGCGGCGGCACGCAGGTAGACCACCGGGACGCCCGAATCCTGCAGGACCAGAGCCGTCTCATGGCGCGAGCGCAGGTGCTTGGAGGTCTCGGTATCCCCCAGTCCGCCCAGGTAGACGATCCGTTCCAGACCCGCCTCCGACGCCGCCGAGCCGAAGTTGCGTGCGGCCCGGCGGTCGCGCTCGGCGAAGTCCGCATCGCCACCGCGCCCCATCGAATGGATCAGGTAGTGGGCCACATCGACACCCTCGAGCGCGGCGGCCAGCGTGTCGGGCCGGAGCACGTCGGCACCGACGATCTCCGCCCCCCGCTCGGCCAGGCGCCTGGCGTCGGCAGGATTGCGGGCCGTGCAGCGCACCTGCTCACCCTGGTCGAGCAGGGAGTGGGCGAGGAGCCCACCGATGTAGCCGGTCGCGCCGGCGACGAGGATCATGGAACGACTAACCGTAGAGGCCGCCGGTCACCTCGCGCAGCTTCGGGCGGTCGTGGGTTGCCTGGACCCGCCGGACCGTGCCCGAACGGGAACGCATGATCAGCGACTCGGTTGAGGCTTTACCGGCGTCCAGGTAGCGGACTCCCTGCAAGAGATCACCGTCAGTTACCCCAGAGGCGGCAAAGAAGGCGTCGTTGCCGCCGACGAGGTCGCCGACCCGGAGCACCCGCTCGACCTCGTAGCCGGCGTCGATTGCGGCCTTGCGCTCATCGTCGTCGCGGGGCCACAGCCGGCCGAGAATCTCGCCGCCGAGGCACTTGATCGCCGCCGCGGACAGCACGCCCTCGGGCGTGCCCCCGATTCCCCAGAGCAGATCGACGCCGGTCCCGGGAGTGACGGCGAGCAGAGCCGCGGATACGTCGCCGTCGGAGATGAAGCGGATGCGGCTTCCGGCCTCGCGGATCTGGCGGATGCCCTCGGCGTGGCGATCGCGATCGAGAATCACCGTGGTCACCTCGCCGGGTTCCAGGCCCCGGCGGTCGGCGACCCTCTGGACCACGTCGCCGATCGGCGCGGTCAGGCTGAGGCAGTCGGCGATCTCGGGTCCACCAACCAGCTTCTCCATGTACACGCAGGGGCCGGGGTCGAACATCATCCCGCGCTCGGAGAGGGCGACGACCGTCAGAGCCGACGGCATCCCCTTGGCACAGAGCGTCGTGCCCTCGAGCGGATCGACGGCGATGTCAACGCGGGGCGGGCTGCCGTCTCCGATCTCCTCGCCGTTGAACAGCATCGGCGCCTCGTCCTTCTCACCCTCGCCGATGACCACCAGACCGTCCATCGGCACCGTGTCCATCAGCAGCCGCATCGCGTCGACGGCGGCACCGTCGGCCGCCTCCTTATCGCCGCGACCGACCCAGCGGGCCGCCGCAAGGGCGGCGGCCTCGGTGACCCGGACCAGCTCGAGCGCGAGGTTGCGGTCAGGTTTGTCGCCGGAGCGCTGGTCTTGAGAGATCACTCCCATGGGCGGAACCTAGCCGAGAGAATGCCGACCGGGCCGCTAGACGGTCCCAGGGGTCTTCCTCGTGGCCTTCTGCGCCCCCATCGCCCTCGCGATGCCGGCGCCCGCGATCCCGACCGAGGCGAGCAGGGCGATCCAGTAGCCGATCTGCTTGGAGACCCCGATCTCCTGCAGCTCCGAGCCGGGCGGGTCGATGACGCCGTTGTAGAGGATCAGCACGAAGGCGACGAAGCCGACGACCATCGTCATCTCACCGGGCGCCCAGGAAAGCTTGTGCCCACGGGCAACGATGTAGGCGAGGATCAGGGGGGCGGCCGCAGCAGCGATCAGCAGCCAGCCCAGGATCGGGAAGGTCTCGAAGCCGGTGCAGGAGAAGTCACCTACGCCACAGAGGAACTCGTCGGCGTTGCCCGCGAGGCGACCCTCGGTCTCCGAGAGGTCGTACCAGGGCAGGAAGAGCAGCGAGAACACCAGGACCGCCGACGCGATCGCCCCGACAACCTCAGCGCGAGAGAGCTTCGAGAGGTCCATACCGCCGCGAGCCTATAGCACCGGACCGGCTTCTGTTCGACTCGCGGCAGTTCGCGGTCGGATAGCCTCGCCCCGATGTCGAGCACCGACCAGCGCTGGGGTCTGACGGTCCCGATCCCCGGCCTCTCGCTTCCTGAGCACGAGGCCGCGATCAAGGCCGCCGAAGGCTGCGGCTACACCGACATCTGGTCGGGTGAGACCCAGCACGTCGACGGGTTCACGCCTCTGGCGCTCGCCTCGACCTGGAGTGAGAACCTGCGGCTCGGCACCGGGGTCGTCGGCGTCTTCCAGCGCGGCCCGGCGCTGCTGGCGATGGAGGCCGCGGGCCTGGCCGAGGCGAGCGGCGGCCGCTTCGCGCTCGGGATCGGCTCCTCCTCGGACGTCATCGTCGAGCGCTGGAATGGGATTCCGTTCGAGAAGCCGTTGAGCAGGGTCTCGGAGACGATCGACTTCCTCCGCCCCGCCCTGGCCGGCGAGCGGGCCGGAGACGGCTTCCGCCTCGAGCGGCCGCCGGCCGAACCCATCCCGATCATCGTCGCCGCGCTGCGGAGCAAGATGCTGGCGATGGCGGCCGAGAAGGCCGAGGGCGCGTTCACCAACTTCCTCCCGCTCAGCGGCCTCGGAACGGTGACCGCGCCGCTCGCCGATGCCCCTGAGGGCTTCGAGCTGCTCTGCCGCTTCTTCTGCCTGCCGGGCCCGCGCGAGCAGACCGAGGGGATCGCCCGCTTCATGTTCGCCTCGTACGCGACCGTCCCGGTCTATGAGCGGTTCTTCCGCTGGCTCGGCCACGGTGAGGCGATCGGCGAGATGGTCGACGCCTGGCGCGCCAGGGATCGGGAGCGGGCGCTCGCAGCGGCCCCCTGGGAGCTGATCGAGGAGATCATGATCCTCGGCGAACCCGACGAGATGGTTGCCCGGATAGAGCGCTACGTCGCGGGTGGGATCACGCTCCCGATCCTGACCCCGATCACGGAGCCCGCCAAGACGGTCGAGCTGATCGAGGCCCTTGCGCCGGTGAGAGCCCGGTGAGCGGGGAGACCGACGCCGGAGATGCATCCCGCGACGAGGAGGTCGAGATCGTCGAACCGGCTGAGCAGGAGGATCGCCTCACCCGCCTCGCCCGCTTTGCCCGCAGGGTCCTTCCCGGCGATCAGGACTTCGGCGATCCGATGTCGACCGGCGGTGAGCAGACCTCCCAGCAGCTGGGGCGGCGAATCGCCGAGATCAGCGACGAGAAGCCGAGCGCGCTGCGCGAGCTCGGACTCGGCGCCCTCCAGGTCTATGAGGCGCTGGCCTCGGGTGACTGGGGGACCGAGGGCGAGCTCGAACTGACGATCGTCTTCACCGATCTGGTCGACTTCTCCGACTACACCCTCGAGGCCGGGGACGCCGCCGCTACGGACCTCCTGCGCGCGGTCGACCAAGCGGTGACACCGATCGTCGAGGAACACCACGGCCGCGTCGCAAAGCGACTCGGTGATGGGATGATGCTGACCTTTCTCGACCCCGAGGACGCCGTGATCGCGACCCTCGCGGCGCAGGCGGCGGTCGCGGAGCTGGAGCTGGAGGACGTCAAGCCCGAGGTGCGAGCCGGCGCCCACCGCGGCCGGCCGCGCCGCGTGGGACGCGACTACGTCGGCGCCGACGTCAACATCGCCGCCCGCGTGGCCCAGGCGGCCAAGGGGGACGAACTGCTGATCTCCGGCACCGTCAAGGACGGCGTCGAGGGGCGCTTCAAGACCAAGCGCAAGCTGATGTTCCGGGCCAAGGGCGCCCCCAAAGACCTCGCGGTCTACTCCGTCCGGGCTTGACCGACCCCAGAAGGAGCGGCGGGGCCGGGGCGCTCCGCGCCCCGGCCCCGCTCGCAGATCTTGGTCTCGCGAGCCTCAGCCCACGTAGCCGAACTCGCTCAGGTAGTCGGCCGCAACCGTGGCCGGCTTCTCCTTGTCGATGTCAACGCGGGAGTTGAGCTCCTGCATGACCTCGAGCGTGAGGTTGCCCTGCACCTTCTCGATCGTGTCCCCGAAGTCGGGCCCGGCCTCCTCGGCAGCCTGCTCGGAGGCGACGAAGAGAATGTTCCCGGCCGGCAACACACCCTGATCGTCCTCGAGCAGGGTGTAGTCGTCGGACACGAACAGCTGGGCGTCGGTCGTGAACAGGATCGATAGGTCTGCGTCGTTCTTGTCCAGGACCTCGTAACGCAGGCCGATGTCACCCGGCGTGAACTTCTTGAACTCGAGCCCGTAGTTCTGCTCGAGGCCGACCAGACAGTCGATTCGCTGGCGGCACTCGGGGGAGCCGAACAGGGTCAGGTCCTGAGACTGGCCGTCGAGGTCGGAGATCGTGCTGATCCCTAGCTCATCTGCCGTAGACGCCAGGGTTCCAACCGCGTTGGCACTTGAGAACGGCGTCGGCGGGTAAGCGACCAGACCGAGGTTCGCGAAGTCCTCCTTCGTCTGGTCATAGGCCTCCTGGCCGTCACCGGGTACCTCCTCCGGCGGCAGGTCGAAGAATGACGTCAGAGCCGTCGAGGTGTACTCGGGGTAGCCGCTGATGTTCCCATTCTCCAGCGCCTTCAGAGCGACCTGCTCGGAGCCGAGGTTGAGGTCGGTGGAGACGTCATAGCCGGCGGCCTCGAGGCCCTGAGCGTAGATCTCTCCGAGGATGAACTGCTCGGTGAAGTTCTTCGAGCCGATCGTCAGCTGGACGCCATTGTTGTCGGGGTTGTCGACGATCGCGTTGTCGCCGTCGGATGAGGTGTCAGCGCTTCCGGTAGTGGAGCCGCTGTCATCGTCACCGCACGCGGCCACCGTGACCGCCAGCGCAAGCGCAGCGAGCAACGCCACCAGCGTCTGCAGCCTTGTCTTCGTGTTCATTTCTGATTCTCTCCTTGATTGCCTGCCCCGGGCGATGTCCGCGCGGGACTCTGGGCCTTGGATCCTATGCAGCAGCCCCGGCCGCCTCACGTTGAAGGTCGAGTCCCTTCGGCGTCAGCAGGCGCTGGACCCCCGAAAGGGCCAGCTCCACCGCGAGCGCCAGCAACGCAACCAGCAGCGCCCCCGCCAGCACTCCGTCATCGCCGTAGACGTTGACGTTGATGATGAAATCGCCGAGGGTGAGGACGCCGGCCAGGGGCGCGATCGTCGCGGTCGCGACGATGTTGACCGCCGCCGTCCTGACCCCGCTCATGATCGTCGGAATCGCCAGCGGCAGCTCGACCTTGCGGATCACCTCGAGCTCCGTCATCCCCATTCCCCGCGCCGCCTCGACCGCGCCCTGATCCACCTGCCGGAGGCCGACGAAGGTATTGGTCAGGATCGGGGGAATCCCGAGGACCATCAGCGCCACGACCAGGTTCACGGTGCCGAGGCCGATGAAGGCCGCCATGAAGGCGATCAGCGCCAGCTCCGGGATCGCTCGGCCGGCGTTGCCGATCGCGACCGCGAGGAACTCGCCCGTTCCCTTGTGCCCCAGATAGAGGCCGACCGGGAGGGTGAGCACCAGCGCCATGGCGAGGGCCAGAGAGCTGACCTCGATCTGGGTCAGCATCAACTCCCAGCACTGAGCCGGGCCGCCGACCTCGATCGCCCCGTCAACCGAGGGCTGCGGGCTGAGGATGAAGTCGATCGCTCCGGTGAAGGAGTCGAACAGCCCGGCCAGGGGGACCGAGGGCGTGGCCAGCGCGGCTCCGATCACAGCGCTCTCGCCTTCCTCCAGGGGGTCAGCCAGCGTTGGCCCACCACGAGCATCAGGTCGAAGAGGATCGCGATCCCGATCGCGAGGCCGCCGGCGACCACGATCCCGGTCTTGAACGTGATGTCGTTGTAGATCTCCGCACCGAGTCCGCCGGCTCCGGCGAAGACCGCGAGGGTCGCGATCGCGACGGTCGAAACGGTCGCGATCCTCAGTCCCGCGACGAGCTCGGGGAGGGCGAGTGGCAGCTCCACCCGCCAGAAGATCTGGCGGTCGGTCATCCCCATCCCCCGCCCGGCGTCGATCGTCGCCTGCGGCACGTTGTCAAGGCCGGTGACGATGTTGCGGTAGATGATCTGGAGGGTGTAGAGGGTGAGCGCGATCACCGCCGTGGTCGTACCGCGCCCGGTGATCGGCAGCAGCAACAGGAACAGGGCGATGCTTGGGATCGTGTAGATAACCCCGGTGGCGCCGGTGAAGATCGGGACCAGGAAGCGGCGTCCGTGGGAGATCACGGTCATCCCGAAGGCAATCAGAAAGCCGAACAGGACCGAAAGGCCGACCAGCGCGAGATGCTCGAGGGTCGGTTGGACGTAGCGATCGAAGTTCTCGACCGCCCAGCCGAGACAGACGGTGTCGTTGGCGGCGACGCAGGCGGTCGACTGCGCGTCGGGGTCGCGGACGAACCCCTCCCCCGCCTGGGCGAGCGGGAGCAGGTGCGAAGGATCGAGGAGCGACACAGCCAGGCCCTACTGATGCGGCCGATCGCTTGCCGGATGCTCCTCGACCAGAGCCTCGGCGGAGCTCAGGAACTCGGAGATGATCTCGACCGAGAGGACGCCGGCGATCCTGCCCTCGCCATCGACGACAGGCGCGTAACGGGTCTCGGCCTGGAGCAGGTCGGAAAGGGCGTCACGCATCACGTCGGCCACGTCGAGGATCGGATCGGGCCCGCTGTCGGCGCGCTGCGGCACGATTGAGCCCTCGAGGTCGGAGACCGACAGCCAGCCGATCGGCCGGCGCTCGGAGTCGACCAGGAGCGGGTGGGGGACCTCCGCACCGTCGAGCTTGGCGCGGACCTCGCTCGTGTCCTGGCCGACGAAGGCGAGTGGCGCCTCCCAGAGGTTGATGTCGCCGACCCGCATCAGGGCGAGCCGCTTCAGCGCCCGGTCAGCGCCGACGAAGTCCTCGACGAAGTCGTCGCCGGGAGCCATCAGCAGCTCCGCGGGCGTCGCGAACTGGGCGAGACGGCCACCCTCGCGGAGCACGGCGATCCGGTCGCCCATCTTGATCGCCTCGTCGATGTCATGGGTGACGAACAGGATCGTCTTGCGGATCTCAGCCTGGAGGCGGAGGAACTCGTTCTGCAGCTTCTCGCGGTTGATCGGATCGATCGCCCCGAAGGGCTCGTCCATCAACATCACCGGCGGATCGGCGGCGAGCGCCCGGGCGACGCCTACCCGCTGCTGCTGGCCGCCGGAGAGCTGCGCCGGATAGCGATCGGCCAGCTCCGGATCGAGCGAGATCAGCTCCATCAGCTCGCGGACACGCTCCCGCCCGCGATCGTCATCCCAGCCGAGCAGGTGTGGGACGGTGCTGATGTTCTCGCCGATCGTGCGGTGCGGGAAGAGGCCGATCTGCTGGATCACGTAGCCGATCTCGCGCCGCAGCTCAGCCGGCTGGCGGTCGCGGACCGAGAAGCCGCCGACCCTGATGTCGCCGTCGCTGATCTCGACCGTGCGGTTGACCATCCGCATCGCGGTCGTCTTGCCGCAGCCCGACGGCCCGACGAACACGCAGATCTCTCCGGCGGGCACCTCGAGTGAGAGGTCCTGAACCGCCGGCTCCCCCGAGCCCGGGTAGGTCTTGCTCACATCCTCGAACTCGACCGCGGAGGCGGTGAAGCCGTCGCGGCTGATATCGGCTGGAGCAAGGCCTGCCAGAGCGGGAGGGACCCTATTCGGATTGATTCCCCGGTGCCTGGTGCGCGATCCCGGCTCGGGCCGGACGGGCAAGCGAGAGCGCGAACTGCGCGTCGGGATCGGTCCAAAGCTCAGCGAGCTCGAGCCCGGCATGCCCGTAGGCGGTGCGGATGCTCTCCGGGCTGAACTTGCAAGAGAGCTCGGTACGCATCTCCTCACCTGCGGCGAAGCCGACCTCCATCGAGAGCGCGGGCAGAGAGACACCCTGCTGGGCGAGCGAGCGCAGCCGGATGTCCATGCGCTCCCGCTCGGCGTCGTAGAAGGCGTAGTGCTCGAAGGCGTCCGGATCGAAATCGGCACCGAGCTCGCGATTGAGGACCGTCAGCACGTTCTTGTTGAAGCGGGCCGTGATACCGGCCGAGTCGTTGTAGGCGGCCTCAAGCTTGCGAGAATCCTTGACCAGGTCGGTGCCGAGCAACAGGGTGTCGGCGGGCCCGAGCATCGAGGCGATCCGGGAGAGGAAGGCGCCGCGCTGGCGCGGCGGGAAGTTCCCGATCGTGCCCCCGAGGAAGGCGATCATCCTCCGCTGACCCCAGGCAGGGAGCCGCTCGAGATCGCTCTCGAAGTCGCAAACCACGCCGTGGACCCGCAGACCCGGGTACTCATCGATCAGCTCCGCCGCGGTGCGGCGCGTGATCTCCTCCGATATGTCGACCGGGACGTAGGTGTGGAGCGAGCCCGCGTCCCGCATCGCATCGAGTAGCGCCCTCGTCTTCGAGGCGGCGCCGGACCCGAGCTCGATCAGGCACTGGGGATCGGCGGCGGCGACGATTGCGTGCGCCTGCTCGGTCAGGATCCTGCGCTCGGCCCGGGTGGGGTAGTACTCCGGCAGCTCCGTGATCTGCTCGAACAGCTGCGAGCCGAGCTCGTCGTAGAAGTACTTCGGCGGCAGTTCCTTGAACTCCCGGCTGAGACCCTCGCGGGCGTCCTCGACGAGGTCGGAGATCGGGCCGTCGTCCCCGCGGCGGACATCGATCCGGATCTGCTCGGTGGCTCCGGCTTCAGGCATCGCGCGCGCACCTGAACCCGGAGAAGATCTGCCGCCGCTCGGGCAGGTCCCAGTTGCGGAAGCTTGGACGGATGACCCCTCTGCGCGCCGCCCAGGAGCCGCCGCGGAGAACTCTGTAGGCGGAGCCGAAAAAGACCTCGGAGTACTCCGGGTAGGGGAAGGGCTCGAAGCCCGGATAGCTGCGGAACTCCGATGCGGTCCACTCCCAGACATCGCCGATCATCTGCACCGCGCCGCAGTCTGCGGCGCCGTCGGCGAAGGCGCCGGCCGCAGCGCAGCCATAGGCGAGGTGGTCGAGGTTGGCGCGTGCGGTGCTCGCCCCGGTGGCCGCCGCCTCCCACTCGAACTCCGTCGGCAGGCGCTTGCCGGCCCAGCGGGCGAAGTCGGTGGCTTGGGCGTGGTCGACGTGGACCGCCGGCAGGTCCGGGTCGATCGGCTCTCGCCTCCCGAACCGGGTGTCGAGCCAGCCACCCTCGCCGTCCCGCTCCCAATACATCGGCGGCTCGGCGCCCGTCTCCGCCATGAACGCCGCAAAGGCGCCGTTCGCTACCGGGGTCCGATCGATCTCGAAGGAGTCGAGTTCGACCTCGTGGATTGGGCGCTCGTTGTCGTAGGCGAAGCCGTCGAAGGTGGCGCCGATCCGCCTGCGGGCGGCTCCTATCGCCACCATCTCCGGTCCTGCGCTCGCAGGCTCTGCGGCAACCGAGGGATCGAGACAAGGACAAGGGTATCCGTCAACCAGCTGCAGGAGCTGCAGCATCGTCTCGTTGTGCTGGTGCTCGTGGGCTATCAGCATCTCGTAGATGAAGCCGCCGGCGATCAGGGGATCGTCGCTGGCCTCGAGGTCGGCTCGGTCGAGGACCTCCAGGGTTCGTTCCCTCACCCGGGCCAGGTAGTCGGTCAGGTCGTCTCCACGGAGTATGGGTAGCTCGTTTCGGGTGGCACGGGGGTTCTCGATCGCGTCGTAGAACGGGCCCAGCTGGCCATCGAAAGGATCGAGCCCCCCGACCCTCTGCACCAGCCAGAGCTCCTCGAAGTTCGCGATGTGGCCGAGGTCCCAGGCGAGCGGCGAGAGGATCTCCGAGTAGGCGGTGTTGAGCTGCTCCTGATTGAGCGGCTCGACCAGCATCAGGGTTCGCGCTCGCGCGGACTCGAGCCGCTCGGCGATCGCTCTCTTATCGGTGGCCTGCGCAGCGACGACGATGTGAGGACCCTAGCGGGACAGAGGTTTCGGACTGGTTGCAGGTCGCTGACGCACGCGCCCGCTCAGGTCCCCTCGTACTCGGGATCCCTCCAGACCCGTTTCCGCCATGGAGGCGAGACCTCGTAGGCGATCCCATCGAGCGCCGCCAACTCGGGCTCGATCGCCACCAGGCGCAGCTGATCGGAGTCCACCGAGCGGAAGTAGCGATCCCCGTCGCTGGCCCGACCGGCGTGCGAGCCGGCGGAAACCCACAGGTAGCCGAGAGAGGGGCCCCATCCGTCCCTTCCCGCGCCCGCGATCGGAGCCCCGGGGTCTACGTCGCTGAGCTTGTCGGGCCCATACTGGTGGCCGTTGTGGGAACTGGCCCGCGCCTCCGGCTCACCGTCACCGCCGATCCGGACCTGGAAGCTCTCCCAGTCGTCGAGGTGGTAGCCGCCGAGCCGACCGAACGGGCGGGTGTGGCTGTCGGGGTAGTAGAGCCAGTACTGGAGGTACAGATGCCCGGCGCTTGGGCCGCTGCAGTCGGCGTCGTCGGGTTGACGAGCCGCTCGGCAGTCGACGGTGTGGACGAACGCGGTCGGAGGCTCCCCCTCGAAGGAGCGCGAGAGCCGCCCCCGTTCGCTGCTGTCGGCGCAGGCCCGCCGGCGGCACTCGCGCGGGTCGACCGGCAGGCTGACGAAGTCGCCGTCCTCGAACCGCAGTTGCGGGGCGTTTTCGCGGAGAGCCGCCGCGAGCTCGTGGCCGAGGCTGCGCTCGAGCTCGCTGTCGCCGCATGGGAGGGGGCCGCCAACCGCACAGAGGAGGCGATCGAGGATCAGCTTGCCCGCGCTCGCGCCCGGTGGCGAGTGGCCCACGAGGGCGATCAGCCCTGCGAGGAGGGTCGCTGCCAGTAGCAGAACGCCGATGTACTCAACGGTCGCCTGACCGCGCTCGCCGGACATTGGCGAAAGCTATGTCCGCGACGGCGCCGATCGGGAGTCGCAGTGCGCCGATTCGGGTGCGGGGTCGTGACCATTGACGCAACCTGATGGTTGGTAGGGTCGCGGGCCGATGGCCGCACCCGGCAGCGACAAGATCGAGAGCACCGGAAAGGACGGGCGGGGCTGGCGCTTCTACCTGATGATCGCCTTCGCGGCGCTGGCGGCGATCTTCGTCCTCCAAAACACCGACGAGACCAACATCTCCTTCCTCTTCGCGACTACGGAGCTGCCCCTCTTCTTCGCCCTGGTCATCGCGATCCTGCTCGGGATGGCGATCGGCTGGCTCACGCCTCGGGTTCGCCGCAGCGGCCAGGACAAGCGGGACTAGCGGCCGACGACCGTCAGCCGGCCGGCCGGCTGACCTCCGGCCCCACGCACCGGATCTCACAATCCTGGCCAGCATCGGGCCGATCGCTTGTGGCCTGCGGTGAGCGTGACGATGGGGTGAAATGGCGTTCGAGGGCGCGATCCGACCTGCCCCATCGATACGGCCCGGCCGATCCGGGCTGCGCCTGAGCGAGCGCGGGTTCACGCTCGTCGAACTGCTGGTTGTGATGCTGATCATCGCTTCCCTCGCGGCGATCGCCGTTCCCGCCTTCTACCGCCAGCGCGACAAGGCCCTCGACGCCGACGCCAAGGCCAGCATCGCCTCGGCCCAGCTCGCGATCGAGACCCGGGCGGTCGACGCCGGGGGCAGCTACGCGGGGACCGACGCCGCCGACCTGGCAGCGGTCGAGCCGACATTGTCTGGCACCGATCTCACCGTGGTGGACAGCGCCGCCTCCGCCTATACGCTCCGCGTCTCTTCGAAGACCGGCAACTGGTTCGAGCTCGAACGAGAGCTCGGGGGACAGCTCAGTCGCAGCTGCGGCGTCGGCGGGCTCGGCGGTTGCGCCGCCGACGGCGGTTGGTAGCAACCGCCACGGCTGAGCTCAGAGCTTGCCGATCTCGCTGGTGATCTCCTGCGCGGCTCCCTTGGCGTCGGAGAACAACATCGCGGTCTTGTCGAGGTAGAAGAGGTCGTTGTCGATGCCGGCGAACCCGGGGCTCATCGAGCGCTTGATCACGATCACCTGCTGTGCCTCGTGGGTCTCGATGATCGGCATCCCGGCAATCGGGCTGTCAGGGTCGTTCTTGGCGGCGGGGTTGGTGACGTCGTTGGCGCCGATGACGACGGCGACGTCGGTGCGGGGCATGTCGGGGTTGATGTCGTCCATCTCAACCAGCTTCTCGTAGTCGACGTCGGCTTCGGCCAGCAGCACGTTCATGTGTCCCGGCATGCGGCCGGCCACCGGATGGATCGCGTAGCGGACCTGGACGCCGCGGTTGGCGAGCTCGTCGGCCATCTCGGCCACCGCGTGCTGGGCCTGAGCGACCGCGAGGCCGTAGCCGGGAACGATCACGACGCTGTCTGCATATGCCAGGGCGATCGCGGCGTCCTGAGCGCCGATCGAGCGGTGTGGGCGCTCCTCGCCGTCACCGGCGGCTCCACCGGCAGGCGCGCCTCCGAAGCCGGCGAAGAGGACGTTGGATACCGAGCGGTTCATCGCGGTCGCCATCTCGAGCGTGAGGATGGTGCCGGAGGAGCCGACCAGGGTGCCGCCGACGATCAGGGCCGTGTTGTCGAGCGTGAACCCGGCCGCGGCGGCGGCGAGGCCGGTGAAGGCGTTGAGCAGGGAGATCACCACCGGCATGTCGGCCCCGCCGATCGGGAGCACGAAGAAGTTGCCGAGCAGGGCGGCAGCGATCAGCCCGATCACGAACAGCGTCTCCGAGGGCGACTCCGCATCGGCCGCTAGGACCACGCAGATCGCGATCAGCCCGATCCCGAGCAGCGCGTTGATGAACTGCTGCCCCGGCAGCTTCACCGAGCTCTGGGGGAGGATCCCCTGGAGCTTCCCGAAGGCGATGTTCGACCCCCAGAACGAGATCGAGCCGACAACCATGCTGAACAGGATCGGGATCAGGATCTGGAGCTCGAAGCCGAACTCGATGTCACGGAACTCCGACCAGGCGATCAAGGCGACCGCACCGCCGCCGAGGCCGTTGTAGAGGGCGACCATCTGCGGCATGTCGGTCATGGCGACCCGCGCGGAGGCGATCCAGCCGACGGCCGAGCCGACGATGATCGCGCTGACGATGATCCCCCAGTTGCCGATCACGTCGGTGGCGAGGGTCGCGCCGACGGCGACCGCCATTCCGACCGCGGCGATCATGTTGCCTCGCCTGGCGGTGGTCGGGGAAGTTCCCTGCCGGACGCCGACGATGAAGAGCACGAAGGCGACGATGTAACAGATCTGGATGAAGTCAGACTGGAGCTCGAAGGCGGCGGTGAGCATCAGGACTCCTCCCCGCTCGCGCTGTCGTCGTCCTCGGGCTTCGGCTTCGGCTTGCGAATGAACATTCCGAGCATCCGGTCGGTGACCAGGAAGCCGCCGACGACGTTGACGGTGCCGAAGAAGATCGCGATCCAGCCGATCACGTCGGTGAGCAGCGTCGCCGAGGAGCCGATCACGATAAGCCCGCCGAGGACGACGATGCCGTGGATCGCGTTGGTCTGCGACATCAGGGGCGTGTGCAGGGTCGCCGGCACCTTCGAGATCACCTCGAAGCCGACGAAGGCGGCGAGCACGAAGACGGTCAGCTGCGCAACCAGGTCGAGGTCGACCTCTGACGCGGTGAGGATGATGTCGCCCATCAGGAATCGCCTCCCTGCTCGGAGCTGGGCTCGGCCTCAGGGGCGGGGGCGGCCGGCGTCTCGACCGGGGCGTGCTCGACCCCCGCCGCGCCGGCGGCGCGCTCGTTGCGGACCTTGCCATCGTGAGTCAGGCAGGCGCCGGCGACGACCTCGTCACCGAAGTCGATCCCGAGCTCGCCCTCCTCGCTGATCAGGTCGATGAAGTTCTCGAGGTTCTTCGCGTACAGCTGTGAGGCGTGTGCGGCCATGTCGGAGGCGAGGTTGGAGGGAGCAATGATCTTGACGCCGTCCACCTCGACCGTGGTCCCGGCCTCGGTCAACTCGCAGTTGCCGCCGGACTCGCCGGCGAGATCGACGATCAACGAGCCCGGCGCCATGTTGCGGACGCCCTCCTCCGTAATCAGGATCGGGGCCCTGCGCCCGGGAATCTGGGCGGTGGTGACGATCACGTCCTGCTTGGCGGCGTTCTCGGCCAGCGCCTCGCGGACCTTCTCGTTCTCCTCATCGGTCAACGGCCGAGCGTAGCCACCCTCGTCCTCGGCGTCGGGAATGAAGTCGAGCTCGAGCGGCCGGCCGCCGAGTGAGGAGATCTGCTCCCAGGCCGCGCGGCGGATGTCGAAGCCAGAGACGACCGCGCCGAGGCGCTTGGCCGTCGCGATCGCCTGCAGGCCGGCGACGCCGGCGCCGAGAACCATGACCCGGGCGGGCGAGACGGTGCCCGCGGCGGTGGTCATCATCGGGAAGAAGCGTCCGCACTCGCGCGCCGCGAGTAGGACCGAGGCGTAGCCCGCGACGTTGGCCTGAGAGGAGAGCCCGTCCATCGCCTGAGCCCGTGTGATCCGGGGAATCGACTCGATCGCGAAGCTGGTGACGCCGCCGGAAGCCAGCGCTCTGGTGGTCTCCCCGGCTGTGAGGGGGGCAAGGAAGCCGATCAGAATCCTGCCCTGCGCCAAGCGGCCGATCTCCTCTGTCGTCGGGACTGCGACACGGAGGACCACGTCGGCGCCATATGCATCATCGGCGCTGCCGATCGTCGCCCCGGCGTCTGAGTATTCGGAGTCCGGATGGCCTGAGAGCTCGCCGGCGCCCGACTCGACTACCACCTCAAGCTTCTTGCCGACCAGGCTCTCGACCGTGGCCGGGATCAGCGCGACGCGCTTCTCTCCGTCCGCGGACTCTTTGGGGACGCCGATCCTCATGGGGCGGTCGCGCAGCCTAGTCAATCGGCGGCCCTCCGCGCCCTGCGACCCCGAATGGCCCCCCACCCCTCGGGGTTGGAAGGACCACCCCGGAGGCGAGCCCGGTCCCGCCCCGGGGCCCCTAGTTGGGGGAGCCGATCCGGGCGATCTTTCTCCTGCCGGCGCAAACCGCGTCGGGAAACCAGAGAAAGGACCGATTCCAATGAACCGCTCAAGCACCAGGATCTTCAGCCGAGCCGGCGCCAACCACACCGGCGGCACGGCCGCGATCACCGCCCTGCTGACCCTCGTCGCCGCACTGATCGCGATCGCGATCGGCGCCGGCTCGGCCAGCGCAGCCAGCTTCGGCTCCGACCTGAACAAGAACGTCCAGCCCTCGAACGCCGGCCAGGCACACGACTGCGAGTCGCCCGGCAAGTGCACCTGGGTGATGGGCGAGGCGTACGGCAACCCCGGTGGCGAGGAGTCACCGAGGACCGGCTACCTGAAGAAGCTGAAGCTGATCGCGGGCGAGGCCGGGAGCTTCAAGCTCCAGATCGTCAAGACCACCTTCGACGGTCACACCAAGGTCAAGCGCAACGGCCCCAAGATCAACTACCAGGGGCAGGACCAGGTCAACTGGGACAACGACGACTACAAGGTCGAGAAGTTCAAGACCTACGTCAAGGTCAAGGCCGGCGAGCGCCTGGCGATCAAGACCGCTTCAACGAGCACGCTGCGCTGCAGCTCGGGTGGAGACAACACCCTGCAGCACAACCCGCCGCTGAAGAAGAAGGACGGCAAGCGGATCTACGACGACACCGACGGCTGCTGGATGCTGCTCGAGGGCAAGGTCAGGTAGGACCTCCCCCGCACCAGAACCCGCCGGGCGTCAGCCCGACGTCAAGTCAAGGCTCGAACGAGGCCCCCGCTGCGGCGGGGGTCTCGTCGTTGTGGCCCAGACCCGATCAGCCCGGATCGATCGCCCGGACCTCGTTTTCGGGCCCTGTCGCGACCCAGACCCGCCCGGCGCCGACCCCGAGGCCCTCCGGCGAGCCGCCGACGATCAGCTTCTTGTCGATCGGCTTCCGCGTCTTGGCGTCGAAGACCGACACCCAGCCCTTCTTCTGCCCGAGCGGGAGCGATTCCTCGTCGCCGTTGGAGACCCAGACCTTGCCGTCGAAGACGTCGACCGCTCGCGGCTGGCCGCTGACCGAGATCGTGTCGATCTCGGTGTTGTCGGAGGCGTCGATCAGGCTGACGGTGCCGCTGTCGGCATTGGCGACCCAGACGACGCCGTTGGCGACGGCGACGCCCTTGGGGTTGTTGCCGACCGCAACCGCAGCCTCCTCGGCCCCGGTACTCCGATTCAGCCTCAGCAGCCGACCGCCGCTGCGGTCGACCACCCAGAGGCTGCCCCCATCCACCGTGATCCCGTGCGGGCGCCCGGCGGAGGTCGGAATCGTGCGGCTCACCGTGCCCGCGGAGGGATCGATCTCGCTCACATCGCCCGACCCCTGATTGGTGACCCAGATCGAGCCGGAGCCGGAGGTGATCCCGCTCGGATCCGTCCCGACCGCGATCGGCGCGCCCACCGGTTCGAGGTTCGGACTCGCACGGAGCACCTGGCCCGCCTTGGGGACCGTGATCCAGACCGAGCCCGAATCGACGATCGCGTCCTCCGGCGGAGCCCCGGTGGGGAGCGGGGGACCGACCGATTCGAACGATTCGGCGCTCCCCTGCAACACCTTCATCCCCTCGCGGTCCACCGCGTAGACGACGCCGTCGTCGACCGCCGTGCCGACCGGCAGCTCTCCACCCGGCACCCCTCCGGTGAGGAGCTCGGGGACCGGATCCCCTTGCCGGGGCCCGTTTCCCTGGCTGGTCGTCGTCGAGGTGCTCGGCGAGGAGTCGTCCCCGCCACCGAGTACCAGGACGCCGCCGCCGATCGCCGCCGCCGCCGCCAGCATCGCGGCTATCAGCCCGGCCGTCCGCCGTCCGCCGCCGTCACCCTCGGCGGCGACCCCGCTCGCGCGCCGCTCGACCCGGGTCGGCGGCGCGCCCGCCGCGGTCCTGCCCTCGGCGTCGGCACCCGCGGCGGGGGACTCGACCTCCGGCTCGTCGACCTGCGCTACCGACTCCATCGTTCGCTCGGCGGCGGGAGGAGTTGTCGCCTCCACCGTGGGCTCGAGAGTCCCTCCGGCCCCCCCGGAAGCCGCTGCCGCGGGCTCGGGTCCCTCGCCGATGGATTCGTGGATCTCGGTCGGCGCTGCGGGGCCTGTGGCGACGCTTCGCTCGGCCTCGACCACGCCGCCGCCCAGCGCGGCCGCCGCCGAGCGGGCGAGGTCACCGGCGGACGGGAAGCGATCCTCTCGCTCCTTGGCGATAGCCCTCGCGATCACATCGTTGAACGCAGCGAGCTCCCCCTGCAGGCGCTCGGGCTGATCCTGGAGGTGGGCGTACATCTTCGCCACCTTCTCCTCTCGATCGGAGAAGGGAGCGCTTCCTGCGAGCGTCTCGTACAGAACGCAGCCGAGTGCGTAGACATCCGTGCGGGCATCGAGGTCCTCACCCCGGATCTGCTCCGGAGCGACGTAGTCGAGGGTGCCGACGAAGGCGCCGGTGCTGGTCAGCGCCGTCTCCCCGCTGGCCTGATCCATCCGCTTGGTCAGGCCGAAGTCGGTCAGGTAGGCGTGCTCGCCGCCGGGACGATCCTCGATCAGGACGTTTCCGGGTTTGATGTCGCGGTGGACGAGCCCGCGGGAGTGGGCGACGTCGAGAGCTGAGGCAACCTGCTCGAGGATCGCGATCGCCTCCTCCGGCTCGAGCGGGCCGCGCTCGATCAGCAGCTTTCGCAGATCGGGCCCGGGGATCAGATCCATGGTCACGAACAGCAGGCCGTCCTCCTCGCCGGCGTGGTGGATCGGGACCACATTGGGGTGCCGCAGCGAGACCGCGATCCGGGACTCGGACTTGAATCGGTCGCGGAAGGAATCATCGCCGGCGAGATCGGCGGCGATCACCTTCAGGGCGACCATGTGGTCGAGCGCGAGATGGGTCGCTCGGTAGACGGTCCCCATCCCGCCGCGGCCCGCAACCCCCTCGATCCTGTGGCCCGCAAAGACCACGCCTTCGCCGAGATCACCCATAGGCGAGTTATAGATAGATCGGGAGCAAGTGGGCGCCCAGCGGGCGCTCAGGCGAGCGCCCGCACTCCCGCCAGCTCAGCGAGGCGCTCGACCGTGTGCTTGCGCTGCCCCGGGTCGAAGTGGGCGCAGGAGACGATCAGGCGATCTACGCCGGCGGCCTGGATCCGCTGCAGCCGCTCGGCTACCTCGTCCTCGGTTCCAATCAGTGAGGTCGACCTGACCAGGTCGTCGGGAATCGCCTCGTACGCCTCCTCGCGCTTGCCATCGAGGTAGAGGCTCTGGACGTTCCTGGCCTCATCCTCGTAGCCGAAGCGGGCGGAAAGGTCGACGTAGAAGTTCTTCTCCTTCGAGCCCATGCCGCCGAGATAAAGCAGCAGGGCGGCCTTGACCAGGTTGTGCGCGTTCTCGAGGTCGCCGTCGATCGCAACCTGGATCGTCGGACTGATCTCGAGGTCGGAGCGCGACCGCCCCCCCTTCCCGAATCCGGTCGCGAGGTTCTCGCCCCAGACCTCCATGATCCGCTCTGGATCGCAGAAGGCCGGGATCCAGCCGTCGCACATCTCCGCCGCCATCTCGACCGACCTGCTCCCGATCGCGCCGACGAAGACCGGGATCTCGTTTCGGACCGGATGGAAGTTGAGCTTCAGCGGCTTGCCCTGGCCGGTCGCCTCCTCGCTGCTTACCGGGAGGTCGTAGTGCTCGCCGTGATGCTCGATGGTGCCCTCGCGGGCGATGATCTCTCGGACGACCTCGATGTACTCGCGTGTCCGCCCCCATGGCTTCGGGTAGGGCACGCCGTACCAGCCCTCGGAGACCTGCGGACCCGAAGGACCGAAGCCGAAGATGAAGCGGCCGTCGGAGAGCGCGTCGATCGTCGCCCCGGCCATCGCGGCGGCTGCCGGCGGGCGGGCCGGGACCTGCATTATCGCGGCGCCGAGCTTGATCGTCTTCGTCTGCGGCGCGAGCCAGGCAAGGATCGAGACGACGTCGGAGCCGTAGGACTCGGCCACCCATACCGACTCGAACCCGGCCGCCTCGGCCGCCTGAACCAAATCCACAGCCTCCTCGCCCTGAGGGCCGATGCCCCAGTAGCCGAGGTTGATTCCTAGCTTGATCGCCATCCGCCGGAACCCTACCGCGGGCGGACTGGCCACAGCGATTGGTGGATCTCGCAGCAGCCCGGGAGGCTCAGCGCCGAGCCGATCGCCCGAGTTCCCGTCGACGAGCCCTCGGTTGTTGTCGGCTGGGAGCTGAGCGCCAGGCTCTCTGGATCGCGCTGCGAGAACCCGAGGCAGGATGAACCCGCCGAAACGGCGGCCGGGTGGGAGTCGGGCAACGGGGCTGCGAGGGTGGGGGGTTTCTGTATGAATGGCACATGACTTCCGGCGCCGCGGAGACTGCACCGATCGGCCTCAGCTCGAGCGAGGCCGACAAGCGGCTGCGCGATCTCGGCGAGCCGGAGGAGCGATCCAGCCGCTCCGTGCGATCGATCGTGAGCGCGAACGTCTTCACGCTCTTCAACGCGATCATCCTCGTCTTCTTCGTCCTCGTGATCAGTCAGGGGCTGTTCGCCGACGCGCTCTTCGGGGCGATTGCGATCATCAACTCCGGGATCGGGATCCGTCAGGAGCTGAAGGCCAAGGAGGTGCTCGACAACCTCGCGCTGCTGGTCGCGCCCCGCAACAAGGTCGTCCGCGACGGCGACCTCCTGGAGTTGCTCGCCGAGGACATAGTCCCCGGCGACACAGTCCGAGTCGAGCCCGGCGACCAGCTCGTCGCCGACGGCGAGGTGACCAGCTCCCGCGGACTGACGATGGACGAGTCGCTGCTGACCGGCGAGGCCGACGGGATCGGCAAGAGCGACGGCGATCGGCTCCTATCAGGCTCCTTCGCTGTCTCAGGATCCGGCTACTTCGTCGTCGACGCGGTCCGCGAGGACAGCTACGCCGAGAAGATCGCCGGCGAGGCGCAGGAGTTCCGACATCCCCCCTCCCCACTCCAGGTCGAGGTCAACCGGGTGCTGTGGGCGACCTCGGCGCTGCTGGTCCCGATGGCGATCATCATGCTCACCGCGCTCAGCCTCCGCAGCGTCGAGTTCACCGAGGCCGCGCAGCAGGCCACGGCCGGCCTGATCACGCTCGTCCCGGAGGGGCTGGTCCTGCTGATGAGCGTCACCTTCGCGGTCGCAGCGGTGCGGCTCGCCCGCAGGCAGGTGCTGGTGCAGCAGATCAGCGCCACCGAGTCGCTTGCCGCCGTCGACACGATCTGCGTCGACAAGACCGGAACCCTGACCGACGGCTCGCTCGACCTGATCGACGTCGTGACTCCGGACGGCAGCGGCGAGGAAGCCCGACAGGCGCTCGGTCGCTTCGCCGCTTCCGCCGGCGAGCGCAACCGCACCCTGGAGACGATCGCCGAGCGATTCCCGTCGGAGCCGCAGGGGATCGCCGACGAGGTGCCTTTCTCGTCGAAATGGAAGTGGAGCGGGCTGACGATGAACGGAGGCGGGCGGCCCCGCAGCTTCGTGATCGGTGCTCCCGACGTGCTGATCGGGTCGGGGGCGCTGACCCTGCCCCCGGAGCTGGAGCGGAGCCTCGGCGAGCACACCGAGGCCGGCCGCCGCGTGATCGCCTTCGGCGAGGCGCCCGGCGGGCTCCCGCAGGACCCCGCCGGGGAGCCGCCACCTCGGCTCGAGGCCCGGGCACTGGTCGTCCTCGAGGAGACGATGCGCGACGACGCGGCCGAGACGATCGCCTTCATGCGAGAGGAGGAGGTGGACCTGAAGCTGATCTCCGGCGACGCCCGACAGACCGTCACCGCCGTCGCGCACGCACTAGGGGTTTCGGCCGATGCGGGCGTCGCGGAGGGGCCCGACCTGCCGGACGACCCCGATGGCCTTGCCCGGGTGGCCGAGGAGAACACGATCTTCTGCCGCATCACCCCGGAGCAGAAGAAGGCCCTTCTCTCATCGCTGGCGGGCGCGGGGCGCTTCACGGCGATGATCGGCGATGGAGTCAACGACGTACCGGCGCTGAAGCAATCGCGGCTCGCCGTGGCGATGGGGTCCGGGAGCCAGATCACCAAGGGCGTCGCCGACATCGTCCTGCTCGAAGACCAGTTCTCGATGCTCCCCAAGGCGGTGGCGGAGGGCAGGCGGATCGCCCGCAACATCCACCGGCTCGGCCGCCTCTACATGACCAAGACCTTCTACGCGGCGTTCCTGATCCTCGCTGCCGCGCTGTTCGGGTTCCCGTTTCCCTTCCTGCCGCGACAGCTGACGATCGCCGCGATGATCACGATCGGCATCCCCTCGTTCGTGCTCGCGCTCGCCCCGAGCGAGGGACCGCTCTACCGCGGCAACCTGCTGCGCGCGCTGACCGCCTTCAGCCTCCCGGCGGGCATCGGGATCGGGATCGGCTCCCTGCTCGCCTTCTTCACCGTCGATTCGATCTTCGGCGGCACCCTGAACGAGGGCCGGACGGCAGCGACGACGACGCTCGTGGTCCTCGGCCTCGCCTTCATCCTCCTGCTCGAGCGCGGCCCCGGCCGCGAGCACATCGCGATTCAGAGCTACATGCTGGCGATGATCTCGGGACTCGGAGCCCTGTTCGCTCTCGGCCTGGCCGCCGAGCCGGTTCGCGACTTCTTCGAGCTCGACCTGCTCAGCGCCGGACAGTGGTTCCTCTGCCTGACCAGCGTCGCCGTCGGGCTGGTCGCGGCGAGCGCGCTCTGGCGGCTGCCGCTATTCCAGCATCTCGAGCAGCCGCCCGGCGAGCGACCGCCGCCCGACGACGGGGACGACTCGATGCCGGGACCCACCCATAGGATCGCGCGCCGGGTCAGCGATTTCGCCGAGCGGAGGTTCGGATCGTGAGCAAGGAGATCATCGAGCGGCGTACCAAGGTCGTCGCCACGATCGGGCCGGCCTCCCGGGAGCTGGACACGCTCGTCAGGCTGATCCACGCCGGCGCCGACGTCTTCCGCCTCAACTTCTCCCACGGAACCGCCGACGAGCACATCGAGAACGTGCGCCGGATCCGGATCGCGAGCAAGACGACCGGCAAGTGGGTCGGGGTCCTCGGCGACCTCCCCGGGCCGAAGATCAGGCTCGACGAGGTCGAGGGAGACGTGGTCCGGATCCGCTCCGGCACCGACCTCACGTTGACCACCGAGGAGTGCGTCGGGACGGCCGAGCGGTTGCCAATCGCGTTCGCCGGCCTGCCCGGGGCGGTCAGGCAGGACGACCCGATCTTCCTCGCCGACGGCAGGATCCGGCTACGGGCCAAGCAGGTGACCGAGACCGGCGTCGTCTGCGAGGTCGAGACCGGCGGGTCGGTCGCCTCCCATCAGGGCGTCAATCTGCCCGGAGCGGCAGCCGGCCTCCCCGCTGCCGGCGAGGAGGACATGGACTGGGTCGAGTTCGCGGTCGACCACGAGGTCGATCTGCTCGCGGTCTCCTTCGTCCGCAGCGCCGACGACCTGCGACCGATCAACGAGCGGATCCGCGAGCTCGGTGCCGACATCCCGCTGATCGCCAAGATCGAGAAGCCGCAGGCCCTCGAGCGGACCGAGGAGATCATCGACGAGGCGACCAGCGGGATCATGGTCGCCCGCGGCGATCTCGGGATCGAGCTGCCGATCGAGTCGATGCCCCCGACCCAGAAGCGCCTGATCAGGCTCGCGGGCAGCCGCTCCAAGCCGGTGGTAACGGCGACGCAGATGCTGGCCTCGATGGTCGACAGCGACCGCCCGACCAGGGCGGAGGTAACCGACGTCGCCAACGCGATCTACGACGGAACCGACGCGATCATGCTCTCGGAGGAGACCGCCGTTGGTCAGTACCCGGTCGAGGCGGTGGAGATGATGGACAGGATCGCCGGCGAGACCGAGCGCGACCTGCCGTATGAGACCTGGCTGCGCGAGCGTGTCGAGTCGGCACCCGACGACGTCGCCGCCTCGGTCGCGCAGGGAGCGGTGGCCGCGACCTACCGACTCGGTCTCGCGGCGATCGTGGTCCCGACCCGCAGCGGCCGTACGGCGCGCCTCGTCTCAGCCCTGAGGCCGCGAGTCCCCGTGCTCGCGATCAGCCCCCGCAGGGAGACCGTCCGGCGCCTCAATCTGCTCTTCGGCGTCCAATGTGTCTTCCACGCCGAGTGGGACGAGCTCCGCGCGCTGCTCGACGACTCGGCCTCGATCGCCCGCGAGGTGGGCATCGCCGAGGAGGGCGAGCTGATCGTGATAACCGCCGGCCTCCCCGAGCAGGAGCTCGGCACCAACATCTTCGAGATCCACCGGGTCTAGCCCCAGGCCGGCGGGGTAGGCGGGTGAGCGGCCTGGGAGCCGTCGACGGCCGGGACCTCGTCCCCGGGCTGACTCGCTGTGACCTTGAAGTCGATCGTCTCGGCCGCGCCCTCGATCTCGGTCGGCGGGATGAGCTTGTCGGGGAGCTCGCGAGGAGGCTCGTCGGGCTCGGGGTCGGTCAGCTCCGGCGCCGGATGGCGCCTACCGGGGGGAGCGACGGTTGAGGTGAGCTGGAAGAACGCGCCGTCCTCGCCCCAGCGGAGTGCCATCGAACCGCTGAGACGGGGGCCCAGGAGGCCGAGACCGATCATCAGCGCACCAACAACCAGCGTCGGAACGCCCCAGGCGGAGTCGCGCTCCCCGACCCAGGCCAGGGCGACCAGGAACCCGCCCGCCACCGCCAGTCCCATGCCGCGACGGGAGACGATCGCACCACCGGCCGCGTGCACCGAGGCGCCGAGCCGCTCAACGGCCTCGATCAGGCCGGTGGCTGCGCCTGCGGTCTGAGCCTTCGGCTCCTGGGGCTTGTCGTTCGCCGACACAACCCGGGTTTCGCGCTCGGCGCGACTTGACCTGCCCTGGAATCCTCTCCCGGTCGACTCAGGCCTGGGGGATGGCAGCGACCCGTTCGACCCAGCGATCGAGCCGGGGGTGAGCGCCCGGGCTGAGCAGCTCGTGCAGGATCCGGTGGAAGCGCTGATCGTCGGCCGGGTCGGGTGCGTCGACGGCATAGCGCAGGAACGGATAGGCGCAGACGTCCGCGGCGCTCGGGGCGGAGTCGAACAGGTAGTCCGAGCGATCCAGGTGAAGCTCGAAGCGATCGATCCAGGTCCTGACCCGCCTTCGGAGCGACTCCTGATCCGCCGGTGGCTGGTCCGCGTCGAGCGCGTTCGGCGGCCCCTTCCAGACCTCGTCGAACCAATCGACGAAGGCCTCGACCGCCGCTCGCTCGGCCGGCCTGTCGGGATAGAGCCGGGGCGCCGGAGCGATCTGCTCGAGGCGCTCGACTATCCGCATCGAGTCGGCGACCACCGCGGATCCGATCTCGGCCACAGGCACCAGCTCCTGCCCGCTGAGCTCGACCAACCCGGCCCGGTCAGCCGGATCGTGCTCTACCCAGTCGATCGCTATGCCCTTGATTCCGCACGCGAGAGCCACCCTTTCGACGTTGGTCGAGTGCGGAATCGAGTGGACTCTGATGCGCGTCAACCGCGGGCCGCGGGCGAAACGCGGGCAGGCACGGGCGCGGAAACGGTCGGCTTGGCGGCGCGGCGCGCGCAGATCGTGCGAAAGTTGCCGACCGGATGATCGATCCGCGGCGACTCGAAGCCGGCGGCCTCGAGCATCTCGGCGACCTCGCCAGCGGGCATCGCCCCGCCTCCCCACACCGACGCCCGGAACCTGCGCCCCGCCGCCGCAACCGAATCCTCGCTCTCGAGTGAGTGGGTGAGCGCGATCAGCCAGCCGCCGGGACGCAGGGCCCGAAACACGCTCGGAATCCCGCCCGCGAGCGCCTCGGCGGGGACGAACGGCTGGGGCAGGAAGGCGAGGTCGTAGGCATCGCGCTCGTCGAGATCCTCGAGCCGCTGGTCACGCAGCTCGATCCGCTCAGAGAGACCGTCGGCAGCGATCCGCGAGCGCCCGAGCTCGCGAGACGTGCGATGGGGCTCGAGACCGACCGCGGTCGCGTTCGGCCAGGCCCGGCAGAGCTCGGTGGAAATCACACCGACTCCGGCGCCGACGTCCAGCACCCGGAAGCCCGGGCGGCTCAGGCGCTCCCCCAGGCCATCGAGACCGGGCGCCAGCGCCTCGGCGAGCAGGCCGAAGAGCCCGCCGGTCTCGCCCTGGGCGGTCAGCGTTACCGGGTCCTCGTGTCGCCACTGGCCGGTTCCGCGGCCCTCGCGGGCCTCGTTCAGCAGGGCGCGGATCTGGAGATGATCGCCGCGGATCTCGCCACGCATCACCTTCGCCGCCGAGGGATTGGAGAGCAGTTCGAAGCTCGGCGCCGGGCTGAGGACGGCGCCACGGCGGTCGATCGCGCCGAGGCCGATCAGCGCTTCGACGAGCTCGTCGGCGAGGGTGCGGTCGATTCCGCAGAGCGACGAAAGCTCAGCCTCGACGACCGGCTGGGACAGCTGGTCAAGGAGGCCGAGCTCCAGCGCCGTGGCCAGGGCCGCGTAGGCCCACGCCGCATCGGAGATGCGGCGGAGGTTCGCTGAGAAATCGGGTTGGTCACGCATTGCCTTACCTAATTATCCCTACGTTACGAACGACGAAACGGACCAAAGTCCCCGAAAGGCTCGTCGCGCTCGCGCACGGCCTGCTTGAAGCCCGCCTCAGCCGCCCTGCGCTGGAACGCGAAACCCTCCCGCGTGTGCCTCGCAATCCCGTCGAAGATCACGCTCATCGTCTGCGTCGCCTGGAGCCCTTGGGCGTAAAGCGCCTGATTGAGGGCCAGCTTGTGCATGACCAGCTGATTGATCGGAAGCCTGGCGACGCGGTCCAGCAGCGACTCGAACTCCTCCTCCAGCCGCTCCAGCGGGACCGCGGCGCTGACCAGGCCCCACTCCTCGGCCGTGGTGCCGGTGATCGAGTCGCCGGTCAGCAGCATCCGTCGCGCCCGCTCGATCCCGACCCGGTGCGCCCACAGCATCGACGTCGGCACGCCCCAGACCCGGGCGGGCGGGTAGCCGATCTTCGCCTCGTCCTCGGCGACGATCAGGTCCGAGCAGAGCGCCATGTCGGTCCCGCCGGCCACGCAGAAGCCGTGGACCTTGCAGACCACCGGCTTGTCCGAGTGGAACAGCGACATGAAGCCGCGGAGATTGCGCGACATCATCTGGAAATCGGTCACGGGGTCCCAGGTGCTCTCCGGATCGTGGTTGCCGGCTACGACCGCCGGATCGAGAGGGGAGCCGGCTGTGAACTCCTCCCCGATCCCTCCGAGGCCCTCGTCCTCCATCCGCTCCGCCGAGGCGACCAGGTCATAGCCTCCGCAGAAGCCGGAACCCGCGCCCGCCAGCGCGATCACGTGGACCTCGGGGTCGAGGTTGGCACGCTCCACACAGGCGGAGAGCTCACGCGGCATCTGGAGGGTGATCCCGTTGCCACGCTCGGGACGATCGAGGGTGATCCGCCCGATTCGGCCGTCTGCCTCGTATCGCAGCGTTCTCAGCTCGCTCATCACCGTAATCTCACGACACCGACCGGACGGCTTCAAGAGCAAGGCAAGCGGAATACGATGAGTCGATGACGCCGGGTCGACGCCGCCTTCTCTCCCGGACCCTCGCCGGGGTGGCGGCGCTGGCGCTTCTGCTCGGCGTGATCTCGATCTACGCCGAGCAGACGCTGTTCAACTCGGAGAAGTTCTCGGCCCGCGCAGTTAGCGTCCTCGACGACGAAGCCGTGCAGCAGCAGATCGCCGCCGCGATCACCGACGCGGCGATCGAGCAGGCGCCGAACGCGATTGCGGCGAGGCCCTTGATCGAGTCTGTCGCCGGAGTGCTGGTCCGCTCACGCGCCCTGCAGTCCGTTCTGGAAAGCGGGGTCAACGACCTGCACGGAGCGGTGATCGAGGGCAATGAGGACACGCTGGTCGTAACCCTCGCGAACATCGGCGTCCTGCTCAAGGGGGCGCTGAACGCTGCCGCACCGAACGTCGCCAAGGGCATCGAGCGCAGCCTCGACGTGGAGCTGAAGCTCGAGGCCGACGCCGCCGACGAGGAGATCGTCATCGACGACGAGCAGATCCTGCTTGACCTGAGCCAGATCTCCAACGATCTCGACATCCTGCCCTGGATCGCTCTGGTGATCGCGATCGCAGCCGCGGCCGGATCGATCCACCTGGCACCGACACGCATCGCTGGGATCCGCAGGCTGGGACGCGCCGTCGCGATCGGAGGAGTGCTCTCGGTGATCGCCTGGCAGATCGGGAGAGGGATCCTCGCCGGTCAGCTCGACGGCGACGCCGCCGATGCGAGCCGGGCGGTCTACAACGCCTTCCTCGGCGACCTCCGGACCTGGCTCGCGGTAGTCGCGGGGGCCGGGATCGTGACCACCGCCGGGGCGACCTCGACCCGCGATCCGGTCGACATCGCAGGCCTCTCGGGTCGGGCCTGGGAGCGGATCACCTACGTTCCCGAAGCGAGCTGGGCGCGGATCTTCCGGGCCGTTCTGCTGATCGCGGCCGGCCTGATGGTGCTCAACAACCGTGCGGCGTTCGTCGAGATCATTGTCGTGCTGGTCGGCGCCTTCGTGATCTACGTCGGGGCCGCCGAGCTGATGCGGCTCGCCGCCGGCGCAGTCGAGGCCGACCGTGAGCAGGGCGGCGCGGCCGCCGAGGCGGAGGCCGACCTCAGCGGCAGCGCCCTCGCACGCGTCGCCTTCGTCGGGGCGCTCCTTTTCGGGGCCATCGTCGCCCTCGGCGTCGGGAGCAACGACCCAGAGCGTCCGCCGGTCACGATCGACGCCTGCAACGGTAGCCCGGCACTCTGCGATCGCCCCCTCGACGAGGTCTTCTTCGCCGGCACCCACAACTCGATGTCGGGCGCGACCTATCCGAACTGGTTCTTCGCTCAGCACGAGAAGGGGATCGGCGAGCAGCTCGACGCCGGCTTCCGCGCCCTGCTGCTCGACCCCCACTACGGGGTCGAGACGCCGAAGGGGGTGGCGACGGACTTGGAGAAGGACTCCGGCAGCCGGGAGAAGATCGAAGCGGGCCTCGGCAGCGAGGCGATCGCCGCCGCGGAAAGCCTGCGCCGGCAGATCGGCTACGACGGCGGCGGCGATGCCGAGGTCTTCCTCTGCCACGGCTTCTGCGAGGTCGGCGCGCTCAAGGCCGAGAAGGGGTTCAGAGAGGTGGCCGACTTCCTCACCGCGAACCCGAACGAGGTGGTGATCATGTCGATCGAGGACGCGACCACGCCGGAGGACACGATCGCGGCGCTGGAGGCCGGAGGGCTGGGCGAGTTCATCTACCGCGGGCCCAACGGTCCGCCGTGGCCGACGCTGAGGGAGATGATCAACAGCAACGGGCGCCTGCTGGTCATGGCCGAACGCGACGGCGGGGACCCGAGCTGGTATCGCGACCAGTTCGAGATCACCAAGGAGACGCCGTTCAAGTTCGAGGATCCTGAGGAGTTCTCCACGCGCGAGTCCTGCAAGCCGAACCGGGGCGACGAGAACGCCTCCTTCTTCCTCCTCAACCACTGGGTCGACACCTCCCCGGCGCCGCAGCCGACCAACGCCAAGATCGTCAACGAGCGCAAGGTCCTGCTCGACCGGATCGCACGCTGCGAGCGGGTACGCGAGATGGTGCCGAACATCATCGCCGTCGACTTCTCCGATCGGGGCGATGTGGTCGAGGTCGTCAACGAGCTGAACGAGGCCGGCGGAGTGCCGTTGGGTTGATCCGCGGATGAGCGAGCACGAGGAGGCCAGTGGCAATCATTCGGTGCGCGAGTGGCTCGATCAGGCGCTGTTCAGCGAGCACCAACTTCGAGCTCGGCCACGAGGCCAACCAGACCTCCGACAACTACGTGCTCTCGACGATCTTCTTTGCCGCCTGCTGACCCTGCCCTTCCTCTGATCGTTCACTGATCGAGCTGCTCGAACAGGCAGCTGCGGGGGTCGCGGTCGGTGCGCCAGCGGAGGATCTTCGAACCGTGGCGGATGCGCCCGGCGGAGACGTGGTCGAAGCTCACCTCGAGGACCAGCTCGGGCCGCAGCGAGACCCACTCCAGCTCCCGCTCGGCTGCCCAGCGGCTCGGCTCGGCTGACCCCCGCTCCCCGCTCTCGTAGGGCGCGAGACGATCGACCAGCTCGCGCTTCTCCTTCGCCTTCAGACCCGAGCTGTGGCCGACGACGCGCAGGTCGTCGCCGTCGTAGAGCCCGAGGATCAGCGAGCCGACCGTGTGCTCATCCTTGCCGGGCCTCCAGCCGACGACGACCGCGTCGATCGTCCGCAGTCGCTTGATCTTGGCCATGCCCTTGCGATCGCCCGGGCGGTAGGGGGCGTCGAGCTCCTTGGCGATCACGCCCTCCCCGCCCTCCAGCCAGGGCTGGGCGGCCCCGGCATCCAGAGTCAACGGAGTCAGCTCGACGGAGCCTGCGGTCCAACCTCCGGGGCCCTCCTGGGCCGCCCCGTCGAATCCCCCGATCAGCTCGACGAGCGCGGCACGGCGCTCGGCGAAAGGTCGCTCCAGCAGTTCGTCCTCGCCACTGAGCAACAGGTCAAAGGCCCGGAAGCGGGCCGGCGTCTCCTCCGCCAGCATCTTGACCCGCGACTCGGCCGGGTGGATCCGATTCTGCAGCGCGTCGAAGACCTCCGTGCCGTCCTCGCCAAGGATCACCAGCTCGCCATCAAGGACGTAGCGGCCCTCCGGGAACTCGAGCTCGGGGAAGTAGCGGCTCAGCGGCTTGCCCCCACGCGACTGCACGTAGCTCTCGGCGCCGTCGACGAACACCAGCGCCCTGAATCCGTCGTACTTGGGCTCGTAGGCGAACCCCTCGCCCTCAGGCAGGGTCTTGCGTGAGCGCGCGAGCTGCGGCTTGATCGGGGGGCTCAGGGCTAGCTGCGGGGGCATCGGGATCATTCAATCACCAGGCGGGCAGCGCAACGGATAACTTGAGCAGATCGGCACCGCCTCCCGCCACGGATCCCCGCCCACCGGCTGTGACATCGCCGTGATCGGCGCCGGCATCGTTGGGATTGCGACCGCCCGCGAGCTCACCCGGCGCCACCCAGATGCCTCCGTCGTCGTCTTCGAGCGTGAGCCGGGTCCGTCGATGCATCAGAGCGGGCACTCCAGCGGCGTCATCCACGCCGGCATCTACTACAGGCCCGGATCGCTGAAGGCCCGCCTCTGCGTCGATGGCGCCGCGGCCCTCTACGACTACTGCGAAGAGCGTGGGATCGAAGCGCGGCGCGACGGCAAGGTCGTGGTCGCGACCGAGCTGTCGGAGCTCCCGCGACTCGACGAGCTCGAGCGACGCGGTCGCGCCAACGCGGTCGAGGGCCTGACTCGGATTGGGCCGGACGAGCTCGCTGAGATCGAGCCGCACGCCGCCGGGATCTCGGCACTCCACTCACCGAACACCGGGGTCGTCAGCTTCCCCGAGGTTGCCCGCTCGTTCGCCGCCGATGCGGTCGGAGCCGGCGCGGTCATCGCCTACGACTGCCCGGTGCTCGAGCTGACGCAGCGGAAGCGCGCGGTGCGCATTGGACACGCGCTGGGCACGACCGACGCCGCCAGGCTCGTCGTCTGTGCGGGGCCGTGGGCGGATCGGCTCGCGGTCGGAGCAGGGGCGGACCCCGACCCGCGGATCGTTCCATTCCGCGGCGCCTACCTGCGGCTCCGCCCCGAGCGCAGCTCGCTGGTCCGAGCCAACATCTACCCGGTGCCCGACCCCGATCTCCCGTTCCTGGGCATGCATCTGACCCGGGATCCGGCCGGGACCGTGCTGCTCGGCCCCACCGCCCTGTTCGCCGGGGCGCGCGATGCCTACCGGCTCAGACGGGTCCGGATCCGAGACCTCTCCCAGAGCCTCGGATGGCCGGGTACCTGGCGTGTATTCGCTCGCCACTGGCGCACCGGCCTGAACGAGATACGCCACGCCGTCAGCCTTCGCTCGTTCGTCGCCGAGTGCCGGCGCTACGTCCCCGAGCTCCGTCTGCAGGATGTGCAGCGCACCCACCACAGCGGCGTCCGCGCCCAGGCCGTCGGCCGAGACGGCTCGCTGGTCGACGATTTCGTCCTCAGCGAGACGCCCCGCACACTTCACGTACGCAATGCGCCCTCGCCGGCGGCGACTTCCTCGCTGGCCCTCGCCGGCGAGATCTGCGACCGGCTCGAGGCGCTCAGTGCCTGAGAACGACCTCGGCGAAGGCCCCGAACAGCGCCTCGGCGGTCCGCCGCTGCGACGAGCGGGCATCGTCGTCTTCCGCCCGGGCCCGGGCCTCGGTCACCCCGGCCGCCGCTAGTGCCGCCTGGCCGCGCCGGTACCACTCATCGAGTAGCAGCGGGTCGGCCTCTGGATGGAACTGGACGCCCCAGGCGCAGTCGCCGACGCGAATTGCCTCGCCACCAGGACCCGACCGTGAGAGCAGCTCCTCGGCACCCTCCGGAACCTCGAAGTAATCCTCGTTCCAGTGCAGCGCCGGTATCGACTCGGGCAAGGATCCGAAGACCGGATCGCCCTCCGACGCCCCGAGCCGCTCGACCGCCGGCCAGCCGATCCGTCGCTCGGGAAGCCCTCGGACCTCCGCACCCAGGGATCGGGCGAGCAGCTGGCCGCCGAGACAGACCCCCAGAACGGGGACACCGCGATCGACGGCGGCCGCAAGCAGGTCGAGCTCCTGGCCGAGATAGTCGAAACGCTCGATCTCGCGAACCGACTGGCGCCCCCCGAGGCTGAGCACCCCGTCGACCTCGGCGAGCGCGGGCAGGGGATCGCCCCGCGGCAGGTCTCGCTGGTCGAGCTCGACCCCGGCCGAACTCAGGATCGGCCCGGCATGTCCCATCGCCGCTTCCTCGAGATGGTGGAGAACCGCGAGGGTCGGCATGCCGCCCGCCTAGGCGCCGCTCAGACGCGTTCGACCACCATCGCCTCGCCCTGCCCACCGGCGACGCACATGGTCTCGATCCCGACCTGATGGTCGTCGGTCTCCATCACGTTCAGCAGCGTGCCCATGATCCGGGCCCCGGTCATGCCGAACGGGTGGCCGAGGGCGATCGCTCCACCGTGGGTGTTGAGCTTCTCGAGTGGGATCTCGCACTCCGCCATGATCGGGATCACCTGGGCGGCGAAGGCCTCGTTTAGCTCGACGGTGTCGATGTCCGACATCGACATCCCGGCGCGATCGAGCACCTTCTTGACCGCGCCGATCGGGGCGACGCCCATGTACTCGGGGTTGTTTCCCTCGGTCGCGGCAGTGACGATCCGAGCGCGTGGCTCCAGGCCGAGCTGCTTCGCCTTGGTGTCGCTCATGATCAGCGCCGCGGCGGCACCATCGTTGAGCGGGCAGGAGTTGCCGGCGGTGACGCCACCGCCGCCCTCGAACGCTTCCGGCAGCGAGCCGAGCTTCTCCCGCATGTCGCCGCCGTCGGGGCGCGGGCCATCGTCCTTGTCGACGGAGGTTCCGTCAGGCAGCGTCACCGGGACGATCTCGCGGTCGAAGAATCCGGACTCCTGGGACCCGACCGCAAGGTGCTGGGAGCGCAGTGCGTAGTCGTCCATGTCATCACGAGAGACGCCGTACTTCTTGGCGACGTTGACGGCCGTGTCACCCATGTCGATATAGACGTTCGGGTAGCCCTCCGTCTCGCCGGTGAGCTTCTCATTGCGGTCGGCGGTGCGAGCTGGGTCGGTGGCCTCGTTGAAACGGCTCACCCACTCGACGCCGGCGGCGATGTATGCGTCTCCCTCGCCGTTCTTGATCGCGTTCGAAGCATGGCGGATCGAATCGAGCGAGGAGGCACAGAAGCGGCTGACGGTGACCCCGGTCGTCGTCTCAGGCAACTTGCTGAGCAGGACCAGGATGCGGGCGAGGTTGAAGCCCTGCAGCCCCTGCGGCATGCCGACGCCGCAGATCACGTCCTCGATCAGGCCGGGATCCACGTCCGGGTTGCGCTCGAGGAGCTGATCGATGACGAAGGCGCCGGTCTCGTCCGGGCGGAGCTGCGCGAGCGAACCCTTGAAGGCGCGGCCGATCGGCGTGCGGACGGTGTCGACGATTACGGCTTCAGGCATTGTGGCTCCTTGTTGAAGATCGAAGGTGGAAGCGGGGGGAATCCTAGTTGGCTCGAATGGCCTGCGCGCTGAGCGAGGCGGCGATCTATGCTGACGCCATGAGCGAGACGACCGAAGCCGCCGCCACCGAGCTGGGGCCCAAGCAGGCGGCCGAGATGATCGCGCAGGTCGATGCGCAGCTGATCGACGTACGCCAGGACTCGGAGTGGGAGGCGGGCAGGATCGCCGGCGCCCGGCACATTCCGCTCGACACGCTTCCCACCCGCTCGGGGGAGATCGCCAGGGATCAGCCGGTGATCTTCCAGTGCCGCAGCGGAGCGCGCTCGGCAATGGCAACCCAGGCCTTCCGGGCCTCGGGTTTCGAGGCTTACAACCTCGCCGGGGGACTCGAAGCCTGGGTAGGGGAAGGGCTGGAGATCGAGCCTGCCGGCGGGACGATCGCCCAACCACTTCACGACAACAGCTGAGGAGCCATGACCGAAGATCCGAACACGCCGGCCGATTCCGCGCAGAACCCGCAGGATGCACCGGGTCCCGATGCAGGGACCGAGGCCGCCGGGCGGGCCGCGGAAGCGCAGGGCGCCGCTGAGCCGGCAGCGACCACAGGCCAGCACTCAGCCGCGGCCCCGGCCGACCCCGATGGCCTCCGTGCCTGGGTCGCCCAGATCGACCGCAAGCTCGGCACTCGCACCTACGCCGGCGCCGCTGCCGCCGTTCTCGCCCTCGCCGCAGCGATCGTTGCGATCGTGCTCGCGATCGACGCCCGCGACAACTCAGCCACCAAGGGTGAGCTCAACCGCCTCGAGGCTGAGCTGACCAGCGTGTCCGACCAGGCGAGCGACACCGAGGGAGCGGTGACCAGCCTCGAGTCGCTGGAGGCCCGGCTGACCGCGCTCGAGCAGGAAGTCGAGGCGATCTCCACCTCCAACGACGACCAGGGCAAGCGCATCGGCGTGCTCGAGAACGACGTCGAGGACCTTCGCCAACAGATCTCCGAACTCGACACGTCGGGATCCGGCGGCTCCGGCGGCTCCGGCTAGTCGCCCGGCCCACCACCTCGACTCGATAATCTGACCCTTCAGTCGATGACCAGGGTGAATCGAATGCTGAGGCCGGGGGCGCTGATCGTCGTGATCGGCCTGCTCGCGCTGGCCCTCCCTCAGACCTCCAGCGCGCAGCAGTCGATCGGGGCCGATCTCAACCGGCCGGTGACCGCCAACTACGACTGCGAGGTGGCGCCGCCCTTCTTCTTTCCCACCGGCGTCACCAGCTGTACCTACCTCGGCACCCCGGCCCCGCCGATCACGAACGAGTCGACGGCGACACCCCTCAGCGGTGTGATCACACGGGTCCGGGTGAAGACGAGGGCGCCGACAGGTCCGATGCGAGTGACGGTTCTGCGGCAACTCGGGGATACCGAGTTCGGGCTCGCCTGCTGCTTCTTCCAAGCCGAGAGCCAGGTCTTCACGCCGCGGGTGAACGGTGACGCCGACACGGTCACCTCGGTCAACGTGCGGCTCCCGGTCGAGAACGGCATCGACGTCAACGCCGGCCAGCGCTGGCTCGACTACCTCGGGATCACCGTCCTGCGGGCGGGCACGAGGATCCCTGCCTTCGACAACGGCACCGGCGGGAACGGACCCGAGTTCTCGGCCGCCTACTACCCACACATGAGCCCCGCCGATCGCGGCACCGGGCGGAGCACCAGCAGCGGCACCGGCGGCGTGCTCCCCCTGCTCAACGCCGACTTCGTACCCCTCTGCGGCGCCCGGGCGGCCGACGCCCGCGGCCCTCTCGCGCGCAGCGTTCGCTCCGAAGCCGAGGCTGACGCGAGAATGGGGCGCTGCCTCGGCGGAGTCACTCCCCGCAGCGGCAGCCTGAGCAACTCCAGCGCCTCGGTGACGATGGACTGCAACCTCGGCGGTCGCTGTCGCGGCAAGCTCACCCTGCTCTCGAAGAGAGGCGGCAAGAAGCTCGGCAAGAGCAAGTTCGCGCTCAGCTCCGCCGCGCGCAAGGCGGTCAAGGTGAAGCTGTCGAAGGTCGGCCGCCGCGCGGCCAAGGGCAAGCGGAAGCTGACCGTCAAGGCGAAGGCCAGGGTGGTCGGCGCTCCGAGCGAAACGAAGAAGATCAAGCTCAAGCGCTAGCGCGGGCGAACGCCAGTTCGCCCCCTCGGTGGGGTGTCGTCCGCCGGTGGCTCTACATTCGCGAACGATGGTGGCTAGTGCCTTACCGCACGATCACCGCGTATACAGGGCGTCAGGCGCCCGGAAGGAGAGGGCTCATGGCTGAGGGATACTGCGTCAAGGAGCGCAAGAAGGTCGAGATGAAGGACCCCCAGCAGATCACGATGAAGAACGGCCGTCCCGCGGTTCAGGGCATCTGCCCCGACTGCGGTACCAAGATCTTCAAGATCGGCAAGCTCGACGGTTGACGGACGGCGGTCGCGCGCTCGGGCGTGACCGCCAAGCGCAAGCCGTCTGAGAAGCCGCCGGGCCGTCGGCCCGCTGTCCTGGGGCGGCCGCTAAAGCCCGCTCACGCCGGTTTGTCGCTTGCCGTAGAGATAGCCGACCAGCGCCTCGGCGACGTTGGGATCGAACTGAGTGCCCGCGTTGCGGGTCAGTTCGGCGACCGCGTCGGTGTGCGACATCGCCGCCCGGTAGGGCCGGTCGGAGGTCATCGCATGGTAGGCGTCACAGGCGAGGATCACCCGAGCGCCCAGCGGGATGTCCTCGCCTGAGATCCCGTCCGGATAGCCCTTGCCGTCCCAGCGCTCGTGCTCGTGGCGAACGATCCTGGCGACGCCGCCGAGCCCGGGGATCGCCCGCATGATGCGCTCACCGATGATCGGGTGCTGCCGCATGATCTCCCACTCCTGCTCGTCGAGCGGCCCGGGCTTGTGAAGGATGTGGTCCGGCACCCCGACCTTGCCGATGTCGTGCAGGAGCGCCGCGGTCCGGAGCTTGGAGATCTGCTCCTCGTCCATTGCCAGCGTCTCACCGACCCGGCCGGCGACGTCGACGACCGACTCGGAGTGATCGCCCGTGTACTGATCCCGCTCCTGCAGGGCGGAGGCGAGAGCGGCGACCACGTCCCCATGGCCCGGATCGGGCGCCACCTCCTCGTGTTCGTCCCCGCTCGAGTAAACAGCGGCGCGCCCGCCCCCTCCCGCCCGGGCTTGCTCGAGCGCCTTTTGCGCGCAGGCCAGCAGCCGTTCGGGGGTCTGCTTCGGCCTCAGGGCCGCGATCCCGACCGAGACGCTCAGCCCCCGTACGGGTCCGGCGGCGACATCCTCGAGAGCGAGCAGGATCCGGTTGACCGCATGCACAGCGGCCTTGCTGCCGGTCTCGGGCAGCAGCAGCGCGAACTCGTCGCCGCCGGTCCTACAGGCGAGGTCGTGGGCACGAGTCAGCCGCGAGATCACGCCGGCGACCGTTACCAGGACGTTGTCCCCGGCTCCGTAGCCATGGCTGAGGTTGATCGAGCGGAAGCGATCGATATCGATTACCGCCACGCTCAGCGGGCGGCGGTAGCGATGCGCGCGTTGGACATCGAGCTCGAGCTGGGCCCGGAAGGCGCGCAGGGTCAGCAGCGTTTCGGTCAGCTGATCCCGAGTCGACGATCGAGCCAGGTCCGTCTCCAATTCGGCGATGCGCTTGCGCGCTTCGCTCAGCTGGCTCTCAAATAAATCGCTCTGCTTGGAGAGAAGGCCCATTCCCGGAAGCTCTTATCGGCGTCGACCGAGACACGCTTAAGCATGCCCGAAAGTCACGTTACCGACCGCCGCGCCGGCCGTCCCGCGGCCGGGTCGGAGCGCCACGATCTGGATGACGCCACCCAGCCCTACTCCGACCCGGCTGACACGGGAGTGGCGGGATGGAAGAATGGGTGTCGCACGATGTCGAGCTCTCAGCGGCCGCTGGAATTGATCCTTGCCAGGAACCTCCTGACGAGCATCGCCACGCCCGCGTTCCTCGTCGCGAAGTCGGGCGAGCTGCTGTTCTACAACGAGGCCGCCGGAGCGATGCTCGGGGTGCCCTTCGAGGAGATCGGGCGGATGGAGCCGGAGCGCTGGATGGCGGCCTTCGGCCCCTTCGACGGCGACGGCAAGCCGATCCCGATCGAGGAGGTGCCGCTGACCGTGGCGCTCAGGGACGGCCGCCCGGGCCACTCCACCTTCACCATCGGCTCGGCCCATGGCAAGCGGCATGAGATCGCCGCAAGCGGGATGCCGATCATCGGCACCGAGAGCGGAGCCTCGGGCGCGATCATCTTCTTCTGGCCCACCGACGAAGCGGAGGCCAAGGGCCTCGCGATCGGCAAGCACGAGGCTCTGGGATGAGGGCCAAGGTCTGGGGCGCACGCGGCTCGATCCCGTCACCCGGGCCGGAGATGAACCGCTATGGAGGCAACACCTCATGCGTGGAGTTGACGCTCTCCACCGGCGAGACGCTGATCATCGACGCCGGGACCGGGATCCGCACGCTCGGCTTCGCATTGCCGCCGGACATGCCCTCGATCAACATCCTCCTCACCCACCTCCACCTCGACCATATCCAGGGGTTGATGTTCTTCCCTCCCTGCTTCCGGGCCGAGTCGACGATCCGGATCTGGGGCCCGAACTCGCCCGAGGCCAGCCTCGAGGCGCGTATTGCCCGCTACATCTCGGCGCCGCTCTCGCCGGTCGAGGTGCGTGAGCTGCCCTGCGACGTCTCCTTCCTCGAGGCCCCCGCCAGCGAATGGCAGATCGGCGGCGCCAAGATCCGTGCCGAAGCCGTCACCCACCGCGGGCCGACGCTCGGCTTCCGGATCGAGGATGCGGGCAAGACGCTCTGCTACATATCGGACCACGAACCCGCACTGGGAGCCCCGCTGGATGACCTCGAGCCCGAATGGATCAGCGGCTACAACCTCGCCCGCGACGCAGATCTGCTGATCCACGACTGCCAATACGCCGATGACGAGTACGGCGGACACGAGGGCTGGGGCCACTCCAGGGTCACCGACGCCCTCACCTTCGCCAAGCGGGTCGGCGCCAGGCAGACACTGCTCTTCCACCACGACCCGCTCCACACAGACGGCTTCCTCGACGATCTGCACGCCGGCGCCCGGGCGAGCTGGACCGAACTTGGCGGCGATCCCGAGCAGATCCTGATCGCGCGTGAGCGTGGGGAGCTGGTGATCGGAGCGGGGGCCGAGTCAGAGCCCGCCCGGGCGAGCTCCCCCGGCGCGCCGGAAGCGACAGAAGGGGCCCCAAGCAAGGCCTGAGCGGCCGCCTGGCCTCCGGGAAACGGCCGGGCCAGCCACCGGCACCCCCTCCCCCAAGGCTCTTGTCCATGGGGTTTGCGGGGACTCGCCTCCCTCTCGTACAAGCCCGAGAGAGGAATTTTCGACCGCGGTACAAACATCGCCGGCCGGGACCGGCCCAGACTTCGGGTCGTTCGTAAACCGCAACCGCCGGGGCAGACGCCACGGCGGCTAGGAGGGATTAACCAATGACCAAGAGGCTCAGCCTCGCCGCCCTGATGGCGTTCGCCCTGTCGCTGGCTCTGCCGGCGCTGGCCTCCGCCCAGGACGCCGCGCTCGCCGAGACAGTGAAGGGTGAGCTCGATATCACCTGGATCATCGTCTCCGCGGTGCTCGTCCTCTTCATGCAGGCCGGGTTCCTCTTCCTGGAGATCGGTTTCTCCAGGCAGAAGAACGTCGGCGCAGGAGTGGCGAAGATTCTCGTCAACCTCGGCATCGCAACCATCGCCTGGTGGGCGATCGGCTTCGGAATCTCCGGCCCCGGAAATGACATCTTCGGGACCGACGGATTCTTCTTCGGCCACGGTCAAGAGATTGCCGGCACGGTCGTCGGCGGACCCGACGCCGCTTCGATGCTGTTCGGAATGCTGTTCTGCGCCGTCTCGCTGGCGATCGTCTGGGGAACGACGCTCGAGCGGATCAAGTTCAGCGCCTACGTGATCTACGCGACGATATTCGCCGCGGTGATCTACCCGCTGATCGCGCATGCCGTCTACGGCGGCGGCCTGCTCTCGGATATCGGCGGTAAGCCGGTGCTCGACTTCGCGGGCTCGTCGGTGGTTCACCTCACCGGTGCAGTCGGCGGTCTCGCAGCTCTGCTGCTGCTCGGCCCCCGTATCGGCAAGTACGGAGCCGATGGCAAGCCCCGGGCGATTCCCGGTCACTCGATGCCGATCGTCGGCCTCGGTGTCCTGATCCTGTGGGTCGGCTGGTACGGCTTCAACGCCGGTTCGACGTTCGGCACCAGCGATGCGTTCTTCGCTGAGGTCGCGTTGAACACGCAGCTAGCCGCGGCAGCTGGTGTGCTCGGCGCGCTGCTGGTCGTCTACGCCAAGACCAAGTCGCTCGACGTCGGCATGGCCGGCAACGGTGCGATCGCCGGTCTGGTCGGTATCACCGCCCCCTCCGGCTTCGTGGAGTTCTGGGCGGCCCCGATCATCGGCTTCCTGGCCGGAGTGCTCGTCGTCTACGGCGTACTCGCGATCGAGAAGCACCTGGATGATCCGGTCGGTGCGCTGTCCGCGCACGGTCTCGCCGGTATCTGGGGCACGATCGCGGTCGGGATCTTCGGATCCGCACGGCTCGTCGGCGACGAGGCCAGCCCGGGTATCTGGTACGGCATCTTCGACTCAGATGTCGAATTCGCCGGCTCGCTCGGTCAGCTGGCCGTACAGGCGGTGGGAGTCGTCGCCACGTTCGTCGTGGTGCTCGGTCTCTCCTACGCCGTGTTCGCGGCCGTCAAGGCCACGATCGGCCTGCGCGTCACCGAGCAGGAGGAGCTCTCCGGACTCGACATCGCCACCCACGGCATGTACGGGTACCCGGAGTGGTTCATCCCGCAGGAGGAGTACCCGGTCGGTAGGTTCGAGCCGACGGTCGCCGGCACGCCGGTGGCCGAACCCCCCGCGCCGGCAGGCGTCGGCGGACCCCAGAGCTAGGAAGGAGGTGCCCAAATGAAGAAGGTAGAAGCATTCATCCGACATGAGGCGTTCGAGCCGATCCGCCAGGAGCTGCTCGAGCACGGTGTCCCCTCCCTCTCGATCTCAGAGGTCAAGGGGTCGGGACGCCAGAAGGGCGTGGTCGAGCACTACCGAGGCGCGAGCCTGACCGTCAACGTACGGCCCAAGCTCAAGATCGAGTGTGTGATCGACGACTCCGAGAAGGACGCCGTGGTTGAGACGATCCTCAAGCACGCTCGGACCGGATCGGTCGGCGACGGAAAGATCTTCGTCGTCCCGGTAGAGGAAGCGATTCGCATCCGAACCGGCGAGGAAGGTGAGCTCGTCCTGCAGTCGCACGAGGGCGGCGAGATCCCCTCCGTGTAGTCAGGACGACCACCACTAAAAGACGATTACCGCCAGAAAGCGAGGCGATCCCGGTCGAGTCACGGGGTCGCCTCGCGGCGGTTTATGGGAAGGAGGGAACGATGATGACCGGGTCCAATGTGGTGCAGTTCTCGCGAGGCGAGCGCCGCATCGTCAGCTTCGGAGGAGGCGGCTTCTCGATGGAGGCAGGCAACCCGCTGCTCGACGAATACGTCCTCTCCCTGACCGGGGCCGAGCGGCCGAAGGTCTGTTTCCTGCCAACCGCCAGCGGCGACGCCGACCACTACATCGTCCGCTTCTACCGCGCCTTCCCGGGCACGCGATGCATCCCCTCTCACATCTCGCTTTTCCGCCGCGAGCGCGGCGCCGATGATCTGCGGGCCCACCTGCTCGATCAGGACCTGATCTACGTCGGAGGCGGCAGCATCCTGAGCATGCTCGGCGTCTGGCGGGCGCATGGGATCGATTCGATCCTGCGCGAGTGCTGGGAGGCGGGAGTCGTGCTCTGCGGCCTCAGCGCCGGCTCGCTGTGCTGGTTCTCGGAGGGCGTTACCTCCTTCCACGGCGAGGTAAGGAGCTTCCGCGGGCTGGGACTGCTGCCGTGGAGCAACTGCGTCCACTACGGCGACGAGCCCGGGCGGCGCGAGGCCTACCACCGCCACCTGGGCCGCGGCATGTGTCCAGGCTACGCGGCGTCCGACGGCACCGCACTGCACTTCGAGGGCGCGCGCCTTCTCGCTGCCGTCTCGTCGAGGCCCGACGCCAGGGCCTGGTGTGCGGGTGACAGCGGCCACGCGATCGCCGAGACCGAGCTACCGGTCCGCTACCTCGGCCCCACCGAGGGGACCGGAGATCGGACCGGCGTCGGCGCTGTAGCTTGAGAGCAGTGAGACCGACGGAGGGGCCGCGGGGCCCGATCATCGCGATGGGCGGCACGGAGTTCGCAATGGGTCCCGAGAACGAGCTCCTGCACGACTACGTCGTCTCCCAGGCCGCAGGCAACGGCAGCCGCCCAGTGGTCTGCCTGCTGCCGACTGCGGGTGGTGATCCCCAGCACCAGATCGGGGCCTTCGTCGCCGCGATGGAGCGGCGCGGCTGTGAGGCGTCGGCGATCTCGCTCTTTCGCCTTGGCGAGAGCAGGATCGACCTCCGTGGCCAACTGCTCTCCCAGGACCTGATCTATGTGACCGGCGGCAACATGGTCAACCTGATGGCGCTCTGGCGCGAGCACGGGGTCGGCGAGATCCTCCGCGAGGCACACGGCTCCGGCGTCGCGCTCTGCGGCTACAGCGCCGGTTCGATGTGCTGGTTCGAGCAGGGCATCTCGACCGGCGTCGGTGAGCCGGTCCCGACGGAGGGCCTCGGCCTGCTCGCCGGCAGCCACTGCGTCCACTACCGCCAAGACCCCGACCGGCGGCGGGTCTACAGGGAGCTGGTGAGGAGCGGACGCCTCCGGCCCGGGCTCGCTCTCGACGACCACGCGGCGACGCTGTTTCGCGACGGCGAGCTGATCGAGGCCGTGCGATCGGTCGAGAGCGCCGGCGCGTTCCGGGTCGAGCCGAGCGCCGACCGCTCTGATGAGGCCGTCGAGACCCCGGTGCCGATCCGGACCCTGAGCAGGACCCCGGCGGGCGCAGGCTCCTCGGCCGCGGCGATCGACGAGATGCGGGGCGTGAGGCGGATGCGCTCGGGCGCCCGCGGCGAGCGCTGAGCCCTCACGCCTGGCCGCGCCTGCCACCTACTCCAGCAGGTCGCGGCGAGTCCGCTCGGCCGCTTCGCGTGCTTCCTTTTCGGCCTGCTCCCGCAGCTCGGCCTCGAGCTGGTCCCGGCGGCAGCGGGTCTCCTCGGCTGAGCGGGCGGCGGCCTCGCTCGCCTGCTTCTCTACCTCGGCTCGGAGCTTCTGCTCGAGCTCCTCGGAGCGGCGCTCGGCGTCCTCGCGGGCGCGGCGCTCGGCCTCCTCCTGCAGGCGTTGCTGCTCGGAGGCGAGGCGCTTGCGGATCTCGGCCTCGGCCTCGCGCGCGGCGCGGCGACGGGCCTTCAGCTCCTCCTCCTCGGCCTCCTCGCGTAGCCGCTCCGTAGCGGCCTGCAGCCGCTCCTCAGCCTGGCGGCGGGCCCGGGCCTCGGCCTCGGCTGCGAGCTTGTCGGCAAGGCCGGCGAGCTTCTCCTCCGCGCGAGCGAGCTTACGCTCGGCGTCCTCGCGGGCCGCGCGGTTGGCCTCGGCCGCCTCCAGCGCCTCACGCGTGCGCTCCTCGATCTGCTCGTCGAGCATCCGCTGGTTGCGCTCGGCTTCCTGCTCGAGCTGCTTCCGCCGCTGCTCGGTCGCCGCGGCGACCCGCTGGGTGATCTGCTCTGAGGCCTGCTGCTGCAGCTTCGCCGCGGCAGCCCGGAGCTTGTGCTCCGCCTGCGCCTTCAGCCTGACCCGGGCCTCAGCCGCGCGGTTCTCGTAGCGCTTGGCCGCATGGCGAGCGGCGGTGACCGCGGCCTCCTCGGCTTCGGCGGCGGCCTCCTCGGCCGCATGCATGCGGCGCTCGGCGGCCTTGCGCTGCTCGATCGCCTTGCGGGCCTGCGCCTCGGCGGCCGAGGCGCGCATCGCCGCATCGCGCGCCTCGGTCGAGATCCGGCGCACGTCGTCGGCCAGCACGTCGATCCCGCTCCGGCGGGCGCTCTCGATCGCGAAGCCGACGCCGTTGGCGGCCTCCCGGGCGGCCGTGGCCTCCTCGGGGGGCTCGACCTTCAGCCGGTCGTCGGGCTCGTTTTGCTCCTCCTCCGGCAACTTCATCCCTGGTCTGGACCGATGACATGCGCGACCCTACCCGCTTGCACCCAGCGATCGCCACTTCGAAGCGACCTCAGGGCAGTTCGGCCCCTGGGGTCCCCGAGAACGTGCGTGCGGCGATGAACGTGAGGATCGTGGTCATGAACACCAGCAGGATCGAGAAGGCGACCAGTCGCGGCATCCGGGCGGCGTGCGCATAGACGCCGAGGAAGAATCCGACCCCCATCAGCACTCCGTAGAAGAGGGAGGAGTCGGGCAGAATGTCGGCGAGGGTTAGGAAAGTCATCCCCTCATTATCATCAGCCCGGCGATGAACGATGCAACGCCCAGCCCCGAGGGCACTCCCGAGACCGTCGATCAGACCCGCGAAGCGCTCGAGAGCGCCGGCTATCTGGCCGACGATTCAGCTGCGCTGGTCTCCCATCTCGCGCAGCGGCTCGGCAAGCCCGTCCTGGTCGAAGGACCCGCCGGAGTGGGCAAGACCGAGCTCGCCAAGGCGCTGGCCCGCTCCAGCGGCCGCGAACTCATTCGTCTGCAGTGCTACGAGGGCCTCGACGAGGCAAAGGCGCTTTATGAGTGGAACTACCGCAAGCAACTGCTCCGGATCCAGGCTGAGGCGACCGAGGAGCATTCCGCTTCCGAATCCTTCGACGAGATCTTCACCGACGAGTTCCTCCTCACGCGGCCGCTGCTGGCCGCGATCGCCTCCGAGACGCCGGTCGTCCTGCTGATCGACGAGATAGACAAGACCGACCAGGAGTTCGAGGCAATGCTGCTCGAGGTCCTCTCGGACTTCCAGATCTCGATTCCGGAGCTGGGCGTGGTCGAGGCGACCACCCACCCACTGGTCCTGCTCACCTCCAACAACTCGCGCGAGCTGACCGAGGCTCTGAAGCGACGCTGCCTGTATCTGTGGCTCGACTACCCCGAGGTCGAGCGCGAGGTCGAGATCGTCCGCCTGCACGCCCCCGAACTGGACGAGACGCTGACCCGGCGGCTGGTCGAGGTGGTCCACATGGTCCGGGAGCTCGACCTCAAGAAGCCGCCGTCGATCGCGGAATCGATCGACTGGGCGCGGGCGTTGCTGCTGCTCGGCGCCGACGACATCGACGCCGAAACCTTCAACAACACGATGAGCATCATCGTCAAGCACCGAACCGACATCGACCTCGTGGCCGAGCGGGTCGGTGTCCGTCTCGCCGGCTCGCTTCAGGCGCAGGGCGAGCAGGGCAGATGAGCGCGGACGGCCCCGAGGGGCCGGTCGGGCCCATCGGGGGCGATCAGGGGATGGCGCCCCGGATCATCAGCTTCTGCGAGGAGCTGCGCAAGGAGGGGGTGGCGATCGGGACCGCCGAGATCCTCGACTCCTTTGAGGCGCTGGAGACGATTCCGTGGAAGCGACGCAACGAGTTCCGCGAGGCGCTGGCGGCAACGATGGCGAAGTCGCAGGAAGACCGGCGCATCTTCGAGTTGATCTTCGACCGCTACTTCTTCCGGGCCGCCGAGGCCGAAGCCCTGGAGCGCGCGGTGGGAGAGGCTTCCGACCGCTTCGAGGGCGGTGAGCGGCTCGATCTCGACGAGCTGCGGGAGATCATCCGGGCCGCGATCGCCGAGGGGTCGGACAGCGAGATGGGGGATCTCGCACGCCTCGCCGTCGCCGCCTTCGGCCAGCGTGGCGAGGGCTCGGGGGTGGTTGGCGTCGATGTTCAGCGGATTCGCCGCTCGCTGGGGTTACAGCCCGGCCAGGGTCAGCCCGCGGAGCCGGGCGAGATGGAGGACGTGCCGACGCTCGACCGCGAGAGCGTTCGTCACTTCGAGGGCCACCTTCGCAAGGAGCTCGAGGCCGCCCTGATCGAACGGACCGAGCAACTCCCTCCCTCGCGCCCGCTCGCCGAACTCGATCGGGCTCTTCCGACCAGCCCGACCCAGGATCTCGCCGCGGTCCACCGCGCGGTCGGCCAGCTGAAGCGGCGGCTGGCCACCCTCGGCCACGAGCAGCGGGGTCGTCGACGGGGCCGGGCCGTCGACGTCCGCCGGACGATGCGCTCCTCGCTGGAGACAGGCGGGGTCCCGCTCAAGCTCCGTTACCGGCCCAAGCGCCCGCGCCGGCCCGAGATCTACGTGCTCTGCGACGTATCGACCTCGGTCACATCGGCCAGCATGTTCTTCCTCAGCGTCCTGCACGCTCTCCACGACTCGTTCCGCAAGCTCCGCAGCTTCGTCTTCATCGAGCGCATCAGCGAGGTCACGGACACCTTCGAGAAGGAGCGCGACTTCCGCAAGATCAGCGAGGAGATCAGCCGCGACGGTGGCGTCGCCGACGTCTCCGGCTACACCGACTACGGCCGGGTCTGGAACGAGTTCCTGGTCGAGATCTCCGGCGACCTCGACCCGCGCTCGACCGTGATCGTCCTCGGCGATGCCCGCACCAACGGTCGCGACCCCCACCCCGAGGTCTTCTCGCGGATAACCGAACGCGCCGGCCGCACCTTCTGGCTCAACCCCGAGCCGCGCCTGTACTGGAACTACGGCGACTCGGTGATGGCCGCCTACGAGCCCTTCGTGACCCGCGCCTTCGAGTGCTGGACGACCAAGCACCTCGAGGACTTCGTCAACGTCGTCGCCGGCGGGGTCGAGGCCGCGGAATAGGCGCCGAGCTCGGCGGCAGTCGGAGGGCTCTAGACTCGGCTTTCGGAGAACAGGGGTGCTCGCGGGCTCGCGGGCTGAGATAGCGCCCTCCGGAGATCCGGCCCGGCGCTGACCCTTCGAACCTGTGCGGTAATGCGCGCGGAGGGAGAATGAACCCAAAAACCGCAGCCACGGCCCAGGGCCGAGACCTCTCAGCCCCCGATGGCGAGACACCGAGGAAGCTGAGCCTGAGGTCGGTAAGCCATGCGTTCGGCCCGCTCGAGGCGCTGGCGGGGATCGATCTCGAGGTCGGCCGGCGCGAGACCGTCGGCATCGTCGGGCCGTCCGGGTGCGGGAAGTCGACACTGCTCGAGCTGATCGCCGGACTGGCGGGTGCCAGCGCCGGCGCGATCGAGATCGGCTCGGCCCGAACCGAGGCTGAGCGGCTCGAACTCTGCGCCTACATGCCTCAGCGCGACCTGCTCCTACCCTGGTTGCGGGCGATCGACAACGCGGCGCTCTCACCGCGGCTCGAGGGGACCGGCCGCAGCGAGGCGCGGGAGCTCGCACGGCCGCTGTTCCAGCGCCTCGGCCTGCACGAGTTCGAGGCGGCCCGGCCCGACGAGCTCTCCGGCGGCATGAGGCAACGGGTCGCATTCGCCCGCACGCTGCTCAGCGGCAAGCCCGTCCTGCTGCTCGACGAGCCGTTCGCCGCGCTTGACGCCATCACCCGTGGCGACCTGCAGACCTGGCTGATCGAGGCGCTCATCGCCGAGCCGCGGACGACGCTGCTCGTCACCCACGACGTTGAGGAGGCGCTCTACATCTGCGACCGGGTGCTGGTTCTCTCACCGCGCCCCGGGCGGGTCGTCTGGGAGGCGGGCTCGCCCAGGCCCGCCGCCGCGAGCCGGGCCGAGGTCGTCACCGCGCCCTCCTTCATCGATTGCCGCGAGCAGGCGCTGCGGGCGCTGGGAGGCTCGTGATCGAGATGTCGCGGCGCGCCCTCCCGCCGATCCTGCTGCTGGTCGCCCTGGTCGGGCTCTGGCAGCTTCTCGCGAGCAAGGGAGTGCTCGCCGACGTGCTCGGAATCGAGTCGTTCCTGGTTCCGGCGCCGAGCGAGATCTGGCAGTCGCTGGAGGCGGACCGCTCGATCCTCGCCGAGAACGCCTGGGTGACCTTCCGGGAGGTGATCGCCGGGTTCGCAGTCGCCCTGGTGATCGGGGTCACCTTCGCCGCGATCCTCCACCTCTCCCCTGTCCTGCGGCGCGCCTTCTACCCGCTGGTGGTCGGCTCGCAGACGATCCCGATCATCGTCATCGCCCCGATCTTCGTGGTCTGGTTCGGTTTCGGGATCGGGCCCAAGGTCGCAATCATCGCCCTGATCTGCTTCTTCCCGATCACCGTCAACACGCTGGACGGGCTCAGCACCGTCGATCCTCAGCAGCGCAAGCTGATGCGTACGCTCGGCGCCAGTCGCGGCCAGATCTTCTCCCGTCTCGAGCTGCCAACGGCGCTTCCCTACCTGCTGAGCGGCGCCAAGATCGCCGCCGCCGTCGCCGTGATCGGCGCCGTGTTCGGCGAGTGGGCCGGCGCCAGCGAGGGTCTCGGGCACCTGATGCTGGTCGACAATGCCCAGCTCGAGGTCCCGCGCCTGTTCGCGGCGATGGTGGTCCTCTCGCTGATGGCGATGGCACTGTTTGCGATCCTGGCTCTTATCGAGCGCCGCTTCGCGTGGTGGGGCGGCCGCGAGAACGCCCGGGTCGAGCGATGATCCACCTACCGACCGAGACGACCAGGAGGACATGTGAGAAGAAGTAGACGCTCCCCACGGGTCGCCATCTCGGCCGCCCTGATCGGCCTGATCGCAACCGCGCTGCTGGCAGCCGGCTGCGGTGAGAAGGAGGAGAACACCACCGGTGGACCGGTCGAGCGCTTCGACCTCGCGCTGGACTTCTTCATCAACCCCGATCACGCCGGGATCTTCACCGCGCTCGAGCGCGGCTACTTCGCCGACGCCGGCCTCGACGTCCAGCCCCGGGTGCCCTCCGATCCCTCGGCGCCGATCAAGCAGGTCGCCGCCGGTCGCGTCGACCTCGCGATCTCCTACGAGCCGGAGGTGATGCTGGCCCGCGACCAGGGCCTCGACGTGATCGCCGTCGGCGCGATCATCCAAGAGCCGCTGACCTCGCTGATCTCGCTGCCCAGGGCCGGGATCAAGGAACCCGCCGACCTCGAGGGGAAGCGCGTCGTGACCGCGGGAATCCCGTACCAGACCGCATACCTGGACACGATCCTGCGCGACAACGGCGTCGACCCCAAGGATGTCGAGCAGATCGACGTCGGCCTCAACCTCCTGCAGCCGGTCCTCAGCGGCCGCGCCGACGCGATGTTCGGCGGCTTCCGCAACATCGAGGGCGTCCAGCTCCAGCTCGACGGCAAGAACCCGAACGTGCAACCCGTCAACGAGCTCGGTATCCCCGACTACGATGAGCTCGTCCTCGTCGCCAGGGAGGACCGGGTCGCCGAGGACCCCGAAGCGATCCGCCTCTTCATCGCCGCCCTCGAGCGCGGGACCAACGACGCCGAGGCGAATCCGACCGTGGCGACCAACGCCCTGCTTGAGGCCTCGCCCGAGCTCGACCGCGAGCTCACCAAGGCCGAGGTCGAGGAGACCCTGCCACTGTTCCTACCACCCGCCGGCAAGCCGTTCGGGTACATGGACCCCAGCGAATGGGTCGGCTTCGCCGGCTTCATGGCCGACCAGGGCCAGATCGAGACGCGGCTCGGCGCGAAGGAGCTGCTGACCAACGAGCTCCTGCCGGGCCAGATTCCCGAGTGACGCTGGCGGTTTGCTCCTTCGCGACCGGGGGCCAGGCCCGGCGCCCCGACCCTATGCGGCCTCGAGCTCTTCCCTGGGCGGGTGGTATTTGAGCGGTGGGGCCGCCTTCGAGCCGTGGGCGACGAGGGTGAAGAGCCCGGCCCAGCCGCGGTAGGGGGCGTAGGGGGCGTAGAACTCCTCTACCTCCTCGACGGTGGCGCGACGGTCCATGCCGATCAGGCGCGGGACGAGCTTGAGGTAGGCGAGATCCCCCGCCGGCAACGAGTCGGGATCGCCGCGGCCCTTGTGGCCGAGAACCTGGACGGTCCAAGGTCCGATCTCGCTGACCGCGAGCAATCGCTGCACCGACTCCGGCCGGTCCAGATCGATCCTCCCGGAGGCTACCTCGCGTGCGACCCTGATCAGCGCCGCGGCGCGCTTGGGAGCGAGATCGAGCGCGGCGAGCTCGGCCGGGGCCCTGGCGCCGATCACCCCGGGGCCCGGAACGTCACCAAGCGCCCGATCGCGATCGGGCGGAAGCGCCGCAAGCCCCCAGCGGGCGATGATCCGTCTCTGGATCTGATGAGCGCGCTCAACCTCGATCAGCTGCTCGGTGATCGCCCAGCACAGCGCCTCCCAGGGGAGCGCCGCGCGGCGCACCCGTAACCAGGGGCGGCGACGAATCGCCGGTCCGAGCAGGGGATCGCGCTTGAAGCGAGCGTAGAAGTCGCTGTAGTCGTCGTCGACGCCGAGAGCGTTACGGACCCGCTCGATCGCCTCCTCGAGCTGATCCTCGGATGCCCGGTCGAAGGGTTCGGTAGCAGGCGACGGCCGGCGACCGTCGCGGGCGGGTCGCGGAGTCCGCTCCCTCCACCCCCGCCGGCGACGGTAGTCCTCCGTGCGCCGACGGCGTACGCCTTCGGCACGGCTGAGCCAGGCCGGCTCCACCGGCATCGCCGAGATGCGGACCGGCCCCGGATCGGCCGGCTGCCAAGCGCGAGCCAGGATCGGCGCCCCGCCGATGTGGAGGAAGCGCTCGAAGACACCGGCGCGAGACCTCGAGACGAGGTCGGGGCCGCCACGGGCTGGGATCCGGAACGGCCACGGCGGGCTCACCTCGGCGAGGAGGCCGGTGCCCACGGACTGCGGCGGCATCAGCGGCCGAGGACGTGAACGTCGATCAGGAACGAGCGACTGCCGAGGATGTTCTGGTCTTTGCCGCCACGACGGAACATGCGCCGCGGCTGCCTGCGCGCCTCACCGCGGGCTCTGACAGCGTTGATCGCGGCGACGGTCGCGGCACCCGCCGCGAGACCGCCCGCAGCGGCGATCGCGACCGTGCGGACCTCGCCGCGCCAGGCGTCGAGCTCGCTCGCCGGAGCACGCTGCGGCAGTGGCCTGACGTCGTCATTGACCTCCGTGCCCTCCTGCGCGGGCTCCTCGACTGCGTTGCCTTCCAGCACCTCGTCTTGCACCCGAGCGAGTCTAGTCCCTGGGGGCGCGGATCCACCGCGAGCGCCGCCGCCGCCGCGCAAACGGCCCCAGGTCGGCCCACTTTGGGACAATCGGAGCATGGAAACCCAATCACAGCCGCGGATCGAGACCGATCTGTTCGAGAAGGCCCGCTCCCACGACCGTCGCGAGCAGCTCGAGCTCGCCGAGCAGGCCGACATGCTCCCGTACTTCAGGCTTCTCACCTCCCAGGCAGGACCGGTGGTCGAGATGGAGGGCCGGGAGACGATCATGCTCGGCTCGAACAACTACCTCGGCCTGACCGGCGACGAGCGGGTCAAGGCCGCCTCGCGCGACGCGCTCGAGACCTACGGCACCGCACTGACCGGATCGCGGCTGCTGAACGGGACGATCCCCCTTCACACCGAACTCGAGACCGAGCTGGCCGAGTGGATGGGTACCGAGGCGGCACTCGTCTTCACCACCGGCTACCAGGCCAACGTCGGCTGCATCGGAACCATCCTCGAGCCGGGTGACACGGTTATCGCGGACTCCGGCGACCACGCCTCGATCCTCGACGGCTGCCGGCTCTCCGGCGCCAAGCTGCGGCCCTTCCGCCACAACCGCGTCGACAAGCTCGAGCGGATGCTGGAGCGATCGGTCGACGACGGGGGCGGTGTGCTCGTGGTCGTCGACGGCGTCTTCTCGATGGAGGGCGACATCTGCAATCTGCTTCCCGTCGTCGAGCTCTGCGGGCGCTACGGCGCCCGGCTGATGGTCGATGAGGCCCACGGCGTCGGCGCGATCGGGGCCAGGGGCGCGGGAGCATCGGAGCTGTTCGGGGTCGAATCCTCGGTCGACCTGCGAATGGGGACCTTCTCGAAGAGCTTCGCCTCCTGCGGTGGATTCATCGCCGGGCCCGCCGAGGTCATCGACTACCTCCGGATCGCCGCCCGGGCCTTCCTGTTCAGCGCCGCCGCCGTTCCCGCGGCGGTCGGGGCTGCCCTCGGTGCGCTGCGGATCATCCGCACGGAGGGACCCGAGCTGATGTCGAAGCTGCTCGACAACGCCGCCTACCTGCACCGCGGCTTGACCGACCTCGGGTTGGACGTGGTCGAGCCGACGCAGATGCCCGACGGCAGCGAGGCGCTCACCCCGATCGTCCCGGTGATCGTCGGCGACGACATGCTGGCGGTGACGCTGTGGAAGGCCCTCTACGACGCCGGCGTCTACACCAACGTCGCCCTCCACCCCGCGGTGCCGCCGGCGGGAGCGCTGCTGCGAACGAGTCTGATGGCGACCCACGAGCGCCGGCACCTCGACGACGCGCTCGGAATCTTCGAGCGGGTCGTCGCGGACTTCCCGCAACTAACGCAGACGGAATAGTCGGGTCTGAGTAGACCGGAAAGCCCATTCGGGTCCGTGACCCTTACCCCGACATGGGTAGTTTCGACTTGTCCACATATTCACAAGCCGAAAGCCCACCATCCCAGGCGGGAAAAAGCTGCTGTTAGCGAAGGTCGAGGCGGAAACATGGGGGTAACAACTGCCGTCAATGCGCGCTTGTGGATACTGTGCCGCCAACGCACCGACGTACCCTGATCCACAGGGGGGGAGTGCCGGAGATTGGGCTTATGACCATCCTCCGGCAAACCAGCGGCAGTGGCCGGCCCGTGGTCAACAGGGTGGAAGAGAGACTCGGTGCGACAGTTCCAAATACGAGTAGACCGCCGCAGATCTCACAATGAGGAGGAGTGAGTATGGAAGCTGCCTCGACGGCTGTACCAGCAGCCGTGCCGCAACACATCGAAGCGCTCGAACGCGCCAATCGAGTCAGGCTGGCCCGCGCCGCATTGAAGCGCTCAGTGCGTGCCGGCCAGGTTGAGGCCCATGAGGTGATCCGGTCATGCCCCTGGGAGGCCGAGTCGATGTCGGTCTCCGAGTTGCTCCGCAGCCAGAGTCGATGGGGGAAGACGCGAACCCGTAAGTTCCTGACGCCGCTCGCCGTCAGCGAGAACCGCCAACTGGGTCGCCTGACGGTGCGCCAGAAGGAGATGCTCGCCGGCGCGCTGGAGGCCAAGTCACGCCACCGCTGCTGACCTGTCCCCGTGGCGCGCAGGTCCACGCGCCGCGACCAGGCTCAAAGAACGGCCCGGGATCTCCCGGGCCGTTCGCGTTCTCCGGCTCCCAACGCCTGAGTCAGCGTCGTCGCAACCCGCTGAAGCGGAACGAGTAGCCGCCGGACCTGGCCCGGAAGACCTTGGTCAGGTAGGCGGCGGCGAGGGCGAAGATCCCGATCCCGATCCCGGCGCGGGCGATCGAAGGCAGGCCGTCGGGCCCGGCGTAGAAGAGGACGCCGAGCGCGGCCGCGGCCGGGACCGCCGCAAGGATCATCGTGTGCGACCGATAACCCGCGAAGTGCTCGCGAATCGAGAGCTCGAGGCCGCCGATCGAGGCGAGAAACAGCCCGGTAACCATCGTCACCACCCCGCGCTCCCCATCGATCACCAGGAGTCCGAGTACCAGCATCACGATCCCGATCAGGATCGTCAGCTCGACCAGCGGGAAGCTGCCCCACGGAGCGGGGGGAGGCTCGTCGTCGATGTTGCCGCCGCGGCGGCGGGAGGATGGCCGCTGCTTCGGCTTGCTGGCCGCGCGGTGACCGTCGGCGGCGGCCGGATCGGATCGACCGGCGTCGTCAGAGTCCTGCAGCTCCGCCTGTCGCTCGGCGGCGGCGCGGCGGCGCTTGCGCCGACGCTTGCTGGACTTGGAGGCCACTCAGCTAGCCAACCTGGGTCGAGGGGATGTCTTCGTGCGGGCCGCGGGCAAGCCGGGCCCGGTGGCTAAGGGGCAGCCGGATGAGAGCTTGACCCTCCACCAGCCCATGAACATGCCGATGATCCCCCAGCGCGGACGGGAGTGCCAGTGCTTGCAGCCGGCCTCGCCGACGTCCTCGTTGGAGACGCGGACCCAGCGGTACTCCTCAGGGTCGGCGATCATCCGCTCGACCAGCGAGCGTGAGCTCTCCTCGAGGTCGGCGCGGCGGGCGATCTCGGCTTTGGCCTCCGAGATCCTCGCGGCCAGGCGATCCCGAATCCGCTCCAGGTCGGGCACATCGAGGACGCGGGGACCGCCTCCGGCTCCAACCTTCCACTCGATTCCCTGGCGCGGGAAGGTCGAGGCGAAGAGCTCGCCGAGCTCGCGCTCCAGACGGGCAATCTGGCGGCGGAGCTCATCGCGGGCGGCGCGCTCGACCTCGGGCGCCGACGGGGCATCGGGCGGTGCGATCCCGGCGAAGGTCTCGAGCAGGTCGGGCTCTGCACTCGAGTTGGTGGGATCTAGTTCGAGGAGCTCGGGCACCAGGCGCCCCCTTCCAATCGCGGACCGATGCATTGTACCCACACGAACGTCTCCGGCGAACCCGGGTGGGCGAAGCGCCTCCCCCGCTGGCGAGCGGGTTCACCCGCTTCGCAGAGCCTCGGCCAGCAGCCAGAGCGCCTCCTCGACGGCGATGTCGGGAACGCCCTCGACCTGGACCGAGCAGAGGGTCATTCGCCTCGTCTTCTTGACGACGCCGCGACCCGACCCCATCGCCCCGAACAGCAGCGCGACCGGTCGCTCCTGGTCGGCGATCACCAGCGTTCCGCTCGGCAGTGCACCGGGGCGGCCGTCGAGCATCTCCTCGGCGCGACTGCCGCGGATGCCGAGGGGCGGAACCACCCTGTCGGCGTCGAAGGCGCGCAGCGCGACCCCGGACTCCATGGTCGCGATCACCAGCGCGTCGTCGAGCAGGTTCTGGCTGACGAAGCCGCCCTTCTTCATCCGCTCGAGAGCGATCTCTTCGACCGGGGTCGGCTGCTCGTCCGGATCGAGGCCGATATGGCGATAGAAGACACGGTATGCCCATGGAATCGGGCGCTGCCTCAGGTTGATCGCCTGCGGGCCGGAGAAGCGGTCCGACAGCACCCGCAGCCGGCTCTTGAGGGCCCGGTTGCTGCGCCCTGATCCCTGCTCGACGGTGAGGTAGCGCAGCGCCAGGCCCGGGAACTCCTCCGTGAGGAGCGGTTCCAGGAAGCCCCGCCGGCTGACCGGATCCTCCTCATCGAGTTGGGAGCCCGGGCCGCTCAACCGGTGCGCTCCCTCTGGGCGCTTGCGCGGAGCAGGTCGTCGGTCATCTCATCGATCTCGGTGACGGAGAAGTTGCCGGGCTTGATCTCGGCCGCGTGGATGATCCCGCCGGGGTAGGCGAGCAAGATCGTCGGGCAGACGCCGACGCCGGTCAGGTTGGAGACCGCTCCGTCGGTGTCGTGACCGACCGGCACCTCCCAGCCCCGGGAGCGGACGATCCGCTCGACCGACTCGCCTTCGTCGAGGATGTTGACGCTGAGGAAGTTGAGCTCATCGCCGCGGCTGAGGGCGACCTCGTCGAAAGCATCCTGAGAGGCGAGGCAGTCGCCGCCACGGGTGAACCAGAACGAGATCGCCAGAGGCTTGTCGAAGAGGTCGCAGATCCGGATCGCCCCCTCGACCTCGACCTCACAGGCGGGATCGCGGACCTGATCTGCCGGGCAGGGGTTGCGGGCGCTCTCACAATCGTCCTGCGCGATGTTGGCGTCGGCGTCCGCGGGCGCGGGGCCGAGAACCTGCGGCAGCGCAAACTCCGGCAGCGGGACTCCGCGGTTCGCCGTGGGGTCCGCGCCCGCGATCCCGCCCTCGTCGGTCTGGATCGCATTGAAGACGGCGACCAGGGCGAGCGCGACGAAGGCGAGACCGACGAACAGCGAGTAGCGTGACGCGACCTTGGGCCGCTCGCGTGACTCGAGGCCGCGCGGCGGTCGGCGCTCGGGCCCGGAAGAGCCGCTACTGCGAACCTGACGGTCTCCGCCACCCTGCTCCTCGGCATCATCGTCCCCCTCCGGTCGTCGGGAGCCCTCGGGCCGATCGGGATCGTCGGGACCCCTGGGCCACCAACCGGTGCCGCGACCCGCCACGCCAGCCCCTAGGCCGCCGGCTCGGTCGGGACGGCCGAGGTCCTGCGGCGCAGGCGCTCGCGAATGCTGGGGAGCGGCCTGTATCCACCCTCACCCCAGACGAGGGCGGCGGGCAGCACCACCATCACGCCCAGCAGGGCGGCGGTCAGGTCCACCAGGGTGACGAGGCCGAAGTCACGCAGCATGCTGATCCCACTGAGGACGAGGACGCCGAATCCGGCGATCGAGGTGATGCCAGAGGCGAGCACCGCGGTACCGGTGCTCGAGTAGGTCCGGCGCAGTGCCTCCCCAACGCTCAACCCCCGAGCCCGCTCCTCGTGATGCCGCGCCGACAACAGGACGCTGAACTCGGTCGAGACGGCGATCACCAGCACTCCCAGGGTCGCCGACATCGGGTTGAGGGGGATCTGCATCGCCTCGACGACCAGCGCCGACCAGCCCGTGGCCAGCACGATCGGCACCAACGGAGTCCACGCCCGCGCCGGCGAGCGGTAGACGGCCAGCAGCACTCCGGCGACGGCGATCAGGCTGAGTAGCGCAAGCCAGTAGCGCGAGCCCGAGAGCTCGGAGTTGGCGTCGGCCACGAGCACCAGCAGGCCGGCGACCTCGGCCGAGATCCCCGGCGGGGGATCAAGCTCGGCCCTGATCTCCTCGATCAGCCGTTCCTGCTCGTCGAGCGGCATGACCGGAACCAGGAGGGAGACGTTGGCGATCTCGTCGCCGTCGCCGGAACGGGAGAGGATCGCGTCGAGGAAGTAGTCAGGCACAGCGGCGAGAACGGCATCGATGCGCTCCTGGGTTGGCTCGCCGTCGCCGCCGATCAGATCGGACAACGCGGGGCCGGGGCAGAGCTCGGTGCCCGGGGCACGGCAGTCGGGGAATTCGCCGCCGAAGCCATGCTGCTCGAGTACCCGACTCTTGAAGCCCCGCATCCAAGAGATCGCCTCGGGCGTGGTCACGTCCTCTCCTCGGACGACCACGTCGAGCTCCCCCGAGATGCCGGTCACCTCCTCCAGTTCATCGACCGACTGCAGGGCCGGGAGATCGCCCGGGACCAGCTCGCGGATGTCGGAGTTGACCTTGGTCTGGGTCCCGACGGCCCACCCTGCGGCTGCGATCACCACCGCGATCGCGAGGACCCGGCCGGGACGGGAGATCGAGAGTGCCAACGCCCTGCCGCCGAAGGAGGCGGCTGATGCGCGCGCCCCCGAGAGCAGCCCCCTCACCCGGACGACGCCGTCGGCAGTCGAGTGCCGCGGCGGAGACAGCCGCCCCCCGAGACCGATGCGCTCCCGCAGCGGCGGACGCTGGTCGGAGCTGGTCATCGAGAGCGCGGCGAGGCCGGCGGTGAGCGCGATCGAGAGGGCTGAGATGATGCCGACCACCAGCGCCAGGGCGAACTCCCGCACCATCGGGATCGGCGACAGCAGCAGAACGGCGAAGCCGACGGCGGTGGCAAGAGCGGCGGTCGCGATCACCGTGCCCCCGTTGACCGCGGCGATCACGGCGGCTGGAGCGGGCCGCTCGCCCCGGGCGGTCGCCTCCCGGAAGCGGGCCTGCAGCTGGATCGCGTAGTCGACCCCGAGCCCGATCACGACCGGGAGCACGGCGACGGAGGCCATCGTCAGCGAGCCGCCGACGATCGAGAGGATCCCGAACGCCATCGCCGAGGCCGCGAGCGCGACGAACAGCGGCAGCAACCGCAACGGAGGGCCGAAGACCGCGATCAGGGTCAGCGCCATCACAACCATCGCGAAGCCGAGCAACAGGATCAGCTCGGAGCCGAGCTCGTCGGCGAGACCCTCGACCAGGACGGGGACACCGCTGATCTCGTAGGAAGTGTCCTTGATCCGGAAAGCCCCAGACTCGGTCGCCTCCCGGATCAACCCGATCGCCTCGCGGCGGGTGTCGTCATCGAGGCCAGGCCGCAGACGAATCGAGATCAATGCACCCTCCTCGGAGGGGAACAGGTACCCGAAGCGGGACTTGGGCGTGCCCGCCTCCTGTCTGGAGTCGAAGACGATCGCGCTGACGAACTCCGGGTTGTCGATCGAGGGGCTGCCGAACTCCCCGACCTGAGAGGCGAGCTCAGTGAACTGCGCGACCGCCGCCTGCACGGCCTGCTGGGCGGCCCGGACCGCAGCCGCGGCCTGCTTGGCCTCGCTCAGACCCTGCTTCTTGGCCTGCCTGGCAGCCGCCTGCCCAGCCGCTGCGGACTGCTGCTGGGTGTTGGAGATCGTCTCCTGGATGAACTCCCCGGCCCGGTCGGCGGACTGCCGCAGGAAGGTGGCGGGGCCAAAGACGACGCGGGTCGCGTCGAGGCCGGCGATCCTCTGACAGACGGTCGGGAATTCAGGGTCGCCGGGCGGAGCGTTGCCGGCGAGGCAGGCCTCCAGGCGGAGGAGGTCGCCGAGCCGCTTGGTGAGAACCAGCTTCTGCAGGTCGCCCCTGGCGAGAACGACGATCGCGTCGTCGCCGAAGCGCTCGCGGAAGTCCTTGGTCTGCTCGAAGGCGGCGGAGCCGTTGTCGACGAGCTTGTCGGTGCCGGCGTCGGGGGTCAGGCGCAGGGCGCCGATCACGCCGACGATCGCGACCGCCGAGATCACGGCCGCGATCGTCTGAGCCGGGTGGGTCACGGACCACTCACTGACCCTGCCTAGGAAGCCTCTCACGCATCGAAGCTTAGAAAGCGTGGGCCCCCGGCACTCAGCCACCCAGCCAGCGTAATCTGCCGCCAATGTTCGAACACCTGATCGAATCCACCGAGGGGCTCCGCGAGCTGATCCCCGAGGTGCCCCACAACCGGCTCTCCGCCAACGAGCTGCTCGACCGCCTCGACGAATTGCTCGAGAACCCCCACTGCAGCCTGGTCTTCCTCGTCCGGGGCCGGTCCGGCCCCAAGCGACTCCACGGCCGCGCGCCCCTGAGCCACGATCCTGCCGCCCTCGACGGCATTCCCGGCACCCCCAGGCTGGCCTTTGGCGTGGTCGCCGAGGAGTCGATCCGCGAGCGGATGTGGTGAGCGCGTGGGCCGGACCGAGCGATACGCCGCCTTCCTCCGCGCGATCAACGTCGGCGGTCGACGGGTGAGCGGCGAGGATCTCGCCTCCGCGGTTGCGGCCGCCGACGGCGTGACCGAGGCGACCAGCTTCCTCGCCTCAGGCAACGTCGTCTTCAGCGAGAAGACCGGCGCGGACGCGGGTGCGGTGGCGGCGGCTGTCGAGGAGGCGATCGCCGCGCAGCTCGGCTTCGACTCCAAGGTCTTCCTACGGTCACAGCCGGAGATCGCCCGCCTCGCCGATTTCGAGCCCTTCACGGACGCCCAACTCGAGCGCTCCGAGGGCAAGCCCCAGATCAGTTTCTACGACAGCCCGCCGCCCAGGGCCGACCGCGAGACCGTCCTCGGCCACGCCACCGAGTCAGATCCCCTGGTCGTTGACGGTCGCGAACTCCACTGGCTCCCCAGCGCCGGAACCCTGGAGAGCGACCTCGACTTGATCACGATCGAGAGGATCCTCGGCCCCTCGACCATGCGCACGAGGAACACGATCGTCCGGCTGAACAGCAAGTTCTTCGCGTAGGGCGGCTGCCAGCGCCTCAGCCCGGCGAGACCCACGAAACCCAATCGTCGGGGGTTCCGTTCCGCTTGATGCGTAGCCTCGAAGGCCGCCGGACCTAGTCCATTGCCAGGGGGCCCTTTACCTCCGCGTTGAGGAACTGGCGGACGAAGTCGTTCGGGGAGTTGAACAGCTCCTCGGACGGTCCACTCTCGACGATCCGGCCCTTCCAGAGGACCGCGATGAAGTCAGCGATCCGGCGGGCGGTGCCAAGGTCGTGGCTGATCACCATGTAACAACCGCCGTTCTCCTCGTGGATCTCGCGGATCAGCTCGCAGAGCAGCGCCGTCCGGACCGGGTCGAGGCCGGAGTCGGGCTCGTCGAAGAAGACGATCGCGGGGTCCAGCACCAGGGCGCGGGCGAAGCCGGCGCGCTTGCGCATTCCGCCCGAGAGCTCGTTCGGCATCTTGTAGTGAGCCTCGGCGAGGCCGACCTCCCGGAGGCGGAGCGAAACGATGTCGCTGATCTCGTCCTCAGCCTTGTCCGTGTGCTGACGCAGCGGGAAGGCGGTGTTGTCATAGATGTTCATCGAGCCAAACAGCGCCCCGTCCTGGAACAGGAGGCCGAACTTCTTCCGCATCTCGAACAGCTCGTCGTCGGTCATGTTCGGGACCGACTCGCCGTGGACGAGGATGTCGCCGGCGTCGGGGTAGAGCAGGCCGACGATCAGCTTGATCAGCACCGACTTGCCGGTACCGGACGGTCCGAGGACCATCGAGACCTGATCGTCGGGGATGCCGAGGTTGAGACCGTTCTGGATGCGGGTCTTGCCGAACTGCTTGACGATGTCGATGACCTCGATCGCGTCCTCGCCACCGTGATCGCGCCGCTCGCCAGTGTGCCAGCGGTAGGGATCGACGTCGTTGGGCTCGACGCCGGGGATCGTGTAGTCCTTGTTTAGCTTGCCGAGCTCGGGCGCGGCGTCGTCGGGATCACGCGTTGCGAGGACGTCGCTCCCGGGCGTGTGGGCGGTTTCCTGGCCCGTCGCCTCCGGGTTGCCGGTTACCTGCTCGTACTCCTCGTGCGGGAGCGTCTCTTCACGGACGTCGTCGTCCGCGCTCTCGCCCGAAGCGTCGTGTGAACCGGCCATCTACCTCTCCTCCTCGATTCGGAAACGCGGCACCTAGCCGCCTATTGGTGCCCGTGGGTTGGCGCCCCAGAAGACCAGGGTTCCCATCATCCCGATGATGTGGACCAGGACGATGTTCAAGACCATCGATTTCGCCGTCGCGGTGCCGACTCCAACCGGTCCGCCGGAGGCGGTGTATCCGTAGTAGCAGCCGACGAGAATGATGACGGTCGCCATCGACATGGCTTTGATCACGCTGAAGACGAGATCGGGTGGATTCTGGAACATCCAGAAGATCAAGAGATACCCGCCTGAGGACACCTCGCCGATCTGCTGGACGACCGCCAACCATGAGGCGAAGTAGCCGACCCCGATCGCGGCCAGGTACATGAACGGGAGCACTATCCACGCCGCGAGCAGGCGGGTGGCGGCCAGGAAGGTGACCGGCGGGATGCCCATGACCTCCATCGCGTCGATCTCGTCGGAGATCCGCATCGCGCCGAGCTCGGCGACGATTCCGGTCCCGACCTTGGCGGCCATCATGTAGCCGAATGCGTAGGGAATTACCTCGCGCAGATCGCACCAGGCAGCGAAGACGCCGGCGTAGGCGGGGGCGCCGACGGAGCGGTTGAAGTAAGCGCCCTCGATGCCGCAGGTGAGGCCGAGGATGAAGACCAGACCCCAGATGACCACGGTCGAGCCGAGGATCAGGATCCCGGCCTGGCGAAGGGACTCACCGAAGAACTGGAAGACCCGGCCCGAGAAGACCAGGCCCATGACCCGCACGCAGAAGCGGGTGATCTCGCCGAGCGAGGCAAGCCAGTCACGCGGTATGGCCATCCAGCCGGACATCTACTTGATCGTCGAAATCTCCGGGTGGGTTGCCAAGAGCGTTTGCGTGAACACGTAGTTGAAGGCGAAGACGCCCATGAAGGCGATCACCACCGCTTCGTTCACCGCGGTGCCCACTCCCTGGGCACCTCCGGACGCATTCATCCCTTTGTAGCTGCAGACGATCGCGATGATCGCGCCGAACAGGGTCGTCTTCAACACGCTGCCCCACAGGTCCGTGACCGAGGCGTTGTTGAAGAGCGTCGCGAAGAAGCCCCCGAGCGGCTGGCCGTAGGCGACCTCGGCGAAGATGCCGCCGGTGATGCCGAACAGCAGCGCGTAGACGTTGAGAAGGCCGGTGATGATCATCAGGCTCAAGAAGCGGGGGACGACGAGGTTCTTGATCGGATCGACGCCGAGGACCATCAGCGCGTCGAGCTCCTCACGGATCTTGCGGGCGCCCAGGTCGGCGGTGATCGCGGTCCCCGCGACGCCGGCGACGACGACCGCGGTCACGAACGGAGCGAACTCACGGACCGACGCAAGGATGAAGAAGCCACCGAGACGATCCAGGGACCCGAAGAGGCTGAGGAAGTTGGCAGCCTGCAGGCCGGGGGCGCCGAAGCCGAAGGCGACGGTGCTGATCAGCATCGGGAACCAGCACAGCTGCAGGGCGAACAGGAACTGGCTGACGAACTCGCCGCCGTACGGGTAGGGAGGCCGAACGGTCGCCGTCACGGTCTTGCCCGTGAGGATCATCATGTTCCCGACCTGCTCGAAGAGGCTCTTCGCGGGTAGGAACGCCCTGTCGGCTACTGATCTGACCATCTCTTCCTCCGTCGGCCCGGTCCGTTTGGATGCGGGCTATGTGAAACCTAACCTATCGGGGGGCCGGGCGCCACCGACAACGGGCACCGGCGGCCGGCCTTAGCAGTTCCGTAATAGTGCGCATCAGCGCGTGGTATGTTGGCCGCGCCCGGGGGGGAGACCTGGGTCGCAACGCATATGTCAGTGACTCGTTCATCCGCGCTCATCTCGCTCCTAGCCGCAGCGACCCTCGCAGTTTCCTCATGCGGATCCGGCGACCCCCAGGACGCGAATGAGCCCGAGGGCGAATTCGAGGTCGAGATCACCACCTCGAAGTTCCCGACCAGCCAGAGCCTGGCCAAGATCTCCTTGCTTAGGATCGGGGTCGAGAACACCGGCAGCGAGACGGTCCCCGAGCTCGCCTTCACTGTCTTCACCGACGACGGCACCGCGGACGGATCCTTCAACATCCGCTCCGACCAGCCCGGGCTCGCCAACCCGAACCGTCCCGTCTGGGTGCTCGAGAACAAGTACCCCCGACTGGCCGGGGAACCGAAGCCCAAGGGCATCTCGGGCGGGTTCCGCGTCCAGACCAACACCTTCGCCTTCGGGCCGCTCGACCCAGGTGATACGCAGCTGGTGATCTGGAAGCTCACGCCGGTGCAGGCCGGTACCTACACTCTCAGCTATGTCGTCTCCGCGGGACTGGATGGCAACGCCAAGGCCGTCACCTCGAGCGGAGACGAGGTCAAGGGCGAGTTCGTGGTCACGATCACCGACAAGCCCCCGAAGGCCCGCGTCAACAACAAGGGCGAGGTCGTCACCGAGGAGTAGGCCCGCCCGCGCCCCGCTGCCGCGCTCGCTCGGTCCCCTCTTGATCCTGATCGCGTCGCTGCTGCTCGTGGCCGGCTGCGGGCTCGGCGACGACGAGCCGAGCGATCCCGCCACCGCGGTCGCCGGGGACACCACCTCCACGGATCCCGAACCGCCTCCGCAGGCCAATGCCGAGCCGGCCGCCGAGCCGCTGCCGGTCGGTGACGGCCGGGGCGGGATCGAGCTGGCCGAGATCGGATCGTTCGCCGAGCCGCTGTATGTGACGGCGCCTCCGAGCGGAAGCGACGATGTCTACGTCGTCGAGCAGGGCGGCCGTATCGTCCGCGTCGAGCCGGATGGGGGGACCTCGACCTTCCTCGACATCTCCGGGGAGATCTCTTCCGGCGGCGAGCGCGGCCTGCTCTCGGTCGCCTTCGCGCCGGATTTCAACCGCAGTGGGCGCTTCTACGTCGACTTCACCGACGCCGACGGCAACACGCGCGTGGTCGAGTTCCGCTCCGACGACGGGCGGAGCGTGGATGGTTCATCGCGGCGCGAGCTGCTGCGAATCGACCAGCCCTTCTCCAATCACAACGGGGGTCTGCTGCAGTTCGGCCCCGACGGCCTGCTCTACATCGGCACGGGCGACGGCGGCTCCGCCGACGACCCCCAGCGCAACGCCCAGAATCTGGACTCACTTCTGGGGAAGATTCTGCGGATCGACCCACAAGGCGGCGGCGGGCGCCCCTATCGCATTCCGGACTCGAACCCGTTCGCCGGCGACGACGGAGGCCGCGGAGAGATCTACAGCTACGGCCTGCGGAACCCCTGGCGCTTTTCCTTCGATCGCCGCGGCGGATCCCTCTCGATCGGCGACGTCGGCCAGAACTCCTTCGAGGAGCTCGACCTTCTCGAGCGCGGCGGCGGTCTGGGGGCCAACTTCGGCTGGTCGGCGTTCGAGGGCGATCAGCGCTTCAACGACGACCAGCAGGCGCCCGATGCGGTGCCGCCGGTCCTCACCTATTCGTCCAGTGGCGGCAACTGCTCGGTCACGGGCGGCTACGTGGTCCGCGATCAGCGTTTGAAATCGCTCTACGGTCGCTACCTATACGGGGACTTCTGCCTCGGGGAGCTGCGCAGCTTTCCCGCCGAGCCCGGCAAGAGCGCCGGCGACGATCGCGAGCTCGGCCTCGGGGTCGAGCAGCTCTCGAGCTTTGGAGAGGACGGCCGAGGCCGAATCTACGCAACGTCTCTGAGCGGACCCGTCTACCGGCTGGACCCCAAGAAGTAGGCTCTGCGTTGATGGCTGAGGTGGGACTCAAAGGCGTTCGAGAGTCGCTGCGTTGGGCGCTGCTGCTCGCCGCTGCGGTGACCGCCGCCCTGTTCGCAGCGGCGTCGGGCGCCCCCGCGGCCGGGCTCGGCGACGGCATCGGAGGGGTGAGCCTGAAGCAGATCGGGAGCTTCGCCGAACCGGTTCACGTCACCCGGGCCCCGGGCCGAGGCAATCGCAAGCTGCTGTTCGTCTCCGAGCAGGAGGGGATCGTTCGGGTGCTTCGCGGCAACAAGACCCTGCGCAGGCCGTTTCTCGACATCCGTGACGAGGTCCTCTACGGCGGCGAGCGGGGCCTGCTCTCGATCGCGTTCGATCCCGACTACGGCCGCAACCGCCGCTTCTACGCCTACTTCACCGACGCTCAGGGCGACATCCGGGTGAGCCAGTACCGGCGTCGCAAGAGCAGCAGGACCCGCGCCTCCGCCAAGGCGCGGAAGGTGATCGAGGTACCCCATCGTGAGGCCGCTAACCACAACGGCGGAACCGTTGCCTTCGGGCCGGATGGCTACATGTACCTCGGCACCGGGGACGGCGGCAGCGGCTGCGACCCGGATCGGAATGCCCAGAACCCCCAGTCTCTGCTCGGCAAGCTGCTGCGAATCGATCCCAAGCGCAGGCTGGGCTACCGGATCCCCGCGGGCAACCCCTTCGTCGGATCGGCGCCGCGCGACGAAATCTACGCCGACGGTCTCCGCAACCCGTTCCGCTTCTCCTTCGACGCCGCCACCAACACGATCGCCATCGGCGACGTCGGCCAGAACGACTGGGAGGAGGTCGACTACCAGACGCTGGAGAACGCGAAAGGGGCCGACTATGGCTGGAACGCCTTCGAGGGCACCCGCCCCGTGGGCTCCAACTGCAGCGGCTCCGCGGCCCCGCGGCCCCCCGACCACACGCCGCCGATCCATGAATACGGCCACGGCGGGGACGGCCACACCGGCTGCTCGATCACCGGCGGCCTGGTCGTCCGCGACCCCAAGCTGACCACCCTCTACGGCCGCTACCTCTACGCCGACTTCTGCACCAGCGAACTCCGCAGCCTGATTCCCACCGAGGCCGGGGCGCGCGGCGAGCGCGCCCTCGGCCTCAACGTGCCGAACCCGACCTCGTTCGCGGCCGGCCGCGCCAACCGCGTCTACGTCACCTCCAACGGTGGTGGCCTGTTCAGGTTGACGGCCTCGGACTCCGGAGCGGCCGCGGCCAGCTCTCCCGCCCCCGATTTCGAAACGGCTTCCGAGGCCGAGGGCGCGAAGATCGGCGGCGGCCGTGGCGGCTTCAAGGCGAAACGGATCGCCAACTTCAGCAACCCGGTCTACGTGCACGGGCCCAAGGGCGCCAACGGCCTGATCTTCGTTGTAGAGCAGCGAGGCGTGATCCGGATGATCAAGGACGGCCGCAAGCTGCGCGGCAAGTTCCTCGATATTCGCAAGCGTGTCCTCTCGGGCGGCGAGCGGGGGCTCTTGTCGGTCGCTTTCGCCCCCAGCTACGCGAAGAACCGCCGCTTCTACGTCTTCTACACCGCCGGCAGCGGTGACCTCGTGGTCGAGGAGTACAGAGCCCGCCGCAAGGATCCCCGTGACGCCAAGGAGAAGAGCGCCAGACGGGTTATCTCGGTCCGCCACCGGGACGCGGCCAACCATAACGGCGGCCAGCTGCAGTTCGGGCCCGACAAGAAGCTCTACATCTCCACCGGCGACGGCGGCGGCGGCGGCGATCCGGCCGACAACGCGCAGAACCGCTCGAGCCTGCTCGGCAAGATCCTACGGATCACCCCCCGCAAGCGCAGGGGCAATCCCTACACCGTTCCCAACGACAACCCCTTCAAGGACGGTGCCGGCCGCAAGGAGGTCTACTCGTTCGGACTGCGCAACCCCTACCGCTTCTCGTTCGACAGCAACCGGCGAAGGATCGTGATCGGGGACGTCGGCCAGGATGCCCGCGAGGAGGTCGATTACGAGAAGCTGGGCAAAGCGAAGGGCGCCAACTTCGGCTGGGACGCGTTCGAGGGCAAGATCCGATTCAACTCCCAGGACGCCAGCCCGGCCCCGAAGAAACACGAACGGCCGATCCACGACTACAGCCACTCCGGCGGCAACTGCTCGATCACCGGCGGCTACGTCGTCCGCGACCGGCGCATCCCGAGCCTCTTCGGCCGCTACATCTACGCCGACTTCTGTGCCGGCCAGATCCGCACCCTGATCCCCCGGGTCAAGGGGGCGAAGAGGGACCGGTCGGCGAAGCTCGGGGCGCTGTCGGGCATCTCCAGCTTCGGCGAGGACTCCCGCGGCCGGATCTACTTCGCGCGACTGGGTGGCGGGGTCTACAAGATCAGGCCGAACTGAGGTCGGCCGGGCTGGAAACGAGGCGGGCTCGGAGGAGCGCGCTAGTTCTTCAGGTGGCGGTACCCGGCGAACGCCTGGCCGGGCATCCGCATCGCGTCATCGAGGGAGATGCGACCCTCGCCGCCCTCGATCCGCCGTAGGACCGGCGAGGCCGCGGCGTCGTCGAGAACGAGACGGGAGCCGTCACCGAGCTCGAGCTCGATCGGCTGCTCAGCAGGTGTTTCCTCGATCGTGTGAGTGCCGGTGTCCATCGACAAGCTACGTTAGCAAACCCTCACGATTAGCTCAAGCAATGTTCGATCGCAGGCACAAACCCCTGCAAACCGGGCTCGGCGGGGGCGAACGTTCGCACCCCGCCGCCGGGCTATCAGGCCTTGCCCTCCGCCTCGTACTCACGCAGGAAGCCCTCGAACTCACGCATGTGGCCCTGTTCGTCCCTGAGGATCGCGATCACCATGTCCTCGGTCACCGGGTCGACGTCGGCGCAGGCATCGATGATCCTGTTGTAGTGCTCGATCGCTCCCTTCTCGGCCGCGATCACGCCGCGGATCACGTGGGTTATGTCGGTCTGGGTCTCGGGCGGCTGCAGGAAGCTCTGCTCGGCTTCGAACTGCGAGGAACCCGGAACGGTGCCGTACAGCTCCTTGATCCGGGCCGCGAACTGCTGAGCGTGAGCGAGCTCCTCCTGGACGTCGCCCTGCAGCGACTCCTTGATCTCGGCCGCGCGGACGCCGTCGGGGTTGACCGAGTTCGCGACGTAGCTCATCACCGTCTCGATCTCCATCCAGTAGGCCTTCTCGAGCAGCCGGATGATCTCCTCGCGGTTCTCTGCGTTCGCCTCGGAAAGGACGTTTCGATCGGTCAAGGTTGGCTCCTTCGGTTTCGTGACGTTTCGTCGCCGGGGTGGCTTGGATAATTGTCGCCGTGGCTCCTACCCGGCAGATCAGCAGCGTAACCCCAAACTCCGACCGGGTGAGGCTCGGAGGCATCGAGACCAGACGCCTTTCGATCCCCGGGGACGGGACCCCCTGCCTGCTCCTGCACGGCTACGCGGACAGCGCCGACACCTGGCGCCCGTTGATGCGAGAGCTGGCCGAGACCGGGCGGGCGGCAGCGGCGATCGACCTCGGCGGCTTTGCTACGGCCGGCGGGCTCGACCGCTCCCAGCCGCTGCTACCCCAGTGGGACCGGATGGTCGGCAAAGCGATCCTCGATCTCAGCGCGGCCCACGACGCACGGGAGGTGTTCCTCGTCGGCAACTCGCTCGGCGGCTGTCTGGCGATGCGGGCGGCTGAGCACCCCGAGCTGCCGATCGCCGGAGTGGTCCCGATCGCTCCGGCCGGGCTGGAGATGGCGCGCTGGTTTCCGGTGATCGAGAGCGAACGACTGATCAAGATGCTCCGCTATTCGCCGCTACCGGTACCCGAGGTCGTGGTCAGGGAGTTCGTCGGCCGCGTCTACGTCAATCTCGCCTTCTCCACCCCGGGGCGGGCCGACGCGGAGTCGGTGGCCTCCTTCACCCGGCACATCCCGAGCATCGACCGCGGCACCGAGATCCTCGAGATCGGCCGCCAGCTGCTGCCTGAGCTCGAGCGGGGTCCGTTCAAGCTCGAGCGGATCGATTGCCCGCTGCTGCTGATCTGGGGCGAGCGCGACCGGATGGTCTACACCGGCGGCGCAGAGCGCGTGCTCCGCACCGTGCCCTACTCCGACATCGAGGTGATCCCCGCCTGTGGGCACTGCCCGCAGGTCGAGATGCCCGAGCGCCTCGCACGGATACTGCTCGACTTCCCCGAGGGCTACGAACACGCCGAGGCGTGAGGCTCTGAGACCGGCCCCGAGCCCCGCGCTGCGTTCGGGTGAGATCAGCGGTCAGAGGTCATCGGGCCTCGGTGGAGGCGCCGGCGCTCGTCGCCGGCTCGGCCTCCGCCTCGATCGTGCCGTCACCCTCGAATTCGTCCTCGGGTGGGAGCTCGCCGCCGCGACCGGTGCCGGCGATCAACTCATCGCGTTTGGGCTGATCGGGGACGAGACCGGACCTCATCCCGAAGTAGACGGCCTGCGGATGGTGGGCGACGATCGCGACCGTGGACTGCTCAGGCTCGACAGCGTAGCCACCTGAGAGCGTCATCCCGATCTGCTCGAGGTCAAGGAGCCGCCAGAGCTTGGTGTGCTCGGATTGATCCGGACAGGCGGGATAGCCCCATGAGTAGCGGCGGCCCTGGGCGGGCTCGATGCCGAGGTCGGAGCGGATGCGGGCGTGGTTCCACTCGGCCAGCCCCTCGGCCGCCTGAACGCCGAGCCCGTGGACGTAGAGCTGCTCGGCGAACTCCCCGTCGCGCTCGAGCTGCTCGATCCGCTTCGTCACCTCCGAGCCGACGGTGACGCCTTGCAGAGCGACCACGTCCCGCTCGCCACTGCCGATCGGGCGGTAGAAGTCGGCGAGGCAGATCCGGCCGTGCCGGGGCTGGCGCGGGAAGGCGAAGCGCTCGATCTCGCGGTCGTGATCGTCGGGGTCGAAGATCACCAACTCGTTGCCTTCGGCGTTGCAGGGAAAGTATCCGAGTCGCACTCGCGGCCTCAGGTAGTCCTGCTCGGCCCACATCCGCTCGAGCCGGGGCGCGAATCCCTCCTCGCCGTCATGGCCCTCGACGAGCCGCCGCCACTCCTCGCCCTTCTTGCCGCGCCCGCCCCAATGCAGCTTGAAGAGCACGTGCCGGTCCAGGTAGGGGAAGACCTCGTCGAGATCGGGCTCGATCTCACGCGCGCCCCAGAACGGGGGCTCGGGAATCTCGTCGTCGGTGGCGACCGCCGAACGCACGCTCGCGTCGTCGGTCGGTGGACCGTCGTCGACGACCTCGCCCTTCTCACGTAGCTTCTGCGCCTCCTCGCGAACCCTGCCGACGAGCTCCTCACGGGCCTTGGCGTCAATCAGCGTGTCCATCGTGTCGAGACCCTGGAAGGCGTCCTTGCAGTAGAAGACCCCGGGCTCGTAGACCTCGTCCGATTCCTTTCCCTTCGGGTAGAGCGCCCGGCGGCCGAAATCGCGGTTGATCGCCGCTCCGCCGAGCAATACCGGGAAGTCGTGACCGCGGTCGTGGAGCTCGCCGATGCAGGCAGGCATCTGCTTGCTGGTCGAGACCAGCAGGGCCGAGAGGCCGATCGCGTCGGCATCGTGCTCGACCGCGGCGTCGATGATCTGGTCGATCGGCACCTGCTTGCCGAGGTCGACCACCGAGTAGCCGTTGTTGGTGAGGATCGTGTTGACCAGCGACTTGCCGATGTCGTGGACGTCGCCGAAGACCGTCGCGATCACGACCTTGCCCTTGCTGGTGTCGTCCGCCTTCTCGAGGTAGTTCTCGAGCTGGGCGACGGCCCTCTTCATCACCTCCGCCGACTGCAGGACGAAGGGCAGGATCAGCTCGCCGGAGCCGAACTTGTCGCCAACCTCCTTCATCGCCGGCAGCAGCACCTGGTTCAGGGTTGGGACGGCGCCGATCTTCTCGTTGCTGCGGTCGATCCACTCCTCGACCCCCTCCTTCTTGCGGCGCAGGATGTGCCAGTGCAGAGCCTCCTCGGGCTCCATGTCCTCGGTCGGATCGCCGGCCTCGGCCTCCTCCACGGGGTCCTTTGACTCGAAGTGGGCGATGAAGCGCTCGAGCGCGTCCTCAAGGCGGTTGAAGACGAGGTCGTCGGCGAGCTGCCGCTCCTCGGCCGGGATCTCGCCGTAGGGAGTGATGTGGTTGGGGTTGACCATCGCCATGTCGAGGCCGGCCTCGACGCAGTGGTGGAGGAAGGTCGAGTTGAGCACCGCGCGCGCGGGCTGAGAGATCCCGAAGCTGACGTTGGAGACGCCGAGCGAGGTCTTGACCCCGGGGATGCCCTCCTTGATCGCCCGGATCCCCTCGATCGTCGCCACCGCCGAGGGTCGCCACTCCTCCTCGCCTGTGGTCAGCGTGAAGGTGAGGGCGTCGAAGATCAGGAGCTCGGGATCAAGCCCGTGCTCCTCGCAGGCGTAGGAGTGGATCCGCCTGGCGATCTCGAGCTTGCGCTCGCCCGTCTTCGCCATCCCCTCCTCGTCGATCGTCAGCGCGATCACTGCGGCGCCGTGGCGAAGCGCCATTGGCACGACGCGATCGAGCTTGTCCCGGCCGGCCTCGAGGTTGACCGAGTTGACCACCGCACGGCCCGGGATCCGCTCGAGCGCGGCCTCGATCACCTCGGGCTCGGTGGAGTCGACCTGGATCGGCGCCGGCTGCGTCAGGGAGACCCGCTCCACCACCTCACCCATCTGGGTGTCCTCGTCCTGCCGCTCGGTCAGAGCGACGCAGATGTCGAGGATGTGGGCACCGCCCTCGACCTGATCCTCAGCGATCCCGACCAGACCCTCGTAGTCCTCGGCCAGCAACAGCTCCTTCGCCTTCCGCGAGCCCTGGGAGTTGACCCGCTCGCCGACGATCGTCGGCGCCGGCTCCTGGGCGAGGTCGGATGCCGTCATCATCGACGCCAGCCGCGGCGGACCGGGGTCGGGGCGTGACCGGGGCTCGCGACCCCCAACTCGCTCGGCGATCGCGGCAATGTGCTCTGGCGTGGTGCCACAGCAGCCGCCGACCAGGCCGACGCCGTGGCGCTCGACGAATTCGCCGAGCACCCTCGAGAGCTGATCGGGCGTCTCCGGGAAGATCGTCTCGCCGTCGGGTCCCTGCAGCGGCAGCCCCGCGTTGGGAATGCAGTGGACGGGCGTCGGGCAGGCCTCACCCAGATAGCGGATCGCATCGCGCATGTCCTCGGGGCCGGTCGAGCAGTTGAGGCCGATGATGTCAGCGCGCATCCCCGCGAGAATCGCGAGCACCGCCTGGATATCGGTCCCGAGCAGCATCTTGCCGCCGTTGGGGAGCAGCGAGACCGAGGTCTGGATCGGGACCGAACGGCCGAGCCTCTTGAAGGCCTCGCGCACGCCGATCATCGCGGCGCGGACCTCGAGGATGTCCTGGGCCGTCTCGATGATGATCAGGTCTGCCCCACCCTCGAGTAGGGCCCCGGCCTGCTCGTCGAAGACCTCGACCAGACGACCGAAGCTGATGTCGCCGAGGGTCGGATCATCGGATGCCGGCAGGAAGCCGGTCGGCCCGATCGATCCCGCCACGAAGCGGGATTCGCCCGCTGCCTTTCTCGCGATCTCGGCCGCCCCGCGGTTGATCTCGACCGTGTGCTCGCCCAGCCCCCACTCCTCGAGCTTGATCCGCGAGCCCTGGAAGGAATCGGTCTCGAGCACCTCGGCGCCGGCCTCCAGCATCGAGCTGTGGACCTCCTCGATCACATCGGGGCGGTTGAGGACCAGCGCCTCATGGCACTTGCCCTGCAGTCCCCCGTAGTCCTCGGAGCTGAGGTCCATCGGCTCCAGCGTCGCGCCCATGCCGCCGTCGTAGACGAGCACGCGCTCGCGGGCGGCAGCGAGAATATCTCTACTTGCGCTCATCTTCTTGGGATTGCTCCGTCACCTCCATCGACCCCGGCGGTCGCACCGTCTCCTGCTCCTGAGAGCGTCGCCGGTTGCGGCGGCGTCGGCGGTCCGGGCCCCTCAGCCGCTCTTGATGGACCCCTCAGGATAGCGAGGCCCGTCGGGTAGCCGGTCCAGGAGATGCTCGGCCAATCGGTCGCAGTGGCGCGAGGTTGCCCGCTACGTCTCGGTGCCCAACTGGCGGGACACCCGGCGATCTCATCTCTCGGGCCCGCCGATCGCCCGAGATCGCCCGGGCCGCCAAGGCCTCAACGCCGCGGGTCTCCTACCAGTGCATGCGCCCGCCGGAGCGCGCCGGAGCCTGCTCGCCGAGTGGCCGGAGGCGGACCGGCGCCGCGCTCATCGCGCGCAACCGGACGTCCGACCAGGTCATGCCCTCGCGGACCAGTGCCGGGAGGCCGAGGGCGACCGCGGTCGCGATCTCCACCCCCTGCAGGATCACCCCGTAGGCGAGGGCGTCGGCGGCGCCGACCCCGTAGCCGGTTGTGAGCACGCTGATCACGGCAAGCTGGAAGACGCCGATGTTGGAGGGCGTCGCCGGGATCACGGCGGTGACGTTGACCGCGAAGAGGACCGCCGCCGCGCCGCCGACTCCCATCAGGGGCTCGAGGCCCATCGCCACCGCGAGCGCGAAGCAGGCGCTGACCTGGATCGCCCAGGCGCTGAACTGCAGCAGCGCGGCCAACGGCCCGCGGCGGGGGTCACGGAAGACGGCGAGGCCGCTGCGGACCTTCAGCAGTGATTCGCGCGCCATCGCAGCGATGCGGGCGATCCTGCCACTGCCCGACCGGCGGACGACGGCCGGGGCGACCAGCACCGCGACGAGCAGGAGCGCGGGCGCCATCGAGACAAGGAAGAGGTGCTCGGAGCTGTTGCTGAACAGATCGGTGGAGCTGACGATGAGGAAGCCGAGCCCGACCAGGGCGGCGATGTTGAGCGCCGTCTGCGACACGAGGGTGCCGAGCATCACGGGGAAGGTCTCCCTCACGCGACCGATGCGACGGGCCATGATCATCGCTCGCGCCGGCTCGCCGAGGCGCGCGGGCAGGGTCGCCGACATCAGCACGCCGATCATCGTCGCGGAGGTGAAGTCCCGGCGCCGGAGGCGGGCCTTGGGGAGCGCTGCGCGACCGGCGAGGAACCATGCGCCGGAGCGGAAGAAGAGCGAGGCCATCATCAGCGCGGTCGCGACGATCACCCAGGCGAGATCGGAATTGACCGCGCTCTGGACGACGTTGTCGAATCCGATCCGCTGCGCCGCCAGAAAGGTGAGCCCGGCACCGACGCCGGCGGCGGCGAGCAGACCGACCCGCCTGGCGGCGCTGCGGCCCTTTGACTGCCTGCCGATCTCGGGATCGAGCGAGGGCAGCCTCTTGGCCGGGACCCTGGCGCTCCCGTCGGCGGGGAGCAACCCCTTGCGGCGGGCGAAGGCCTCCCCGGCGTCCCGCGGCTCGGGGACGGCCAGAGCGCGCTCGTAGAGGCACTCGACCCTGCTGGCGATCCGCGACCATTCGTACTCGTGAGCGGACTCGGCGGCTGCGGCCGCAATCCGTTGGAGGCGTTCGCGGTCGTAGTAGAGCCGCTGGAGCTCCTCGCCGAGCCGCTGGGGGTCGCCCGGTGGGATCAGGAGGCCGTTGACGCCGTCGCTGACGACATCGGAGTAGCCGGCGATGGCGGAGGCGATCACCGGCGTCCCGGCGGCGAACGCCTCGGTCAGGACCATCCCGAAGCTCTCGCCCGAGAGCGAGGGGGCACAGAGCACGTCGGCGCTGCGATAAGCCTCCCAGAGCTGATCCTGGCTGACACGGCCACGTGCGTCGATACGGCCGAGGATCGCGGGATCGGGCAGGTGGCGCTCGATCTCCTCCTCGCTGACGCCGACCGCGACCAGGCGACAGGGAACGTGCTCGGCGAGCGCCTCGAAGGCCCGCAGCAGAACCGGAAGGCCCTTGCGCTCCTCGGCCCGGCCGACGAAGAGGACCTCGAGGACCGGGCCGGCGCCCGTTGTTTGGGGAGGTGCCGCCGCACCTGCGGCGTTGAGATCGACGCCGTTGGGGATGATCTCGTACTCGCCACCGAACCAGCGGCGGCCGGTCCATGCGGCGGCCTGCGAGACCGCGATCCGGGCGTGGAGCTGATTGAACTTGCGGCGGGCGCCGAAGAGGCTGGCCAGAGTGTTGGGGCCCGGTTTGGTCGAGTAGGCATGGAAGGTCCCGACCACCGGGGCGTCGACGAAGGAGCAGGCGTCCCATGAGAGCGTCGGCGCGGGCGGCTCCTGGACGTGGACGATGTCGAACCCGCCCCCGCGGAGCTCACGACGCATCGTGGTCAGGGCGTCAGGGAACACGGATACGTTCGAGACCGCCCCGTTGGCGTGAATGCCCACCGTCCGGCCCAGCGGAGTCAGGTAGTCGGGCATGGCCCGTTCCCGCGCCGGAGCGCCGCGGTGGAGAGTACGACTGAGGCGATCCGGCGGATCCCATGGGGCGAGGACCTGGACCTCGTTCTCCCTCTGGAGCAGGTGCTCGGCGAGCGCCTGGGTATGCCGGTTCACGCCTCCCTCATACGTCCACGAATAGGGCGTGACAAGAGCGATGCGCATGCGGGACACGCGCACCATAGCGAGACTAACTATCGGATGTGAAGTGTTGCGCTGCCCAGCCGATTCCGGCGTAGGCGGTGAGGTACGCCATCCCGATCATCAGCAGCAGCGCGCCCGAGTCGTTGGCGAGGGTGCCGATCACCGCGGCGCTGACGCCGCCGATCAATCCTGCACGGGCAGCGGGCGTGGTCGCGAACCAGCCGAGAATCCGGCGGCGAGCGAGGATGGCGACGACGAGAGCGGCGAGCGCGAGCATGAAGAAGAAGGAGTCGAAGAAGCGGCTGAAGCTCGAGGCGCCGAGCCGGATCCGCCGCTCCAGAACCTGACCGAGCTCCTCCAGCCCACCCGCCTGGAGCACCGAGCGCGAGAGGTGGGCGTCGCCGCCGATCACGAGATCGACCGCGATCAAGGCGCCGACCGCCGCGACCGGCGCGATCAGCACCATCAGCAGCCTCCGGCGCCCCGCCCCCAGCGCCGCGATGATCACCCCGGCGGCACCGGCCGGGAAGGTGATCGCGGCGCCGACATCCGCCCCCCAGCGGCCCGGCGCGAAGACAATCACGGCAATCAGTGAAGTGAGGCCCGCGAGCTGCGCCACCGCCCTCGCGGGGTCGGCCGGCCTCAGCGCTGCCACGGCGGCGCCGGAGCCCAGGGCCAGCAGGGTTCCGATGACCGCCTCGAGCTCGTTGCCGATGCCAAAGAACCTGACCCCGAGCTCGGGGTTGGGGCCGAGCAGCGAGACCTGCGTCAGGGGAGAGCCGGCGAGGACGTCGATCGCCGTCGCGACCACCGAGACGGCAGCGGCCACAGCGAAGGCGGCGAAGGCCGCCCGATCTCTGAACCGACCGCGGGCCGCGACCAGGGTCCCGGCGGCCAGGGCCGGCGCGCCAACGCCGACGAGCAGCCGCTCCGCGAGCTCGCTCGGCTCGAGCGCCGCGGTGAACAGGAGCAGCGCCGGGACCCAGGCGATCGCAACGGCCAAGGTGACGACCGCCCAGATCGCGCCGCGGCGGCGCCACAGCAGCGTCGCCAGCAGGGCGAGAGCACCCCAGATCATCAGGTTGACGCCGATCACCGGGTGGCGGCGGGGCGTGATCTCGCCGAGGCGCGCCTGTCTTGAGGCCAGGGACTCGACGTCGGCTGAGCCGTCGCTGCCGATGACCCGCCCGGTCATCTGGTCGGGGACCTCGATCCCGTAGCGGTCGAGAATCGTCGGGGCGAGATCGGTGGAGAGCACGTAGCCGTCGGTTCGGGTCGAGTCCGAGGTCAGATCACCGGCGAAGCCGCGGCCGGCGATCCCGATCGCGAGCAGCCGGCCCAGCGGGGGTGGACGCTCGAGCGCGATCAGCATGTCGTCGCCCTCGAGCCTTCGCACCAGGTTGGGAAGCTTGGCGGGGTCGACGGTGCCGACGGTCAGCCCGGGACAGCGGCCTAGCCTGCATTCCCGCCTGCGCTCGACCGATCCGCCGGGCGTGACGGCGAGCAGCGCGGCCGATTGGGTGCCCGGGGTGGCCCCGGCCTCGATTCCGGCGGCGGCGAGACTCCCGACGAGCAGACCGGGGTCGATCTGCGCGGGCGCTTCGGAGGCTCGCTGGAGGGCGAGGTTCCACAGGCGAGGCGGCACCCTTGGGCCGCGGACGAACAGGGGAGGGATCGGCTCGGGATACAGCGAGCCGAAGAGCCGGCTGCCCTGGCCGATGTCGAGGTAGGTCTGATCGGCGGGAACCGAGCCGAGCCCGGCGCTCATGAAGCCGACCGAGAGCTCCGGAGTGGTCGCAGCGATCGTGCTCAGAGTCGTCCCCCGGGGCAGGGTCGCAATCGTTACCCGGGCCTCGTCGGCGGGAGCGTCGGGAGCCGCCTCGGCGATCGCCGGCAGCGCCGCCGTGGTGGCGACGAGCGCTAGCATCGTGGCAATGGCTGAGCGGACCTTCGTCAAGTTCACATTCCTCAAGGTCGACCCCGCCTGGCAGCGCCGTGACCGCGAGCAGAGGGCCGAGGATAAACGTGAGTTCCTCGCCGCATGCGAGGACTACGCCACCGATCGGCCGCTGCGCGTCTATTCGACTGTAGGCACTCGCGGGGACGTCGACCTGCTCCTCGTCAGCCAGAGCCCGGTCCTCGCCGACATCCACACCTTCCACGTGGTCGTGGCCCAGAGCGGCCTGGCGAAGTGGGCGGCGACCCCTTACTCGTATCTGGCGATGACCAAGCCCTCCCCTTACAGCGATTCCTCCACCCGCGAAGAGCTGCTGGTTTCCGAGCGGCGCTACGCCTTCATCTACCCGATGGAGAAGAAGCGCGAGTGGTACACGCTCGAGCCCGAGGAGCGGATGCGAATCATGCGGGATCACATCGAGACAGGCCGCCGCTATCCGCAGATCACGATCAACACGGCCTACTCGTTCGGAATCGACGACCAGGAGTTCGTCGTCTCCTTCGAGTGCGACGAGCCCGGCGACTTCCTCGATCTGGTCCAGGAGCTGCGGGCCACCGAGTCGAGCTCTTGGACCCTGCGCGACACACCGATCTTCACCTGCGTGTCGATGTCGACGGCGCAAGCGCTTGACGCTCTGGACGGCGCGGCGACGGCGCGCAGCGAGCCGGCCGCAGTCTGAGCTGGCCGAGATGGGCGAGCAGGCAACGCACGGCGGCCCCCTCCGCGTTGCCATCGTCGGCTCGGGGCCGGCCGGCTTCTACGCCGCCGAGTCTCTCTTCGCACATCCCGAGATCGACTTCGAGGTCGACATGATCGACCGCCTGCCGACACCCTTCGGCCTCGTCAGGGCCGGCGTCGCTCCGGACCATCCGAAGATCAAGAACGTGATCCGGCGCTACGAGAAGACCGCCGGACACGAGGCCTTCCGCTTCTTCGGAAACGTCAGCGTCGGCTCCGACGTGAGCGCCGAGCACCTTGTCTCGATATATCACTCCGTGCTGTGGGCCTACGGGGCAGGTACCGATCGCCAGCTCGGGATCCCGGGCGAGGAGCTAGCGGGATCACACCCGGCTACCGAGTTCGTCGCCTGGTACAACGGCCACCCCGACTACGCCAACCGCCGCTTCGACCTCTCCTGCGAGCGGGTGGCCGTGATCGGCAACGGCAACGTCGCCGCCGACGTGGCCCGGATGCTGGTGCTGCCGAGGGAAGAGCTGGAGGCGACAGACACGGCCGACCACGCGATCCAGGCGCTGGCGGAATCAGGGGTTCGGGAGGTCGTGGTACTCGGCCGTCGCGGCCCGGCGCAGGCCGCCTTCACGAACCCCGAGGTGCGCGAGCTGGGCGAACTGACCGAAGCCGACATCGTCGTCGACCCCGCGCAGACCGAGATCGACGAGGCGAGCGCCGCCTTCCTCGACTCCGACCGCGCCGACGCCACGAATAGAAAGAACCTCGAGACGCTGACCGAGTTTGCCCAGCGCGAGCCCGCCGGCAAGCCGCGGCGGGTCGAGCTGCGCTTTCTTCGCAGCCCGATCGAGCTCCAGGGCGACGGCAGGGTCGAACGGCTCGTGGTCGCGGTCAACCGGCTCGAGCTCGGCGACGACGGCGCCGTAGGAGCCGTCGACACCGGCGAGCGGGAGGAGATCGACTGCGGAATGGTTCTGCGCTCGATCGGATACCTCGGGACACCCCTCGACGGCGTCCCCTACGACCCCCGTCGTGGTGTGATCCCGAACGAGAGCGGCCGCGTGGTCTCCGAGGACGGATCCCAGCTCGAGGGCAACTACGTGGTTGGCTGGATCAAGCGCGGGCCGAGCGGAGTGATCGGAACCAACAAGAAGGACGCGACCGAGACGATCGAGGCGATGTTCGAGGACGTGGCCGCCGGGCGCATCCCCGAGAGGGAGACCAACCGCGATGCACTTCCCGACCTGCTCGAGGCCGGCGGTGTCGAGTTCGTCGAGTACGACGGCTGGCGCGCGATCGACGCACTGGAGACCGCTCGTGGCGAGCAGCGGGGCAGGCCACGTGTAAAGCTGACCACGATCGAGGAGATGCTCGACGCCTCCCGGGACCGCTGAGGGCGCTCACCACCGCGCCGCCGGGCGCTTGCCGCTCGGGCCTGAGGAGTTCGCCCGGCCCGCTGATCTAGGATCCCGGCTGCAATGGCTGCGGACCTGCAGGAACTCGAGTCGATGATCGCCGAAGCGCTACCCGGCGCCGAGGTCGAGGTACGCGACGAGGGCGGCGGCGACCATCTGAGAGCGATCGTCAGCGCCCGACAGTTCGAGGGCAAGAGCCGGATCGATCAACATCGGATGGTCAAGTCGGCGGTCAGCGAGCGCTTCGCCGACGGCACGATTCACGCTCTGTCGATCAACACCTCACTTCCTGGCTGAACGACTGAGCCGTCGATCGAGCTCGCCGGGGTTCCCGGGCGGCTACCCTGATGTGGTCCGACGTACTTCGTATCCCGAGCGGGAAGAGAGGCAGGCTCGAGCATGGCAGCGAACCCCGAGCTACGCGAGCAGGTTGAGCAGGCGATCACCCAGAACCCGGTCCTGCTGTTCATGAAGGGAACCCCCGATGCGCCGCAGTGCGGCTTCTCAATGCGAACCGTCGGCATCCTCGAGCAGTTCGGCGTCGAGTATGGCGCGATTGATGTCCTGCCTCTGCTGCAGCCGCTGCGCGAGGTGACCACAGAGCTCTCGGACTGGCAGACCTTCCCCCAGCTCTACGTCAACGGCGATCTCGTCGGCGGTTGCGACATCGTCGAGGAGATGTTCGAGTCCGGTGAGCTGGCCTCGGTGCTAGGCGTCGATCAGCCCGGCGATTCCAGCGGCGCCGAACCGGCAGGCTCCGATCAGGGCACGCACCAGAGCCCGCCGATGCAGATCGAGACCTAGAGGCGATTGACCCGCAGACCTGAGCGCCCCAGCCGGGTTCTCAGGCGGGGGTTGCGGCGCCTTCGTCTGCGTCTTCGCGGACCTGGAAAGAGGAGCCGCAGCCGCAGGCCGCGACCACGTTCGGGTTGTTGACCGCGAACCCGGCGCCCTGAAGGCCCTCGACGTAGTCCACCTCGGAGCCGAACACGAACTGCATCGAAGTCCTGTCCACAACGACGGCGACGCCGTTGTGCTCGAAGAGATGGTCGTCGTCCTTACGTTTGTCGAGCGCGAGTGAGTATTGGAAACCGGAGCAGCCGCCGCCCTTGACCGCCACCCGGAGCGCCTGATCGGAGTCGTCCTGGCCGGCGAGAAGATCACGGAGCTTGCCGGCGGCCACGTCGGTGATCTTGATTGCTGTCTCTGGCGTTTCCATACAGTGCTTCAAATTGTATAGCAGCGTCAAGCCGTTTCGGGCGCGCCCTGCTCCCGCTCCCCATCCACTCCCCCGCCCTCGGTTCCATAGCGCCAGGCGAGGTACTCGAGTATCCGCCGGGAATCGTGGATCACCTCGTCGCCGTCGATCAGCAGCGGGACCCGCTTCTGTCCAGTGAGCTCGACGATCTCGGGTCGATCCTGCCGCCGGTAGGGGACCCGCTCAACGCGGTGGGGGAGGTCGAGCTTCCGCAGCCGCCGGGCCACAGCTCCGCACGGACAGAGGACATCGGTCGGCGTCGGGCAGCGGTAGAGCACCAGTTCTGGCCGCTGTTCCGGCTCGCCGGCTCGCTCGTCGCCGGCTCCGGCCGCCGAATCGATCACCGGGGCACCACGCTTCCGGCGAGACGGGCCGCGCGCGCGGCGGCGCCGAGCGCCTGGGAGGCGATGCTGGGATCCCCTCCGACCCGGTCGCCGAGCTGCTCCGCCTGCCAGGCGATCGCGTCGGTCAGGGTCTCCTCGTGGCCACGGGGATGCCAATCGAGCTCCCGCTTCGCCTTGGCGGCCGAATAGGTCCACCAGAGCGAGGCCGACCGCGTCTCGTCGGCCGATATCGGGACTGGGACCGGGAGGCCGAAGCGCTCGACGGCCTCGGCGGCGCCGAGCGCGAGCCCGGCGGGGAGCTTGAGGACCGGCGCCGGCACGCCGGAGATTCGCGCCAGGTCGGCGAACAGCCGCTGCAGCGTGAAGTTGCGTCCTCCGAGTATGTAGCGCTCACCGGGTAGGCCTTCGGCCGCGGCAAGGAGATGGCCGTCGGCGACGTCACGGACATCGCTGATGTTGATGCCGCCGTCGACGTAAACGGGGATCTGCCGGAGCAGGAACCGGCGCACGAGGCCCATCGAGCTGCCGGTCGGGTCCTCAGGCCCGAGCACGAAGGTCGGGTTGACGATCACCACGTCGAGTCCATGGGCGGCAACCCTGAGCGCCTCGGCCTCTGCCTCGTGCTTGGAGTGCACGTAGGGGATCCCGCGCGCGATCGCCGGGAAGCTCTGGGTCTCGTCGGCTCGCCCGCGGGATTTCGCGGGCCCCAGGGCGGCTGCCGAGGAGGTGTGGATCACCCGTTCGACGCCGGCGTCGAGGGCCTCCTCGCAGAGAAGACGGGTGCCGCCGACGTTGACAGCCTGCAGGCGCGCGGCCTGATCGCGGCGCATCGAGGTGACGCCCGCGACGTGGAATACCCGGTCGACCCCGTCGACCGCCCTGCGCACGGCGCGGCGATCCGTCACATCACCGTTGACCCGATCGAAGTCGAGATCGGAGAGGTGCTCGGCGGGGTTCGCCGAGCGGATCAGCAGGCGCAGATCGTCGCCGCGCGCGGCCAGCGCGCGAGCGAGGTGTGAGCCGATGAACCCCGTTCCCCCGGTAATTAGTGTCTTCGCCATTCGCCCCCCAGATGCTAGTCGCCACACGCAAGGATCCATCCCGGGATCGGGGCGGATTCACCGGCGGGTCCACAGGGGTCCTGCTACAAAGGCCCTGTGAGCACGGCCGTCGTCTGCGACTCGACCAGCTATCTACCCCCGGAACTGATCGCCGAGCGGGGCATCACCGAGTTGAGCCTGTACGTGACCCTCGGTGGGGAGCAGCGCAAGGAAACGGAGATCAGCGACTACGGATTGTTCTTCGAGCGGCTCAGGTCCAGCGAGGAGGGAGCCACCACCTCACAGCCGTCGGTTGGGGACTTCCTCGAGACCTACGAGCCGCTCCTGGAGGCCGGCAGGGACATCGTCTCCGTTCACCTCTCGGCAGCGATCTCCGGCACCTTCGAGGCGGCCGGCCAAGCCAGACAGAGCCTGGTCGACGGCGGCGCGGACCCGGACCGGATCATGATCTACGACAGCCGCTCGGCCTGCGGCGGGATGGGCCTGGCGGTGCTGGCAGCCGCTCGCGCGGCGGCGGCCGGCGAGGACGCCGGCGCAGTGGTCGTGGCGGCCGAAGCCGCCCGCGAGCAACTCGACATGTGGTTTGCGATCGACACCCTGGAGTACCTGCGAAAGGGGGGCCGGATCGGCGCGGCCCGCGCCCTGCTCGGCTCGGCCCTGCAGATCAAGCCGATCCTGACACTGGAGGAAGAGATCACACCCGTCGAGCGGGTTCGTACCCGACGCCGTGTCTTCGAGCGCCTGATCGAGTTCGCACGCGAGCTCGAAACGGCCGGCAAGGACGGCTGGGTCGTACAGCACATCCAGGACCCCGAGAACGCTCAGAGACTTGCTGCAGAGGGTCGCGAGATCTTCGGCACCGACCCGCTGTTCGTTTCTGAGATCGGTCCCGTCATCGGCGCCCACACCGGCCCCGGCCTACTGGGCATCGGCGGGGTTGCGAGCGACCTGGTAGCCCAGGGAGGGCGCTAGCGGCCTGTAGGTCGTCGGAGCTAGCGTCGGCGGCGGCGCAGGGCGATCAGCCCACCGACGACGAAGCCGACGGCCGCGGCGGCACCGATGATCTCGGTCCGGTGCTCGCGCACCTGACGCTTCCAGTCGGTGAGCTCGGTGACGCGCGATCGCAGAGCGTCCACCGAGGTGGCCAGCTCGCCCTGCTGGGCGGCGATGTCGTGCCTGATCTCCTCGGCGCTGCGACCCGGGGCACCGGGGCGGGGACTCGGGGCTGCGGGGGTCCCACTCATGAGCCACCCTCCGGTGATGAGCCACCCTCCAGTGTCTCCTTGGTCACCTTGGCTTCCTCGATCGCCATCTTCGGCGCCGGGGGCGCGCCCTTTTGGACGGCCGCCCGGGCGGCGATCCCGGCGATCCCGGCGACGATCAGGAAGAGCAGCATCATCAGGGCGAAGCCGACCCAGATCGCCGACTCGATCCCGAGCATGTCGTTGATCAGCCAGGCGCCGGCCTGCATCGCCATCGCCAGAGCCATCAGCACGAAGATGCCCGCAGCGATGCCGACCACCGAGCCGCGCACGAGCTCGCCGGCCTTCTCCGTGACCTCCGTCTTCGCCAGCTCGATCTCCTCGCGAACGAGGATCGAGACCCTCTCGGAGACATCGAGAACGAGCTCGCCGACTGATCGGTCCTGCTCGGTGTCAGGGACACCGCGGGTGCCGCGGGGGCTGTCCGGGGGGGCGGCCATTACTCGGGCGGCTCCTCATCGAACACGCGCTTCCAGACCATCGTCGAGGCGCGGTGCGCAAGGATGCTGGCCAGGGCGCCGGTCGCGGCCAGCAGTCCCGACCACAGCAGTCTTCTGACGACTTCGTTCTCCATCAGCTCTTTCCCACCCACCTGCGGGGGCGAATAGTCGTTGCTCGGAAGGATGCGACCTTACCGCGCCTGCGGCGAACACCGAGTTGCAAGCGCTCAGACGCGCCGCTCGAGGCCGCCGCAGATCAACTCGACGACCATCTCACGGGCCGCGTCGAACTCCTCGTCGGTGGCCGGCATCAGCTCGAAGACCCACCCACTGAGGAGCTGCTCGATCGCGCCGTAGAAGGACATGCCGACGAAATCGGCGTCGATGTCGGTTCGGAAGCTGCCGTCCTGCTGGGCCGCCGAGACGATCGAGGCGACCTGATCGTAAGCCTGGCGGATCTCCGGCAGATGCGTGCGACCGAAGGAGTTCGCGGCCCGGGTGACCTCGATGATGATCACCTTCATCAGCTCCGGGTTGTGCCGGTAGGAGTCGATGATGAAGCCGGCGATCGCTGAGAGCTTCTCGCGCGGGGTGCCGTCGCCGGCCATCACCTCCTCGCCGGCCTCGAGCAGCAGCGACCAGCGCTCGGTGAATAGCTCGGTCATCACCGCTTCCTTGCTGCGGAAGTAGTGGTAGACGAGGCCGTAGGCGACTCCGGCCTCGTCGGCGATGTCGCTCACGCGGGTCGCGTGGTAGCCCTGGCGAGCGAAAACGCGGATCGCGGCTTCGAGGATCGCCCGGCGCTTGTCGATCGCGGCGGGCCGCTCGGTCTTGGCGTCAGGCATGGCTTTCAATCGAGTCGGGGGAACGGTACGCATCGGGACGGCGGCTGGCAAGGGACGGCAGCCGGTCTCGGATCCTCGTCATCTCGTCGAAGTCCAGCGCGGCGAGAATGAATCCGTCGCCGTGGTCGAGGTCGGCGAGGAGGCGCCCCCAGGGATCGACGATCATCGAGTGGCCCCAGCTGTCGTAGTGCGGGGCCGCGCGTCCGTGCTGACCGGCGGCGACAACGAAGAGCTGATTCTCGATCGCCCGGGCGCGGATCAGCGGCTCCCAGTGGGCGGCGCCGGTGGTGGCGGTGAACGCGGACGGGAGCGTGATCAGCTCGGCCCCGGCGAGCGCGAGCACGCTGAAAAGCTCCGGAAACCGGAGGTCGTAACAGACGGTGAGCCCGATCTCGGCCCCGGGCCCGGCCGCGATCACCGGCCTATCGCCGGGGATCTCGTGATCGGACTCGCGGTAGCTGACGCCGCCGACGTCTACGTCGAACATGTGGATCTTCCGATAGATCGCGACGATCGCACCCTCGGCGTCGATCAGCGGCGAGGCGTTGGCGAAACGCTCGCCCTCCTCGGTGCGCTCGGCGACGCTCCCTGCGACGACAAAGACACCCAGATCCCGGGCCCACGCCCGGGCGGCGGCCACTGCAACTCCTGTCTCGATCGGCTCGGCCGCCTCGGCGAGCAGCTCACCGGGGCCCAGCAGGCTCCACTTCTCAGGAAGCACGATCAGCTCGGCGCCGGCTCCGGCGGCCGCCCGGACCTGCTTTTCCGCGAGCTCGATGTTGCGGTCCTGCTCGCCGTTGGAGTTGATCTGCACAGCCGCTACGCGCATCTCCGCCTCCTTCCTCGAAAGGCGCCACGGAACGTCCATCTGGGCCGCATCCGCTGACTGATTGACTGGTCAATCTAGACGATGACGATGTGCAGGGCCGGCAGGAGCCAAAGGCGGCTTCCGCAGCTTCCGCTCAACCGGTGGTGAGCATCAGCAACAGCACCGCGGATACCACCAGCCCGCATTCGGCGAGCCCGGTCAGACTGATCGCGCCGCTGCCACTCGACCCTGAGAAACCCGCGAGGACCCCGAGCAGCGCGAAGCCCGCGAGTCCCGCCAGCGCCACAGCCCCCCAGGCGACGATCGCGAGCTCCCAGCGCCGATCGGGATCCTCGGTGCGGGCCGAGACCCGCCGATGGAGCTCGAAGGGCGCACAGGCCAGCAGGCCGAACAGCCCCAACGCCCACACCACCACCCAGGGGCTTACCCCTGAGAAGGAGAGATGAGGTCCGTCGCTGAGCGCAATCCCGACGATGCCGGCGGCCGCGAGCGCTGCGGCGGCGAGCGCCGACAGGCGAAGCGGCGCCGGCACGCTCATCATCCCTCCGGGGCGGAGCCGTCGCCGGGGCGACGGCGCTCGATCTCACGGGCGAGCAGCTTGGTGTGCATCGCCGCGATCAGCGCCCGCAGCGGATCAACTCCGGCTTCGAAAAGCTCGACCACGCGGTCGGAGTCGAAGCGGCCGACCAGCTTGCCGGTCAGCATTGCCACCTCGCGAGCGGCGAGCTCCTCGAGCGGCTCCAGGAACTCCGCCGCGTCGTGGACGGTGAAGCCGATCCGCTCGTCGTAGCCCCCGGAACGGAAGCGGCTGATCGACTCGACGATGCGGGCATCGGAGGGCGAGTAGGCCCCGGCCTCGGATGGCCCGATCACCCCAACCTCCTCGAGCCGCTCGATCACCTCCAGCGGCACCTCGTAGCGACTCGAGATCTCCGCGGCCGCAATCCGCTCGCGCTCGTTGGCGAGCGCGAGCTCGAAGACCCGCTCCTCGGCCTCGACCATCGCAGCCAGTCGATCGAGGTCCCCGCCGGGACCATCGAGCAGCTCGGCGATCACCTTGAGCGGCATGAACCGCTCCTCCTGGAGCTGCTTGATCAGCCTGATCCGCTCCGCCAGCTCCGGCGGGTAGTAGGCCATGTTGCGCGAGGTCTTCTCGCCCTCCGGCAGCAGCCCCTCACGAAGGTAGTGGCGGACGGTCGCGACCGGAACGCCGGCCGCCTGTGCGAGCTCACTGATCTTGAGTCGGCCGCTGGCATCGCTCATCGGCGATGCCCGCTCAGCGGCCCTTCCATTGGGGCTCCCGCTTCTCGAAGAAGGCCTTGGTGCCCTCGATGATGTCCTCGGTGGAGAAGGTGAGCGAGAGCTGGCTGCGGAGGAACTCCAGGGCGTCGTCGACGTCCATGTCCTGCTGGCGGTACATCGCATCGTGGCCCAGCCGCATCAGCACCGGTGACTTGGAGGCGAGCCTGCCGGCCCACTCCGCGACGGCCTCGCTGAACTGCGCCGCCGGCACGACCTTGTTCGCGAGCCCGTAGGAGACCGCCTGCTCGGCATCGATCCGCTCGCCGAGCAGCATCATCTCGTTTACCTTCTTCCGCGGCACGTTGCGGTAGATGATCGACATGATCATGTAGGGGAAGGCGCCGATGTTGATCTCCGGGGTCGAGAACGTGATCCCCTCGCGGGCGATGACGAGGTCGCAGGAAAGCGCCAACCCCATCCCTCCGGCCAAAACATGCCCGTTCGCGGCGCAGAGGGAGGGCTTGCCGAGGCGCGGCATCAGCCGGAAGAACTCGAGGAAGAGGTCGCTGGAGAAGTGCTTGTCGACGAGCGGGGCCTCCGAGCCGAAGCCGCTCAGATCGGCTCCCGCGCAAAAGACCTTCTCCCCCGCGCCCGTGAGGACGACCGCGCGCACCTCCTCCGATTCCCTCACCTTCCGCATCGCGTCGACCAGCTCGCCGAGCAGCTGGCCGGAGAGCGCGTTGCGTTGCTCGGGCCGGTTCAGGGTGACGGTCGCGACTCCGTCCGAGACCTCGTACAGGAGCTGCTCGTAGTCGGTGCTCATCGCGAGTTGAGGCTACCAGCGTAGGAAGTAGTAAGTGACGCTGTCTACTTTCGCCGAGAGGGTCTGCCCGCCCCGGCGGATCGCACCGCACCAGCATCTATCGCTCCATAGGCTGGCTGACGGAGAGATGAGCGTTCGGGCAGGAGAGGATGGGGTTTGCGAAAGCTCGCTGATCTGACCTACGTGAGGGCACCGCTGATCGCCATCTCCGCGGTCGTCCTGCTGCTCGCGGGCGCGCCACTCGCCGCTCAGGTCTTCGACGAGGTCGAGCCGTTCGACATCTCCGACCCCGACTCCGAGGTTCAACGAGCTTACGCCGCCTACGAGGCGGCCAGCGGGCAGAGCTCCGAACCCGAGGTGCTGGTCCTGGTCGAGCCGGCGACGGGGGCGACCACGAGCGGCGGCCGCAGGCGAATCGTGGCGGCCGCCGAGCGGATCGAGGCAGTCGAAGGGATCGCCGCGGTGACCACGCCCGAGCAGAACCCGACCCTCGTCTCCGACGACCGTAGCGCCGGGCTGCTGCTCGGCTTCCTGGATCGCGACAAGAGCCGGGTCGGGGTCGGAGAGGAAGTGGTCGAGGCAACCGCCGGAGACCCCGAGCTGACAGCCGGCGGCATCGCCGTCGCGGCCCACCAGCTCGGGGCACAGACCGAGCAGGACACACGGCGCATCGAGCTATACGCGGCCCCGCTGCTGCTGCTCCTGCTGCTGATCGTCTTCCGCTCGGTGCTGGCGGCGATTCTGCCGCTGATCCTGGCCGGGTTCTCGATCGTGCTGACCCTCGCATCGCTTCGGCTGATCTCGGGACTGACCGAGATTGACCTCTTTTCCCTGCAGGTCGTCACCGGTCTCGGCGTCGGCCTCGCGATCGACTACAGCCTCTTCGTGCTCGCCCGCTACCGCTCCGAGTTGCGGGCAGGCAGCGGCTACGAGGTCGCGAACGAGAGGACGCTCCTGACCGCCGGACGCACGGTCGGCTACGGCGCTCTCACCGTCGCCACGGCGCTGGCCGCGCTGGTGATCTTCCCGCAGCAGTTCCTCAGCTCAACCGGCATCGCCGGTGCGATCGTCGCGCTGCTCTCGGGATTTGCCGCGCTCGTGGTCCTCCCAGCCGTGCTCACCATCCTCGGGCCGCGTGTGGACCCCGGGTTCGAGCTCGCAACTGCGCCGGAGGAGATCCGACCAGATCCGCTCAGCGGCGGCTCGGGGTTCTGGAGCCGGATCTGCAGGACCGTGATGGCGAGCCCGGTCCCGTTCGCCACGATCGCCCTCGCGCTGATGCTGGCGATCGCGAGTCCCGCCCTGGGCGGTTCCCTGACCACCCCCGACGCGCGGGTACTCCCGGCCAGCGACAGCGCCCGAGTGGTCGGCGAGGCGGCTGCGAAGCGATTCACCGAGCTGGCCCCCAATCGGATCACGGTCGTCCTCGATTCGGCAGCGTCGGCGGGAGCAATCCGCTCGACCGCTCGATCCCTCGCCGAGCGTGAGGACATCGACGGGATCAGCCGCATAGTCACCCTCCCCGGCGGCAGCCAGCACCTGGTCGTCCTCTCGGGCACCGACCCGCTGTCCGACGGTGGCCAAGATGCGCTGGCGGCGGTGCGTGCAGCCGAGTGGCCGGCCGGGACCCTGGTCGGGGGGCGCGCCGCGGAGCTTGCCGATCAGCGCTCGAGCATCGGGGACGAGGCGCCACTGGTGATCGCCGTCGTCGTGATCACCAACCTTCTTCTGGTCATGGCGCTGATCCGATCGATGGTGATCCCGCTTGTCTCGATCACGCTCAACGCGCTCACGGTGCTCGCCTCCTACGGCCTGATGGTCCTCCTGTTTGAGAACGAGGCGACCGCAGAATTGCTCGGGACCACGAAACAGGCCGGGATCGACGTCTCGGTGCCGATCCTCGCCTTCGCGGTGGTCTTCGGGCTCTCGACCGACTACGGCCTCTTCCTCTTCTCGCGGATCGCCGAGGCGAGAAAGAAGCAGCGGACCGAGCGGGCCGCGGTCGTCGCGGGGGTTTCCCGAACCGGGCGTCTGGTCACCTCGGCGGCGCTGATCTTCGCGGTCGCGGTCGGGGCGAACGCGTTCAGCGATCTCGTCATCGTCAAGGAGTTCGCGGTCGCGGTCGCAATCGCCGTTCTGCTCGACGCCACCGTGGTCAGAGGCCTGCTGGTTCCGGCGATCCTGGAGCTGCTCGGCTCGCGGGCATGGTGGTGGCCCACTCGCAGCGCTCCCGCTCGACCGCGCTAGAGCCGGTCTCCGCGGCGCCCGGGAATCGCCCGGCGCCGGGCCGAGGCGGCCCGATCGCCCCAGGCCGCCTGCGGCGTTCTCGGCGCCCCGGACCCCCACTCCCAGGGAAAGGGAAAGGCGCGTACGGGGGCGCGCGCGGCGGCCAACGGTCAGATTCCGCCCGGCGGGGAGTGCCTGGGGTACATTGGCGCCATCGCACCTGCATCAACCGAGACCGCTTCTCCGGCCGGAGCGGAGACCCGCCAGGGCACTGCGGCGCTCCCTCCGGGACCGCGGACTCCGGCCCCGGTTCAGACCGTGAGGATGATCCGTGACCCCGTCGGCTATCTGCGGGAGCTGCACGACGACTACGGCGATACCTTCACGATCCGGATGTTCGGCTTCGGGACGACCGTCGTCTTCTCGAGCCCGGATGCGATCCGCCAGATCTTCTCGGATGGCGACGCGCTCCCGATCGGCCCCGTTGCGAACGTGATCCGAGACATCGTCGGCGAGCACTCCCTCACCCAGCACGACGGAGCCGAGCACCGGCGCCTCCGCAAGTTGCTTGCGCCGATCTTCGTCGCCGACGCCCTCGAGGGCTACCTGCCGATCTTCTCGCGGTCGAGCAGCCGCGAGTTCGAGTGCTGGCGCCCGGGCGAGACGATCGTGCTGAGGGAGGCCCTGCAGCGGATAACGCTCGACCAGATCGTCCAAATCGGCTTCGGCTTCGAGGACCCCGACGAACGCGACGAGATGTCGGAAGCCGTCGATGAGGTCCGGGCCGGCATGCGCCTCGCCTCGCTGGGCGATTGGGTCAAATGGGATCTCGGCCCCTTCAGCCCTTGGGGCCGGTTCGTCCGGCATCGACGCCGTCTCGACGAGATGATCTGCGCGCAGATCGAGCTCCGGCGCCGGAGCGGCCCGACCGGCCCCGACATGCTCTCCGGCCTGCTCCGCGCCGAGGCGGCCAGCGACGAGGCACCGTTCTCGATCGAGGAGCTGCGCGATCAGCTCAAGTCGCTGGTCATGGGTGGGCACGAGACCGTCGCCAACGCGGTCAGCTGGGCGATCGGGCTGCTGCTGCAGCACCCCGAGCAGATCCCGGCCCTGATCGAGGAGGCCGACAAGGGCGGCGGGCGGCGGGCCGAGGCGGTCATGCAGGAGGCGATGCGGCTCTGCCCGCCAATCGTCGCCACCGGCCGCTACACCAGCGAGCCGCGCGAGATCGACGGCTGGCGCCTGCCGCGCGGGATCCGGGTCTGGATCCCGGCCAGCCTGATCCACCACGACCCGCGCAGCTACGAGGACCCACTCGTCTTCAAGCCGGATCGATTCCTGGACGCGATGCCGAGCAGGGGCACATGGGTGCCGTTCGGGGGTGGGCCCCACCGCTGCGTCGGGGCCGGGTTCGCCCGCCATCAGTCCCGGAGCCTGCTCCAGGAGCTGCTTCGGTTCGCCCGTCTGAGCCCGATCTCTGATCGGCTCGAGGTCGCCAGGGCGGAGAACGTGATCTCAGTCCCGGCTCACGGCATGCGGGTCCGATTCGAGGGACGGAGGGGCTGATCGCCACCGGCAGCGTCATCACCGAGCGCGAGGGGAACGTCCTCGTGATCACGATCAACCGCCCCGAGGTGCGCAACGCCTTCGACCTCGAGACCGCGGACGCGATGAGCCGGGCCGTCGACGAGCTCGACTCCGACCCGGAGCTGCGAGCCGGGGTGCTGACCGGCGCCGGAGGCCATTTCTCCTCCGGGATGGACATGAAGGCCTTCCTCTCCGGCGACGTCCCCTACGTCGCCCACCGGGGCATCTTCGGGATCGTCAACCAGCCGCCCCAGACTCCCCTGGTCGGCGCCGTCGAGGGGGCCGCGCTCGCCGGCGGATTCGAGCTGATGCTGATCTGCGACCTGGTCGTCGCCGCCTCCGATGTCGAGCTCGGCATCAACGAGGTCAAGCGCGGGACCTGCGCCTCGGCCGGCGGCCTGATGAAGCTCCCGCACCGGATCCCGATGGCCATCGCCTCAGAGCTGGCGCTGACCGGCGAATCGATCAGTGCGGACCGCGCCCTGGAGCTCGGGCTCGTCAACCGGGTGGTCGAGCCCGGCGAGGCGCGCACCGCTGCGATCGAGCTGGCCGGCTCGATCGCCGAGAACGCGCCGCTGGCGCTTGTCGCCTCCAAGCAGGTTCTCAACCGGACCCTCGACTGGAGCTCGGAAGAGGCCTGGTCCCGTCAGGGCGAGATCGTCGGGCCGATCTGGGACTCCGAGGATGCGAGAGAGGGCTCCCGCGCCTTCAAGGAGAAGCGCCGCCCGGACTGGAAGGGTCGCTAGCCGGGCCGGCCGCGGCTTCAGCCGGCGGTCGCGCCGGCCCGCTGGAGCGAACGCACGAGCGCATCGACGACGGCGCCGTCGAACTGCGAGCCGGAGTAGCGACCGAGCTCCTCGATCGCCTCCTGCTCGCTGCGGGCAGGGCGGTAGGGACGCTCGCTGGTGAGCGCGTCATAGGTCTCGGCGACGGCGAGGATGCGGGCCTCCACGGGGATCGAATCGCCACTCAGCCCCTGGGGGTAGCCGTGGCCGTCGGGCTGCTCGTGTCGCTTCAGGATCCACTCGCGGATATCGGTCAGCTCCTGGGCGCCGAGGATCCGGGCGGCCATCTCGGGATGGCGGCGAACCTGGTCCCACTCGCTCGGCGACAGTGGACCGGGCTTCTCGAGGATCGAATCGGGGATCCCGACCTTGCCGATGTCATGAAGCATCCCGGCCAGGCGCAGGCGCTGCTGGCGCGGATCGGGCAGGTTCATCTCCTTGGCGATCAGCTCGCAGTAGCGGCTGACCGCGAGTGAATGCGCGGCGGTGCGCGCATCGCGCAGATCGAGCACCTCGGCGAGGCTGAGCACCGTGCTGAGATGGGTGCGGCGTTCGGTCAGGTTCCGGGCCGGATCCCCGGAAATCACGTCGTCGAGCTCGTTCGAGTAGACAACCGCGCGGTCGGAGCCCATCGCCCTGGCTGCCTCGGTCGCGCCGGCGGCCGCCTGGGTGAGGGCATCGACGCCGGAGGCGTGCTTGGGGAACACGGCGACGCCGATCGAGGTCGCGAGGCTGATCTCCTGCTCCCTGAAGACACGGCGGAAGCGGGCAAGGATCTGCTCTGCGAGCAGGAAGCCCGTGTTCTCGTCCGTCTCCGGGAGGATCACGATGAACTCGCTGACCGCAGTCCGCGCGACGGTATCGATGCGACGGGTGGAGTTGTCGAGCAGCTTGCCGACGTCGCGGATGATCTCGTCCGCGGCCCGGTGACCGAGATGGCTGCGCGGCGCGCGAAGCCCGCCGACGTGGATGTTCAGCAGAGTCACGCGGTGTGAGCCCATCCGCGCACGCTCGAGCTCGCCGGCGAGGATCTCGTTCGCCCCCCGGCCGTTGAGCAGGCCGGTCAGCAGGTCGGTCCGGGCGGACTCGACGATGTTGCTGACCAGCTTCTCCACGCGCGAACGCAGATAGGCGAGCATCGCCCCGACGAGGATCAGCATTCCGATCGTGATCACGAAGTGATGTGCGGTGCTGCCGGCAGCGACCGAGGTCGATCCGGGGACGACCTCGAGGATCGCAATCGCGGCCGCATAATTGGCGACCGTCCATACGATGTGCCAGAAGGCATCGCGCTGGTCGAGGAAGTAGAACGCGTAGACGGCCGGAAACAGGTAGAGCAGCGCGTAGGCGCTGGTCGGATCACGGCTCAGCACGACGGCCGCGGTGATCGCGACCGGCCCCAGTGCCGGAGAGAGGCGGACCACCCACGCGGGCAGGCGCGCACCGGCGACGAAGTAGCCGGTGGCAAAGATGATCGACGAGATATTCAGGACCAGCAGCTCCGGAACCAGGAACTCCTCGGGGTGCGGGAGGATGACGCCGAGGATGCCGACGGCGGACCCGGCGATCATGAACATCGCCTGGACCTTCACCGTCGCGGTGAGATCGATGCCGCCCGGCGCGCTCACCGAGCCGGTGGTCGACATAGCCGGCTCCAGCCGCGACCGGCGGCCCTCGCCTACGGGAATCAGTCCCATGGCCTCACCCCGCTGAGTCTAGACGCGGCTGACCACCGGCCGACCGGCGGCGAGGGCGCTCGGCGGGCTGCGCCGATCACGGCCCCGACCCGGCCGGGGAGCTCGCGCCGGCGCGGGTCTCGCGCTCGAGGCGCCGCTCGAGTACCACCCGCGCGCCATGTTCGGGCCCGAGGGTGAAGTTGCGGCGGACGATCGCCTCGGGCTCGGGGCGGTCGGCCCGCAGCTCGGCCCGGTTGAGAACCGTCCTGAGAATGACCTTGATCGCCATCATCGACAGCGAGGATCCGATGCAGTGGCGCGGGCCGGCACCGAACGGGATCCAGACGCGACTCGAGGGCGCGTCGCGGCTGAGAAAGCGCTCGGGGCGGAAGAGATCAGGCTCCGGATAGATCTCAGGGTCCTGGTGGATCTGCTGGATCGCCGGCATCAGGGTCCAGCCCTTCGGGAAGGTCCAGGGGCCGAGCGCGACGGGAGCGGCGAGCTTGCGAGCGGTTACGGGTAGGACCGGCCGCTGGCGCAGCGATTCGCGAACGACGGCATCGAGGTAGGAGTCGTCGTCGCCGATCGCGAGCTCCTCCCGTGCCCGCCTCAGCACCTGCGGGTGGCGAAGCAGTCGCTCGAAGGTCCACGACAGGGCCGTGGCGGTCGTCTCATGGCCGGCGATCAGGAGCGTGAACAGCTCATCACGCACCTCGCGATCACTCATGAATCCCGGCTCGTGCGGCGGCGGGGAGACGAGCATCGAGAGGACGTCGTCGCGGTCGCTGCGTGACGGGTCGTAGCGACGGGCGCCGATCTCGTCGTAGAGGAGCGTCTCGATCTGCTCGACCAGCGCCATCAGCCGCGCGAAAGGAGTTCTGCCGCCGAGCTCACGCTGGAACATCGGCAACACCGCGATCGGGTTCTGGACAAGATCCAGAAGCTCATGAATGAGACCGCGCAGGGTCTCGTCCCGGCGGTCGTCGGCGACGCCGATCACCGCCCTGAAGATCATCTGCAGGGTGACACCGCGCATCCGCTCCTGCAGGGCGAACGGCTCACCGATCGGCCAGGTCGCGAGCTCGCGGGCGGCGAGCTCGGAGACGAGCCCACTGAAGCGGCGAACTGAGCCGCGATGGAATGCGGGCATGATCAGATTGCGATGGCGCTTGTGCTCGGCGCCGTCGAGCAGGAAGAGTGAGCTGTCGCCGAGCACCGGCCGGAAGATCCCGTTGGTTGACCCCATCCTCATCAACTCGGGCTCCCCGGTGAGCACCGGCCAGGCGAGCTCGTGGTCGGCGATGAACGTACAGCGGCTGAGTGGTCCAAGCCTGACCGAGAAGAGCTTGCCGTGGCGCTCCAGGTTCCGCTCCATGAAGTGGACCGGATCGCGGAACCACTGCAGCGATTGAATCGAGCCCGGCAGACGCGAGCCGGGCGGTACCCGAGGCTGCACCTCTCCCTTCAGAACCCGCAACGACGCGGGACCACCCGTACGGCCCATCTCGACCAGCCCTTCGCTGAAAACCTCTGAACTGACCCTACGGGATCGCGCCATGACCCAGAGCAGGTTCGCCGCGGCGGCGTTGAAGCCTCCCACCGGGAGCATTCGCCCACCGGCTCCGCAAAGTAGGAAGTGGGAAGTGCTACTGTCTACTTTCCAGATCGTCGCATCCGAAGGAGACTCCGCGTGAGCACCACCGCCACCGCCAACGGCGCCAGCAACGTCGTCAAGCCCGAGTTCAACGCCAAGCGGAAGCACCTGATTTTCACCGACGAGCACGACGACCTGCGCGAGTCAATGGAGGCATGGGTCAAGAAGGAGCTCGCCCCCCACGCCCACGAGTGGGAGAAGACGCTGTGGCCGGACTCCGCGCTCCACCGCATGGCAGAACTCGGCTTCGTCGGCCTCTGCTTCCCCGAGGAGTACGGCGGCCAGGGTGGCGACTACTACTACTCGCTGGTCCGGGCCGAGGCCCTCTCCCACTCGGGATCGGGCGGGCTCAACATGGGCCTCGCGGTCCACACCGACATGGTCCTGCCGCCGGTCGAGATGCTCGGCACCGAGGATCACAAGCGCCGCTACCTCGAGCCGGGGATCAAGGGAGAGAAGATCGGCTGCCTCGGGATCACCGAGCCGGGCGCCGGCTCCGACGTCGCCGGAATTCGCACCACGGCTACACGCGACGGGGACGAGTACGTGATCAGCGGCTCGAAGATGTTCATCACCAACGGGGCGCGGGCCGACTTCATCGTCCTCGTTACCAAGACGGATCCCGACGCCCGCCACGACGGCATCACCCTGTTCATCGTCGACCTCAAGGACGAGCAGGGAAACAACGTCCCGGGCTTCAGCGTCTCCAGGACGCTGGAGAAGATGGGCATGCATGCCTCCGACACCGCTGAGCTCTCATTCGACGGCGTCCGGGTCCCGGCCGAGAACATGCTGGGCCAGGAGGGCAAGGGCTTCTACCACATCTCCTGGGAGCTCCAGGGCGAGCGGCTGGTCGGCGCGGTTGGATCGGTGGCCGGGGCCGAGCGGGTGTTCGAGAAGACGCTCGCCTACGCCACCGAACGCGAGGCTTTCGGGCGCCCGATCGGCAAGTTCCAGGTAATCCGCCACAAGTTCGCCGAGATGGCGATGAAGATCGAGGCGGCCAAGCAGATGGTGTACTCGACCGCATGGCGCTTCAACAACGGCGAGTACCCGGTCCGCGAGATCACGATGGCGAAGCTCTACGCATCCCGGATCGGCTGCGAGGTCGCGGACGAGTGCATCCAGATCCACGGCGGCTACGGCTACATGAAGGAGTACGACGTGGAGCGGGCCTACCGCGACACTCGCCTGAACCGGATCGGAGCCGGCGCCGACGAGATCATGCTCGACGTGATCGGGCGCAGCTACGGCATCTGAGCCCTGAACGGCCTCGACCCGCCGTGAGCGGGTCGAGCCGGGGATGGTGCTTGCTTAGGGGGTAAGTGCTTCGGGGGTCAGCCGCCGGCGTCTTTGATCGAGGAATCCACGTCTGACCCATCGACGCGGACGCCCCGAACGCGCATCGACCGATCTGGGGATCGGGAGGATGAGTCGAGATCAACCGATCGATTGACCTTGCTCTCTGAGGCGCCCAGACCCGCGTGGACCGCCCGCCCAAGAGAAGAGCGTCGCGTTCCTGGCGGCAGACGGACGAAAAAGAAGCGTCGCAATCCTGGCGACGCTCCTTTTGCCGTTCCGCATCCCGCTTGACACAAGGAAAACCGAGAGCGGTGTATCTGAGTGGGCATCTCGCCCGCGCTATCGGCTTCCGTGCCGGGGGGACAACCGTGTCTAGGAGGATCATCGACTCGCCGGCGAGACACGGCAATCGGGCGAACGACGGGGACGGGGGATGAAGTTCCCTCATCCGATCGGATGAGAGGCTGTCGACCGACGGTTCTGGTTCCGACCAGCCCGATGGGTCCGCTCGTCGCAAGTCGGTCGCTCCGACCCCGACGCGTGCGAATATGGGAGCCGAATGGCCCCGCGCAAAAGCCGCCTCAACGTGCTCGTCGCCGACGACCACCCGGTGTACCGGGAGGGTCTCGCCCGCGCGATCAAGCAGCGTCCCGACCTGGAGTTGGTGGCCGTCTGCGAGGACGGTCGCGACGCGCTCGAGCAGATCTCGCAGCTGAGCCCGGACGTCGCCGTGGTCGACGTGCGGATGCCCGGCCTCGACGGCCTCAAGATCGTCGCGGCGGTCAGCCGCGAGGCCCTGAGGACGAAGGTCATCCTGCTGACCGGCTACGAGGATTCCACGGCCGCCTACCAAGCCCTCGCCGCCGGAGCCTCCGGGTATGTCTCGAAGACCTCCGACAACACCGAGCTTTGCGACTCGATCGTCGCAGCCGCCCGCGGCGAGACGGTGATCGCACCGCAGTTCGCGGCCGGCATCGCGACCGAGATCCAGATGCGGGAGACCTCCGATCGGCCGGCCCTCACAGAGCGTGAGGCAGAGGTCCTCAAGCTCCTGGCCGAGGGACGGACCGCCCAGAAGATCGGCGACGAGCTGCACCTCTCGGAGGCGACGATCAAGACCCACCTCCACAACCTCTACGAGAAGCTCAGCGTCTCCGACAGGGCCGCCGCCGTCGCCACGGCAATGCGGTGGGGCCTGCTCGAGTGAACGACGAGGCCCCCGGAGGCCGTATCGGCGGGCCAGCAGACGCCGAATCGCCCCTGCAGGTGATCGGGCAGCTCGCCGGGGGCATCGCCCACGACTTCAACAACATCCTCGGAGTGATCATCAACTACGCGCGCTTCGCCTCCGGCGCCGTGCCTGAGGGCTCCCCGGCCCACGCCGACATCGAGGAGATCCGGAGGGCCGCCGAGCGCGGGGTCGCCCTGGTACGGCAGCTGATGATCCTCGCCCGGCGCGAGACCGGCGAGGAGTCGGTCTTCGACCTCAACGGCCTGATCAACGGACTCGACGGCTTCCTGCGCTCGACGATCGGCGAGCACATCCGCGTGGAACGGCGCCTGGAGCCGGAGCTGTGGCCGATCGCCGAGGACCCGGCGCGGATCGAGCAGGTGCTCATCAATCTCGCGGTCAACGCGCGCGACGCGATGCCGGAGGGCGGGACGCTCAGCTTCGAGACCGAGAACACCGAGCTGACCGAGGCCGAGACGATCGCCAACCCCGGAATGAAGGCAGGGCGATACGTGCGGCTCGTGGTCTCCGACACCGGGATCGGGATGGACAGCGAGGTGGCTGCCAGGGCCTTCGAGCCGATGTTCACGACCAAGTCGAGCGGGCACGGAACCGGCCTCGGGCTCGCCACCGTCTACACGATCATCAGCCAGACGGGCGGGGCGCTGGAGCTCAGCTCCGAGCCCGGTGTCGGCACCAGCTTCGAGATCTACATTCCAGCCACCGAGCGAGGGCCGGCGCAAGAGACCCGCCCCGCGCAGGCGGTCCCGGCCGGTCGCGGCGAGTCGGTGCTGATCGCCGAGGATGACCCGGCCGTGCGCCGGGTGGCGGAGCGGATCCTCAGCGGCGCCGGCTACGCCGTCACCTGCGCCCGCGGTGGCGCCGAGGCGCTCGACCTGCTCGACGACACCGGCCTTTCGGTGGATCTGCTGCTGGCCGACGTGGTCATGCCCGGCATGCGCGGCGACGACCTGGCCCGGCGAGCGGTCGCGATGCGGCGCGGGCTACACGTCCTCTTCATGTCGGGGTACAGCGACCAGGCGCCGCCGAAGGACCTCGGCCCGACCGCGGGCTCAGTCGACTTCATCGACAAGCCGTTCGACGCTGGCACGCTGCTCTCGCGGGTGCGAGATCTGCTCAAGGGCGTCGCCGACAGCCACTGATTACCGACCGGCCCGATCGGCCGTCGGGGGGTCGCTGCCCCTAAGCGATAGCGTCCGGACGGTGAGCGTCGTCAAGGACAGCGGCCAGCGGGTCACGGCACCTCCGCTGCTGGCCGAGCACGAGGAGCTGCGGGCGACGATCCGACGCTGGGTCGAGTCCGAGATCGTCCCCCATCAGGACGAATGGGAGGAGGCTCGAGAGTTCCCACGGGAGCTGTTCGAGCGCGCGGCGGAGCTTGGATTCCTCGGCCTCAAGTACCCGGAGGACCTTGGTGGTCAGGGGGGTGACTTCCTCCACGACGCGGTCTGGGCGGAGGAGCTCGCAGCGGCCGGGGCGTGCGGTGGGGTCGGCGCCGGTCTCGGCGCCCACACCGGGATCGCGACGCCACCGATCTGGAAGTTCGGGACCGAGGAGCAACAGCGGCGCTGGCTCCAGCCCGCGATACGCGGCGAGAAGATCGCTGCGCTCGGGATCACCGAGCCGAGCGCCGGCTCCGACGTGGCGGGGATCCGGACCCGGGCGCAGCCTGTCGACGGCGGCTACGTCGTGAACGGCTCGAAGACCTTCATCACCAACGGCGTCCGCGCCGACTTCCTCGTCTGCGCAGTGAAGACCACCGAGGAGGGTGGACACCACGGCATCTCGTTCCTGGTGCTGGAACGCGAGATGGAGGGCTACGAGGTCAGCGGCAAGCTCGAGAAGATGGGCTGGCACGCCTCCGACACCGGCGAGCTCTCGTTCACCGAGGTCGAGGTGCCGGCGGAGAACCTGCTCGGTGAGGAGAACGGCGGCTTCCACCTGATCATGGCCAACTTCCAGTGGGAGCGGCTGCTGATGGCGTTGGGCGCGCTCGGCGCGATGAGGTGGTGCCTCGACGCGAGCCTCGCATACGCCCGCGAGCGGGAGGCCTTCGGCCGCTCGATCAGTGGCTTTCAGGCGATCCGACACAAGCTGGCCGAGATGGCGCTCAAGATCGAGGTCGGTCAGGCGATCACCTACAACGCTCTGCGCCTGTTCCACAGCGGCCAGGACGCTGTCAGAGAGGTCACGCTCGCGAAGCTGGCGACGCAGCGATCGGCGGTCGAGGTCGCGGACGAGGCGGTCCAGATCCACGGCGGCTACGGCTACATGCGCGAGTACCACGTCGAGCGCGCTCTACGCGATGCGCGCCTCGGGCCGATCGGCGGTGGCACCGATGAGATCATGAGGGAAATCGTCGGCCGAACGATCGGGCTTTGACAAGGCCCGGCGAGCCGGAGCCGCTGCGCCCCGAGCAATTCGAGCGGGCCGTCGCGGCGATCGCTGCAGCGTTCGCGTGGCACGAGCCATGGGGAGCGTGGGCGCTGCCAGACGAGGCGACCCGGGAGGGCGTCCTGGCCGGCCTGGTCGGGGCCGACGTGCGTGACCGCTTCCTCCCTCACGGCGAGTGCTCGACGATCGACGGCGCCTGTGTGACGCTCTGGATCCCGCCCGCGAGCGAGCCGGGAGGCGAGGCCTTTGGCGCGCGACGGAGCGAGAGCGAGTACCCCCTCTACGGCGAGCGGGCCGATGCGATGCGGGCCGGGGACGCCCTCGTCAGCGCACTGAAGCCCGAGGGCGAGCACTGGTACCTCGACACGATCGCGACTGAACCGGAATCGATGCGAATGGGGCTCGGGAGCCGGCTACTCGACTACGACCTCGCGAGGATGGACGCGCGGGGGCGGGCCTGCGCCCTCGACACGCACACGGCCGAGAACGTCGCCTTCTACCGCCGGCGCGGGTTCGGGGTTGTCGGCGAGGGACGGCTTCCGCAGGGCGGCCCAGATCTGTTCGTGATGCTCCGGCCGCCGAGGCCGGAGTAGACGCGACGGCCGTGCACTTCGCATCCATGCAGCGGGGGACAGCGTCCGCTCACGCCGGACCCGCTTGGCGGTCGAGCGTAGCCGGCGAGGCCGAATAGAGTGCCGAGGACGAGGGATCTCGAACCAGCGAACGGAGAATCTGTAGAGCGATGGGACTACTTGACGGCAAGGCCGCGATCATCACAGGATCAGCGCGGGGAATCGGGCGGGCGACCGCGGAGCTGTTCGTCGGCGAAGGGGCCAAGGTGCTGATCAACGACATCGACGGCGAGGTCGCCGAGCAGGCCTCGGCGGAGATCGAGGGTGAGACATCGGTATTCAGCGGGGATTTGACCGAGACCGGAGCCTGCGACCGGTTGGTCGAGGCAGGGATCGACGCCTTCGGGTCGATCGACTGCGTAGTCAACAACGCCGGCTACACCTGGGACGGCGTCGTGCACAAGATGAGCGACGAGCAGTTCCAGGCAATGCTCGACATCCACACGATCGTGCCTTTCCGAGTGATCCGCGCCCTCGCCCCACACTGGCGGGAGGCCGCCAAGGCCGAACGGGACGAGGGCGAGGAAGTGTTCCGCAAGATCGTCAACATCTCCTCGATATCCGGGACCATGGGGAACGCCGGCCAGGCCAACTACGCCGCCGCCAAGGCGGGCGTGACGGGCCTGACGAAGACCCTGGCGAAGGAGTGGGGCCAGTTCAAGATCAACGTCAACGCGGTCGCCTTCGGCTTCGTCGAGACCCGCCTGACCGCGGCCAAGGAGGATGCGGAGACGATCGAGCGTGGCGGCGAGAAGGTTGCGCTCGGAATCCCCGGACAGTCACGCGAGATGGGCAGGATGGTGATCCCACTGGGCCGGCCCGCCGAGCCCGCCGAGGCCGCGGGCCCGGTGATGTTCCTTTGCTCGCAGCACGCGAACTTCATTCATGGCCAGGTGATCAATGTGACCGGGGGCCAGTTCACGGGGATGTACTCGTAGCCCCGCTCGTCGCAACGGGACCGGACCGATAGGTTCGCCCGATGCGCTTGACGCTGGTTGTCGGCCTGGCGGCCCTGACGCTGGCGGTGGGCGCCTGCGGCGAAGGCGAGCCGGGGTCGGCCTCCACCTCCGCCGAGGATCCCTCCGGTGGCACCACCATGGTCGCCGCTCTCGGGGACTCGATCACGGCCGGCTCTCCCCTGTGGGATCCCGACCCGGTGATCCGCGATCGGATCGGCCCGGCCCTCGATCAGCGCAGCCAATTCGAGTACTGGGCGGAGGCGGATAGGCCGGCGCTGGGCTTTCGCAACTGCGGCGTCTTCGGCGAGCGCACCGACCAGATCGCGGATCGGCTCGATTCGTGCGCCGACGAGGCCGACGTCCTGATCGTGCAGGGGGGGATCAACAACATCGCCCAGCGCCTGCCGGTGGCGGACGCGGCGACCGACCTGGAGGCGATGGTGAGATCCGGCAAGGAGCTCGGGCTCGTGGTCGCGATCGCCGATGTGCTGCCCTGGAACAACGGCTTCCCGACGACCGCCGGCGAGATCGACCGGCTCAACGAGCTGATCGCGGCAATCGCCGAGCGTGAGGACGTCCCGCTACTCCGCTTCAACCAGACCCTGCGCCGCGGCCCCGCCAACCCGGGCCTGATGCGCGAGCGTTTCACCGATGACGGAGACCACCCCTCGGTCGCGGGCTACCGGCGACTGGCGGAACGGGCACTCCTCCCCGAGCTCCCCGCCCCCAGCGCCTACCAGCCTGCCGAGGCCCCCTGAATCAGCCCGCGGCCTCCCCTTCGCCCGGTCCGGGCTCGCGCTCCTCGGCCAGCGGCTCACCCTCCTGCTGGCCGATCTGTGGCGGCCAGGACCCGAACCAGTTGTCGCGTGCGCCGTCGAGGGTGACCGTGGTGCCGCTGAAGAAGTCGCCCGCCGGGGAGGCGAGGTAGGTGATTAGCCATGCGACCTCCTCGGGTTCACCGACCCGTCCTAGCGGGATCGTGGTGGCCATCGTCTCGACCATCTTGGCCGGGTACTTCGTCTTGAAGGTCTCGGTGCCGATCTGACCGGGCGCCACCGCAACACAGCGGATCCCGAACCGCGACCACTCGATCGAGAGCGTGCGCATCATGTTCTCGACCGCTGCCCGCGCCGCGCCCGAGTGAACCATGCCCGGCATCCCGTTGTGGGGCGAGAGGGTGACGCTGATCACCTTGCCCCCCTCCCGCGGGATGAACGCCTTGGTCGCGGCGGCGTAGGTCATGTTCCAGGTTCCCTGGACGTTGAGCTCGGTAACGGTGCGGAAGCCCTTGGCCGAGATCGCCTCCGCCGGCGCCAGGAACTGACCGCCGGCATTGTTGACGAGGACATCGAGACGGCCGAGGTCCTCGAGCAGCTCGTCGACCATCGCGGCTACCGCGTCCTCGTTGCGGATATCGCAGCTGAACACGCGGCCCGCTCCGCCGAGATCCTCGATCATCCCGAGGGTCTCCTCGACAGGCTCGATGCGTCTTCCGCAACCGACCACCGTCGCTCCCAGCCGCGCCAGCTCGAGGGCGGTCTCGCGGCCGATGCCGCTGCCGGCGCCCGAGATCAGGCAGACCTGACCATCGAGCAGGCCGTCGGCGAATATCTTCGAGCTCGAGGCGGTCACGCTCTGAGCCTAGTGCGATCCAGGACTCGCCTCTCCCCCCGAGCACCCCTGCGCGGGCGAGCGCCCGCAGCTGCGGGCGGCCAGCCGAGCCAACAGGGACTTCAGCTGTCGCTGCTCGGAGGCGTCCAGAGAGGCGAGGAGATCGCTCTCGACCTCCGCCGTCACCTGCTCGGCGCGTGCCAGCATCTGCGCCCCGGCCTTGGTCGGCACGACGATCTGGCGACGCCGGTCGCGTGGGTCGCGGCGACGGACGACCAGCCCGCGCTCGGCGAGCTCGTCGAGCAGGCGGACCAGATTGCTCGCGTGGACCCCGAGCTCATCGGCGAGCTCGGTCTGCGATGCCGGCCCACCCTGGGTGAGCAGATGAAGGATCGCGAACTGCTGGGAGCGGAGCCCGAGATCGGAGAGGGCGCAGGCGAGCGCCTGGTTGGTCGCACGGGCGAGCCGGCTGAGCAGGAGCCCGCAGCCCTCCCCGGGTGAGGAAGGCGGCATGTCGGCGGCGGCTGGAGCCCGTTTGAGGGTGACCTTCACGACCATGGGAAAAGCCTATCAATGCATATGGTTATCATTGATAATCCAATCCAGCAGCCAGAACGGAAGGCAAGAACATGGCTCAGCTACCCCTTCTCCCCCTCGACGACACAGTCCTCTTCCCGGGAATGACCGCCACCATCGCGATCGATGTCGACGACGCCGAACGCGTGCTCGTCGTACCCCGCGACGACGACGGCTACGCCGAGGTCGGGACGATCGCCGAGGTACTCGAGGACGGCCGCCTGCCGACCGGCGGCCGGGTCGCCACCCTGCGCGGGCTCCAGCGCGGGATCCCGGGCGTCGCCTCCACGGGCAGCGATGGGAAGCTGCTCGTCGAGGTCGAGCCCCACGTCGACGGTGACGCAGACAACGATCGGGTCCGAGAGCTGGAGCGGACATACCGTGCCGTTGTCGAGGAGATCCTCGATCTGCGCGGTGCCGACCAGCGGATCCACGCCTTCGTCCGCTCGATCTCGACTCCGGGCGGTCTCGCCGACACCTCCGGCTACTCGCCGGATCTGAGCTACGAGCAGAAGCGGGAGCTGCTGGAGGCGCTGGATGTCGAGGAGCGCCTTGCCCGGGCCCTGGAGATGCAGCGCGAGCGCCTGGCCGAGCTGCAGGTTCGCCGGCGAATCCGCGAGGACGTAACCGAGGGGGCCGAGCGCCAGCAGCGTGAGTACTTCCTGCGCCAGCAGATGGAGTCGATCCGCAAGGAGCTCGGTGAGGACGAGGGCTCGGTGGTGGACGAGTACCGGGCCAGGATCGAAGAGGCGCAGATGCCCGAAGAGGTCCGGGAGCAGGCCGAGCGCGAACTCGGCCGTCTCGAGCGCAGCGGCGAGCAGGGTGGCGAAGCGTCGATGATCCGAACCTACCTCGACTGGATCCTCTCCGTGCCATGGGGCGAGCGCAGCGATGAGGTCCTCGATCCGATCGGCGCTCGGGAGGTCCTGGACGCCGACCACGCCGGCCTCGATGATGTCAAGGAGCGAATCACCGAGCACATCGCCGTGCGCAAGCTGCGGTCCGACCGCGGCGTGGCCGACGATCGCGACGGCGGCGCGATCCTGACCCTGATCGGACCGCCGGGAACCGGCAAGACCTCGATCGGGGAGTCGATCGCGCGGGCGACCGGGCGCGAGTTCGTCCGCATGTCGCTCGGCGGCGTCCGCGACGAGGCGGAGATCCGCGGCCATCGGCGGACGTACATCGGCGCGCTTCCCGGACGGCTCGTCCGGGCCCTGCGCGACGCCGGCTCGATGAACCCGGTGATCATGCTCGACGAGGTCGACAAGGTCGGCGCCGACTGGCGCGGCGATCCCAGCTCGGCCCTGCTCGAGGTCCTCGACCCCGCCCAGAACCACAGCTTCCGCGACCACTATCTGGACGTGGAGCTCGACCTCTCCCAGGTGATGTTCATCGCGACCGCGAATGTGGCCGAGACGATCCCCGGACCGCTCCTCGACCGGATGGAGGTCGTGAGCTTCGACGGCTACACGACCGACGAAAAGGTCGCGATCGCCGAGGGATACCTGGTGCCGAGGCAGCGTGAGCGCAACGGTCTGCGAACCGACGAGGTCTCGGTCGGCACCGCCGCGATCACGGCGATCATCACCGAGTACACACGCGAGGCCGGAGTCCGCTCGCTCGAGCGCGAGCTCGGCAAGCTGCTCCGCAAGACCGCGACGCGGATCGCCTCGGGCGAGGTCAAGCCCCCGCTCGAGATCGACGCCGACGGCGCCCGCGAGGCGCTCGGGCGCCGTCGCTTCTACCAGGAGGCGGCGGAGCGCACGGCGACGCCGGGAGTGGCGACCGGGCTCTCGGTAACCGGCAGCGGCGGCGACGTCCTGTTCATCGAGGCGACCGGAATGGACGCCTCCGGCGGCGAGGGCGGTCTGCAGCTCACCGGTCAGCTCGGCGACGTGATGAAGGAGTCGGCGCGGATCTCGCTCTCCTTCCTGCGCTCGCACGCCGAGCAGTTCGGTCTGCCCGGGGACCGCTTCGAGGGCCGGGAGTTCCATCTCCACGTCCCCGCCGGAGCGATCCCCAAAGACGGCCCCAGCGCCGGGATCACGATGACCACGGCGCTCGCCTCGCTGCTCAGCGGCCGGCCGGTCAAGCACACGGTCGGTATGACCGGCGAGATCACTCTGCAGGGCCGCGTGTTGCCGATCGGCGGCCTCAAGCAGAAGGTCCTCGCCGCCCATGCGGCCGGGCTCACGGACGTGATCCTGCCGGAGCGAAACCGGGCCGACCTCGAGGACGTGCCCGCTGAGGTCCGGGAGGAGATGACCTTCCACCCGGTGATGACGATCGGCGAGGTAATCGAGCTGGCGCTCGAGCCGGAGCCCGCGAAGGCGCTCGCCGGCTGAGGGTCGCTGGCAGGCGGCGTGCGCCGCCTGCCCGGCGACCCGGGGGGCCGGTCCGGCGGCGCTAGCCTGAGATCCGTGACCGTAAAGGCAGATGCCAAGCCCCTGACCGGGCCGCTCCCGGGCGGCGGCAAACCGGGCGTGACCGTCGCCGTAGAACCCCTGCTCGGAGGCGAGATGCTCTCGCCCCCGCGCTTGCTCGAGGGGAGTGGCGGACGCTTCGACAAACTCCTGGCTCTGGGCATCGGCACACCGCGATCGAAGTGGCGGAGACTGCCGATCCCGGCCTTCCTGATCCACCATCCCGGGGCGGGCCCGATCCTCGTCGACACCGCACTGCACCCGTCCGTCGATGCCAGGCCAACGGCCAACCTGGGGCGGATCTTCGGGGCGGCCTCGAAGGTGGAGCTGCCCGACGGCGACCTCTCCACGCAGCTACGGGATCGCGACATCGATCCGAAGTCGATCAAGACCGTGGTCATGACCCACCTCCACTACGACCACGCCTCGGGTATGAGCGAGTTCCCGAACGCCACCTTCGTGATGAGCGATCGCGAGTGGGAGGCGGCGACCACGGTCCCGCGCCCGCTGTTGCACGGCTACAGGCGAGCGCACTTCGATTACCTCTTCGACTACCGCCTGATCGATTTCAACGGGCCGCTGATCGACTCCTACGCCGCCTTCGGCCGAAGCTTCGATCTGTTCGGCGACGGCAGCATCCTGCTCGCCTTCACGCCCGGTCACACCGCCGGGCATCTCTCGGTGGTTTGCCGGTTGCGCAGCCACGACTTCGTGATCGCCGGTGATGCCGTCTACACCCGTGAGGCGCTCGCCGGCAACAACCTGCCGCCGCTGTACGACGACATGCACCAGTGGCTGCGCTCTCGCCGGGAGCTACAGCGGTTCGCCGCCGGATTCCCCGACGCCGTGATCGTGCCCGGACACGATCCGGATGCCTTCGCGGAACTCGAACCCCGCTACGAGTAGCCGGGGCTGCTGCCGGCGCCGCCGGCGGAGCGGACCCGCTTGATCACCGAGCTGCGGCCCTCGCTCTCGAGCTCGTAGTACATCCGCTTGACCTGGGCGAAAACCTCGTCCGAGCACTGCTGCTGCTGCTCACGGGTCGGCTCGGCGACCGCCCCGAACCTGATCGGCTCCCCGAAGCGGATCGTGACCTTGGGGAAGGTGAGCCGCCTCCAGCGACGGATCCCCTGTGAACCGTGGATCGCAACCGGCACCACCGGCACGCCCGACTCCAGCGCCGCCCGGCCGACTCCGCGACGAGCCTCGCCCAGCTTGCCGGTACGAGACCGACCGCCCTCGATGTAGATCATCACGCACCCGCCGCGACGGAAGCAGCCGCGCAGCGTCTCGAACGCCTCCTCGTCGGCCTTGCCGCGACGGACGGGAAAGACGCCCCCGACGCTGAAGATGTAGTCGCCGATGGGGTTGCCGAACAGCTGCGACTTCGCCATGAAGCGGATCTTGCGCCGCAGGTAGGCACCGGCGAGGAAGTGGTCCATGTTCGAGAAGTGGTTGGCGGCCAGTATCACCGGGCCGGAGGCGGGGACGTTGGCTGCCTCGATCGCTCGGCAGCGGTAGAGGACCAGCGAGATCGGGGTGGTGATCATCCGGACCGCCTCGTAGGTCCAGCCCGGATCGTGATTGCGCGAGCGCTCGTGGAAGCGCGCGAAGTACTCGGCGGGACGATCATCCTTGTAGTTCTGGGGGCGGAGCTCCGACATCGCTCGGCCTGACTAACCCCCCTTCCCACCGGCGGTTACGCGCCGGCTTGCTCCCAGGGCCCTACTGCCGAGCCCAGGCGCGCGAGCGCTCGACCGCCTCCAGCCAGCGACCGTGCAGTTCGAGGCGCTCGTCGGCGCCCATCCGCGGCTCGTAGCTGACGGCCTGACGCCACATCTCACCCACCTGCTGCTTGGTCCAGGTTCCGGCCGCGATGCCCGCCAGGTATGCGGCCCCCAGGGCGGTCGTTTCGGCGATCTCGGGGACGATCACGGGTGCGCCGAGGACGTCGGCTTGGAACTGCATCAGCCAGCCGTTGCTTACGGCGCCTCCGTCCGCGCGGAGCGCCACCAGCCGTCTTCCGGAGGCGGCCTCCTGCGCGCGGACGGCATCAACCGTCTGATAGGCGATCGATTCCAGAGCCGCTCGGGCGATCTGCTCGCGACCCGTCCCCCGGGTCAGCCCGATCAGGGTTCCCCGGGCATATGGGTCCCACCAGGGGGATCCGAGTCCGGTCAGGGCCGGGACGAAGTAGACATCGTCGTTGGAGTCGAGCCCGGAGGCCATCCGTTCGGTCTCGGCCGCCTCCTCGATGATCCCGAGGCCGTCGCGCAGCCACTGCACGGCGGCTCCGGTCACAAAGACCGCGGCCTCGAGCGCGTAGTCGGTGCCGTCATCGAGACCCCAGGCAACGGTGGTGAGCAGGCCCTCCTCGGGGGCAGGCGGCTCCGCTCCCGTGTTGAGAAGGACGAAGCTCCCCGTCCCGTAGGTGTTCTTGGCGTCGCCCGGCGCGTGGCATGCCTGTCCGAAGAGCGCAGCCTGCTGGTCGCCGGCTATCCCGGCGACCGGAACCCGGCCGCCGAACGCTGTCGTCTCGCCGTAGACGTGGGCGGAGGGGAGCGGCTCGGGAAGTGAGCGGGGATCGACCCCGAGCAGATCACACAACTCAGAGTCCCAGTTCAGCCCCCGGATGTCGAAGAGCAGCGTCCTGGAGGCATTGGAGTAGTCGGTGACGTGCTCGCCGCAGAGCTTGAAGACGAGCCAGGAGTCGATCGTCCCGAAGCTGGCGCGATCGATCCCCTCGACGTTGTCGAGCATCCACTCGATCTTGGTGCCCGAGAAGTAGGGGTCGAGCACCAGGCCGGTGCGTTCCCTGACGAGTGCCTCGTGGCCCGCTTCCTTCAGCTCCCTGCAGCGGTCGGAGGTTCGCCGGTCCTGCCAGACGAGTGCCCGGTGGATCGGCTCGCCGCTGCTGCGATCCCAGGCGACGACGGTCTCCCTCTGATTGGTGATCCCGATCGCATCGAGATCCGCGCCCGAGACGCCGGCGTCGGCCAGCGCTCGCTTCCCGACCCCCTTGGTCACCTCCCAGATCTCGCTCGCATCATGCTCGACCCAGCCCGGCCGTGGGAAGTGCTGCTCGAACTCCGAGTAGGCCCGGCCGATGATCCGGCCCCCGGGGTCGAAGACCAGACAGGTGCTGCCCGTGGTGCCCTGATCGATCGCGAGGATCACTTCGCGACCAGCCTATTGATCAGTCGTCGCGACGGGTGAGGTATGCGGCGAAGATGTCGCGGAGTTGGCGGCCCCGGTGCAGGAAGCCGCCAAGCGTCTTGCCCGTCGCCCGGTGGGAGAGGTCGAGCTCGATCTCGGCGACGCGATGACCAGCACGCACGGCGTCGATCGTCATCCCGGTCTCCATCCCGTAGGCGGGCGCGAAGGGGAGCAGCGAGCGCAGCGTCGTCGCCCGCATCGCCCGCTGGCCGGAGATCGGTTCGGAGGCCTCGAACCCGCAGCGTCGCCGGATCGCCCAGCGTGCGAAGACCTTGGCGGCGCCCACCCCGCCGCCGACCTTGCGCGAGAAGGCGGCGATCGCGAGGTCGCACTCGTTGACCTCGACCGCCTCGAGCAACGGCACGAGTCGGCCGGCGGTCTCGCCGAGATCACCGTCGCAGAGCAGAAAGCAGTCGGCGGCGGTCGCGTCGCCGAGGGCCGCCTCGCAGGCCGCGGTCATGTTGCCGCCCTTTCCGTGGGGCCGCTTGCGGCCGATCAGCGTCGCCCCGGCGGCCAGTGCCGCATCCCCGGTCCCGTCCTCGGAGCCGTCGTCGGCGACGAAGACGGAGATCCCCGGGCTGGCCTCGCGCAGGGAGGCCACCGTCCCGCCGATCAGATCAGCCTCGTTCCGCGCCGCGACGACGGCGAAGCGCGCGGAGCTCAATCGCGCTTGCCGCGGCCCCAGAGGAGCTTGAAGGACCGGCCGAGGAGCTTGGTCACGCTCGCCTTGTCATAGGGGAGCATGTGGATGTCCTTGTTGGTTGGAGCCCAGCGCGTGACCAGCAGGGTCTGCTGCTTGGTGTACTTGCGGATCCCGTTCGCTCCATGGCGAGAGCCGACTCCCGAGTCCTTCCAGCCGCCCATCGGCAACTCGAGGGCAACGTAGTTGAGCTGGGCGTCATTGACGCAGACCACGCCGGACTCCAGGCGGCGGGCGATCCGCTCGCCGTTCTCGGTGTCCTTGGTCCAGACGGACGCCTGCAGGCCGTAGGGCGAGTCGTTGGCGAGGCGAACCGCCTCGTCGACGTCGGCGACCTTCATCACGGGTAGCGTCGGCCCGAACGTCTCCTCGGTCATGCACTCCATGCCGTGATCGACATCGAGCAGCAGGGTCGGCTCGAAGAAGTCTCCCTGACCCTCGCGGCGCTTGCCGCCGACGACCGCACGGGCACCCTTCCCGAGAGCGTCGTTGACGTGCTCCTCGACGAGGTCGGTCTGACTCGGGGAGGTCATCGCCCCGACGTCGGTGACGGCGGGACCGCCGGGGACGCCCTGACGCAGCGCGGCCATCTTCTCGGTGACCAGGGCGGCGAACTCGTCGTAGATCGGCTCCTCGACGTAGACGCGCTCGACCGAGATGCAGGTCTGACCGCCGTTCTGCATCGAGTAGTGGACTGCGGCGTTGGCCGCGCGCTCGAGGTTTGCGTCCTGCAGGACGATCATCGGGTCCTTGCCGCCGAGCTCCATCGCGACGCCGGTGAGCGTCTCGCCGGCGCGGGTCATGACCTTCTTGCCGACCTCGGTGGAGCCGGTGAACATGATGAAGTCGACCGCGTCGATCAGCGAGTTCCCGATCGCCGAGCCCTCGCCGACCGCAACCTGGAAGACCTCCTCCGGAACGCCGCACTCGAGCAGGCCCTCTCGCATCAGCAACGAGGTCATCGGGGTCAGCGTCGCCGGCTTGAGCACGACCGAGTTGCCGGCCGCCAGGGCCGGGATGCAGTCGCCGAAGCTGTTGGTCAGCGGGTAGTTCCAGGGCCCGATCACCCCGACCACGCCGATCGGGGCGTAGCGGACAACGAGCTTGCGACCGAGCACGAACGGAGAGGAGGAGCGCACCTTCTCGTCGGCCAGGTACTTGGGCGCGTTCTTGGCCCAGAAGCCGAACGCCGACGCCGCGTAGGAAACCTCGGCGAGCTGAGCGTCCTCGTAGGTCTTGCCGTTCTCGCGGACGATCGTGTCGATGATCCGCTCGGAGTTGTCGAGGGTCCACTTCTGCATCCTCCGCAGGATCCGGCCGCGACCCTCGTAACCGAGAGCCTCCCATCCGGGCTGCGCAACTCGTGCCCGATCGACCATCGCGGTGACGTCGTCGGGGCCGTAGGAGGCAACGGTCGCGATCAGCTCCTCGGTCGCCGGATTGTGGACCTCGACGGTCTTGCCGCTCGGCTGACCGTTGGTCTTGGCGGTGGTCTCGGGCGACGTGGTGGGCTCCACAGTTAGGCCTCCTGATTGGTTCCTCTCGCGAGGTCGAGATTACACGGAAGCCGCACCCGCGGAAACGAGTTGGCTACCCGGCCAGTTCCGAGCCCATACCCTTCCCCCGGTGAGCGAGCGGCAACCCCAGACGATGGCCGATGGAGATCTCCGTCTCGACTTCCCCGCGGAGGCCGTCGCCAGGCTGACGCTGTCCAACCCCAAGAAGCTCAACCCGCTCTCCCATCCGGTGCTCGACGCGATCGCCGAGACGCTGCCGACCCTCGACCACGGGATCGACATCCGCTGCGTGATCGTCACCGGCGAGGGCAGGGCGTTCAGCGCCGGCTACGACATCGGTGGCATTCCCGACGAGACCTTCGAGGAGGAAGCCGAGGCCCTCGTCGCGCACCCGTTCACCGCCGCGATGGAGGCGATCACCAGCCATCCCTATCCGGTCCTGGCGGCGATCAACGGCCACTGCCTCGGGGGGGGTCTCGAGCTGGCGATCCGCTGCGACCTGCGGCTCTGCGCCGCCGAGGCCAAGCTCGGAATGCCGCCGGCGAAGCTGGGACTGATCTACGGCCACACCGGGCTGGAGCGCTTCATCGAGACCGTCGGCGTGCCGAGAACGAAGGAGCTGTTCCTGACCGGCCGCAACTTCGAGGGCTCGCGGGCGGAGGAGATCGGTCTCGTGCACGAGGTCCTCCCTGCCGCCCGCATCGAGGCGGAGTCGGTCGAGATGGCGAGCCGGATAGCCGCCAACGCACCGCTATCGATGCGCGGAAACAAGCGTGCGATCGAGACGCTCGCCGGCTTCCCGCGATTGAGCCCCAAGCAGGAGGAGGAGCTGGTCGAGCTGCGTCGCTCATGCTTCGGATCCGAGGACCTGCGCGAGGGGATCAGGGCCTTCGGCGAGAAGCGCTCGCCCCGCTGGCTCGGGCGGTGAGCCGGCCGGATCCGCACGACGGAGCGGATACGCTGGCGGCGAGTGATCCGGCCATGGCCGCCCTTATCGAGCGCCTCGGTCCGCTCTCGGTCGAGCACCGGCGCAGGCGGGCGGAGGGGCCGTTCGAGGCGCTCGCCCGGATCGTCACCGGGCAGCAGGTCTCGACCACCGCGGCGCGGACGATCTGGGCCCGGGTCGAGGGGGAGTTCGGCGGCCGGGCGCCAAGCGCCGAGGAGGCCTCCGCGGGCGAGCAGAGGCTTCGCGAGTGCGGGCTCAGCGGCCGCAAGGCCTCCTACATCTCCGGCCTCGGCGGCGCCGTCGTCTCCGGTGGGCTGGATGTCGAGGCGCTGCCCACGCTCGCCGACGAGGAAGTGGTCGATGCTCTGACGGCCGTCCGCGGCCTCGGTCGCTGGAGCGCAGAGATGTTTCTCATGTTTCACCTCGGCCGGCCGGATGTCTTCTCCGGTGGCGACCTCGGGCTCCGCAACGGGATCCGGATCGCGCATCGGCTCCAGAGTCCGCCGAACCCGGAGGAGGCGGGCGAGATCGCCGAGCGCTGGCGGCCGCACCGGACTCTGGCGTCGGTATATCTGTGGGCGGCGGTCGCGGCGGAGTCGGAAAGGACTTGAGGCCGGCCACCGACGATGCCGGCGACCGGCCTCGAAGAGTGGGGGCGGTTAAAGGGGAGCAAACACCGCCCCCACCGTCGCGACTATACAGCCATCGGCGGCCCGTGGACAGCGACTGGACCGGCAGCCAATCGGAGCCGAAAACGGGCTCAGGCGGTGGCCTCGATCACCCCCATCAAGGCACCGGATTCGACCTGATCGCCCTCCGCCACCCTGAGCTCGGTGAGCGTGCCTGAGGCGGGCGCGGTCAGCTCGTGCTCCATCTTCATCGCCTCGAGTACGGCGATCACGTCTCCGGCGACGACCTCCGCCCCCTGCTCGACGGCGAGCCGGATCACCTTGCCGGGCATCGGCGCGACGAGCGCACCCTCGGCGCCGACCGCCTCATCGGCCGGATAGCGGGGAATCTCGGTCAGGACCGACTGACCGAGTGGGCTGAGGACGTGCCAGGCGTGACCGAGGGCGGACCGGTAGGCGGTGAACGTGCGACGGATTCCGCCGACCTCCAGATCGAGCTCCTCGAAGTCGTAGGGGCTCTCGCCGGGACGCTCGCCGAGCACGGGTGAGGCCAGCTCGGCGCCGTTGACGCTGAGCTTCAAGCCCTCACGTTGGAAGCGGTAATCGACCACGAGCTCGCCCGAGGCGCCCTCGAATCGGCGGCGCTGGGGGCCGGCGGGATTGTTGCGCCAGCCGATCGGGGCGAAGGCAAGCGGAGCGTCGGACCTGTCTATGGCAGCCAGGGCCGCGACCGCCGCGTGCAGGCGTTCGGCTTCGGCGCCGACGAGTGGCGCGCCGAGACCCTCATGGCGCTCGAGAAAACCGGTATCGGTCTCGCCGGCGAGAAAGTCCGGGTTGCGCAAGACCCTGACGAGGAAGTCCCGGTTGGTGATCAGCCCGCTGATGTCGGCGCGGGCGAGCGCCGAGGCCAGCCGGCCAGCCGCCTCGACCCGACTCGGAGCCCAGGCGATCACCTTCGCCAGCATCGGGTCGTAGTGGGGCGAGACGACCGAGCCCAGCTCCACCCCCGAATCGACCCTGAGCGGGGCCTCCCCCGCCCCCCCATTCGGCGGCGCGGCGAACGGATCCGCGCGATCGCCGACACGCAGGTCCGGGAAGGAGAAGCCCTCGAGGGTCCCGGTCTGGGGGAGAAAGTCGCTCTCGGCGTCCTCGGCGTAGAGGCGGACCTCGATCGCGTGTCCGCGGGGCTCAACGCCGTGCGCATCCGGCGGCAGCTCAGCCCCCATCGCGACGAGGAGCTGCAGGCGGACGAGATCCAGTCCGGTCACCATCTCGGTCACCGGGTGCTCGACCTGGAGCCGGGTGTTCATCTCGAGAAAGTAGAAGTCGCCGTCGGCGCCTAGCAGGAACTCGACTGTGCCCGCCCCGACGTAGTCGACGGCCTCCGCGGCGGCGACCGCGGCGGCGCCCATCCGCCCGCGAAGCTCACGGTCCACGGCCGGCGAGGGTGCCTCCTCGACGACCTTCTGGTGACGCCGCTGGATCGAGCACTCGCGCTCCCCGAGGCTGACGACGTTGCCGGCGCTGTCGCCAAAGACCTGGATCTCGACGTGCCGAGGCCCCTCGAGCAGACGCTCGAGGAAGACGGTGCCGTCTCCGAAAGCCGATTCCGCCTCGCGCCGAGCGCCCTCGACGGCGGCCTCGAGGACGGCCGGGTCGGCAACCGCGCGCATGCCCTTGCCGCCCCCTCCCGCGGAGGCCTTGACGAGCAACGGGAAGCCGACCCGCTCGGCCTCGACGCCGAGGTCGGCATCGGGGCCGAGCTCGGCCCCGGGAAGCACCGGCACCGACGCCGACTCCATCATCGCCCTCGCGCGGACCTTCGAACCCATCGCCTCGATCGCAGCCGGCGGCGGGCCGATCCAGATCAGTCCAGCCTCCTCTGCGGCGCGTGCGAAATCGGCGTTCTCCGCGAGGAAGCCATAGCCCGGATGGATGGCGTCGGCGCCGGTCCGCTGGGCTCCCTCGATCAAGGCGTCGGCGAGCAGGTAGGACTCCTCCGCCGTCGTCCCGCCCAGGGCAACCGACTCGTCGGCCTCGGCGACGAAGGGAGCATCACGATCCGGCTCGGAGAAGACCGCGACGGTGCCGATCCCCATCCGCCTGCAGGCTGCGAAGACCCGCCGCGCGATCTCACCACGGTTGGCGACCAGGACCTTGCTTATCACGCGTTCGGCGGCCATCGCAGCTACATCCTGAAGACGCCGAAGCGCCTCGATCCCCCGACCTCGGCGGAGTGACAGCTCGAGAGCGCGATGCCGAGAGCCGTGCGGGTGTCGCGGGGGTCGATCATGCCGTCGTCCCAGAGCTCGCCGGAGGAGACGAAGGCGTCGGATTCGCGCTCGATCTGATCCTCGACGGCGCCGGTCGCCTCGGCGAGCTGGTCGGGGTCGATCTCGATCCCCGCCCGGGCCGCTTTGCCGCGGGCGACGATCTCCATCACGCCCGCAAGCTGCTTGGGCCCCATCACCGCTGTCTTGTAGTTCGGCCAGGCGAAGATGAACCGCGGCTCGAAGCTGCGCCCGCACATCCCGTAGTTGCCGGCGCCGTAGGAGCCGCCCATCATCAGCGTCAGCTTGGGGACGCCGGCGTTGGCGACGGCGTTGATCATCTTCGCGCCGGCCTTGACGATGCCACGCTGCTCGTAGTCGGTGCCGACGATGTAGCCGGTCGTGTTCTGCATGAACAGCAGCGGCGTGTCGACCTGGTCGGCGAGCTGGATGAAGTGGGCCGCTTTCTCGGCGTCCTCGTTGAAGAGGACCCCGTTGTTGGCGAGGATCGCGACCGGATACCCGCAGAGCTCGGCCCAGCCGGTGACCAGTTGGTTGCCGTAGCCGGGCTTGAACTCGTCGAACCGCGAGCCGTCGACGACCCGCGCGATCACCTCGCGCGCGTCGAAGGGGATCTTCAGATCGTGGGAGGCGATACCGAGCAGTTCCTCGGGATCGTGGAGCGGCTCGGTGCCGGGCCCGCGGGGCTCGGCACCGAGCTTGCGCCAGTTCAGGTTGCGGACGATCTCACGGCCGATCCGGCAGAGATCAACCTCGTCGCTGGCCATGAACTCCGCGACGCCGGAGATCCGCGAGTGCATCTCGGCCCCGCCGAGGGCCTCCTCCTCGGCCTCCTCTCCGGTCGCCATCTTGACCAGAGGCGGACCGCCCAAAAAGACGAGCCCCTGCTCCTTGACCATCACGACGTAGTCGGACATGCCCGGCAGGTAGGCCCCGCCGGCGGTCGAGTTGCCCGTCACCAGGGCGACCGTGGGGATGCCCGCGGCCGAATTCTGCGTCAGGTTGCGGAAGGTCGCGCCGCCGGGGATGAAGATCTCCTTCTGGCGCGGAAGGTCGGCGCCGCCGGACTCCACGAACCCGATCGCCGGCAGGCGGTTGACCGCGGCGATCTCCTGCATCCGCAGGCTCTTGCGCAGCGTGTAGGGGTTCGAGGTGCCACCGCGGACGGTCGGGTCGGAGGCGGTCAGCAGGCACTCCACCCCTTCCACCAGGCCGATCCCGGCCACCAGCGAGGCTCCGACCTCGTAATCGGAGCCGTATGCCGCCAGCGGCGCCAGCTCGAGGAAGGGCGAGTCGGGGTCGAGCAGGGTCTCGATCCGCTCGCGGGGCAGCATCCGGCCGCGCTTGTGATGCCGCTCGATCTTCTCGGGCCCGCCGCCCATCCGCGCCTTCTCCTGCTCAGCGGCGAGCTTCTCGAGTCGCTCGAGCATCTTCTCCCGGTTCTCGGCGTACAGATCCGAGGCGGTATCTATGCGTGACTGGAGGACGGCCAAAGTAGGAAGTAGAACTTACTACTTCATGCGGAGGCAAGCAGATCTCTCAGACCTTTCCCACCTCCGAGTTCTACGAGGTCGAGGAGCTGTTGACCTCGACCGGCATCGGCGAGGCCGCGGTCACGATCCTCTCCGAGACGGGCGCGCCGAGCCCGCTGGTGCACGCACGGCTGGCGCCTCCCAGCTCCCTGCTCGGACCGGGGGGCGATGTCGACGCCGTCGCTCGCTCCTCGCCGCTGTGGAGCGAATACGGGGAGCGGGTCGAGAGTGAATCGGCTCGCGAGATTCTCGCCGCGCGGCTATCGGAGCCGGAGGCGGGTGAGGGGGGCCCCGCCGCCGATCAGGGAGCCGGCGAGGACAAGCCTCGCAAGGGCCGCAGACGAGGAAAGGGCAAAGGCCGCAAACGCAAGGCTGAGCGCACGGCCGAACCGGCGACGGAGCAGCAGAAGGAGGCAAGCGTCGCCGCGGGCAAGGGAGCCGAGGCGATCGGCAAGTTCCTCAAGTCCTCCCAGGGGAAGAAGGTCACCTCGAGCGTCGGCCGCAGCCTGCTCGGGATGCTGAAGAGGTAGCCCGGTCCCAGCCCGCCTGCGCGTTGCTGTGGCCCTGCAGCGCAGAGGCCGCAGGTGCCAGTCTGTAGGGATCGAACCGACAGCCGACAGATACTCGCGCGGCGGCTTGATCTGGCGAGTCCTCGCCGTACTTGGAATCGTGCTGGTGGCGGTCGCCATCAAAGGGCTGGTGCTGGACACCACGCCGACGCCCTCGGAGACCCGCGGGGCCAAGCTCGTGGACTACTCGGTCGAGAGCGAGCTGCTGGACGATGAGCTGCCGGTCGAGGTGGTGATCCCCCCGGGGGCGACGGACGGCAAGCGCTCGCTGCTCGTCTTCCTGCACGGACGGGGAGAGGACGAGACCAGCTACCTCGACGAAGAGATGTTCTCCGCGCTCGTCCGTCAGCAGGGCAAAGCGCCTCTGCTCGCCTTCCCTCGCGGGGACGAGGATTCCTATTGGCACGACCGCGAGTCCGGCGCCTGGGGTTCATACGTCCGCGAGGAGCTGATCCCCCGTCTCGTCAAGCGGTTCGACATCGAGCCCGAGCGGATCGCGATCGGGGGCATCTCGATGGGGGGCTTCGGGGCCTTCGACATAGCTCGCCAGGGACCCCTCGAGCTGGCCGGCGGAAAGGGAGCCGAGTTCTGCGCGATCGCGGGCCACTCCCCGGCAGTTTGGGAACAGGCCTCCCAGACAGCTCCGGGCGCATTCGACGACGCGGCCGACTTCAACGCGCACGACGTGATCGACCTGGTCGGACCCCCGGCCTCACCTCTGGCCGGCGACGCGTTCCGGATCGACGTCGGCGACGAGGACCCCTTCGCAGAGGCCGCCGAGATGCTCGCTACGGAGCTGCAGGCCGGCGGGGCCGAGGGACGATTCGTTCTCGGTGAGGGAGAGCACGAGGACTCCTACTGGTCGAGCAACTGGCGCGAGTACATGCGGTTCTACGCCCGGGCTCTGAACGAGTGCCGCCTCGAGGCGAAGGCTGAGCGACAGGCCGCCAAAGAGGCGAAGAAGAAGGACGGCAAGAAGGTCACCGGGAGCAGGCAGGAGGCCGGGTAGAGGGGCTCCCCGGGGCGGGGACTCGATCGCGGGGGCCGGTCAGAAACGTCCGACTCCGTGCCTAGCCTTGCGTCAGCTACCCCGTCAACCGAGGAGATCCAATGCCGTCGCTGATCAGCTTTGAGGAGGCCCTCGAGCTCGGCTCCATCACCGACCACGACGAAATCGGCGACCTGGTCGAACGGGCCTGGTCGGTCCGCACCGAGCGCTTCTCGAACTCGACCGACATGTGCTCGCTGGTCAACGCCAAGTCGGGCGGCTGCGCCGAGGACTGCGGCTTCTGCGCCCAGTCGCGCTACGCGGAGGCCGACACGCCGATGCACCCGATGATGGAGCCTGAGCAGATCCTCGAGCACGCCCACGCAGCCGAGGCGGCCGGCGCCCACCGCTTCTGCATGGTCACCCAGGGGCAGGGTCTGTCGAAGCGGGACTTCGAGAAGATCGTCGAGGGGGCGAAGCTCGTCGCCGAGCACACGAACCTCAAGCGCTGCGTATCGGTCGGCCACATCTCCCCCGATCGCGCCCATCGCCTCGCCGACGCGGGCATCCAGCGGGTTCACCACAACGTCGAGACCGCCCGCTCCTACTACGAGGAGGTGACGACCACGGTCCGCTACGAGGGGCGGATCCGGACCATCGATGCGGTACGCGAGGCCGGGATGGAGACCTGCGTGGGCGGCATCCTCAACCTCGGCGAGTCGCCGCGGCAGCGGGTCGAGATGGCGTTCGAACTGTCGAAGATCAGCCCCACTTCGGTCCCGATCAACCTGCTGAACCCACGCAGCGGCACCAAGTTCGGGGATCGCGACCTGATGGATCCCTGGGAGGTGGTCAAGTGGGTGGCGATCTTCCGGTTGATCATTCCCGACGCCCTGTTCCGGCTCTGCGGAGGCCGGGTCGAGAACCTCGGTGAGCTGCAGCCGCTGGCGGTCAGGGCCGGTCTCAACGGGGTGATGATGGGCAACTTCCTGACCACCCTGGGCGCTGAGCCGGCCGACGACCGCGAGATGTTCGAGCAGCACGGCCTCAACGTCGGCCGCCAGCCGGACAACGGCACCAACCCGCGGCCCGACAACCGCGACGGCTGGCTCGAGGGCGAGGCGCCGGTGACCCCGGTGGACGACCTGATCGACAGCCAGCAGGATGCGCCGTTCTGGGATCCGTCGACCCAGCTGCGCGTGACCAAGAAGAAGGCCAAGCCCCCGGCCTACCCGAAGTCGCCCGGTAGCCGGGCCGCCTAGGGGCCGGGGGTGGGGAGCGCCGCCAACAAACCCCCGCGGAACTCCAAGCGCACCCCGGCGGCCTGCGATCGCCTGCAGGCGATCCGCGAAGCGGGGTTGCATCGCCGGATGAGGCTGATCGAGGGCGCTCAGGGTCCGCGGGTCTCGGTCGACGGTCGCGAGGTGCTGCTCCTCTGCTCGAACAACTACCTGGGACTGGCGGAGCACCCCGAGGTTCGTCGGGCCGGCGCCCGGGCGTATCGCGAGCACGGCGCGGGCTCCGGCGCATCGCGTCTGGTCTCGGGCAACATGGCCGCGCACGAGCATCTCGAACGGCAGCTCGCCGACTTCCATGACCAGGAGGCGGCACTCCTGTTCGGGTCCGGCTACCTCGCCAACACGGGCGTGATCGGCGCCCTCGCCCGCCGCGGCGAAGTCGTCTACTCCGACGCGCTCAACCACGCCAGCATCATCGACGGCTGCCGGCTGGCCGGCGCATCCCGCTTCATCTACCGTCACCGCGACGTCGAACACCTTGCCTGGGCGATGAAGCGCTCGAGCGCGCAGGCCTCGCTGATCGTCACCGACGGCCTGTTCTCAATGGACGGCGACGTCGCCCCGCTCGCCTGGCTGGTCGAGCTGGCCCATCGCCACGGCGCCCGGCTGTTGGTCGACGAGGCCCACGCCCTCGGCACCCGCGGCCCAGGCGGACGCGGGACGATCGCCGAGGCGGGGCTGGCCGGTGAGGTCGAGCTGGCCAGCGCCACGCTCGGCAAGGCTCTCGGGAGCTACGGCGCCTATGTCGCGACCTCGGGGGAACTGCGAGAGCTCCTGGTCAACACCGCGCGGCCGCTGATCTTTTCGACCGGCCTCCCTCCCGCCTCGGCGATCGCCGCCGAGAAGGCCCTGGAGATCGTCAAGCGCGAGCCGGAGCGGATCGAGCGGCTCCGCGCGAACGCCGAGCTGATGCGCGCCGCCCTGATCTCGCAGGGCCTGCAGGTCGGCCCGACCAACAGCCAGATCATCCCGATCATGATCGGCGACCCCGAGCGCGCGGTCGCCGCCACCAGCCGCGCGATGGACGACGGCGTATACGCGCAGGCGATCAGGCCGCCGACCGTGCCTGAAGGCACCTCGCGCCTGCGGGTGACGGTGATGGCGAGTCACGATCCGGCCGATCTTGAACGTGCCGCCGAGGTGATCGGCCGCGCGGTCGCAGCGGTCGCCGCCGACGGCGAGTGGTCGATCGACATCCCCGAGCCGGACACGGCGAATCAGATCCGGATCACGGATGCGCGGCGGGAGCTCGAGGCGTCCGGGGCCTCCGACGAACGCCCGGCAGCGGCCGGGCCTGCGATCTGACCGGGTCGTGGCCCGGGGCCTGTTCGTAACCGGAACCGGGACCGAGGTCGGAAAGACCGTCCTCGCCGCGGTCCTGGCCGCCACGGCGCATCGAAGGGGGCTCGCCGTCGGCGTCTTCAAACCCGCCGTCTCCGGTCTCGACGACGACGGCGAGAGCGACCCAGCCCTGCTCCGACGGGCTTCGGACTCGAGACAGAGCGATGAGATGATCGCTCCCTACCGGTACGGACCGGCGGTCTCGCCACACCTCGCGGCGGAGATGGCCGGCGAGCAGATCGATCCCGCCCGCCTCCGCTACGCCGCCGAAGCCGCCGCGACCGGCGTCGATCTGGTGGTCTGTGAGGGCGTCGGTGGGCTGCTCGTCCCGCTCACCCCCGGCTACCTGGTCCGGGACCTCGCGCGCGAGCTCGACTACCCGATCGTGATCGTCGCCCCGGCCGGCCTCGGGACGATCAACCACACGCTGCTCACGATCGAGGCCGCGCGGTCGATCGGCCTACGGGTGCGCGCGGTGGTGCTCAACCGTTGGCCGCAGCGGCCGGGACGGATGGAGCTCTCCAACAGGGAGACGATCGCTTCCCTCGGCAGGGTCGAGGTGGAGGTCCTACCCGAGCTCGAGATGGCCGATCCGGCCGGCTGGCCGGAGCTGGCGTTGTGATCGGGCCCCGGACGCTGCGCCCGCCTCCGATCCCGCGCGCGGAAAGGCCCAATTTACGGCTGCGCGGCCCTCGGAGTTCCGACCGGGCACCGACCTAGATTGGCTACGACGATGTCGCAAGCAGGAGAGCTCGACCACTCCCACCTCTGGCACCCATTCACCCAGCAGCGCTGCTGGCAGGCCGAGCAGCCGGTGGTGATCGAGAGCGCCGAGGGAACCGATCTGATCGACGAGCAGGGGCGTCGTTTCATCGACGGCACCTCATCGCTTTGGTGCAACGTCCACGGGCATCGCCATCCAATCATCGACGATGCAATCCGCTCGCAGCTCGACCGGGTCGCCCACTCGACGATGCTCGGCCTCACCCACGCCCCCGCGGCCGAATTGGCAGCGCGGCTGATCGATCTCGCCCCACCCGGGCTGGATCGCGTCTTCTACTCCGATTCCGGATCCTCGGCGGTCGAGATCGCGCTGAAGATGGCCTTCCAGTACTGGCAGCAGCGTGGCGGGCAACACATGCTGAAGACCGGATTCGTCAACCTCTCGGACGCCTACCACGGCGACACCCTGGGCTCGGTATCGGTCGGCGGCATGGATCTCTTCCATTCGACCTACGAGCCGCTCCTGTTCGGCGGTCACCAGGTACCTGCGGGGGACGCCGAAGCTCTGGCAGCGGTGCTCGACCTCCATGCCGAGCAGATCGCGGCGGTGATCGTCGAGCCGCTCGTCCAGGGCGCCGCGGGTATCCGCGTGCAGCCGCCCGGCTACCTGCGGGCGGTCCGCGAGCTCTGCGACAAACACGACGTGCTGCTGATCTGCGACGAGGTGGCGACCGGCTTCGGTCGCACCGGGACGATGTTCGCCTGCGATCAAGAACGCGTCGCGCCGGACCTCCTCTGCCTCGGCAAGGGCCTGACCAACGGCTACATGCCGCTCGCCGCGACCCTCGCCTCCGAGCGGATCTACGAGGGCTTCCTCGGCGAGCACGAGGACTTCCGGACCTTCTTCCACGGCCACACGTTCACCGGTAACCCGCTCGCCTGTGCGGCGGCGATTGCCAGCCTCGACGCCTTCGAGGCCGAGCACACACTGCTGCGGCTGCAGCCGAAGATTCGGCTGCTGAGAGACATCCTCGAGCCGATAGCGACGATGCCGCAGGTCGCCGAGGTCCGGGGGCGGGGTTTCATGGTCGGGATCGACCTCGGCGAGCACGACCCGGCGCTGCGGCTGGGCCATCGAGTGACGTTGCAGGCTCGCGAGCGGGGGGCGATCGTCCGCCCGCTCGGTGACACGGTGGTCCTGATGCCTCCCCTGGCGATCACCAAGGCCGACCTGGTGCGGCTCGTCGAGATCACCGCGGGCTCGATCGAGGCCGCTCATCGAGATGCCTACGCGGCGGGAGCGCCGACCACAGTCCCGACTGGCCGCGAGGCCGGGGTGGCGGATCCCGCCGCTGAGGCGCGAGCCGCGTGAGTCACCGCCGCGTCGCGCTGGTCACCGGCGCCTCGACGGGCATTGGACGAGCGACCGCGCTGCTGCTCGCCCGCAGCGACTTCCACGTCTTCGCGGGGGTGCGGAATCCCGAGCACGGCGAGTCGGTGCAGACCGAGGCCGTCGGCGAGCTCGAACCGGTGATCCTCGACGTGACCGAGCCGGGTGCGATAGCCGAGGCCGCGGAGAGGATCGAGAGCGCCGTGCCCGGCGCGGGCTTGACGGCGCTGGTCAACAACGCGGGCGCCGCCTTCGTCGGCCCGCTGGAGTTCATCCCCCTCGACGACATCCGCCACCAACTCGAGATCAATCTGATCGGCCAACTGGCACTGACTCGCGCGATGCTGCCCCAGCTGCGAACCGCGCGAGGCCGGATCGTCAACGTGACCTCGATCGGCGGGCTGGTCGCGACGCCCTTCTACGGCCCCTACTGTGCCTCGAAGTTCGCGCTCGAGGCGGTCAGCGACTGCCTCCGCACCGAGCTGCGGCCGTGGGGAATCGAGACGATCGCGATCGAGCCGGGAAGCGTCTCGACCGAGATCTGGGACCGCGGTCAGGCGCTGGCTGAGGAGCTTTTGGAGCGGATGGACCCGGAGGCCGAGCGACTCTACGCCGACGCGATCGAGGCGACCGCGCGGGCCGGGGCCGAGACCGGGGCTCGTGGCATCCCGCCGGAGGAGGTGGCGCGCACGATCCACAAGGCGATCACGACGCGGCGCCCGAAGGCCCGCTACCTGGTCGGTCGCGACGCCCGCGGGATGGCGCTCGCCTCGCGGTTACTGCCCGATCGCGTCTTCGACGCGCTGGTCGCCCGCACCCTGAAGCTCCCCTGAGCGCCGGCGACCGGCGGCCGATCGCTTCCCCAGCCGCGGCCTAGCGGATAATCCTGTGATGGATCCCCGCCCGCCGCGTAGTAAGGGCATGCAAGGGACTCTGGCAGCGCCGGCGAGAGCCGCGACCCAAGGCACCGACGCCGTCGATGCGGCCTTCGAGGCCCTATACCGCTCCAGCCGTGACGACGTCTATGCCTACGTCGCCGGCCTGCTCCGCGACAACCCGGCAGCCGAGGACGTGACCGCGCTCGCGTTCGAGCGCGCCTATCGGAAGCGCCGCAGCTTCGACCGGCGCAGGGGCTCGCGCCGCGGCTGGCTCTTCGGGATCGCCCGCAACGCCGCGCTCGACGAGCTGCGCCGGCGTCGCCGCAGCGCCGAGCTGCTCAGTGATCCCGCCGACGCCGACGCTCCCGACCCCGCCGCCGAGGCCGAGGTTTCGGTGCGCCGGGCTGCTCTGCGCGAGGCGATGGGCGGACTCGACGCCCGTGAGCGCGAGCTGATCGCTCTGAAGTTCTTTGCCGGCCTCTCCAACGCCGAGATCGGCGAGGTGATCGGGGCCAGCACCTCGAACGCCGGGACGAGGCTGCACCGAGCCATCGAGAAGCTGAGGAGGGCATGCGATGAGACAGCCTGAGGACACCGAGGGCATGGGCCCGGGGATCGAGCGCGAGCTCGAGGCGATCGAACGCGCCCTCGCTGGAGAACCGGTAGATCAGGATCTCGCCGATCTTGCGGAGCTGGCGACCGATCTGCGAGGGGAGCGTCCCCAGGCCCGCGAGCAGTGGGGGCTGGAGATGGACGTCAAGGCAGGCGAGGGGTTCAGCTCCTCGCGTGCCGGGCTCTCCGCACTTGCCGGAGGGCTGCTGGATCGCGGTCGCGAGCTGGGGCTGCGCCGGGTTCTGCTGCCGGCCGGGGCGGTGGCGACGACGCTGATCGTGGTCGCTGTGGCGGTGACCGGCCCCGGCAGCAACCCGAATGCCGAGAGCGGCGACCCCTCCGCGCTCGATTCGATCGAGACCGCCCCCACCGAGGGCGGAGCCGACGGCCCGCTGGGCGGTTCGGCGGAGAGCGGCGAGGCCTCTCGCCTCCAGATTCCCCCCGGAGCCGGCGCCGCCGGGGGCCTCGGGGGGCAGCCGCCGAGCGTGGACAGCGCTGCTGCGCAGGATCGGCTCGCCCCCGGCACCGCAAAGCGCCGGCAGGACCGGTCCGCCTTCCTTGCGCTGAAGACGGACACCGAGAAGGTCCGCGATGTCTCCGATCAGGCGGTGCAGATCACCGAGAGCTCAGGCGGTGTTGTTCGCTCACAGAACCTGAACGAGACCGATCAGCGGGCCACGGCCGACCTCGACCTCTCGATCCCGACCCGCGAGCTCGATTCCGTCCTCGACCAGCTCACCGATCTCGCCACCGTGCAGTCGCTCAGCGAGGGCGCGCTCGACATCACCCGCCCCTTCGTCTCCGCTCGGGACCGGCTCAAGGACGCCCGGGCCGAGCGCACCGAGCTCCTGAGGGCGCTCGGCAACGCCTCCGACGATCAGGAGGCGGAGGCGATCCGCGGGCAGCTCACGGACGTCCGTCGCGAGATCTCCCGCGCCGAGGCGGCGTTCGACAGCATCGCCCGCCGAGCGCGGAACGCAGACGTCACCCTGCGCGTGGAGGGAACGCCCGACGGCGACGGCAGCTGGACCCTCGGCGACGCCGCCGACGACGCCCTCAGCGCCCTGAAGACGGTCGCCGGCGTCCTCCTCGTGGGCGCCGCAATCCTCATCCCGATCGCTCTCCTGATCACCGCTTTCGCCTACGCGGCAATGCGAGTCCGCCGCAGAAGGCGGGAGAACGCGCTCGACGCCTAGCGGCTGCGCGCGAGCCCACCGCTCATCAGCCGCGACTCGCCCCCCCCGACCTCGGCCGCTGGTGCCGCTACCCCGCGTAGGGCTCGAAGTCCGCCTTCCGCGCTCCGCAGACAGGGCAGAACCAGGAATCGGGGATGTCCTCGAACTGCGTCCCTGCCGGGATGCCGCCGTCGGGGTCGCCCTCGTCGGGGTCGTAGATGTAGCCGCAGGAGGTGCAGATCCACTGGGTGGGCTGTGATTCAGTCATTCGCCCCAGCCTAATCAATATGGTCCCGTGATCGACGAGAGCCCCGCAGAGCCTCGACCCGCCGCCACCGTGATCGTCATGCGGCGCGGTGGGCGGCATCGCGAGCAGGGGCTCGATCTGCTGATGCTCCGGCGGGGGAAGGACGCGAAGTTCATGCCGGGCGTCTGGGTCTTCGCCGGCGGAGTGGTCGATCGCGAGGACTTCGAGTCGGCGGCCGCCCCGCCCGCGGGGGTCGAAGTCGACGAGTGGGCCCACCGGATCTGCGGTGCTCGCGAGCTCGCCGAGGAAGGCGGCCTCGAGGTCGGGCCGGAGGACCTCCTGCCGTGGTCGCGATGGATCACTCCCGAGCTGGTCCCCGCGCGCTTCGACACCCGCTTCTACGTGGCACTCGCCCCTCCCCACTGCAAGCCCGAGCCCGACGGGGTCGAGATGGACGAAGCCCGCTGGTTCGGTCCCGAGACCGCCCTCGAGGCAGGGGAGCGGGACGAGATCGAGCTCAGCTTTCCGACCGTTCGTCACCTCGAGGAGCTTCGCGATCACCCCGACGCCGACTCTGTCTTGGCCGCGGCGGAGAACCGCGAGGTCGTGCCGATCCTGCCGCGCGTGATCGGTACCCGCGAGGCGTTCCGGGTGGTGCTGCCAGGCGAACCCGGCTACGACTCCTGAGCGGTGCCGTCCGACCCGGCGCCAGGAAAGGGCTCGAGGCCGGCGTTCCACGGGCCGGCCGGAAAGGCGACGACATTCGACTCCTCCAGCTCGCGCCTGGTGCGACGGAAGAGCTCGCCGGCGTTGGCGAGGGCGAGCTCGAGCTCATCGCGGCTGCGCTCGCGCAACCTCCACATGAACCAGATCTGCCGTTCGCCACCACCGAAGTCGATCTCGCGATCGATCCCGAGGATCCACTGCAGGAAGGCGGGGCTGAACAGCTCGCGCAGGGCGACCGGGTCGTGATCGGACGGGACGGTGGCGATGAACCGCCGGTTGAACTCGACGCTCTCGAACTCGACCCTCAGCGAGGAACGCCGGCGGAGCTGATCGGAGGGGCGGGCCTCGATCGACTCGACGTCGAAGCGCGGAACGACCGCCGCCAGATCGGGCATGTGGGCCTTGACCAGGACCGCCTCGGGTAGAACGGTGCGCCGGAACAGGCCGCCGCTCTCGCGCTCGAGGGCGTCGCAGCTCGCACCCCAGAAACCGGGCGCAAGCTGACCGGTGATCCGATTGCTGCCGCCGGGGCACAGTGCCGGTGGCGCATCTCGTGGGTTCAGACCCCCGACCGCCTCGTAGTCGAGATCGTGATCCTTCGCCAGATCGCGCACTGTCGCGATCCAGCGGTCACGCTCCGATTGACTCATCGACTCATGCTCAGGTCGCGACTAGATCCTGGCGGCCCTCGTCGATCAGCTGCTGCCTGTAGATCGGGAAGGCGGGCGTGGTCAGGGGGACCAGTCGGAGAATCTTGTACACCGGCCCGCTGGCGCGGATCTGACCGCGCGAGAGCGCCAAAGCGACGTTGACCTCGCCGAGCCAGAAGCGGTGAGCGACGTCCGCGTCCATCTCCATCACGACCTCGGGCTCGAGCTCGCTGGACCCGTACTCGATCTGCGGCCGCTCGCCGCTGGCCAGCTTCACGGTGATCGTGGCTTCGGGGTCGTGGTGGAGGTAGCGGACGACCGTGTCCGCGCTGGCGAATCGCGGGCCCAGCTCGTCGTCGTTGGTCAGGACCTCGAGCAGTCCGCCGAGCCGCCCGTACAGCTCCTCCTCGTCCGCAAAGCAACTCACGAGAGCCGCGACCTGCCGTGCCCCTTCCGGGGCGAGTGGTCCGAACTGGCCGCCACCGAATCCGCGAGCACCGCCGCAACCCTCCCTGTCGCCGATGAGGCTTTCAACTGCTCCTAGTGTCTCCGTGCCTTTGTCGGGAGGCATCCCCCCGCGGATCGCGAACCTAACAGGCCCCGATGGCGCGTGTCAAAGGTGAGGGCATCACTCCCACCGTTCCGGCGGGAGCCGATAGGATCACCCCAATGACAGCCGCGCTGATCATCATCCTCGTCCTGATCGTCGTCGCGATCGTCGCTTTCATCGTGATTCGCAACTCGATGATCTCGTCTCGCAACCGCGTCGACGAGGCCTGGAGCGGGATCGACGTCCAGCTCAAGCGCAGGCACGACCTCGTTCCGAATCTGGTCGAGACGGTGAAGGGCTACGCGACCCACGAGCAGAAGGTCTTCGAGGAGACGACCAAGGCCCGGGCCGAGGCGATGAAGGCCGGGAGCATCGAGGCCACCCAGCAGGCCGAGGCAAAGCTCTCGGGCGCGCTCACCGACCTGCGTGCCGTCGCCGAGCAATACCCTGACCTGCGCGCAACGGAGAACTTCCAGGCCCTGCAACGGGACTTGAACCAGATCGAGGACGAGATCCAGGCATCGCGCAGGATCTACAACTCCAACGTCCAGTCCTACAACACCCAGATCCAGATCTTCCCGAACTCGATCGTCGCCAACTCCGGCGGCTTCGAAGCCAGGGAGTTCTTCGAGATCACCGACGCAACCGAGCGCGACCCGGTCCAGGTCAAGTTCTAAGCAGCGCCGGGGCCGCGACGGCAACCGACGGCTGGGCGGGCCGCCCCTGAGGCCAGAACGTGAAACGGCCCGCCCCGGCGGGAACCGGGGCGGGGCGCCCGCAGGATCTCAGTCGGCGATCAGCCGGACGCCGCCTCGAATCGGGAGGCGACCTCGTCCCAGTTGACGACGTTCCAGAAGGCGTCCAGGTAGTCGGGGCGCTTGTTCTGGTAGTTCAGGTAGTACGCGTGTTCCCAGACGTCGACGCCGAGCAGCGGGGTCTGGCCGTCGGTCAGAGGGGAGTCCTGGTTGGGGGTCGAGGTCACCGCGAGGCCGGAGCCGTCGTGGACCAGCCAGGCCCAGCCGGATCCGAACTGGCCGATGCCGGCGTTCTTGAACTCCTCCTTGAAGGAGTCGAAGTCGCCGAACTTCCCGTTGATCGCGTCGGCGAGCGCGCCGGAGGGCTCACCGCCGCCGTCGGGGCTCATGATCTCCCAGAAGAACGAGTGGTTGGCGTGACCGCCGGCGTTGTTGCGCACCGGCCCCTGCTTGTCGGCCGGAAGCTGATCGAGGTTGGCGACGACCTCCTCGACGTCCAGCTCGGCCCACTCGGTGCCCTCGAGCGCGGCGTTCGCCTTGTCGACGTAGGCCTGATGGTGCTTGTCGTGGTGGATGCGCATCGTCCGCTCGTCGATGTGCGGCTCGAGAGCGTTGTAGTCGTAGGGCAGGTCGGGAACTGAGAAAGCCATAGGCGAATCGTTCTCCTTGGTTGTTTGCATTCGCGGGATAGAAATCTATACCCGCGAGGAATCGGCCCAATCATCGGGGCGCCCGGATTTGAACCGGGGACCTCACCGACCCGAACGGTGCGCGCTACCAGGCTGCGCCACGCCCCGAGGAGCGCCGGAGTATGGCAGGAGCCCGTCCGGGCCGGAGAGCCGATCCGGCGCTCAGCGGACCCGGTCGATCGCGGCCTCGTACTCCTCCAGGGTGGGCACATCATCGAGCTGCTCGGAGCCGTTGGCCCCCTCGACGATCAGGACCGGGTTGGCGGGCAGCCGCAGCTCAGTCGCCTGCTCGACGTCGGCCTCGGCGGCCTCACGCGCGGCAACGCTCTCGAGGTCGGCCTCCCATCGGGCGGTGTCGAGCTTGGGAGTGAACGCGGCGACCTCGTTCAGGTACTCGTCTGTGATGCCGCGCTCGGGAGCCTGGTCGAGGTTGCGGATGAAGATCTCCGCGTACTGCCAACCTCGGTCCTGCATTTGGGCCGCCTCAACGGCGAGCGCCCCCAGGGTCACCGGCTTCAGCCCGAGCGGGAAGTTGCGGAACAGCATCTTCACTTCGCCGGTCCGCACCCGCTCGGCAATCACAGGATCTACGACCTCACGCTGGAAATCGGCGCAGCGCGGACACTGGACGTCGGTGAACAGGAAGACCTGAACCGGGGCGTCGTCGTTGCCGAGCCGGTCATCGAGCTGGCGGATGCCGGCGATCAGTTCCTGGACCTCGCCGGTCTCCTCGAGCTCGATCGTCGTGATCCTGTTCTCCCCGACCGAGATCGAGACGACCGCCGCGATCAGCCCGACCACGGCAAGCGTCATCAGCGTTATCGGGATCCAGCGGCGCGGCATCTGAGTGGGCTAGCCCGTCACGGCCTTGTAGTAGCGGACGGCGAGGCCCGTCAACAGCATCCCGAACGCCTCCTCGACGTCGATCGCCTCCGCTTCCGCCCAGGCGCCGAGGCCGCGGCTCTCGATCTCGGCCGATCGGGCCACGACCTCGTCGACCAGTCCGGGGTTCTGATCGGAGAAGTAGGCGCCGATCGAGTACAGCTCGGTGTCCATCAGGGCCTCGACGAAGCCGCTCTCCGCCTTCGTCTCGCCGGTGTCGATCCGCTCGCTCATCACCCACACATCGTATTCGGCCCCGATTGCCGCCCACCACCGGGTCCGGACCACGCGCTGCCGTTCCGCTCAAACGAGCCGACCCCACCCTCGCGGGGTCGGACCTTGACCAGGAGATATGTGGTTTGGGAGGAAGCTTGGGTCGCCCTCGGGTCGCGCCCGTCTCAGTCGCGGTAACCGAAGGTGGTCGTGTAGGTGGCGGCGTTGCGTCGACCGGAGGGAGATCCGGGCCTGATCCCGATCCCGATGTGCTCGTAGCTGCGGTTGAGGATGTTCGCCCTGTGTCCGGAGGACCTCATCCAGGCCCTGACGATCCGCTTCGGGCTGCTCTCGATGCCGTAGCCGTAGGCGATGTTCTCGGCGACGCCCCAGCTGCAGCCACACGGCAGATACCTGGTCGCCGTGATCCGGTCGACCAGGTCGCCCTCGCCGGGGCACTTGTGGCCGAAGCAGCCTCGCTTGAGCATGTTCTTCGTGTGCTTCTTGGCGGCCTTGCGCTGGGCCTTTTGCTCCCTGAGCCGCGAGAGGCCACGAGAGCGGCGCTGCTTGTTGATCAGGCAGAGCGTCGCCTTGCGCGCCTGCTTGCGCTTGATCTCGAAGGCCGGCGTCGAGGAGTACTTGCACCCGGCCTGTGCCTCGCCCGTCACCGGTCCCACCAGCAGGGCTGTGAGCAGGGCCAGGATTGCGGCCGGAATCAGGATCGACGGTCGGAGCGCACTGGTCATGGCACCCTCTCCATCGGGCGACGGGAGCCAACCGGGACAAGATGCGATCTCCACTGGACAGATGGCCATCGCGTGCAACCTCCATGCGTCCAGCCGGCGGGGCCGGGACGCGGTCGCCGCTCTGCGAAGATCGCGCCCGTGGCTAGATGCAAGGAGATCATCGGCTTCTGCGACGAGCTGCTCGACGCGCGCTCGTTCGAGGACTACGGCCCGAACGGTCTCCAGGTCCCGGGCCGAGCGGAGATAGGCAAGGTCGCAACCGGCGTCTCGGCGCACCTGGAGCTGATCGAGCGCAGCATCGGCGCCGACGCCGACCTGCTGATCGCCCACCACGGCCTGTTCTGGGAGTTCCATCCCCGCTCCCTCAGCGAGCCGATGGCGACCCGTCTCCGCACCACCCTGGAGAGCGATCTCAACGTCGCCGGCTACCACCTGCCGCTCGACGCCCACCCCGAGGTCGGCAACAACGCCTTGCTGCGAGATGGTCTCGGGCTCGAACCCGTGGCGGGCGAGGCGGGGCGCTTCGGCGCCGCCCGGGGGCGAGCGATCGGGGTCATCGGGCGGTTTCCCGATCCTCTCACCCCAGGCGAGCTCGAGCGGCGGGTCGCGGAACTACTGCAACGCGAGCCTCTGCGGCTCGGCGCCGGGCCGGAGCGGATCGAGCGGGTTGGGCTGCTGAGCGGCGCCGGCGCCCCCTACCTGGGCGAGGCGATCGGGCTCGGCCTCGACGCGCTGGTCAGCGGCGAGCCGGCAGAGCACGTGACGGCGGAGGCCCGCGAGGGCTCCATTCACTACTTCGCCGCCGGCCACCACGCGACGGAGAGGCTCGGTGTCCAGAGGCTGGGCGAGCTGATCGCCGAGCGCTTCGGGGTGGCCCACGAGTTCATCGAGGTGCCGAACCCGATCTAGACCGATCGAATAGCCGGCGGCTTTGCGCAAAGTCCCGGAATCGGGCTTGACACATCCGCTGCGAGCGATATACAAGGGAGTGCAGCGGATCACCACACGAGGAGGAGTCCCTTGGCAAATCATCTGACCCCGGAAGAGCTCGCCGACGAGGTCAAGATGAAGCAGCAGGAGGTGATCTCCAAGTGCGTCGAGATGGGAGTGCCGATCCTGCACGGCAGGATCGACAAGACGCTCTTCACGGGGAGCCTCAAGCAGCTCGAGGCGGCACAGGCCAAGCGCGCGGCCTAGGCTCAGCCCGCCCCATAGCAGCCTCGAGCCGTCCTCGGGGCGCGATCAACCCGCACGATCCGCGGTACGCATAGACTCCCCTTAGGACCCTGGTCGGGTCTGTAGATCACGGAGAGGAGACACGATGGAGGCCGCGACCGCGACCGCAGCAAGCAGGCGGGGGACGAACAGCGACACCGTTGCCGACCTGCTCCCGAAGGCCACCGAGAAGTTCGGGGCCGGCCCTGCGATCAAGTACAAGGACGCGACCGGAACCTGGGTCACCCGGAGCTTCAGCGAGGTCGGCGAGACGGTTCGCAAGCTCTCGCTCGGGCTGATCGATCTCGGGATCGAGAAGGGCGACAAGGTCTCGATCCTCGCCAACACCCGGCCCGAGTGGACCTACTTCGACTTCGCCGCGCTCACGGCCGGCGCCACCGTGGTCCCGATCTATCAGACCAACTCCGCAGACGAATGCCGGTACGTGCTCGAGAACTCCGACGCCAAGGCTGTCGTGGTCGAGAACGACGAGCAGCTCGCCAAGGTCCGCCAGGTCCGCGACTCGCTGCCCCGGCTCGAGCACGTGATCCTGATCGAGGGCACCGCCGACGACGCGATCTCGATGACAGCGCTCTCCGACCGCGGCGAGAGTCGCGACCCCTCGGAGTGGGAGCAGCGCTACAGCTCCGTCGGCAAGGACGACATCTGCACCTTCATCTACACCTCGGGAACCACCGGGCCCCCGAAGGGTTGCGTGATCAGCCACGGCAACTACCGGGCGATGCTCGACATGGCGCAGCAGGCACAGGTGCTCGAATCCGGGCAGATCGCCTACCTGTTCCTCCCCCTCGCACACTCCTTCGCGCTCCTGATCCAGCTCGGCAGCTTCGACATCGGCGGCGTGATCGCCTACTGGGCGCGCGACCCGCTCAAGATCGTCCCCGATCTCTCCGAGGTCAAGCCGCACTACTTCCCGTCGGTGCCGCGAATCTTCGAGAAGATCCACACGACCGTCACCAGCGACGTCGAGAAGGCCGGCGGCGTCAGGAAGAGGCTGTTCGAGTGGGCCGTCGGCATCGGCAAGGAGTACCGCGCCAAGCAGCGGAGCGGGCAGCAGCCCGGCTTCCTGCTGCAGAAGCAGTACGACCTGGCCGACAGGCTGGTGCTCTCGAAGATCCGCGATGTCTTCGGCGGAAACATCACCCAGTGCGTGACCGGTGCGGCGCCGATCAACCCCGACATCCTGCGTTTCTTCGACGCGGCCGGGATCCTGATCCTCGAGGGCTACGGGATGACCGAGACCTCGACGGCGGCGACGATCTCGACCCCGGACGCGTTCAAGTTCGGCACCGTCGGCCGCGCCTTCGACGACTGCGAGATCAAGATCGCCAGCGACGGCGAGGTCCTGATCAAAGGCCCGAACATCTTCCAGGGCTACTACAAGAACGACGAGGCGACGAAGGAGACGATCGTCGATGGCTGGCTCCACACCGGCGACATCGGCGAGCTCGACTCCGACGGGTACCTGAAGATCACCGGCCGCAAGAAGGACATCATCATCACGGCGGGCGGCAAGAACATCACCCCGGCGAACCTCGAGGCCGAGATCAAGCAGCATGCGATGGTCAGCCAATGCGTCGTCATCGGGGACCGCCGGCCCTACCTGGTGGCGCTGGTCACGCTCGATCCCGAGGAGGTGGCGAAGTACGCCGCCGAGAACGGGCTCGCCGACGACCCCGCGACGATCGCCGGGAATCCGGACGTCAAGGCATCGGTCATGGCCCACGTCGACAGGATCAACGAGAAGTTCGCCCGGGTCGAGCAGGTCAAGAGGATCAAGATCCTCCCGGCCGATCTCACCCAGGAAGGCGGCGAGCTGACCCCGACGATGAAGGTCAAGCGCAACGTCGTCGCCGAGAAGTACGAAGGCGAGATCGCGAGCATCTACGAGGGCTGAACTCCGCTTGGTCCTCCAGGAGGGGGGTCGAGATGGGGGTAGCAATCGGCCCTGCCCGGCTGGTCATGGTTCGGTGAGCGGATAGGTGAAACCCGGCCGGGGAACGCGCCGGCCGGGTCTCTTTCACCAGGGAGCACTGCTCCCTCCCCCAGTCCTATGTTCTGGAACGCTGGACCGGCGGAACCCGAGAGCCCGTCCCGCCGGTTCTCGGGACCACCGGTCCAACGACGCCTACCCCGGCGCACAGGAGCGCTGAACGGTCTTCCTTGATGCGCTCCTGATCCATGGCCGGAACGATCCCGCAGATCGACCCTCGAATCTGCCCGCCAAAGGGATGAACCTTGCGTCGACCAACGGTGCGACGGGTGTAGGCAACCGATGCCCTTACACTCCTTGTCATCCGTTTGGACGACGACGAAGGTGGACCGATCGTGTCTCGGCAAAGCTGGTCTGTAGGTCGAGAATTCTGGGGTGGAGAGGGATCCGATCCGTATGGTGCTCCGGCCGCGTCCGGGCGAGAGGACGAGCGCACGGTCAGCCCGGGTGCATGGAGCCGGCGTGTCAACTGACGCGGAGACGATCCGGGTCGTCGTCGCAGACGATCATCCGGTCTACCGACAGGGCGTGGTCCGCGCGCTCGGAGGTCGGGAAGAGATCGAGATCCTCGGGGAGGCCGGCGACGGACGCGACGCACTGACCCTGATCAGAGCGATGAAACCGGATGTCGCGATGCTCGACGTCCGTATGCCCGAGCTCTCGGGACCCGAGGTCCTTGCCGAGATCGTCGCGGAGGAGCTGACGACCCGGGTTGTTTTTCTCTCCGCGTTCGTTGAGGGAGCGCTCGTTCATGAGGCACTTCGAAAGGGCGCCTCGGGCTACGTAGCCAAGGACGCGAGCGAGGAGGAGCTCTGCGAGGCGGTGCTCGCCGCAGCCGCCGGACGCACGGTGGTCTCCGCACGCCTCCAGGGCGACGTAGTCGACCACGTTCGCAACCGGGCCGATCAGTCCGGATCCCTGTCGGGGCGGGAGCGGGAGATCCTCGCTCTGGTCGCGAACGGAGACACGGGGCCGGCGATCGCAAAGCGACTCCATCTCAGCGAGGCCACAGTAAAGACATACCTCCGCCGCGTCTACGAGAAGCTCGGCGTGGCAACACAGGCTGCGGCCGTCGCCGAGGGGCTGCGCCGCGGCCTGATCGAGTGAGCCACGCACTCGAGCGCGCCGGGATCGAGCACGCGAGCTCGATCGCCCGCGTATTCGTCGTCGTGGTCATCTTCGCCGGGTCGCTCAACGACAAGCCGTTCATCGAGAACCACGAGTCGTTCCCGTTCATTCTCCTCGCCGCCGCGTTCTACGCGATCGTCGCACTCGAATTGGCCCGACGCGATCGGCCGATCCCGCTCGCGTGGACATCGATGCTGGACCTCGGCTTCATCTCGGCCCTGATGCTCGCCTCCGGGGGTGCATTCGCCGACGTCAGGCTCGCCTTCTTTCTCTTCCCCGTGATCGCCGCGGCCACCGCCGGCCCGGGATCGACGGCCCGCTGGGCCGCCCTGGTTCCGGCCCTCTATCTGATCGTCTCGGCGATTCACGATCCCGGTGACGTCCCCGGCCGCGACGCAACGGCGGCCACCTTCGCCATCTACCTCGTCGGGGTGGGCGTGATCTCGATCGGCATCTCCGAGCTGCTGCGCAGGCGAAGCGAGCGGATCGAGTCGCTGCTCGAGACGAGCCGGACGCTCGCGGTGCGAGCCCTCGAGGCGGAGGAACGCGAGCGCCGACGTCTCGCCTATGCGCTTCACGACGAACCGATACAACAGCTGCTTTCGGCCCAGCTCGAGCTCGACAGAGCGGCTCGTGGCGACACCAAAGCAGCGGTGGCCGCACGTGCGTCGGTGAAGAAGACCATCGCCGAGCTCCGGGAGATGGTCTTCGATCTCTACCCGAGCTCACTCGAGCAGCTCGGGCTCGCCGCGGCACTCGAGCAGATCGCGACGCGCGCAGCCGACAGGTCGGGGGCCGAGATCGAGCTGACGATCGAGCCTGGTGAGTCGGCCGAGCTCGACGGGATGCTGTTCACGATCACCCGCGAACTGCTTCTCAACGCGGTCGAGCACGCGGAAGCATCTCGGATCGGGATCTCACTCGCGGCCGAGAACGGTGACCTCCGGCTCGAGGTCATCGACGACGGGGTCGGGATGAAGGAAGACCGCGCCGCGGAGGCTCTCCGCGAGGGGCACATCGGCCTCGCATCCGCCTCCGAACGAGCAGCCGCCCTGGGCGGCTGCCTTGAGATCGAATCCGCCCCGGGGGACGGCACCTGCGTCGAGGTCAGGCTCCCGGTCGGCTGAGGCCCGGCGGGCTCGACCCTGCTGGGGCCTCGATGCCCGAGCGCCTTGGGAGCGTCGGGAGTCGGCCGGCGCCGTCCAGCGTCGGCAGAAAGAGCGAGACCGTCGTCCCCTCACCGGGCGCGCTGTCGAGCCGCAGATCACCGCCCGCGTCGCGGGCGATCTCGAAGGCGGTCGAAAGGCCAAGGCCCGTGCCCTCCGACTTCTTCGTCGTGAAGAAGGGCTCGCGGGCATGGGCGAGCTCCGCTTCGCTCATCCCGAATCCCTCGTCGCTGACGGTCAGAAGCAGATGCCATCCGACCCCTAGGACCTGATCGCCGGGATCGATCGCCGCCAGGCGGGTGCGGATCGTCACCGTCCCGCCATTGGGCATCGCATCGCGGCCGTTGGCCGCGAGGTTGATCAGGATCTGCTCGAGCTGTCCGGCTCCCAACATCACCTTCGGTAGACCCGCTGCGGGCTCGCTGCGCAGCGCGACCTGATCGCCGAGGGTGCGGAGCAGAAGCTGGGTGGTGTCGAGCACCGCCCTGTTGACGTCGATCGGAACTCGCTCCGGCTCGTCGTCGCGCGCGTACTTGAGCAGCTGGCGGGTGAGCTTGGCCCCGCGCTGGGCGGCGGAGAGGATCTCGACGGCGCACTCGCGGCCGGCGGCCTCATCGACGCCCCGCTCGATCTCGCGCGAGCAGATCAGGATCACCTGCAGCAGGTTGTTGAAGTCGTGGGCGACGCCCGCTGCGAGCCGGCCCACGGCCTCGAGGCTCCCATCGACTGGCGCAGCGGGGACCGAGCCCCCGATAGGAGTCGTGGGCGGTCGGCACGCTATGGGATGCGGCGCGTCTTTCTCCTTGGGGAGACCCTGATACACGGCAGCAACCTTGCCGCAGATCAGGCGTGAGATCTGCCCCCCGATGGGATCGACTTGCTGTAGGTCGAAGTCACGACCCGTCCCCTCACCGACGTCGCCACACGATCCGTCAACCGTTCGTATGACACCGCCCGATTCCCGGCAGAGCGCCGCCCTGCCGAATGGCGACTCCCCGCGACCGGATACGCTCGGACCTGGTGTCAGTGGCCGCAATCGAGATCCAGACGATCGCCGAGGTCATACTCGCGATCTCGGCTCTGCTCGCGATCGCCTCACTGCTCTCGGTCCTGACCAGACGCCTGCGGATCCCGCTGACGCTGCTGCTCGTCCTCGTCGGCTTCCTCGCCGGCGAGATCGCGCGGGCGAACGGGGTCGAGCTGCCGATCGAGGGCGAGGCCTTCCATGACGTCCTCCTCTTCGCCTTCCTCCCCGCCCTCGTCTTCGAGGCGGCGTTGACACTTCCGGCCCGGGTGTTCGTCAAGAACCTGGTCCCGATCCTCACCCTGGCGATGGTGGCCCTGGTGATCGCCGCGACGCTGGTCGGGGTGATGGTCCATTTCGGCCTCGGGATCTCCCTCACCGCGGCGCTCGTCTTCGGAGTCCTGATCTCGGCGACCGATCCGGTCGCGGTGACTGCGACCTTTCGCGACCTCGGGGTGCCGAACCGGCTCCTGGTCCTGGTCGAGGGCGAGTCGCTGCTCAACGACGGGATCGCGATCGTCCTCTTCAACATCCTCCTGATCGCCGCCCTGGGAACGGAGGAAGTCGGCGTACTCGACGGGGTCGCGGACTTCCTCTACGTCTTCCTCGGCGGCGCCGCCCTCGGCGGGCTGCTCGGACTCGGCGTCGCCGAGATCGCCGGTCGGCTTGGGCGGCTGCCGTCCACAGCTTTGACGATCGCGGTCGCCTACGGCTCGTTCGCTCTCGGCGAGGAGATCTTCGGCTTCAGCGGTGTGATGGCTTCGGTCAGCGCCGGGCTGGTTCTATCGGCCTTCGCTCACACCCTGATCCCGAGGGCGGAGGTCGAGACCTGGCACGCGGTCTGGGAATCGATCGGTTTCGTCGCCAACGGCATCCTCTTCATCCTGATCGGGGTCGTGATCGACGCCGGCCTGATCCGCGACAACCTCGACGCGATCGCAATCGGCATCGCCGCGGTCGTGATCAGCCGACCGCTGGCGATCTTCACGGTGATGCCGGTGGTCACCCGGTTGGCCCGCCTGCCAGACATCGGGCGGCAGAACGAGCTCGTGGTCGTCTGGGGAGGCCTGCGGGGAGGCGTCGCGCTGGCGCTCGCGCTCGCGATCCCCGATGCCCTCCCCGAGCAGGAGCGCTTCGTGGCGATGACGGCCGGAGTCGTGATCGCCACCCTGCTTGTCAACGCGACGACTATCGGGGTCCTGGTCCGCTACCTCGGCCTGCATCGCCCCGACCGGCTCGGCCGCTTTGTAGCGGCCGCGGCTCGCTTCGACGGCGCCCGCTCTGCCCGCGAGGAGCTGCACCGGATCGCCGCAAACAGCGAGATCGAGCAGCGGCTGGCCGAGGTCGAACAGGCGGCAACCGAGGAGATCAAGGCACTCGGTCTGAGCGATGAGGAGCATTACCAGGCGCTGCTTCGGCGAGGGTTGTCCGTCGAGCGCCAGACCCTCGCCGAGCTGATCGATCTCGGGCTGGTCCCTCAGTGGCATGGGCGAGTCGCGATCTACGCCCTCGACGACATGCTCGACGAGCTGCAGATGGGCAACGAACCCCACCGGGGCCTCTTCGAGGTCCGCGGCGCCGGCCGGGTCGTCTACGCGACCGCGCGCCGGGTACACAGCGGTCGCCTGACCGCGGAGAAGTGGGTAGAGCTTGCCTTCCGCGACACCAGCGCGAGGATCAGGGCGACCGGCGACGCGATCGACGCCGTCGATGTCCTCGGCACCTGCCCGACGGTGCCGCCCAGCTCGCTGGCGCATGCCCGGGACCGCTTCGGACACTGGCGCGAGAAGGCGATCACCGATCTCAACGGCCTGATCGAAGCCGCTCCGCGCGAGCTGGTGGGCCACGCCGAGCGCCACTACGCGACGGATCTGGCCCGGATCTCCTCCGAGCAGCAGCTGCGCCACCTGGCCGCGCTCGGCCTGGTAAGCGCTGTCGCGGTCGAGCACGCAGCCGACCAGATCGCCGAGCACCTCTCGAAGTGCGAGCGCAACCGATACTCGATCGCCGTCGAGGAAGACGAGGACCTGGGGACCTAGACCCTGCGGCGGTCAGCCGGCGTCGGATTGCCGAAGCAGCGCCGACGTGGTCTGCTCGAACACCCGGCGCCATGCCGGCGCCGTATCGCGCTCGCGCTCGACCTGGTCGAGGACGTGCTTGATCCGGCGGGCCGAGATCTCGATTCCATGCCGCTCGGCGATCGTCTTGTAGCGCTCGTAGTCACGGGCGAGCCTCAGAGTGACCGACTCGAAGCCGTGTCTGGCGATCTGCAGGCGGGCCGAGTAATCCATGATCGAGGTCCCGAACATCAACTCGTCGTCGAACTCGGGCTCGATCAGGAGGATGTCGACGCCGGGGTACTCGATCTCCCAGCGCTCGACCGCGCGGTGCAGGCGATCGTGGGCGATCATCCGGATCGCCTGGTTGGCGATCGCGACGAAGCCCATGTCGGATACCCGCCGCACCCGGCTGCCAAGCAGCGTCGGCACCCGCTTGTTGAAGTCGTTGACGAAGGGCACGATCGGGTTGACGATGACGATGAACTTGGCGCCCTTCTCGACCGCGATATCGACGTTGGTGGTGGAGCGAATTCCGCCGTCGGTCAGCTCGCGGCCCTTGATCTCGACCGGCTCGTAAACCAGCGGCATAGCCGTTGAGGCCGAGACCGCGCGCGAGATCGGGACGTCACGCCACTCGCCGTCACCGAGCACGATCCGGTCGGTGGTATCGAGGTCGGTCGCGGTCAGATACAGCTCCCGCTCGAGCATCCGGAAGTCGTCGGTGCGGTCGGGGTCGCCGAGCATCTCGGCAACGTATTCCTCGATGCCGATGCCGCGGTACAGCCCCTTCGGCAGGCCGCCGGCCAGCCCCTGGGCGATGTCCATCACCGAGGCCTCGCCAACGGTCGTGGCGAGCTGGCGGAGCACCCCCATCACGCGCAGCGGGAAGAGCGCGGCCGAGCTGGCGAATCCCTTGTAGTTGGGACGCAGCAGCATCTCGAGGTCCATGTCCCGGAGCGGTGAGGGCAGGTTCTTGTTCAGGACCCGCATCATCTCCTCGGGGGTGACGCCGTTGGCGACGGCGGAGCCAACGAAGGAGCCGGCGCTGGTGCCGACGTAGACGTCGAACTCGTTCACGGTCCGGTTGACGGCGAGCAGGTCGAACGCGCGCAGCGCTCCGATCTCGTAGACGGCGCCGGTAAAACCGCCACCGCCCAGAACCAGTGCGGTCTTCGACCGCTTCTTCCGGCGGCCCGCAGCCCTGCGGACGGCCGGATCGAGCTTCACTACCTCGCTCATCGGCCGGACCAAGCTAGCAGCCTGGCCAGCCGGCCAAAGGGCGCGTCGAACGGGGACCCCTGTTTTCGCGGTCTCGACCGGATCGAGGCTGGCTGATCTGGTAGTTTTCCGGCCAATGCCTGAGGGCAGGGCAGGGAGAGGGCGTCGTCGTGGGTCGGCGCCAACCGACAGTCACGGAGACAATACATGCGGAAGGTTCTGACCGTTTCGATCTCGTTCCTCGCGATCGCTGCTTGCAGCATCGCGATACCGGCCACAGCAACGGCTGGCAAGGGCAAGAACAAGGGCAAGGCGAAGGTCACCGTCTGCAAGTTCGGCTGTAAGTACAAGTCGATCCAGAAGGCTGCCGACAAGGTCGGCAAGAACGGCAAGATCAAGATCAAGCCTGGCAAGTACAAGGAGGGCGTGATCCTCGACGGGAAGAAGTACAACGGCCAGACCCTGATGGGCACCAAGAAGAACGCCAAGAAGACGGTGCTCAACGGCAAGAACGCCAAGGGCCCCGGTGGACCCGCCCAGAACGGCATCGAGGGGATCGACGTCAAGAACGTGACGATCAAGAACATGACGGTCAAGAACTACGAAACCAACGGCGTCTTCTTCCGCGACTCCGATGCCCGCGACGGCGACAAGAAGCTGAAGTGCAGGGACTACCTTTTCAAGAACATGATCGTCGCGAACAACCGCTCCTACGGGCTGTTCGCGTTCGGCTGCGTCGGCGGCCGGATGACCAAGTCGATCGGCTACGGCCACGGCGATTCGGCCTACTACGTCGGTGCGACCCCGCCGCAGAACAACCCGAAGACGACGAAGGTCGACAACAACGTCGCCTACGACAACATCCAGGGGTACTCGGGAACCAACGCCCGGTACAACGACATCTACAAGAACGTGTTCTACAACAACGGCATCGGGCTGACGCCGAACACGCTCGACTCGGAGCCGTACGAGCCGAGTTCGGACAACGTGATCCGGAAGAACGAGATCTTCTGGAACAACTTCAACTACTACCTGCCGGACTCGCCGGTGAAGACGATCTCCAACGGACTCGGAGAGATCGGCGACACGACGATCAACTTCCCGATCGGGATCGGGATCGTCAACTTCGGCGTGACCGGCTGGGAGATCAAGAACAACGAGATCTTCGGCCACGAGAAGTGGGGTGTCGCCAACTTCAGCGACGGCGGCCTCACCAACGAGGGCGACGATGCGATCGCGATCGACAACATGATCGTCAACAACAAGATGGGACGCAGCGGGAGCGACCCGAACGCGTTCGATTTCTTCAACGACGGCTCGGGGACAGGCAACTGCTTCGCGGGCAACAGCAGCTCGACCTTCGACCCGAGCGGCACCACGTCGAACGCGGTTCTCTACCCGGGCTGCCCGGCTCCCGGGATCGGGACCGGGACCTCAACCGGCGACGCCGAGCAGTTCGGCAAGGTCGTGGGCTACGTCCTCGCCGATCCGCCGGAGAAGATGCAGTGCTCGTGGCCCGGCCAGACCCATCCGCCGTACAAGGACTATGAGCCGTTCATGGTCACCCCCGGACCGGACTGCTCGTGAGGCGGGCAGGACTGAGCGGGGCCCTGTTGACCGCGATCGCCGCACTGGTGGTCGCGGTGGTCGCCCCGGCGGGAATCGCGGGGACCGGCGCGGACGCTGCGGGCAAGAAGAAGGTGTCCAAGATCAAGGTCGCCGACGACTTCTTCAGCCCGCTGGATCTGACCGTCAAGAAGCGCACGACCCTGAAGTGGATATGGCAGCCGGGCACCTCAAACCCGCACAACGTGACCCTGACCAAGGCCCCGAAGGGCCTGAAGAAGAAGCAGAAGAAGAAGCTGACGTCGAAGTGCACCGGGGCGACCTGCGATCCGTTCAAGACCAAGCTCACCAAGCCCGGCACCTACAAGTTCGTCTGCACTATCCACCGGACGACGATGAAGCAGACGACCAAGGTCAAGAAGTAGCGGAGCCCGCCGATGGACGGGCCTTCAGTCGACCGGCGGGGGTTCCTCGCCGCTGGGGGCGGGGGGCTCCTCCTGTGCACGCTCGGCGGTCAGAAGATCCGCAACGACCGCGAGGCCGACGTCGAGGCGCTCGCGCGCAACGTCGAGGTCCCGCCGAAGGTCCGCAACCGCAAGCCTGCGGTCGCCGCCGAGCAGGGCTCGGTCGCGACCCTGGCCGCGCAGCGGGCCACCGGCAAGCGTCGCGAGTACTGGATCAAGGCCGAGGAGCGGCGCTGGAACATCGTCCCCTCGGGCAAGGACCAGATGCTCAACCAGAAGGTGCCGGGTAAGACCAAGTTCAAAGCCTTCGGTTACCGCGCCTACACCCAGGACTTCGCGACGCCGATCAGCCGGATCAAGATCCCCGGGCCGCTGATCGAGGCCGAGGTCGGCGACACGATCGTGGTCAACTTCCAGAACACCCTGAGCTCGCCGGTGACGATGCACCCGCACGGTGCGCAGTACTCGATCGAGATGGACGGTGCCTACAAGGGCAAGTGGACCGACCCCGGCGGCTTCGTCCAGCAGGGCGAGACCTTCCAGTACGTCTGGGAGGCGACGGAGGGCACGGAGGGGATGTGGCTGTACCACGACCACGGCCCGCTCGACCCGATCCCGCTCTACAAGGGCCTGTTCGGGCCGCTGATCATCCGCCCCAAGGGCGCTCCCCGCGCCGACAAGGAGTTCTTCGTCGGCTTTCACTCCTTCCAGCCGGTCGCAACCGGCCTCGACACGGTGTTCTGGTGCGTCAACGGCCGCGCCTACGCGGGCAACACCCCCGACTTCAAGGCCAATGTCGGCGACACGGTGGCGTGGCACGTCTACGCGATCGACGACTACTTCCACACCTTCCACGTCCACGGCCATCGCTGGCAGGAGCCGGACGGCACGATCGTCGACAACAAGACCCTGGGCCCGGGTGACTCGTTCTCCGCCACCTATCTGGAGGACAATCCCGGCCGCTGGCTCTACCACTGCCACGTCTTCAGCCATCTCCACCAGGGGATGACCGGCTGGTACACGGTCAAATGAGGCGGGCGCTGGGCGCGCTGGCCCTCGCCTGCCTGATCGGTGCGGTGCAGGTCTCGGTGGCGGACGCCGCCAATCGCAGGATCTCGATCAGCAACTACCAGTGGTCGGACGACACGGTCGCGATCGACCGCGGCGAGCACGTCACCTGGTACTGGGTCGGACCCGACACGATGCATTCGATCACCGGGCTCCCGCCCGAGGCGGACGGCCTCGATTCCGACCTGAACAACAACACGCCCCAGCACGCGATCGGCGACGAGTTCAAGCTCGACTTCGACAAGCCCGGCGCCTACGAGTTCCAGTGCAAGCTGCACTCGAGCGTGCGCGGGACCGTCGTCGTCTCCGATGCCCCCGGCAACCCGACGTTCGAGCCTGACCCGGTTCCTCGCAGCAAGGTCGACCTGCGCAGCCCCAACCTCCGCGACGTGCGCCTGGACAGCTACAGCTTCCGGCGAGGGGGGACCATTCTGCGGTACTCGGTCAACGAGCCGTCGAAGATCCAGGTCGAGTTCTTCCGGCTCGAGGGCAAGCGCGGCAAGCGCCGACGCTTCGCCGGCTACGAGAAGCACGGCAAGGGCCACATCGGCTTCAACCGCCTCGGATTCGGGCGCAAGCGCAGCACCTTCAAGGCCAAGCCCGGCCGCTACCGGGCCAAGGTGGTGGCGATCGACGGGTCCGCAAACCGGACGCGCCCGGCGAAGATCGACTTCCGGATTCGCGGGCGACGCTAGCGCCTCGGCTACCATCGCGGCGATGCGGTACGCGGCGGGAGCGATAGCGCTGTCGGTGCTCGGTGCTTTGGCTCCGAGCACCGCGATCGGGGCCGGCGAGAGCTACGCGCCCGATCTCCCTGCCCGCAGCGATCCCTCGCTTGCGCGCAACGCTGCGACCGTGAGCGGCTCCAACACCCGCAGGCAACTGACGCGCAAACTGAAGAAGCTCTCCAAGCGCGCCCCATCCTCCTCCGGGTTCTACGTCTACGACATCGACGCGAACCGCAAGCGGGTGCTGTTCGACCGCAGGGAGGGTGAGCGCCGTCGCCTCGCCTCGAACACGAAGCTGTTCACCACGGCAGCCGCGTTGCACCGGCTCGGGTCCAGCGGCCGGATCGAGACCACGGTCGGCTCCAGCGGCCGGGTGGTCAACCGTCGCCTCAAGGGCGACCTGTTCCTGATCGGCGGCGGCGATCCATCGTTGGGAAAGGGCGGCGTTCGCCAGCTGGCCAAGGCCGTCAAGCGCAGCGGCATCCGCAAGGTCAAGGGGGACCTCTACGCCGACGACTCGGTCTTCGATCGCAAGCGCGGCGTTCCCGATTCCGGCTACGGGCCGGGCCCCTACCTCAACCCCCTCTCCGGCCTCACCTACGGGGGCTCGACCTACTCGGCCGACCCGGCGCTGCACGCCGCCTCGGCCTTCAAGGACCGTCTTCGCAAGCGTGGGATCAAGGTGAAGGGATCGACCAAGGTCAAGCGCGCCCCGGGGCGAGTCCGCTCGGAGCCGATCGCCGCTTACAGCTCGCCGACGATCGCCTCGCTCGCCGCCGATACCAACAAGCCCTCGAACAACTTCTACGCGGAGATGCTGCTGAAGCGGATCTGGGCCAAGCCCGGGCGCCGCGGGACGACGAAGGGCGGGACGAAAGCGGCTGAGCGATTCGCGCGGACGCTGGGGGCGAAGGTCGACATGCGCGACGGCTCGGGCCTGACCGACAACAACAAGGCCTCCCCGCGCGACGTGGTCCGGTTGCTCGCCGGAATGCGCGAGCACGAGGCGCGCGAGGCCTTCTACGACTCGCTCGCAAAGATCGGTAAGGAGGGGACGGTCGACGAGCGCATGGAGGGCACAGCGGCAGCGCGCCGCTGCCGGGCCAAGACTGGGACGATCAGCGGCGTCTCGACCCTCTCCGGCTACTGCAACGCCGGCCACGGAAAGGTCGGATTCTCACTGCTGATGAACGGGGTCTCGAGTTACGACGCCGCCCGTGATATCCAGGACCGGATGACGATCGAGATCGCCAGGTATCGGCCCCGCTCCGGCGGGGGGGCGAACGGCCGATGAGCCCCCCTTCCGCCCCGCTCGATCCCGGTGAGCTCGAGGTCGTGGCCAGAGCGCTGACCCGAACCCGCTGGAGCGCCGCGATCTACGACGCTGAGTGGCGATTGAGCTGGCTCTCCCCGGAGCTGATCGGGCTCCTGGGGTCCGATGACGAGCAGGAGCTGGGGGTGGGCGAGCACGTGCTCGCGGTTTTCCGGCGTGCCCCCTGGCGGCGGGCGATCACCGACGAGAGCAGGCTGCGAATGCTCGGCGAAAACCTCGACTTCATCCTTCATGACACGCCCGGCGGCAAGCAGACCGCGGCTCGGTACCTGGACGAGGCGGAGAGGGAGCTGCTCGAGGGAGCCCAGCCGCGAACGCCCCCGCCGGTCTGGGCCTATGGGATCGACTACGTTCCCGCCGAGGGCCCAACGATCCACGTCCACACCGTGACGGTCCCCCTGCGCCGGGAAGGTGGTCCGACCTTCGCCAACGCCGTTCTCTACAACACGGGCCTCCCGGCGAGTCTGCTCGCGCAGCTGGTTCGCGGCGATCGAGGCATGTTCGAGCGGATGGCGCGGCTCGCGGACCCGGGTCAGCATGCGGCGGCGATCCTCTTCGCCGACGTCGAGCAGTCCGGGATGCTCTCGCGTCATGTGCCGAGCGCCCGCTATTTCGCGCTGATCCGGCGGCTGACGAACGCGATGGACCAGGCGATCGTCGAGCGAACGGGGATCGTCGGCAAGCACGCCGGCGACGGCGCCTCGGGCTTCTTCTTGGCCGATGACCTCGGATCCGGCGAGGCGGCGATAGAGGCGGCGATAGAGGCGGCTCGCGAGATCATGGTGGCGGCCGAGGCGGCCGGAAACGAGCTCCGGATCGACCTGCCGGGCTCGGAGCCGGTCAGGATCAACGCGGGAGTGCACTGGGCGCCGGCCGCCTACATCGGCCAGGTCGCAACCGAGGGGCGGCTCGAGGTGACGGCTCTCGGCGACGAGGTGAACGAATGCGCACGAATCCAGGAAGCTGCTCGCGGGGGAGCTCTGCTCGCGTCGAAGACCGCGCTCGAGCTGATCTCCCCTGAGGTGGCGAGGGCGCTCGGTCTCGACGCCGAGCACCTCCGGTACACGACGGTCGCCGAGATCCCCGACGTCAGCGACAAGGCCCGCCGGGATGCCGGCTCGATCGCCGTCACGCCACTTTGAGCGCCCGGTCGCCCTACATCCGGAAGACGCCGTAGCCCAGCTCCCCGAGGCCACCTGAGCCGCAGGCGGCGAGTGACTTGGCGAGGACCTCGCGGGTGTCGCGAGGGTCGATCACGCCGTCGTCCCAGATCCGGGCGGTCGAGTAGATCGGATTGCCCTGGTCCTCGAACTGCCGGTGCAGGGAGGCACGGAAGTCGGCCTCGTCCTCGCTACTCCACGCCTCCCCACCCGCCTCGACGCGTTCGCGGCGAATCGTCGCCAGCACCGTCGCGGCCTGTTCGCCGCCCATCACCGAGATCCGCGCGTTCGGCCACATGAACAGGAACCGCGGTGAGTAGGCGCGGCCGCACATGCCGTAGTTGCCGGCCCCGTAAGAGCCACCGATGATCACGGTCAGCTTCGGGACCCGGGCGCAGCTGACCGCGGTGACCAGCTTTGCGCCGTCCTTGGCGATCCCGCCGGCCTCGTAGTCCCGCCCGACCATGAAGCCACTGATGTTCTGGAAGAAGACCAGCGGGACCCGGCGGCGATCGCAGAGCTCGATGAAGTGCGCTGCCTTGAGCGAGGACTCGCTGAAGAGGATCCCGTTGTTGGCGATCAGTCCGACCCGGTGGCCATCGATGTGCGCGAAGGCGCAGACAATCGTCGTCCCGTACAGCTCCTTGAACTCGTCGAGGACCGAGGCGTCGACGATCCGCCGCAGCAGGTCGCGGACGTCGTAGGGGGTGCGGCTGTCGAGCGGGACCAGATCGAGGATTCCGTCCGCATCCTCGCGCGGCGGCCTCGACTCGATCCGCTCCCAGGGCGGCGCGGCCTGAGCGGGCAGGGTGGCGACGATCGAGCGGACGATCTCGAGCGCGTGCCCGTCGTCGGAGGCCAGATGGTCGACCACCCCCGACTCGCGGGCATGGACCTCTCCCCCACCCAGCTCCTCGGCGCTCACCTCTTCTCCCGTCGCCGCCCTGACCAGCGGCGGGCCGCCGAGGAATATCGTGCCCTGCCCCCCGACTATCACCGTCTCGTCGCTCATCGCCGGGACGTAGGCCCCGCCGGCGGTGCAGGAGCCCATCACCGCGCTGATCTGCGGGATCCCGCGCTCCGACATCGTCGCCTGGTTGAAGAAGATCCGGCCGAAGTGCTCGCGGTCGGGGAACACCTCGTCCTGCATCGGCAGGAAGGCGCCTCCGGAGTCGACCAGGTAGATGCAGGGCAGCCGGTTGTGGAGCGCGATCTCTTGTGCCCGCAGGTGCTTCTTGACCGTGACCGGGTAATAGGTCCCGCCCTTGACGGTCGCGTCGTTGGCGACGATCACGCATCGGCGGCCCTCGACGACCCCGACTCCGGCGACGACTCCCGCTCCCGGAGCATCGCCCCCGTACATCTCCTCCGCCGCAAGCGCTGAGAGCTCGAGGAAGGGGGCGCCGGGATCGCAGAGCAGCTCGACCCGCTTGCGCGCGGGGAGCTTGCCGCGCGAGACATGCCTCTCCATCGCCCGCTCGCCGCCGCCGCCTGCGGCCCGCTGCACGCGTCGCCGGAGATCCTCCAGCAGCTCCTCGTGGCCCTCTCGATCGCTCATCCGGATTCCTCCTCCTCACCGACCACCGCGAGCAGGGTCTCTGCCTGAGAGACCTGGTCGCCCACCTCGAGCTCGAGCTCGCGGACGACGCCGTCGGCCGGGGCCGTGATCTGCAGCTCCATCTTCATCGACTCGAGCACCATCACCAGCTCGCCCTCGCTGACCCGATCGCCGTCGGCCACCTCGATCGAGAGCACCCTGCCCGGCATCGGCGCCTCCAGCGAGCCGGGTCGGGAGGCGGCAGCGCGGGCGCGGTGCTCGATCGCGAGCTCGATCTGGTGGCCGTCGCGGCCGATCCAGACCGTCCCATCCTCGATCAGGAAGGCGTAGGTCCGGGTCAGGCCGTCGAGGCGGACGGCGATGTGACCGTCTCCGACCTCCTCGGCCGCGAAGCAGTGGCTGGATTCGCCGCGCGAGATCAACCCGTCGGCTATCCGGACCTCGCCGATGCCCTCGAAGCGGCGCAGCCAGGGACCGGGCTGGACCGAGAGATCGCGGGTGTCTGCAACGAAGACCGCAATCGCCCCGGCGGGCAGGAGGTCGTCCGGCGCTGCGAGTTCGAGGGCCTCCTCGGCGAGCCGGCGCTCGAGCAGACCGGTGTCGAGATCCCCCGCCCGCACCTCCCGGGTCGCCAACAAGGCCCGCGAGAGGGCGGCGCTCGTCTTCGTGCCGAGCAGCTCGAGCCCGGCGAGCGCTCGGTCGAGCCGCCCGAGCGCGGTCGTCCGGTCAGGCCCGTGGGCGATCACCTTCGCCAGCATCGGGTCGTATTCGGTCCCGATCACCGAGCCCTCGGCAACCCCGGCATCGATCCGCACCCCTGCCAGCTCCGGCTCCCGCCAGCGCCTGATCGTCCCGGTCGAGGGAAGGAATCCGGCGGCCGGGTCCTCCGCGTACAGACGGGCCTCGATCGCGTGGCCGCCGGGCTCCAGACCCTCCGCCCCGAACCCGAGTGGCTCCCCGGCCGCGACCCGGAGCTGCTGCTCGATCAGGTCGAGGCCCCAGACCATCTCGGTCACCGGATGCTCGACCTGCAGCCGGGTGTTCATCTCGAGGAAGAAGAAGTCGACCCTGTCGGCGGGGACGATGAACTCGACCGTGCCTGCGCCCTCGTAGTCGCACGCCCGCGCGAGATCGACGGCAGCCGCGCCCATCCGCTCGCGCATCGCGGCGTCGACGTAGGGAGAGGGGGCCTCCTCGATCACCTTCTGGTGGCGGCGCTGAAGCGAGCACTCGCGCTCACCGAGGTGGACGACGTTTCCGTGTGCGTCGGCGAGGATCTGGATCTCGATATGGCGGGGGCGCTCGATGTAGCGCTCGGCGAGCACGCGGCCGTCGCCGAAGGCGGCCTCGGCCTCGCGCCGGGCGGCGGCGGTCGCCGCCTCGAGCTCGGATCCGCTCGCGACGACGCGCATCCCCTTGCCGCCGCCACCGGCGAGCGCCTTGATCATCAGTGGGAAGCCGTGCTCTTCGGCGAGCGCCGCGATCTGCTCCGCCGATGCGTCGCCACCCGCCGTGCCGGGCACGACCGGAACGCCCGCATCGGCGGCGAGCTCCTTCGAGCGGCCCTTGTCCCCCATCAGCTCGATCGCCCCCGGAGGCGGCCCGATCCAGGTCAGCCCCGCCGCGGAAACCGCGCCGGCGAACTCGGGGTTCTCGCTGAGGAAGCCGTAGCCGGGATGTACGGCGCGGGCCCCGGCGCGCTCAGCGGCTGCGATCAGCTGCTCGGGGTCGAGGTAGCTGTCTATCTCCACGCACAGATCCGCCTTGAGCTGGTGCGGCGAGCCTCGGTCGGCCTCGGTCGCGACCCCGACCCCGACGAGGCCGAGCGCATGCAGGGTGCGGATCACCCGGACCGCGATCTCACCCCGGTTCGCGACCAGGACGGGGCTCAGGTCCTGCAGGGAAGCGGTCGTCTCCATGCCGGGCAATATACCGAATTACCATTCGAAGTTCGACGTATCGTTCGGTCTTTTGGATATCATTCGCGCGTGGTCAAGACCCGCCCGACCCGCCCCGCCCTCCGCGAGCGCTACGATCGCCGCCGCGCCGAGGTGGTCGCCGGCGCCGCCCGCGTCTTCGCCCGGCGCGGCTACGCGGAGACCTCGGTCGCCGAGCTGGCGGCCGAGCTCGGCCTCGCGACCGGCGCGATCTACCACTACTTCTCCGGCAAGGGAGACCTGTTGGTAGAGATCTGCGACCAGCTGACCGAGCCCCTGCTGGCCAGGGCCGGAGAGCTGATGGCCCGCCACACCGACCCAAATGCCCAGCTTCGCGGGCTGCTGCGGCTCTGGGTCGCCCACGTGGTCGAGCACCGCGATCACCTGCTCGTCTTCACCCAGGTCCGTCATGTCGTCGACCACGGGGACCAGTGGGCCGGCGTGCGCCGCGACCGCAAGAGCTTCGAGAGCCTGCTCGCCGGGGCCCTCGAGGCGGCCGCGGTGCCCGACCCCGACCTCGCCCGCTACGCCCTGCTCGGGATGGTCAACCACACGGTGCAGTGGTATCGGCCGCGGGGGTCGCTCACGCCCGATGAGATAGCCGACGGCTACGCGCGCCTGGTGACCGGGGCCTGAGAGCGCGCCAGGCTTCAGACACCGATCCCCGCGTACCAGAGGCCGAACAACAGGCCGAAGGCCCCGAGCAGCGGGATCAGGACGGCTCGGTAGACCGGCTCGACGATCGGCCGGGTGAGGACCCAGGCGAAGGCGGCGGTCATCGCCGACATCGAGAGGACCGACATCGGGGCGAACACGGCGAGCGCGGCGGCGGCCTCTAGCCTGCCTGGAAGGGCGGCGATCAGGAGCACGACGATCGCGCCGGTCCCGGCGAGGCCGTGGACGACGCCGATCCAGAAAGCCTGTCGTGGCGTTCGCGCGGCCTCCGTCTCGGGGTGGCGGTGACCGCCGCCGCCTCCCTCCCGCTCGGCGCGATGCAGGTGACGGTGCGATCCGGCTCCCTCGGTCGGATCGGCGCTACTGCTGTCGTGGCGGTGTGTCTCGGCCCGGTAGTGGCCGTGCAGCCACTTACAGACCACCCGCCCGGCGAGCGCGAGGATGATCAATCCGACGCCGATCTCAGCCCCACGCTCGAGCCATGCGGGCAGCGCCGACTTGAACGCGATCAGCGGTATGCCGATCACGACCAGGGTCAGGGCGTGACCAACGCCCCACCAGGCTCCGATCCGCGCCGCGCCGCGCACGTCACCGTCGTCGCGGGCGAGGAGGGCCGTGACCGCGACCAGATGGTCGGGATCGGAGGCGTGCCGGATCCCGAGCACGAAGGCGATCGCGAGCGCGACGAGCAGCGGGGCGCCGGCGAAGACCTCGGTGAGCGTCTCATCGAGGTGCTCGAACGGCTGGAAGAGGAACTCGAAGTTCATCCGCGGTCACTCCCGCCGGCGGCGAGCGGATGTCTCGCCGCCGCGACCGCCGCCTGACCGTAGGAGACAGCGCCGTCGCCGGGGGGTAGTTCCCGGGGCAGCAGCGGGCGCAGGCCGCGCTCGGCGAGGCCCGCCGAGACCCCCTCGGCCAGGAGCCTGTTGGCGAAGACCCCCCCGCAGAGCGCCACGATCTCGAGGCCGTGGCGCTCGGCGGTCCGAGCAGCCACATCGACCGTTCCCGCAACCAGCGAAGCGTGGAAGCGAGCCGCCACCGAGCTGGAATCGGCTCCGCCGGCGAGATCGTCGCAGACGGCACCGATCGTCTCGCGGGCATCGAGCAGCAGCGGACCCGGGCGCTCGTCGACGACCGGCATCGGGTAGACGCTCGCGGGGTACGGCGGCCAGCGGGCTGCGGCGTGGGCCTCGAGCTCGATCGCCGCCTGCCCCTCGTAGCTGGATGAGACCCGCAGCCCGCAGAGGGCCGCGACCGCATCAAAGAGGCGCCCGGTGCTGGTCGTGAGCGGTGAGGCGAGGCCGCTATCGCACATCCCCGAGACGGCCTCCCAGCTCCCGGCGTCGATCCGCTCGGCGAGCTCCTCGGGGAGCGACGCCGCAGCGCCGTCCCCGAGCGCGTGCAGCCACGAGCATGCCATTCGCCACGGCTCCTGTGCGGCCTTGTCGCCGCCCGGCAGCCGGACCGGGAACAGCAGGCCGGCCCGCTCGTAGCTCTCGAGCCCGCCGACCAGCAGCTCGCCGCCCCAGACCGTGCCGTCCGGCCCGTGACCGCTGCCGTCATAGACGACCCCCACCGCGCGGCCCTCGATCCCATGCTCAGCGAGCACCGCGGCCAGGTGCGCGTGGTGGTGCTGGACCGCCACGTGGTGGTGGCCGGAGCGCTGCTCGGCATAGGTCGTCGAGAGGTAGTCGGGGTGTAGGTCGTGGGCGATGATCGCGGGCTCGATCTCGAGCAGCCGCTGGAGATGATCGACGCCCTGGCTGAACGAGGTGAAGGTCTCGAAGTTCTTCAGGTCGCCGATGTGGTGGGAGACCCAGGCCCGCGAGCCGCGGGTGAGGGTGAAGGTGCTCTTCAGCTCGGCCCCACAGGCAAGTACGCTCAGCTCCGGCTCCACGCCCAGGCGCAGCGATCGCGGCACCCATCCTCTCGACCGGCGCAGTAGCAACGGCCCGCCGGCCCCCGGCGAGAGCGCCCGCACCACCGAGTCGTCGGTCCGGGTGTGGATCGGCCGGTCGTGGACGCAGAAGCGATCGACGATCCCCCCGAGCCGGGAGCGGGCTTCGGAGTCCTCGAAGGCAATCGGCTCATCGCTGAGATTGGCCGAGGTCATCACGAGGTCGATCCCGGCGTCTTCGAGGAGCAGGTGGTGGAGGGGTGCGTAGGGGAGCATCACCCCGAGGTCGGGGTTGCCGGGCGCGACCGAGTCGGCGACGGCCCTCACCCCGGCGCCCGCGCGACGGCGGGCGATCACGATCGGCCGCTCGGGGCCGCAGAGCAGCTTTCGCTCGGGCTCGCCCAGCTCGACGATGCGCTCGGCCGCCGCGAGGTCCCGGACCATCAGCGCGAACGGCTTCTCCTCCCGTCGTTTGCGGGAGCGCAGCTCGGCGACAACCTCCTCTCGGTCGGCGCGACAGGCGAGGTGATAGCCGCCGATCCCCTTGATCGCGACGATCAACCCACCGACCAGGGCGCGCGCCGTCGCGGCGATCGCGTCGCCGTCGCCGTCGACCTCCTCGCCGCGGGCCGTGAGCAGCCGCAGCGCCGGCCCGCAGACGGGGCAGGCGTTGGGCTCGGCGTGGAAGCGGCGGTCGCCGGGGTCCTCGTACTCCGCGCGGCACTCGGCGCACATCTCGAAGCCAGCCATCGTCGTCTGCGCCCGGTCGTAGGGGATGCCGGTGACGATCGTGAACCTCGGCCCGCAGTTGGTGCAGTTCGTGAACGGGTAGCGGTGGCGGCGATCGCCGGGGTCGCGGATCTCGGTGAGGCATCCGGCGCAGGTCGCGGCGTCAGGACTGATCTGGGTGCTCGGCACCCCGCCCTCGCGGCTCAGCGCGATCGTGAAGCCCTCCTCGCCGCGGGGCTCGAGGCGCTCACTGACGACGCGCTCGATACGGGCCAGGGGAGGCGCCTGCAGGGGCAGTTGCTCGAGAAAGGCCTCCAGCCTCGCGGGAGCCCCCTCGACCTCGATCAGGACCCCGCGCTCGTCGTTGAGGACGAAACCACCGAGCCCGAGCCCGCACGCGAGCTCATGCACGTAGGGCCGGAAGCCGACGCCCTGCACCGTGCCCTCTACCCGAGCGCCGCGACGCTCGACCATGCCCACCGCCTGGCTCATCCGCCCGCGCCGCTCGGGTCGGTCTCGATCAGCTCGCGCAGCAGATGGTAGGCGCTCGCCTGTGCCTCCTGGATCCGCGGGATGTTCTGGGAGCGGCTGACGACGAGGTGGTCGGCGAGACCCTCCGAAGCGATCCTGCCGCCGTCGTATCCCACCATCGCGATCGTCGTGATCCCGCGACGGCGCGCCTCGGCCAGCCCCTCGATCAGGTTCTCCGACCCGCCGCTGGTCGAGAAGGCAACGGCGACGTCCACCTCCCGCCCGAAAGCGATCAGCTGGCGCTGGAAGATCTCCTCGACCCCGATGTCATTGGCGACCGCGGTGATGATCGGGGTGTCCTCGGTGAGATCGAGCGCGGGCCGGGGTTCCCAGCCCTCGACCGGCGGCAGTCGCAGGTCAGCGACGAGGTCCATCGCGTCGGTCGCCGATCCGCCGTTGCCGAATGCCAGCACCCGCCCTCCGGCCTCGAAGCTCGCCCGCAGGGCGGCTGCCGCAGCGACAAGCGTCTCCGCTCCCTCGCTCAGCGTCTGGCGGCGCAGCTCCCCGACCTCTTCCGACTTCATCCGCACCGAGGCTTCGACGTCGGCAAGGACCGCGTCGAGGTCGGACTCGCCCTCGGAGAGGAACGGGTACAGGAAGCTCGCTCCGCCGCCGTCGTGGACCGGGCCGGCGCTGCGACCCTCGAGCAGGCCGCGATGGTCGAAGAAGACGTGGACCAGCTCCCAGAGCACGTGGTAGAGCGTCTCGACCAGCTCCTGGCGCACCACCGGATCCTGCGATGGCGGCTCGAACGACCAGCTGCGCTCTCCCTCAGGCCCGCCCCCGCCGAAGGCGATCGTCATGCATCCGGTATCCGCCGCGAGCCCGAGAGCGGCCCGGGCCTCCTCGGCCGCCGGTCCCGATCGATCGAGACCGAAGCCCATCGCGATGTCACCCTCGGCAGCGATCCCCTCCAGCTGTGGCCGCAACGGTCCTCCCTCGCCGGTCAGCGCGATCGCCGGCAGCGCCCGCTTACCGACGATCACCGGGTGGACGAACTCGACCGAGACATGTCGGGCATCGGAGCGCGCCGCCGGGTCGGCCCCGAGCGCGATCAGCCGCCCCTCGCGCGCGAAACGCTCCGCCATCCGGTGGCAGCAACGAGCTATGCGTGGGGCCTCGCGATCGAAGAAGGCGGCGCCGGCCGTAATCCGGTCGGAGATCGCCCGCTGCAGCGCGGAGGTAGCTCCCCCCGCCTCCTCAGCGCCGGCGATCGAGCCCATCGCGGCCTACGCCGTGGCTTCGGCCGCAGCCGTCGATGAGGCCGCGGTGCGCTCGCCGACCGAGAAGAGCCACTCGCGGAAGCGCTCGACGCCCTCCCCGGTCTGGGCACTGAGCTCGATCACCTCTGCCTCGGGGTTGATCCGGTCCAGGTTGGCGATCAGCCGCTCGACATCGAAGTCGAGGTGCGGGAGCAGGTCGGTCTTGTTGATCACGACCAGCTCGCAGGAGCGGAACATCAGCGGATACTTGAGCGGCTTGTCCTCTCCCTCGGTGACTGAGCAGATCATCGCCTTCGCGTCCTCGCCGATCCTGAACTCGGCCGGGCAGACGAGGTTGCCGACGTTCTCGACCACGAGCAGGTCGAGTTCGTCCAGGTTCAGTGCTCCCAGCGCCGAGCGGACCATGTTGGCGTCGAGGTGGCACTCGCCGCCGAAGCCGGAGTCGGTGTTGATCTGGACGACCGGGATGTGGAGGATCGAGAGCCGGTCGGCGTCGATCGATCCCTGGACGTCGCCCTCGAGCACGCCGACCCGGAGGTCACCGCGCTCGGCCAGCGTCTTCTCCAGGAGCGTGGTCTTGCCGGCTCCCGGTGCGCTCATCAGGTTCACGACCGCGACACCGGCGCGATCGAAGTCGTCACGGTTGGCGCCGGCGATCGTCGTGTTCGCGTCAAGTGCGTCCTCGGCGACCTTGACCTTGGTCTGGTGCATCGCTCTCCTCAGCTCTTCTGCGGTTGTCGGGGATTTACTCCGTTGGCGCGGTGGGGGGCCTCGGAGCCTTCCCTGCCGATGGCGGCGATCGGCACCGGATCGCTGACGTCGATCGAGTCCACCAGCAGCTCATCGCCGGCGAGCACCTCGGCGCCTGCGGCCGCGCACGTCGGGCACCGGAACTGGGGTAGAAGCGCGGCCGGGTCCCCCTCGTGTAGCGGTGAGGGGGCGGGGTCCCACTCGTGGGAGCACTCACGGCAACGCATCAGGGCGTTGATCAGCTCCAGGTCCAGCTCCGCTCCCTCGCATACGGTGTCACGACCGGTGACCTCGAAGTAGAAGGCGAGCGACTCGGGTACGACCTGCCGGAGGGCTCCGAGCTGGAGATGGACGACGCTGACCGTGCGGCCGGCGGCGTGGCGGATCACCGTGTCGACGATCGCCGATGAGATCGCGAGCTCATGCATCGGCCGCAGGCACCTCCCCGACGACTCCGTCCGGCTCTCCGGCCGGCGCGTAGGCCTGGTCGCTCAGCGGTTCGGTCACGGTCTCGAGCAGGAGGCCAAGCGCGCGCTCGACCGCAGGCGGCATCTCCAGACGCATCAGCAGATCCTCGGGAGTGGGTCGCCCGCGAGCAGGTCCATCACGCGCTTGCCGCCGAACGCGGTCTCGACAAGGACCATTCCGGGCGGCTCGGTCTTGACCTCGCCGATCATCGCGGCCTGCTCGGAGCCGGGCACGGCGCGCAGCGCTTCCAGCGCCCGCTCGGCGGACTCGGGCGCGACGAAGGCCACCATCCGGCCCTCGTTGGCAACGTACATCGGGTCGATCCCGAGGATCTCGGCGGCGCCGGCCACGTCGGGGCGGACCGGGACATCGGCCTCACGGGCGACGACCGCGACGCCGCTGGCGCGGGCGAGCTCGTTGAGGACCGTCGCCACCCCTCCCCGGGTCGCGTCCCGCATGCAGCGGAGGTCGCCGGCGGCGGCTTCGAGCAGGGCGTCGGCCGCATCCCATAGCGGCTGGGTGTCGGACTCGATATCCGCGTCGAGCTCGAACTCATCGCGCGCAAGCATAATCGCGGTGCCGTGCTCCCCGATCGGGCCCGAGACGATCACCTGATCACCCGGCCGCAGCGCCGCCGGACTGAGCGAGGCCCGGGGATCGATCGTTCCGACACCGGTCGTGTTGACATACATCCCGTCGGCGTGGCCGCGCTCCACCACCTTGGTGTCACCGGCGACCACCTCGACCCCGGCGGCCTCGGCGCTCGCCGCGATCGCCTCGACCTCGGCCTTCAGCTCCTCGGCGGGCAGGCCCTCCTCGAGGATCAGGGCGACCGTGATCGCCGCGGGCCTGGCCCCGGCCATCGCGAGATCGTTCACGGTGCCGTTGACGGCGAGCTCACCGATCGAGCCGCCCGGGAAGCGCATCGGCTTGACGACGAAGCTGTCGGTGGTGACCGCAATGCCCGTCTCGCCGAGGATGACCGTGCCCGAGTCGGCCATCGCCGCCAGACCGCGCTCCTCGGGGTCGAAGGCGGGGACGAGCAGGCCCTCGATCAGCGTCTGGGTCGCCTTGCCGCCGGCGCCGTGGGCCATCGTCACGCGATCACCCTTGAACTTGGGGCGCTTGGCACGGGTGGTCTCGATGATGTCGAGGATCTTCCGTTCGCGGTCGGTGACCGTCGTATCGGGAGTTGAGGCCATCAGACGACCTCCCGCTCCCGCGCGAAGCGGCCGTAGTTGTAATAGGCGGCACAGGCGCCCTCCGGGGAGACCATGCAGGTCCCGATCGCGTGCTCGGGCGTGCAGGCCGTCCCGAAGACCTTGCACTCCCAGGGCTTGATCACTCCCTTGAGCACCTCACCGCACTGGCATGCCTTCGGATCGGCGACACGCACTCCCGGCGTCTCGTAGCGCTGCTCGGCGTCGAAGTCCGCGTAGGCGTCGGAGAGGCGGAGCGCGCTCTGGCTGATGAAGCCGAGCCCGCGCCACTCGAAGTGCGGGCGCAGCTCGAAGACCTCCGAGAGGACGGCGAGCGCAGCCGGGTTACCGTCGTAGGGGACCACGCGGCTGTACTGGTTCTCCACCTCGCAGCGACCTTCGGCGAGCTGGGCGAGGATCATCCGGATCCCCTGCAGGATGTCGAGCGGCTCGAAGCCCGAGGTCACGAGTGGCTTGCCGTAGTCGGCCGGGATGAACTCGAACGGCCGGGCGCCGACCACGGTCGAGACGTGCCCCGGGCCGATAAAGCCGTCGAGCCTCAGATCCGGCGACTCGAGCAGGGCCCGCAGCGGCGGCACGATCGTCACGTGGTTACAGATGCAGAGGAAGTTCTCGACCCCTTCGGCCTTGGCCCGCTTCAGGGTCAGCGCCGTCGATGGCGCGGTCGTCTCGAAGCCGATCGCGAAGAAGACCACCACCCGGTCGGGGTTGGACTTCGCGATCCGCAGCGCGTCGAGCGGCGAGTAGACCATGCGGATGTCGGCGCCCTCGGCCTTCGCCTCGCCGAAGGTCTGCTCAGAGCCGGGAACCCGCATCATGTCGCCGAAGCAGGTGAAGATGACCTCCTCGTTGCGCGCGATCGCGATGCCGTCGTCGACTCGTCCCATTGGGATCACGCAAACCGGGCAGCCGGGGCCGTGGACGAGCTCGACGTTCTCCGGCAGCAGATCGTCGATCCCGTACTTGTAGATCGAGTGGGTGTGTCCGCCGCAGACCTCCATCAACTTGTACTCGCGCCCTGGCTCGATCAAGCCGAGAATCTCGCCGGAGAGCGCTCGCCCCAGATCCGGATCCCTGAATTCGTCGACGAACTTCATCTGCCGGCCACCTGATCCGCTTCGCGTCCTTGGGCGCCGGGCGGCGTAACGCCGATCTTCGAGATCGCCGTTGCCGCGTGGACCAGTAGGCGGTCTCCGGGCTCGACCGGGAGGACGAGAGCGATCTCGACCGTCTCGCGGCGGTCGTCGCCATCGCGGCAGAGGGCGAGGCTCCGCCCCTGGTCGACCTCGACCACCTCGAGCTCGACCGCCACGTCCCCGCAGGTGACACAGCCCTCCTCGGCCTCGCAGCCTGCCTGGGTCGAGTCGAGCGCGTCCACTACTCCCACTACTCGATCACGCTCGCCTTCAATTCCTCGAGCTCGGACTCGTAGTCCGCGCCCATTCCTTCGAGCAACCTGCGCGTGGCGAGAGCCTCTTCCTCGTCCACCTTCGAGAGGGCGAAGCCGACGTGGATCAGTACCCAATCCCCGACGTCGATGCCGCCCGGCTCGGAATCCAGGAGACCGATGTTGACGTTTCGCTTGACCCCCGCGACATCGACTTTTGCCAAGCGATTGTCCTCGTCAACAATCTCCAGAACCTGGCCTGGTATCGCCAGGCACACCGGCAATCACTCCTCAAAGTTCTTTGCTCCAACTGAACCTAATGAAGCCCCGGCCCGCAGTCAACCCCGGAACCTGAAGTCGTCGCATACCGGTCCGGCGGCGAGCTGGATACCGGCTCAGGCGAGCAGCCCGATCCGGCTCAGGAAGTCGATCTGATCGCCGGCGATGGACTCCGCGTGGGGTGGCAACAGCAGCTCGAAATGGTCGAGTGCATAGCGGTGCAGCTCGCCCCGGCGGGCTCGCATCGCCAGACCGCGGACCGAATCCGCCTCGGTCGTGATGTCCGCGGTCCCGAGCCCTACCCAGAGCGGGCACTCGATCCCCCGCGCCCGCAGCCAGGGTCGGTGAAAGGCGACCGTTGCCAGAACACCGGCGCTGATCTCGTTCTCCCAGGTGGAATCGGAGGCGACCGCCCGCTCGAAGCCCTCGGCCTCTCCGGCGAAGTTCATCGCGGCCGCGTCCGACGGTGCGCCGGTCACCGGGATCATCCGCCGCACCCCGGCGGCGTCGAGCGCAGCCGCCGGGAGCAGGCGCAGGATCGAGGCGGGGGGCGTCGCCAGGATCCGGCGCAGTCCATCGACGAACGGGGCGAGCATCAGCGCGGCGCAGGGCCTGATCTCCCCTGAAGCGAGCAGCGTCGTCAGGTGCCCCGCCCCGAAGGAGTAGCCCCAGGGGACGATCCGGTCGGGATCGACGCCGTCGAGCTGTGATGCGAACCGGTAAGCGGCGAGCCAGTCGGCCCGTTGCTCGGAGCGCCGGAAGCGCCGACGCGGCTCGCCCCCCGAATCGCCGAAGTAGCGATAGTCGAAGCTCATCGCCGGCACTCCGGCGCCGGCGAACACCTCCGCGAAGGAGCCGAGACCGTCCCGCTGGGTGAGGCTGAACCCGTGCCCCATCAGGATCAGGGGAGCCTTCCCAGATCGGCCGGATGAGTCTCTCGCCTCGTACAGTCGCGCGGCGCATCGCTCCCCTCCGGAGCTGAAGCTCAGCTCTCGCGGCACAGCGCCCGCAGCCCCTCCTCGTCGAGGACCTCGGTCCCGACCTCCTCGGCCTTGGCCAGCTTCGAGCCGGGGCTCTCGCCGGCGACGACGTAGTCGGTCTTCTTGCTCACCGATCCGGTCACCTTTCCACCCGCTCGCTTGATCATCGCGGTTGCCTCGCCGCGGGTCAACTCCGGGAGGGTCCCGGTCAGCACGAAGGTCTTGCCCTCCAGCTCGCCGCCCTCGGTCCGGCGCTCGGAGGGGTCGAGCTCCATTCGCAAGCCGCGGTCCCGCAGTCGCTGGATCAACTCCGCGACGCGGTCGTCGACCAGCTGTTCGGCGATCCGGGAGGCGAGGATCGGGCCGATCCCGTCGACCTCCTCGATCTGCTCGGGCTGGGCGGCGGAGAGCTCGTCGATCGAGCCGAAGTGCATCGCCAGCGCCTCGGCATTGACGGCACCCACGCCGGCCAGGCCGAGCGCGAACAGCACTCGCGGGAACGGCCTCGACTTCGACTCCTCGATCGCGTCGACCAGGTTGCGGGCGGAGACCTCGGCGAACCCCTCGAGCTCGCCGAGCTGCTCGGCGGTGAGGTCGTAGATGCCGGCGGCGTCGGTGATCAGTCCGTCCTCGAGGAACCGCATCGCCTGCTTCTCGCCGAGGCCCTCGATGTCCATCGCGCCGCGATGAACGAAGTGCTTGACGTGCTGGAAGGTCTGGCCCGGGCATCCGGTTCGGTTCGGGCAGATCGTGAACACGGCGTCGTCCGGCTTCACCGTTGGCGTGCCGCAGACCGGGCACTCCTTCGGGGGCTTTGGCTTGCGCAGCCGCTTGCCCCGGCGCCGCTGGGTCACCGGTCCGACCACTCGCGGGATCACGTCGCCGGCCCGGGTGACGATCACCTCGTCGCCCTCGCGAGCATCCTTGCGGAGCAGGTCCTCCTCGTTGTGCAGGGTCGCGGTGCTGACCGTCACGCCCCCGACGTGGACGGGATCGAGCATCGCGAACGGGACCATGTGGCCGGTCCGGCCGACGTTCCAGACGATCCTGTTGAGCTTGGTCGTCACCGTCGTCGGCGGGAACTTCCAGGCGATCGCCCATCGCGGCTCGCGGCCGGCGGCGCCGAGCTCGCGCCACAGGGCGCGATCGTCGACCTTTACCACGACCCCGTCGATCTCGAAGTCGATCTCGTCGCGGCGCCGCTGCCACCACTCGCAGCGGGCGACCACCGCGGCGGCGCTGGTGTGGCGGTCGATGTCGCCGTTGACCCGGAACCCGCGCTCCCGCAGCCACTCCATCTCCTCGCTGTGGGAGCCGTGCTCGACGCCCTCGCGGAACCCGATCCCGTAGATCCAGATCTGCAGCGGCCTCGTGGCCGCAAGGGCGGGATCGAGCTGGCGGATCGTGCCCGCGGCGGCGTTCCGCGGGTTGGCGAAGGTCGACTCCCCTGCCGCGGCCCGCTCCTCGTTGAGCCGGTCGAAACCCGAGAGCGGGAAGTAGACCTCGCCCCGTACCTCGATCCTGGAGGGGGCACTCCCGATCCGGAGCGGGATCGACTTGATCGTCCTCAGGTTCTGGGTCACGTCCTCGCCGATCCACCCGTCGCCCCTGGTTGCGCCACGCACGAAGACGCCGTCCTCGTAGGTGAGCGAGATCGCGAGGCCGTCGATCTTGGGCTCGGTCACGTACGCGACCTCGGCGACGGCGATATCGAAGCGCTTCAGCAGGTTGTGGATCCGCCGCTCCCACGCCTCGAGCTCCTCGGCGTTACGGGCGTTTCCGAGCGAGAGCATCGGCTCGGCGTGCTCGTACTGCTCGAACTTCTCCAGCGGCCTGCCGCCTACCCGCTGGCTGGGCGAGTCCGGGGTCCGCAGCTCGGGGTGCTCGGCCTCCAGCGCCCGCAGCTCCTCGAGCAGGGCGTCGTAAGCGTCGTCGCCGATGCGGGGGTCGTCGAGGACGTAGTAGGCGTGATCGTGGGAGACGATCTCCTCCCGCAGCCGGAGAACGCGATCCGCCGGCTCAGACGAGGCGTCGGGCCGCGCCCCCCGCCGGCTCACGACCCCTCCTCGGGGACCGCCCGCTCGAGCATCGCCTCGAGATCCCACCGACCGACGGTCTCGAGCTCGCCGTGATCGGTGAGATCGAAGTGGATAGGCGTGATCGCGACCCGGCCGCGAGCGACCGCCGCGAGATCGGTTCCGGCCTCGTCCTCGAAGCTCGGCTCGAAGCCGTAGATCTCATAGCGCCGCCGTCCGGCCGTCTCGCTCTCCTCGACCAGCTTCAGCTCGTCGTCATAGAGGCGCTTGCCGAGCCTCGCCACCTCCACCCCCTCCGGCCGGCAGCCGGGCAGGTTGACGTTGAGCAGAGTTCCGCCCGGCATCCCGCCCTCGATCACGTGGGCGACGAGCTCCGCGGTGAACGGTGCGGCGTGGGAGAAGTCGTAGCTGCGCCCGGCGCGGAAGTCCATCTCTCGACTGGTGGATTGCTGGGAGACGGCGATCGCGGGCAGCCCTAGGATGATCCCCTCGAAGGCGGCGGCCACCGTCCCCGAGTAGGTGACATCGTCACCGAGGTTGGAGCCGTGGTTGATGCCGGAGACGATCAGGTCGGGCTTGGCGCCGAGCAGCCCGAGATCGGCGAAACGGACGCAGTCGACCGGCGTGCCGTCGGTGGCGTATCCGCTGGTGCCGTCCTCGAAGACGATCTCCTCCACCCACAGCGGCGAGCGGGTGGTGATCGAGCGTGCCGTCGCGCTGCGATTCGAGTCGGGGGCGATCACGTCCAGCTCGATCCCGTCGATCTCCAGCAGGGATCTCCGCAGCGCCTGCAGCCCGGGCGCGGCCAGTCCATCGTCGTTGGTGAGTAGAACCCGCATCCGCGCTTGAATCTAGATGACCCACCTGCAACAGCGCTATAAAGCCTCCGGCCATGCCCGCCAACCCCCAGCCGATCACCGTCGTCATTCCGACCCGCGACAGACCCACCCAGCTCGCGCGCTGCCTGGCGGCGCTGCCCATCGAGCCGGGCATCGAGCTGATCGTGGTCGACGACGGCTCCACGCCCGCCGTCCGGGAGCAGCTCGCGCGCATCGTCGGCGAGCGCGGAGGGCGCCTGCTGCGGGCAGCAGGAGGGGGGCCCGCGGGCGCCCGCAACGTGGGCATCGAGCTCGCGGCGGGGGAGTACATCTGCTTTCTCGACGACGACTGCATCCCCGGCCGGGGCTGGGCGCCGGGGCTGGCAGCCGCCGCGGCGAGCGCTCCCGGGGGTGTGGCGAGCGGGCGGACCCGGCTCGCGCCCACGGCCGGCGCCGGCGCACGCGCCTCCCAGGCGGTGATCGACCAGCTCCAGCTCGGCGGGATCGACCCCGGAGGAGGGCTGGATTTCGCTCCCACCTGCAACCTCTGCTGCACGCGCGAGGTGCTCGGGGAGAACCGCTTCGACGTGGGCTACGCGCTCGCCGGCGGGGAGGATCGCGAGTTCTGCGATCGCCTGATCGCCGCCGGCCACCGACCCCGCTACGCGCCGGAGGCGGTGGTCGTCCACGATCAGCCCGAGGGCCTCGCCAGGCTCTTGAAGCGGCACTATGGCTACGGTCGCGGCGGCTCCCGATACCGGCGCGCCGGCGGCGCACTGCCGGAGCCTGGCTTCTACCGGGGCCTGCTCGGCCGGGCCGCGCGCGGCGGCGCGGCGACCCTGGCGCTCGTGCTGGTCGCCCAACTGGCTACGGCGGCCGGGATCGCGCGCGAGCGTCTGCTTCCGGGCACCGGAGTCCGCGACCCTGGAGGAGGTGCGCCGGAGGCGAATCGGATCGTCGGCGCTCCCCTCACACGACCTCAGAAGGAGCCGGTGGAGGTGAATGAGCCCGTTGACCGATACGTCTGAGACGCGCAGCGGTCGCGGGCCGGCCGCCTACGCCGCCACGCTGTACGAGCTCCTCGCCCGGCTGCCGTCGGCTCGATGGTTCGCCTACGGCGCGGTGCTCCTGGTCCAGGCCCGAGGTCTGTGGGGGATCTGGCGCAAGGACTTCGACGGCGGCGACACGACCAGCTACTTCGGCTACGCGCAGCTGTGGACGGACGACCTCACCGTCAACATCGCATGGTCGCCGGCCTACACGGCCTTCCTGGGCACCCTGAACTGGCTCATGGAGCCGATCGAGGCGGAGCTGGTCCACCGCGTCCTGATCGCCTTCGCCGCCGCCGTGCTGGTCCTCGCGCTGCTGCGACGGCTACTCCCCCCCTGGGCGGCGCTGATCGGAGCGTGCTGGTGGGCGGCGCTACCGATCGTCTACGCGACCAAGTACTCGGTCCATCTCTTCGCGGTCCTGCCGCTGCTGATCGCGGCGCTGCTGTTGACCAACGATCCAGGCGGCAGACGCAAGGGTGCGGCGCTCGCGGTCCTCGTGACCTCCGCCGTGATCGTCCGCAACGAGGCGATCGTGATGGCCGCGGTGCTGGCGGTCGCCCTGCTGATCGGCGAGTTGCGCTCGCGCAGCGCGGGAAGGACGATCCCGCTCCGGCGCCTGGCGCTCTCCTTCGGCCTGCCGCTGCTGGCGGCGCTCGTCGTCGTCGGGGTCGCCTACCAGCGCTCGAATGCCGCCGAGCGCACCACCGAGGCGCCAGAGGCCAGGGTCGCCACCGACGCCGAGCAGGCGTTCTCCTCGAAGCAGTCGCTGGTCGTCTGCCAGGCCTATCGCTTCAACCTGATCCAGCGCGACCCCTCCAGGGCCTTCGGCCGCACCTGCGATGACCTGATGACCGAGGTCTTCGGCGATCCCGCACCCTCACTGGTCGACGCCTGGACGAGCAACCCCGGGGCGATGATCGACTTCGCAGCCTGGAACGTCCGCCTGCTTCCCGCCGGGCTCCAGCTCTCGCTCTTCAACGCCGCCGCCGGCAGTGAGAACCCCGGATACGAGCCGGCGACGCTCGGCCGGACACGATCGGCGTTCCTCGGCCTGCTCATCCTCGGCCTGCTCGTGGCCGGGGGAGTGACGCTGCGGAGGGACTGGGATCACTGGAAGCGCATGCTGTATCGCCAGCGCTGGGCCTGGATCGGACTCGGAGCGATCGCCGTTGGGGTCCTCGCCGTGGTCCTACTCAGCCAGCGGCCCCGGCCCGCGTACATGTTCGGGCTCACCGCCGGGCTGCTGGCGGCGATCTGGCTTTCGGTGTCCGTGCTGGCGCGGCGCTTCGGGCTCTACAAGCCCGCCGCGGCCCTGGCCGCCGTGGTTCCCGCCGCCCTGGTGCTGGCGCTCCCGACCCAGTTCTTCGGCTGGACCCCGATCCGCGACACCGTCGCCCGGGTCGGACCGGCGATCGAGCGTCCCGGCGCCGCCGAGTCGCCGGTGATCGCCGCCCGCGGCTGGTCGGCCGACGCCTGCTCGCTTCTGCTCCCGAACCGGCCCTGCCGGGGCATCAACGTCGGTCCCAACCCCGAGGCTCGCGCCGCCGTCGGTGGGCTCCGCAACCTGCTCGACGCGCGTGGCGTCACCGTCGTCTACGCCGACGAGTTCGGGATCCAGCTCGATTCGGAGCTGAGCGGCTTCGTCGAGCGGCCCGGCCCGGGCTGGGAGGTGTTCGAGTCCGGCAGCAACAGCAGGGGCCGCTGGGTGGTGCTGACGCGCGATCCCGCCGCCGCGATGGAGGCGGCTGCGGAGGAGGCGGCGCAAGCCAACCGGGCCGCTGAGGCGGGACCCCCGGGCTGAGCGGGCCGGGGCCGGGGCTAGACCTTGCCGGTCAGCTCGGCGCCGAGCTCGGTCTCGACGACGCCGGCTTCCTCGATGTACTCGGCGCCGACGTTGACGTCCCAGACATTGTGCTCGGAGCCATCGAGGAGGTTCAGCGTCGCCAGCACGGCGGTCCACATCGAGTGATCCTGGTTGTTGTAGCGGTGCAGGCCGTTGCGGCCGCAGGGCTGGAGGTTGTCGAAGCTCTCGATGTAGCCGCGGAGCTCGGCCACAGCCTCGCGGTAGTCGGCGTCGTACATCGGGTAGGCGCGCGGGACGCGGACCTTGACCCCGTCGACGACGCGCTCCGGATCCAGCAGACCGATGCTGCCGAGCTCGCCGGTCGCGAGCTTTACCGCCTCATCGTCGGACATGTGCCAGATGTCGTCCTCCTCGAAGCAGAAGTACTCGACCCCCAGGCAGCTCATCCCGGGCTGGACCATGTCGGGGCTCCAGGCTCCGAAGTTCTGCACCCGCCCCGCGGTGACCGCCGAGTCATGGAGATAGATCCAGTTGTCGGGGAAGGGCTCGGGCTCGTCGGTGATCAGGGCGACCAGGCAGAGGTTGCGATAGCGCAGCTTCTTCGCCGCCTCGCGGACGTCGGCCGGAGCCTCGGGCTCGAGCGAGAGGACCAGCTCGGAGAGCGGCATCGTCGAGATCACCGAGTCGACGGCGACCTCGCGCGCGCTGCCGTCCTCGTCTCGCAGCCGGATCCCGGTCACGTGCGAGCGCTCGTGCATGACGGCGTCGACCCGGGTGTTGAGATGTACCGGGACGCTCGCCTCCGCGACCTGCTCGGCGACCCGCTCCCAGAGCTGGCCGGGGCCGAGCTTGGGGTAGTGGAAGCTCTCGATCAGGGTCGTCGCATGGCCACGCTTGATCCCGAGGATCCCCAGCAGCGCCTGCCAGAAGTTGAAGTCCTGAATCCGCTGCGCCGCCCATTCGGAGCGGATCTCAGTCCCCGGGATACCCCACACCTTGAAGGTGTAGGTGCGGAAGAAGTCGTCGTAGATCCGGCGCCCGAAGCGGCTCATGACCCACTCCTCGAAGGTCTCCGGCTCGCTGTTGCGGAGCTTGAAACGCCACCACAGATACGAGGCGGCGCACCGAGCCGACTCGATCGGGCCGAGGCCGGTGAAGACGTCCTTGGCGGTCAGGGGATAGTCGAAGAAGTGCTCGCGGTAGTAGATTCGCGAGAGCCGGTCGCGGGTGATGAAGTCGTCGCCCATCACGCGCTCCCACATCTTCTGGACCGGGGTCAACTTGGTGTAGAAGCGGTGCCCACCAAGATCGAAGCGATAGCCGTTGAATTCGACCGTCTTGGCGATCCCGCCGACGATGCCGTCGGCCTCGAAGACCTGCCCGGGCGCCCCGCGCGCGGCGAGGACATGGGCGGCGGTGAGCCCTGCCGGCCCGCCACCGATCACGCCCGTTCCGATCGATTCCTTGTGCCCCTGCTGTTGCTCCATGAGCGCGCCATCATAGGGTGACGGCCGCCCTCTTGCAGGGGCTTGTCAGCTCGACAGCAGCGGTTCTCCCGACGACGGGCCCCGCTCCACACCGAGTCGCGACAGCACGGTGACGGCCACATCCTCGACCCGGGCGGGCCGCGAGGTCTCCCGCAACGACGCGGTGGCGGGATCGAGGATGGCCCAGGCGCCGCCGGGGGGGTGATTGCCGGACCGCCCCGAACCCGCTCCCGGCCTGCGCACCGTCCCGAACCGCTCCGAGACGATCGTCTCGGGTCCGACAGAAGCCTCCGGCGACCACTGCACGACCAGGTCGGGAAGGCGATCGAGGTGGCGGCCCTCGTATGCCTCCGCGGTGCGTACGAACGACGCTACCACCGGCGCCCCCGAGGACAGGCGGAAGCCCCTCAGGCCGTCTTCGATCTCCGCGATCAGCGCCGGTGCCTCCTCTGGGGAGACGATCCCGTCCCGCTCGCGGCCGCGGAGGTTGAGGCGGACGTAGCCCTGGCTATCGCTGGGGTGAGCGAAGGCACGCGTTCGCTCCCAGTCGTAGCCCCGGAGCTCGAGGCGGGCGGTCAGTTCCAGCGCCGCCCCGTCGGGCATCACGCTTGCCACCCTCCTTCGCCAGGTGTTGGGAACCCGGTCGCGCAGCGCCCAGATCGATGACGCCCGGTCGGGCTCGGCCGAGCGACCGGAGAGGATGGCGGCGAGCATCTCGGCGAGCATGTCCGTGCGGGAGGTGTTCGCCTCCATCCCCACCGGCGAGGTGATGATCAGGTCGCGGCCCTCGGGCAGGAGGGCCACCAGTTCGCCGATCACCCGATCGACCTCCCGGTATATCTCCTCGACCCCGCCACCGAGCAGGTCCCGCTCGCGGGCGGGCAGCTCGCCGAGCTCCAACGAGGTCCCCGCCCAGAAGGCGTGGCCTCCGAGGTGTGCGGCGCTGAGCGTGACCCAGACCAGGTCGGTGGTCGGGCCGGCGAGCTGCTCGCGCACGAGCTCGAGCGTCCGGCCCGGTGATGCGAGCAATCGCTCGCGCAACCTCAAAAGCTCCGCCGGCCGGCGCTCGCCGAAGACCTCGGTCACCGCCGGCGAGCGCCCGTGGCGCCGCTCCAGCCCGCGCAGGGCCCCGGCCGGGTGCGACCACCTGGGGAGCACCACACGCTCGTGAAAGCCCCAGCCGGCGACGACGAGGCCCTCGAGATCGATCGCTCCCTCCGGGGGCCGGCACTCATAGGGATCGACGACCAGAACGCGACACCCGCTCCCCGCCAGCCTCTCCCAGACCGGGGACGGGGCCGCGAAGGCATCGGCGAATCTAACCCGCATCTCGGGCGCCGACCATTGGAACGGGTAGACGATGCCGTGGTCGGCCACCGGGACGCCGCTGTAGAGCGAGTAGAAGGCGCCGGCGGGGAAGTCCCTCGCCGGCGTCTGCAGCTCGAGCCGGTGGCCGCGCTCGGTCGCCGCCGCCAGGCTGGGCAGATCGCCGGCGGCGAGCATCCGCTCGACCAGCGTCTCGCTGGCGGCGTCGAACTGGATTACGCAGATCACCGACCTATCTCAGCAGGTCGGATCGCAGCCACCGCGAGCGCCGCCTCGAGCGTCTCCATCACCCTGGCGCCATGCGCCGCCGTCGCGACCCCGCCGGCGGACGATTCGCCGCGCGAGTGACCCCGCCCCGCCTCCTCCCCGCCGAGCCCCCCGATCCAGGCGCCGAGCTGGGCCGCGATCGAGCCGCTGAGCGGATCCCCGGAGCGGCCGGGAACCATCGCCCGCAACCCACCGGCGCAGGCGGCGAACAGCCGCCCGCCGTCGCCGTCCCGAAGCTCGATCCGCTCCAGCCAGCGGCCGTCGGTCCTGGCGCGGAGCCGGGCGCTGAAGGAGGGGCCGGACAGCTCGGCCTCGAAGCGGCAGGGCTCGGCGGTAGCGAGTACCGGCTCGAGCTCTGCATCGCCCGCGGCGGACAGGGCGAGGTCGACGAGGTGTGGGCCGAGGTCGATCGCGGCCTCCCCGAGCTCGCCGACCGGATCCCAGGAGCGGCGCCTGTAGTTGAGCTCGGCCTCGAGCCTGAGTGGGCGGGCGGCGGACGCGGCGCTCGCTGCCGTCGCGAGGCCGCGACCGAGCCCGAAGCGCCGGTTGAAGCCGACCGCCGGCGTCGGAGATAGGGCAGCCATCCTCCTCGCCGCGGCGGCGCTGTCCGCAGGCGGCTTCTCGACCAGCGCCGGCAGACCGGCGGCGGCGGCGAGCTCGGCCGCGGCGAGATGGTGGGCGGGCGGCGAGGCGATCACCACGCCGTCGAGGCCGCCGGCGGCGATCATCTCCTCAGCCGTGCCATAGGTCCGCGCGCCCGCCGCGAGACCGCCGAGCAGCTCGCGGCGATCGGGGGTCGGATCGGCCGCGGCAACCAGCCGGACCGCCCCCAGGATCGCGATCGCCGGCACGTAGGCACGCTCCGCCACGCGCCCGCAGCCGACGATCCCGAGCCGGAATCCCGATCCACCGCTCGGCCCGCTCATCGGCCGGCCCGCTCCTCTCCGCACCCGAGGTCGTAGACCCTCCAGCCGCCGGCGGCGGCCGTCGGCTCCGTCGCGCGGGGGAGCTCGGCGGCGGCGTCGAAGAAGGCGATGCCGCGGGTCGGCGCCCGATCGAGCTCGAGCTCGAGACCACTGACCGGCAGTTCCGCCTCCCATGCCAGCGCGGGCATCGTCAGCAGCTCCGAGGTCGTGACGGTGACGCAGCTGCCGAGCCTGTCGGGACCGACTCCCGCGGCCAGTTCACGCAGATCCGCGAGCTCGCGCCCGCGCCGCTCCGACTCGGCGAGGTCGCCGGCGATCCAGGCCGATCTCTGCGCACCCTGGGCGACCACGAGCACGCCGAGCGCGAGCGCGACCAGGCGCGCTCGCCCCCCGCTCGTGTAGAGGGCGAAGAGTCCGACGACGCCGACCGCGCTCACGACCGCTCCCACCGGGGCCGCGTAGCGCGGCAGGCCGGGGTAGGCGCCGAGCGCCATGACCAGGACGATCAACCCCCAGCCGGCAGCGAGAGCCATCAGGATGCGGCCCTCGCGCGGCGGTTTGCCGAGGATCAGCCAGGCGATCGCGGCCAGCACCAGGCCTGCCGGGGCGAGATTGAAGGTTCGCCAGATCGACTCCAGGCCGTTGGTCACCGGTCCCTCGTTGTCCGCGCGGGCCCGCTCGGCACCGGTGAGCAGGTCCCCGGAGCCGAGCAGATCGGGGATCAGCCAGAGCACCGGAACCGCCAGCAGTCCGGCGGCGACGCCGGCTCGGAAGACCCCCTGACGCCAGAGGTAGACCCCGTAGAGCCCGAGGAAAGGCCACGCCTCGGGCCGCAGCAGCGCCGCCGCAAGCAACAGCCCAAAGGCGAGGCGACGGCGGTCGCTGAGGTGGGCTTCGACCGAGCCGAGCACGGCCGCAACAAGCATCGGCTCCGAGAGCCCGGTCGCGAACTGACGCAGCCACGGCGTGAAGGCGTCGCGAAGGAGGACCGCGGCGAGCGCGGCGGCGACGCCGACCGCCACCGCGCTCCGCTCATCCTGTCCAGCGCTCCGCGCCAGCCTCCAGGCGAGGCGCCCGACCAGCGCGATCGCCATCAGCCAGCCGGCCCGCGCCAGCAGCAGCCAGAGGTCCGGCGCGGCGTCGGCGAGCGCGGCCATCGGCGTCGCCAGCAAGACCGTGAGCGGCTTGAACGAGGCGCCGGCGCTCGTGTCGAGCTCGAACCCACCCAGTTCGCGGCCCCATATCAGCCATGCCCAGGCATCGAAGGCAGGCCCGTAGGGCAGCAGCAGCGAGATCGCGGCGACCCCGAACGAAGCCATGATCGCCGCCCGTATGAACCCAATCGAGGCCATTGTGCGCTAAGTATTAGGCATGCCTAACTCCATACACGATGCGGTCTGGGGGCCGGGCCCACTTCTCGGGCTAGTCCTGGTGCTGCTGGGCACCCTGTTGGTCGCTTGCGGATCCGGCGAGAGCTCCGGGGGCGGCGAGGAGCCGGCGACCGAGGGCATCACCGTCTACTCGGGCCGGATCGGGCCGCTGATCGGACCGGCGGTCGACCTCTACGAGGCAGACGTCGACCGCGACGTCCAGGTCCGCTTCGGCGACAGCGCCGCGCTCGCCGCGACGATCGTGGAGGAGGGGGAGAACTCCCCCGCCGACGTCTTCTTCGCCCAGGACGCGGGCTCGCTCGGAGCGCTCGCCGACCAGGGCCTGCTCGAGCCGCTCCCGAGCCGGATCCTCGATCGCGTACCGGCCCGCTTCCGCGCCGACAACGGCGAGTGGGTCGGCGTCACCGGCCGCTCGCGTGTGATCGCCTACGGCGACGGGGTCGAGGAGGCCGACCTCCCCGACTCCCCCCTCGAGCTGACCGACGAGCGCTGGCGTGGACGGGTCGGATGGGCGCCGTCGAACGCCTCCCTGCAGGCCTACGTCACGGCGCTCCGCGTGACCGAGGGCGAGGATGTGGCGCGCGATTGGCTGGAGGGGATGGTCGCCAATGACACCCAGCCGTTCGACTCCAATGTCCCCGTTCGGGACGCGATCGCCTCCGGCGAGATCGACCTCGGCCTGATCAACCACTACTACGTGGCTCAGGCCAGGTCCGAGCAGGGCGACGACTATCCGGTCGAGGTGTTCTTCCCTCCCGACGATCTCGGCTCGCTGATCAACGTCTCGGGCGCCGGGGTGCTCGCCTCCTCGGACCGCAAGAGGGAGGCGTTCGATTTCATCGAGTTCATGCTCTCGCGCCCAGCGCAGGAGTACTTCGCCGAGAGCTCCAAGGAGTACCCGCTGGCCTCGGGCGTCGAGCCCGACCCCACCCTCACCCCGCTACGACGGATTCCCGCGCCGGAGATCGACCTGGCGGGAATCGACGACCTCGAGGGCACCCTCCAGCTGATGCAGGAGACCGGGGCGCTATGAGATCGGCTGCCGGGGCCGGGGCGGCTGAACCCGCCGGGGCGAGCGAGGGCTGAATGGCGGGACTGGCTACCGGACCCCGACGCTTCGATCCGCGCTTCCTGCTCGACACCTCGGCCGGCCGCGCCGTGCTCGGCCGCCGTCGACCCCCGATCGGGCTGCTCGGCCTCGGCCTGATCGCTGCGCTGGCGGCCGCGCTACCGGCGCTGTATCTCGTCTGGGTCGTGGTCGGCGAACCGGCCGTGGCCTGGGAGACGATCAGCGACTCGCGCACGGTCGGACTGACGCTACGGACCATCGCGCTGACCGCCACGGTGACCCTGACCGCGATCGCGGTCGGGCTGCCGCTGGCCTGGCTGACCACCCGCACCGACCTCCCCGGCCGACGCCTCTGGGCGACCCTGACCGCGCTGCCCCTGGTGATCCCAAGCTACATCGGCGCCTATCTGATCATCTCCGCGATCGGGCCCGCGGGCCTTGCCCGCGACGCCCTCGGAGTCGATCGGCTGCCCTCGATCTACGGGTTCTTCGGCGCCTGGCTCACGCTCAGCATGTTCACCTACCCGCTGGTCCTCCTCAGCGTCCGTGCGGCCCTCGCGAGGCTCGACCCCGCGCTTGAGGACGCCGCGCGCTCGATGGGACGGACACGATCGCAGACCTTCAGGACCGTGATCCTCCCGCAGCTCGTGCCGGCGACCATCGCCGGAGCGCTCCTCGTTTCGCTCTACGTGATCAGCGACTTCGGCGCGGTGTCGATCATGCGCTTCGACTCCTTCACGCGGGAGATCTACGTCACCTGGCAGTCGAGCTTCGACCGCACCGGGGCGGCGGCGCTCGCCTTCCTGCTGATGCTCGGGGTCCTCGCCGTCCTCGCCGCCTACTCGTGGATCCGCGGCTCGCGCCGCTACCACCGCGCGGGACCGGGCGCCGGGCGCCGGGCGACCGCGGTCCCCCTCGGCCGCTGGCGAGCTCCCTCGCTCATCTTCTGCGGGCTGGTGACGCTGATCGCGCTGGCGATCCCCGTGGGGGATTGATCTACTGGGCGACGCAGGGGCTCGGGGACGTGGATACGGCCGCGCTCGCCGCCAACGTCGGCAACTCCTTCGCGGCCGCTGCGGGTGCGGCGGCGCTCGCAGCGCTTCTCGCGATCGTGATCTCGGTTCTCGCAGTCCGCTTCCCTTCACCTGTGACCGCCGTCGTCGAGCGGCTCGGCTACGCCGGCTACGCGCTGCCGGGGATCGTCGTCGCGCTTGCGCTCGTCTTCTTCGGCACGCGGGTCGCGCTCCCGCTGTACCAGACTCTCGCGATGCTGGTGTTCGCGCTCACGATTCACTTCCTGCCGCTCGCGATCGGCGCAGTGAGCAGCTCCCTGCTCCAGGTCTCCCCCCGAGTCGAGGAAGCCGCCCGCGGGATGGGTCGGGGGCCGGTCGAGGTCTTCCGCACGATCACCACCCCGCTTGTCGCCGGTGGCATCGCGGCCGGCGCCGCACTGGTCTTCCTGCACGCTCTCAAGGAGCTGCCGGCAACGCTGCTGCTGGCGCCGATCGGGTTCGAGACGCTCGCAATCGACATCTGGCGCCAGACCACCCTCGGCTTCTTCGAGGCGAGCGCGATCCCCTCCCTGCTGCTTCTCCTCGTCGCGGCGCCACCGCTTTGGTGGCTGACCGGTAAAGCGGAGCCGGCATCGTGAGCGGCGACCGCAACACACCGATCGCACGCCTGGCCGCGCGAGGTCACGATCGAGGGGCTCTGCAAGCGCTTCGAGGAGAGCGAGGCCGTGGCCGGGCTGGACCTCGAGGTCGAGCCAGGGGAGGTCGTCGCCCTGCTCGGCCCCAGCGGCTGTGGAAAGACGACGACACTGCGGATGATCGCCGGCCTGGAGCGGCCCGACGCGGGCCGGATCGTGATCGGCTCCCGCACGCTCAGCGACCGCGGCGTCTTCGTCCAGCCCGAGAAGCGCCGGATCGGCATGGTCTTCCAGGACTACGCCCTCTTCCCCCACCTCGACGTCGCCGGCAACGTCGGCTACGCGATCGGCCGAGGGGCCGACCGCGGCCGGATCCTCGAGGCGCTCGAGTTGGTCGGCCTCGGCGACTACGCCGAGCGCTCGGTCCACGAGCTCTCGGGCGGCGAGCAGCAGCGGGTCGCGCTCGCCCGGGCGCTGGCGCCGGACCCGGACCTGGTCCTGCTCGACGAGCCCTTCTCGAACCTCGACGCGAGCCTGCGCGAGCGGCTGCGGGCCGACGTCCGCAGGATCCTCGCCGACGCCGGGGTCACCTCCCTGTTCGTCACCCATGACCAGGAGGAGGCGCTCAGCCTCGCCGACCGCGTCGCGATGATGAACGAGGGCCGGATCGAGCAGATCGGCACCCCGGAGGAGGTCTACTCGAGCCCGGCCACGCATTGGGTCGCCGGCTTCCTCGGCGATATCGACATCCTTCCCGGGAGGGTTGCGGACGGGCGTGTGAGCTGCGAGCTCGGCGACTTCCACACCGCCTCCGAGATCGAGGGCGAGGTCGACGTACTGCTCCGGCCCGAGGCGGTCGCCGTGGACGCCGGGCGACCGGCGACCAACGCCCCGACCCTGAAGGGACGGATCACCGGTCGCACCTTCTACGGCCACGACCAGCTGCTCGACGTCGAGCTCCCCTCCGGCACCGTAGTGCGCTCACGACGTCTGAGCTGGCCCGCATGGCACCCCGGCGACTCGGTGCAGGTCTGGCTCGACGGCCCGGCGAACGTGCTCCCCAGGGAGCCCGCCGGCCGCTGATCGGGTCAGCCGCCGAGCAGGGTCGGACTCGCGGCCTCCAGCTTCGCCTTCCTCGAGAGCGTCTGAGCGTCTGAGCGCCGCTCGGGGTCCGACCCCTCCGGCGGGCCGGGGTCCTCACCGCGAGCCGGGCTGCGGCAGGCAGTCCCCAAGATCGAGCCGCTCGATCAGCTTCCGGGCCCGCGCGCCGACGAGGCCGAGCTGCTCGGCGAGCGCGGCGGCGGCGTCGCCTCCCCCTTCCGCGTCGATCGTGGCGGCGACGCGTCCGGTCAGCTCGAGGTCGAGGGCGAGCTGCTGGATCAGCTCCTGATAGCCGGCCTCGAGCTGCTCCGGAGGACGTAGCTGCGAGAGCTCCGCCAGCTGGGCCTCGATCAGCGGCCGACTCGCCTCGAACACGAGCCGGCTGACCTCGCCCTCGTCCCGTTGCTCGGGATCGGCTTCGATCGAGACGATCAGGTCGGTGTTCGCTGCCACCACCTGGCGCTCGGTCTCCCGGCAGACGGCGCCCACGGCCCGCCGCCAGTCGGTCTCGGGAAGCCGGGGTCCGTCGCCGGTTACCGCCGGGGCGGCGATGACGACCTCGCCCTCGCCGGTACCCGCGTTGCCGCCGCAGCCGGCCGCCAGCAGGACGATCGAAGCGATCGCGGCGATCGCGCCTCGGCGAGATCCCGGTCGCTGCATCAGTACCTCACCGCGATCAGGAACAGGCCGCACGCAGCCGCGGTCTCCCCCGCCTCGGGCCGCGGCCGGCCCTCCAGCAGGCGGGCGAAGTCCTCGACGCTACGACGCCCGGCGCCGACCTCCAGCATCGTCCCGACCAGGGCGCGGACCATGTTCCGCATGAAGGAGTCGGCCTCGATCTCGAACTCGAGAATCGGGGCCGCGCCCAACCAGGAGGCGGCCTCCGACCACCCGGCCTCGACGATCTCGCGCTCGAAGCGCACGTGCTCGCTCTCGGTCGGCGTGAAGGCGGTGAAGTCGTGGGTGCCGGGAAGGAGGGCCGCGCAGCGGTCGAGCACCTCGCGATCGAGTGGGTACGGCCAGTGGAGGGCATAGCGGCGCTCGAAGGGGTCGGTCGTCGGTCCGGTCTGCAGCCGGTAGCGGTAGAGGCGGGAGGTGGCGTCGCGGCGAGCTTCGAAGCCGTCGGGCGCCGCCTCGGCGAGGATGATCGAGATATCGGCGGGCGTCAGGGCATTGAGCGCGCGACGGAGTGAGTCGGGCGGCTCGTTCTCGGCGTGGAAGCTCGCGACCTGGCCAAAGGCGTGAACGCCGGCATCGGTCCGGCCGGCGACCGTGAGCGGAACCCGGGTGGCGAACAGCGGCTCCAGCGCGCCCTCGACCTCCTCCTGCACGGTGCGCAGCCCCTCCTGGCGGGCCCAGCCCTTGAATCCGGTCCCGTCGTAGGCGATCTCGAGGCGGTAGGTGCTCATCGAGCCGGGAAGTCTGGCAGGGGCGAAGGGGCGAGTGGCGGGAGTCGCCGCGGGACGGCATCGGCAAGCCACCGACGGCGGGCCGGATCGCCGCGGGGTTGGCAACGAGGGGAGGCGAGGGTGGTGGCGGGGTTGGGGAGCACTGGCCGGAACACGGCCTCGCGGTCGAGGTCGACGGCTACGCCCAGGGCATCAAGGCCCGGCGCTTCAACCCGGTGCCAGATATCCGGGCGCCGGCTCTGGGTCGCGGCCCGCCTGGGGACGGCGGTCACCCGCGGGGCCTAGACCAGCTCGAGGAAGACCATTTCGGTCGAATCGCTGCGGCGCGGGCCGAGCTTGGTGATGCGGGTGTAGCCGCCGGGGCGCTCGTCGTAGCGCGGGGCGATCTCCTCGACCAGCTTGTGCACGGCGAACTTGTCCTGGCCGAGCTTCTTGAGCAGCTGCCGTCGCGCGTGCAGGTCGCCGCGCTTGGCCAGCGTGATCAACTTCTCGACCTCTGGCTTGACCGCCTTCGCCTTCGCCTGGGAGGTCTTGATCCGCTCGTGCTCGATCACCTGCTTGGAGAGGTTCTGCAGCAGCGCCTTGCGATGCGAGGCGTCGCGGCTGAGCTTGTTGCGGTTGCGGCGATGGCGCATCGGGCCTTACTCCTCGCGCAGGCTCAGACCGAGCTGATTGAGCGCCTCGACGACCTCTTCGATCGACCGCTCGCCGAAGTTCGGGATCGCGGTCAGCTCCGAGAAGGACTTGGTGGTCAGGTCCCCGATCGTCTGCACGCCCGCCCGCTTCAGGCAGTTGTAGGCGCGGACGCCGATCTCGAGCTCCTCGATCAGCCGGTCGTCGCCTCCGCCAGCCTCGGCGCCCTCGGCACCAGGCGCTCCGGCGGCGGCGCCGTTGGTCTGGGTCAACTCCTCGAGCCGGTCGGCGTCGGTGAAGATCGCCAGGCTCTTGATCATCAGCTCCGCGGCTTCGCGCAGCGCCGAGCCGGGCTCCATCGAGCCATCGGTCTCGACCTCGAGCGTCAGCTTGTCGAAGTCGGTCCGCTGACCGACTCGCGAGGAGTCCACCTGGTAGGCGGCGCGACGGATCGGGGAGAAGATCGAGTCGATCGGGATTACGCCGATCGCCTGGTCCTCGGTCTTGTTGTCCTCGGCGGGCGAATAGCCGCGACCGCGACCGACCGTGAGGTACATCTCGAGCTTGGTCTTCTTCTCGAGCGTCGCGATCGGCGCGTCGGGGTTGAGGATCTCGACTCCGGCGGGCAGATCGATGTCGCCCGCGCTCACCAGTCCGGCGGCGCTCGCGACCAGCGGCACCTCGACCTCATCGGCGTCGGTGTGCATCCGGATCACGATGTCCTTGAGGTTGAGGACGATGTCGGTGACATCCTCCTTGACCCCGTCGATGTTGGAGAACTCGTGGGCGACGCCCTCGATCCGCACCGACTTGATCGCGGCGCCGTTGAGCGAGGAGAGCAGCACGCGACGGAGGCTGTTGCCGTAGGTGTAACCGAACCCCTTGTCGAGAGGCTCGATCACGAACGTACCCTTGGTGTCGTCCGTATCCTCGCTGCTGATCTTCGGTTCCTGAAACTCGGGCAGGGTGGTCATTGCGCGTCCTTCCGTCGGCGGGTTTTCGGGGGCCCTACTTGGAGTACAGCTCGACGATGAGCTGTTCCTCGACCGGCGAGTCGATCTCGTCCCTCTCGGGGAGGCGCAGGACCTTCGCGGTCAGCGCGTCGTGATCGGCCTGTAGCCAGGGGGGCACTGTGGAAATAAGTTCGGTTGCGACCTGAACGGTCGGCTTCGCGGAGCTGCCGTCGCGGATCGAGATCACATCGTCGGGCTTGAGCTGGTAGCTGGGGATGTTGACCCGGCGGCCGTTGATCTGCCAGTGGCCATGGCGGACCAGCTGGCGAGCCTGGCGCCGCGAGGCGGCGAAGCCGAGCCGGACCAGCACGTTGTCGAAGCGCCGCTCGAGCAGACGCAGGAGGTTCTCGCCGGTGACGCCATCCTGACGGGACGCCTTGTCGTAGTAGCCGCGGAACTGCTTCTCCAGCACCTGGTAGAAGCGGCGAGCCTTCTGCTTCTCACGCAGCTGGTTGCGGTACTCGGAGGCGCGCATGCGGCCGCGGCCATGCTGGCCTGGCGGATAGGAGCGGCGCTCGACGCCACACTTGTCGGTCAGGCAGCGCTCGCCCTTGAGGAAGAGCTTCTGGCCTTCGCGGCGGCACTGCTTGCACTGCGGGGAGGTATCGCGGGCCATGGTCTAGACACGCCTCCGCTTCTTCTGGCGAACGCCGTTGTGGGCCTGCGGGGAGACGTCCTTGACCGTGGTCACGTTGAGGCCGGCAGCCTGCAGGGCGCGAATCGCCGTCTCGCGGCCAGATCCCGCTCCCTTGGCGAGCACCTCAACGCGCTCGAGCCCGTGCTCCATTCCCTTGCGGGCGGCGTTGTCGGCGGTCACCTGGGCGGCAAACGGGGTCGACTTGCGCGAGCCCTTGAAACCGGCTGAGCCGGCGGACTCCCATGCGATCACATTGCCGGCGGGGTCGGTCAGGGTGACGATCGTGTTGTTGAAGGAGGTCTTGATGTGGGCCTGCCCGACCGGCACGTTCTTCTTCGCGCGGCGGCGTCCCTTGGACTTCTTGGGTTGCGGCAAAGCTCAGTCCTGCTTACTTGGGGGTCGGGGCCTTTTTGCGACCGGCGATGCTCATCCGGCGCGGGCCCTTTCGGGTGCGGGCGTTGGTCTTGGTGCGCTGGCCGCGGGCCGGCAGGCCCCGGCGGTGGCGCAGGCCCCGGTAGGAGCCGATCTCCATCAGGCGCTTGACGTTCTGGGAGCGCTCGCGGCGGAGGTCACCCTCGACCTGGAACTGCTCGACGGCCTCGCGGAGCTTCATCACCTGGTCGTCGTTGAGGTCCTCGATCCTCGTGCCCGGGTCGACCTGGCTGGCCTCGACGATGTCCTCGGCGGTCGAGCGACCGATCCCGTGGATATAGGTGAGACCGACCACGGCGCGCTTGTTGAGCGGGAGGTTGATACCTGCGATACGTGCCATCGACTAGCCCTGACGCTGCTTGTGTCGCGGGTTCGAGCAGATTACGAGCACGCGTCCGCGGCGCCGGATTACCTGGCAACGCTCACACATTGGTTTTACGGACGCACGAACCTTCATGCTTCTCCAACTCGTATCTGACTAGGTGGCCCGCACGTCCCATGAATCGGACAGCAGGCAGGCAGGGACGGCCTTAAGGCCGAAGTCGGCATGGTAGCAAACGATTCCCGGCGCGAGGGGCCGGCGCGAGGCAGATTCGGGTGCCCTACTCCTCGTGCCAGGGGGTGAGGATGCTGGGGCCGTCGACGCCTACCGCGACCGTGAACTCGAAGTGGGCGGCAAGCGAGCCATCCGAGGAGTAGACGGCCCAGTGGTCGGAGCCCATGCGGATCTCGTCGGTGCCGATGTTGACCATCGGCTCGATCGCCAGGGTCATCCCCTCCTCCAGCTCGGGGCCGCTGCCGGGCTCACCGTAGTTGGGGATCTGCGGATCCTCGTGCATCTCGGTCCCGATCCCATGGCCGACAAGGCTCTTGATCACGTGCAGACCCTCGGCCTCGACCGTGCGCTGGACGGCGGCGGAGATGTCGCCGAGGTGGTTTCCCGCCTTCGCCTCGGCGATCCCGTCGAAGAGCGACTGCTTCGTCACCCGGAGCAGCTTCTCGGCCGGCTCACCGATCGGGCCGATCCCGTACGTCTGGGCCGCGTCGGCTACCCAGCCCTCGTAGATGACGCCGATGTCGACACTGAGCAGGTCGCCGCGCTTGAGCTCGTAGTCGCCGGGGATCCCGTGGACGACCATCGAGTTCGGGGAGGCACAGATCGAGCCCGGGAAGCCGCGGTAGCCCTTGAAGGCAGGTGTCGCACCCTGGGAGCGGATGAACTTCTCGGCGATCTCGTCTAGGTGCGCCGTGGTCACCCCGGGGCGTGCGCTCTTCTTCAGCATCTTGTGGCAGCGGACAAGGATGCTGCCGGCCGCCGCCATCGCCTCGATCTGCTCGGGCGTCTTGGCCTTGATCACTCCCCGGTACACCGGCCCACTCCTACAGTTCCTCTTCCAATCGGAGCGTCGCCAGCAGCGCGCGGATACGGTCGCCCACGTCGTCGGGCGCCTGGGAGCCGTCGACCCGCTTCAGCAGGCCCTTCTCCTCGTAGTAGTCGACCAACGGCTCGGTCTGGGCGTGGTAGGTCTCCAGCCGCTTGGCGATCACTTCCGGCTTGTCATCGTCGCGCACGATCAGCCGCGCGCCGCAGACGTCGCAGACGCCCTCGTTCTTGGGCGGGTCGAAGTCGACGTGGAAGATGTGGCCGTTCTTGGCGCAGGTGCGGCGGCCACCGAGCCGCCGCTGGACCTCTTCGTCGTCGGTGTCGATCAACACCACCGCGGTGATCGAGCGGCCGAGCTTCTCCATCTCGGAGCCGAGCGCGTCGGCCTGGCCGATCGTGCGCGGGAATCCGTCGAGGATGAAGCCGTCGGCGGCCCCGGGACCCTCGACCCGCTCGCCGATCACCCCGATGATCACCTCGTCGGGGACGAGACCGCCCTGGTCCATGTAGCCCTTCGCGGTCATCCCGAGCTCGGTTCCGTCGGCGACCGCGGCGCGGAGGATGTCGCCGGTCGCGTAGTAGGGGAGGTGGAAGTCCTCCTGCAGGCGCTCGCCCTGGGTTCCCTTACCGGAACCGGGTGGGCCGAGGAGGATCAGGTTCAACTCTGACACGGGCTGCGCAGATTAGTGGGTTTGCAGGCTGCGCCGGGAACCTGCTCTGGGGCCTACTTCCTCAGCGTCACCTTGACACTGTCCTTACCCGTGTTGCCGGCCCCGTCGATGGCGGTGCCCTTCAGCTTGAAGGTCACCCTCTTGCCCTTCCTGAGCAGCCTCTTGAGCTGGCGCTTCGCCTTCTTGCCCTTCGGCTTCAACTTCAGCTTCTTGGTCTCGCCGGCCTTCAGGCTCTTGCCCTTCGGCTTGAGCTTGAGCTTGGCCTTGGCGGCTCCGGTGGCGCCGCGGCCCTTGACCTTGACCTTCTTGCCCTTTTGCTTGAGCTTGACCTCGGCGTCCTCGTCGACCGTCGCCTTGACCACGAGCTTCTTGGTCGAGCGCTGCTTCTTCTTGCCTGATAGGCGCAGGCTGGGTGCCGTCTTGTCGGTCGGACCCTCTACGGGATCGGTCTCATCATCGTCGGCGGCGCTCGTGCAGCCGGGGTCGGCCGGGAAATCGGTCTTACCGTCGCCGTCGTTGTCGGCTCCGTCGGAGCAGGCGGGATCGGGTGGCGGCTGGAACGGGTCGGTCTCATCATCGTCGGCGGCGCTCGTGCAGCCGGGGTCGGCCGGGAAATCGGTCTTACCGTCGCCGTCGTTGTCGGCGAGGTCCGAGCAGGCCGGGGAGGGCTCGCGGTCGAAGCGGAGCACGGCGGCCTCGTCTCGCGAGACCGCGTACAGCGAGCGCCCGTCCTTGCTGACCACCAGTCCGGCGAGGTCGCGCCAGCCGGTGTCGTCGGCGTTCGACGACGGGTCTGGGGCATCGGTGCAGTTCGAGCCCACGTCGGAGTCGGCGGTGATGCAGCCGGCGAACGCGAGTGAGCCATCGCCCTTGTCGCGGTCGAAGCTGACGATCGAGGCATCGTTCTCGGTCGAGACGTAGACCGTCGCTCCATCGGGCGCGATCGCCAGGGAGCGCGGCGTGTCCAGTCCGGTATTGGCGCCGTCCGTCCCGAGGTTCGGCAGATCCGTGCAGCTGTTCTGCCCCAGGACGTCGCCGTCGGCGGTGATGCAGCCGGCGTAGGTGAGCGCGCCGCTGGTCGTGTTGCGGTCGAAGCGGATGATCGAGGCGTCGGCGCTACCCACCGCATAGACCGACTTTCCGTCGGGCGAGACGCGGGCAGCGGACAGCCCGGTGAGCCCGTTGTCGTTCGCGGTACTACTCGCCCCGACGCAGCCGTTCTCGCCGACCGGCTCGATCCTGCCGGTGAAGCAGCTCACGTAGCTGATCGCGCCGCTCGGGCTTCGGCTGAAGTGGAGGATCGCGCTGTCGAAGACGGCGGTGGCGTAGAGCGAGGTGCCGTCGCGACTGACGTCGACGCTCCCGAGCTTCTCGAAGCCGGTGTCGATGCCGTTCGACGCAGTGTCGTCGACGCCGACGCAGCCGTTGTCGCCGACGACGCTGAGATCGGCGGTGATGCACCCCATCTGGGTCAGCGCCCCACTGGTGGCGCGGTCGAAGCGGAACACCGCCGCGTCGTCGGCGGCGGCGACGTAGACCGACTTGCCGTCCGGGCTGACAGTGACCTCTTCCAGGCCCTGCAGGCCCGAGTTCGACCCATCGCCTCCGGCCTGGCTCAGCTGGGTGCAGTCGTTGGTCCCGTTGGTCACGAACAGGTCCGCAGTGAGGCAGGAGTCGTAGGTCGCCGCCCCCACCCCGGAGAGGTCGAAACGACCGACCGCGGCGTCCGTCGCGGAGGCCGTGTACAGCGAGTTGCCGCCGAATGGGTCGATCGCGACGCCGGTCAGCGAATCGAATCCGGTATCCGCCGCGCCGACGGCCGGGTCGTCGGCCTGGACGCAGCCGTTGGAGGTGCCGACGCCGCTGCTCGCAGCGAAGCACGTGTCGAAGCTGATCGACCCGGTGGACGTATTCCGGCTGAACCGGAGCAGCGACGAATCGAAGTAGGAGACGCCGAACAGCGATTTCCCGTCGGGGCTGATCGCGAGGTCGCTGATTCCCATCAACCCGGTGTTCGCACCGAGCGCTCCGCTGGTGACCGTGGCGAGCGTGCAGTTGTTGTTTCCGTCGACGTCCGCGTCGGCGCTGAAGCAGTCCTGGTAGGTGAGATCGCCGACGTCGGCGCTCGCGGTTGCGGGCGCGAGCGCACCGGCGAGGCAACACACGACGGCGATCGCCCCGGCTGCAACCCGGGCAGACCCTCTCACGGAAGCACCGCTCACCTGTTCGTCCCGCCTCAGCAAGTGCCAACAAGATACACCGCGCCACTCGTGGCACCGAACGCGCCGGCCTCAGCGGGGTTCCCGCAAGCAGCGAATGCAATCGAGGACAGTGAGGCGATAGTGGCCGAGCCACCTCAGTCGCGCCGGACGCCGAGGTCCTCGGCGTCCTGTGCCGCCTACTTGAGGAAGCCCTCGTAGTTGCGCATCATCAGCTGCGCCTCGAGCTGCTTGACGGTGTCCAGCGCCACGCCGACCACGATCAGGATCGAGGTTCCGCCGAAGAAGAAGTTGGCGCTCGTCTGCGAGATCAGCAGCGTCGGCAGCGCGGCAACCGCTCCCAGGTAGAGGGCTCCGGCGAAGGTCAGGCGGCTGAGGATCCGGTCGAGGTACTCGGCGGTCGGGCGGCCGGGGCGGACGCCGGGGACGAAGCCGCCGTACTTCTTCAGGTTGTCGGCCTGGTCGACCGGGTTGAAGGTGACGGCCGTATAGAAATAGGTGAAGATGATGATGAAGAAGACCTCGCCGACCACGTAGGCCCAGCGGTCGGGACTGAAGAAGGCAGCGAAGTCGAGGGCGATCGGGGTGTTGAGGAGCTGACCGACGGTCGGCGGGAAGGCCATGATCGAGGCGGCGAAGATGACCGGGATAACTCCCGCCATGTTCACGCGCAGGGGCAAATAGGTGGAGCCGCCGGTGGTCATCTTGCGCCCGACCTGCCGCTTGGCGTACTGGACCGGGATCCTTCGCTGGCCCTCCTGGACGTAGACGATTCCGACGATCACCGCCAGGGCGACGAAGGGCATCATCACGATGAAGACCTGATCGGGGTTGGTCCACCAGGCCACCAGGCCCGAGGGCAGTCCGCTGACGATCGAGGCGAAGATCATCAGCGAGATCCCGTTGCCGATCCCGCGCTGGGTGATCAGCTCGCCGAGCCACATCAGCAGGGTGCAGCCCGCGGTCAGCGAGAGCACGATCAGCATCAACTTCGGGAAGGTGAGCTCGCCGCCGACGACGCTCTGTCCCGAGCCGCCGAAGGACTCGAACAGGAACACGTAGCCGAGCGACTGCGCGAAGGCCAGGCCGACGGTCAGGTACCGCGTGTACTGGGTGATCTTCTGCTGCCCGACCTCTCCCTCCTTCTGGAGCTTCTCGAGGGCCGGCACCACCACCGTCAGCAGCTGCAGGATGATCGATGCGGTGATGTAGGGCATGATCCCCAGCGCGAACAGGGACAGCTGGGAGAGCGCACCGCCGCTGAACAGGTTGAGGAAGCCGAGGATGTCGCCGCTGGCGAAGTTGTCCTGGATGCCCTCCAGCGCGTTGGCGTCGACCCCGGGTGCGGGAATGAAGGCGCCGAGGCGGTAGAGGGCGAGCATCGCCGCCGTGAAGGCAAGCTTGCGCCGGATCTCTGGGATCGCGAACGAGTTGCCGATCGTGCGGAGCATCCGGCGCTAAACGCTAGCTATTCGAGGGTCTCGGCAGTTCCACCCGCCGCCTCGATCTTCTCGCGGGCGCTGGAGCTGAAACCGTGGGCGCGGACGGTGAGCTTCTTGGAGAGCTCGCCTTGGCCGAGGACCTTGACCGGATCGCGGCCCTTGGCCAGCCCGGCGGCGCGCAGCGTCTCCGGGGTCACCTCGGCGCCGGCCTCGAACCGCTCCTGGAGCGAGGCGACGTTGACCGGCTGGGTCTTGGTCCGGAAGCGCTCGAACGGCATCGACATCTTCTTGTTCGAGCCGCGCAGCTTCCGCATCCGCATGTGGATCGGGTTCTGCCCGCCCTCGTATCCGGCCTTCTTCTTGCTGCCGGCGCGCGACCCGTAGCCCTTGTGCCCACGGCCGGAGGTCTTGCCCTGGCCGGAGCCGTGGCCGCGGCCGAGGCGCTTGCGGTTCTTGCGAGTGCCGGGCTTCGGCTTGAGGTTGTCGAGGCCCACGTCCTCGGGTTCGATCCTGGCCATCAGGAGGCCTCCTCGATCTCGACGAGATGACTGACCCTGCGGATCAGGCCCTGGAGCTCGGGCGAGTCGGAGCGCTTCGTCTCTGAGCCGATCCGGCCCAGCGTGAGCGTGCGCAGCGTGTTGCGTTGGCGCGGGTTGGCGCCGTTGGAAGAACGGACCTGCTTGATCAGGAGGTCGGCCATCAGGAGCCCTCCTCCTCAGCCGCGGGCTTCTCCGGGCCGGCGGCCGCATCGGGCGCCCCCTCGGTATCGGTGGACGGAGTCTCGGCCTTGGCCTCGGTCTCGGGCTCGGTCTTGGCCTCGGCGGCGGGCTCGGGCTTGCTCTCGGACTCGGGCTCCGCGGCGCTCGCGGCAGCCTCCTCGGGGCTCGCGGCTGCGGCCTCGGCGGTCTCGCCCTCGGAGGCCTCGGCGGCCTTCTTCTTCTTGGTCACGCCAAGCACCTGATTCACGGACAGGCCGCGGAGCTCGGCGACGTCCTCGGGCTTGCGGAGAGCCATTAGCCCCGCCATCGTCGCCTTCACCTGGTTGATCGAGTTGTTGGTGCCAATCGACTTGGTCAGCACGTCGCGGTAGCCGGCGAGCTCGAGCACGGCGCGGACGCCGCCGCCGGCGATCACGCCCGTACCCTCGGAGGCGGGACGCAGGACGACGTGGCCGGCGCCGAAGCGGCCGATCACGAAATGGGGAAGCGTCTGCCCGTACTGGGGGACCTTGATCAGGTTCTTGCGGGCGGTCTCGACCGCCTTCTGGATCGCCAGCGGCACCTCGCGGGCCTTGCCGTAGCCGATCCCGACCACGCTGCGCTCGTCGCCGACCGCGACCAGGGCGGTGAAGGAGAAGCGGCGACCGCCCTTGACGACCTTGGCGACGCGGTTGATCTCGATCACACGCTCCTGGAGATCCAGGCCCTGGGCGCTCATCTGTTCGTAGCTGGTGATGCTCATCGGTTCCCTCTCGAGTCTGGCTAGAAGTTGAGCCCGCCCTCGCGAGCGGCGTTGGCGAGGCGGGCGACGTTGCCGTGGAAGCGGTACCCGCCCCGGTCGAAGACGCAGGTCTCGATCCCGGCGGCCTTGGCCCGCTCGGCGAGCCGGGCGCCGGCCTTATCGGCCTGCTCTGGGGTGCTGAGCTCGCGCAGATCGGCTTCGGTCCAGCTCACCTGGGCGAGGGTCCGGCCGGCGTCGTCGTCGATCAGCTGGGCGAACAGCCCGCGGTTGGAGCGGTAGACGCTGAAGCGAGGGCGCTCGGCGCTGCCGCGCACCTTGGCGCGGACGCGGCGGCGGCGCTTGAGCCTTCTCTGTTGTGGGGTCAGAACTGCCATTGAAATCTCCTGTGGCCCGGGCCCTAGGCCCTCTTGCCGACCTTGCGGCGGACCTGCTCGTCGGCGTACCGCACGCCCTTGCCCTTGTAGGGCTCCGGCGGCCGGTGCCTGCGGATCTGGGCGGCGGTCTCCCCGACCAGCTGCTTGTCGATCCCGCGGACCGTGATCTCGGTCGGCTGGGGGACGTCGAATTCGATCCCCTCCGGGGCCTGCATCTTTACCGTATGGGAGAAGCCGAGCGAGAGCTCGAGCGCCTTTCCCTGGCCCTTGGCCCGGTAGCCGACGCCGGCGATCTCGAGCTTCTTCTCGAAGCCGTTGGTAACTCCCTCGACCATGTTCGCGATCAGGCTTCGGGTCAGTCCGTGAAGGGCGCGGTGGGGTCCGCGATCGGTGGGCCGGGAGACGGTGAGCACGCCGTCGTCGAGCTCGACCTTCATCTCGGCGCTGATCGCCTGCGTCAGCTCACCCTTGGGGCCCTTGACCTTGACCTCGGCAGGCGAGATATCGACGGTGACACCGTCGGGAATCTGTAGTGGCTTGTTTCCGATTCGACTCATTGCAAACTCAGTTCGTGGGTCGCCCAGGTACGACCCTCACCAGACGTAGGCGACTACCTCGCCGCCGACGCCCTTCTCCTTCGCCTCGTGGCCGGTCATCACGCCGACCGAGGTCGAGATGATCGCAGTACCCATGCCGCCCTGCACCTTCGGGACCTTGCCGCCGCCAACGTAGCGTCGCCTGCCCGGGCGCGAGACCCGGCGCATGCCGCTGATCACCGGATCGCGGTCGGGGGTGTACTTGAGCTCGATCTTGATCGCCTCGCCGACGGCGGTCGGCTCCACCTCGAAGCCGGTGACGTAGCCCTGCTCGGTGAGGATCCGGGTCATCTCCTTCTTCAGGCGCGATGCCGGAATCTCGACCTCGGGGAGGTCGGCTCCCAGAGCGTTGCGGATCCGGGTCAGGTAATCGGAAATCGGGTCGTTCAGCATCTTTCGCTTCCTACCAGCTGCTCTTGGTCATGCCGGGGATGTAGCCCTTGTGGGCGGCCTCGCGGAGGCAGATCCGGCAGAGGCCGAACTTGCGATACACCGCCCGCGAGCGGCCGCACTTGCGGCACCGGGTGTAGTTGCGGGCCTTGAACTTCGAGCCCTTCTCCTGCTTTACACGCTGTGACGTCTTGGCCATGGCTGCCTCGCTTCCTACTCTTCCTCGCCGCCGGCGGAATCTGGGGATTTGCTCTCGCCGTCGCCCTCCTCGCCCTCTTCGCCCTCTTCGGGCTCAGGCTTGGCGTAGGCGTCGGGGTTCTCCTCCTTGAGCTGCTCGAGTGCAGCCTGCTCGGCCTCAGCCCGCATGCGGGCCTCCTCCTTGCGCTGCTCCTCCTCGACGGCCGCCTCCTCGTCGGGATCAGCCCCGCTGCCGGGGCGACCCTCCTGAGCGAACGGGAAGCCGAGTGCCAGCAGCAACTCGAAGGCCTCCTCGTCGGTCTCGGCGGTGGTGGTCACGGTGATGTCGAGTCCGCGGACCTCCTTGACCTTGTCGTAGTCGATCTCAGGGAAGATGATCTGCTCGCGGACGCCGAGCGTGAAGTTGCCGCGGCCGTCGAAGCTGCGCGGGTTGTAGCCGCGGAAATCGCGGATCCGGGGGGTCGCGATCGTGACCAGGCGGTCGAGGAACTCCCACATCCGGGCCTTGCGCAGGGTGACCGCGCAGCCGACCGGCATCAGGTCGCGGATCTTGAAGGCGGCGATCGACTTCTTCGCGAGGCGGACGCTTGGGCGCTGGCCGGTGATCGTCGAGAGCTCATCGACGGCCTCATCCATCACGCCGGAGACGCGGCTGGCCTCGCCGACCCCCATGTTCACGGTCACCTTGGTGATCCGCGGGATCGACATCGGGGTCGAGTAGCCGAAGCGCTTGGTCAGCGCCGGCGCGACCTCGTCGTTGTAGCGCTCGCGAAGCCGCGGCGGCGGTGCCGCCTGGCTCGGGTTCTCGGGTGTCTCTGTTGCTGCTTCCATGGCTGGTTCCAGTTCCGTGCTCAGTCGATCGGCTTGCCGGTGCGCTTGGAGACGCGAACCCGGGAGCCGTCCTCGCTCACGGTCACGCCGACTCGGGTCGGCTTGTTGTCGGTCGGGTCGAGGAGCTGGACGTTGGATACGTCCACAGGCCCTTCCTTCTCGATGATTCCCCCCTGGGCTCCCTGCTTCTGGGAGTCCATCGAGCGCGGGCGCTGATGCTTCTTGACGATGTTAAGGCCTTCGACGAAGACCTTCCGTCGCTTCGGATCGACGCGGACCACGCGGCCGCTCTTGCCCTTGTCCTTGCCGGCGGTGATCACGACGGTATCGTCGGTCTTGATGCGCATTGACTTCGCCATCGCTACAGCACCTCCGGGGCGAGCGAGATGATCTTCATGAAGTTGCGATCGCGGAGCTCGCGGGCGACGGGGCCGAAGATGCGGGTCCCGCGGGGGTTGTTCTGGGGGTCGATCAGCACGGCAGCGTTCTCGTCGAAGCTGATGTAGGTGCCGTCGGAGCGGCCCAGCTTCTTCACCGTGCGTACGACCACGGCCTGCACGACCTCGCCCTTCTTGACGCCGGCGTTGGGGATCGCCTGCTTGACGGTGGCGGTGATCACGTCGCCGACGCTCGCGTAGCGGCGATGGTGCCCGCCCTTGACGCGGATGCAGAGGATCTCGCGGGCGCCGGAGTTGTCGGCGACCTTCAGTCTGGATTCCTGCTGAATCACGCGATGCCTCCGTCAGCCGCGGTGCGGCTGAGTCGTGCTGTGGGGGGAGTAGTCATCGCTACCGTGCCTTCTCCACTACCTCGACCAGGCGCCAGCGCTTGCTCCTCGACATCGGCCGGGTCTCGATCACGCGGACGGTGTCGCCGGCGCCGGCCTCGTTGTTCTCGTCGTGCGCGTGCAGCGACCTCGAGCGGCGGATGATCTTCTCGTAAGCGGGGTGGCGAGTCGCGCTCTCGACCTTGACGGTGATCGTCTTGTCGGCCTTGGCCGAGGTGACGATGCCCTGGCGCACCTTCTGGGTCCCGGGATCGCGCTCGGCCGGCGGGGTGCCGGTCTTCGGCTCGCCCTTCTTGGCCCGCCGGGCGGCCCGGTAGCGGGAGCGCTGGGCTGCCTTCTGCTTGCGCGCGGCGGCGCGCGCGGCGGCGCGCTCCTCGCCGGAGCGCGGCTCAGCCGGCTCGCCGGTGTGCTCGGAGCGCGAGCGCTTGCGGCGCTGCTTGGGACCGACCGGACCGGCGTCATCGTCGTCGCCGGCGGGCGCGGCGGGAGGCTTCGGGGCCTTCTCGGCCTGGGCTTCGGGCGCAGGGGCCTCTTCGGCTGCCTCGGGGGCTGCCTCCTCCTCCGCTGCTGCCTCGACCTCTTCCTTGTTCTCTTCGTCTGCCATCGCTATCTCAGTCCTTCAGTTCCTTGTCGAGGTCGATCCCCCGCTCGCGGGCGATCGTCAGCAGCTTCGCGACGTCGCGGCGGCTGTAGGTAAGCCGTGAGGTGTTCTCGAGCTCGCCGGTCGCGTGCTTGAGGCGAAGGTTGAATGACTCCTCGCGAGCGTCCTTGAGCTTCTCGACCAGCTCGTTGTCGCCGAGCGCGTGCGCCTCCGTTGACTTCACGACGAGACCCCCTTGCGGATGAACTTGGTCTTGATCGGAAGCTTGTGGCCGGCGAGCTCCATCGCCTCGCGGGCGAGCTCCTCGTCGACGCCGGAGAGCTCGAACATGATCCGTCCGGGCTTGACGACCGCGACCCATCCCTCGGGGTTGCCCTTGCCGGATCCCATCCGGGTCTCGGCCGGCTTCTTGGTGTAGGGCTTGTCGGGAAAGATGTTGATCCAGACCTTGCCGCCGCGCTTGATCTTGCGGGTCATCGCCACGCGGGCAGCCTCGATCTGGCGGTTCGTGACCCAACCGCGCCCGAGCGCCTTCAGGCCGTACTCGCCGAACTCGACCGAAGTGCCGCCCTTGCTGTAGCCGCGCATGCGACCGCGATGCTGCTTGCGGTGCTTGACCCGCTTCGGCATCAGCATCAGGAATCACCTCCGGGCTCGTTGGCCTCGGGGGTCTCGGCTGGGGCGGCGTCGCTCGCCGGCTCGGCGGCCGGCGCCGGAGCCGCGGGTGCCTCGGCGGGCTTGGCTGCCTCAGTCGGGGCGGCCGGCGCCGGAGCCGCGGGTGCCTCGGCGGGCTTGGCTGCCTCGGCCGGAGCCGGAGCCGGAGCCGCGGGTGCCTCGGCGGGCTTGGCTGCCTCAGTCGGGGCGGCCGCAGGCTTGGGCGTACTGGCCGGAGCAGGTTTGGCATCGGGCTTGGGGGACCGGGGGGAACCGCCGCCGGGCCGTCCGCCGCCGGGCCGTCCGCCGCCGCCGGGGCCACCGCCGCCGGGGCCGGGGCGGTTGCCGCCGCGGCCTGCGCCGGGCCGGCGCACGCGGGGGCCGAGCTCCTCGTCGGGGCCGGAGCCGAAGCCCTCAGGCATGACCTCGCCCTTGTTGATCCAGCACTTGACGCCGATCCGGCCGGTGGTGGTCTTCGCCTCGACGAAGCCGTAGTCGATGTCGGCGCGCAGGGTGTGCAGCGGCACGCGGCCGTCGGAGTAGCCCTCGGTCCGCGCCATCTCAGCGCCGCCGAGACGGCCGGAGACCTGGACCTTGACCCCCTTGGCGCCGGAGCGCATCGCCGAGGTCAGCGCGCGCTTCATCGCGCGCCGGAAGGCGACGCGATTCTCGAGCTGCTCGGCGATCGACTGGGCGACCAGCTTCGCGTCGAGCTCGGGGCGCTTGATCTCACGGATGTTGACCCGGACCGGCTTGCCGGTGAGCTTGTGCAGCTCCTTGCGCAGGGCGTCGACCTCGGATCCGGACTTGCCGATCACGATGCCCGGGCGGGCGGTGTGGATGTCGACCGTCACCTCGCCGCGCTGCTTCTTGATCTCGATGTCGGAGAGGCCCGCGTGGGCGAGCTTGTTCTCGATGTGCTCGCGGATCTTGACGTCCTCGATCAGGGCGTCAGAGAAGTTACGGGCGTCGAACCAGTTCGACTTCCAGTCGTGGATGTAGCCGACCCTGAAGCCCTCGGGATTGATCTTCTGGCCCATGGCTAGTCGTCCTCCAGGGTCGGGGTGAGCGCCACGTTGATGTGGCAGGTGCGCTTGTTGATCGGCGTGGCGCGGCCGCGGGCGCGGGGACGATAGCGGCGCATCGTCGGGCCCTCGTCAACGGAGATCTCGGCGATCTTCATCTCGTCGGGATCGAGGTCGTGGTTGTTCTCGGCGTTGGCGGCGGCCGACTCGACGAGCTTGCGCAGGGTGACCGAGGCGCCGCGGGGGCTGAATCGGAGCAGCGCCAGCGCCTCCTCGACGTCCTTGCCGCGGATCTGATCAGCGACGAGCCGCACCTTGCGGGGCGCCGTGCGCACGTAGCGCGCCGAAGCGCGTACGAGCGGTAGATCTGTCTCGGTCTTGGCCATTGGAAGCTCGTCTACTCCTCGGTCCTCTTGGTGCCGGAGTGGGCGCGGAAGGTCCTGGTCGGCGCGAACTCGCCGAGCTTGTGCCCGACCATCGACTCGCTGACGAAGACCGGCACGTGCTTGCGACCGTCGTGGACGGCGATCGTGTGGCCGACCATCTCGGGGAAGACGGTGGAGCGGCGGGACCAGGTCTTGATCATCTGCTTGCCGCCCGACGAGTTCATCGCCTCGACTCGCGCCAGCAGGCGCTCCTCGATGTAGGGGCCCTTCTTGGTCGAACGTCCCATAGCTGTGCGTTACCTCTTCTTCTTCCCGCGGCGACGTCCGCGGACGATCATCGCGTTCGACTGCTTGGTCTTCTTCCGCGTCCGGTAGCCGAGCGTCGGCTTGCCCCACGGGGTGACCGGGTGGCCACCGGGGGTGTGGTGCGCCTCGCCGCCGCCGTGCGGATGGTCGACCGGGTTCATCGCCACGCCGCGGCTCTGCGGGCGGCGGCCCTTGTGACGGCTGCGCCCGGCCTTTCCGAGGACGACGTTCTGGTGCTCGGCGTTGGAGAGGGTGCCGATCGTGGCGCGGCAGCTGCCCTCGACCATCCGCATCTCCGAGGAGGGCAGCCGCAGGGTGACGCGGTTGCCCTCCTTGGCGACGACCTGGATCGCGGTCCCCGCTGCGCGGCCCATGCGACCGCCCTGGCCGGGCTTGAGCTCGACGCTGTGGACGGTGGTGCCGGTCGGGATGTTGGTCAGCGGGAGCGCGTTGCCGGCGCGGATGTCGGCGCCGGGACCGGACTCGACCATGTCCCCGACCGAGACTCCGGCAGGGGCAAGGATGTAGCGCTTATCGCCGTCGGCGTAATGGATGAGGGCGATGTAGGAGGTCCGGTTCGGGTCGTACTCGATCGTCGCGACCTTGCCGGGAACGCCGTCCTTGGTCCGCTTGAAGTCGATCTCGCGGTAGCGGCGCTTGGCGCCGCCGCCGCGATGGCGCGCGGTGACGCGGCCGTTGACGTTGCGGCCCCCGGTCGACTTCTTGCCCTTGGTCAGGGACTTGTGCGGGCGGTCGGTCGTCAGCTCGGCGCGATCCTGGTAGGTCGCGAAGCGGCGTCCGGCGCTGGTCGGCTTTGTCTTTCTAATTGCCATCAGTCGGTTCCCATCTACTCCGTGGCCGCGCCCTCGAAGAGCTCGATGTTCTCGCCCGGCGCGAGCTGGACGATCGCCTTCTTCCAGCCGCGCGTCCGGCCGCTGTGTTGGCCGCGACGCTTCGGCTTCGAGCGCACGCGGGAGGTGCGAACCTCGACCACGCTGACTCCGAAGATCTCCTCGACCGCGTGACGGATCTGCGTCTTGTGGGCGCGGTCGTTGACCCGGAAGGTGTAACGGCCCTCAGCCATCAGGGCGTAGCTCTTCTCCGAGATCACGGGCTCGACGATGATCTGGCGCACGTCCATCAGGAATCGCCCTCTTCCGGGCCGTTGCCGCGGACCACGGCGGCGGAACGTCGCTCGAGCACCTCGAGCGAGGGCTCGGAGATCACGATCGATCGGGCGCCGACGATCTCGGCGACCCCGACGCCCTCGGCGCTCGCGACCGCGACCCGGGGGATGTTGCGGAAGCTCATCGCGACCGAGGCCTCATCGCCGGTGACGACGACCAGGGTCGGGGAGGCCCCTCCCCACTTCGCCAGCACCTCGGCGGCCTGCTTGGTCTTCGGCTCGCTGAAGGTATCCGCGGGAAGCACGGCGAGGCTGTCGCGGGCGGCGTGGACGCTGAGCGCCGAGCGCAGCGCCTTGCGACGGGCCTTGCGGTTGACCTTGGAGATGTAGTGCCGCGGCTTGGGCCCGAAGGCGGCGCCGCCACCCTTGCGGTGCGGGACGCTGAGCGCGCCGGCACGTGCGCGGCCGGTGCCCTTCTGCTTCCAGGCCTTGGCGCCGGTCATCGCCACCTCACCCCTGGTAAGGGATGAATGGGTGCCCTGGCGGCGGGCGTTGAGCTCGGCCGTCGCGGTCTCATGCACGAGCGACTCGTTGAACGGCTCGCTGAAGACGGCCTCGGGGACCGCGGACTTCGCCTGCTTGCCGATCGTGGTGGCCTTGGGATCAGCCATCGCTGCGCACCTCCACGGTGCCGCTCTTGGGGCCCGGGACCGAGCCGCGGACGAGCAGCAGGTTGCGCTCGGAGTCGACCCTGAAGATGGTGGCGCCGAGCTGGGTGGCGCGAGTGTTGCCCATCCGGCCGGGCATCTTCTGGCCGGGGAAGACGCGGGCGGGATCGGCGGAGGCGCCGATCGAGCCGGGGGCGCGGACGTTGTGGGAGCCGTGGCTGACCGGGCCTCGGCCGAAGTTGTGGCGCTTGATCGTTCCCTGGAAGCCCTTGCCGATCGAGGTCGCGGCGACCTTGACCTTCTCGCCTTCCTCGAACTCGGCGACCGTGACCTCGTCACCGACCGTGCTCTCGCGATCGAGATCGCGGAACTCGACCAGGTGCTTCATCGGCGGCGCCTTGGCGGCCTTCAGGTGGCCGAGCTCGGCCTTCGTCAGCTTCCGTTCGGGGACCTCGCCGAAGGCGAGCTGGACGGCCGCGTAGCCGTCCTCGGAGGGAGTGCGGACCGCGGTCACCTTGCAGGGGCCGGCCTCGATCACCGTCACCGGCACCGACTCACCGTCTTCGGTGAAGACCTGGGTCATTCCCAGCTTCTTGCCGAGGATCGCGGGCATCAGATACCTAGAGCCTGATCTCCACGTCGACGCCGGCGGGCAGGTTCTCGATCCGCTGCAGCTCGTCGATCGTCCGTGGGGTCGGATCGTTGATGTCGATCAGCCGCTTGTGGGTGCGGATCTCGAAGTGCTCGCGCGAGTCCTTGTCCTTGAACGGCGAGCGGATCACGCAGTAGACGTTCTTGGAGGTGGGCAGGGGTACGGGGCCCGAGACGGTCGCGCCGGTGCGCTGGGCCGTCTCGACGATCTCGCCCGCTGCACGATCGATGGCGTCATGGTCATACGCCTTCAATCGAATTCTGATCTTGCTTGCGGTGATCGCTGACACCTGTTGCCTTGCTTCCTCTGTCTCGCTTCTCGGTGGGCCCGGGTGGGCTCCCGCTTCCTATGTTTTCGTTTCGGTCTTTGGGCGCGGTATTCCGCCCCGGCCGCCTTGACTCCTGAATCCGAGTCCGGTTCGGCCGGTGGTTGGGACAGCGCCCGGTCGTATGTCTTGCGTTCTCTCGCGTCCGCTCCCCTGAGCCTGAGACGCGAGAAGGCCGGCCGCCGATGGGCGACCGGCCCAGGTCGTTACTCGATGATCTCGGTAACGACCCCCGAGCCCACGGTGCGGCCACCCTCGCGGATGGCGAACCGCAGACCCTGGTCCATGGCGATCGGCTGAATCAGCTCGATCGACATCTCGACGTTGTCGCCGGGCATCACCATCTCCGTGCCCTCGGGCAGGTTGGCGACGCCGGTCACGTCGGTGGTCCGGAAGTAGAACTGAGGGCGGTAGCCCGAGAAGAACGGCGTGTGACGGCCACCCTCCTCCTTCTTCAGGCAGTAGACCTCGGCCTTGAACTTCGTGTGCGGGGTGATCGACCCCGGCTTGCAGAGCACCTGGCCCCGCTCGATGTCCTCGCGCTTGGTTCCGCGGAGGAGCGCACCGATGTTGTCGCCGGCCTGACCCTCGTCGAGGATCTTGCGGAACATCTCGACGCCGGTGATCGTGGTCGTCTCGGTCTTCTCGTGAATACCGACGATCTCGACCTCGTCTCCGGTGTTGATCACGCCCTGCTCGACGCGGCCGGTGGCGACGGTGCCGCGACCGGTGATCGAGAAGATGTCCTCGACCGGCATCAGGAAGGGCTTGTCGAGGTCGCGCTCGGGCTCGGGGATGTAGGTGTCCAGCGTCTCCGCCAGCTCGATGATCGCGGCCTTCGCGTCCTCGTCGCCCTCCAGCGCCTTCAGCGCGGAGCCCTTGACGATCGGCGTGTCGTCGCCGGGGAAGTCATACTCGTTGAGCAGGTCCTTGACCTCCTCCTCGACGAGCTCGACCAGCTCCTCGTCGTCGACCATGTCGACCTTGTTGAGGAAGACGACCACATAGGGCACGTTCACCTGGCGGGCGAGCAGGATGTGCTCACGCGTCTGCGGCATCGGGCCGTCGGCGGCGCTGACTACGAGGATCGCCCCGTCCATCTGCGCGGCGCCGGTGATCATGTTCTTGACGTAATCGGCGTGGCCGGGGCAATCGACGTGCGCGTAGTGGCGGTTGTCGGTCTCGTACTCGACGTGAGAGGTGGCGATGGTGATCCCGCGCTCCTTCTCCTCCGGAGCGTTGTCGATCTCCTCGAAGCTCTTCGCCTCACCGCCCTGGGCCTCGGAAAGGACCGTGGTGATCGCAGCGGTCAGCGTCGTCTTGCCATGGTCGATGTGACCGATGGTTCCGACGTTCACGTGCGGCTTGTCGCGCTCGAACTTCTCCTTCGACATTGTTTTGGTGTTCCTCTCTCGGGTCTCGTCCCGATCGTTACGTCTTTGACGTCTTGTTCAGTTTCTAGTGTTCAAAGTGGGCGTGCCGTTTGGGCCGGGTGGCCCGGGCAACCCGGGGAATATGGCAAATCTTCGTAGCGAGGGCTATGCGCTTGCCCTTGCGGGCTCGCCGGACTTGGCCTCGACGATCTCCTCGGCCACGTTGGCCGGGACCTCTTCGTAGCGGGAGAACTGCATCGTGTAGGCGGCTCGTCCCTGGGTGGAACTGCGGAGATCTCCGACGTAGCCGAACATCTCGCTAAGGGGGACCGTAGCGTTGACCGCCAGTGCGTTGCCTCGCGGCTCCTGGCCCTCGACCTGACCGCGGCGCCTGGAGAGGTCGCCGATGACGTCGCCGAGGAACTCCTCGGGGGTGACGACCTCGACCTCCATCATCGGCTCCAGCAGCACCGGCTTGGCGCGCTTGGTGCCTTCCTGGATCGCCATCGAGCCCGCGATCTTGAAGGCCATCTCGGAGGAATCGACGTCGTGGTATGAGCCGTCGATCAGCTCGACCTTGACGTCGACCATCGGGTAGCCGGCCTTGATCCCCGAAGCGAGCGCCTCGACGATCCCCTTCTCGACCGAGGGGATGAACTCGGTCGGGATCCGCCCGCCCTTGATCTTGGAGTCGAACTCGAAGCCCTCGCCCGGGTTCGGGGCTACGTTGATGACGACGTGGCCGTACTGGCCGGAGCCGCCGGTCTGGCGCACGAAGCGGGCATCGACCTTCTTCGCCTCGTCGCGGATCGTCTCGCGGTAGGCGACCTGCGGCTTGCCGACGTTGGCCTCGACGTTGAACTCGCGCATCATCCGGTCGACGAGCACCTCGAGGTGGAGCTCGCCCATGCCGTGGATCAGGGTCTGGCCCGTCTCCTCGTCGGTCTCGACCTTGAAGGTCGGGTCCTCCTCGGCGAGGCGCTGCAGCGCGGTGGCGAGCTTCTCCTGGTCGGCCTTGGTCTTCGGCTCGATCGCGACCGCGATCACGGTCTCGGGGAACTCGATCTCCTCGAGGACGATCGGAGCGTCGGGGGCGGCGAGGGTGTCGCCGGTCGAGGTCTGCTTGAGGCCGACGCCGGCGAGGATGTCACCGGCGTAGCACTTCTCGATCTCCTCGCGGGTGTTGGCGTGCATCATCAGCAGGCGGCCGATGCGCTCGGTCTTGCCCGAGGTCACGTTGAGGACCCGGCTGCCGGCCTCCAGCGTGCCCGAGTAGACGCGGAAGTAGGTGAGCTTGCCGACGTAGGGGTCGGACATCACCTTGAAGGCGAGCGCGGCGAAGGGGCCGTCGTCGTCGGCGGGGCGGGTCGCCTCGGTGCCCTTCTCCTCGCCCTTGCCGGCGGGCTCGATGCCCTTGACGGGCTCGACCTCCAGCGGCGAGGGGAGCAGCTCGACGATCGCGTCGAGCAGCGGCTGCACGCCCTTGTTCTTGAAGGCGGATCCGGCGAGGACGGGCGTGACCTTGAGGTCCATCGTCGCCCGGTGCAGCGACTTGGCGATCCGCTCGTGAGGGATGTCCTGCTCGTCGAGGTACATCTCCATCAGCTCGTCGTCGTAGTCGGCGCAGGCCTCGATCAGGTGGGTGCGGGCCTCGTGGGCGGCGTCTTCCATCTCAGCGGGGACGTCCTCGATATCGAACTCGGTGCCCATCTCGTCCTTCCAGATGAGGGCCTTGTTCTCGATCAGGTCGACGACGCCGAGCAGGGCGTCCTCGGCTCCGATCGGGAGCTGGATCGGCAGCGGGTTGGCGCCGAGACGATCGCGGATCGTCTCGACGGCGTTGTCGAAGTTGGCTCCGACGCGGTCCATCTTGTTGATGAAGGCGATCCGTGGGACGTTGTACTTGTCGGCCTGGCGCCAGACGGTCTCCGACTGCGGCTCGACGCCGGCGACGGAGTCGAAGACGGCGATCGCGCCGTCGAGGACGCGGAGGCTGCGCTCGACCTCGACCGTGAAGTCGACGTGTCCCGGCGTGTCGATGATGTTGATCCGGTGGTCCTTCCACTCACAGGCGGTGGCGGCCGAGGTGATCGTGATCCCGCGCTCCTGCTCCTGCTCCATCCAGTCCATCACGGCAGCGCCCTCGTGAACCTCGCCCATCTTGTGGGTGCGGCCCGTGTAGTAGAGGATGCGCTCGGTCGTCGTCGTCTTACCGGCGTCGATGTGAGCCATGATCCCGATGTTGCGGGTGCGATCAAGTGGGAAGTTGCGTGCCATCAGTGCGTAAAGTGGTTTCGGGTGAGAGGTATTCGAGTCAATTGCGGGCAGAAAAAAGGCCCTGTCGGGCCAGAGCGCAAATCGATGCTCTCGGTCGACCCGGGGTTTGCCTATGTCCTGAGGCTCTCCATTGGTGGGAGTGCGCCCACGCCGGAGCCTTGCGGCGGCGTCGCGAGCGGTGCAGGATCTTAGCAAAGCAATGGCGATCCCCAAGCGATTGAAAAGATCCGATCGCGGACGCAAGCCCGAGGGCGACTCGGGGTCCTCCGGGAAGGGGAGCAGGGACCGCGACAAGGCCCGCCGCGAGCGCGCCGCCGGTCGCTCCGAGAACGCCCCCTCGGCCAGGCACGAGGAGGCGCCGAAGAGGACCGGCTCCCGCCCCGGCGGCGCCGTTGGCGCTGTCGCCGCGCTCGCCTTCGGCATCCTCCGCGGCGTCTGGGCTGTGCTCAACCAGCTCCTCAGCCGGATCTCCGGTCCACTCGGCAGGATCTCCAGCGGCCTCGGTCGGGTCCTGCACGCGGCATCCGCCTGGCTCACCCCCTCCCGGGGCCTGCTGATCGCCGCGATCGGCTGCGCTGTGCTGCTCGGCCTCTCGCAGTTCGCCGACTACCGCGGAGTCGTGATCGGGATCGACGACTACGCGGGCGTCGAGAGCGTCGCCCCCGCTCCCGAGGTCGACCGTGCCGAGCTCGGCAGCGCCCACAGCTACCTGATGATCCCCGTCGCCGTGGTCGTGATCGCGCTGCTGGCTCTGGCAAGCCGTCGCGGCCGCTGGCAGCTCTGCCGTCTCGCCGCCCTGGTCGGGGTCGCGGTGATCGCCGTCAGCATCTTCATCGACCGCCCGGCCGGCCTCGACGAGGGCGACCTCGCCAACAGCTTCTCCGGGGTCGAGGCCCAGATCCTGGGTGGCTGGTGGGTGCAGCTGTTCGCCGCGATCGGCCTCACCCTCACCTCCCTGATGCTCGCCGGTGAGCTCAGGCGCGCGGGCGCTCCGACGAGGCGCCGCTCATCGCGCCGCTCACGCGGTGGCGCGGGGCGGGCGGGCTCGAAGCTCAGGCCAGGCTCCGGCGCCGGAGCCGGAGCCGGAGCGAGGGAGGCCGGAGCGTGAGGCTGCCCGGAGCCGAGACGCTGCTCCCGATCGTGATCGCGGCCGGCGCACTGGCTCTGGCCGCGAGCGAGTTCATGATCGCCTTCGAGTTCACCCCGCCCGGCGGGGATCCCCTGCGGGAGGTGACCGCCGCCGACCGCCACGGCTACTCGAGCCTGATCCTCTCGGTCGCGGCGATCGGCGCGCTGGTGATCGCGATCGCCACCGGCGCCCGGCCCGCCGCATTCGCCGTGGCCGGGATCGGCGGCGTCGCCCTGCTCCTCTTCCTGATCGTCGACCTCCCCGACGCCGGCAAGCTCGGCGACCTCTCCGACCCACTCCGCGGGGTCGCCAGCGCCCGCGCCGAGCCGCAGCCGGGCTTCTGGCTGCAGGCGATCGGCGCCCTCACCCTGGCCTTGGCCGGCGGCGCCTTCGCGACCTTTCGACCGGACCAGCTACAGACCTGGAAGGGTCGCCTCAAGCGGCCCGGGCCGAGGCGCAAGCGGGGCACGAACGAGGGCGCGGCCGCTCAGCGTTCTCCCCGCGTTGGTGATTACCAGCGGTAGTGGGCGAAGGCCTTGTTGGCCTGCGCCATGCGGTAGATGTCGTCCTTGCGCTTGTAGGCGCCGCCCTGCTGCTGGGTGGCGTCAGTGATCTCTCGCGCGAGCCGATCAGACATCGACTTCTCGCCACGGGTGCGGGCGAACCCGACCAGCCAGCGGACCGCCAGGGTCCGGGCGCGGCGCTGAGGGACCTCGACCGGCACCTGATAGGTGGCGCCACCGACGCGGCGGGAGCGAACCTCCAGCGAGGGCGTCAGCGACTCGATCGCTTCGTCGAGCACATCGGTCGGGTTGCGACCGCTGCGCTCACCGACGACCGCGAGAGCGTCATAGACGATCCGCTCGGCGGTGGACTTCTTGCCGTGGAGCATCACCTTGTTGATCACCTGCTGCACGGTCCGGCTCCGGTACTGGGAGTCGGGCGTGAGGGTGCGGGTTGCTGCTCTGTTTCGGCGCATCGGTTCGGGAAGTTCTCTCTAGATATATCGGCTGGGCGAGGCTAGGAGGCCTTGACCCCGTACTGCGATCGCGACTGCTTGCGATCGCTGACGCCCGAGGCGTCGAGGGTGCCGCGGACGACCTTGTAGCGGACACCGGGAAGATCCTTGACGCGACCGCCGCGGACGAGCACCACGGAGTGCTCCTGCAGGTTGTGACCCTCGCCGGGGATGTAGGAGGTGACCTCCATCCCGTTCGTCAGCCGGACGCGGGCCACCTTGCGGAGCGCCGAGTTCGGCTTCTTCGGCGTGGCCGTGTAGACACGGGTGCAGACGCCGCGCCGTTGGGGAGCGGCGATGCGCTGCTTGCGGCCCTGCCCGGACTTCAGTCCAGGGGTCGCCACCTTCTTGCGCGGGCGCTTGCGGCCCTTGCGGACTAGCTGTGAGGTCGTAGGCACGGCGGCGCAGCATAGCGGGACGCGAGAGCAGGCGCAAAATGCGCCAGCCCCTCCGATCACGCACCGTGGCCCTCCCCGCCGGCCGAGGCACGCCGGTATATATGGTGCCCGATCCTGTGAGCGATACCGTCGACGCCAACCGCCCAATCCTCGCCGTCGATGTCGATGGCGTGATCAGCTTGTTCGGCTTCGAGCAGACCCCGCCGACTGAGGTGGGACGCTTCCACCTGATCGACGGGATGCCTCATTTCATCGCCTCCCACGCCGGCGAGCGCCTCAACCGGCTCGCCGAGCACTACGACCTGATCTGGGCGACCGGCTGGGAGGAGCGGGCGAACGAGCATCTCCCCCACCTGCTCGGGCTGCCCTCGCTGCCGGTCCTCAACTTCGGGCCCGACGCCCGCTTCGGCACCGCGCACTGGAAGCTCGGGCCGATCGAGAGGTACGCCGCCGGGCGGCCGCTCGCCTGGATCGACGACTCGCTCAGCGAGGAATGCCACGAGTGGGCCAGAGCCCGCTCCGAGCCGACGCTGCTGGCTCCGACCGACTCCGACATCGGCATCGAGGAGGCCCACGTTGAAGCGCTGATCGGGTGGGCGCAGAGCGGCTTCGAGCCCGTCTGAGCCGACTCGCGCCGAGGGTTCGCTTCGGGATTTGCCGCCGTTTGGGCCGAACCCCCCGGATGGTTAGACTGCTCTCATGGAGCCCGGCCTCGAGGTAATGATCTTCATGGGCGTCATCCTGAAGATCCCGATCGCCTTCGCCTGTTGGATCATCTGGTGGGCGTGGCGCTCCGCACCCGATCCGGCCGAAGCGCCCGAAGGAGGCGGCAACGACCGCGTGCATCCCTTCCGACGTGAGCCCAAGCGCCCGCGCGGGCCCCGCCGCGGGCCGCACGCGCCCGGCTCGCTGCCCCTTCCCTGTCCGGATGAAGGCTCGATCCGGGTCACCCGGCGTCCGGCTGAGCCGCGGCCCCTGACGGCCTCCGGTGACCGCCGCCGCTGAGCCAGCGAGCAGATATGGACGTCGCGATCGCAGGTGGCCACGGGCAGATCGCGCTGCACCTGGCGCGGATCCTGAGCGAGCGGGGCGACCGCGTGCGCTCGCTGGTCCGCGACCCAGACCACTGCGATGACATCCGCGAGGCCGGCGCCGAGCCCGTTGTCTGCGACCTCGAGGAATCGAGCGACGAGGAGCTCGCCGCCGCAATCGAGGGTGCGGACGCCGCCGTGTTCGCAGCTGGAGCGGGAGCGGGCAGCGGGCCGGAGCGCAAGTGGACAGTCGACTACGAGGGCGCGGTCAAGCTGGGCGCCGCGGCCAAGCGGGCCGGCGTAGAGCGGATCATGCTGATCAGCGCGATGGGCGCCGACCCCGAGCACGAGGGCGACGAGGTCTTCGACGTGTACCTGCGCGCCAAGGGCAAGGCCGACGCCGAGATCGCCCAGAGCGGCCTGCAGTACACGATCGTCCGCCCCGGGATGCTCACCGACGATCCGCCCAGCGGCCGGGTCGCGGTCGGCGAGAGCGTCGGGCGGGCCAAGATCAGCCGCGCGGACGTCGCCGCCGTGCTCGCGGCGGCGCTGCGCAGCACCGAGACCGTCGATCGCGCCTTCGAGGTCGTTGCCGGCGAGGTCCCCGTCGAGCAGGCGGTCGGCGCGGCCTAGAGCCCCACGGCTCGGCCGCCAGCGGCGCTGGCCGACCGCGCCGTCCCCGCAGGCCCACCCGCCGACGAAGAAGTCGCCGACATCGTCCGCAACCGCGCGGTGGACCTCCACCGCCGCTCGGCCCCTCCTCGCCCACTCCGAATTGGGCGAGCAAGAGTTCCTCCCCGACTCCTCCCTCTGCCCCGAGCGCGGCGCCATCGAGCGCGAGCGCCGCGGGCTGATCCACCGCGCGATCGACCGGCTCCCCAAGGCCCAGCGCGAGGTCATCCTTCTCGGCTTCATCGGCGGCCTCAGCCAGGCCGAGATCGCCTCACGGATCGGCGCTCCTCTCGGCACGGTCGAAGGCCGCAGCCACCTCGCGCTCGAGCGACTCCGATCCGAGCACGGCCACCTGTTCGCCGATCTCGGGCCCGTGACCGCTCCGGCCCCCTAGGACCCTCCTGCCTTAAGAGCTTCCGGGTCCTCCCCTCCCAGAAGGTCCCGGTCGACCGCCCCGTCTCCCCCCAGGGCGGTTGGCCCCTTTCCCGCCGGCAAGGAATGGCTCGCGTTCCAGCCCGCAATCGGCACGCCCCGACTCACACTCGTTACGCGACGCGACGCAGGATCCTCCCGACGGCCCCCGAGCGCCGAGTTGAAGCGAGGACTCCGCCCACACTCGGCACTCACCGGAGAGGAGGCAACCCCCCAATGCCGAGTGACGAGTTGAGGCGCCCCAGCCGCCGGGAGTCGGCAGTGGGCGGGCTATGGGGGGACCGCTGGCCACCGCTGGACCACCTCCAGCGAGCGTCGCGGCGGCATGAACTCACCACTTGGGGGAGGGTCGCGGAGTTGGCGGGCCTTCAATCCGGGGTCGCGGCCCACTGGCAGCTTCGCCAGCTCGGGCTCGCGCCACGGTCGATCGGGGACTGGATCGCCGGCGGTCGACTGCACCCGGTGCATCGGGGTGTCTACGCGGTGGGCCACCGGGCGATCGGGGACGACGGGTCCCTGATGGCTGCTGTGCTTGCCTGCGGTCCGGGAGCCTTCCTTGGCTGCGTTTCCGGGGCGCGCGTGCGGGGCATGGCCGCGGGCCCGCTCCACCCGGTACACGTCAGCGTCACGCACCTCCGCGGCCTGCGCCGACCCGGAGTGAGAATCCACCGCGTGCGCTCAGTCACCATCGTCGACCTCGCGGTCGTGCGCGGCATCCCGGCGATCTCGCCGACCCGAGTGCTTCTGGATCTCGCCGCGGCCGGGCGCCGGACCCAGCTATACGAGGCGATTTCCCGAGCCCAGCGCTCGAACCGTCTCGACCCGGCTGCCATATCCGAGCTGATCGAACGCTCTCGGGGAGGCCGCGGCGTGGCCATCCTCCGCGAGGCGACCGAGGGGATACGCACCGCTGGCGGCGTCCCGAAGAGCCGGATGGAGCGCCGCTTCCGCGACCTGTTCGAGGACTACGGGATCCCCGAACCACTAGTCAATGACCTCGTCCGTGTCGAGCACATGACCTATCAGGTCGACTTCCATTGGCCGGCGCAACGGCTGGTGGTCGAGGCGGACAGCTACCGGTGGCACTCGGACCCCAGCGCTCACGAGGAGGACCGCCGCCGGGATCAGGAGCTCAAGCGGGAGGGCTGGGAGGTGCTCCGCTTCACCTGGAGGCAACTCACCAGGGAACCGGCCCGTACCGCGAGGGTAATCACCGAACTCCTCAGGGCTCGCACCCCCGCTGAGTGACGAGTATGGGCGAACAGGCCGCCGCAACTCGGCACTCGGCAGGAGGGGGTCTCGAACTGCTGGTCAGTGACGAGTTGAGGCGGGTTGGCCGCCGCAACTCGGCACTCGGCGGTTGGGACCCGGCCGGCGGGCGCGGCAACGAGAGAGGGCGGCCTGCTGGCCGCCCTCTCGAACACTCTGGGAGGTTGGGCCCTCCGGCGCTCGGGCGCCGTCGGGCTTACTCGTCCTTCTCGGCCTCTGCCGCGGCGGGCTCGGGCTCCGCCGCGAGCCGTCGGTCTCGATCTCGGTGGCGAGCTCCTCGAGCTCCTCGGCGAACGAGGAGCCGAAGCCCTCGACGTCGGCGCCGGTTGGCTGCTCGAGCTCGCTCTCGAGGCCGAGCTCGGCGGCGAGCTCGGCGTCGTCGACGTGCTCGTCGGGACGCTGCGGCGGCTCGACCGGCTCGATCTCGATCGTCCGGTAGTGGCGCAGGCCGGTGGCGGCCGGGATCAGCTTGCCGATGATCACGTTCTCCTTCAGGCCGACGAGGCGATCCCGCTTGCCCTCCAGGGCGGCGTCGGTCAGCACCTTCGTCGTCTCCTGGAACGAGGCGGCGGAGAGGAACGACTCGGTCGCCAGCGATGCCTTGGTGATCCCGAGGATCACCTCCTCGCCCTTGGCCGGGGTGCCGCCGTCGGCCTTCACCTGCTTGTTCAGCTGCTGCAGCTTGACCCGGTCCTCGAGCTGGCCCGGGAGCAGGCTGGTCGATCCCTTCGAGTCGATTCGCATCTTCTTCAGCATCTGGCGCACGATCAGCTCGACGTGCTTGTCGTTGATGTCGACGCCCTGGGCGCGGTAGACCTTCTGGACCTCCGCGACGAGGTACAGCTCGGTCTCGGTGCGGCCCCGGACCTCGAGGATCTCCGCCGGGTACAGCGAGCCCTCGTTGAGCTGCTCGCCCTTGGTCACCTTGGCGCCGTCCTCGACCAGCATCACCATCCGCGGCGGGAACGAGTACGCGTGCTCCTCGCCCTGGCTGTCGGTGATCACGAGCTTGATCCCCTTGTCGGTCTCCTCGATCGCGACCTTGCCGTCCTCGAGCGCCAGCTGGGCGAGGCCCTTCGGCTTGCGCGCCTCGAACAGCTCGACGATCCGCGGCAGGCCCTGGGTGATGTCGAGACCCGCCACACCACCGGTGTGGAAGGTGCGCATCGTCAGCTGGGTGCCGGGCTCACCGATCGACTGCGCGGCGATGATCCCGACCGCGTCACCGAGCTCGGCGTCGCTGCCGGTCGCCATCGCGCGCCCGTAACAGGCCTGGCAGATCCCGCTCTCGAGCTCGCACTTGAGCGGGGAGCGGACCGGCACCTTGGCGTCGTCCTCGGGGCTGAACGTCTCGAGCAGCTCGGCCACCTCCGCCTTGTCGATCTCCTGGTTGCGCTTCAACAGCTCGCGGCCGCGCTTCGTCGCGAACTTCTTGGCGACGCGCCGCCCGGCCAGGTTCGGGTTCGGGTTCCCGTCCTCGCGGTAGACCGGCAGCTCGACGAAGTCCTTGGTCTTGCAGTCCTCGGTGTTGATGATCACGTCCTGGGCGACGTCGACCAGACGACGGGTCAGATACCCCGAGTCCGCCGTCCGCAGCGCCGTGTCCGCGAGGCCCTTGCGGGCGCCGTGGGTGGAGATGAAGTACTCGAGCACCGACAGGCCCTCCATGAAGTTGGACTTGATCGGCCGCTCGATGATCTCGCCCTTCGGGTTCGCCATCAGGCCGCGCATCCCCGCCAGCTGGCGGATCTGCTTGAACGATCCGCGGGCCCCCGAGTTCGCCATCATGAAGATCGGGTTGAGCTCGTCGAGGTTGTCCTCCATCGCCTGCGCGACCTCCTCGGTCGCGGAGTCCCAGGTGCGGGTGACCTGCTCCTTGCGCTCCTCGGCGGTGATCCAGCCGTCGTTGTACTGGCCGACGATCTCGGCCGCCTGCTTCTCGTAGCGGTCGAGGATGTCCTCCTTGTTCGGAGGCGAGATCACGTCGTTCTTGGAGACCGTGATCCCGGCCTGAGTGGCGAAGTGGAAGCCGAGCTCCTTGTAGGCGTCGAGCACGAGCGCAGACCGCGCGGCGCCCCATAGGCATCGACGAGCGCCTCGACCATCGCGTTGACGTCCTTCTTCTTCAGCGAGTCGTTGACGAACTCGAACTTCTCCGCGTCCCAGTCGTCCTCGAGCGCCTCCGCGAGCGCGCGCTCGACGCGATCGTTGAAGATGATCCGCCCGACCGTGGTCAGGAAGTGCTCGTGATCGGGGCGCCGGTACTCGGCGTAGTCGTGCAGCTTCGCGAGCCCGTTCTCGAACGCCAGCTCGGCCTCCTGGGCCGAGCGGAAGGTGCGCGGGCGCGGCCCGTTCACCTTCTCGTCCCACTTGCCGCTCTTCAGCAGCTCGTCGAGCCCGCTCAACTCCTCGCCGGCGGGACCGTAGGTGATGTAGTAGATGCCGAGCACCATGTCCTGGGTCGGCGTCGCCAGCGGCGAGCCATGGGCGGGGCTGAGGATGTTGTTCGAGGACAGCATCAGGATCCGGGCCTCGGCCTGGGCCTCGGCCGAGAGCGGCACGTGGACCGCCATCTGGTCGCCGTCGAAGTCGGCGTTGAACGCCGAGCAGACCAGCGGGTGGACCTGGATCGCCTTGCCCTCGACGAGCTGCGGCTCGAACGCCTGGATGCCGAGGCGATGCAGGGTCGGCGCGCGGTTGAGCAGCACCGGGTGCTCCTGGATGACCTCCTCGAGCACGTCCCAGACCTCCGGGATCATCGAGTCGACCATCTTCTTCGCCGCCTTGATGTTCTGGACGGCGTTGCGCTCGACCAGCCGGCTCATGATGAACGGCTTGAACAGCTCCAGGGCCATCAGCTTCGGCAGGCCGCACTGGTGCAGCTTCAGGCTCGGGCCGGAGACGATCACCGAGCGGCCCGAGTAGTCGACCCGCTTGCCGAGCAGGTTCTGGCGGAAGCGCCCCTGCTTGCCCTTGAGCATGTCGCTGAGTGACTTCAGCGCGCGGTTGCCCGGACCGGTCACCGGTCGGCCGCGGCGGCCGTTGTCGAACAGCGCGTCAACCGACTCCTGCAGCATCCGCTTCTCGTTGTTGACGATGATCTCGGGGGCGCCGAGGTCGAGCAGGCGCTTGAGCCGGTTGTTGCGGTTGATGACCCGGCGGTAGAGATCGTTGAGGTCGCTCGTCGCGAAGCGGCCGCCGTCGAGCTGGACCATCGGCCGCAGCTCCGGCGGGATCACCGGAACGACGTCGAGGACCATCCACTCGGGCTTGTTGTCGGAGTGCAGGAACGAGCTCGCCACCTTGAGCCGCTTCACCGCCCGGGCCTGCTTCTGGCCCTTCGAGGTGTTGATGATCTGCTCCAGCTCCTCGCAGTCGGCCTCGAGGTCGACCTGCTGCAGCAGGTCGCGGATCCACTCCGCCCCCATGCCGCCGCGGAAGTACTCGCCCCAGCCGAACTGAGACCCGAACCGATCCTTGAGCTCGCGGAACGCGGCCTCGTCGGCGATCACGTCCTTGACCTTCATCTCCTGGAAGATCTTCCAGACGTCCTCCATGCGCTCGATCGCATCGCCGATGTAGGCCTCGGTGTCGGCGATCTCGGAGTTGATCTCCTTGCGGGTCTCGCGGTCGAGCTTCTGGCGGTCGTCCTTGGAGAGCTTCTTGACCGAGCCGACGCCCTCGGCCCAGAGCTCGTCCTCGTCGTCGAACTTCGCCGGCTTCTCGCCGTCGGCGATGTAGGCGACGCGGCGCTCCATCGCCTCGGTCAGCTCCTGAACCCGCTGCTCCTTCTCGGCGTTGTAGGAGTCGAGGACCTTGTTGACCTCCTTCTCGAGCTTCGGCAGATCCTTCTGGCGCGCCTCCTCGTCGATCCAGGTGATGATCGAGGCGGCGAAGTAGAGGACCTTCTCGAGCTCCTTCGGGGCCATGTCGATCAGGTACCCGATTCGCGACGGGACGCCCTTGAAGAACCAGATGTGGGAGACCGGAGCGGCGAGGTCGACGTGGGCCATCCGCTCGCGACGCACCTTCGAACGGGTCACCTCGACGCCGCAGCGCTCACAGACGATCCCCTTGTAGCGGACCCGCTTGTACTTGCCGCAGTAGCACTCCCAGTCCTTGGTCGGACCGAAGATCTTCTCGCAGAACAGACCCTCCTTCTCGGGCTTCAGGGTCCGGTAGTTGATCGTCTCGGGCTTGGTCACCTCGCCGGAGGACCAGCTGCGGATCTTCTTCGGGGAGGTGAGTCCGATCTCGATTGCGTCGAAGTTGTTGATGTCCATTTGGTGCGTCCCTCTGGTTCTGTGGATCGTGCGTGGCGGGCGGTGGAAGGTCCGTGGCGGACGGTGGCCTACTTCTTGGCCTCCGCCCGCTTGGCATCGGCCTTCTCCTCGTCGGCCTCGGGCTCCGCCCCGTTGCTGTCCGACTCACTGACCGTCTCGTCGGCCGCCTCGCTGCCGGCGGCGCGGACCCCGGAGAGGTCGATCCCGAGCTCCTCGGCGGCGCGGAGCAGCTCGTCCTCCTCCTCCTCGATTCCGACGGCGCCCTCCTCGGTGACGAGGTTGGCATCGAGCGACAGGGCCTGCATCTCCTTGAGCAGGACCTTGAACGACTCGGGGATCGACGGCTCGGGGATGTTCTCGCCCTTGACGATCGCCTCGTAGGCCTTGACCCGTCCGACGGTGTCGTCGGACTTGACCGTGAGCATCTCCTGCAGCGTGTAGGCAGCGCCGTACGCCTCCAGGGCCCAGACCTCCATCTCCCCGAAGCGCTGGCCGCCGAACTGCGCCTTGCCGCCCAGCGGCTGCTGGGTGACCAGCGAGTAGGGGCCGGTGCTCCGCGCGTGGATCTTGTCGTCGACCAGGTGGTGGAGCTTGAGGATGTACATGTAGCCGATCGTCACGTCGCCCTCGTAGGGCTCACCGGTGCGGCCCGAGTAGAGCCTCGCCCGGCCGGCGGAGCGGGCGCCCTCGCGGGCGCGCTTGTCGAGGCCGAGGTTGATGCCCCGCTCCTCGAAGTTCTCCTCCTGCCACTTGACGAGCGCCTCGTCGACGTCGGCAACGCTGGCGCCGTCGAAGACGGGGGTGGCGACGTTGACCCGGGCCCGATCGCCGAGCTTGCCGGCCTGCTTGAAGGCATCGGAGCCGTCGTCGTACCAGCCGTTCGCGGCGACCCAGCCGAGGTGCGTCTCGAGGATCTGGCCGATGTTCATCCGGCTCGGCACGCCGAGCGGGTTGAGGATCACGTCGACCGGGGTGCCGTCCTCGAGGTGCGGCATGTCCTCGACCGGCACGATCTTCGAGATCACGCCCTTGTTGCCGTGGCGGCCGGCGAGCTTGTCGCCCTCGGCGATCTTGCGCTTGGTCGCGACGAAGACGCGGACCAGGTCGTTGACGCCGGGAGGCAGCTCGTCGCCGTCGTCGCGGTTGAAGGTGACGACGTCGATCACGACACCGCCCTCACCGTGCGGGACCTTGAGCGAGGTGTCGCGGACCTCGCGAGCCTTCTCCTTGAAGATCGCTCGGATCAGCTTCTCCTCCGCGGTCAGCTCGGTCTCGCCCTTCGGCGTCACCTTGCCGACCAGCAGATCGCCGGACTGGACCTCGGCGCCGATCCGGACGACGCCGCGCTCGTCGAGGTTGCGCAGCGAGTCCTCGGAGCGGTTCGGGATGTCGCGGGTGATCTCCTCGTCGCCGAGCTTCGTCGTCCGCGCATCGATCTCGTACTCCTCGATGTGGATCGAGGTCAGCTCGTCGTCCTTGACGAGCCGCTCGGAGATGATGATCGCGTCCTCGAAGTTGTAGCCCTCCCAGGACATGAAGGCGACCAGGCAGTTCTTGCCGAGCGCGATCTCGCCGTTCGAGGTCGAGGCGCCGTCGGCGAGCACGTCGCCCGCCTGGACCTGGTCACCGACGTCGACCACCGGGCGCTGATGCATGATCGTGCCCTGGTTCGAGCGCATGAACTTCTCCAGGTCGTAGGAGTCCTTCTGGCTGCCGCGGGTGACGACGATCCGCGAGGCGTCGAGATCGGTCACCTTGCCGGCGTCGGAGGCGACGATCACGTCGCCGGAGTCGATCGCGGCGCGACGCTCCATCCCGGTGCCGATCAGGGGCGCCTCGGCCTTCAGCAGCGGCACGGCCTGGCGCTGCATGTTCGAGCCCATCAGCGCGCGGTTCGCGTCGTCGTGCTCGAGGAAGGGGATCAGCGCCGTCGCGACCGACCAGATCTGGGTCGGCGAGACGTCCATCAGCTCGACCTCCTTCGGCGGCACCGCCTGCACCTCGCCGTCGCGCGTGCGGCAGAGGACGATCGGGCCGACCAGCTTCTTGGTCTTCGGATCGACCTCGGCGTTCGCCTGGGCGATCACCTTCTCCTCCTCCTGGGTGGCGTCGAGGTGGACGATCTCGTCGGTGACCTTGCCGGCCTTGACGAGCCGGTAGGGAGTCGTGACGAAGCCGAACTCACTGATCTCGGCGTAGGAGGAGAGCGAGCCGATCAGGCCGATGTTCGGACCCTCAGGGGTCTCGATCGGACACATCCGCCCGTAGTGGGTCGGGTGCACGTCGCGAACCTCGATCGGGGCCCGCTCACGGGTCAGGCCGCCGGCGCCGAGCGCCGAGAGGCGGCGCCGATGCGTGAGGCCGGCGAGCGAGTTCGTCTGGTCCATGAACTGCGAGAGCTGCGAGGAGCCGAAGAACTCCTTCAGCGCCGCGACCACGGGCCGGATGTTGATGATCGTCTGCGGCGTGATCGCATCGGCATCCTCGGTCGTCAGCCGCTCACGGACGACGCGCTCCATCCGGTACAGACCGATCCGGAACGCCTCCTGGATCAGCTCGCCGACGGTGCGCAGGCGGCGGTTGCCGAAGTGCTCGTACTCGTCGAGGTGCTCCTCGACGGCGTCGCGCGAGTAGGTCTGCGCCTCGGCGGCGTAGTCCTTGATCGGGTTCTCCTCGTCGATCTCCTCGGGGATCCCGAGTAGCTTCGGCAGCGAGACGAGCTCGCGGATCAGGGCGACGATGTCGTCCTTGGTCAGGGTCCGGTTGTCGAGGTCGATGTCGAGGTCGAGCCGGGCGTTGAGCTTGTAGCGACCGACCGTCGTCAGGTCATAGCGCTTCGAATCGAAGAACAGCTGGTCGAGCAGCGCGGTGGCGGCGTCCACCGAGGGTGGCTCGCCGGGCCGCTGCTTCTTGAACAGCTCGATCAGCGCACCCTCCTCGGTCTTGGTCTGCTCGGTGTCGGCGGCGATCGTGTTGCGCATGTAGACGGAGTTGTCGAACAGCTCGAGGATCTGCTCGTCGGTGACGAAGCCCATCGCCCGCAGGAGCACCGTGACCGGCAGCTTGCGCTTGCGGTCGATCCGCGCGAAGACGCGGCCCTTCTTGTCGATCTCGAGCTCCAGCCAGGAGCCGCGCGCCGGCATCAGGTTGGCGATGAAGACCTGCTTCTCGGGGTCCTTGGGCGCCATCACGTAGGCGCCGGGGGAGCGAACGAGCTGGGTGACGACGACGCGCTCGGTGCCGTTGATGACGAACGTGCCGCGGTCGGTCATCCACGGGAAGTCGCCCATGAACACTGTCTGCTCGCGGATCTCACCGGTCTCCCGGTTCTGGAAGGAGACCTCGACGTTCAGGGGTCGCGAGTAGGTGACGTCCTTCTCGCGGCACTCGTGGATCGTGTTGACCGGATCGTCGAAGCGGAACTTGCCGAAGACGATCCCGAGGTTGCCGGTGTAGTCGGTGATCGGCGAGACGTCGTTGATCGTCTCGCGCAGAAGGCCGTTCTCGGTATCGGTCAGCAGCTCGAACGAGCGGCGCTGGATGTCAATCAGGTTGGGGACGTCGAGAGGGTTCTCGAGTCGGGAGAAAGAACGACGGGTGGGCGCAGCAACAGATCGAGGCAAGAGGGCGACTCCTGGACGTTGACTCGTGGGTGGGCGAATCGGCGCGCAAGGATCAAGGCAGGGAAAAACGCCGGTCCCGCGCGCGACGGTCAAAGATAGCACAAGAGTATGGGCGTGTCCAGGCACGCCGCTGGGTGCTCTCCTGGAGAGAAAGGATAGCGCCAGACCGGGGCTTTGGCGCTCCCCCCGGCCCGGGCGCTCGGCCTCAGACCAGCCGCAGTCCGGACACCCCGAGCCGCTCGAAGCCGCGGTCACGGGAATAGAGGGGAAGTCCGTGGGAAAGGGCCGTGGCCGCGATCAGGACGCCGTGATGGAGGCCGCAGAGCGTGACCGTGGAGATCGCCGCCTGATCCGGAAGCTCGACCTCCTCCCCCCTGGCGACCGCGATCACGACCGAGGTATCGAGCAGGCCGCGGCGGCGAACCGGCCGGGACCAGCTGACAACGGCCCAAGCATTGGTTCGGACGGCATCGAGATGCATCACCTCCCCCCGCACGACGAACGCCCGGCTCCCGCCGGGCGCGCGTTCCCCCCGATATCTAGAGCGGCCCCCGTAGAGGGGCCGCGACCGGGACCGCGGCGCGGCCCGGACCGAGCTACTTGAGCTCGACCTCGCCGCCGGCCTCCTCGATCTCGGACTTGAGCTTGTCGGCCTCCTCGCGCTCGATGCCCTCCTTGATCGCCTTCGGGGCCTCGTCTACCAGCGCCTTGGCCTCCTTGAGGCCGAGACCGGTGGCGGCGCGCACGGCCTTGATCACCTGGATCTTCTTCTCGCCGGCTCCGGTGAGTACGACGTCGACGGTGCTGCTCTCCTCGGCAGCCGCCTCGTCTCCGGCTCCGGCGGCGGCGGGCGCAGCGGCCGCAACCGCGGTCGCCGAGACGCCGAACTCCTCCTCGAGCGCCTTGATCCGCTCAGAGAGCTCGAGCACGGTGATGCCCTTGAGCTCCTCGATCCACTTTTCTGTCGTCGTAGCCAAGATTCAGTCCTCCTTGGTGTCGCTGTCAGTTTCGTCTTCAGATTCGTCGGATTCGTCGGCCTGCCCGGCCTCGTCCTCCTCGGTCGCCGCGGGCTCCGCCTCAGCCTCCGGCTCCGGCTCGGCTTCCGCCTCAGCCTCGGGCTCCGCCTCAGCCTCGGGCTCAGCTTCGGCCTCAGCCTCCGGCTCCGGCTCCGCCTCAGCCTCGGGCTCCGCCTCAACCTCGCTCCGGCTCCGGCTCGGCCTCGGGAGCGTCCTTGCCGATCAGGCCCTGGTCGGCGATCTGGCCGAGCTGGTTCGCGAGCCCGCTGACCAGGCCGTTGAGGCCCCGGACCACACCGGTCAGCGGCGCTGCGGTCATGGCGACGAGCTGGCCATGCAGCACCTCCAGGCCCGGCAGCCGCGCGATCGATTTGAACTGCTCGGGATCGAGCGGCTCGCCGTCCATGATCCCGCCCTTGTAGACGAGGATCTCGTGCTCCTTGGTGAAGTCGGTGATCGCCTTCGCGGCGAGGACGGCGTCGCCCTTGACGTAGGTGAGCGCGGTCGGGCCGACCAGGTAGGGGTCGAGTGCCTCGGCGCCGGAGTCGGCGGTGATCCGCTTCGCGAGGCGGTTCTTGACGACCGTGAAGCTGGCGTCGGCGTCGGCGAGCTTTCCGCGCAGCTCCGCCGCCTGGGGAACCGAGATCCCGCGGTAGTCGACCACGAAGACGGCGCTGGCGGCCTCGAGCTCGCTGCCGATCTCCTTGACCGCTTCCTGCTTCTGATCCTTGTTCACGTTCTGCTCTCCAGTGAAGTTCGTTTCGTCCCGCCGGCCGCGGCCAACAAAAAAGCCCGCACGCAGGCGGGCGACGGAGCGGCGCTCCGGGCTCCACCTGCACCGGCCTCACGGTCGCTTCTCACTGCTTCCGCGGCTTATGGGGCTATCGCCCCGCCGGTGGTCTTCGGCTTCGGGACGCGGCAGTGTAGGGGATCGGCGGCGGCGGAGGCGAACGGGGCGCAGCCGCGGAAATCGCCGGTCAGCGCGGTCCGCCCACCAAGCCTGTAGAAGGGCGAGATCGCTCCCCGCGTCCTGATCGTAAGCGTCAGCCTCCTGCACGAGGGACGCGACCCGCGCTCGATCCGCGCCCGGCGCCTGATCGACGGCCTCCGCGCCCGCGACTTCGAGATCGACCTCGTCAGCCTCTGGATCGGCAGCGAGGACCCTCCCGCGGTCGAGGGAGTCGAACGCCTGCACGCGATCGAGGCACCGATCGACTGGGACGGAGCCGGCCCCGGCGGCCCCCTCAACAGCGAGGGGTTGGGCGAGTGGGTCGAGGGCGCGGCCGCCAGGCTCGCCGCCGAGCCCGCCGAGCGGCGCCCCGACCTCGTCTACGCGATCGGGGTCCCGGTCAGCGCCCTGGCCGCCGGCGAGGCGATCGCCCGCCGGCTCGAGCTGCCGCTGGCGATCGACCTCGGCGACCCCTGGATCGCCGGATCGGAGGCCGAGCGGGAGCTACGGGAGCGGGTCCTGGGCGCCGCCTGCTGCCTGATCACGACCACGCCCGAGCTCTCCTCCCAGCTCACTCCGATGCTGGCGGATGGAGCGCCGAGCCTGCTCGCCCCCGCCGGCGGGGAGCTGCTGGGGCGACGGCCGCGGGCCGAGGGCGAGCCGCCGCTGTTCGTCCACCTCGGGACGATCAACGCCGGCCGGGTCGATCCCGGGCCGGCCTTCGCCGCACTCGCCGGCCTGCACCGCGCCGGGCGGATCGAGTTCCGCTCGCACTCGACCGGCTGGCATCCCGACTTCGAGCGGCTCCCCCACCCCCATCTCCCCCTGCTCCCGCACGATCAGGCGCTCGATCTGCTCGCCAAGGCCAGCGCCGCCCTGGTCCTCGGCAACGACAACCGCGAGCAGCTACCGAGCAAGGCCTTCGAGATCGCCTGCACGGAGACCTGGGCGCTCTGCGTGAGCGAGCTCGAGGGCGACGGGGCCGTCGAGGTGCTGGGGCGAACCGGCCACGCGGTGAGTGCCGACGCAAACGAGGAGGCGGCGATCGTGACCGCGGCCGAGGCGATCCTCGACCGCGAGGCCCGCGACGAGCGCCCCAGACCCGAGCCCACCTACTCCTGGGAGCGGCGCATCGACGAGATCGCCGAGTTGGTCGCCGGCTACGGGACCGGCGGGAAGGCCCACGACTGAACCGTCGGGGTCCGCCGCCGGCCGTTGCCGGCTACTCCTCGGAGTCGTCGGCCTCCGTGGCGGCGTCTTCCTCTGCGCTCGACTCCTCAGCGGCTGCCTCGGGCGCGGCATCCTCGGCCTCCTCGGCCGCAGCGCGTTCCTCCAGAGCAGCGATCGCGCCGGCCTGGGCGGAGGGCTCCTCCGCCGCCGGCTCGGAAGCCTCCGCTGTCGCGGGAGCGGCCTCGGCCGATCCGCCGCCGTTGGAGGTGGCCTCGTCGACCTCGTCCGGATCAGTGATCAGGCCGGCCGCGGTCAGGACCTCGCCGGCGGTCTGGCGGCCGGTGTCGACCTTGATCCCAGGGCCCATCGTCGAGGTCAGGGTGACGGTGATCAGGTAGCGGCCCTTGGCGGCGGCGGGCTTGGCCTTGACGATCTCGTCGATAACGGCGGCGTAGTTCTCGAGCAGGGCCTGGCGGTCGAAGCTGGCCTTGCCGATCGAGAGGTGGATCACGGCCTGGCGGTCGGTCCGGTACTCGACCTTGCCCGACTTCGACTCCTCGACGGCCTTGGTCACGTCGTTGGTGACGGTGCCGACCTTGGGGTTCGGCATCAGGCCCTGGGGGCCGAGCACGCGACCGAGCTTGCCGACCTTCGGCATCTGGTCGGGGGTGGCGATCGCGACGTCGAAATCGGTCCAGCCGGCCTCGATCCGCTCGGCGAGCTCGTCGGAGCCGACGAAATCAGCGCCTGCATCGGTGGCCTCCTTGGCCTTCTCGCCCTCGGCGAAGACGGCGACGGTGACGTCGCCACCGGTGCCGTGGGGAAGCGCCAGGGTGCCGCGGAGCTGCTCCTCGGCGTGGCGGACGTTGACCCCGAGCCGGATGTGGAGCTCGACCGTCTCGTCGAACTTGGCCGAGGCGGTCCGCTTGAGCAGATCGACGGCCTCGCCGGGGTTGTAGTGGTGGTTGCGGTCGACCTGTTCGTAGGCCGCCCGGAAGCGCTTGCCGCGTGCCATCAGAGTCCCTCCACCGTGACGCCCATCGAGCGGGCGGTGCCGGCGATGATCCTGGTCGCGGCGTCGAGGTCGTTGGCGTTCAGGTCGACCATCTTGGTCTCGGCGATCTTGCGCGCCTGATCGACGGTGATCGAGCCGACCTTGTTGGAGTGCGGCTCGCCCGATCCCTTCGCGATCCCGGCCGCTTCCTTGATCAGCACCGCGGCGGGCGGGGTCTTGGTGATGAAGTCGAAGCTGCGGTCCTCATAGACCGTGATCTCGACCGGGATGATCGTGCCGGCGTCCTGCTGGGTCTGGGCGTTGAACGCCTTGCAGAAGTCCATGATGTTGACGCCGTGCTGGCCCAGGGCGGGGCCGACCGGCGGTGCGGGGTTCGCCGCTCCAGCTGGAATCTGGAGCTTGATCAGTGTCATTACCTTCTTGGCCATAGTCAGTACCTACGCCTTCTTGACCTGGTCGTAGCCAACCTCGACCGGGGTCTCACGCCCGAAGATCGAGACCAGCACCTTGAGCTTGGCCGCGTCGTCGTTGATCTCGGCGATCTCGCCGCTGAAGTCGGCCATCGGACCGGATACGACCTTGACCGTCTCGCCGATCTCGTACTGGGCGCGCGGCTTCTGGCGCTGCTCGGCTCCCGGGCCGCCGGTCACGGCTGCACCCTGGGCGCCGGCTGCCGCCTTGGCGGGCTCCGGCTCCTCGGTGTGGAGGAGGTTGTCGACCTCGGCGGGCGAGAGCGGCAGCGGCTTGTTGCGGGCGCCGACGAAGCCGGTCACGCCGGGGGTGTTCTTGACCAGCCCCCAGGCGTCGTCGGTCATGTCCATCTGCACGAGGACGTAGCCGGGCATCGTGCGCTTCTCGACGTTGACCTTCTTGCCGTCCTTGATCTCGGCGACCTCTTCGGTCGGCACGACGACCTGGCGGACACGGCGGTTTTGCCCCATCGTCTGCACTCGGTGCTCGAGGTTGTGTTTGACCTTGTTTTCGTGACCTGAATAGGTGTTGATCACGTACCAGCGGAACATTCGTTTCTCAGGCTCTCTAACTCGTTTGGTTTCTAAGGCTCAAGGGGTGGTTCAAGGGGGTGACGGTGGGACCGGAGCGGCTCATGTGATCAGTCGATCGACGACCCAGCCGAAGATGGCGTCCAGCACTCCCAGGTAGGCAGCCGCGACCGCTACGAAGATCAGGGTCACGGTCGAGGCCTGCACGAGGGTATCGCGATCGGGCCATTGGACCTTGCGAAGCTCGGCGATAACCGAGCTGAAGAAGGAAGCGACCCGGCCGCGCTCGCGCTCGACCTTGACCTCCTTGGGGGCCCGGCGCTCGGCCGATTCGCGCGCCTTGCGCTCCTGCTCCTTCTGCAGGCGGCGCTGCTCGCGACGGCCCAGCTTCTGCTCGGCCGCGGCCTCCTCGGAATCGGCGGGGGTGCCGACATCGGCGCGTGAGGGAGCGGGCGATTCGGGCTCGAGCTGGGAGGCCTGCTCGGCCCCGGCCTCCATCGCCGCCTCGACCTCGGCGACGTCGCCGGATTCCGGCACCTGGGTGTCGTGCTGGGCCTTCGACTGCGCCCTGCGCGCGCGTTCCTCGAGCTGCTGCTGGCGCTTCTTGCGCTGCTCGGCCTTTCGCTGTGCCCTCGACTTCGCCATCTGCTCTACCTCTGCGGGCCCTCCCCGGAGGGTCCGCTAGCGGGTCTCCTTGTGGGAGGTATGGCGCCCGCACCACTTGCAGTACTTGGGCATCTCGATCCGGTCGGGGTTGTTGCGCCGCGACTTGTTCGTCTGATAGTTGCGCCGCTTGCACTCCTCGCACGCGAGGGTGACGGCAATCCGTACATCTCCAGCCATCGCTCAGTTCAGATCTCGTAGGTCAATCAGTTGGTTCGTCCGGCGCCCAGGACGGGTGCCCGCCACCGTGACTCCCTCACTCCCGGCCGGCCATCCCGCGCTGCTTCTCACATGGGAGCGGCGAACGGACTCCTCGGCCCCGGGCACGAGGTGGGCGGAACGATAGCGGGCATGCGACATCGCCGCCGAGCGCGTTGCGACACGCAGCAGACCGGGGTGTGCGCCCCTCGGACATGTGTCCAGCGCCCCCTAGAGCTATATAGGTGCTACCCCCTAGTGCCGATAGGGGGTGCAACGGGGATCTGGTACGACAACGGATCCTCTGACCGAGACGGTGGCGAGTCCGGGGATCGTACCCACAGGACGCTCTACCGGACACGAAGGTTCTCCGGGGGGACAACCTTCGAGCGTCACCGTCTCGACTATTAGGGGTAGGTAGCCGGCCCGGCGCGTCATCCGTTCAGACGCCCGGGCCGCACCATTTAAGGAACGACGTGGGCGGCGGGCCTGCGCCCATCCCCCTTCTGAGAGGATGAGCCCGGTGACCCCCTCGATCCGACCACGACTGGGCCTCGCCGGCCTCGGACACTGGGGACCGAACCTGGCCCGGGTGATCGCCGAGAGCGACGGGGCTGACCTGACGGCGATCTGCGACCTCGATCCGGCGAAGCTCGAGCGGGGAGGAGGTCGCTACCCCGACGCGGCCGCGATCCCCGACTTCGAGCAGCTGCTCGAGGACCCCGACCTCGACGCCGTCGTAATCGCGACCCCCGTCTTCACCCATTTCGAACTGGCCGGCGCAGCGCTCGCGGCCGGAAAGCATGTCCTGGTCGAGAAGCCGCTCGCCACCTCGAGTGAGCAGGCCCACGAGCTGATCGCCCTCGCGGAAGCCGGCGAGCGCGTCCTGATGTGCGGCCATACATTCCTCTACAGCCCTGCGGTGCGGGCGATCAAGGAGCTGATCGATCGCGGCGAGCTCGGCGCGATCCACTTCATCTCCTCCAGCCGGGTCAACCTCGGGCTGCACCAGCCCGACGTCTCGGTCCTCTGGGACCTCGGCCCCCACGACTTCTCGATCCTCCGCTACTGGCTCGGGGAGAACCCGGTGAGCGTCTCGGCGTTCGGCCGCGACTCGGTCCTCGATGGAGTCCACGATGTCGCCTTCGTCAATCTCGCGTTTCCCTCGGGCCTGATCGCCAACCTCGAGATGAGCTGGCTTGCGCCGAGCAAGCTGCGGCGCACCGTGATCGTCGGCAGCGAGAAGATGGTCGTCTACGAGGACGGCGGCGCCGAGCCGGTGCGGGTCTTCAACAGCGGCGTCGAGCTCAGCGAGCCCGCGAGCTTCGGGGAGTTCCAGCTCAGCTACCGGACCGGCGACGTCGTCGCCCCGCGGCTCGACACCCACGAGCCGCTCGCGCTGCAGATCGAGGAGTTCGTCGAGGCGGTCGGGCACGGTCGGGCGCCGGATGGTCATGCCGAGCTCTGCTCCGATGTGGTCGCGTTGATCGAGCGCGCCGAGGGGTCGATCCACGACGGCGGCCGGGTGGTCGACACTCAGATCCCGCTCGGGATCTGATGGAAGCGGCGAACGCAGCCCGGCGCGCCGGCCGATGAACCGGGATCCGGTCCCGTTCGTCGACCTCGCCCGTCTGCACGATCCGATCGCCGCCCAGCTCCAAACCGCGATCGCCCGGGTGCTGGAGCGCGGCGATTTCGTTCTCGGGCGAGAGCTGGAGCGCTTCGAAGCCGCCTTCGCGACTGCGGTCGGGTGCGCGCACTGTGTGGGCGTCGGCTCGGGCACGGCGGCGCTGCATCTCGCGACCCTCGCACTCGAGCTCGAGCCGGGCGCGGAGGTGATCGTCCCAGCCCACACCCATATCTCCTCGGCGCTGGGACCGCTCCACGCCGGCGTGACCCCGGTCTTCTGCGACGTCGATCGCGACAGCGGCCTGATCGACCTCGACTCCGCCGCACAGGTCCTCGGCCCGCACACCGCGGCGATCCTCGCCGTCGATCTCTACGGGCAGGCCTGCGACGCCGAGGCGGTCGCGGCCTTCGCCTCCCGCCACGGCCTCGCGTTGATCGAGGACGCCGCCCAGGCCCAGGGGGCCCGCTGGGGCGAGCGGCCCTGCGGCTCGCTCGGCGACGTCGCGGCCTTCAGCTTCTACCCCTCCAAGCCCCTCGGCGCCCTCGGGGATGGCGGCGCGATAACCACCGACGACCCCGCCCTCGCCGACCGCGCCCGGACCCTGAGGGACCTCGGCCAGCCGCCCGGCCACAAGGGCGAACACGAGCGGGCCGGATTCAGCGACCGCCTCGACACGATCCAGGCCGCGGTGCTCTCGGTCAAGCTCGAGGGTCTGGAGCAGGCCAACGACAGCTGCCGCGCCGCGGCAGCCCGCTACCGAGAGCATCTACCGGGGGCCGCGATACCGCTGACGGAGCGACCCGCCGGCCACGACGTCCACCACCTCTTCCCCGTCCGTCTCGCCGATCGCAACGCGGCCGCGGTGGCCCTGGCGGACCGGCGGATCGGAACCGGCCTGCACTACTCCCCCGCCCTGCATCGGCAGCCGCCGTTCGCGGGGTCGAGACCCCGCACCTCGCTGGGGCGCGCCGAGCGCTGGGCTGCAGAGGAGCTCTCGTTGCCGATGTTCGCCGGGATCACCGGGGATGAGGTGGACGCGGTCTGTGAGGCGCTGGCCGACCACCTCGGCGCCGGCGAACGGGCTCGGCCCCCGGGGGCCTAAAGGGCGCGAGCGGGTACCCCGGCCACCGTCGCCCCCGCCGCGACGTCCCGGCTGACCACCGCCCCGGCCCCGACGCTTGCGCCGGTCCCGATCCTCACCCCGCCGAGGATCAACGCGCCCGATCCGATCGAGACATCGTCCTCGACGAAGGTCTCGAGCAGCTCCCACTCCCCCGGCCCCGGTGGCCGGCCCCCGGCGCCGCGGGCGCGCGGATGCTTGTCGTTGACGAAGTTGACCCCGTGGCCGACGAAGACGCCATCAGCAAGCCGCACGCCGGAGCAGAGGAACGAGTGGCTCTGCACCCGACACCCCGCCCCGACCTCGACATCGGCCTGGATCTCGACGAAGGTCCCGATCGTGCTGCCCTCGCCGAGCGAGCACCCGTACAGGTTCGTGAACGGGTGCACCACTACCCCGGCGCCGAACCGGCAATCGCGGATCAGCCGATGGGGCGCGTCGTTGCTGGGCTCGGAGGACAAGGCGGGCTCGGCGCGAGCCTATACCTGGTCAGGGGTCAAATGGCGAAGGGAAGAGCGCCGGCCCCACCGTGGACCGGCGCCCGTCAGGCGAACCTCGAGCGTGAGCTCGAGGTGAACCGGCTCTACGCCCGCCTGACCCTCTCGCAGTCCTTGGCGACGTTCGACTTCTTGTTGGTCTTCACGCGGTCGAATCCCCTACCGCACTTGATCGTGTTCTTACCGGCGGTGTCGGTGATGCGATCGTCCCCGAGATTGCCCCTGATCTCATCCTTGCCACCCTGACCACGGATGCGGTCATCTCCCTTGCCGCCCTTTCCGAAGTCCTTGCCCCTACCGAGGGACAGGTTGTCGCGGGCCTTGTTGCCGCGAACGTCGTCCTTGCCGTTCATGCCCTTCATCACGTCGGGGCCCTTGTTGCCGAACATCCTGTCGGCACCCCTGTTGCCGCTCATCTCGTCGGGGTCGGCGCCGCCGGTCATGCGGTCGGGTCCACCGCCGCCCTTCATGCTGTCCTCGTCGCCGCCGCCGGTCATCTTGTCGGCACCGGCGGACCCGATCACGACGTCGACGCCGCGCTGACCGTCGAGGCAATCGTCGCCGGACGTGCCGTCGATCGTGTCGTTGCCGCCACCGCCGCGAATCACATCGGAGCGGGGCGTGCCGTCGATCGTGTCGTTGGCGTCGTCGCCCTGCAGTGCGACGCCGTCGATGTCGATGTTCTTGCAGTTCTCGCCGTAGTCCCCGTCGGTGATCGGCGTGACAGCACCGGATGCGAACGCCGCCAGCGCGAGTGCGGCGAAAACCGTCAGTGCGCCTATCAACCTTCCTCTAGCCATGTGCGATGACTCCCTTCGGTCCGTATCGATCCAATCGACGCCCCCCGAACGACGGACGCACGAGTTGAAACCTACCGGTTTTATCTCGGTCTGATCTCGATTGTTCCCAGTTGCGTTGTTCGTTGTCTGAGGTTCATCTCGCCCTGTAGGTGAGGCTGCGATCGCCGGCCTGGAGGGCCCTGAACCTGCCCGAGCGCTTGCCGGTCCGCGCCTGGAATACGCGTGAGGAGCCCTTCGCCCTGGTCCGCTTGATCGTCTTCCACCCTCTGCCCGAGCGGCGCTGAATCGAGACCCGGCCGCGCTGCGGCGCCACACCCCACAGGCGTGTCCTGCCGCGGCGGCTCTTGTCGGCGACGAACGGGAACGCGTAGGCCCGTGCGGCCAGCTTCGGCTCCCCATCGAGGAGGTAGAGCCCCGACTCCGGGGTGCCGCCGTGGGTCCTGCCGTTCTGCCTCTGATCGCGGATCAGGAACCAGACCACCCGCTCTACACCCTGCCGCCAGAGCACATAGAAGGATTCCGCCACATAGGCAGCGTGCTTGGCATCCGGCACCCCCCTGGGATCGGGCGGCTTGGAGTCCCACCAGATCTCGGTTGCCCAGATCGGCTTGCGACCCCTCGGCAGCACCCGGCCGCTGCGCTTGGCCCTGCGGAGGATCCGCTTCAGCTTGTCGATATCGGGGGTGGAGACGTCGTCGCCGTTGAGCGCCTTCCGGAACGGCCCGCCGACGTTGATCGGGTGATGGGCGAGCACGTCGAACTTCGCCGGCTTCTTGCAGCGCCCCTTCTTCAGCTTCCTGCCCTTCGCCTTCAGGCAGAGCACCTCGCGCCAGAACAGAGCCGGCTGGGTCCGCTGAGAATCGTTGCCCGGGACATCGCCGTAGGGGGCGGTGCCGCCGGTCACCACCCGCTGCTTGCCGGGCGCTGAGTGGATCCCCGCATAGAAGGCGCGAAGCATCTTGCGGTAGTGGCGGGCGGCGACCGGCTTTTTGCCCTCGAACTGCGGGTTCAGGTAGGTCGAGAGGTTCGGCTCGGCCCAGAGCTGGAAGTCGCGGACCCTGGGCAGGGGGCCGACGGCGTCGCGGGGGTCGTCGAATGAGCCCGAGTAGCGCCGGGCGATCGCCTTGGCGAACCGCTTCAGCTCGGCAGGCCTTGGCTTCCAGGTCCCCAGCGGCGCCCCGGAGGTATCGGCGGGCCGGTTCCTGCCCTCGGCCCACAGCGGCGCGCCGGTGACCAGCAGCATCGGGTCGAGGCCCTTGGCGAGCGCCGCGGCCACGGTCGCGTCGACCCCGGAGAAGTCGTACTCGGGGTCGGCGGGGTCGCTCGGATCGAAGCCGGCGGAGGGGTTGGCGGGAGCAATGCCGCCCCAGAGCGCGCCCGGCAGGACGTTCTGCGCGCCGACCGCATCGGCTCGATCGAGCCACAGTCCCCGCTCGGCGGAGTCCTCCGAGGAGAAGAGCGGATCGGTCAGGCCAAGCTCGAAGGGGCGGGCCTGGGCCGCGCTCGCGGCGAGGGCTCCGAGGCCGGCGATCGCGAGGATCGCCGAGCTGATCATCAGCGCCCGCCTCAAAGACCCGCGCTCCTCCGCCAGCGCACAGCGACGAAGGTTGCGACCGCCAAGACGGTCCCGATCACGATCACCCAGAGCCACGAGCCCAGGCCCTCGGAGCTGGAAGAGGCGCTCGCCGCGGGGGTGGCCGCGGTGCTCCCCTCAGGGGCGATGTCCGCGGGAGCCCCCGTGCCGGCGCCATCGGGGGCCGTCGCGCCGGCGATCTCCGCTGCCGCAACCCCGTCCTCCCCGAGCTCCTCCAGCGCCGCAATCTGGCCCTTGCTTAGGGCGTCGCGGGGCCGCCCGGCGCTGTCGAGTGAGCTGTTGCCACTGCCGTCGGGCACGGTCTCGAAGTACTGATCGGCCTCCGACTGTCCCGGGGGCACGGTCACCGAGGCTCCTCCACCCCGTCGCACGTTCTCGCAGTCGCGAGCGACGAACGACCGCGAGTTCGTGATCGCGGTGTCGATCCCGGGCCCGCAGTAGAGCCGGTTCCTGCCCCGCCGGTCGACGAGCCGGTCGTTGCCCTTGTTGCCGCGGATCACGTCGTTGCCGACCTGGCCCCCGAGCCGGTCGGCGGCCTTGCCACCCTTGATCAGGTCTGCGCCGCGGCCGCCCTTGACCCTGTCATCCCCCTTCTGCCCGTAGAGGCAGTCGCGCCCGGAGTCGCCGTCGATCGTGTCATCGCCGCTGCCCCCGGCGATGAAGTCGTTGCGCGGGGTGCCGTCGATCCGGTCGTCGGCATCGTCGCCCTGCAGCGCCACACCGTCGATCTCGAACTTGCAGTTCTTGCGATCCTTCGGTCCGACCTCGGTTACCGCGCCGTGTGCGACGGAAGCCAGGGCGAGCACGCTGAGCACCGTCAGGGCGCCGGTGATCATTGGGTTGGCCATTGGATCTCTTCAGAGCCCTCGCCGGAATCGGTAAACGGAAGCGGGTCGCGATGACGGCTCAGGGCCGCGAGCGCGATCCGGGGACGGTAGCGCGCGGGCCGACACCACAAAACGACACCGCCTCAACCCTCGCCGGCCCTACGTCGACGCACGACCACATAGATGCCGGCCACCACCGCGACCGCGATCAAGAACACCCAGAGCAAGCCGCCGAGGCCCTCACGGCTCGTGGCCACGCTCGCCGATGACACTCCGTCTTCGTCGGGGGTACCTCCCGTCGCCGCACCGCCACCGGCCTTGCCGACTCCGTCCGGAGCGGTCGCGGCTGCGATCTGTGCAGCGGCAGCACCATCCTCGCCGAGCGCCTCGAGCTCGGCGATCTGCCGGGGCGTGAGCACGTCCGAGGGCTCCTTGGTGCTGTCGAGGGACTTGTTGCCCTCGCCGTCAGGGACCGTTTCGAAGTACTGGTCGGCCTCGGAGTTCCCCGGGGGCACGTTGATGCTCTGTGCGGCGGTGGAGGCGGGCAGGATCAGCGCCAGAGCAGTCGCAATCAACAGCGCCCGCGGGGCGGGATTTGTGGGCATGATTCGCGCCATCACCTATTAGATACGCAGCGGGGCCGTCGATCCTGCCAACGAACCCCGAGAAGCGGGGAGTCGTTGTCAGGGCCGTGCCCTCGTGCGAGTATAGGCGGGTGATGGAGCGCGGCCAGACCATGTCCGCATCCCTACGCGAGATGGCCGCCCGCTTCGACGCGCCCGCGCTCGCCACCTGGCTGCTCGGCTTCGCGCTGATCGCCTACCTGATGCTGCAGGACGGCGGCTTCGACCCGATCGTCCGCGGCGAGGTCGGCGTCGCCGTCTGGTGGATCGTGCTGGTCGGGGTCGCCGCCGGAGTGATGCCGCTTCCGACCCGCTCCCGCGCCGCGATCGCGCTGGTCGGTCTGCTCGGCGCCTTCGCCGGCTGGACGGCGCTGGCGTTCATCTGGACCTGGAGCGACGAGCGCACCGCCACCGAGCTCGCCCGCGTCGTCACCTACCTCGGATTCCTGGTTCTCGGCATCCTCGCCGCCGCCAACCACCGCGGCCGCCACCTGCTCGCCGGCGTGACCACCGCGGTCGGCCTCGTCGTCGCGCTCGCGGTCCTCAGCCGCCTTCACCCCCAGTGGTTCCCCGAGAACACGCTCGGGACCTACCTGCCCGGGATCGAGATCGAGCGCCGCCTCGCCTACCCGCTCGGCTACTCGAGCGCGGTCGGCGTGCTCGCCGCGATGGCGATCCCGCTGCTCGCCGGCGCCACCTCCTGGGCCAGGACCCTGGCCGGCCAGGCCCTCGCCGCCGCCGCGCTGCCGCTCGCCGGCTTCGCGCTCGTGCTCGCCAGCTCCGGGGTCGGGACCGGCGCGGCGATCGTCGCCCTCGCCACGTTCGTCGCGATCGTCCCCGACCGCCTGCCGAAGCTCGGCACCCTGGCAGTCGGCGGTGTGGGCGCCGCGATCCTCGCCGCCGGGCTCACCGACCGGGCCGCGCTCGACCGCGGTCTTCCGACGCCGGCGGCGATCAGCCAGGGCGACGAGCTGCTGGTGATCGCGATCGCCGTCTGCGCCGTCGTTGCCCTCGCCCAGACCGCGATCGGCCTCGCGGTTCGCTTCGTCGAGCGTCCCAGGGCCCTGCAGATCAGCCGCCGCAGCGCCTGGATCGGCACCGGTGTGGCCATCCTGATCGCGATCCCGATCGCGGTCGCCGCCGGTCTCCCCGGCACCGTCTCCGACGAGTGGGACAACTTCAAGAGCCAAACTTCCTCGGCCGACCAGACGGACCGCGGCCAGGTTCTCGTCGACACCAGCTCCTCGGGCCGCTACCAGTTCTGGGAGTCCGCAGCCCGAGCCGCCGAGACCGAGCCGCTGAGGGGGATCGGCCCCGGCACCTTCGAGTTCTTCTGGGCCCAGGACCCGGAGGGCTACGCCTTCGTCCGCGACGCCCACTCCCTCTACATGGAGAACCTCGCCGAGCTCGGCTGGGTCGGCTTCGGCCTGATCGTCGCCCTGGTCCTGGCGACGCTCGGGATCGGCGTCGGCCGCTCGATCAACGCCCCGCCCGCGGCCCGGATCCGGATCGCCACCGCCACGGCGGCCGCCGCCGCGTTCGCGGCGGGCGCCGCGCTCGATTGGATCTGGGAGATCGCCGCCCTGCCGGCGCTGTTCATGCTGCTCGCCGCCGTGATCGCCATCGACAGCGAGCCAGACGAAGCCGGCTCGATCCTCGCGCGGCGCACACGGGTCCCGCGCGCCAAGCGCAGCCGCATCCGCAAGTACGCGCCACAGGCGATCGGCGCCGCGGTCGCGATCATCGCCCTGGCCGCGATCTGGTTCCCGCTGCGAGCAGCCGACGATCTACGTGAGAGCCAGATCGAGGTCGCCGCCGGCAACCTCCCCGCCGCCCTCGAAAGCGCCGACGCCGCCGTCGACGCCCAGCCCTACGCCGCCGGCCCCCGCATTCAGCAGGCCCTGGTGCTCGAGCTCCAGGGCAAGCTGCCCGCCGCCACCGAGGCCGCCCGCGAGGCGACCCGCAGGGAGTCCAGAAACTGGCGCAACTGGATCACCCTCTCCCGCCTCGAGGCCCGCGCCGGCAACGCCGAGGGCGCCGTTCGCGCCCTGCGGAGAGCCCGGCAGCTCAACCCAAGACCACTCGGAGGAGCGGCGTGAGCGACGAGACGCCCCAGACCCCCCGCCGACCGAACATCGCATCCGAACTCCGCCCGCGCGGACAGGGCCGATGCCTGCTCGGTCAACGGTCTAGCCGAGCGGCTGGCCGTAGCCCGCCGGACCCCCGCCAAGGCTTCTCCTCCAAGCGTTCATGAGTCCCCCGCTGACCCCGTGGCAGCCCGGCTCGGTCGCGCGGAAGCGAGTATCACGCCTCGGCTACGCTCGAGCCGCTCGACCGACCACCCTGCCTTCGATAGGGTCGCGCGGAGGGTCGTCTCACAGAACTCCGACACGTGGTCGTCATCGGACCAGAACTGGACGCCCCCGATCTCGAAGCGCATCGCACCCACTGCGCTCCCGTAGATGTCAGGGACCTCGATGATCAACCTATCCAGAACCGACGCGAGCGGCGCAAGGGTGTCGACCGGATCGTCAACATGCTCGAGGACGTGCATCAGTACCGCGGACCGATACCCCTCCCAGCTTCGGGCCACCGTCTCCGCTTTGTCTTGTGCGAAACGGATCCCGTGACCCCCGCACGACCGGCGCGCTCGCTCGAGCTGTGCTGCGTCGGGGTCGACGTAGAGCACCTCGAACCCGCTCTCGGCAAGCAGCCGACTGATCGCACCGGCCCCACCTCCGATGTCGATCACCTTTTCACCGGCTGGAAGCTCTTCGAGCAGAAAGGACCTGGTGTCGGGGCGGATCAGGTCCAGAGCTCCTCGCCCACCCGCGACGAAACACCACGTGTTCGTATGCGACGCGTTCGGCCAACCACGACAGCGAAAGAAGTTGCCGCTCCAGCCAAGCACTTGGCAACACCCGGCGGGCGGCCCGGTAGGTGCGATACCCAATCGCCTGACTCAGCCGACGAGGCTTGGCGCGGCTCAGCGATCCGGGTTCGGGCGGCGGCCGCAGGCTCATAGGGTCGGCAGTCTATGCATGGGGCTTCAGAGCTCGAAGCAGCGCATCTCTCGTGCGGCGTCGCCACCCGTCGGCACCGGTCCTTCGTCCCGATCGGGTCGTCAACCAGCGGGCGAGCTCAGACGCTACGGTGTACGCAGGCCTTGCCGGCAGGCATGCAGCGTGCGCACCGGGACATACCGAGGCACTGAGCCGCGGAACGTCGCTGCCAAGCTGCTGCGGCGATCGGCAGGCGCCGCACAACTTGAGTCGTATCGATACCGACACGCCGTGAACTCCCGGTCCTACTACGAGGACTACTGGTCGGTTCAGGGGTTCAACCCGGAGACCGGAGTACATCCGACCGCCTCGCGGATGGTCGAACCGCATCTAAGAGGTACCTGCCTTGACTTTGGTTGTGGCGCCGGCGGAAAGGCAGCATGGGTTTCTTCGCGAGTGAACTCATACATCGGTGTCGACATCTCCGAAACGGCGGTCGCGCGGGTTAGGGAGTCCGGGTTCGATGCGGTGCGGGTCGACGACACCCTTCCCTTCGACGACCAATCCTTCGACGTCGCACTTGCGTTCGACGTCCTCGAACACCTTTTTCAACCTCAGCTGGCCTTGGCCGAGATGATTCGCGTCCTCAAGCCCGGAGGGACCGTTCTCTGCTCTGTGCCGAACGCTGCGTATTGGCGGCGCAGGGTCGACGCGGTCGCAGGGCGATGGAATCCGATGGGCGACGACATGGCAGTCGAAGCGCCGTGGCGTGATCCGCACATACGATTCTTCACGGTGGCGGCTCTAGCTCGCCTGTTGAGAGGCAGCGGTGCAGTCGGCGTACACGTCGAGGGCTACGGCGGGGCCGTGGTTCGCGACGTCCCGGGACTGCGACGGCTCGCGAGCAAGCCGTCCCGGCTCTACCGAGCACTAGAACGTCAAATGCCGTCAGTCATGGCTCACACGCTTCTCGGATCGGGTCGGAAGTGACATGCGCATTGAGTCGCCGGCGCCTGATGATCGGAACCCGAAGCGTGTGCGCAGTCCTAGCCCGTCGGACGGCCCCGAGCCATCCGTCGTCGTCGGTAACCCCGGCCACACGCCCTGGCTCGAGCGAGCGGCGCTCGGGCTACAGCGCCACGGACTGCTCCGAGCCTACATGGCCCCGCTGGCCGGCACACCCAGTCGTAGTCGCAGAGCACTCCCCGGGTTCCTCCGGGAAGAGCTCGAGCGCAGGGCCACCCCAGCGGACCTGAGCCAGAGAGCTCAGGCCGTCGCTAGCGGGAGCGAGGTGCTGAGCGTGGCCTCCGGTCGAATCGGCCTGCCGCCGCGGATCCGTCAGTCGCTTTCCAATCACCGCGACCGAGTCTTCTCTCGTGGCGTCGGTGGCCGCCTCAGGGAGTCCGACACCGCCGTCCTCGTCGCCTACGGGGCCGCACTGGAGGCGATCCGATCGGCGAAAGCGAGATCGGTGAGCACCGGGCTCGAATATGCGGTACACCATCATGCCTTCAACCGTTCCACCCTGACCGAGGAGCTGAGGATCCGGCCCGAGTACGCGGCCTCCATGCAGTTCCACGACGCGCCCCGCCGCCGAGATCAACGGCTTGATGCCGAGCTCGCGGAGGTCGATAGGGTCATCGTGTTCTCGGAGTTCAGCCGTCGAACGTTTGTCGACGCTGGGGTGGCAGAGGAGAAGGTGGTTGTGAACCAGCTCGGCGTCGACGTCGGACGGTTCGCCGATGTTCAGCGGGTCGAGGACGGGACTTTTCGGGTCCTCTTCCTCGGCGTCCTCAGCCAGCGCAAGGGGCTCTCGTACCTGGTGGATGGGTTTCGCCGCGCGGCGATCCCGGGCAGCGAGCTCCTGCTGGTGGGGGCGCCGTGGCGGGGACAAAGGCCCTGGGCTGGGACCCGCGGCGTTCGACAGCTCTCGTGGCTCGATCGAGGCGAGGTCCCGGCACTGCTGGGGACTGCTGACGTTCTCGTCCTGCCATCGCTGGTCGAGGGACTGGCCAGGGTGATGCTGGAAGCGATGGCCGCCGGGGTTCCAGTCGTCGCCACCCCGAACACCGGCGCCGAAGACGTCGTCCGGGACAGCGTCGACGGGTACATCGTCCCGGTCCGCGACGAAACCGCGATCGCCGACCGGCTCGTCGATCTGCACGAGCACCCCGCGCGCCGCGAGGAGATGGGGCGGGCAGCCCGGGAGCGCGCTCGACAGTTCAGCTGGGAACACTACGGCGACCGCTGCGCAGCCGTGTTTTCTGCACTGGGCAGAAAGGGCGCACATGGAGCACTGACACTGGGGATCGGGCCGCGCGGGTCACCGTCGTCATCCCAACCCACAACCGCGAGTCGCTGCTGCGGCGGGCGATCGACTCAGTCCTGAGGCAAAGCCACCCACCTCTTGAGATCCTCGTCGTCGATGACTGCTCCAGCGACGGGACGCCAGGGTTGATCGCATCGTACGGAGCGGCCGTCAGATCGATCCGCTTCGAAAGCAACCGGGAGCGCGGCGCCGCCAGAAACGCCGGTGTCGAGGCCGCCCGGGGTGACCTGATCGCGTTTCTCGACTCAGACGATGAGTGGGAGCCGGAGAAGCTCGCGCGGCAGCTACGGCAGTTCGGCTCCGCAGCCAGCGTGACCGGCATCAGATACGTCGATGCCGAAGGCCAACCCACCGGCGGCGTCTACCTGCCCGCCACCGACGCCCAAGCGGAGATCCTGACCAACAACGCTTTGCTGGGCAGCCCATCCTCGCTGCTCATCCCTAGCGAGGACGTGACCCGGGTCGGCGGCTTCCCGGAGGCCCGTGAGTTGCAGGGCTCGGAGGACTGGGTGTTCCTCGTCAAGCTGACGCTTGCCGGGATCAAGATCTCGGTGCTCCGGGAGCCGGCCGTGCGCCATCGAGTGCATCCCGGCAGCTCGACCCAGGAAGCTGACAACCTGGCCCGATCGATGTGGGCAACCCGCAATTGGATGGACCGCGAACAGGATCGGAGCCACCAGTGTCAGGGCGGAGAGAAGGAGCCAGGTCGCCGGTGCGATCGCCTGCGCCTATCTTGCCGAGCGCCGACCCGGGGATGCTCGCAACTGGGCTCGACGGGCATTGGGCGCAGGATCGACTCGGTGCGGATGCGAAGCGCTGGCGAGAATCGCGCGATCCGCAGTTGCGGCGGCTGCCGGCAGGAACCGGCCCTGAAGGGACGGATTCTGTTTCTCTGCCCCGGCCTCACCGAGCCGGGTGGGACGGCGAAGCGCTCACGGCTGATCGCGCGCGGCCTTGCCTCGCGCGGGTGGAGCGTGCGGGTGATCACGCGCTCGGGGATCCGGACGACACCTGGCTTTGCACGCGAGCCGAATCTGACCGTGATCGAGCTGCCGGGGATGGGCAGGCGCCGGCTCGGCGGCCTGATCTTCTACCTCGCCGCGACGCCACTCGCCCTCGCGCTGGGCGCCGGCTCACGGTGCGTGCTGTCCCTGCAGCTGCTCTCCACGAGTACGGTCGGGGGGCTCTCCGCGCTGATCCTTCGGCGCCCGTTGATCGCAATGTCGACCACAAGCGGGGAGCTGAGCGAGCTCAGTACGTGTCGCAGACGCGTACGTCGGCGCTGCGGCGATCGCTGATCGGACGGGCACGCTGGCTGGTCGCCCAGACGCCGGAGGGAGCCGAACAGCTACTCGAACTGGCGCCCGGCGAGCGGATCGAAGTGCTTCATAACCCGGTTGAGGTGCCCGACTCTCCGCCCCCGCTCAACGGTGAGCCGCGAGTCCTGTACCTCGGCAGGCTGTCGCAGGAGAAGGATCTGAATCGGCCTGCTCGACGCATGGACCACCGTCGCTGCTGCAATCCCGGCGGCTCGCCTGACTCTGGTCGGTGAAGGTGGTTCCTTCCGCTCGGTCGAGCGCGAGCTCCGCGAGCGCGTCGACGGGGACCATCGGCTGCGCTCGTCCGTCGACATGCCCGGGTGGGTAGGAGACGTGGAACCGTACCTCGCTTCGTCTGACGTGTTCGTCCTACCAAGCGCTTGAGGAGGGGATGTCGAACGCGTTGCTCGAGGCGTGCGCACACGGGCGCCTGGCAGTGACGTCCCGCATTCCGGGAAACGTTGCCGTGCTCGGCGACGATCACCGGTACCTCTTCAGCGCCGGCGACCACGTGGACCTGGCGAGACAGCTTCTCGCCGCAATCAACGACAGCCGTCGGGAGCGCGAAGAGGTCCGTCGGCGGACGATCACTCGGGTCGAGCAGCGCTTCTCTACCCGGACGGTGCTCGACCAGCTCGAGGGCTTGATTCGTGATTCGGATACTCCACGTAATTAGTACCCCGCAGGGTGTGGGCGGCGCCGAGGTCATCCTCGCGTCGCTCCTGCGTGCAGGTCGGGAGCGGGGCTGGGATCAAACGGTCCTCAATCCCTTTGCAGCCGATAGCCGACGGCGGAGCGCTGGCGGCGGCATGCCGATCGGCTGCTCCGGCCGCCGCCTTCGCCGCGTATCCAGCCCGTCACCTATATGAGCTGCCTGGAACTCGGCGCTGGCTCGCGACCCAACTCGCGATGGTGAGGCCCGCGATCGTCCATGCTCATCTGTTTCACGCAGCGGTACTCACCGGTTCGCTACATCGACAGATCGAAGCGAAGACGGTCCTTACGCACCATCACGGTGATCACAACGTGGCCGAGAGTAGGCGCCTGAGAACGCTCGCCGATCGCCACTTCGGCCGCCAGTTCGATCGGGTTGTCGCCATCTCGCAATGGGTCCAGACGTTCCTGTACGAGAGCTACGGGTACCCGCGCGACCTGGTCGAGGTGATCCTCAACGGCTGGGGCGGCCGCCCATTGCCACCCCGGCCGCCAAGGGTGCCCACGGCCGTCTGTGTGGCGCATCTGCGGGAGCAGAAGGGGCACGACGACCTCCTGCGGGCGTTCGCCTTCGTTCGGACACGCATCCCGCAGGCCCGCCTTCGTCTGGTGGGAGATGGCCCGCTTGCTCCCTCCCTAAAGGAACTTGCCCGAACCCTCGACCTTGAGGCAAACGTACGGTTCGAGGGTGCCGTCGAAGACGTCTGGCCGCTGCTGTCGGAAGCAAACGTGTTCGTCCTCGCTTCCCGGTACGAGCCACTGGGCATCGCGGTCATGGAGGCGATGGCCGCGGGCCTGCCGGTCGTCGCGACGAGCGTGGGTGGTCTACCGGAGCTCGTTACGCCGCACCGGAACGGCACTCTCGTGCCGCCGGGCAACGTGGAGGCCCTCGGTCAGGCGATCATCGACCTGTTCGAGTGCAGCGACGACGCTGCGATCAGCGCAAATGCGCGATCCGCCAGCGCCGCCTGGCACGAATCTGAGATGACTGCGAAATATGCCGACCTCTACGAGCGCCTGACTCAACAACCGGAGGGTGCCCGCCCCTAGGACGCCGGCAGAACCTCGATTCCGTCGGCGGTCTGCGCGTATTGCGCCGAGCACTGGGGGCAGCCAATGACACCCGCCACGGAGGGGCCCAGGGGCGCCCGGCACTCGACACACTCAAGCGAGTCGAGGAGCGCCGGCACCAGCGGATCGCTCGCCCGCCTGAGCCACCGATCGACCCGCGACCGCACCGCCTGGCTCCGCGACACCTCGTCGGGCGACGCGACCTCCCCCGGCTCGCCGGTCGAGGACGAGATGAACCCGACGTCGCTCGAAGCTTCCCCGATCACCTCGTAGGCGATCGTGCCTCGCCAGACGATCGTCGTCAGCAATCCGTGGGACAACAACCGGGGGATGAAGAAACGCCAGAACCGACCGCGGCGGAGGTTCAAGCCAAACCACGAGTGCAGGTCACCGTCGAAGATCGGCGTGCCCTTCGATTCGATCCTGAGGGCGCCCTCCTGAATGTCGACGTACCAGCGATGGAACTCCCACCCGTACAGCTTCTCGTAGATGCGGGAGGGCGTCTCGACGTACCCGGCCTTGCTGATCCTCGCAAGCTCGTCGAGCAACGCGGCGGGATCGACCACATGCTCGAGCAGGTGTCGACAGAAGGTAAAGTCGAGGGACCGCTTGGGGAACGGCGTCCGCGTGGCGTCCGCCACGACCAGTGGGCGATCGGCAAGCAGCGCGGCGTTCACCGACCGCTCGGTGCTGTCGGCGACGAACTTGTCGCAGAGCACGTTGGCGCGAGGGTGGGGTGCCTGCCCGCTTCCGATATCGGCGACGAGGTCACGGGGGCCGATCCCGAACGTGCGCACCTCTCGATGGAGGTCCACATATGAACGAAGGCTCATCGCATGTCGGACAAGCGAGTCCAAAGAGGTCACGTTACTGGAGGCTTTCTGGTCAGCGCCGGGGATAGCCTCCGCGCAAGGGCCCACGGCAACAGGTCCTCGCTCCGCGGGACCAGTTCGCGCAGCGACACGTTCGCGCGGGCCACCGCTCGGAGGCACCATCCCATGCCTGCCAGCGCTGCGATCCCATATCCGATCGACGCGCCGAGCGCCCCGTAGGCGGTCACGAGCCATGCGTCAGCAGCGATCATGACGACGAGCGACAGCCCGAACGACTGCAGCAGGACGTTGGGATCTCCACGTGAAGCCGAAGCGCGCCCCAGCAGCCACTGAAGCCCGGCGAGTGCTCCGGCTGGAAGCGCCACCACAGCGGGAATCACTGCTGGATCGAACTCCGCCCGAACAGCAACGGGAAGACGAATGGGATCAGGCACCCGAATGCGACCACGACCGAGATCGTTGCTCCGATGCTCACTCGGAAGGACTCCGCGGTCAGGCGGGCGGAGCGCTCTTCAGTGGCGGCACTGAGGCGTGGGAAGACCGCGAACGAAAGTGCGAACGGCACCATCCCGACGACCGCCGCGCCGGTCAGGGCGATGCTGTAGAAGCCCGACTCCGCGGCTCCGGCCAGCACCAGAACGAGCAGCAGATCGAGGCGCCCGGCCATCAGCGTCATCACGTGGGAGATCTCGAGGCGAACACCGTATGCAAGGGCCCTCCGCCAATAGGCGTCGTCCCTTCGGGGCCTGAACGCAGAGAGCGGCTTGCGGAGCTGCGCGGCGGCGACGAGAAAGGCAACGGCCACTCCGAGGGCCGCCGCGAGCACGGCCCCGTCGACCCCCATGCCAAGCACCCCAAGGAAGACCGGCAACATCGCCGTTGAGACCGCTGCGATCGTCAACGATACGACGCTGGCTTCTCGAATCCGCAGGTTCAGGGTCAGCAGATGGGACATGAAGTCGACCGCGATCGAAAGCGGCACGACAGATGCGACCACCACGACGGCCCACCGCTCGGACGAAGTCTCGGGACTGATCACGAGCCAGGCGGTCCCCAGGCAGACAAGCGCAGCCAGCGGGCGCGAGCATCAGGAGCAATCCGACCGACGCACGGGTCGCCTCCCGCTCGCCTGCCCGGTGGCGCCCTACCTGAACGATCAGCGCATCGCCGAGTCCGGCCACGAAGACCCGCGCAGCGAGGACGCCAAGGAGCGATAGCGAGGCGAGCACCCCTTTCCCGGCGGGGCCGAGCCATCGTGCGGTCATCACCGTCGCGGCGAGGCCGAGCGCCAAACCCCCGAGGTCGGTCGTCAATCGCGCCAGGGAATCAGTCGCGACCCGTCGCTCCGGCGCTTGCTCCAGGGTAGCGACGGCCGGCTCGGTCAAGCGGCCCCCGTTTCAGGCTGCGGGGTCGGGTCCACGAAACCTGCGACCCCCCGCTCATCCACGCTGACCTCGCGACCGCAGGACTCACATCGCAGCGATCTCGACCGGTACACGTAGCCGCCGCCGCAACCCGGACACACCAGACGCTGAGCCAGCTGAGCCCAGCTGAGATCCGTGCGTCGACGACGAACGCGTCCGATCGCGGTGAGCACACGGCCGAGCAGCCCCCACCCGGAGTCGAGGTCGGAGAAGGCGCCGGGTGCCGTGCGCGCCCGATCAGAACCCGCCGGTGCACCGGCGGGCCGGGGGTCGACTGCGACGTCGATCCGATCCCGCCATACAAGCCACGTGTACACCCCGATCTCGCGCCGCGCAAACCAGACCCGCTCGGCTATCCCCGTTGCTCGCTGAAGCTCCATGAACCACTCGCGAAGCGATGGGTCAAACAGCGGCCCCGCCTTGCGGCGGAACATCAGGGTCGAGCCATCACGAGCCACGAGCCAGCGATGGAACTCGAATCCGGCCACCTTCTCCCACTCCGCCGATGGACACTCGACGTAACCTCGGCGACCGACGCGGGACAGCTCGGCAGCCGCCCCGACCGGGTCCTCAACGTGCTCGAGCACGTGCCTGCAGATGACGACATCGAAGCTGTTATCGGCGAAGGGTAGGTCCTGAACATCGGCGACGACCAGCGGGCGGTCGGCGATCAGCGGCTGGCCGTGCCGTTCGTGGCCATCCGCCACGTACCGATCGCAGAGCACGTTGGCCCGGGGATGCGGGGTGCCGCCGCTGCCCACGTCCAGGACTGTCTCGCCGGGTTGGATCGCCAGCAACCTGTGCAGCCAGACGGCATCTCGGATGCTGTCGTTCACCCACCCCAGCCGCAGGCGAAGTCGCCTGACCTGATCAAGCATCGCGCCTAGGTGATCTCATCGTAAACCTGCAGCAAACCATCAACCATCGCATCGAATGTGAACCGATCGCGGAAGCGTGCTTGAGCATCCCGACCCATCTTGAGGCGCCTGGCGTCTGCGGCCAGGAGATCGCGTATCGCCCCGGCAAGGGCGGGCCGATCGTCAGGCGGGACCAGAAGCCCGGTCTTGCCTTGCTCGACGAGCTCCGGCAGCCCACCGACCGAACTGGCGACCAGCGGTCTCCCACAGGCCATCGCCTCGGCAGCACTGAAGCCGAACGCCTCGCGGCGGCTGGGCATCGCGACCACATCCCCTAGTGCGAACCATGGGGCCACGTCGTCCTGGTGGCCGACGAAATGCACCGCGGCTCCGGCATCGCCGGCCAGCGCTCGCAGCCGCGCCTCGTCCGGGCCTGCTCCGGCCAAGACAAGCGCGACCGCACTCGCAGGCTGATCAACCTCGCCGACGGCCTCGATCAAGACGTCGAGGCCCTTTTCCGGTCGTAACCGAGCGACCGCGGTGACCACCGAGGTCGATGGCGGGATTCCCAGGTCAGCTCGAATCTGGGCAAGCTCCGATCGTTCGACGGCGCGGAGCGGAGTGACGCCGTTGTGGACGACCCGGACCTTGCGTTCAGGCGCTCGTTCCTCGGAGATCGCGTAGGACGCGGCTGACTCCGAGCATGCGACTATCGCGTCGACCGTCGCCCCCGCAGCTCGACTCAGCCGGCGCTGGGCGCCGACGGACAGCGAGTGCTGCCAGTGATAGACGGTGGCGGTCGGATGGCCGGGCAGCAGTCCGGTCACCCCAGCGATCGATGCTGGGATCGCTTCCACCGCATGGACCACATCGCTGCGATGCGCGCGAGCCAACCGAGCCAGCCGTGCAGCGGCCAGCGGGTAGGCGCGCCCAGTTCGGCAGTCGAGCGAAAACGAAGTCACCCCCATCTCATCGAAAGCTTCATTGAGGCGTCCCGCAGGACGAACGGTTCCCGCCACGACCTCCGCCCCCCGAGGCTGAAGGCTTGCGTTGCGTCGCGAAAGAAACGGCTGTCGTCGCTGCGCTCGGTGAGGATCAAAACCCTCACGCGACTGCCTTCGGGGTGGCCGGCCGCCGTGCCGGTATGGGGATCGTGCCGGGCATTCGGTCGCGGACGATAGAGCCATCGGCCGCGATCGATCCGGGTGTCGTTCAGCCGGTCGGGCCGATCTCACCCGATCCGCTCGCGGGTGGGTCCTAGCCCTCAGGTCGATGGAAGCGGATGCGCTGCTGCAAGCCGGTCATCGCCGCCCTCGGGCTGCGGCCCGGGGCTTCTCGCTTCGCACCGTCGCCGCCTTCCGCGCAAAGTGCAGCGCCACCAGCGCGCAGACCGCAAGGGTAAGGATGTGCGTCCGGTAGCGGAAGGCCGTGCCGGCGTTGCCCGCGCTGAGCGAGTACGCGAGCAGGAGCGCGAGCCCGACGTAGATGAATGGACCGGCCCGCGCCATGATCGCGCCACGGTTGCGGAAGAACTCGGCGACGAGCAGGTAGAGGGCCGTGAGCGTAATCAGCGCGCCAATCGCGCCGAGCCTCTGGCTGACGTTCGCCAGCTGCCACGGGTAGGGCTTGACCAGCACATCGATCACCCGCCTGTGGAGGTTGGTCACGATCGCCCCCCGGGTCGAGAAGTCGACCTGCTCGAGGCTGAGGTTCGCCTCCGTGTCGGCGGCGTTCGCGTCCTGCGAACCCTGGACGTTCTGCTGGAGGCTCTCGTCAGTGGACGCCTGAAGCACGGTCGGCGCAGCGACCGCGCCGAGCAGAAGGACGACCGCGATCAGGCCGAAGCGACGGACCCCCCGGCGGCCCCCTGGCGGAGGCCCGCGTGGAGCATGATCGCCGCGCCGGCGGCGATCAGGAACCAGCCTGCATACGGCCTGGTGGCGACCGCGATCAGGCAGCCCGTGGTGATCAAAGCCATCCAGCGCAGCCGGCCGTACTTCCAGATCATCACCCCGCCGAAGGCGACCATGCCGCTCGCGAGGATCATGTTCGGCTCCTTGTGCAGGTAGGTGGAGAAGAAGACGTTGGTCGGCTCGATCGCCATCACCCACATCGCAACGGTCGCCGCGCGGGGCCCGGCGAGCTCGTAGACGGCGACCGCCAGCAGCACCAGCCCGAACACCGAGATCGTCAACTGGGTGATCCGCATGGTCATCTCCGGGGAATCGAACAGCGCGATCTGCGTCGCGAAGACGAACTCGTGCAGCGAACCGGTCAGGGAGTCGAGCCAGGCCCCGGAGCCGAAGGTCGAGGAGGCCGTCTCGGCCGAGCCGGCGAGAAAGCTCAGCTCGTCCCCGCCGCGCAGCGTCCGCTCGATCCCGGTGAGCGGCAGCGCGACTAGGGAGACCAGCCGGAGACCGAACGCCACCACGATCGGCAAGCCGATGCTCAACTGCGGCCGACCGCGAAGCAACATCCGGTAGAGGACCATCACCCCGTAGCCGCACAGAAGCAGCGTGACCAGCCCTACCAGCACGCCGTGCATGCCGTCGCCTGTGCCCGAGTCGTACATCTCCTTGGTCGAATCGTGGCAGCTGGGCGGTGGATGCGCCGCCGGGTCCGTGAGGCTCGGTAGCCTTCGGTCACGTGGCGGAGGACCATCCATCCGGCGCCGACCTGAATCGGTATCTCGAGCCCTATCGCCGTCGTGTATGGCTCGTGCTTGCGATCGTGGTTCTGCTGCCCGCGGCCGTGTACGGGATCAGCAAGCAGCTGCCGAAGACATACGAGTCGCAGACGATTCTCCTGACCCGCGCGACGACCGTGAGCTCAGCGGTGTTCGGGAACTCCGCCTCGCTCACCACGGGCTCACCCACCGACGCCCTGACACTGGTCGGAACCACTGCGGTCGCGGAGCGGGCCCAGAAGGAGCTCGAGAGGAAGGGCGGAACCGCCGGCGACCTCTCGGAGGAGGTCAGCGCCAGCCTCACGAACCCCGACGATCCCTACAGCAGCGAGTTCATCGCGATCACGGTGCAGGACGAGGATCCGATTCGCGCCGCCGATACCGCCAACGCCTACGCGGTCGCGCTCGGCGCAACCCGTGCGAACGAGGCGAAGGCCGAGATACGCAAGACGATCAGCCGCATCGAGCGGCAGGCCGGCGAGCTCCCGCCCGACGATCAGGCCGGCGCTGAACAGCTCAGCACCCAGCTCCAGGAGCTTCGCGGGCTGCTCGCCTCACAGGCGGACTCGACCCAGGTCATCGAGCCGGCAACTCCTCCGAGCGCACCGATCTCACCGCGGCCACGCCAGAACACGGCGCTCGCGTTCGTGCTTGCCATCTTGCTCGCCGCCGGGGCGGTGCCGCTCGCCGATGCACTCAACCGGCGGCTACGTGACCCCGGCGAGCTGGAGCCGCTGCTCGGGGTCTCGATGCTGGCGCAGATCCCCGAGCGTGCCTTCCCCGGGCACGTGCCCGGCAGCGACGTGCGGGAGTCGTTTCAGACGCTGCGCGCGTCGCTCACCTACTTCAATCTCGACCGCGAGCTCGAGGTGATCCTCGTCACCAGTCCCGGACACGGCGAGGGGAAGACGACGGTCTCCACGAACCTGGCGGTCGCCATGGCCCGGGACGGCAGTGACGTGATCGTGGTCGACGGCGATCTGCGAAAGCCGCAGGCGGCGGCTCGGCTCGGCGTCGAGCCGGCGCTCGGGCTCGAGGACGTGCTGATCGGGGATGCCGACCTCGAGGATGCGCTGATCAGGGCGGACGTCGACGGCGGCTCGCTGCGAGTCCTCGGCGCGTCCGGCCCTGCCCGGAATCCGGCGATCCTGCTCGGTTCGCAGCGGATGCGGAACGTGCTCGACGAGGTCCGGAAGGAATGCGACCTGGTGGTCGTAGACACGCCGCCGCTGCTCGCGGTCAGCGACGCGATCCCGCTGCTGAAGGAGGTCAGCGGCGCGGTCCTCGTCGGCCAGATCAACCGGACGCACACCAACGCGTTGAGCAAGGCCCAAGAGGTGATCACAGCGGCCGGAGGAACGGTGCTTGGATCGGTGGTAACCGGCGCGAAGTCGGGCGGCCTCTACGGCTACGGCGGCTACGGCGGCTACGAGGCTTACGGGGACGACGAGCCGACCGAGGAGGAGCGGCCGCCGAAGAAGAAGGCGAAGACGGTGGCCGAGCGCAGGGGGCAGGCCGGCCGCGGTGAGGAGCTCCAACCGAGCGCCGTGGAGCGGCCGGGAAAGAGGCCGAAGACCGTGGCCGAGCTCCGAGAGCAGGCCTCGCGCAGGGAGGGGCCGCCGGCGCCGGACGGGGCCGAGGAGCCCGACACCGACGCGGCCGTTCAGAGCCTCCGCGACCGGCTCTCGCGCTACTGAGACTCAGCCGGAACCGGTACCGAGCAGCCCGCGGTAGACCCCGTCGATATCGCCGAGCAGACGTTCGGCACCGAAGTTGCCGAGTGCGTGCCGGCGCGCTTGCTCACCTGCCCTCGCGCGCCGATCCGGGTCGCCGGCCAGAGCAGCGATGGCGCCGGCGAGCTCGTTCCTGCTCGAGGGCGGAACCACGATCGAGGCATCCGGGGCGAGCGTCTCGCGCACCCCTCCCACATCGGTCGCCACGGCGGGGATCCCGGCGGCTGCCGCCTCGATCAACGAGACCGGGGTGCCTTCATTCGCAGAGCTGAGCACGGCGATGTCGCTCGCGGCCCAGACCGGAACCAGGTCCCCCCGGTAGCCGGCGAAGCGCACGGCGCTGCCGATGCCGAGACGGTCGGCGAGCCCCTCGAGCTGCGGCCGCAGCTCGCCGTCCCCGACCACCAGCAACCGGATGCGCCGGTCGCGCCGGTTGGCCTCGGCGATCGCCTCGAGCAGCAGGTCGAGTTGCTTGATCGGCACGACCCTGCCGACGAACGTGCACAGCACCTCGTCGTCTCCGACGCCGAGCTCTCTCCGCGCGGCCCCCCTGAGCCCCTCTCGCCGGTGGGCAAAGCGGTCGAGGTCGAGACCGAGCGGCACGACCAGGAACCGCTCGCGGTCGGCGACGCCGAGGCGGACCAGGTCGGAGACCGTCGCCTCGCTGACTCCGATCAGCCGGTCCGTGCGCTTCGCCAATGATCGCTCGAGGTCCCTGTAGAGCCTGTTCTTTGCTCGACCGAAGTAGCCCTCGAGGACGTGACCGTGGAACGTGTGGACCACCTTCGGCCGAGGCACACCCCCCAGTGCCACCGCCTGGCGACCGAGAAAACCCGCCTTCGCGGTGTGCGTATGGACGATGTGGGGGCGGAAGCGGCGGGCGACCTTGGCGAGCCTGATGAGCGCGATCGGGTCGTGGCGAGCGTGGACCGGCTGCACGAGCTCGGGCAGATAGCAGCATCCGGGCGCCCTCCTGTTCGGCGAGGTATGCGGCCGACTCCTCCCCGGGCGCGAGCCGGCCATGGACAAGCAGGGTCTCGTAGCGCTCTGGAAAGAAGCGGCGGCCGCTGAGCAGCGCCACCTGGTGGGCCGGCCCGCCCATGTTGAGCCGGGCGATTACCCGAAGGACCCGGACCCTGCTCAGGCGGCAGACCCCACCGGGCGCGGGGCGGGGGCCACGCCCTCGAAGACGGCGAGCAGGATCAGCCCGACGGTGATGTAGACCCCGGTGCTGAGCAGGATTGCGGGCTCGGACATCTGATGCATCGCGTAGGCCAGCCCGCAGAGCAGCGCGGTCGCGGCTGCCAGCAGTGCGCAGACCCGGCGCGGCGTGCCGAGCAGGGCGAGCAGGCGGTGGGTGCTGTGATCGCGCCCCCCACTGAGAACCCCGGTGCCGCGCCGGTAGCGGGAGATCACTACCAGGGTGGTGTCGAAGATGGCGCCGGCGGCGAGCGGCACCGCCGCGAGGACGGCGACGTCTGGATGAGCGGTCGGCAGCAGCATCGCGAGGGCGGCGATCAGAAAGCCGACCGGCATGCTGCCGCCGTCGCCGAGGAAGATCTTCCGGGACTCGGAGAGATTGAAGACGAGGAATGCGCCGCAGGCGCCACTCAGCGCCCAGGCGATCGCGGCCAGGTCGCCATCGCCGGCGCCGAGCGCGACCGCGCCGATCCCCGCCGCCGAGACGGCGCCAACCGTGGCGGCGGCACCGTCGATGTTGTCGAGCAGGTTGAAGGCATTGGTCAGACCGGCGACCCAGATCAGCGTGATCGGCAGGTCGAGGGCGACGATGCCGAACGGCTCCCAGCGGATCCCGTCGAACCACAGCGCCAGGGCAGCCCCGACCTGGACCGCGAAGCGGAGACCCGGCCCGAGAGGACGGCGGTCATCGGCGGTCCCCATCAGCATCAGCAGGGCGGCGAGCGCGATCACGCTCGGGATCCGGGAGAGGGCGTCACCGAAGATCGCGGCGGAGGCGGCAAAGGCCGTGAGCACCCCGACGCCGCCGAGGTAGGGGATCGCAGCTGCGTGTGTCTTGTAGTCGCGGGGATGATCGAGGAGGTCGATCGCCAGCGCCACCCGCCGCGCGAGCGGCACCGTGATCAGGGCCAACCCCCCCGCCCCCACCAGGGCCAGCAGCGAGCGCAATCCCTCGTCCACGTCAGGCTGCGAGTACCGCGGCCTCGTGGGCGCGCTCGTGGTCGATGATGTCGCTGATCGCAGCCTCGATGCTGAGCCGCGCCTGCCAACCGGTGAGCTCCTCGATCCGCGAGGTATCGGGCCTGCGGCGGCCGAGCTCCTCGAATCCCGCACCGTACGCCTCCTCGTAGGGGACGTGGCGGATGCGGGAGCTGCTGCCGGTCATCCGCACCACCCGCTCGGCCAGCTCCTGGATCGTCACCTCCGAATGACGGCCGACGTTGAACGGGCGCCCGATCGCCTCATCGCAGTCGATCAGCTGCAGCAGCGCCTCGACGGAGTCGTCGACGTGCGTGAAGCAGCGCGACTGGCGGCCGTCGCCGTGGACCGTGATCTCCTCTCCCGCTAGTGCCTGGCGGACGAAGCGCGGCACGACCATCCCGTACATCCCGGTCTGCCTCGGCCCGATCGTGTTGAACAGGCGGACGACGATGTTCTCGGCGCCCCGCTCCCGGCAGTAGCCGTAGGCGAGCATCTCGCCGTGGACCTTGGCATTCGCGTAGGTCCACCGGGCAACGCTTGGCGAGCCGAGCACCCGGTCGGAGTCCTCGTGCAGAGCCGACGAGCTCTTGCCGTAGATCTCCGAGGTCGAGGCGACGACAAGTCGCACGCCGGCAGCGGCGCCCGCCTCGATCACCGACTCCATGCCGCGTGTGTTGCGCTGCATCGACGCCAGTGGAGCGTCGACGATCAGCTCGACGCCGACCGCCGAGGCGAGATGAAAGCAGCGATCGGCGTCGCCCATCAGGCGCTCGACCAGGGGGCGGTTGGTTACGCAGCCCTCGACCAGCTCAGCCTTGCCGGCGGCGAGCAGCTGCTGGACGTTCGCGATCGTCCCGGTCGAGAGGTCATCGAGCAGGACGACCTGATCGCCGCGCTCGGCAAGCCGATCGGCAAGGTGCGAGCCGATGAAGCCCGCGCCTCCCGTGATCAAGTACTTCAAGACGCACCCCAGTCGCGTGTTTGTGGGCCGATCTCGGCGGAGAAACTCCCGAACGCCGACAGGCTATCGCGCGGGTTCCCGCAACGTCGGCGAACAACCGCGTCAGGCGCCGGATCGCTGCAGACCGGCGTCGGCCCGATCCGCGTAGGCATCGAACGCCCGCACAATGCCCTGTTCGGCCGAGACAAGCGGACGGTAGCCGAGTCGCTGCCGCGCCTCCGCGATGTCGGCCTGCGAGTGCTTGATGTCGCCGGGTCGTGGATCGACGAAGGTGGGCTCGATCTCCTTGCCGGTATATCGGCGCAACTCGGTGAGCATCTCGTTGAGGCTGATCCTCGCACCGCAGGCGATGTTAAACACCGCTCCGGCGACTTCCGGGCCCGCCGCCGCCGCGAGCAGGTTTGCATCGACGGTGTTGTCGATGAAGCAGAAATCGCGCGACTGCTCGCCGTCGCCGTGCACGGTCGGCGGTCGGCCCTCGATGAAGGCCGTGATGAAGTTGGGTACCACCGCCGCATACTGGCTGCTCGGGTCCTGGCCAGGGCCGAACACGTTGAAGTAGCGAAGCGCAACCGTGTCCATCCCGTAGACGCGGTTGAAGCTGCGGCAGTAGCCCTCGCCGGCCAGCTTCGAGACCGCGTAGGGGGCCAGCGGGAGCGTCGCCATGTCCTCGCGCTTCGGCAGCTCGGGGTTGGCCCCGTAGACCGAGGAGGAGGAGGCGTAGACCACCCTCCTCACCCCCTCGTCACGCGATGCGAGCAGCACGTTCAGCGTGCCGGTGACGTTCACGGCGGTGCTCGTCAGCGGGTCCTGGACCGAGCGCGGCACCGAGGGCAGGGCGGCCTGGTGGAAGACGAGGTCGCATCCGCGCACGGAGTTGTGGACCCGCTCGTAGCTCTGGATGTCACCCTCGATCAGCTCGATCTCGGACTCGACCTCGGCCAGGTTCGAGCGCCGGCCGGTCGCGAAGTTGTCGAGCACCCGGACGCGGTAGCCGTCGGCGAGCAGCCGCTTGACGAGGTGCGAGCCGATGAATCCGGCGCCCCCGGTCACCAGCGCCGTTTCACCCGGGGAGCCCACGGCGGCAGGGTATCGTCGCAGCGCTAGATGTGTGGAATCGCGGGCAGAGCGTCGACGGCCGGAGCGGTGCCCGCGCGAGTTGATCGAGTCGATGTCGGAGGCACAGCGCCATCGCGGACCCGACTCGCGAGGCCTTCACCTGGGAGAGGGCATCGGGCTGGGAATCCAGCGCCTGCGGGTGATCGACCTCGAGACCGGTGACCAGCCGATCTACAACGAGGATCGGTCTGTCGTGGTCGTGCTCAACGGTGAGATCTACAACTTCCGCGAGTTGCGCGAGGACCTGCGGCGCAGGGGCCACACGCTTCAGCACCGCCGGGGACACCGAGGTGATCGTCCACCTCTACGAGGAGCACGGCGAGCGCTGCGTCGAGCGGCTGGCCGGCATGTTCGCCTTCGCGCTCTGGGACGAGAAGCGCCGGCGGCTGCTGATCGCCCGCGACCGCGTCGGCAAGAAGCCGCTGCACTACCACCACGCCGGCGACGGGTCGCTGCAGTTCGCCTCCGAGCTCCAGGCACTGATGGCCGACGGGAGCATCCCCCGGAGCCTCGATCCCTCATCGCTGGACGAGTTCCTCGCCTACGGCTACATCAACGCCCCGCACACGATCTGGCACGGCGTCCACAAGCTCCCGCCCGGCCACCTGCTCCTCTGGGCCGACGGCGAGCTCGAGGTGCGTCGCTGGTGGGAGCTCGACTACGGCGAGAAGCTGACGGCCGAGCTGCCCGACCTCGAGGGCGAGCTGCGCGCCCGGGTGCTCGGCGGCGGTGCGGCGGCGGATGATCGCCGATGTCCCGCTCGGCGCGTTCCTGTCCGGCGGGATCGACTCCTCGGTCGTCGTCAGCGAGATGGCCTTCCATTCCTCCGAGCCGGTGAGGACGTTCTCGATCGGCTTCGGGCACGACGCCTACAACGAGCTCCCGCAGGCGCGGCTGGTGGCCGAGCGATTCGGCACCGAGCACACCGAGTTCACGGTGACACCGGATGCAGTCGGCTTGCTGCCGAGGCTGGCCCATCACTACGGCGAGCCGTACGCCGACTCCTCCGCGATCCCGAGCTTCCACCTGGCCGAGCTCACCCGACAGGACGTGACGGTGGCGCTCAACGGTGACGGCGGCGACGAGAGCTTCGGCGGCTACCTGCGCTACGCGGCCAACGCGGCGACCGGATGGCTCGATGCGATCCCGACGCCGCCACGGCAGCTGGTCGCGGGCCTCGCGGGCCGGGTGCTCAGCGCCGGCGAGCGCCGCGGATATGCGGCCTACGCCCGTCGCTACCTGACCACGCTGGGGGAGGACGGCCCGGACCGCTACGCGGCCCACGTAGGGATCTTCGACGCTGCCGAGCGGGAAAGGCTGCTGGACCCGGACGTGATGAGAGGCGTCGACCCCACTCGCGCGACGGGAATGATCCGTAGCCGGTGGGAGCAGGCAAACGGCGCTTCGGCTCTTGACGTGATCCTCCGAACCGACGTCGAGACCTACCTGCCCGGCGACCTGCTGACCAAGATCGACATCGCGACGATGGCCCATTCGCTCGAAGCACGCTCGCCGCTGCTCGATCACGAGGTGATGGAGTTCGCCGCCGCGCTGCCCGCCCGCTACAAGGTCCGCGGTCGGCAGAAGAAGTGGCTGCTGCGGCGCGCGTACCGGTGGCAGCTGCCACGGGAGGTCCTCGACGGGCCCAAGCGCGGCTTCGGCGTGCCGATCGCCGGCTGGCTCCGAAATGAGCTGAGCGGCTGGACGCGGGAGGTGCTGTTCGCCCCCGATGCGGGTGGCGGGCTGATCGACCCGGTCGAGGTGCGCCGGATCGTCTCCGATCACCAAGCGGGACGCGGCGACCGCTCGTATCAGATCTGGGCACTGCTCTGCTTCGAGTCCTGGCGGCGCGAGTTCGCGGACGGCACGGGGGGCAGCGCCGGATAGAGGCGTCAGCCGCCGGCTCTCGAACGAGCGCGGAGGACGAGCGGGCGAAGGCAGTCGATCGCGGCCGCCTGGGCGAGCCGAACCCCGGCCAACCGCAGCCTCCCCCAGCCGAGCTGTCGCAGCCGGCTGCGGACGTTCCGCGCCCGCCGATGGAGCTCAACGCGATCCGGCTCGACGCCCAGACCGGAGGCGGGGTTGCGGTAGTCGCGCACCGGCCGGGAGAGGAAGCGAATCCGGCCCGAGGTCGCCAGCACGACACCGAGCTCCCAATCATCTCCGCCGTTGGTATCCCCATAGCCGCCGAGCTCCCTCGCAGCGGCGGTCCGCAGCATCGCGCAACCCTGAATTGGAAACTGCGCCCAGGCCGCGTGCATGAAGGCCAGCAGCGGCGGAATCGGCGCGGCAAGGCGGGCGGCGGCCCGGGGCAGTGGGTGCGGCCGGCTGCCGTCCTCGATCACCTCGCCAACCGCGGCGACCGTCCGGGGCTCGGCCCGCAGGACCTCGGCAAGAGGCTCGAGCGCACCGTCGAGGATCAGGTCATCCGCGTCGGCAACGACCACGAACGGCGTGCGGACATGGGCGAGGCCCGCGTTACGTGCGGCGCCAACCGTCTCGCGCCGATCGAGGCGAACGAACTGGACCTCGGCGAGCTCGGGCAGCGGCTGATCCGAGCAGTTGTCGACGACGACGATCGGTGCCCGCGGCGCCTGCGCCCTGATCGAGGCGACAGCTTCAGGAAGGACCCCCGTGTACCGCGGCCCCCAGCAGGGGATGACGACCGTGAAGTCGCCGGAGGCCGTGCTCATCTGTCGCGCTCGTGCTCGCCCGCACCTCTTCTCAGGCGATAGAGGGCGCGGATCGCGGCGGGCGCGCTGCGGATCGCCGCCATGCCGCGGCGCAGATAGGCGAGCAACAATGCCCCGGTCCCCGCCCGGGCCTCCGGATAGAGCCCGCGCATGTAGGACGGCGGCGGCACCAGCGCCGTTGCCAGCAACCGCAGCTTGGCGCGGGCCCCGGATGCGGATGCCAGCTCGTGCAGGCGCAGGGTCCCCGGTGGCGGGGTCTGACCCCAGAGGATCCAGCGCTCGGGCAGCCGGCTCGGCAATGAGAGCCGATCCGCCAGCGCCGCCCCGACGGCGGTGAGACGGAGGCCGGCGGTGAACGGCATGGTCGCGTCCAGATCCTCGGCCAGTCGGGCCGCGTCGCGCCAGGTCGCATCCTCGAGCCGCTCTAGGCCTCGCGCCAGGTCGGACATCGACTGATCGGCCCCGCCGCCGTCGTGGATCGCGTGCAGGGCGAGGTGAAGCGCCCTCCCAGGCTCGCACAAGGCCTCGAGATTGGCGTGAGCGACGTGGACCGGCTCGGTCTCGGCCGAGAGCCGGAGCCAGGCCCGATGCGGGTCCGCCGACACGCCCGGCAGCCGCCAGTGCAGATCGACCGCCGCCCGATCCTCATCACGCGCCCAGGTGACCGCATGCGGCTCGCCGAACGACTCGGCGACGCTCTGGTCGGCAGAGCGCTCGAATCCCAGGCCGGCGAGCACCTCGGCCGCAGCTTCGAATCGGTCGGGGTCGACCAGCAGGTCGGCGTCGAGATAGGGGCGCGACTCGCCTCGATCGTAGAGCCAGCCTGCGATCGACGGACCCTTCAGCAGAACCGCCCGCACATCCCCGCGGGCGAGGCCGCGTACGACCTCCACCGTGAAGACGTCGATCCGGAGGTTGACCATGGCGGCCTGAAGCTGCGCAGCACGGTCGCTCGCCACCGGGCCCCGCCGATCCTCACTCAAAGAAGCACAGCTCGCGGACCTGCGAGAGCGGGCCACCCTGGACGACGGCGCCGTCCACGGTGACCCAGGCGTGGGTCGAGAGCGGGGCCGTGCCGACGACGCCCAGGTGCCCCCGATTGGGGATCCGGCGTCGGTTCAGCATCCGGCGTGTCGCAATCGCCTGCGGCAGGCACGGCGGCCGCCACGGCAGCATCCCGCGCAACCCGCTCGACCGCACGCCCGACTCCCGCGGCCGGACCGTCAGCTGAGCTCTCGGCGGCGTCGGGAGCCTCCGAGCTGGAGCCGGCGCGCGGTACTCCGAGCAGAGCCGTGAGCTGACGATCGCTGCGCATCGCCATCGCAACGGAAGCGACGATCAGCTCGACCGCCGCTTCGAGCGCCAACGGCAGCTGCCGCAGCCGCCGGCCGATCAAGCGAAGTCCAGCGCCCGAGCTAATCGGGTCGAACCTCGATCAACTGCGCCTGCCGAAGCTCCTCGAGGAACGCGGACACGTCCCGGCGGCAGCGCTGCTCGTCGACCTCGTATTCCGCTCGCAGCGCCCCGCACAGCGCCGAGAACGTGGTTGGCTCCGCGAGCAGCTCCCAGATCCGCGATCCGCTGACGCCGAAAGCGTGGTAGGCGCCTCGCTCGGCGGAGAAGATGACGACCTCCTCCCCCACTTTGGCCGAGAGCGGCTCAGACCGGCGGACGACGACAGTTGAACCCTCAAGCATGGGCCGGTGTATAGCAACCGCCGCCGGCGCCGGAATCGGCGCGGCCGCCGCCGGTGAAGTGCCCAACGCCGCGGCGCTCCAGGGCAAAAGGGCAGGCCCCGATTCCCGCCGGACCGTATGGAAGCCTCCGACGCTGAAGGCCCTGGAGATGTCTCCGATCGAAGCAGCGACTTCCCGTTTCCCATTGAGCATTCACCCAAAGCCCCGCACCGATGACCCAGGCGGAGACCCGAACCGCTTGGCGACGAGGTGCGTGCGACCCGCAGCTAGGACGACCCGGGTCGAGAGCTGACCGAGTCCCTGCCCGAGGCAGGGCACGAGCGGGGCCAAGAGCCGGCCCGCAAGGCCTGGGTGGCCCCGAAGCTCCAAACCCTCGAGCTCGCGTCCACCGAGGGTGGCCGCAAGCCGTCCAACAAGGAGAACGGGGCGAAGTTCGTCACCTCGTGATCGGGGAACCCCTCTGGGAAGGGGGGCCCAGGCACGCCCGACGTCCGGCCTGACCCGGGCATGCAGTGTATGGTCTCGCGTTGGACCGGCTCAGACGTGCCCGGCACCAGATAATCAGGGTGGACCTCTTGTCGGACGCAAAGAAAAGCGAGACTCAGGATCCGGGCCGAAAGGACTGGGACCAGAAGGCCTGGGAAGCTCCAAACCTGGAAACCCTGGACGTTGCGTCGACCGAAGGCGGCGCCGCTCCGAAGAACAACGAGAACCCGAACTTCTACGTCGGCTAGCTCGGCCGCGCCCGACACCTGCCGGGCATCAGGAGCCGATGTCCCGTTCGATTGAGGCCTCGATCTTCGCCGCGACCTCGTCGATCGACGAACGGCCCTCGGGACGACTGAGCCGAACCACCGGGACCGCGTTCGAGACCCTGGCCGCCCAGCGAGCAGCCGGTCACTGCCAGAGCGCCTGCATCACCCCGGACAGATAGGCGTTCTGCTCGACCGCAACAAGCGCCTCAAGACCGCGCAGATCCGTGACCTCGACCTCCGGACAGGCATCGCCCAGGGCCAGGTGGACGATCAGATCAAGCCGTTCATGCACCCGCGGCAACTTCGGTAGGACCAGCTTTCCGTCAACCCTCTGAATGGTGCTCGAGGGCAGATCGAGGTCCAGCTTAGCGACGGTCTCCGGCGTCACCCGCGGCCGCCGGCCGGTCCCCATCAGGAGCACCTCGGACTCCTCGAACTGAAGCGGGGAGAAGTCATCGGCGAGAAGAAGGTGGCCGCGTTGGGCCAGCCGCATCGCGGCAGTGGACTTGCCGGCGCCCCGCGGCCCGCAGATCGCAACGACCGACCCGGCAATCTGAACGGCGTTGGCGTGAAGCGCGAAACCCCCGCGCTGAGCCAGCAGGACGGCCGCCACGGTCCCCTCGAGGTAGGGCGCGACGTCGGCGGCCTCGCATCCCGGATCCGGAACCAGAGCACATCGGTCCCCCCCGTGACCTCGAGGGTGCCGACCCCCGGAAGCGTGATCTGAAACCATTCCCTCGAAGCGGTCAGCGAGCGACCGTCGGCCTCGCTCTCCTCGAGCAGCGGATCCTGGGGCGGGTCCGTCACCGCGCCACCAACGCGGACCGTCGCGTTCGCCGGAAGCGGCGCCGACTGCAGCTCGCGCTCCAATGAGTCTCGCTCGCGGCTCGCGCTCATGCGCGATCCGAGTCTAGGCCCGGGCCGCCCGCGGCCGGTTGACGCAAGTGAGGGCGAAGCTCTAGCCTGATCGCACCTTGAGGCGGAACGCGGAGCGACTCTTCCGGATCGGGGATTGACTGCGATGCTGGGAGCCCTGGGCATCGGCCGGGACCTGTCGGCCGAAGAGTGGCAGCGGCGGCCTCCGCCGCGCCACATCGGACCTCCACGAAGTGAGCGCGCTCGACCACCCACAAGGCCGGCCGCTTGGGCGTTGCGGCCCGCGAGGGTTCGCTCGCGATGGCGGACGGTCGAGACGGCCGCTCCGCAGCGGTCGCAGCTGGCCGTCGCCGGTGAGGTGCGACTCGACCAGCGTCACGACCTCGCTCGAGCGCTTCGAATCACGCCCGCCGAGGAGCGCGAGCTGGCCGACTGCGAGCTCGTCTCACTTGCCTACCGGCGCTGGGGAGAGGCCTTCGCCGCACGACTCTCCGGATCGTTCGCGGTCGCCGTCTGGGACCCCGAACGGGGCCGGCTGGTCTGCTCGACCGACCACGCCGGCTTTCGGCCCCTCTACTACGCCGACCGCGAGGGTCGGTTCGCCTTCTCGACGAGCCCGGACCGCGCCCTGGCCCTCGCCGGCCTCAGCCCGCGCACCGATCTCGACTACTGGCTCGCCGTTGACCTGGGGGACTTCGGCTTCCTGCTCGATCGCTCGCCATACGAGGGCCTGAGGAAGCTCCCGCCCGGCCGAACGATGGTGATCGAAGCGGGTGGCCGACGGCGCTGGATTCGGCACTGGAGCCCCGAGCCCCGGCCGTCCTCGGCATGGACCGACCGCAGCGACTGCGCCGAGGCCCTGCGTGAGGCGCTCGAGCGAGGCGGTTGCCGACGCCGTCCGGGACGAGCCGTCGCCCGGGGTCCACCTCAGCGGTGGCATCGACTCGGCGGCCGTGGCGGCCTTCGCCCAGCAGAGGCTGGCCGCCACCGGGGGCCGAGTGCGCGAGGCGTTCTCGTGGTCGCCCCCTCCCGAGCAGCCGCCGAAGGGCGACGAGCGGGTCAGGGTCGAGCGGCTCGCCGAGTTCCTCGGGGTGCGCGTCAACTACGTCGAGCACACTGCCGGAGGAGTTCGCGACGGGCTCGGTGGACTCGTCGATCGCAGTGGATCGTGCCTCAGCCTCGAGCGCCCGGTGCTCGAGGCGGCCCGCGAGCGGGGCATCCGGCGTACTGCTGTCGGGCTGGGGAGGCGACGAGGTTGCGAGCTTCAACGGCCGCGGGTACCTGGCCGCGCTGCTTCGCAGGGGAGGGTGAACTCGGCCTGGAATGCAGCCCACGCGCAGGTGAACCGCGCCGACCCGAACCACCCCGTGCTCTCCACCGGCCGCGCGCTGCTCAAGGCGGGGTTCCGCCGCTGGTTCCCGACCCGATCGTCGATCGCCTCCACCTGGGCGAATCGAGACTGCAGAGACGATGGCGGCGTGCCTACGCCGAGTCGCTGCGCAGCCGTCGAGCCGCGCGTCTGCCTCGCGCCTCGCAGACGCCGAGCGGCAGACCAGAACGCGGCCGGGCGTGCGGAGAAACCAGATCAGGCTGCTCGAGAGCGGCCACCTGGCGTTCCGCATCGAGCACTGGGCGCGGGCCGGCGCTCCGAGGCCGGCGTCGAGTACCGCTACCCGCTGCTCGACAAGCGCGTCCTCGAGCTCTGTCTGTCGTTCCCGGCCGACGCGTGGCTTGCGGACGGCCGGACCAGGGCCGTGTTCCGGGACGCGATCGCACCGGTCCTGCCCCCGGGCTTCGCCGAGGAGTCCCCGAAGCAGGAGCCGGCGCGGATGGCGCAGACGATCGAGGCCGAGCTGAATGCGCCGCACCACCCGCCGGCCGACCCGCGCGAGCAGCCGATGGCATCAGCCTCGGCAGCCCTGATGCGGCGCCTCGCGGCGACCGTCTCCGACGCGCTAGCCGCGAAGCCGGGCTCAGTCGGAGGAGGCCGACAGCTCAGGCGTCTCGCTGAAGTAGGGCTTGATCGCCGCGAGCTCGGAGGGAGGCACGACCGCGATCGCACGACCGTCTTCGATCACGGCGACCCGGTCGCAGACCTCGATCGTCGAGAGGCGATGGGCGATGACCACGATGATCGCCTCCTCGAGCCGGCGGAGCGTGTCGCGGAATGCCGACTCGGCGAGCGCATCGAGCGCGCTGGTCGGCTCATCGAGGACCAGCAGGTCCGGGCCGGCCGCGAGCGCACGCGCCAGAGCGACGCGCTGGCGCTGGCCGCCTGAGATCGCGATGCCCGACGGGCCGACGTGGTGCTCGAGGCCGTCGGACCACTGACTCAGCTCGGGGCCGAGCGCGGCCGCGAGCGCCGCCCGCTCGATCGCCTCCTCGTCGAGGCCCGAGCGCATGAAGCGGATGTTCTCGCCGACCGTGCCGGTGATCAGATGCGGCTCCTGGCCGATCCAGGCGGTCCGCCGGTTCCAGTCCTGCGGGTCGATCTCGTGCAGGGGCACGCCGTCGATTCTCAGCTCCCCGGAATCGGGAGCGATCAGCCCGAGCAGGACCGCCGCCAGGGTCGACTTGCCGGCGCCGGTCCGACCGACGATCCCGAGTCGCTCGCCGCGGGTCAGCTCGAGGCTGACTCCCTCGAGCGCCGGACGCTCGCCGCCCGGATAGCGGTAAGAGACCTCGGCGAGGTCGATCCGCTGGATCGATGGGCAGGGCTGCGACCCTCGGGCCTCCAGATCGCGACCACTCCTCCGCCCGGCGCCGGATCAGGGCCAGGTTTGCCTCGCGCTCCTGGAGGAAGTAGCCGAGGTTGGAGAGGCTCTGGGCGTGGGTGAGCGCGCGCAGCATCAACAGCACCACGGCGCCCAAGACCGGCAGCGAGACGTCGCCGACGCCGACCACCACCGCCAGCGCGACCACGAGCAGCGCCAGGGTCGTATCGCGGGTCAGCGCCGGCACCGCGTCACCGGTGAACTGAAGCGTCTTCAGATCCCGCGCGTAGCTCGTGACCGCGTCGAGCAGGCGAGCGCGCGCCGCCTCGAGCACCCCGAAGACGCGCAGATCGCGCGCCGCCTCGCGGGTCTCGGCCACCTCGACCGCGAGGTCGGTCGAGGAGCCGACGATCCCCTCCGAGATCCGGCGCCGGTGGGCGCGGAACGGCCGACCGATCAGGATCGCGACCGCGATCGTCGCCAGCAGGACCAGCGCCGCCCAGGGGCTGACGGCGATCGCACCGACGATCAGCACCGCGACGCTGAGCAGCACCGAGAGCGCGGTCGCCGCCTCCTGGGTGCCGTGGGCGAGCATCACCGCCTTGTCCATGACCACGTCCTGCAGCTCGCCGCTGCGGACCGCGGCCTGGCGGACCCAGGGGGCTCCCAGGTAGGCGTCGATCAGCATCGCCTGGACGATGCGCTGCGCGTCCGATGAGGCGCGGGCGGTGATCAGCGCCGAACCGAGGTGGGCAAGCGCCAGCGCGACGAGGACCGCGAGCGCGATCGCTGCGAGCGCCCAGGTCTCGGCGGGCAGATCGCCGGCGACCGGCAGCTGCTCGGTGCCCGAGCCCGAGGCGATCGACGACCAGCAGCACGACCAGGGCGGCCTCGGCGAGGCCGGCGACCGCCCCGAGCAGCCCCAGCGCCACCACCCTCCTGCCCGGGTTCTCGGTTCCGAACGTGACGCCTCTCCACCAGGAGCGCGCGCGCTCGACCGCTCTCGGCCTCGCTCCGCTGGAGCCGGGTTCGCTGGTGACCTCGTCGCTGCCGGCGGCTTCCCCGCTCACGACGCGGAGGTTACCGACGGATCAGCAGCGGGCCCTCCGGAGGAGCCGAGCGGGGCAGGCGATGGCAGCGGGAGAGACGGCTGCCCGGGTACGAGAGCGGCGCCGTCGTCGACTCGAGCGCCAGACGGCTGCGCGAGGTCGGCCGCGGGAGCGCGCCTCGCGCAGCAGAAACAGCGTGTACGGGCTCAGTCCGCGGAACAGACGCCGCCGGTAGCGGTCGACGTCGGCGGCGGTGGCGATCGCCCCGTGCTTGACGCGCGCGCCGCCGATCGCCCGCGCCGAGCGTCCCGCTCCGGGCAGCCGGGGGAATGGGGGAATTCACGGATGCGGTCGCAGTCCGATCGTCGTAGGGTGGCGCCACCGCTACCGAGGAGAGGAGCCAGCGATGAGCGGTACCGAGCAGCGGTTTCGGGGCAGCGAGGCGCAGGCGCCCGTCGCTGCTCCTGTTACCGGCACTCGCGGTCGCGCTGCTCGGAGCGGGGCTCGCCGTCGGCATCGGGAGCGCCGGCGGCACGTTTGCGGGGAAGGACGGCCGGATCGCCTTCAGCCGCTTGGTCTTCAAGAAGGACAAGACGGGCGGGTTCACGAGCAGGATCGTCACCGTGAAGAGAAACGGCAAGAAGCCGAAGGCGCTGACCCCGCGCTGCTGCAGGTCCGCCCAGGATCCGAGCTGGTCGCCGAACGGCCGGCGGATCGTCTTTGCCGGCAAGCGGCACATCTTCAGCATGGACCGCAACGGGCGCGAACGGGAGCGACTGACGAGCGGCAAGACCTTCAAGGGCAGGATCCTCCAGGACATAGAGCCCTCGTGGTCGCCCGACGGGACTCAGGTCGTGTTTGCCCGCTGGGACCGGAACTTCACGACGGATCTCCTCCTCGTTGACTCCGACGGCTCGGGCCTAAGCGCGATCGAGACGAGCGAGCTGAACCCCTCCGATCCGAGCTGGGCACCGGACGGGGAGTGGATCGCCTTCCTCGCCGACTCGCGCGGCTCTGAGCCGAACGGCATCTATCGGATTCGACCCGACGGAAGCGATCTCGAGCTGGTTCTCAGGCTGCGCGGCCGCGTGAAGAGCGGGCTCGACTGGTCGCCGGACGGCGAGCTGCTCGCCTTCTCGACGCGCCCCAAGAGCCCCACCGGCAGCACCCGCACCGAGATCCACACCGTTCGCGCGGACGGGTCGCAGCTGAGGAGGCTGACGGATAGCCGCAGGCGGGCCTTCACCCCGGCGTTCGCCCCGAGCGGCAAGCGGATCGTGTTCACTGCGGGGCGCACCCTCAAGGTGATCGACTCCGGCGGTGGCAAGGAGCGGCGGCTGTTTGCCAAGGGCCGAGAGATCGGCAACCACGACCCTAGCTGGCAGCCGAGGTAGCGCGCTCGTCGGGGCTGCGAACAGCGCTGGAGCAGGAGAGCGCGAAGGAGAGCCCGGTGTGGGACTTGAACCCACGACCCCTTCCTTACCATGAGCGCGCCGCTGTCGACCGCTGTCGGCAGGGTCGCGATGGATGCAGGCCGCGCGGGTTGGCGGCTACCGCTTCAGCTTCACCGAGAGCCTCTCGGTCTTCTTGTTGCCGACCCCATCAATCAGCTTCACTTTGAGCTTCGCCTTCGCCTTCTCGCCCTGCTTCAGGGCCCTGGCGATCCGCTTCGCGTCCTTGGACTTCTTCGGCTTCAGCTTCAGGGTCTTGCTCTCGCCTGACTCGACACCCTTGGCCTTGCGCCTGAGCTTGAAGGACTTGTTGGCGAGCTTGACCTTGCCGGTCGCCTTCGCGTCGAGGTCCTCTCGCGCCTTCGCCTTCGCCTTGATGACGATCTTGGAGCCCTTCTGCTTCTGCTTGCCCTTCGCGGAGGCGGAGCCCTTGAGCTTGGTGTCGACCGTGAACGAGCTCTCGGCGGGGCTCGGATCGGCGTCGCCCTCGAGGTCGACCGAGCGCACCGCGAAGCCGTGGGGGCCGTCGGCGAGGTTCGGGTAGGACTTCGGGGAGCTGCAGGCCGACCAGCTGCCGGAGTCGAGGCTGCACTCGTAGGTCGTGGTCGGCAGCGCGTCGATGAACTCGAAGCTCGGGGAGTCCTTCTTGGTCGGGCCGGAGGGGCCGGAGGTGATCGTCGTCTCGGGGTAGGTGATGTTGGCCCGGGTCGACTGCACCCGTCCGAACGAGACGTCGTTGCGCCGCCAAACTACCGTCGGGCGGTTGGAGCCGTCAATCGCGACCTGCGACATGTTGGCCGACTGCCCAGCAGCGGACAGGGTCTTGACCGCCTGGGGGCTGCCGTTAGCGCCGAGGCGGACCGACTGGACGCGCTGGTTGGAGCCGTCGGAGCGATTCCAGACGACCGTCGCGCGGTCAGAGCCGTCGATCGCGACCTGAGGGCTGAAGGCGCTCTGGCCGGCCTCTGAGAGAGTCTTGACCGCCTGGGGACTGCCGTCGGCGCCGAGGCGGACCGACTGGACGCGCTGGTTGGAGCCGTCGGAGCGATTCCAGACGACTGTCGCGCGGTCGGAGCCGTCGATCGCGACCTGGGGGTCGCCGGCGTCCTCGCCAGCGCCCGACAGGGTCTTGACCGCTTCGGGGCTGCCGTCGGCGGCGAGGCGGACCGACTGGATGCGGTTGTTGGAGCCGTCGGAGCGCTGCCAGGTGATCGTCGCGCGGTCGGAGCCGTCGATCGCGACCTGGGGCTCAATGGCATCCTGGCCGGCGCCGGAGAGGATGTAGTAGAACGGGCCGGGAGTGCCGTCGACGTTAAGACGGGTCGACTGGATGCGCTGGTTGGAGCCGTCAGAGCGCTCCCAGGTGATCGTCGCGCGGCCGGTGCTGTCGATCGCGACCTGAGGGTCGACGGCATCCTGGCCGAAGGCGGAGAGCGTGTGGACCGGGCCCGGAGTGCCGTCGGCGGCGAGGCGGACCGACTGGATGCGGGTGTTGATGCCGTCGGAGCGCTGCCAGGTAACTGTCGCGCGGCCGGAGGCGTCAACCGCGACCTGGGGGCGTATGGCGCTCAGGCCCGCTCCGGAGAGATTCTGGACCGCTCCGGGAGTGCCGTCGGCGGCGAGGCGGACCGACTGGATGCGGTCATTGGAGCCGTCGTAGCGATACCAAACGATCCTCGCCCGATCGGAGCCGTCGATCGCGACCTGCGGAGCGAACGCATTCCTCGCGGCGGACCCGCCTGGTGATGGTGAGAGGGTCTGGACCACGCCGGGGGTGCCGTTGGCAGCGAGGCGGACCGATTCGATGCGGCCGGCCACGCCGTCGGAGCGGGACCAGGTGATCGTCGCCCGGCCGGAGCCGTCGAGGGCGACCTGGGGAAAGAAGGGTGGTTGCCCAGCTGGGGACAGGGTCTGGGCGTTCGGATAGAACAGCGTCGCCGAGGCCGGCGTAGCGAGCAGCGTCAAGCAACTAACCACGACGAGCGCAACTCTTCTCGCGCCCCGCTTGGCCGTGATGACCGGTGGTAAGCCCATGGAGCCCTCCATTAGCGGTGTCTACGCGAGCGTATCGCGGCCTGGGCGCTCCTGCATGCACGCCGTCCACACATGGGTACGGCGCCCGCACAGCGGCACCTCGGATCCCTTCCTCTGGCAAGCGATGTGCTCCCGCTACCGGGTCGCGGCCGAGAGTTGCCCTCGCGCGTACCATCGGCGGCGGCTTCGGCCTCGACGCGATCGTCGCCTGCTCCTTGTCGAGCTTGCGAAACCACGCCCGGGATAGACGCTGGTCGCTGACGCTCATGAGCCGTACCATGGGGCCTAGGAGCAACAGGGAGGAAACGATGGATCGCCACAAGCTCGCGCCGATTCCTGAGCTCGCTCGATCCCTGCCCGCGCTCGCAGCGCTTGTGACCGCGCTGCTCGTCGCTTCGCTCGCCGCCGGAGTTGAGAACAGCGGCGGCGCGTTTGCCGGAAAGGACGGGCGCATTGCCTTCTACCGCCTCCTCAACAACGGCAAGGGGGGATTCGCAAGCCGGATCATCACCGTGAACAAACGCGGCAGAAAGGCGAAGGCGCTGACCGGGCGCTGCTGCAAGCTGCCTGGCGACCCAAGCTGGT
>CAVQIX010000002.1:0-75359 GCA_963712765.1 uncultured Solirubrobacterales bacterium | reverse complement strand
GGCCTCAGTCCCGAAGGCGGAAGGGCGGGTACTTGTCGGTGACCAGCGCGAACGCGTATCCGATCACGCGGTTGTGCCAGCGTACGACCCCCTCGACGTAGTCGAACAGACCGCGCGGGTAGCGGCCCGTGAACAGGATCGCGAACCAGGCCCCGAGTACCGCGAACAGGACGCCGATGTTGAGGAAGAAGAGCACGATGTAGTGCGGGATCACCAGCAACCACTTGACAAGCGGCATCCCCCGGTTCAGGTCCTCGGCAACGCTCGGATAGGGGAGCTCGAGGTGGACGTCCTGCTCTTCGTCCGTGGAAGGGTAGGTGTCGGTCATCAGCAGGAAGTAGACGGCGATTCGGTTTCCGAACCGGAGCAGGTTGAGATTCCAATCGAACCACCAGCGTGGGTACTTCTCACGGAACAGGATCATCAGCAGAGGCGGCAGAAACAGCACGCCGCCCAAGCCCCCGACCACAACTGTGGCCGAGCTGTCCGCATCGCCACCGGCCGTGAAGCCGACGATAGTGCCCAGCACGATCGCAATCGGGATAACGGTGAAGATCCGAAAGAAGCTGGTCAAGCGGTCCAGATCGCGTTCGGGGTATCCGGCGGAAAACCTGATCGGGTACTGCTCCATGGGTCGATTCCCTCCTGAGCTGGTTGCAAGGTGCCCTGGTTGGGCCAGACGGGACGATACGGAAAACGGCGGCGGACATCGTCAGCGACAATCTCCCGATTCGGGGCACTACTGATCTTGGAGCGCTGTCGCGGGCTGAGACGACCGTCGGCGCGTGGCGTGGCGACGCTCAGTTGAGGCTCGGGTCGGCCGGCATGCGGGCGACCAGCGCGTACTCGCCGCCCATCCTGGCGAGCACGTCGCTCCAGAGCGATTCGGGATCCTCGGGGAAGAGCTCGGTCGGCAGCGGCGACTCGACGATCCACGCCTCCTCCCCGAGCTCGTCCTCCAGCTGCCCCGGCCCCCAGCCGGAGAAGCCCGCGTAGACGCGGCCGCGCCGGATCGCCTCGGGCAGCTCCTCGAGCTCGGCCTGGGCGGAGACGAGACCGACGTCGGCGACGACGATCCAGGCGGCTTTGTCGGGATCGCTGAACTCGCCGAGCACCACGAGTGCCTCGGGCTGGACCGGGCCTCCGACGAAGATCGGCTCGGCGCCCGCGATCGTCTCCAGCTCCGGGGCGATCGCAGCGACCTCCGACTCCGACGGCTGGTTGAGGACGATGCCCATCGCGCCGTCCTCCCCATGCTCGGTTATCAGGACCACGCTGCGCTCGAAGTTCGGATCGCCGAGAGCCGGCGACGCGATCAGGAGCTTGCCGCGCAGTTGATCCATCGCCTGCAATTTAGTCGGCCTCCGGCTCGCTCGCGAGGCGGGAACGTGAGGCGGACCCGTGTGGGACTGCGTCTAAGCTTGCAAAGGCATGATTCACGACGTCAGCGAAGCCCAGTTCGAAACGGCGGTCCTGCAGCGCTCCCACGAGGTGCCGGTGGTCGTCGACTTCTGGGCCGAGTGGTGCGGCCCCTGCCGTCAGCTCGGCCCCGCGCTCGAGGCCGAGGCGGGCAAGCGAGGGTCCGACGTGGACCTCGCCAAGGTGGACGTCGACTCCAACCAGGGGCTAGCCCAGCGTTTCGGCGTCCAGGGCATCCCGGCGGTCAAGGCCTTCAAGGATGGCAAGGTGGTCGAGGAGTTCACCGGTGCGATCCCCCCCGCCCAGGTGGCGGCGTTCTTCAACGGGCTGGTGCCCTCGGAGGCCGACCGGCTGGCGAGCTCCGAGGACGAGGCCGATCTGCGTCGCGCCCTCGAGATCGATCCCACCCAGGCCCGGGCGGCGGCAGCGCTGGGCCGAATTCTCCTTGCCCGCGGTGACTCCGAGGAGGCGGTCGAGGTGCTCGGCGGCTTCGAGGGCGACTTCACCGCCGCCGGGTTGCTGGCCCGGGCCGCGCTGGCCGAAGGGGAACCCGACGTGAGGCTGGCCGAGGCCTTTGCGGACTGGGACGCCGGACGCCACGAGCAGGCTCTCGAGGCCCTGCAGCAGATCGTCGTCGAAGAGCCCGACCAGGACGCTCGTGACCAGCTGCGTCAGGTGATGGTCGCGATCTTCACCGAGCTCGGCCCCGAGAGCGACCTGGCGCGACAGCATCGCCGTCGCCTCGCCGTCGCACTCACCTGAGATCGCCGGTCGCGGTGCCGATCAGCGATCCTGCAACCAATCCACGAATCGCGGGTCGAAGCTAACGAGCACGCGGGACCGCGGACCCTCAGGCTGCGATTCCGGCCGCCCCAAGACCCCGAGCAGGAGCGAGATGAGACCTTCCAGAACTTCGAAGAAGACGATCAGGGCCCTCGCGCTGGCTGCGGCGACCCTGATCGCGGCCGGATGCGGCTCCGACGACGGAGGCGGCGGCTCGGGCGAGCCCGCCGCCTCGACGCCCGGAAACGAGACCTCCGCAGCCCCGCCGAAGGAAAAGGGAGTTCCGAAGGCGCTGGCCGCGAACCGCGCCCAGGCCAACGTGATCCTCGATGAGGGCGAGCTGCAGAGCAAGCTCGACGAGCTCGAGGGCCACCCTGTGGTCGTCAACCAGTGGGCGTCGTGGTGCGATCCATGCCGCGCCGAGTTCCCCTACTTCGCCGACTCGGCCGAAGCCAACGCCGGCGAGATCGCGTTCCTCGGCATCGACATGCAGGACAGCCGCGAGGCAGCCGAGCAGTTCCTCGCCGAGAGCCCGGTGCCCTACCCCAGCGTCTTCGATCCTTCGGCGAGCCAGATCGCCTCGCTCGGCGGCGGAGTCGTCTCTCCGACCACGGTCTTCATCGACGAGAAGGGCGAGATCGTCAACGTCTTCCAGGGCTCATATGCCTCGCGGCAGGATCTCGAGCAGGACATCGAGCGTCACCTGCGGAGTTGATGAAAGCCTCGGTAGGCAGAAGAATGATCGGCTGAGATGCTCGAGATCGGCGGAGTCGGATTGCTAACCGCGCTGTTTGCCGGCGCGATCAGCTTTCTCTCCCCCTGCGTCCTGCCGTTGGTCCCCGGCTACCTGTCGGCGGTCACCGGGGTCGCCGCGGGCGACATCGAGAAGTCGGACTGGCGAACGGTGATTCCGCCATCGCTGATCTTCATCGCGAGCTTCTCGACGATCTTCATCATTCTGGGCCTCTCGGCCACCGGGATCTCGCAGGCATTGAGGACCAACCTCGCGACGCTCAACAAGATCGCCGGCCTGCTGATCATCGCGATGGGGATCTTCTTCGTCGCGAGCCTGTTCATCACCAAGCTGAACTCCGAGTGGCGCATCGATGCCTTGATGGAGCGTGCCGGGAGCGGAGGGCCACTCGTCGCCGGAGCCGCTTTCGCGATCGCCTGGACGCCCTGCGTCGGTCCCACCCTGACCGCGATCCTCGGGCTGGCGGCAACGGGTGGGTCCGTCTGGGAGGGCGGCATCACCCTCGCGGTCTACTCGCTCGGCCTCGCGATCCCGTTCCTGCTCACGGCGATCGCGTTCACGCGGATGACCACGGCGTTCGACGCAGTCAAGCGCCACTACGCCTGGGTGATGGCGATCGGGGGGGTCTTCCTGATCATCATGGGCGTGCTGGTCTTCACCGGGGAGATCCGCCAGTTCAACATCTGGGCCCAGGACTTCGTCGACTGGCTCGGGCTGGACTTCCTCAACGGCATCTGAGCCGCGGCAGGCCCCGGTGCGGATTCAGCGGGCCTCGCTGATCTCGAACAGGTTGCCGTCGGGATCGCGGAAGAAGCAGCGGACCTCGGCGCCGCGGTCGTTCGGCGGCATCAGGAACTCCGCCCCCCGGCCCTTGAGGACGTCGTAAGACGCACGGCAGTCCGGGACGCGAATCGTGAACGAGTGCGAGACGACGTCCGGGTCGGCCGGCGCGGCCATGCTCACCCCCGGCTTGTCGTCGGTCGGCCCGGCGCCCACGACGAGCAGTAGCCACGAGCCGAGGAAGCTGAGCACGACGCTGTCTCCCCCGTACTCGCGGTAGATCTCGGCGCCCAGCACGTCGCGGTACCAGTCGCGGGAGCGCTCCAGGTCGGCCACGACCAGGATCTGGGTCATCGCCATCCCCTCTTCCGGGAAGGGAGTCATCGAAGCTAGCTGCGGTCCGGGCCCTCTGGGCCGTCCGGGCCCCAGGGGCCGCCGGGCGCCGATGGGGCGCCTACCTCGACCGGGGTGCCGATCGCCTCGACCTCCTCCAGCTCGGTCTCGTTGTCCTCACCGGAGCAGACGATCCTGAAGCGGCCGGTGCCGAGCTCGGGATCACCCACCAGCGGCAGCCCGCGGATCTGCTCCCATCCGAGCCGCTCGATCTCGAACGGGTTCATCCGCACCTCTGACGCGGGGAACGGGCAGTTGCTGTTGTGCTGGTCGATCGCCTTCGAGATCGCCTCGAGATTCTTTGCCTCGGCGCCCATGCTCTCAACGTAGCACCGCTGCCCCCAGCGGCGAACCCGGAGCGGCCGGGCATGCTTCCGCAGCGGCGTCAGACCGACCGGGTGGACCGCCGCATCGGGTCGCGGGCGCGGTCAGCGTCGAGGCACGGGGTTGTTCGAGTCTACGATGGCGCCGGCGACCCGGCTGGCGCGTCTGATCGAGCGCGAGGGCCCCCGAATCGCGGCGACTCCGGGCCCCTGCTGAGCCCTGCCTCCGAGGGGCCTGCGTCCGCCCCACGCCCTACGATCGGGCCTGATGCCAAGCGAACGCCTGTACGGTGACCCGTCTCGCTGGGAGCGGGTGATAGCTCACGTGGACATGGACGCGTTCTTCGTCTCCTGCGAGCTGTTGCGACGGCCCGATCTGCGTGGTGTTCCCGTGGTCGTCGGGCCGAAGGGGAACCGCGGCGTCGTCGCGGCGGCCTCCTATGAGGCGCGTCGGTACGGGGTCCACTCGGCTCTCCCGATCTCGATCGCGCGGCGCCGTTGCCCCCCGGTGGTGGTACTCCAGGGGGACCACGACCTCTACCGCCGCGGCTCGAAGGCCGTGATGGGGGTGCTGGGCGAGTTCAGCGACCGGATCGACGTGCTCGGCCTCGATGAGGCATACATCGACCTCTCCGACTCCCCCGCACCCAAGACGCGGGCCCGCCAGGTGAAGCTGCGAATCACCGAGCGAACCAGGCTTACCTGCTCGATCGGTCTTGGGCCGAACCGGTTGATCGCCAAGATCGCCTCCGATCTCGACAAGCCAGACGGTCTCTGCGCGCTGCCGCGCGAGAGATTCCTAGAGGTCGTCGGCGGCAAGCCGGCGCGGATCATCCCCGGCGTCGGGCCGAAGACCGACGGGCGACTCGAGCGGGCTGGGATCCGCACAGTCGCCGAGCTGGCCGGCGCCGATGCCGAGGTCCTCGAAGCTGCGCTCGGCCCCAACCACGGCCCCGCGCTCGCCCGCCGCGCCGCTGGCCACGGGAGCGCCGAGTTCAGCACCGGCCACCGACGCAAGTCCGAGAGCCGCGAGCGCACCTTCGGCACCGACGAGACCGATGTCACGGTGATGCGTGAGGCGATCGAGCGGATGGCACGTCAGGTGGCCGAGCACCTCGGCCAGCAGTCGATCAAAGGGCGGACCGTCACGCTGAAGATCCGGCTCACCCCCTTCCGCACCTTCACCCGCGCCCGCAGCCTCCAGGAGCACACGACCGACCCCGAATTGATCGCCGCGACCGCCCTGGCAATCTTCGACGGCTTCGAACGCGACGCGCCGGTCCGCCTGCTCGGCGTTGGGATCTCCAACCTCGAGCATCCCGACGAGCCGGAGACCGCAGCGGTGGAGGCCGAGCAGGAGGACGCCGTCGCGGCTGCGCCGCGCGACCCGATCCAGTTGGCGCTGGACTGAGGCCGAACGAGAGGGGCCCCGCCCCGCCGATGGGCGGAGACGGGGCCGATGCTCGAGCTCGATGGCTGTCGAGCTGGCGCTGGATCTACCTGGAGGCCCAGACGGTTCCGGTGGAGCCGAAGCCGAGCTTGCTCTTTGCTGCGCCGGTGAGGTCGAACTCGCGGTTGCCGTGGTAGGGACCGCGGTCGATCACCTTGACCCTCACGGTCCGGCCGTTGTAGCGCAGCTTCAGGCTGCTGCCACAGGGCATCGTCTTGTGGGCGACTCCGACCGTGCCGGTGGTCAGGGTCTGGCCACAGGCTGTTGTGTTGCCGTAGAACCCCGGGCCGTACCAGGAGGCCTGAGCGGGACGGTAGACGGTCACGCGACCGGCCTTGTCCTGGTCGCCGGCGGCGACGCGGTCGCCCTTGGCCTTTGCCTTGGCGGTCACGCGACCGGTCTTGTCGGCCTTCCAGCTGACCTTGAACTTGCCCTTGGCGTTCGATCGGGTCTTGACCCGGTCACCGCCCACCTTGACGATCACGGAACGCTTCGAAACGGTCGGCTTGACCTTGCCGGTGACCTTGATCTTGTCGCCCAGGTTCACGTTCTTCTTGCTCACCTTGGCGCTGAGCCTGGCCTTGACGCGCACCTTCTCACGCTTGCTGGTTCGCCCATCGGCGTGAACGGCGCGGTAGAAGCCGCTGCGGCGGACCTTGACGCGCTGAACGTAGCGACCGCTCTTGTCGTGCTCGGTCGATTTCGTGTTGCGCCACCTGTCGGCGCCGGAGGCGCGGAACTGGATCTGCACCTTACGGCTCCTGGTGCCGCCGGCCAGCGTCGTCGGCGTGGCCTCGAACTCGCCGGCGAGCTTCACCTTGCTGCCGGGGTTGACCTTGGCCTTGTTTGCGTTGAGCTTGGCGGCGTCCGCACCGGTCGCGATGCCGGTGCCGATGCCTATGGTTGCGAGTGCGGTGGCAGGAATCAGCGCGAGCGCTGCCTTCCGCCGCCGCGTCTTGCGGAAGCGTCTCATTCTTGATCCTCGCTTTCGGCCGCCGACGGGGTTAGCTGTCGGGCTCGCCTCCGCCTTCTCGTTCCGGCGTCTCGGCTACGGACCGATCACGGTCCGATTCGCCCCGTGCACCCGGATCTCAATCCCGGTGCGAGTGGGTCCCCCGCACTCCCGCAGTTGATCGCGGGAGATTGGACGGTCTGTTGGCTTTTCGATCTACTTGACGCGAACAAAGGTACGCTTCACGGGGCGGTTTATGTGTGAATGCAGTCACATTGCTAACAAACTCGCAACATTCCGCCCAGATCGTGCCCGTCGAGGACGCTCTGCATCTGCGGATCCGAGCGGGTTCGCCCGCGGAAGCCCGTTCAGCAGGCGGCAGCGGGGCTGAGCGACGAGCGGTGGGTGCCGCGGCTCAGGCCCTGCGGGGGCGCCCAACCGAGGAGCAACCGGAGGTCCTCTCCCCTACCGGCGTCGTAGCTGGATTCAGAGCTCGGATCCGGCCGTCCCGGGTGGACCATCCACTCGACGACAGCGTCGGTGACGAGGTCCTGCTCACCCCAGGAGCCGAGCTCGGGCGGGAGTACGGGCTGATCCTCGGACAGCCGGCCGATCAGGAGGTCGTTGGTGGCGGCTCCGCGGCACCTCAACAGGCGTCGGTGTCGAGGATTGATCGACCGTACAGGCAGTCCCGCCTCGACCGCGAAATCGGAGACGACCACTCCGAGGCCGTCGCGGGCATGGCCGTGGTGGTGCCCGTCGATGTAGGCGGGTTCGCGGCCGTAGGCCTGCGTGAACGCGGCGAACTGGTCCCGCAGTGCCCGGGCTGCCGCCGCGCGATCGGCCGGGCGAGCCCGCGGTGCAGTTGCGTCGGCCCCCAGGTCCAGGTGGAGGCCGATCTCAACCCCGGTCTCGATCAGCGGTCCGGCTCCCAGCGCTCCGCGGGTCGCGAAGGCGCTGACGGCATCGATCGCGGCGGCGGCGGCGGCCTCGACGATTCCCTCGTCGTAGCTACGCCGATACCCGTAGTCATCGGCGGTGATGATCAGGGTCGCCATCGCGCGGATTCTGATCGCTGGCCGCGAAGAGGGAAGCGCGGTACCAGCGGGGGCGTCCGCGTCCGACCCGGTTGAAAGGATCGCTGGCAATGGCCGCGAAGGCGAGGGTCCACCCCCGCAACAAATTCACCCTCCTCCTGGTTAGCCTGATCGTGGCGCTGATCTTCCAGCTCTCGGCTCCGGACACCGAGCTGACTCGGCTGATCACGATCGTCCTGCAGGGCGTGGTGGTGATCGCCTCATTGGAGGCGGCCAACGCGAAACCGAAGGTGATGGTCTGGGCGGCGGGACTGATCGCGTTTCTGCTCGCGGTCGCCGTCGTCGCCACGCTGCAGCCCGGCTCAACCAACTCGGCGATCCCGCGCATCTTCAGCCTGGCGCTGGTCCTGATCGCACCCGTGGCCGTGGTCGTCGGGCTGAGGCGAGAGCTCGCCACATCCGGACAGTTCACGCTGAAGATGGTCTTCGGGGGCCTCAGCCTCTACCTGCTCCTGGGTCTCGCCTTCGCCTTTGTCTTCGCGTTGCTGCAGAACCTCTCCGGGGACGCGTTCTTCGCCGGCGGGGCGGATGAGGGCACGCCGAACGACTTCCTCTACTTCTCGCTCTCAACCCTGACCACCACCGGCTATGGCGACCTGGCCGCCGGGGGCTCCCTCGGGCGGGCCTTCGCCGTCAGCGAGGCACTGGTCGGCCAGATCTATCTCGTCACCGTGGTGGCCGCCCTGGTCTCCAATCTCGGACGCCCCAGGTCCGAGCGCCCGCCCGCCGGGTAGCCCTCGGCCCCGCGCCGCATCTGCGAGAATCGCGACGAGGAGATGGCAACAACCACCGAGTACCGCACCTGTCCGCTGTGTGAGGCGACCTGCGGGCTCGAGCTGGAGCTCGACGGCCGTGAGATCACAAAGGTTCGCGGCGACGCCGAGGACGTCTTCAGCAAGGGGTTCATATGCCCCAAGGGGGCCAGCCTCGGCGAACTCCACGCCGATCCCGACCGACTCGAGACCCCGCTCATCCGGCGCGGCGGCCGGCTGCAGGAAGCGAGCTGGGAGGAGGCCTTTGAGGCGATCGACGCCGGGCTCGCCCCGATCCTCGCCGACGGGGACCGCAACGCGATAGGCGCCTACCTCGGCAACCCCAACGCCCACACGCTGGATGGAGCAATCCACCTGCGGGCACTGCTCAAGGGCCTCGGCACCCGCAGCATCTTCAGCGCGTCCTCCGTGGACCAGCTCCCCAAGCAGGTATCGGTGGGGCTGATGTTCGGCGCCGGGCTCAGCGTGCCGATCCCCGACATCGACCGCACCGACCACCTGCTCGTGCTCGGCGCCAACCCGCTCGCCTCGAACGGCTCGCTGTTGACCGCCCCCGACCTCCGCGGGCGCCTGCGTCAGCTGCGTGAACGCGGTGGCAGGCTGGTCGTGATCGACCCACGCCGCTCCCGCACCGCCGAGGTCGCAGATCAGCACCACTTCATCCGCCCGGGCACAGACGCCCACCTGCTGGCGGCGGTCGCACATACGATCCTCAGCGAGGACCTGGCCGAACCGGGCCGGCTCGAGGACCTCACCGAGGGGCTCGGATCGATCGGCGAGCACCTCGCGGCGTTCGAACCCGAGGTGGTTGCGGCTGTCTGCGGGATCGACGCGGATCGGATCCGGGTGATTGCTCGCGAGCTGGCCGCCGCAGACCGGGCGGCTGTCTATGGGCGGATCGGGACGACCACCCAGCGCTTCGGGACCCTCGCGAGCTGGCTGGTCGACGTCCTCAACGTGCTCACCGGCAACCTCGACCGAGAGGGTGGCGCCATGTTCCCGCTGGCGCCGGCCGGCCAGTCCAACGCCAGTGGCGAAGCCGGTAACGGCCGCGGAGTCAAGCTGGGCCGCTGGCAGAGCCGGGTCAGGGGACTGCCCGAGGCCTTCGGCGAGATGCCGGTCGCCTGCCTCGCGGAGGAGATAGAGACGCCCGGCGAGGGCCGGATCCGGGCGATGATCACGGTCGCCGGCAACCCCGTCGTCTCGACCCCGAACTCGGGCCGGCTGCGGGGAGCGCTGGAGTCGCTCGAGTTCATGGTCGCGATCGACTGCTACGCGAATGAGACGACCAGCCTCGCCGATGTGATCCTGCCGGTGCCCTCGCCGCTCGAGCGCAGCCACTTCGACCTCGCCTTCTACCAGCTCTCGATCCGCAACATCGCCAACTACTCCCCGCCCTCACTGCCTTTGCGGGAGTCGATGCAGCCGGAGTGGGAGACCATGCTCCGCCTACTCGGAGTGGTCACCGGCCAGGGACCCGACGCCGACACCGCGGCGATCGACGACTTGATTGCGCTCGAGGCGGCGCGACGGGAGACCGTCACCAAGGGGTCGCCGGCCGAGGGGATGGAGCCCGCCGAGGTCCTCGCCGCCAGCGGGGATCGACGCGGCCCCGAGCGCGTCCTCGATCTGTTGCTGCGCTGCGGACCGTACGGGGCAGGCGTCAACGGTGGCGGCGGCCGGGGGAACGGCACGGCCCTCTCGCTCGAGCTGCTCGAGCAGCACCCGCACGGGATCGACCTGGGGCCCCTGCGACCGCGGCTTCCGGAGATGCTCCGAACGCCAAGTGGCAGGATCGAGCTCTGCCCCGAGCCGATCGTCGCCGATCTCGAGCGGCTCGCTGGCTCGATCGAGGAGGGCGGTGCCGACGACGGGCTGGTGCTGATCGGCCGCCGCCAGCTGCGCTCCAACAACTCCTGGATGCACAACCTTCCCCACCTCGTTCGCGGTAAGGACCGCTGCACGATGCACGTCAGCCCAGCCGACGCCTCCCGCCTCGGGCTGATCGACGGCGGCGAAGCCGAGGTGAGCTCGCGGGCGGGCTCGCTGCGCGTCCCGGTCGAGGTCACCGAGGACATCATGGAGGGAGTGGTCTCGATCCCCCATGGCTGGGGCCACGATGCCGATCAGGCGCGCCTTGGCGTCGCCTCGGCCAACAGCGGCGTCAACTCGAACCTGCTCGCCGACGAGGAACTGGTCGACCCCCTCTCGGGCAACGCGGTCCTGAACGGGATCCCGGTCTCGGTCGCCGCTGCCGCCTGATCCCGGTCGTCGGCTCTAGCGGATCTTGACCTTGAAGCTGCGGCCGTCTGCGCGATACCTGCGGCCGCGATTGACTCGGCCGTCGGCGTTGATCACCGCGGCGGTCACCCGGTCGTAGGAACCGGCATCGGGAAGCTGCACCGATGCTCTGCCACCCCGCCTCAGGTACTCGAGTGCGACGGTCACGGTTCCTCCGGGGCCGGAGCCCGTGCGACCTACCAGCGCGACCGCCGAACGGGTGCCGCGCTTGATCCGCGCGATCAGGCGCACGTCGCCGCCTCGGCGGACCCTGTAGAGCCGGTATGCGGTGTGATCGAGCTTGAACTTGCGGCTGCGGAAGGAAAGCTTGCCCGACCGCTTGACGTCGAGATAGGAGCCGGCATCGGGAAAGGCCCCGGCCGAGTTGAGCTCGGCCGTGGCGGCGGCGAAACCGGCGAACTCCTTGCTGAAGGATCTGCCGCCGTTGGCATCGATCCCGGCCTCGTAGGCGGCCACCGCGAGGCCGCCGGGGCGCACCCCGCGAGAGAGGGCCCAGGCGTCCCTGATCGTTGCCGGGCCCAGCCGCGAGTCGAGCCAGTGATTCCACATCGCCGAGCCGTAGACCTTGACCGACCGCCTGTTGGTCTCGGCCAGGGGCACGTCGGGGTTCTCGTAGAACGGCTGCAAGAAGTTGAAGTAGTCGTTGATCGCGGGGTAGACCCGATCCTCGACCCAGGTCGCCGTCGACTCGAACATCCAGGCGTCCTCGAAGGCGTCGTAGCCGAACTGAAGCACGTGGTTGTACTCGTGGGCGATGGTGACCCGCATCAGCTCGAGCGGCGAACCGCCGAACCCCGAGAAGTCGTTGTCGATCACCAGGTAGGCGGGCCGGCGAGGTCCGCCGGCGCCGGGATCGCTGGTCGCATAGCCGAACAGGCCGCGTTTCAGTCCGGCGAGGTAGATGTCGACCTGACCATTGCCCCCCCTGCCGCCACGGGCGCCGCGATTGCCGTCGGAGCGCCCGCGCTGCCAGCCGAGCTCGCCGTTCTCGACCTCGAAGGAACGCTGTCCGGCGGCGAGCACGGCCTCGACGTAGTCGGGGATGCCGTTCGGCTCCGAGTCGGCTTTGGGGGGACGATCTCGCCGGGCTGTGCCCCAGTGCACGCAGAAGTTGGTATCGCAGATCGGTGAGGCCGGGTCCTCGGGACCGAAGTAGGCCTCATCCCCGCTCTGGCTGGGCCGCTGCAGGAGCCGTCGGGCTCGGAGTCGCTGTGAAGGGCTGAGGCGCGGGAGCTCGCGGCTGAGATCCCGCAAGATCACGGTCGCCTCGCGGCCCGAGCCCCGGCCGGCTGAGCTCGAGCTCGACCCGACCCCTAGCAACGCCTCGGCCTGCCTCAGCGTCTCGGCCGACGTCGAGGCGTCGGCGGGGCCCGCCCAGGGGCCCAGTAGGGCGAGGAGCGGAAGCGAAAGGAGGAGGAGGAGGCGACGCAAGCGAGGGATCCTGCAGGAACTCGAGCAAATCTACAGTGACCAGTGAACCCCATACGTGAGCGAAAGGTGCGGTGGCGAGACGCCGCCAGCGATAATCCGGGAGATGACCAACGGCACCCGCACCCTGCGTCTGGCTCTTTGTCAGCTCAACCCGACGGTCGGGGCGATCGAGGCCAATGCCGAGCTGGCCCTGGAGCAGATCCGCGCCGCCGGCGCCGCCGGCGCCGATCTCGCAGTGCTCCCGGAGCTGACGATCACCGGCTACCCACCTGAGGACCTCCTGCTGAAGCGGCACTTCCTCGACGCCGCGGACGCCGCCCTGACCGAGCTCGCGGGCGAGGTCGAGGGAGTAGTCGCGGTCGTCGGCAGCCCCGACCGCGGCCCGGCGCTGCATAACGGACTCCACGTGCTCGCATCCGGGAGCCGGGTGGCGACCTACCGGAAGGTACTCCTTCCCAACTACGGGGTCTTCGACGAGCGTCGCTACTTCGAGCCGGGCGAGGGGGGTGAGCTGATCGAGATCGACGGGGTCCTCATAGGTCTGACGGTCTGCGAGGACGTCTGGTTGCCCGGCCCGCCGGCTTCGGTCGAGGCGCTCGCCGGAGCGGCACTCATCATCAACGCTTCCGCCTCGCCGTTTCACCGCGGCAAGGGGGCGGCGCGCGAGCGGATGATCGCCGAGCGCGCCCGCGAGAACGGAGTCGCCGTGGCGCTGTGCAACATGGTCGGGGGTCAGGACGAGCTCGTCTTCGATGGTCACAGCGTCGTCGTCGACGCCGAGGGCGAGACGCTGGCGCGGGCGGGTCAGTTCGACTCCGAGCTGCTGATCTGCGACCTCGAGCTCCCGCGTGGAACCCCCCTAACCGCCGAGCCCTCCCGGGCCCCGGTCGTCGCCAGCCTCGGGGAGCCATCGGCCGCCGGCGCCGATCGCGTTGTGGCCGAGCCCTCGCTTGCCTCCCCTCTCGACGAGGTCGAGGAGGTCTACGCCGCCCTACGAGTCGGGCTCAGGGACTACGTCGCCAAGAACGGCTTCTCCCGCGCCGTCCTCGGCCTCAGCGGCGGCATCGACTCCGCGCTGGTCGCAATGGTGGCCGCCGACGCGCTCGGCGGCGAGCGGGTCAGCTGCGTGATCATGCCCTCTCCCCACTCCAGCGACGAGACCCAGGGGGACGCCCGTGCGATCGCCGCCAACCTCGGAGGCGAGACGATCGAGATCAACATCGCCGAGACGATGGGGGCCTACGAGCGCGCCCTCGCTGACCGCTTCGCGGGGATGGATCCGGGGGTCGCCGAGGAGAACATCCAGGCTCGGATCCGCGGCAACATCGTCATGGCGCTCTCGAACAAGTTCGGCTGGCTTCCGCTGAGTACCGGCAACAAGTCGGAGATGTCGGTCGGTTACGCAACCCTCTACGGCGACATGGCCGGCGGCTTCGCCGTGATCAAGGACGTGCCTAAGACGCTCGTCTACGAGCTCGTCCGGCGCCGCAACGCGCGCGCCGGGACCGACCTCGTTCCGGCTTCGGTGATCGAGCGGCCACCCACGGCCGAGCTCCGCCCCGATCAGCTCGACAGCGACTCACTCCCACCATACGAGGTGCTCGACCTCGCGCTCGAGGAGTACATCGAGCGGGACGGAAGCCGCGAAACGATGATCGCTGCAGGGATCGACGGCGAGGTGGCCGAGCGGGTGATCGGCCTGGTGGATCGGGCTGAGTACAAGCGCCGCCAGGCACCACCGGGAGTGAAGATCACCCCGAAGGCGTTCGGCCGCGACCGCCGTCTGCCGATCACCAACCGCTTCGGCGGCTGAGCGGAACCCGCGTCAGCTCTCGCGGTTGAGAGGCCGGACGGCGACTGTCATCCGCGACAGAGCACAGACGCGGCCCTCGTCGTCGCTCATCTCCACATCCCAGACCCAGGTCGTCCGCCCCCGGTGACGGGCTCGGGCGACGGCGTTGATCGACCCCGCGGAGATGGGACGCAGGAAGGTGGTGTCGTTGGACTGCCCGAAGGCGCCGTTGTCCGGCCCCACAGCGTCATAGGTCGCGCGCGAGGCGACGCTCTCGGCGAGACAGGCGTAGGCGCCACCGTGGACGATCCCGTACGGCTGCAGAACGGCGCCGCTGAGCGGGAGCCGGGCCCGGGCGAGGTCCTCCGCCTCGAGCTCGTAGTCGGTGATCCCGAGCGCATCACCGAGGGTCCGGGGACCCTCGCCGCTATTGGGTGAGTCAGCAGCCATCTCAGATCGACAGTCTCGCAAGCGCCGGGGCGAGAACCGCCCGGGCGAGGACGAGGTCGGCAAGGAGACCGGCCGAGAGCCCCACCGCCAGCTCCTTGGCGGCCAGCACCTCCGAGCCGACCCAGACTCCGGCGAGCACGACGCCGACGCCCGTCGCCAGTGCAGCCGGCATCAGCGTCAGCAGCCCCGAACGGGCGATCGAGCCCGCGGCTCCGCCGCCGAGCGCGCGCTCCTCGCGCAGCGCGGTCGCGAACGCCGCGCCGCGAGCCAGCCCGATCGCGAGCAGCAGCGCCGCCACGACCACGAGCGTATAGAGGTGCGGCGCGCCCGCCGGTGTGTAGTCGAGCGCGCCCGAGAGACGGCCATCGGAGAAGACCAGCAGCATTGCGGCGACTCCTGCCAGTGGGGCGATCGCACCTGTCAGCGCCAGCAGAGGGCCGAAGGCCGAACGGAAGAGCAGGCTCCATAGGGCGGCCGTCCCGAGCAGCGCCAAGAGCCCGACGAGCGGCAGATCTGCGACGAGGCGATCGGCCGAATCGGCGAGTTCGGCCGCGGGCCCTCCGACCCGACTCGGGCTCGGGGCCGGCTCGGCCCGAACCCGCTCGAGCGTGCGCTGGGCGCCGAGCGACGTCGGCCCTGAGTCGGCGACGACGTCGATCGCCGCGAACTCGCCCGCGGTCAGGCCGCGACCGACGGACCGCACGGACTCGATCCGCGAGAGCGAGTCTCGATAGGTGGTCACGGTCGGAGCCTCCGCCGGCCCGTCGGTCAGCACCAGCAGCGGTCCCCCGACGCCGGCCCCGAATGCCCCGGCGAGCCGGCTGTCGGCCTCCACCGCGGGATCGCCTGCAGGAAGCTCATCGGCCTGAAGACCGATCGCCTCGGAGTCGAGCAGGGGTAGGGCGAGGGCGGCGAGCACCACTATCGGCAGCAGCGCGATCAGCCCACGCCCGCGGCCCCGCGCCAAGGCCAGGAGATAGCGGAAGGCAAACGGCGCGCCCCCGGTGCCGGTGTCTGCGGAGGCGAGCGGCAGCGACGCTCCGCTCCCACTCGCAGCCCCGAGCGAGATAGCGGCCGCAACGGGTATGACCCCGAGGAGCGGGCCGAAGAGGCTGGCTGCGATCACTCCCGCGCCGATCGAGCGAACGATCTCGATCGGGATCACCATCAGGCCCGCACCGACGAGCGCGGCGCTGACGACCCCGATCGCGGCGCCCTTGAGCACGGTGTGGAGCGAGTACTCGATCGCCTCCGTCCCCTCGCCCAGACTCGCCGCCTCCTCGCGGTAGCGATAGAGCAGTCCTGAACCGAACTCGACCGCCAGCACCGCGCCACCCAGCGCGGCGGCGACCACCGAGATCACCGCGATCTCGACTACCTCGCCGAGGGCGCCGAGGGCGGCGACCGCGCCGGCGGCCGCCAGGGCGGCGGCGAGCAGGACTGCGGGGGCCATGCGCCAGCCGAGGCTGGCGGCGAGCAGGAGCAACAGCAGCGGCAGCGCGAGAACGATGAGTTTCGGAGCTTCGTCGCCGGCGACGTCACGGGCCGCGATCTCGGTCGCGGCCGGACCGTCGACCAGCAGGCTCAGCGGCCCTGGGTCGAGATCGCCGGCGAGGGAGCTCCCGACCGCCTCGAGGTCGCTGGACCCGGTTCCCTCGCCGACGAAGACCGACAGCGTGGTCGTGAGACCGTCGGCGGACGGCTTCCCGAGCTCCACCGCGGCGACCTGCGGCAGTGATTCCACCTGACCGATCAGGGTCTTGATCGCGACGTCACTGCTCGGCGCCGAGATCGACTCCTCGCTACTGAGCGCCAGGACGAAGGCGGCCGCCGGGTCGTATCCGAGCTCGGCTGCCAGCAGCGCTCGCGCCTCCTCACTCTCCGATCCTGCGCTGGTCCCGCCGCCGAGAGCGAGTCGATCGGGAACGCCGACTGCATAGGCCCCGATCCCGACCGTGAACAGGAGGCAGGCCAGCAGAGCGGCGGTCGGCGCGCGGTCGACGATGGTGGCGAGTCGAGCGGTCATCAGCGGCCCAAGATACTCAGCGGGTGATCAGAGAGAAATCAGTCATCTAGGCTTTGGGCGGATGGCACTCAAGCAGGATGAGCGGGCGCTGCTGCAGTTGGTCTGCGAGCGGGGACAGAGTTATGAGGATCTCGCCGGCCTGCTCGGAATCAGCGAGCGCGAGGTGAGAGCCAAGGCGCGCGGGGCGCTGGGCGAGCTTGGAGGCGCCGACCCCGACAGCGAGGTAGGCCTCACCGACTACCTGCTCGGGCAGGCAGATCCGATCGGACGCGCCGACGCTGTTCGCTACCTCCAGCAAGAGCCGGAGGCCCGGGAGCTCGCGGAGACGATCGTGACCAAGCTTCAGGCGATAGCGCCGGCCGCCGAACTTCCGAAGCTGCCCGAGCCGAAGGGGCGCAGGCGCAAGGCCGCGGGACCGACCGCGGCCAAAGCCGCCGACCGAGGGCTCCCCGATTCTCCGAGGCCCGCTGCGGCCCGAGCCTCCAGCGGCGGTGGCCAGGCGTCGAGGCAGACGCGGCTGATCGCCGCCCTCGGGCTCGGCGGCCTGATCGTGCTCTTCGCGATCCTCGCCATCGCCGGTGTATTCGACGGAGGCGGTAACGGGGATGCTGCGGCCGCCGATCCGGCCGAGGCGCAGCGGGACATCACGCCGGTGCCCCTCTCGGCCCAGGACGGCAGCGGCGTCGGCGGCCTGGCCGAGTTCGGCCTCGCCAACGATCAGCTCTTCGTCGATCTCCAGCTCGACGGCCTCGATCCCGATATCGGTCGCAACAAGGCCTACGTCCTGTGGATGATGCTGAACCGGAACGCCGGATACCCCGTGACCCTGATCGCGCCCGGGCCGAACGGGAGCGTCAACGACCGCTTCACGATTCCGGCGCCGGTCGCGGTGGTGGTCGGCGGCACGGCCCAGTTCGTCGAGGTCTCGGAGAGCCCCGCCGACGAGCTGCAGAAGGTGATCAACGCCGCGGTGCAGGATGGCGCGCCTGTGGTGCCCTTCGCCGGCACGAGCCTCGCGCGCGGCCGGATTCCCGCTGCCCAGGGCGCCGACGGCGAGCTGTCGGCGCCGGAGCTCGATGGCCAGACCCCGCCCGAGGGTGGCGGCGGCAACGGCGGGGGCGGCTGATCCGCCGCAGCCCGGACGACGGGCGCTCAGCCCGGCAGCAGCTTGCCCGGATTCATCACCCCGGCGGGATCGAGGCGCTCCTTGACGGCCCTGATCGCCTCGATTCCGAGCTCGCCGATCTCGGCCTCCATGAACGGCGCGTGGTCGAGCCCGACCGCGTGGTGGTGGGTGATCGTGCCGCCGGCGCCGACGATCGCCTCGCAGGCGCTGGTCTTGACCGAGCGCCACTGCTCGATCTCGGCTCCCTCGTTACGGGCTGAGAGGAAGGTGAAGTAGAGGGAGGCGCCGTCGCGGTAGACGTGGGAGACGTGGCACATGACGATGCCCCCGTTGCCCTCTCGCTCCATCGCCGAGTGCAGAGCGGCGCGCACAGCCTCGTAGAGCTCCTTGATCCGGGTGTAGGTGTGTGAGGTCTCCAGCGTCTCGACCATGACCCCCTCGTCCATCAGCAGATCGCGCATGTAGGGACCCTCGTAACGGCCGTGCTCCCAGGCGTTGCCCGGCGAGCGGCCGAGTGGCACGGCGCCACCGCCGCGCAGCCCAGCGGCCGTCAGCTCGCGTCGGCGGGCGACGCTCTCCGGCTCCCCCTCCCAACCGAGGATCATCATGCAGCCGTCCTTGCGGCCGCGGAAGCCGAGATAGCTCTCCAGCGCGGTCCTCTTCATCCCCTCGAGCCCGGACATCGCCAGCGAGACGCGGGTCTCGTCACGATCGGAGAGCCGGAATACATCGGGCTCGGCGCCGCCCTGGGCCAGTGAGCGGGCGATCTCGATCCCTGCCTCGAAGCTCTCGGCGAACCAGCCCTCGTAGCGGCGCACGGCAGGCAGCGGCCGGATTCTCACGGTGACGTCGGTGATCACCCCAAGCGTGCCCTCGGAGCCGACGATCAGCTGCCGCAGGGCCGGTCCAGCGGCGGTATGAGGAGTCTCGAGCGTGGTCATCTCTCCGCTCGGAGTCTGCATACCTACGGCCGTGACGAGCTCATCGAAGCGGCCGTACCCGGTCGAGGCCTGGCCGGCGGACCGGGTCGCAGCGTAGCCGCCAATCGTGGCGTAGGGAAAGGACTGCGGGAAGTGCCCGAGCGTGTAACCACGAGCGTTCAAAAGGCCCTCGGCCTCGGGCCCGCGAAGGCCTGGACCGAGGCGCGCGGTCTGTGATCGCACGTCGACCTCGCAATCCCTGAGAGCAGCGAGGTCGAGGCTGAGAAGACGATCGAAGTTCCCGCGCAGCGGCTCGACGCCGCCGACGACGCTGGTGCCGCCGCCGAAGGGGACAACGGCGACATGCTCGTGGGCGCAAGCCGCGAGCAGTGCCGCGACCGAGGCGGCTGAGTCGGGAGCGGCAACCGCATCCGGCGCGTCGCTGAGAGTCCCCCTCCGCATCCGGACCAGGTCCGGGTAGCTCTTGCCCGCGGCGTGGCGGACCCGATCCTCGTCATCGGTGCTGACCGCCGCCGCCCCCCGGCCGCTTCGCGCACCGCGCCGGGGAGATGGGCAGCCTCCGGCAACGCGACCGAGGCAAGCTCGACCCTCTCATCCGGGACCCGCTCGCCGATCTCCTCCTCAAGCATCCGCTTCGCGGCCTCTCCGAGGATCGGCCGGCCCTCGGTACGTCCCCACCCCCACCAGGCGCTGTCGCGTCTCAGCTCGGAGGCGCTCATGCTTCCGCGGGCCCCCGCGACCCATCCTCAGGCGTGCCGATCAGCGCGCGCTCGATTCCGTCGAGGACGCTGTCGAGCGAACGCTTGGTCGCGCGGGTCATCATCGGCGCCCCCAGCCGTGAGAGGCCGCGCAGCGAGCGACGCCCCTCGACCGTGAGCTTGGTCCCCTCCTGCTCGGACCCGAGCCGGAACTCGAGCTCGGCGCCGCGAAGGAACTTCTCGAACGGAGTGCCCTCGATCTGCTGCTCCCACAACAGCCGCTCGCCGTTGGTCGACTCGACGCATCTGTAGTCGGCCCTGACGGGAGTCCCACCCTTCGTTTCGAAGACCTGGGTGAAGCGGCTGCGACGGGCTCCGGGGGCGCCGTCGACCGATTCGACGCGGACCGTTTCCGGCCACCAGCGCGGCAGGTTGTGGGGATCGGCAATCAGGCCCCAGACCCGGCCGGATTGCACCGGGAGCGTGCGGGAGCGGGAGACCTTCGGCATCGACCGCGGCCCGGCCTAGGAGCGAAGCCGGCGCAGGTCGCGTACGAGGAGCAGATGCTTGAGCTGCGTGCAGGTCGCGGCCAAACCCTCGAGGCTCTCGAGGGCCTCCTCGCGCCTCGCCGGGCTCCGCGATCGCAGCGACGGCCCGAGGATCTGCTCCAGAAGGGCGGCCTCGCGATCGGCGGCGGTGCGAAAGACGCGGAGGTTGCGTCCGTGGACTCCGAAGCGGGCCAGCTCGGTCGCCGCTCGGACGATCTCGAGGTCGGTCTCGTCGAAGAACAGCTCGCCGCCGTCGTGGCGGGGCTGGACGATCCCGAACTCCTCGAGCTCGCTGACCAGCTCCCGGGAGGCGCCGGTCTGCTCCAGCAGGTCCTCGTAGGCGATCGTCTCCCCCGGACTCTCGAGCGCGATCGCCCGGCGCTGGCTGGCGCCCTTGGCCTGATCGGGCCGGCTGCCGACGATCTTGCCGGCGGCGAGCTCCTGCCGGATCACCTTCAACGGCAAAAACTCGTCGCGCTGCATTCGCAGAATCGCCCGGAGCTGCTCGACGTCGGCCTGGCTATAGAGCCGGTAGCCACCGCGGGTGCGTCGTGGGGAGAGCAGCTTCTGGTCCTCGAGGTAGCGGATCTTCGAGATCGAGATGTCGTCGAACTCCTGATGGAGGATCTTGCAGACCGCGCCAATCGTCAGCGCCTTGCGCGGCCGGGATGCCTCACCGTTGCTGCGGACGCTCGACTCCGACCGGCTCTGCTGTTCGGTACCCGTCGGCATCTCAGCGCTCCAGGTAGGAGAGGCGGAACTTCCCGACCTGGATCTCGTCGCCGTCTGCGAGCAGGTGGGACTCGATCCGCTTCCGGTTCACGTAGGTGCCGTTGAGCGAGCCGAGATCGTCGATATAGAGGCCCTCGCGGCGGCGGACGAGCAGCGCGTGATTGCGGGACACCGTGACGTCGTCGAGGAAGATCGGCGCGTCTGGCGTGCGACCGATGCTCATCCGATCGCCGTCGATCGAGAAGCTCTCACCGGAGCGACCGCCGCCGGTGCGGATCACGAGGGCAGCTCCCTCCTCCTCGACCAGTTCCTCGATATCGACGCGCTCGAAGTCGCCCGTGTCGTCGATCTTGTAGGTCAGGGTGGTCGGCTCGTCCTTGCCTTCGGTCCGGGCCAGATAGGCACCGCACTTCTGGCAGTAGTTCGCACCCTCGGGATTGACGAAACCGCACTCGTGGCAGTGAACGGCCATCAGCGAGCCTCGGCGGCCTCAGGCCGCCGAATCCTTCCCGCCGACGCGGCCGGCGAGGATGGCGGTGAGCTTCTCGACGTCGGCGCCGCTGATCGACGCGTCGCCGGACTCGCGGCTGACGCGGAGCCGGTTGACGAGCTCGGCCCTGAGGATGTCGATCTTGCCGTGCAGGATGCGGCGCCGGTAGGAGATCTCCTGCTCTTCCTTCGTGTACTGATCGATGAGCTCCCGGAGCTCCTCGTCGCTCAGCGCGCCTATATCGGGAAACGTGTCGTCCATCGAACCTTCTTTCAACCTCGGACCCCCCGGATCAAAGCCCGGCCAACGTCGATTATAGGCACGCCGGCACAAGGTTCAATCCCAGGTTGAAGGTTGGGAGAGCCGATGCACCGTCCGAGGGAGGAGCGGTGGCCCGGCTGCGGGCTCAGCCCCCCTGGGCCCGTGCGGCGATCGCGGCACGCGAGGCGCGCGCGTAAAGCACGGTCGCCAGGATCGAGATCCCGACCCCGATCACGAAGCCGATCTGGATCACGATCCAGTCGGTGACCAACGCCCAGAAGATCCCGCCCATGATCAGGAACGCCGCGATCCGGCCAACCCAGGTGATCTCGATGTCAGCCCCCCTGCGGAGGCCGATCTGGGCGAGGATCAGGGTGGCGATCTCCCGAAGCACGAGCAGGGCCAGCGCCCAGCGGGGGAGCAGCTCGAAATGCCAGCAGACGACCGCGCCGGCGAGGATCGTGAGGCGGTCCACGACGGGGTCGAGCAGGGCGCCCATCCGGCTGTATTGGCCGGTGGCCCTGGCGACGAAGCCATCGAGCAGATCACCGAGCGCGATCGCGACGAAGAGCAGGGCGGCGGCGGCGTCGCGGCCGTCGCCGGAGTCGAACGAGATCTTGAGGAAGACGGGAATCGCCGCAAGCCTGATGTAGCCGATCAGGTTTGGCAGCGTGAACGGCCTCAGCGGCTGGCCTGCCCTCGTCTGGGTCGGCTCCGGACCGGAGCGATCGATCCCGAGCAGGCGCTTGCGCGTCAGGCGCCTGCGTGGGGCCGGATCATCGGCCACCGGCGTCTACTCCAGCCCGTCGAGCAGCGATCTCGCCCGCTCGGCGGCCTCCGCCACAGGCAGCGAATCCTCCGCCCCATCGAGTCGCACCTGCGACTCGACTACCCCCTCGGCGAGTCCCCTCTTGCCGACGGTCAGCCGCAGCGGGCAGCCCAGAAGCTCGGCATCGGTCAGCTTCTCCCCAGCTCCGGCGCTTCCCCGGTCGTCGAGGAGGGCCTCGACGCCCGCCTCGGTGAGCTCCTCATACAGCCGCTCAGCCGCCTCACTCACCTCGTCGCCGGGCTTCCCGAGCGCGACGATGTGCAGCTGCCAGGGAGCCATGGCGGCCGGCCAGACGATCCCTTTCTCGTCCGCGCGCTGCTCGATCGCCGCCGCCACGATCCGCGCCGGGCCGATGCCGTAGCTGCCCATCACGATCGGCCGCTCCTTGCCATCGGGGTCCAGGTAGGTCGCCCCGAGCGGCTCCGAGTAACGGGTGCCGAGCTTGAAGATATTGCCGACCTCGATCGCCGGCTCGATCTCGATCGGATCGCCCGCCGAGGTCAGGTCGCCGGCCTCGACGGTCCGCACGTCCGCCTCCTCGAAACTGAAGTCGCGGCCCGGCTCGACCCCGATCAGGTGGGCGTCGGGAGCGTTGGCCCCGCAGACCAGGCCGGCGCCGCTGATCGCCTCGTCCATGATTACCGGGATAGCGACCCCGACCGGACCGACGAAGCCGACCGGGCCGAGGCTCTCGGCGATCTCGGCCTCGTGCGCGGGCCGGAAGTCCGAGCCGAGGTGATTGCGAAGCTTGACCTCGTTCAGGCGGTGATCGCCGCGGACGAGGACGAGGATCAGGCCGCGGTCGTCGCTGACCACAGGCATCGCCTTGATCAGCGCCCCGGCCGGGACTCCCAACACGCCCGAGACCTCCTCGACGGTGGTGGCGCCGGGCGTCGGCGCCTCGCGCGGGGCGTCCAGGGAGGGCGGCAGATCAACCGGTTGCGCGCCCGCGCTCGCGATCTCGACGTTGGCCGCGTACCCGGGGGCGAGGGCGACCTCGTTCTCGCCGGCGGCGCAGGGCGCCATGTACTCGTCGGCGCCCGAGCCGCCCATCATCCCGACGTCGGATTCAACCCGGTACCAGCGCAGCCCGCTGCGATCGAAGATCCGGTCGTAGGCGGTGATCTGGCGCTCGTAGCTGGCCTGCAATCCCTCCTCGTCGCGATCGAAGGAGTAGGCGTCCTTCATCGTGAACTCGCGGGTCCGGAGGACCCCGGCCCGCGGGCGTGGCTCGTCCCGCTCCTTGGTCTGGATCTGGTACAGCATCAGCGGCAGCTCCCGGTAGGAGCGGACCTCGTTGGCGACATGGAAGGTGAGGTTCTCCTCATGCGTCATCGCCAGCGCCAGCTCGGTGCCCTTGCGGTCCTTCAGCTTGAACAGCTCGCCGATCTCGTAGCGCCCGGTCTTTCGCCACAGATCGGCAGGCTGGAGCACCGGCAGCAGGACCTCCTGAGCTCCGATCGCGTCCTGCTCGGCGCGAATGATCGCCTCGACCCGGCGGATGACCCGCAGCCCGGCAGGGAGGTAGCTCCACATGCCGGCACCGAGTTGCCGGATCAGGCCGGCCCTGACCATCAGCTTGTGCGAGACGGCCTCCGCATCGTGGGGCGGGTCCTTGACGGTCGGCAGCAGATATGTCGAGAGGCGCGTCATCGGGCCGGGCGAGGATAACTGCCGGACGGCCCGGCACCGTACTCGGGGCGGTCCTAGGATGGACGGTGCAATGGCAGCCGATCGAAAGCTCTCGGTGATCATCCTCGGCGCGACCGGCGTGACCGGCCGCCAGGCCGTCCCCTACCTCCGCGGCCGCGCCGGGGAGCTCGGCCTCAACTGGGGAATCGCCGGGCGCTCCCGCGACCGGCTCGAGGCCCTGGTCTCCGACTGGCCGGAGGAGGAGAGGCCCGAGATCCTCGTCGTCGATACCGAGGTGGCCGAGACCGTCGCCGCGGCAGCAGCCACGACGGCTGCGATCGTCAACTTCGCCGGGCCGTTCGCGCGGATGGCGCCGATGGTGATCGAGGCCTGTGTCGAGGCCGGCATCAGCTACGTCGACGTCACCGGCGAGATCGACTTCGTCGCCCGGATGATCGACCGCTGGGACGACGCGGCGCGCACCAGCGGCGCCAGGATCGTCCAGGTCTGCGGATTCGAGTCGCTTCCATTCGATCTGCTCGCGCTCGCCGGGATCGAGCGGCTCGCCGCCGAGCACAGCGAGGAGCCGGTTGTCATCGAGGAGATCTTCTCCGGCACCCCACCCCCCGGCATGCCCCTTCCCTCCGACTTCGTCTCGAATGGGACGTTTGAGTCGCTGCGCGAAGCAATGGCCGGCGACGGCGCTGCCTCGCTCGGCGATCCGGCGGCCCTGATCGGGGATCTGAACACGCCCGAGTCCGTGCGCGCCGCGAGCCCGATCCGCAATCGGCCCCGCTGGGACAGCGAAGCCGGCCCCCTGGCGCCGATGATCCCCTCGCCGATCATCAACCCGCCGGTGATCCAGCGCAGCCTCGCCCTCGCCGGCCGACCACCGCTGCCCTATCGCGAGGCCGTCGCCACCTCCTCCTTCGTGCCGACCAGGCCGGCGCAGGCAATATTCGCCGGTGCGGCGTCGGCGCTCAACGGCGGCCTCGACCTGCTCACCCGGGCCCCGGCGCCGGTCCGCCGCGCCGGGACCTCGGCGATGAGGCTGCTGACGCCGTCCGGCGGCCCGCGGGAAGATCGCCTCGATGCCTGGAGCTGGGAGATCGTCTGCCGGGTGCAGGGACCGTCGGGGGTGAGCTCAGAGGTCCGCGTCGACGCGGCCGGGCATCCCGGCTACCTGGCTACCAGCCGGATGACGGCCGAGGCGGGCCTGATCCTCGCCGATCCCGAAGCCGATAAGCCCGACGCCGCGGGATGCCTTACCCCGGCGGCCGCCCTCGGGGCCGCCGAGCTCGACCGCTTCGCGGCCGCCGGACTGCGCTTCAGCTGACCGCCACCCGGCTGTGCAACGCTCCGGCGCGATGAACAAGCTCAAGCCAGCCCTCAGCACCCTCGCCCTTCTCCCGGTACTCGCTCTGGCCGCCTGCGGCGATGACGACGGCGCAACGACGACCGGTGCGGAGGTGACCGGAGCCGAGGCCCCGGCAGATACCGCGCCGGCCGGCGACGTCGACACCTCGATGAAGCCCGCGGTGACGGTGCCCGATGGCCCACCGCCGAAGGAGCTCGAGATCGTCGACCTCGTCGAGGGAGACGGGGCGGAAGCCAAACCAGGGAATCTCGTCACCGTCCAGTACGTCGGAGTCGGCTACTCCAACGGCGAGGAGTTCGACGCCTCCTGGGATCGCGGGCAGCCCTTTCCGTTCGAGCTCGGCGGGGGACAGGTGATCGAGGGCTGGGATCAGGGCGTTGCCGGCATGAGGGTCGGTGGCCGTCGCGAGCTGGTGATTCCACCGCAGCAGGCCTATGGCAAGCAGGGCTCCCCTCCCGTCATCGGCCCCGACGAGACCCTGGTCTTCGTCATCGATCTGCTCGCGGTCGAGTAGCTACCCTACGCCGAGCGCCGGGAGGCGGAGCTCACTTCACCAGGCCGCGATCTCGTAGGCCTTCCAGGTCGAGGACTCAGCGCCGGTCGCCTCGTAGAGGCGCTGAGCGGTGGCGTTGTCGGGAGCCGTCTCCCAGGTGAGCGTGTTGACGCCCCGGGTCCTGCAGGCCCCACGGCAGGCCTCGATCAGCTTCTGCCCCACCCCCGCCCCGCGCCGGCCGGGCACGACGAAGAGATCGTTCATGATCCCGATCCGGTTGGCGGTCGTGGTCGCCCAGCTCCAGAAGACCGTCGCGAAGCCGACCGCGATCCCGTCGTCGTCGCGGGCGATGAACTGGACCCCCTCACCGGGATCGTCGAGAAGGGCGCGCGACAGGGCGACGAGACGATCGTCTCGCGGCGAGGTCTCGTAGAAGTCGCAGTAGGCCCGCATCATCGGCAGCAGCTCCGAGAGATCGACGTGCGTGACCCGCGCGATCGTGATCTCCAGTTCCTCTGCCATCGGGCGCATCCTACGCCTACGGCGCGTCAGGCCGTGGTGAGTCGCGGCCCCACCGCTTCTCGGGACGCGGACCTAGTGGCCGACGTGCGAGCCGAGCTCTTCGGGGCCGACCTCGGCCCCGGGGCCGTGGAGTGGCGGACGCGGCTTCAGGCCGCCGCTGGAGCCGTGAGCGGCAGCGCGCGCCGGGCTGATTCCGCCACCGTTGCCCGAACCACCGTCGACTCCGGTCTCCCAGTAGCTGGTCCTCAGCCTCGAGGCCGGCTTGGTCAGCTCGACGTGGATGTGATCGATGTGACCCTGGGTGGGATCGGCGCCCTTGCGACCGCCGCTGCAGGCGCTGTAGCGCTGCCAGCCCCTGTCTCCAGCCTGCCACCAGCGGCAGTTGTAGATGATCAGCTGAATACCCATCCGGCGGGCGAGGGCGTTGCGGCGGCCCTTCCTGTCCTTGGCCAGCCAGGTGTTGATCACCCGCATCGCCTTCCGCTTCTGGCCCTTCTTGCGGGCGTCGAGCATCCAGTCGAGCGCTCGGCCTGTGCTGTGAACGCCGCCGTCGCAGCGGATCGTGCCCCAGACAGTGCTCCGCTTGGTATTCCGCTTCATCCACCGGATCAGCTTGCGCATGCCCTTCGGGTGCCGCTTGCGGCACCCCTCGGCGCCGTCATAGCGATTCGGGTCGAGCTTCTTGCTGATCAGCGCCGGGTGGTCAGCCGGATTGGGGCTCAGCGTGCGCTTGGCGGCAAACGCCGTACCGCCCAGCGCCACGATGGCGAGGAGGGGGAGGAGGATCTTGATCGCTGGGGGAATGCGCATCACGGATGGGTAAGCCTTCGCCAGGCGCCCCGTCCGTCCTTCAGAAGCTCATAGAACAAACACAACTACCTTGCAGAAGGCTCGCAACCCTAACAGGTTGGTCGGCGCCTTGCAGGGACCGGACGGCCCCGGCGTGGCTCGCGCCCCTTGGGTCCTATGCCCGGGTGAACCGCCGCCCGGCGGTCGGGGACGCGTCCTCGTCAAGCGCGACCTTCCTACCGTTGGTCTCGCCCTCGCCGGGTGCGGTGATGTCCTCGCCCTTCTCCGCCGCCTCGGCCTCGAGCTGGGCGATCTTCTCGGGCGTGAGGTCGCCGGCGTTCTCCTCCTCGATCCGCTTCAGCCACTCGGCGCCCTCGGCGGATTCCGAGTTGTCGAACTCGACCTTGCCGCCCTTGCCGACGGATTTGTCGATCTCCTCGAAGAGGGTGTCGACGAGGTCGTCCTGAGGCACCTTTCGCAGGGGCTTGCCGTGGGCGAAGATCAGGCCCTCGTTGAGAGCACCGGTGATGCCGAAGTCAGCGTGGGAGGCCTCGCCGATGCCGTTGACCGCGCAACCCAGTACGGCGACCTCAATCGGATCGGTGTAGGCCTCGAGCCGCTTCTCGATCTCGGCGACGACGGTGTCCATGTCGAACTGCAGGCGGCCGCAGGTCGGGCAGGCGATCAGGACGGGGCCGCGCTCACGGAGCTGCAGTGCCTTGAGGATCTCCCAGGCCACCTTGACCTCCTCCTCGGCGTGGAAGGTCGAGAGGCTGATCCGGATCGTGTCGCCGATGTCGTCGGCGAGCAGCGTCCCCAGCCCCACCGCCGACTTCAGCGACCCCGACCACTTCGTCCCGGCCTCTGTGATCCCGAGGTGGAGCGGGTAGGGGATCCGCTCCGAGAGGAGCCTGTTGGCGGCGATCGTGTTCGGCACGTTGGTCGACTTGATCGAGACCTTGAAGTTCTCGAAGTCGAGATCCTCCATCAGCTCGACGAACTCCGCGGCAGCGGTGACGAGGGCCTCGACCGGATCCTCCCGCTCGAGCTCGTGCAGGTGCTTGGGCAACGACCCGGAGTTGACCCCGATCCGCATCGGCGTGCCGGCGTTGGTCGCCCTCGCGGCGACCTCTGCGACCTTCTCGCGACCGCCGATGTTGCCCGGGTTGAGGCGGATGCAGTGGGCGCCGGCGTCGATCGCCTTGAGCGCCAGGGTGTGGTTGAAGTGGATGTCGGCGATAACCGGGATCGGCGAGTCCTTGACGATCACCTTCAGCGCCTCGATGTCCTTGTCGCGGGGCACAGCGACGCGCACCAGGTCGGAGCCCGCCTCGGCGACCTTGCTGATCTGCTCCATCGTCGCCTCGAGGTTCGCGGTCTCGGTCTTGGTCATGGTTTGCACGACCACCGGGGCGCCGCCGCCGATCGGGACACCGCCTACGAATATCTGTCGCTTCGAAGCCATCGCACCTACAGGCTAGATCACGGCCGCTGGCCGGGCCCGGGCAGGGCCCCACGGAGCGTAAGCTGAAGCCATGTGCAGAAACATCAGAACGCTCTACAACTTCGACCCGCCCGCGACCGAGGAGGAGATCCAGTCCGCGTCCCTGCAGTACGTCCGCAAGATCAGCGGCTTCACCAAGCCCTCGAAGGCGAATCAGGAAGCGTTCGAGCGCGCCGTCGAGCAGATCGCCGAGGTCTCGGCGGATTTGCTCGACTCGCTGACGACCAAGGCTCCGCCGAAGGACCGCGAGGAAGAGGCCGCCAAGCGCAGGGACCGGGCAGCGAAGCGCTACGCGACGGCGGCGGCCTGAGCTCAGTCGATCCTGGCGCCGCCGTCCGCGGTCACCGTCCAGAACGGGTCGTGGGCAATCTTCCGGGCGCGTCCACCCGGCACGCCGGCTTCAGCCCTCGTAAAGGGCCTCGATCTCGGCGCCGTACTTCTCGTTGATCGGCTTGCGCTTGAGCTTCATCGTCGGCGTCAGCTCGTCACCTCCGGGCTCCCAGTCGGTCGGCAGGATCGTGAACTTCTTGATCTGCTCGACCCGCGACATCTTCTGGTTCGCCTCCTCGATCGCCTCCTCGATCGCCGCGTTGACCTTCTCGTTTGCGGCGAGGCCGTCGAGCGAGCTCGACCCGAGGCCGTTCTTCTCGGCCCAGACCGGGGCGTACTCGGGATCGAGCGTGATCAGGGCCACGTTGTAGGGACGCTGATCGCCAATCGCGATGCACTGGCCGATCAGGGGGCTCGCGGTCTTGACGTTGGCCTCGATCGATGCCGGCGACATGTTCTTTCCGGCGGCGTTGATGATCAGCTCCTTCTTGCGATCGACGATCTTCAGGTAGCCGTCGGAGTCGAGCTCGCCGATATCTCCGGTCGAGAGCCAGCCCTCGGCGTCAATCGTCTCCGCCGTCTTGTCGGGCAGGTTGCGATAGCCGGCCATGATCGAGTCGCCCTTGACGAGCACCTCGCCATCCTCGGCCAGCCGGATCTCGATTCCCGGAGTCGGTGGTCCCACGGTGCCGAGCTTGACCCTCTCTGGCGGGTTCAGGGTCGCGACGCCGCAGGTCTCCGACATGCCCCAGAGCTCGCCGATCGGGATTCCAATCGCGTGGAAGAACTCGAGTACCTCGAGCGGAGTGGGCGCCGCTCCGACGTTGACCGCCACCGCATGGTCGAGCCCGAGCTGCTCACGCAGGGCCTTGAACATGCCTTCCTCGGCCTGCTGGGCACCGGCGGCGACCTCGGCGGGAACCTCCTCTCCCTTCTGCTCGGCGCGAACCTTCGCGAGCGCGGCCTGGAGTCCGAGCTGGGCCGGCCCCCGCTGCTCCTCGGGCAGACTGTCGATCCTCGTTTCGAGACCGGCCTTCAGCTTCTCCCAGATCCGCGGCACCGCGAAGAACCAGGTCGGCTTCACCTGCGGCAGGGTCTCGATGATCCTACGCGGGTCGCTGCAGACCGTCACCGAGACACCCTTGATCACGGGCAGGTAGTAGTGGGCGCCGCGCTCGGCGATGTGGGCGGCCGGCAACCAGGAGATGATCCGGTTCTCCGCGTCCTCAGGGAACGGGATCATGTCGTCCACCGAGGAGACGAGGCTCATCAGGTTGCGCTGGGTGAGCTGCACGCCCTTGGGAGGACCGGTGGTTCCGGAGGTGTAGATCAGGGTGAGCAGGTCGTCTGGGCCCACCTCGGAAGCGACCGAGTCGTCGAAATCGGGATCGATCTCGAGCAGGTCCTCGAAGGTCATCGTGCCACCGCCGCCGTCGAGCGTGATCACGTGCTCGAGGTTCGGCAGGTCCTGCTTCGCCTTCATGAAGTGCTCGAGGAACATCTTCTCGACCACGGCGACCTTTGCGCCGGCATCCTCGCACTGGTACTGGATCTGCTCGGGCGAGGCCGTCTGGTACAGCGAGAACGGGACCGCGCCGAGGGTCACCGCCCCGAGGTCGATCGGCATGAACTCAGCCCGGTTGTTGAGCATGATCGCGATCGTGTCCCCTTTGGTGACGCCGAGGCTCGCAAAGCCACCGGCCGCCGCCCTCGCCTGTGCGCGGAGCTCGGTCCAGCTGATCTCCTTATCGCCGTGCCTGATGGCGATCTGGCCCCCCAGCTTGTCGACCGTCGCGTGGAAGGCAAGGGCCAGGTTCTCGGCGACCATCTCCTTGCCGGGTCCTCCGCTGGCCTCGCGCTGAGCCGTGGTGCCTTCCATTCCGATCCTTCTCCTCTGCTGGGGTCCGAAGTACGCCCCGAAACCTACCCGATCAGCGAACGTTGAACCCCTCCCCGGTGATTCTGCCGATGTCGTTGTTGAGTCCGATGAAGAACAGCATCAGAACCAGCGCAAAACCGACGAAGCTCGCCCGCTCCATCGCCCGCAGGGAGGGGCGCTTGCCGCGGACCTTCTCGACGATGCTCCAGAAGATGTGGCCGCCGTCGAGCGGCAGGAACGGGAGCAGGTTGATCAGGCCGAGCGAGAGGCTGATGATCCCGAGTACGCCGATCGCCTGGCGGGTGTCGAACTCGAAGCTCTGCCGGGTCACCTCCGTCGCGCCGACTACGCCCGTGATCTCCTTGCGCTGCTCGGCGTCGAGTATCCGGGAGAAGACCTCGGCGGTCCGCGAGGTCACGAACCAGAGCTGGTCGACCGCATAATCGGCGCTGTCGAGCGCCCCGAGACGCTCGCGCTCCGGCTCGTAGCGGAAGCCGAGAACCATCCGCGGCTCGGCGCCGAGCTCCTCCTCCTGCGCGGTCGGGACGATGTACTCAGGCCGGATCCGGAAGGTCTCGGTCTGGCCGCCACGCTCGACCCGGATCACAGCGGGCTCCGACGCCAGACAGCCGTCGGTCGGCTCGCCCTCGCAGCGATGGGTCTGGAGCTGGTCGCGGACCGCGTCAGAGAGTGGGATGCCGGTCAGGTTGGAGACGTCGACGTCGTCGATTGCGAGCAGTCTGTCGCCCTCGACCAGAGCGGCGGCCGCCGGGGTGTCCGGGTCGACCACGCCGACCTGGTTCTTGGGGTCGCCGTTGAGGCCGAAGCCGGAGGCAAGGGCGAAGAAGATGATCACCGCGAGCACGATGTTGACCGCGGGCCCCGCTGCGATCACGAAGATCCGCTTCCAGACCGGCATCCGGTAGTAGGCGCGGTCGGCGACCTCCTCGGGGATGTCCTCCTCGGGGTTCATGCCGGTGATCTTCACGAAGCCCCCGAGCGGGATCGCGCCGATCCCGTACTCGGTTTCCCCCCGCTTGAAGCTGGCCACCTTCGGCGGGAAGAACAGGAAGAACTTCTCGACCCTCATCCCCACCGCCTTCGCGGCGAGCATGTGGCCGGCCTCGTGCAGAATCACGAGCGCCGCAAAGCCGCTGATGGCGAGGATCCAGGCCTGCATCAGGCGGCGCCCCCGTTATGCGAGGAGCCCGAGAGCGCGCCGAGGCGATCGGCCGCCGCGGCCGCCTCCGCCCGGGCCCGCTGATCGGCCTCAAACAGGTCCTCGAAATGCGACGGCCGCTCCGCCGGAAGCGCTTCCAGCGCTGCCTCGACGACCTCGGCGATCGCCGCGAACGGCAGCCTGCCGCCGAGGAAGGCCTCGACGGCGACTTCGTTGGCGGCGTTGAGCACGCACGGCGCGGTCCCCCCGGCCTCCCCGGCCTCCCTGGCCAGCGCGAGGCAGCGGAAGGTCTCGGTGTCGGGCCGCTCGAAGGTGAGCTGACCGACGGCGGCGAGATCCAGGCTCTCGAGCGGCACATCGACGCGCTCGGGGTAGTTGAGCGCGTAGGAGATCGGCACGCCCATGTCGGGGTGTCCCATATGGGCGAGGCTGGCGCCGTCGTTGAGGTGAACGAGCGAGTGGATCAGCGACTGCGGGTGGACGACTACGTCGATCCGGTCGTAGGGGATCTGGAAGAGGTGGTGGGCCTCGATCAGCTCCAGCCCCTTGTTCATAAGCGTCGCCGAGTCGATCGTGATCTTCCCACCCATCTCCCAGGTTGGATGGTCGAGCGCCTGCTCGCGGGTGATTCCGGAGAGGTCGTCACGCCCGCGGAACGGGCCGCCTGAGGCCGTGAGGACGAGCCGGGTGACCGTGCCGGGCTGCTCGGAGGCGATCAGCTGATGCAGGGCCGAATGCTCGGAGTCGACCGGGATGATCCGGGCGCCGGCGGCCTCAGCCAACGCGGTCACGAGCTCGCCGCCGACCACGAGGCTCTCCTTGTTGGCGAGGGCCAGATCGATTCCGGCGCTTAGTGTCGCGATAGTCGGGCCGAGTCCGGCCGAGCCGACAATCGCGTTCAAGACCAGGTCCGGCTCGGTCCTCTCGATCAGAGCCCGAACGCCCGCCTCGCCGGCCAGCACCTCTCCCTTCCAGGCCGAGCGCGCCCGGCCTGCCGCCTGCGGATCACGGAGGGCGACCATCGGGACACCGTGCTCGCGAGCCTGCTCGACGACCCTCTCGTGGCTGGTGCCGGCCGAGAGGCCGCCTACGCGCAGCGTCTCGGAGCGCCCGATCACTTCGAGCGCCTGCATGCCGATCGACCCAGTGGAGCCGAGTATCAGGACCTTCTTCACAGCCCGCAGAGTTTAGGTCGCTACCTCTACGTCACCTAAACGGCGAGGGGCCGGCATGACCGTGCCCCTCGCGAGCCCGCTAGCGCGGCCACTCAGCCGGTGGCGATCCCGGGGCGGTGTTTCGGACCATCGAGAGCCTATTCAATCCCCCCTAGCCACATCGTCGCGAGGATCGGGGGACCCAGACCGCGCGAGCGCGGTCAGAAGACGATCGCGAGGCTCAGGTAGTAGCCGGCGACGATCGTGAACAGGACGGCGTCGAGGCGGTCCAGCAGGCCTCCGTGGGGGCCGAAGAGGCGGCCGGAGTCCTTGACGCCGAGGTCGCGCTTGATCGCCGATTCGAACAGATCGCCGAGCGGTGCGATGACGGCGATGCAGGCGCCCATCAGCAGGGCGTCGGTTCCCGAGAGCCAATCCTGGTAGAGGCCCGCGAACCAGAACCCCGCGGTGCCGCCGAGGATTCCGATCGCCAGCCCCTCGATCGTCTTGTTCGGCGAGATCGTCGGGGCGAGGGGATGGCTCCCGAACATGCGGCCGCCGAGGTAGGCGAAGGTATCGGTGAGGAAGGTCGCGACGAGAACATCGACCACCAGCGCCGCGCCGTGATCGGGCAGGTCGCGCAGGAGCACCGCGTGCGCAAACGGGATTGCGATCCAGACGATCGCGAACACCGTGACTGCCATCGAGAAGGTGACGTTGCGCAGCGACTCGCGACGGGCCGCGAAAGCGAGCATGACCGGGAAGAACGCGACCCCGGCCAACAGCATCTGGAAGCTGTCGCCGTAGAAGGAGGCGACGATCACGCCCGCGGCCGCAGCGAAGGCGACCAGGGTGAACGGCCGGGCACGGGCGGTCATCGAGAAGAACTCCGAGATCCCGATCCAGCTCAGAGCGATCATCGTCGCCGCGAAGACCTCGCCCCCGAGGACGACGACCGTGACCGCGACGACGATCGCCGGGATCGCCCAGAGCACCCGCATCAGGGTCTCCGAGGCCGCGCCGCTCAGGCGCGGCCTGCGCCTGCCCTCGGGCCCGCCCGTCGGCTCGGGCCGGCCCGACTCCTCCGGCGGCGGCTCGACGAGCTCCGCCGGATCCGGCTCGCCCAGGCGTCGCGGGCGGGCGCCATCGGCCCCTCTGCTGCGCCGCGATCGACCGGGCGTTGGGCGCTCGGGGAAGTCCATCACTGCCCGAGGCTATTGACGGGCGCCGAATCGCCGCTTGCGGGAGGCGAACTCCTGCACCGCGGATTCCAGCGCCTCGAGGTCGAAGTCCGGCCACAGCAGTTCGCTGAACACGAGCTCGGAATAGGCGCTCTGCCAGAGCAGGAAGTTCGAGAGCCGCTCCTCGCCGCTCGTCCTGATCACGAGGTCGGGAGCGCTCATCTCCGGCGCGTACAGCAGCGCCTCGAAGGCCTCCTCCCCACCGCCCTCGTAGCGCTCGGCGGCGTCCAGGATCTCGGCGCGGCCGCCGTAGTTGAAGGCCACGAACAGGGTCATGCGCTCGTTGCCCTCGGTCTCCCCCTCGGCCCAGTTCATCCGCTCGCGCAGGTCGCTCGAGACCTCCTCGCGGCGACCGATGAAGCGCATCCGCACGCCCTCCTCGTTGAGCTCGGGGGTCTCGGAGGCGATCAGCTCCGCGAACATCGCCATCAGTCCATCCACCTCCGCCTTGGGCCGCGACCAGTTCTCGGTCGAGAACGCGTACACCGTGAGCTCCCGCAAGCCGATCCGGACCGCGTCCTTGACCGTCTGTTTGAGGGTCTTCGCTCCCTGCCTGTGGCCCTCGAGGATCGGCAGCCCGCGTTCGGTCGCCCAGCGGGCGTTGCCGTCCATGATGATCGCCACGCAGCGCGCGGCGGCGGGCGAGTCGCTCACACCGTGAGGATTTCGGCTTCCTTGGCCTTCATCAGAGCGTCGATCTCCCCGACGGCGCCGTCGGTCACCTTCTGAAGCTGTTCCTCGGCGCGGCGCTCCTCGTCCTCGCCGACCTCCCCCTCCCCCTTCAGCTCGCGCAGATCGCTCATGATGTCGCGGCGGATGTTGCGGACCGCGACTCTGCCCTCCTCGGCGACGGTGTGGAGGATCCGGACCATCTCCTTGCGGCGCTCCTCGGTCAGCTCGGGGACCTTCAGCCGGACTACGTTGCCATCGTTGTTCGGCGTCAGGCCGACGTCAGCCTCGAGGATCGCCTTCTCGATCGCCGGGATCGAGCTCTTGTCGTAGGGCGTCAGCGTCAGCAGGCGGGCGTCGGTGGTGGCGATGTTTGCGAGCTGATTGAGCGGCGTGTCAACTCCGTAGTAATCGACCGTGATGCGGTCCAGCAGGTGCGGGGAAGCGCGTCCGGTGCGGACCGTGGCCATCTCGCCCTTGATCGACTCGACGGACTTGCTCATCCGCTCTCCGCCGTCCTCGAGCAGCTCGTCGATCATCAGCCTTCTCCCTCTCGGTGAACCAGGGTCCCGACCCTCTCGCCGCGGACGATCCTATCTATGTTCGCCTCGTCCGCCATGTTGAACACATAGATCGGCAGGTCGTTGTCCATGCACAGCGATAGCGCCGTCGAGTCCATCACCCGGAGTCCGCGCTCGATCGCCTGCCGGTGGGTGATGTCTGGCAGGAACTCGGCGTCGGGAACCTCGGCTGGATCGGCGTCGTAGACGCCCTCGACCCCGTGCTTTGCCATCAGGATCGCCTCAGCATGGATCTCGAGGGCGCGCAGCGCGGCTGCGGTGTCGGTGGTGAAGAACGGGTTGCCGGTGCCGGCGGCGAAGATCACGATCCGTCCCTTCTCGAGATGGCGCATGGCCCGGCGGCGGATGTAGGGCTCGGCGACCTCGGTGACCTCGATCGCCGACATCACGCGGGTGTGGGCGCCGCGCCTCTCGAGCGCATCCTGAAGGGTCAGTGCGTTGAGCACCGTGGCGAGCATTCCCATGTAGTCGGCCGTAGCCCGATCCATCCCGGCCGCGGCGCCCTGCAGCCCGCGGTAGATGTTGCCGGCACCAACGACGATCGCGATCTCGACGCCGCTGTCCTGGACGTCGGCGACCTGGACGGCGATCCGCTCTACCCGCTCGGGGTCGGTCCCGTAGTCGAGCGCGCCCATCAGGGCCTCGCCGGAGAGCTTGAGCAAGACCCGCTCGAATGCGCGATCCGTTCCGCTCATCGCGGCTCCGGGCCCGGTGTCCGTGTCGCCGTCACTCACCTTCGCCAACCGCGAAGCGGCTGAAGCGGGAGATGACGATGTTCTCGCCGGTCGTCGCGGCAGCCTCGGCGCGCAGTTGCTCGATCGTCTTGCCGTCGTGTTTGTCAGCGTTGACGTGAACCTGGTCGTCAAGCGCGATCTCCTTGCGCCACTTGGCGAGCTGACCTTCGACGATCTTCTCTCGCACGTTCTCGGGCTTTCCGTCCTCGGCCGCCTTCTGCTCGAAGACGGTCCGTTCGGCTTGCTCGGCCTCGGCCGGAATCTGATCTGCGGAGACGTAGCGCGGGGCGGCGGCCGCGATGTGCAGGGCGATCTCGTTCGCAAAGGCGAGGAAGTCGTCGTTGCGGGCGACGAAGTCGGTCTCGCACTGGATCTCGACTAGGACGCCGATCTTGCCGTTGGCGTGGATGTAGGAGGCGACGGTGCCCTCGCTCGTCGAGCGCCCGGCTCGCTTGGCCGCCGACGCCTGGCCCTTCACGCGGAGGATCTCCACCGCCCTGTCCATGTCGCCCCCTGCCTCCGCCAGGGCGCCCTTGCAGTCCATCATCGCCGCGCCCGTCTGCTCGCGCAGAGCCTTGACGTCAGCTGCCTTGATCTCACTCACCTGCTCTTGGCCTCGCTCTTGTCGTTCGCGTCCTTGGCCGGCTTCTCGGAAGCCTTCTCCGGCGCCTTCGCGGGCGCCTTGGTCTGCTGCGAAACCGGCACCGGCTTGGCCTTCTGCTTGGGCGCCTGCGTGGCTGCCTGCTTGGCTGCCGCCTGCTGGCCGCCCTGAGCCGGCGCCTGCCCGCCTGCCTTGACCTGCGCCGGCGGCTGCTGGCCCCCGCCGCCTGGCGCCTGCGCCCTGGCCGCAGCCTCGGCCTTCGCCTTGGCCGCAGCCTCGGCCTCGGCCTTCGCCTTGGCCGCAGCCTCGCGGCGGGCACGCTCGGCTTCATCGCGCTTGCGCTTCTCCTCGGCCTCGCGGGCGCGGCGAGCCTCCTCGGCCTTCTCCCAGGCGCTCGCGGAAGAGAGGATCGCTTCGCCGAGCGTGCGGATGATGAGATCGCAGGAGCGGATCGCATCGTCGTTGCCGGGTACCACGAAGTCGACGCCCCGAGGGTCGCAGTTGGTGTCGACGAGTCCGATGATCGGGATCCCGAGGCGGGTCGCCTCGGCGAGACCGATCTCCTCGTTGATCAGGTCGACGATGATGATCGCATCCGGCACCCGCTCCATGTCGCGGACGCCGCCGAGGTTGAACTCGAGCTTCGCGAGCTCGGCCTCCATTGTCATCCGCTCCTTGGTCGGGAGCAGCTCGAGCTGATCGTCGTCCTGCAGCGTGGTCAGCTCGTGCAGGCGCTTGATCCGCTTCGAGATCGTGTGGTAGTTGGTCAGCAGCCCGCCGAGCCAGCGGCGGGAGACGTACGGCATGCCGGCCTTCTCCGCCCACTCCTCGATCGAATCGGATGCCTGCTTCTTGGTCCCGACGAAGAGGATCTTGCCGCCGCGCCCGGCGGTCTCCGAGCAGAACTCCGTCGCCTCCGCCAGAAGCTTCTCGGTCTGGAGCAGGTCGATGACATGGATGCCATCGCGCTCGCCATGGATATAGCGCCGCATCGACGGGTTCCAACGACGGGTCTGGTGCCCGAAGTGAACGCCCGCTTCGAGCAGCTCCTTGATGCCTACGTCAGCCATTTGGATTCCCTTGCGTTGTCAGTAGATATCGGCCTGCTCGCCATGGCGGGGACCCGGTCGTATCGATTCGATCGCCGGGCAGGGTCCGCGTTTGTCCGAGCAGGCCGCTTGGGTCGGACGCGCATGTTAGAGCGAAGGGCCGCGCAGGCGGGGTCTCAGCCCCGCGCAACCACCAAGGCCGCGGCGAGGTCGTCGGGCAGCCCGCTCTCGAACTCCATCGGCTCGCCGCTGTGGGGGTGGGCGAAGGCCAGCCGCGCCGAGTGCAGGAACTGGCGCTGCAGGCCGTGGCGGCGCCTGCCTCCATAGGTGCGATCGCCGCAGACCGGATGGCCGATCGCCTCCATGTGGGCGCGAATCTGGTGGGTGCGCCCCGTCTCGAGTCGCAGCGAGAGCAGCGCGTCGGACCCGACCCGCTCGATCACCTCGAAGTGGGTGACCGCGTCGCGCGGCCTGCGTCCCCCCACGACGACGCGCTCAGGGGCGCGATGATCGCGGCCCAGCGGCGCCTCGATCTTCCCGGTCCTGGATGACGGGCTTCCCTCGACCAGCGCCAGGTAATGGCGCTTGACCTCCCTCGCCGCTATCGCCTCCGAAAGGGCGGCGTGTGCCTCGGGGTCGCTCGCGACCATCATCAGGCCCGACGTATCGCGATCGAGTCGGTGGACGATCCCGGGGCGTACCGGGTCCTCACCGCCGGCGAGGATGTCGCCGAGGAGATCGACCAGGGTCGGCTCGCTGCGACCCGGGGCGGGGTGGACGATCAGACCCGCGGGCTTCTCGATTACAGCCATCCACTCGTCGCGGTGGACGATCTTCGGCATAGGCGCCTTCGACCCGCTCATGCGCTCGGCCCGCCCGGGCCACCCCCCTCACCCGCCGCCCCCGGTCCCGGGAGAGGCGGCTCAGGTTCGTCGTCCTCCGCGGCATCTTCGGGGTCCCGAAGGAAGATCAGGGCCATGACCACGACCCCGGCGGTGATCTCGATGTCGGCGACGTTGAAGGCGGGCCACCGGGGTGGATCGATGAAGTCGGTGACGGCCCCCTCGGTGATCCGATCGGTGAGATTTCCGAGGGCGCCGCCGGCGAGCAGGCCGAGGGGGAGCCAGAGGCCCGGTCGGTCGGCCACGGCGAGGAAGTAGCCGATCAGGATCGCGAAAGCGATCGCCGCCAGCAGGATCACCCATGATCCCGAGCCGTCGAGCAACCCGAAGGCGATGCCCTCGTTGCTGACCCGGACCAGATCGATTCCGAGCACCAGGTCGACGCGCTCGCCGAACTCGATCTGATTGCGAACGAGGACCTTGCTGAGCTGATCGAGCAGCAGCGCCCCAACGGCGACGGCGATCGCCTGGCCCAGGCCCTTGCCCGCGAGGCTCACTCGTTGATCAGCCCGACGACGATCCCCTGCACAACGAGCAACAGGATGACGCCGAGGATCGGGCTCAGATCCAGCGCCATGCCGCGACCGCCAAGGGGCGGCAGGAACCGGCGGAAGATGTTCAGGTAGGGATCGACGACCGCTTCGAGAAAGCCGACGATCGCGCGCAACGGGCGGCTGTAGGGGATCGATCCGCGAAAGGTGACGACCCACGAGACCACGATCCGGGCGAAGATCAGGATCAGGTAGACGAGGAAGAGCGAATCGACGTACTGGGCGATGTCGTTGCGGTCGATCGCGGTGAGGATGCTCATCGCTCACCCCGCATCCGCGCCAGCGACGCATCAACTGCGGCCGCGTAGGCTGGACCGGCCCCGTGCGCCTCCAGCGCGTCCAGTCCCGCCTCCGTGCTGCCACCCGGCGAGGCGACCGCACGCTTGATCTCAGCCGGCTCGTGCCGGAGCATCAGCTGCCCGAACCCGGACGCCCCGAGCGAGACCAGTTCGCGTGCTCGGTCCCGCTCGAGCCCCGCCTCGACCCCGGATTCGATCAGCGCCTCCGACGCCAACGCCAACCAGGCGGGCGAGCAGCCCATCAGCGAGGTGGCCGGGTCGAGCTCGCTCTCGGGCAGTTCGACCAGCGTCGCGATCCGCCCCAACAGCTCCAGCGCAGGAGCGAACGGCTCAAGTGCATCAGGGCGTACGTGGCATATCGTGCCGTCCCCCGTCTCCACGGCAACGTTCGGCATCGCGCGCAGAATCGCGGCCTCTGGGAACGCCTCACGCAAGGCGGCGGTCGGGGTGGCGCCGAGTACCGAGACGATCAGGCGATCGAATCCCACAAGTGCTTCGGCGGCCGCCTCGAGCGCCGCCGGCTTGACCGCGAGCACGATCAGATCACTGGCGGAGGCAAGATCGGCCAGCGGGCGGGCGCTCCCTTCGAGCTCGTCCGCAAGCGCGCGGGCACGCCCCGACCCGGAGTCGGAGAACGACATCTCGAGCTCGGCGCCGACGGCCGCAAAGCCACGAGCGATTGCCGCCGCCATGTTCCCCGAGCCTGCGAATCCGACCTTCATCGGTCGCCAAGGCTAGTTGACCGGGCCCTCCGCCCGGGGGCGATCCCGGTCAGCTCTGGTTGAAGAAGCCCTTCTCGACCAGGCGCGCCTTCTCCTCGGCCGACACCTCGACATTGGCCGGGGTGAGCAGGAAGGTCTTGTCCGCGATCCGCTGCATGCCGCCGTCCATCGCGTAGGTGAGGCCCGAGCTGAAGTCGATCAGGCGCTTTGAGAGGTCGGCGGAGGCGGATTGCAGGTTGAGGATCACCGGCACGCTGCGCTTGAACTTGTCGGCGATCTCCTGCGCGTCGTTGAAGTTCCGCGGGGTTACGAAGTGGACCTGGACGTTGTCGCCGTTGCCGACCGGCCGCAGCTGGCGGCGCGGCGCCGCAGCGTCGTCGGCGAAGATGTCGTCGATGTCGCTTGCTTCCTCGCGGCGCAGTCGTCGCACGTTGGAGCCTCCTCGCTGGCGGCGAGGAGGCGGCTGGGCTTCCTCGCTGACAGTGTCCGGCTCGTAGTAGTCATCGCCCTCGTCCTCGTATCCGTACTCGGGATCCTCGGCGAGGCCGAAGTAGACGAGCGCCCGATGCCATGTATCTCTAACGGCCATTCTTCGCGCCTCTTTCGCCCCCCGTGGGTGTTCTCCTCCGCGCTCGGAGGTGTCTTCGGAACAGGATTATGACGGTCACGGCCGGCTCGCGGGCGAGACCGGGCCGACCTCAGGCGTACAGGGAGCTCCCGATCCGGATGATCGTCGCGCCCTCCTCGACCGCCACCGGCCAGTCCTGGCTGGTCCCCATCGAGAGCCGCTCGAGCCCGTGCTCGGCGGCGATCTCCGCGAGCGCGGCGAAGTGCGGGCGCGACAGCTCGGGATCGGTCACGAAAGGAGGCATCGTGCTCAGGCCGGCCACGCGGACCGGAGAGCTCTCTATGAACGCCCCCAGCTCGCCTGGATCGACCCCGCCCTTGCCCTCTTCCCCGGCGACGTTGACCTGGATCAGGATCTCAGTCTCGGGGTCGGCGTGGCGACCGAGCTGGGTCATCACGCTATCTGTGCACACCGAGTGGATCAGCCGCACCGTCGGGATCAGGTGCTTGACCTTGCGGCTCTGGAGATTCCCGATGAAGTCCCATTCGAAGACGTCTCCCCAGCGCTCGAGCTTTGCCTCGTAGTCCTGCTGACGGTTCTCACCGACGAGACCGACGCCCGCCTCGGCGAGGGCGCCCATCTCCTCGACGGGGACGTACTTGCTGGCGGCGAGGATCTCGACACCCTCCCCGGCCCGCTCCCGGATGGAGTCGAGGTTGGAGCGGATCCGGTCCGGATCGAGGTCCCGAATCAGGCCCGCCATCACGCCGTTCCCCAGATCAGACCGCCCTGGCGGCCGGTGCGCGGCCCCTGGCCGCGATGGGAGAAGAAGCGATCGCCCTCGCAGCGAGTGCAGATCCCGCTCGACTCGATCCGCTCGACGCCCTCACGCTCGAGCAACACCGAGGTGACGGCGACCAGGTCGAGCCGCCCTCCCTCACTGAGGCCCGCCAGCCCGAGAGCGGCGAAGGCGGCGAGGACCTCATCGCCGACCTCGTAGCAACAGGGCCCGATTCCGGGCCCGATCGCGGCGTCGGTCGCTCCGGTCGCCTCGCAGCCCTTGCCGACGATCCCGGCGGCCAGGCCGCGCCAGCCGCCGTGCAGCATCGCGATCCCATCACGGCCGCTGAGCGCGATCGGCAGGCAGTCGGCGACGAAGACGAGCAGCGCGAGCCCGGGCTCGGCTTCGGGGTCGACGAGAACATGGCCGTCGACCTCCGGCGGGTCCCCTCCGGCGAGTGCGAACGCCGGCGGGTCCTGGGGGCCTGAGTGGGTCGCGAGATCCGCGCCGTGTACCTGTCGCCCGATCGCGACGCGCTCCGCCTCGATCCCCAGAGCGGAGCAGAGCGTGCGCCGGTTGCAGCGAACCCGGTCGGGATCATCATCGCTGAGCAGCCCGAGGTTGAGCGTGTCGAAGGGGGCCACGCTCCTACCGCCGGTGCGCGAGGAGAAGGCGACCGCGGCCCCGGGCAACTCGGCAGCCAGCCACTGGACCCCGTTGTGCTCTCGCCACCTCATCGGCGCTCATGACCCGCGGGGGGTGGGTCGCCCGATCCCGAGTGCCCGGCGGCCGCCAGTGCGACCGCGAGCTCGGCATCGACATCGGCTTCGATCCTGCCCTCGATCCGAGCGTGGCGGGCGGCCCGTAGCCCGCGACCGACGGCCGGCCCCTCGGGTACGCCGGCGGCGAGCAGAGCGGCGCCGTCGATCTCGAGCTCGACCCGGCGCCACTCGGTCACGAAGCTGTCGACCCAATCGGCGCCGAGAGCGCGAGCGATCGCCAGCGTCAGCTCGTCGTGGCGGCGGGCGAGCTCGTAACCCTCGCCCTCGGAGCGGAAGCTCGCCGCGGCCAGCTGCTCCGCGGCGGTGAACCGCTTCTCGCTGCCGATCACGAGCTCGAGCAGCAGATCGCCCGGCTCGCCGAGCCCCTTCCAGGGCTCGAGCAGCGCGAGCTCGGCGAGCGGCTCCAGGAGTCGTTCCCGCTCGGGCGGCAGCTCCAGGAGCCCCCACTCGCGGAGCAGCATCAGGCCGGTCAGAGATGCCGGCTCGGCGCAGATCCGGGCCAGATCCGCCTCGACGCGATCGTGGCTGACCGTGCCGAGATCCACTTGACTGATCAGCTCGGCGGTGTGGGCCTCGAGCTCGAAGCCGAAACGGGCCGCGTAGCGGGCTGCGCGCAGCGCCCGGGTCGGATCCTCGCGGAAGGAGTCGGGATGGATGACGCGGAGCAGTCCGGCTTGCAGATCCTGCTCGCCGTCATAGGGATCGATCAGCTCGAGATCGCCCGTCAGCGGCACCGCCATCGCGTTGACGGTGAAGTCGCGCCGGGCCAGGTCGACCCGGATTGGCGCCGGGCTGACCTCGGGCAGCGCCCCCGGGTGAGGGTAGCTCTCGCGCCGGGTGCGGGCCAGATCGATGCAAACGCCGTCGATCGCGACCCTCGCCGTACCGAACCGCTCGTGCGTGCGGGCTGCGATCCCGATCCGCTCGAGGACCGGCTTGAGCTCCCCGTCCACCGCGATGTCGATGTCGTCGAGCTCGCGGTCGAGCAGCGCGTCGCGGACCGCGCCCCCGACCAGATAGGCGTGAACACCGCCGAGCGCTTCCAGCAGCGCCGCCGACCCGGCCGTGCGGCGGGCGAGTTCGAGAGCGCTTCGGTCGATTGAGGCTTCCATTAGCTGCAGCCGTAGCATGAGGGCCGTCTGCAGATGAAGAGGGTAGGCACAGTCTGGGCCGCCTTGACCGGCGGTGAGAGGACCCTGGTCGGCGCGATTGCGCTCGTCCTGGCTCTGACCTGCGTTCTGGGCGCGGTTGCGCTGGTCAAGCGGCCGGCTGACATCTCCAACCCCGATGTCGCTTTTGACGTCAACGAGACTTCGTCGGGGAGCGAGCCGCCCACCGAGGGAAAGGACCGGACCGTCGAGTGGCCCCGCTACGGCTACGACACCGAGCGGACGAAGTTCCTCGACGCTCAGAAGGTGCGCCCGCCGTTCCGCAAGCTCTGGAAGTACGACCAGGACGAGCTGATCGAGTTCGCACCGGTGCTGGCCCGAGGTCGGATGTATCTGATCGACAACTCGGGCACCTTCATCACCCTCGACAACGCCACCGGCAAGGTCGTGTGGAAGGAGAAGATCGGCAAGCTCAACGCCTCCTCGCCGGCGTTCTGGCGCGGCATGCTGCTGGCGGTCAACCTTGACCCTCCACAGGCCCTGGGACTCCGCGCCCGCGACGGCAAGGTCCTGTGGGAGCGCGACCTCCCCTCGCGCTCGGAGTCCTCGCCGATGGTGGTCGGGGAACGGATGTTCTTCGGCACCGAGTCCGGCGACTTCTTCGCCCTCAACCCTCGCAACGGCAAGGTGCGCTGGCAGGTGAAGCTCGATGGGGAGGTCAAGGCCGCGCCGGCGTTCACCGATGGCACGCTGTACGTCGGCGACTACGCGGGCCAGTTCTACGCACTGCGGGCATCAGACGGAAAGCAGGTCTGGAAGACCTCCGACCTCGGCGCCGGACTCGGCCGCACCGGCCGCTTCTACTCGACCCCCGCGGTCGCCTTCGGCCGCGTCTACGTCGGCAACGTCGACGGCCGGGTCTACAGCTTCGACCGCCAGACCGGGGCGATCGCCTGGACCCACTCGGCCGGCGACTTCGTCTACTCGGGCGTTGCCGCGGCCGAGACCGACAAGACCGACCCTTCCGTCTACGCCGGCTCCCACGACGCCAGGCTCTATTCACTCGACGCCAAGAGCGGCGACGTCAACTGGGCCGCCGAGCCGGGCGGAATGATCAGCGGACCCGCCACCGTGATCGGGGACGTCGTCTACGTCTCGACCTTCAGCGGCAGGTCGACGCTCGGCTTCGACCTCACCACGGGCCGTCGCGTGTTCAAGTTCGACGAGGGCCAGTACGGGCCGGCCGTCTCCGACGGCGTGCGTCTCTACGTCGTCGGTGGCTCCGAGGTCCTCGCCTACAAGCCGATCAAGCTCGACAGCTACAACGAGCCGAAGGGCACCAAAGGCATAGTCCCACCCGCCGAGATCCGCCGAGCGCTGAAGAAGCAGAGGTCGAAGCGGGCCGGCGGGGGCAGCGGCAACAAGCAGTCGAGCGGTTCCGCGAAGCAGTCCTCCGGTGCGAATACGGGCGGCGCCAAGACCAAGTCCGGGGGCGAGAGGAAGCAGGGCAAAGAGAAGCGGGGCGGCTCGCAGAAGTAGCGCGAGCCCGGCGGCTAGCGGCCGCCGAGGCGTACCTCGACGCCGGCGTCGGCCAGAGCCCGCTTGGCCTCGGCGATCGTGTAGGTGCCGTAGTGGAAGATCGAGGCGCAGAGCACGGCATCAGCGCCGCCCTCGTTGATCCCCTCGGCGAGATGGGAGAGCTCTCCGACGCCGCCGGAGGCGATCACCGGGACCGGGACGGCGTCGGAGACCGCTCGGGTCAGCGCGAGGTCGTAGCCGGCGGTGGTGCCGTCGCGGTCCATGCTCGTCAGCAGGATCTCGCCCGCGCCCCGCTCGGCGGCCTCACGCGCCCAGGCGACCGCCTCGGCGCCGTCGATCCTTCTCCGACCACCGGCCACGTAGACATCCCATTCCGGGGCGTCTCCCGCATCCCCACCCTCTCGCCGCTTGGCGTCGATCGCGACGACCACGCACTGCGATCCGAAGACCTCCGAAAGCTCTCCGATCAACTCCGGCCGGGCCAGCGCCGAGCTGTTGACGGCCACCTTGTCGGCACCCGCATCGAGCACCGCCTGAGCATCCTCGACCGAGGCGATGCCGCCGCCGATCGTGAACGGGATGAAGACCTCGTTCGCGGTACGGCGCGCCAGCGCGACGATCGTCTCACGCTTCTCATGAGTCGCTGTGATGTCGAGGAAGACGAGCTCGTCCGCCCCCTCGCGGTCGTAGCGCGCGGCGAGCTCGACCGGATCGCCGGCGTCGCGCAGCCCGACGAAGTTCGTGCCCTTGACCACCCGGCCGTCGTCGACGTCGAGGCAGGGGATGACCCGCTTCAGGACCATCAGCGATCCGCCGAATGCAGCCGCGGTCGCGCCGGCATCAGCTCTTGCGGCGCCAAGGCACGGCCGCCTGACCCGCCTCCCGGGCGAGATCGACCGGCTCCAGCTTCGAGACGATCTGGCCAAGCCGATCGCGCTCGCGCTTGGTCAGGTTCGAGGGCCGCCCCTTCGACTTGCGAACGATCCGCTGCAGGTCCTGCTTCTCCGGCGAGTCGAGCAGGTCCAGGTGACGCTTGATCGTCAGCGCAACCTCGGCCACGATCAGGATGCGGGCCCAGACCGTCCATCTCATCCCGGCGCTCCCCGCCGCTCCAAGCACACTCATGCTCGCTCCTCCCGCTGATGATTTGCATCCGGTCCTCGCCGGCCGAGCACCTCGATCGCCTCGGCGAGCCCGAAGCGCTGCTCGTAGAGAGCCCGGCCAACGATGACGCCGCCGATCGCGGCGTGCCCGAGGCCGCGCAGCGCCCTGAGATCGTCGAGCTTGCCCACACCGCCGGAGTAGATCAGCTCCCCCGCCCCGGCCGCACAGGCGTCGGCGATCTCACCGAGTCCCTCCACGCCCGGTCCGGAGAGGGTGCCGTCGACCTCGACCGGCGTGTAGACAAAGCGCCGCACCCCGAGCCCGGTCAGTCGCGAGATCAGCTCGGGGACCGGCGTCTCGGTCTCTTCCTCCCAGCCTTCGATCGTCACCCGGCCGCCGCGTCCGTCAACGGAGGCAACGACCTTGGCGGCGCCGAGCTCCGCGACCAGGTCGCCGACGAAGTCGGGATCGCGCTGGGCCCTGGTTCCGAGCACCGCCCGCGAGGCCCCCGCTTCGAGCACCCTGACCACCGATGCGGCGTCGCGAAGCCCCCCTCCGACCTGGATGGGGACCTCGGCGAGCGCCGCGATACCGGCGATCAGGTCCAGGTTCTGGGGAGCGCCGGCCCGGGCGCCGTCGAGATCGACGACGTGCAGGATCTCGGCTCCCGCGTCGAGCCAGCGACGAGCAGCCTCACGGGGGTCGGCGTCGTAGGTGGTCTCGCGGTCGTAGTCGCCGCGGAGCAGCCGCACGGCGCGCCCATCGCGGATGTCGATCGCCGGGTAGAGCACCAGCTCGCGCTCCGAGGTCGCCGCGCTCATCGGCTGGCCGCAACCGGGGTACAGATGGAACCGAAGTTGCGCAGCATCCGCAGGCCTGCGCTGCTCGACTTCTCCGGATGGAACTGGGCGCCGAAGACCTTGCCTCGGCCGACGACGGCCGCGAAGCGCTCGCCATAGGTCGCCTCGGCGATCAGCTCATCGGCGGCCGGACGGGCGACGAAGCTGTGGACGAAGTAGAACGGCTCGCCGCCGGCGATTCCCTCGGCAAGGCGCGATTCCCGAAGTCCCTGCAGCGGCGACCAGCCGATGTTGGGCAGCTTCATCCCCGGCGCCCGCAGCGCGTCGACCTCGCCCTCGAGCAGCCCGAGACCCTCGGCCCCGCCGTTCTCACTCGAGCGCTCGAACAGCAGCTGCATTCCCAGGCAGACCCCCAGCACCGGGGTCCCGCCGGCCGCCGCAGACCCGATCAGCCGATCGAGCTCGAGCTCGCGGATCCGCTCCATGGCCTTTGGGAAGGCACCCACACCGGGCAGGAGCAGGCCGTCGCAATGCGAGAGCTGATCGGCGTCGGCGCTGATCAGCGGGCGGGCGCCGACCCGCTCGAGGGCCTTCTCGACCGAGCGCAGGTTGCCCATCCCGTAGTTGACGATGCCTATCGAGGCCTCCACGGAACGGATGTTAGGGACGCGCCCCGGGGCCACCGCATGCGCGGCCGGCCGCTATCGGGACTTCTGCTTGACCAGCTTCTTGTAAGCCCTGCCCGAGGGCTTGAGCGTGCCGTTCTTGGCGACCAGGCCGGCCTTCGGGCACCACAGGCAGAAGCCGTCGCCGGCGTGGTCGTTGTAGGAGAACCAGTACAGCGATTCGATCTTCCAGCTCTTCCGCTTCTTCAGGAAGAAGTTGTGCGCCTGCTTGAGCAGCTTCGCCTGACCCTTCTTCGACTTCACGAACGCGTTCTTGCGCGGACCGCCGGAGGACCAGCCGAACTCGCCGATGATGATCTTGGCCTTCTTGTCCTTGGCCTTGTTCATCACCTGGCGGGCCTGCTTGACCTGCTTCTCGACACCCTTCAGCTTGCCGTCGTAGGGGTGGACGGATACCCCGTCGATGATCTTCTTGGCCTGCCGCTGCTTGTAGAGCTTCTTCAGGTACGGCTTCGCGTTGATCGAGTTCTTCTTGTCCTTGGGGAAGCCGAACATTCCGCCGGTGACGATCTTCAGCTTCTTGTCGACCCGGTCGATCGCCTCTCGCGTGATCCGCAGCAAGGCGCCGTACTGCTTGGGATTCGCCTTCGGCCACCAGAACGGGGCCGCGTTCTGCTCGTTCCAGAGGATTAGATCGTCGGGCGCGAGACGAGCGTCGAGCTGCGGGTTGGCCTGCCAGAAGGTGCCGCCATCTCGGTAGCGCGTGACCACCGCCTCGACGAAGTCCTGCCACTCGCTGCGCTGGGTGTTATCCCCGGTCGGCGCGTAGATGCGGGCGCCGTCGCCGGTCAGGAAGCCCGGCGTGCCGAACACGATCGGCACGATCTTCATTCCGTTCGCGGCTGCTTCCGCGACCCGCTGGTCGGTCTGGGTGAAGTTGAAGGGCCCATCCTGCCGGGCCTGTATCGAAGGCCAGCCGAACTCGACCCTGTAGGTGCCGGCCCCGAGCTTTGCCATCCCGGCGAAGTCGTCGGCGGTCGGCCGCACAGCGCTGACGCCGAAGAAGTCGCTCGGCGCCTTAGGGACCTTCTTCTTCGCGGCCGCATCGTCGGCGCCGAACAGCGCCAGCGCGGTCACGGAGGCCAGGAAGAGGGCCAGCGCCCGGCGGATCGGGAGGGAAGGGGCAGGAAGTGAGGGTGGGGCGTGCATAGACCAACGATAACCCCAGACGGGCGGAAAAGTCGCGGTCGCCCGGGTCAGTCGGTCAGGGTCCCCTTGGTCGACGGGACGCCGCTTTCGCCGGGGTCGACCGAGACCGCTTCACGCAGCGCCCGGGCGAAGGCCTTGAAGCACGCCTCGATCATGTGGTGAGCGTTGGATCCGTAGGGATTGGAGAGGTGCAGGGTGAGCTTGGCGCTGGTCGCCGCGGCACGGAAGAACTCCTCGCAGAGCTCGGTATCGAAGCCCGCGATAGAGACCGGCGGGAGATCCGATTCGAAGCGCAGAAAGGGCCGGCCCGAGATGTCGAGCGAGCAGCGGGCCAGCGCCTCGTCCATCGGCACCTCGGTGTGGGCGTAGCGCCGGATCCCGGCCCGGTCGGCGAGGGCGCCGTCGAGCGCCTGTCCGAAAGCGATGCCGACGTCCTCGACCGTGTGGTGGGCGCCGGTCGCGAGATCGCCGCTGGCGCGGACCCTGAGGCCGAGGCGTCCGTGGCGGCCGAGCAGCTCCAGCATGTGATCGAGGAATCCGACGCCGGTTGCCGCCTCGACGGCGCCCCCGTCTAGATCGAGGCTGAGCTCAATCTCCGTCTCCTTCGTCCTGCGCTCGATTGAGGCTTCTCTTGCCACTCTCACTCCTCGCTCTTGGCTGCTCGCGCCATCGCCGATGCCCCGTGTACCTCGAAGCCCTCGGCCCGCGCGATCTCGTCGACTACCGGAGCCAGTTCGACGGCCGCGGCCGGAGTCATTTCCACGACGCTGATCCTGCGCCGGAAGCTGCCGGGACCGAGCGGCCCGCTGAAGCGACCCGCTCCGCCCGTCGGGAGCACGTGATTGGACCCGGCGGCGTAGTCGCCGAAGGCAGTCGCTCCCAACGGCCCGGCGAAGACGCACCCGGCGGTCCTGACCGTCGCCGAGAGCTCCCGGGCCCCGGTGCAGAAGAGCTGAAGGTGCTCGGGGGCGAGCGCCTCAGATAGCCTGATCGCCGCCTCGAGATCGGGCGCCTCGACCAGCGCCAGCGGCGCGTCGGAGACCGTCGGCCCCCCCGCGCATTCGCCGAGCGCCTGCTCGAGCTCATCCAGCGCGGCGGCCTCGCTGGCCACCACCACGAGCAACCCGTCCGCCCCGTGCTCGGCCTGAGCACAAACGTCGAGGGCCAGCCAGCGGCCCGGAACGGAACCGTCGGCGACGACGACGAGCTCGGAGGGTCCAGCGTAGCCGTCGATCCCGCACTCGCGGGCGACGGCGAGCTTGGCCTCCTGGACCCAGGGGCTCCCCGGCCCGGCGACGACGTCGACCGGCGCGATCGACTCGGTCCCCAGCGCCATCGCGGCAATCGCCTGGGCCCCACCGACCGCGTACACCTCGTCTGCACCGGCGATCGAGCAAGCGGCGAGGACCGGCGCAGAGGGCTCGCCCGCCGGTCCGGGCGGGCTCGCCACGATCACCCGCGCAACGCCGGCCACCCGCGCCGCGATCACACCCATCAAAGCGGTCGACGGATAGGGAGCCCGGCCGCCGGGGACATAGATCCCGGCCGCGCCGACGGGCACCTCCGAGACCTCGACCTCGTGTCCCTGGGGAAGCCGGACGGTGGCGGATTCGGAGCGCACCTGGTGCTCCGCGACGCTGCGGATGTTCGCCGCCGCAATCTCGAGCGCGCCGAGGAGGCTGGGATCGATCTCTTTCCGGGCCTCGCCGACGCGCTCCGGCCCAACCCGAAGGGTGTCGACACCGACACCGTCGAGCCGCTTGCCGAGCTCGATCACCCTGCGGTCGCCGCCGACCCGGACGCTCTCGACGAGCCGGCCGACGTCGGCCGCGATGGCGGTCGGCGCCGGGGCGAAAGCACGCAGCTCGGCGGCCAGCGCTCGCGGCCCGGACCCGTCCCAGCTGCGCCGCTCGAGCCTCACGACTGCGCCGCTTCCCGGATCCGGTCGACCATCGCGTCGATCTCATCGACGCGGAGCTTGTGGGCAACGCGGTTGGCGATCAGCCGGGCGGTGCAGACCGTGATCTGCTCGCGCTCGGTGAGCCCGTTCTCGCGCATCGTCCGCCCTGTGTCGACGAGATCGACGATCCCGTCGGCGAGCCCGACCAGCGGCGCGAGCTCGACCGAGCCCTTGACCTCGATCACCTCGACCTGGCGCCCGGTCCGCTCGAAGTACTCCTCCGCCACGCGACGGTACTTGGTCGCGATCCGCATGAATCCAAGGCGATCGGAGGAACGCTCGAGGCTGTCGTCGCCCTCACGCGCCGCGAGCACCATGCGGCAGCGCCCGAAGCCGAGGTCGGCGAGCTCGTAGACGGCGCGTTCCCGCTGCTCGGCAAGCACGTCCTTGCCGGTGATCCCGAGGTGCGCGGCGCCCGCCTGGACGTAGGTAGGCACGTCGGAGGGCCGCATCGTGATCAGGGTCAGCTCGTCGAGCTCGAAGATCAGCGACCGCGAGGGGCCACGGAGTTCGGAAGTGTCGAAGCCGGCGCGGTCGAGGGTGTCCAGGCAGTCCTCGAACAGCGCCCCACGAGGCAGTGCGAGACGCAGCTTCTCGCCCGCGTCAAGCGGGTGTGCCATCTCGACGCCGCGCACGGTCAGGACCCCCCACCCCGCTCGGCGGCGAGGCGCTCCTCCTCGGCCTGTGCGATGTGCACGCGCTCGAGATAGAGGGCGAAGCCCGCGGCGGGGAGATCGCGGCCGAAGCGCCCCATCAAAGTGTCGTAGCGCCCGCCGCCGCCGAGGATGTGGCCCAGCGCGGGGTCATAGACCTCGAGGATCGCCCCCGTGTAATAGCCGAGATCGCGGAGTAGGCCGAGGTCGAGCTGGACGCGGTCAGCCACCCCGGCGCGCTCGAGGCCGGCGTAGGTCTCGGCGAGACGGGAGGTGGCGCGCTCGACCGCCTCGCCGCCGATCCGGCGTGCCGTCTCGAGCACCTCAGCGCCGCCCCGGAGGCTGCAGAGCTGGACGATCAGCCCGCGCTCCGCCTCGCCCAGGCCGGCGAGCTCACCAGCCTCGGCCTCGATCGCGACGAGGTCGTGGGCGGCAAGCCGGTCAAGGATCCGATCCCGCGCCGCTCCCTCCACCGCGAGCTCGTCGAGCAACTGGCGGAACAGGTCGGCGTCGCCGAGCCCGACCACCGCCCGTCCGAGCCCGACAGCATCGAGGGCGGAGACGAGGAGCTCGACCAACTCGCCGGTGCCGTCCGGAGCCTTGGCACCGATCAGCTCGACGCCGACCTGGCGGAACTCCCGCAGCTGACCTCGCTGGGGCCGGATCGCACGATATGCGGTGCCGATGTAGTGGAGGCGGAAGGGCGGCTCGGCGTCCCCGAAACGGTCGGCTACCAGGCGGGCGATCGGCACGGTCATGTCGCTCCGCAGAGCGAGCAGATCGCCCCCCGGATCGAAGAAGCGGTAGGCGGCCGCGGCGATGCGCTCGTCGCCCCTGGCGAGCACCTCGTCGAACTCGATCGCGGGGGTGGAGACCTCGCCGTAGCCGCGCGAACCGAACAGCTCACGCAGGGAGCTCTCGAGCGCGCGAAGCTCGCGCATCTCGGCCGGGAGGATGTCCCGGGTGCCTGTGGGGATCGGGTGCGTCATGACGTGGTCACCGGTCGGCGACCACCGGCCGGCAACGAAAGGCTAGATGGGTCCTCAGGCCGAAGCGGCGACCGGCTCGGTCGCGACACGTTCGATGCGCGCGCCCAGGGCCCGCAGGCGCTCGTCGATTCGCTCGTAGCCGCGATCGATCTGCACGACGTTGCCGATCTCCGACCTGCCCTCGGCCGCCAGCGCCGCGATGAGCATCGCCATTCCGGCCCGGATGTCGGGGCTCTCGAGCCGCTGACCATGAAGCCGGCTCGGACCGCTTACGATCGCTCGATGAGGATCGCAGAGCGTTATCCGAGCGCCCATCGATACGAGCTTGTCGGTGAAGAAGAGGCGGTTTTCGAACATCTTCTCGAAGATCAGGATCGTCCCCTCGGCCTGAGTCGCGAGCGCCAGGGCGATCGAGGTCAGGTCCGCCGGAAAGGCCGGCCAGGGGCCGTCGTCGATCTTCGCGATCGCATCACCGATGTCGTCCTTGACGGCGAGGCGCTGCTCCGGTGGGACCAGCAGATCCTGCCCCTCGATCATCGTCTGCAGCCCGAGGCGCCGGAACTGACGGCGGATCATGTAGAGGTGATCGGGCCCGGCATCGCGGATCCGTAGCTCACCCCCGGTGGCGGCGGCGAGCGCCATGAAGCTCGCGACCTCGATGTGATCGGGGCAGATCCGGTGATCTGCTCCGCCGAGGCGGTCGCGTCCGTGCACGGTCATCACGTTGGAACCGATCCCCTCGACCTGGGCGCCCATCTTCGTCAGCAGGTGAGCGAGATCCTGGACGTGAGGCTCGGAAGCGGCGTTGGCGATCGTCGTCGGCCCCTCTGTGAGCGCGGCCGCCATCAGAGCGTTCTCGGTGGCCATCACGGAGGGCTCGTCGAGGAAGATGGAGCATGGTCGCAGGCCGTCGGGGGCGGTCAGCTCGATCATCCGGTCGCCCTCGAGCTTGGCCCCCAGGTCCTTGAAGGCATCGAGGTGGGGATCGAGGCGACGGCGCCCGATGGTGTCGCCGCCAGGTGGCGGCATCCGGACCTCGCCGAACCGAGCCAGCAGGGGGCCGGCGAGCAGGAACGAGGCCCTGATCCGGGCCGCCAGCGACTCGTCGATCTCGCGATCGCCGAGTGAGTCTGCCTGCAGCGTGAGGTCGTTGTCCCCAACCCACTTGGTCTTGACCCCCAGCCCCTGCAGGAGCCCGACCTGGGCCTCGGTGTCCCGGATCCGCGGGATGTTGCGCAGCGTCACCTCCTCATCGGTGAGCAGGCAGGCGGCGAGCAGCGGCAGGGCCGCGTTCTTGTTGCCGGCGGCGACGATCTCGCCCGAGAGCGGGGTGCCGCCCTGGATGACAAACTTCTCCAAAGCTGGGCTAGGGTAGCCCTTCGATGAGCGATCCGTCAGAGCCGACAAGGGAGCAGGCCTGGGAGCTGTTCTGCGAGTGGACCGAGTCCGATTCCCTCCGTAAGCACGCCCTCGCGGTCGAGGCTTGCATGCGCGCCTACGCCGAGGTGTGGGGTGAGGATCCCGAGCGCTACGCGGTCACCGGCATCGTCCACGATCTCGACTACGAGAAGCACCCCGACCTCGGCACCGGCCACCCGCGAATCGCGTTGAAGGAACTCGGACGACTCGGCTACCCGCCGGAGATCATCGATGCCGTCGCCGGCCACGCCGAGTTCCTCGAGGTTCCGCGCGAGACGACGATGGCGAAGACGCTCTTTGCGGTCGACGAGCTCAGCGGCTTCGTCTCCGCCTGCGCCCTGGTGCGGCCGACCGGGATCGAGGGGATGAAGGTCAAGTCGGTGCGAAAGAAGCTGAAGCAGCCGTCGTTTGCGGCCAAGGTCGACCGACCCCAGATCCAGCGCGCGATCGCCGAGCTCGGCGTTGATGAGACCGAGCACATCCAGCGCGTGATCGACGCCCTCAGCGCCGAGGCCGAGACCCTCGGGTTGACCGCCGAGCAGGCGTCCGGGTAGGCGTCGGGTAGGCAAGCGGGATGGCCGCAGCGTGAAGCGCCGCTGGAAGGTCCTGATCGTGATCGGCGTGATCGGCGCCGTCCTGCTGGCGATCAACACAACCGTCGTCGACAGCGAGACGCGCGCCGCCGAGGTGACCGCGGATGGCGCGACGATCGAGGAGCTCTCCTCGGTCGATCTCCAGGTTCTCGACATGCCGGCGCAGACCGAGCGCCTCAAGGATGAGCGAGCACCGATCGTGCTCCTGCACGGCTACGCGACCTCGCTGCACTGGTTCGAGCAGCTCGCCCCGCTCCTGAACGAGCGACACCGGGTGATCAGCATCGATCTGATCGGCCACGGCGGTTCGCAGAAGCCGAAGAGTGGCTTCACGATCCCCGAGCAGGCGACCGCCGTCGCCGAGGCCCTGAGCACGCTCGGCGTCGAGGGCGCGACCGTCGTCGGGCATTCGATGGGGGGCTACGTCGCCGTGGAGCTCGCCGAGCAGGCGAGCGAGCTGGTCGACCGCGTCGCTGTCCTCGGGACGCCGGCGAGCGAGGGTGACTCCAGCCTTCCATTCCTGGCCCGGCTCACCTACGCACCGGTCATCGGTGAGGCCCTCTGGAGAGCGCGCTTTCCGGCATTGGTCAAGTCCGAGTACGAATCGGCCTTCGCGCCGGGCTTCGACCTCGAGGCCGCGTTCGGCGATCCGGACCAGGTCGTCGAGGACAACGATGCGATGACGTTCTCCTCCTACGACGGAGCCGGGGCCGATTCGCGGGAGTTCATCGAGGCCGAATCGATGGTCTCGCGACTCACCCGCGCAGCCGTCCCGTTCCTGGCGGTGCTCGGCTCCGACGACCAGATCGTCGATACCGAGTCGACGGCGGAGGAGTACCAGGGCGTCCCCGGAGCCGAGACCCGGGTCTTCGACGGGATCGGCCATTCGCCCCATCTCGAGGCACCGGCTGAGACCGCCGAGCTGCTGTTGCGATTCGCTGGGGCAGCTCCGACGCCGGTCGAGCTCGCGGTCGCACGCAAGCGGGCGGCTCGCCGCGAGGCGGAGGCCGAACGCGCCGCGGCCCGAGCCGAGCGCAGGGCCGCCCGCGCGGCGCGCAAGGGGAGGGGCAAGGGAAAGAGCAAGGGCAACGGCGCGGGCGGCAAGGGCAAGCAGGCGTCCGGCAAGAGCAAGAGCGGACAGCAGAACAAGGGCCGCTGATGGGCCGGCTCCGCCACCGGCTGCGGATGCTCGGGCACCTCGGTCGCAACCGGAGCTGCGCCTGTTGCGGCGCACGCTGGCGCCAGTTCGCGGAGTTCAACGGCAGGCCACACGCGCTCTGCCTGGGTTGCGGCTCACTCGAGCGGCATCGGGCACTCGCGATGTTCTTCGCCGACACGCACACGCTTCCCGGCGCTCGCGTACTCCACTTCGCGCCCGAGCCCTCGGTGAGCGGGCTGATCGAGCAAACCGGCGTCGAGCGTCACCTCACCGCCGACCTCGAACCCGGCAAGGCCGATGTCGCAGCCGACATAACCGATCTCCCCTTCGAAGATGACGAGTTCGACCTGATCGTCTGCAGCCACGTGCTCGAGCACGTACCGGACGACGCCGCGGCGCTGAGCGAGCTCGCGCGGGTCTGCGAGCCGGGTGGCCTCCTGGCCGTGATGGTGCCACGCCCGGGCAACATCAGAGAGACGATCGAGGATCCCGGGGAGCAGGATCCCGAAGTTCGGGAGCGCCGCTTCGGCCAGCACGACCACGTGCGCATCTATGGGCCTGATCTGGCCGATCGGATCGCCGGCGCCGGCTTCGACGTGGAGGTGCGGAGGTATGCCCCCGACGGCGCGGCCTCCGGCAACCAGTCGGTCTTCGCGGCGACCAGGTGCGCCTGGGCGCCGGGTAGCTCAGCGCCAGCGACCCCCGGCCTTGGCCCAGGCCGCGAGGTGCTCGACACCACAGAAGCTGTCGGGGATGCGGTGCCCACCACGATGTCGCACGAGGAGCACATGGACGTCACCGAGCTCGGCCCCGCAGTGCGAGCACGTCGGCCCCGCATCGACGCCCGCCCGTTCGTCGATGGAACCGGCTTCCCAGTGGGCATCGCGGATCACCCACGGCACTACGTGCTCGAGCCGACAGAAGGTCGCGCGCCGGGCTCCTGCCGGCTCGTACGCCCGGAAGCCGTCATCCCGCTCCACCGCCTGGCCGCACCAGGTACAACGCTCAGCTCCGGCCGTCATCGGGCGAACCTATCCGAGCGCCGATAGATTCCGCTCGATGGCCCCGATCCGCATCATCGTCCTCGACGGCGACGAAACCGGACAGGAACTGCTCGAGGCCGCCCTCCTCGTCCTCGACTCCGATGTAGTCGGCCTCGAGCTGGAGCTCCAGCACTTCGACCTCTCGCTGGAGAACCGGCGCGCGACCGGCAACGCCGTCTGCGCCGAGGCTGCGGCGGCAATCCGGGAGGCCGGACTCGGCCTCAAGGCCGCGACGATCACGCCCGAGGGCGCCGACGACGTCGGCTCCCCCAACCGCTTGATCCGCGAAGGAATCGACGGAAGCGTGATCGAGCGGACGGGCCGGCGGATCCCCGGTGTGACCCCGATCGCCGGCATCTTTCATCCGATCTCCGTCTGCCGGATGGCTGTCGGGGACGCCTACGGAGCCGAGCAGTGGCGCGAGGAGGTCGACGGCGACGAGATCGCCTACCGGACCGAGAGGATCAGCCGCAAGGTCTGCCGCGCCGTCTCCGAGCACTCGTTCGCCACCGCGGAGAAGATCGGGGCGAAGGTCTACGGGGGTCCCAAGTGGACCGTCAGCCCCGTCTACGAGGGCATGCTCAAGGAGGAGATGGACGCTGCGGCTGAGCGCCATCCCGATGTCAGCTACGAACCGGTGCTGATCGATGCCACCTACGCCGGCCTGGTCAGCGGCGCCGCCTCCGAGCCGCTTGTCATCCCGACCCTGAATCGCGACGGAGACCTGCTCAGCGACCTGGTGATGCCGATGTTCGGGTCGATCGCGGGCGCGGAATCGGTTCTGCTGAGCCTCGATGACGACCTCCAGGTCGCCGCCGCGATGGCGGAGGCCCCGCATGGCACCGCGCCGGCGCTGCTCGGCAAGGACATAGCCAACCCGATGGCGATGGTCCTGGCCTCTGCCGCGGTACTGCACTTCGCGGCCGAACGCGGCGCCGAGGGAGCCGAGGAAGCCTCGCGGGCCATCTACGAGGCGACGCTCGAAGCGGCCGCCGCGGGGATCCGCACCCCGGACCTCGGCGGAGCCACCGGAACGACCGCGCTCTGCGAGGAGGTCGCCGCGCGGGTGAAGGCCAAGCGCCAGGCCTCGCCGAGCCTCGGATCCAGCAACGCCTGAACCGCCGTCGCCAGGGGCTGGCACCCCGATCGACTCCGTACCCATAGGATGCCGGGCGAATGGAAGCCGGTTCGATAGCCGCATCCTCAGGGAGCAGGATCTCTGACCTCAGGCAGGCAATACGCCGGGCACCGCGTCCGGCCAAGGTCGCCGCGTCGATCATCACCGCCGACGTAGTCCTGCTGTTCGCCGACGAGGGCCTGATCAACACCCTCCGTGACCTCCCGATCCTGCGCGTCCTCGGCCTGGTCGCGCTGGCGGCCCTGACGATCGGGGTCCTCTCGCGGACCGAGGGTAGGCCCGGCCTCACGGCCCTGGTGGCGCTCGGCCACGTCGCCGGAGTGCTGATCCTCCTGACCGATCTCCAGGACGTCGCCCAGACCAGCATCGCCGGGATCACGACCGGCTCCTACTTCGCCCTTGGCGCGATCGGGCTGACGCTCGTCTACGGGATCCTCAAGCTCGTCAACTTCGCTCAGGGCGACATGCTCACCTTCGGCGCCTATATCGGCCTGCTGTTCAACGTCACCCTCGGCACCCCGTTCTGGCTCGCGGTGATCATGGCGATCATCTTCACAGCCATGCTCGGCGTCGCCTCCGAGCTGATCATGTGGCGGCCGATGCGAAAGCGCAATGCCGGGCTTCTGCAGCTGATGCTGATGACGATCGGCTTCGCCTTCGTGATCCGCTACACGATCCAGCTGATCGCCGGGACACGACCGGAGTCCTTCGATGTCAACGACGTCGATCCGACGGAATCGATCGAGTTCATCGGCCTGTCGATCGGCCGGGTCGAGCTGATCGTCGTCATCGTCGCCTTCGTCGTGCTCATCGCGGTGGCGATGATGCTGCGGCGGACCACCCTCGGGAAGCAGATGCGGGCGCTAGCCGACAACTTCGACCTCGCCGAGACGACCGGAATCAACACCGGCCGAGTCGTGATCTGGACCTGGATCCTCTCGGCCGGACTCGCCGGACTCGCCGGCGTGATGGTCACCGCCTCGATCGGTCAGGTCGATCCCAACACCGGCTTCGAGCTGCTGCTGCCGCTGTTCGCAGCGGTCGTGCTCGGCGGCATCGGCAACGCCTTCGGCGCCCTCGCCGGCGGGCTCGTGATCGGGCTCTCGCAGGAATGGTCGACGCTGCTGCTCGACTCGCCCTGGAAGGTCGCGGTCAGCTTCCTCGTCCTGATCGGCGTCCTCATCTTCCGGCCCCAGGGGATCTTCGGACAGGAGCGCAGCCTGTGATCGCGGCAGAACTGATCGGCGTCCCGCTCGGCGTCTCCGCCGACTTCTTCACGGCCTGGCCCTTCTGGATCGGGGTCGGACTGCTCGCCGGGGTCTACGGGCTGCTGGCGCTGGGCCTACAGCTCAACGTCGGCTTCACCGGGATCGTCAACTTCGGCCAGGTCGGCTTCATGGCGATCGGCTCCTACTCGGCGGTGATCCTCTACGTCGACGTCGGTCTCCCGTTCATCGTCTCGCTCCTGCTGTCGCTGCTGATCACGATGGGCGTCGGCATTGCGATCGGGCTGCCGTCGCTGCGGCTGCGGGCCGACTATTTCGCGATCACGACGATCGCTTTCGCGGAGGTGATCCGGATCGCCGCCCGCAACGCCCGCGGGCTGACGGGCGGCAACCAGGGCACGCTCAATCTCGAGCTCGAAAACGACCGATCGTTCACCGAGCCATGGGACAACGTCGCCACCTGGGTACGCGAGAACCTGCTCGATCCGATCGGCCTCAGCGGCACCGACTTCGTCGACCTGCCGCTCCTGATCTTCACCTGGCTGGTGCTCGCCCTGCTCGCCTTCATCCTCGCCCGCCTGATCCGCTCCCCCTGGGGCCGGGTTCTGCGCGCCGTCCGCGAGGACGAGGACGCTGCCCGCGCGCTCGGCAAGAACGCCTTCTCCTACAAGCTGCAGTCACTGGCGATCTCGGCTGGACTCGCGGCGATGGCCGGCTGGTTCTTCCTGCTCGCGCAGGGCCAGGTCAACCAGGAGAGCTTCGAGCCGATCGTGACCTTCCTCGCCTACGCCGTACTGGTGCTCGGAGGCCTGGCGAGCTTCCCGGGTGTCCTCTTCGGCGCCGCGATCTTCTGGTTCCTGCTCGAGGGCCTCCGCGAGCTCGATTTCGGCCTTGCGGCGGACCAGATCGCGGCCCTTCGCTTCATCGTCGCCGGTCTGGTGCTGATCCTCCTGATGGCCTTCAGGCCACAGGGAGCGCTCGGCAAGAAGGAGGAGATGGTGCTCGGTGAGTAGCGCCGGGAAGACACCCGCGGGGACCGTCGCGGCCGAGCAGACCGGGGCCGATGAGACCGGCAACACGGGAGCGATCCTCGAGGTCGAAGACGTGCGCAAGAGCTTCGGCGGCATCCACGCGGTCCAGGGCGCCGGCTTCAGCATCGAGAAGGGCTCGATAACGGCGCTGATCGGGCCCAACGGCGCCGGCAAGACGACGCTGTTCAATGTCGTTACCGGCTTCTATCCACCCGACGGCGGCGCGATCCGCTACGAGGGCTCCTCGATCTACGGACTGCCGCCGCACACGATCGCGCAGCGCGGGATGGTTCGCACCTTTCAGATCACCAAGGCACTCGCGGCGATGCCGGTGATCGACAACATGACCCTCGCCGCCCCGCGTCAGCCCGGCGAGAGCCTCCCCGGATACATCTTCCGCCGCGGCTCCTCCAACAAGCGCGAGGCCGAGGTCCATGAGCACGCGATGGAGCTGCTGGCGATGTTCAAGCTCGACAGCAAGGTCGACGACTACGCGGGCACCCTCTCCGGCGGTCAACGCAAGTTGCTCGAGCTGGCGCGGGCGCTGATGACCGAGCCACGCATGGTCCTGCTCGACGAGCCGATGGCGGGAATCAACCCCACCCTCGGCCGGACTCTGCTGCAGCACATGCACGAGCTGCGCGAGAAGGACGGCGTCACCTTCCTCTTCATCGAGCATGACATGGAGGTCGTGATGGCCCACTCCGACGAGGTGGTCGTGATGGCCAGCGGCGAGACGATCATCAAGGGCAAGCCCGAGGAAGTGCGGGCGGACCAGCGTGTCATCGACGCCTACCTGGGCGGCGGGAGCAGCGAGTCGTGATCGAGAAGAAGAACATCCTGCGGACGAGCGGCGTGATTGCCGGCTACACGCCGGAGGTCGACATCCTCAACGGCGTTGACATGGCGGTCGACGAGGGGGAGATCGTCACCATCGTTGGGCCGAACGGCGCCGGCAAGTCGACCCTGATGAAGACCGTCTTCGGCCTGCTCACCCCCCGGGAGGGGTCGGTCGAGCTCGAGGGCGAGGACGTCACCGGCAGAGCGCCACACTCGATCACCCGGCTCGGCGTCAGCTACGTGGCCCAGCTCGACAACGTCTTCCCCTCCCTGACCGTCCGCGAGAACCTCGAGATGGGCGCGATCGCCGGCGGGGGCGGGTCCGTCGAGGATCGGATCGGCCACATGTATGAGCTGTTCCCGCGCCTCGCCGAACGCGCAACTCAGGCCGCCGGCACGATGTCGGGTGGCGAGCGACAGATGGTCGCGATGGCGCGGGCGCTGATGCCCGATCCACGGTTGGTGCTCGTTGACGAGCCCTCGGCCGGCCTCGCCCCGGCCTTCGTCGACGCGATCTTCGAGAAGCTCGTCGAGGTGAACGAGAGCGGTGTCACGATCCTGATGGTCGAACAGAATGCCCGCCGGGCGCTGACGCTGTCCGACCGCGGCTACGTCCTCGACCTCGGCAAGAACCGCTTCGAGGGCCCGGGCAAGGAGCTGATCGACGATCCCAAGGTCGCCGAGCTCTACCTCGGAGGCGGCGCGGGACGGGTCGACGCCGGCGACGAGGTCGTCGGCGAAGACAACGGCGTCTGAGCGCGGGGGCCGTTTCGCGGGGTCCATGCCGGCGGGAGCGACTACCGCGTCGGTAGCGGCCGCCACCACCTGGGTGACGCGATCGACAGCCACCGCCATTCGTGTCACATGGGCGGCCCATGGCGGCGGTTAGATGACGGCCAACGGCCCCTAGACGCCTTGCTCCACGTAATCGTCGGGAACCGCATCCAGCAGGGAATAGAAAAAGGGCCCCGGCCGAAGCCGGGGCCCTCTCTCATTCAGCCAGCTTGGCTGTCGGCTCGGGATTACTCCCCGGTCTTCAGTTCGACCGTGTCGGTCACTGAGAACTTGCCCTTGTCGTCGTAGTTCCACTTCTCGTAGAACCCGACGGTCGGGTCGCCGTTGTCATCGAGATCGAGCGAGCCAGAGACTCCCTGGAAATCGATGTCCTCACCGTTCTCGAGCGCCGTGATCGCGTCGCTCAACTGGGTGTAGTCGTACTCGGTGCCCGGGGCACTGCCAATGGCCTGGATCTGATCCTTGATGTCAGCTCCATCGGCGGAACCCGCGGCGATCGACGCCAGAGCGCAAAGCATCGCGGCGTCGAAGTTCTGACCATCGAACGAGTTCCTCTTCTTCGGATCCTTCGAGCTCGAGGTAAAGAGCTCGTCGAACGCCGTCGAGGCATCACTGCCCTCCGGCGTCGCCGGACGGGTGCCGTTGGCGCCGTTGATCGAATCGGGCGGAATCGTGTCCGGGATACCGTCCTGGAACGCGAGACCGTCAGCTGTGAACAGCTTGGTCGGGTCGAAGCTGCCGGTACGCGCCAGCGCGCCGCCAACCTTTCCGTACGGATCCTCGAAATCGACGATCACGAAGCCGTCGGGGTTGCCCTCGACGATCTGCTGGGCCTCACTGTTGTAGGTCGAGGCCTCCGGGTCGTACAGAATCGGACCGTTGATCGTGCCACCGGCCTCCTCGAAGGAGGCGGCGAACTGGTTGATGATTCCCTCGCCGTACGCGTCATTGCGCGCGGCGGCGGCGATCGTCGCGTCCGTGCCGAACTCCTCACCCACGGTGTCAGCGATCAGCTGGCCCTGGAGGGCGTCGGAGGGAGCGACTCGGAACACGTAGCCGTCGTCGTCCAGACCCGAGATCTCCGGGCTGGTCGATGCCGGTGAAATCAGCGGGACGAGCTGCCTTGCAGCGACCGTCGTGCCGACCGGAATCGTCACGGACGAAGCCCATGCACCGGCGAGGCACGAAGCGCCATCGCTGATCAGCTGACGTGCAGCCTGGGTTCCGGACTTGTCCGATGTCTCGGTGTCGGCCACCTTGATGTCGATCGTCGCGTCGGATCCAACGTCCTGAAGGGCGTTGTTGACCTCGTCGACGGCGAGCTCAGCGGCCTTCTGGCCCGCGGGCCCGAACGCCGAAAGGTCACCGGTCTGCGGCACCAGGACACCGACGGTCATGTCGACGGCACCTCCGCCACCACTACCACCGTCAGTGCTGCCACTGTCGTCATCACCGCATGCGGCTACACCCAGCGCAAGCGCTGCCGTGGCCCCGGCGATTGCAAGATACTTCCTCTTGCCTCTCATTGAACCTCCTCTCACAGTTGCCCCATTCCGCCGGGGTAGGGCGGGTTGGGGCCTTACAAGCCCAATCGCTCTCCGGTCGTTCTAGACCATCGGTGCGGCCTGAGCCGCTCCGGAACATAACCCAATCGGCAGGCAGATGTAATGAATCGGACAACGAACGCCCGCTGGATCCAGCGGCGCCGGGCTCAGGTGGTGCTCTGTTCGCTGCTTCCGCGAGCGGGATCGGTGCCCACTCGGCGCCACTCGGTGATCAGGTTGTCCTCGATCAGGAAGGAGGTCGCGGCCGTCCCCCCGATCCCCTCTCCGCAGCCGCCGCCCGGCCTTTCGGTGAGCCGAAAGGTGGCGGTGGTGAACTGGCCGGTGCTCTCGGCGGCGATCACCTCACCCCCACAGGGGAGCGACTCGTTGAAGGCGACCGCATCCCGGGTGGTCTCGATCCCGGCCACCAGCGGGCCGTTCTCGGCGACGCTGGGCGTGGCGAAGAAGGTCGCGGCGCGATCGGTATCCCCTTCGCTGAGAGCGTCGATCCAGGCGGTGATCACCTCGAGATCGCCGGCATCGGCACCGGCGGTGTCGGCCCCGGGCGCTACCTCGCCACCCGCGGTTCCGTCCTCGGTCGTGGTCCCTGCAGCCGCTGCCTGGGTCCCGTCGGGCCCCGAGCCGTCATCGAATCCGCAGCCGGTGGAGATCAGAGCCGCGATCAGCAGAGAAAGCCACAGAAATCCTCGGAAGCCCTTGAATTTTGTCTCGCCGTAAGCGAACATATGTTCGACTCCGATCATGACCGTTGGCTGTGTGCTCATCCCCCGCTTCTCGCTGATCGCCGCAATCGGCGATCGCAGGGAGATCCTGACAGAGCCGGCGGCCCTCGCCCCCGAACCGGGGGGCGAGCAGGCGATCGGGGAGACGAGCGGGGCCGCCGAGGCCTTCGGCGTCCGGATCGGAATGGTGCTGTCGGAGGCACTGGCCCGGTGTCCGCGGCTGCGGCTGATTCCACCCGATCCGGGCCGGGCCGAGTCGCTGTGGGAGCGCTCGCTGCAGCAGCTGGAGGGAATCGGAGCCGAGGTCGAGGCGCCGAGGGCCGGAGAGGTCTTCTTCGCGGTCGACGCGCTCAAGAACCTGTGGGGACCGCACCCCGAGGGCGTGCTCGCCAAGGCCGGGCGGTCGGTCGGCTCCGCGGTCCGGCTCGGGGCCGGACCGACCCGGTTCTGCGCCTACGCGGTGGCCGGCTCAGCCCGGCCCCGGCGCAGGCAGGCAACGATCCTCGCCCCGGCGATGGCTCGCAGCTTCCTGCAGCCCCTGCCCGTGGGCCTGTTGCGGGATCGACTCCCCGCGCCGGAGCGTGAGCGGGGCCGCCTGGTCGAGAACCTCGAGCGGCTCGGAGTGGTGAGCCTGGGCGACCTGGCGGGGTTGCCGCGCCCCGCGATCGCCGACCGCTTCGGCCGGCTCGGCCTCGCCGCCCACGATCTCGCCTCCGGCATCGACTCGCCCCTGCGACCCCGCCGGCCCCATGAGGAGCTGGCGCAGGCGATCGGGCTCCCGGAGGCGGTCTACGGGATTCAGCTCGACCGCGCGCTGGAACTCCTGATCGAACGCCTGGTGGCCGATCCCAGGCGGCGGGGGCGGACGATCCGGTCGCTGCGCCTCGAGGCGCAACTCGCCGGCGGAGGCAGCTGGAGGGAGGAGCTGCCGCTGCGCAGCGCCACCGCCTCGGCAGAGCGGCTGACGCTGGCGCTGGGCCCCAAGCTCGAGCTCCTCCCCGCCCCCGCCTCCACCCTTGCGCTGCGCGCGCTCGAGCTCGGGCCGGAGGGAGCCGAACAGCCCTCCCTGGATCACAGCGAGAGGGAGCACCGGCGCGAGCGGCTCTCGGAGGCAATCCGCCAGGCCCGCGCCGCCGGCGGCCGGGACGCACTGCTGCGGGTGGTCGAAATCGACGGCGACTCCCGCATCCCCGAGCGTCGGGCGATGCTCGTCCCGCACACGCCGTGAGCACTACGTGAACGCCCCTCCTCCGCCTTCCGGCTTCGCTCTCTACCGCCCGCGCAGGATCCTGGTCCGGGCCGGCGACGGAGGCCCACAGGCCGTCTCCCACCGCAACGTCGAATCGGTTCGCGAGGAGTGGCTGATCGAGGACCGCTGGTGGACCCGCGCCCCCCTCCGCCGCCACTACTTCGAGATCGTCCTCGACGGTGGCCGCTGCCTCACGGTCTTCCACGACCTCGAGGACGGAGGGTGGTTCGAGCATCGTGGGTAGCGGTACTTCTGCCCTCAGGGTCGAGGGCCCGTGGCCGCGGCCCGAAATCAGGTGTCGCTCGAGAAGCAGCCGCATTGCTACCTCGTGTACCGAATCGGTAGCCCAACCGGCAAAGCACCCCCACTCGGGCCCCACCCGCAACCGATGACCTACACCGAGCTCCACGCCCACAGCGCCTTCTCCTTCCTGGACGGCGCCTCGCTCCCCGAGGAGCTGGCCGCCGCCGCGGCCGGCCTCGGTCATGACGCGATGGCGCTTACCGATCACGACGGGCTCTGGGGCTCGATGGAGTTCGCGCAGGCCTGCCGGGGCTTCGGGATGCGGCCGATCACCGGGACCGAGCTGACCGTGCTGATGCCCGGAGCCCCACTCCCCTCCGAGTCCCATCGCGGCAACTGCCCGCCGGACTGCTTCCACCTGACCTTGCTGGTCGAGAACGGTCGCGGCTATCGCAATCTCTGCCGGCTGCTGACGATCGCCCACGCCCATACCCGTCGCTGGAGCGTGGAGGGAACCACGGGCGCACCCGGCTCGGTCCGCCACGAGCTGATCCATCCAGCGCTGCCGTTCGAGGAGCTCCAGCCTCACAGCGAGGGGCTCGTCTGCCTCTCGGGGTGCGCCCGCGACGGGGCGCTCGCCGGGCGCCTCGCCCGCAACCAACCGGTAGAGGCCGAGCGGCTCGCTCGCCGGCTGCTGAAGATCTTCGGGCCCTCCGGCTTCAGGGTCGAGCTGCAGCGGCCACTGTGGCGCGGGGACCGGAGTCGCAACCGGCGGCTGACCCAGCTGGCCACCCTGCTGGGGGTCCCCACCATCGCCACCGGCAACGTTCATTACCACCACCGGCGGCGAGCGCCGCTGCAGGATGCTCTCGTCGCCGCCAGGATGCTCGGCACCCTGGAGTCGACCGAGCCCTCGCGGCGTGGCAACGGCTCCGGATTCCTGACCACGCCCGCGCGCATGGCGACCCGCTTCGGCGACCACCCCGAGGCGGTCGCCGAGACCGAGAGACTCGCCGAGCGGCTGCGCTTCGACCTCACCCGAGATCTCGGCTACCGCTACCCGGGCTCGGAGGATCTCGACGCCGACCGCAAGCTGGCCGAGGTCTGCGGCGCCCGTTTCGGTGAGCGCTACGACGGAACCCCCGAGCGGGCCGAGGCGGCGGTCAGGCTGGAGGAGGAACTGCGGGTGATCGCCAAGCTCGAGCTCTCAGGCTTCTTCCTCCTCCACCGCGACCTGCTCGAGCTCGCCCGCGACGTCGCGATGGAGGTACGCGGCCCCTCGCGGGCCCGCGCCCTGCTCCCTCCGGGCCGTGGCCGCGGCTCCTCGGTGAGCTCGGTGGTCTGCTATCTGACCGGTCTCTCGCACGTCGATCCGGTAAAGGCCGGGCTGTTCCTGGGCCGCTTCCTCAACGACGAGATCACCGAGGCCCCCGACATCGACCTCGACTTTCCCCGCGACGTGCGCGAGGTGCTGATCCCAAGGATTCACGAGCGCTACGGAGCAGAGCGCTCCGCCCTTGTCGCCGCCTTCCCCACCTATCGCTCCCGCGGAGCCGTCAGGGACCTCGGGGCGGCGCTCGGGCTGCCTCGGGGGGAGATCGAGCGGGTGGCGAGATCGGTCGACGTCTACGGCTCGACCGAGATCGAGCGGGACATCGCTGAGGCGATCGGGGAGCAGCGGGCGCGCTCGGACCGCTGGCGATCGCTGATCGCGCTCTCGCGGGAGTCGAAGGGCCTGCCGCGGCACGCCTCCCAGCACCCCGGCGGGATGGTGCTCTCGACCCGCCCCCTGATCGACCTCTGCCCGGTCGTCCCGGCGGCAATGGAGGGGCGGCGAATCTGCCACTGGGACAAGGACTCCTGCGCCGACGCCGGCTTCCTCAAGATCGACCTGCTCGGCCTCGGAATGCTTTCGGCGGTGGAACGGACCGTCGATGAGATCGCCCGCGCCCGCGGCGAGCACGTCGATCTCTCGCGGATCCCGCTCGACGACCAACGGGTCTATGAGGCGATCCAGAAGGCCGACACCACCGGCGTCTTCCAGATCGAGAGCCGGGCGCAGATGCAGATGCTGCCTCGCTCACTGCCGGAGAACATCTCCGACATCACCGTCCAGGTGGCCCTGGTCCGCCCGGGGCCGATCCAGGGTGGCGCCGTCCATCCCTACCTCGACCGCAAGAAGGCTTTGCGCAACGACCCCGAGTTCGAGGTCCCCTACGAGCACCCCTCGCTGGAGCCGATCCTCTCCGACACCCTCGGCGCGATCGTCTTTCAGGACCAGGTGATCCAGGTGGCGATGGCCCTGGCGGGCTTCAGCGCAGGCGAGGCCGAGGGACTGCGAAGAGCGATGAGCCGCAAGCGCTCCGAGGAGGCACTCAACGCCTACCGGGAAAGGTTCATCGAGGGGGCGATCGCCAACGACGTCGCGTCCGAGACCGCAAACCGGGTCTATGACCAGATCAAGGGCTTCTCGGGCTTCGGCTTCCCCAAGTCGCACGCGGCGGCCTTCGGCCTGCTCGCCTACCAGTCCACCTGGCTCCGGGTCCACTACGGGCCCGAGTTCCTCTGCGCGCTGCTGAACGAGCAGCCGATGGGCTTCTACCCGCCGGACGCCCTCGCACACGAGGCCCAGCGGCGGGGGATTCCGGTGCTGGGGCCGGATGCGAACGCGAGCGAGGTCCTGTGTGCGACCGAGGCCATGGAGCGGCGGTTGGGGGTGAGGACCGGGCTCGGATACGTAGCGGGGTTGTCGAGGGTCGATGCGGAGGCGATCGTCCGCGGAAGGTCGGAGGGTGGGCCGTACAAAGACCTCGCCGACCTGGCGACGCGGTCCGGAGCCAGTCGGGATGGGCTCGAGAGGTTGGCCTGGGCGGATGCCTGCTCGGGGCTCCCGGGAGAGCTGCCGGCCGAGGTTGGGGGCTCCTCCCGACGGGAGGACCTATGGTCGCTGGGGGTTGCTCGGGGAAGTTCGCGAGCCGGCGGCAGCGAGCAGCTTGCCCTCCCCCTCCCCGTACCCGATGCTCCGGCGCTGAAGCAGCAGTCCTCCTGGGAGCGGCTGACCGCCGACTACGCGGCGACGGGAATGTCTCTGGCGCAGCATCCGCTGGCCCTGATGCGGCCCGAGCTCGATCCGGCGACCGTCACCAGCGCCGACCTCACCCGGGTCCCCGACGGCTCCCAGATCCTGATCGCCGGGATGACGGTGGCGCGGCAGCGTCCGGCGACGGCGAAGGGGGTCGTCTTCATGCTCCTGGAGGACGAGTGGGGCATGACCAACGTGGTCGTCCTCCCCCCCGTCTACGAGCGCCATCGGCTCCTGGTGCGGACCGCCGGGTTCGTCTCGATCCGAGGCAGGCTCGAGCGCCGCGAGGGAGTCGTCAACGTCGTCGCCGATTCCCTCGGCGAGCTCGAGCGCCCCGATCTGCCCCTGGCCGAGGTGCGCCACATCGAGCCCCCGGCCGAACGCGAGACGGGGCGCAAGATGAGCGAGCTCGGAGCTGTCCTGCCGGCTGCGCACAGCTTCGGGCGACGAGGCCGATGAACCCCTCTATCAAGCGGTTTGTTCCGCCCGGCTGCAAGATTAATTGCACGAACACATGTACGTCCGAGGCGCGCCATACCTTGGTCGCCGACATGAGAGATGGAGTGAACATGAACATGATCCAGCGCCTCGCCGACCGCGTCGATCTGGCGATCGACGCCCTCACCCTCGGCCAGTACGGCCTCGAGTTCTCCGACACGACTTCCGCACGCGACGCCGGCTGTGAAGGGGGCGGCTGTGATTGCCGCCGGGAGGCCCTTCCGCCGGCTCGCAGTCGCGGTCGCCGCCGCGCCGGCACAACGGTCGCGGTCGGGCCGATGTTGCCGGCGACAACCTCGCCGTAGGAGACGCCGCTGCGCCTCGACATCGGTAATCCCCTCAACCGGGGTCGGCGACTCCCGCATCGACGGCCGCGACGATTCCGCGCCCGGCGGCCAGTGTGCGGGCGACGCCGTCGCGGTCGATGTTGTCGAAGGTATCCGTTGGCCAGTGCAGGTCGGGGATGTAGCCGTCCTGGACCGAGATCGTCATCGCCCGGCCGCCTCGGGCCAGGACCGGGGTCGAGTCGTAGGTGAGCCCCGCCGGGTCGTCCTCGGACGCCATCCGCAGCGATGGGTTCCGGTCGGCGACCGACTGCGCCGCCACGATCAGGCCCGGATCGGCGTACCACTTGGAGAGCACGCCCTCGCGACGCAGGAAGCGGACCCGGCAATCGCCGCCGACGTTGTCGAAGTTGAGGTAGAGCCAACCCTCGGTCTCGTGGGCGTCGAGAAACGCCCTGGCCCCCAGCGTCCCGGACTCCTCGCAGCCGGTCATCAGCAGGATGACCCGGGTGGATGTGAGGGGATTCGCCGCGACCTCGGCGGCGAGCGCGGCGGCAACACCGCACCCCGAGGCGTTGTCGTTGGCGCCGGGTACCTCGACCCCGAGCAGCTCGCGCTCGATCAGGAGCGCGATCCCGACCGCCACAGGAGCGCGCAGCAGCGTCAGCAGCCGCCGGCCCCACCTGCGCCCGCCCAGCAGCGGCTCCGCGATCGCCTGCGCCAGCCCGGCGGCGCTCTGGATCCCGATCCAGCGGCCGAGCAGGCCGACGTAGCGGGGATCGAACATCAGCCCGCTCCTGGAGGTATCGAGATGGCACATCAGCACCAGCGTGCGTCTAGGTTCCCCGCTGGGATCGATCGTGGCGACGACGTTGCCGCTCTCGTGCACCGAGAGCAGATCCGAGAGCGGGGTCGCCCGGAGACCCCCCTCGGCGGCGAGCGTGGCTCCCGCCAGCAGGCCGAGGGCCGAACGCGTCCTCCGCAGCCGGCCGGGCAGCAGGGACGGCGCAAGGGCAGCCGCCTGGATCAGCCCGTAGGGCCAGGCGAAGGTCGAGTAGCCGTCGAAGGGTTCGATCCCGGCCTCGATTCCCCACTCCCCCAGCCTTGCGACCGCGCTCTGGCGCGCTGCCCGCTCACCATCGCCGGTCGGCCGGCGGGCGCCGATCCCGACCGCGAGCAACTCGATCAGGCTCATCGCGCGGTCGAGCGACCGCCCTGGCTCGATCTCAGACGCCGCGTCCACGATGGTGCGATGGTAGAGACGGAGCGAGAGGGCAGGCGTGGACGATGAGGCGAACACAAGCCGGTTGACAGGGCGGTTCGCGCGCCTGATCGTCCGATTCCGCTTCGCCGTGGTGGCCTTCTGGATCCTCGCCGCCCTCGCAGCCACCTTCCTGCTGCCGAACGTCGAACAGGCCGGCACCGGCGGGCTCGGAGACCTGGTGGCCAACGAGGCCGAGGCGATCGACACCGAGACCCGCTCGGTCGAGCTGTTCAACTTTCCGGTCCTCAGCCGCACGGTCGTCGTCGAACGCGCCCCCGCAGGCCTGAGCCGCTCGCAGGCGGCTGCCATCTACAGCCGTACCCTCGCCCTCAATCTCAAGAACGTCCCCGGCCTCGAGGGGATCGCCTTCGCGTTGACCGTCACCGATGCGGTCCTGCGTGACGTCGCCCGAGGGCAGGGGAGTTCGGCGCTGAGCTACCTCTTCTTCCCACCGGAGATCGGACCCGTAGGCCGTACCGGCCTCGCGGAGAGGCTGGTCGAGCGCCGGATCGCCGTCGAGGGCCCCGCGAACAAGCAGGTCGGGGTGACCGGGGCGGTACCCGCTCGCGGCGAGCAGATTCGGGCGATCAGGGACGCGTTGCCCCTGGTCGAACTGGCGACCATCCTGCTCGTAGCGCTCGCCGTCGGGCTGCACTTCCGCTCACTGGTCGCCCCGGCGGTCAACATCTTCACGGTCGCCCTCGCGTATCTGATGGCGGTGCGCCTGGTCGGCGGCACCGGCGACGCGGTCGGGATCTCGGTTCCCGAGGAGGTCGAGCCGGTGATGGTCGCGCTGCTGTTCGGGATCGTCACCGACTATGTGATCTTCTTCGTCTCGCGGTTCCGCGCGCGGCTCGAGGACGGCGATGACGCCCGCACGGCCGCCGAGCGGACCACGGCCAATTTGACGCCGATCATCGTCACGGCCGGAATCAGCGTCGCCGCGGCCTCGGCTGGGCTCGTCGTCGCCCAGCTCGGGTTCTTTCGTGCGTTCGGGCCCGGGCTCGCGGTCACCGTCCTGATCGCGCTTGCTGTCGTGCTCACCCTGGTCCCCGCAATGCTGACGATCCTCGGCGAGCGGTTGTTCTGGCCAGGCTCGCCGGGCCGCAGGCGGGGACCCTCGGCCGGGCTCAGCATCGCGACGATCTGGAGGGGCCTGCGCGATCGCATGCTGAGCCTGCCGATCCGGCGCCCCGTCGCGGTCGCAACCGCGACGGTCGTGCCCCTATTGGCGCTGACCGCGCTACTTCCCCGCCTCGACCTCGCCAACACGCTGATCAGCGGTCTCCCCCAGGACGCTCCGCCGAAGCAGGCCTTTCGCCTTGCCGCCGAGGACTTCCCCGCGGGCGCGATCGCCCCGACGATGGTCCTCGTCGAGCAGCCGGGGATCGCCGACGACCGGGCCGCGGTCAACAAGCTCGAGCGGCTGCTCCGCAGACGACGCAACTTCAATCAGGTGATCGGCCCGGGAGGGATCGGTGAGCTCACAACCGAGCTCGGTGCGACGGTCTCGCCCACCGGTGATGCGGTCAGATACCTGGTCATCTTCGACCTCGACCCCCTCGGAGCGCGGGCTATTCGCACCGTGGGCCGCCTCCGCAACGACCTCGACCAGCTCGTCGCGGAGGCGGGCATCCCCGGCGCGACCGCCGCGGTGGCCGGTGATACAGCGATCTCGGAGGAGACGGTCCGGGTGACAGAGGCGGATCTCTCCCGCGTGGTGCCGGTCGTTGCACTGATCGTCCTCGTCGTCCTCGTCGTCTTCCTCCGCGCTCTGGTCGCACCGCTGTACCTGGTCGCCGCCAGCCTGCTCGCGCTCGGCGCCAGCCTCGGGCTCACGGTGCTGGTCTTCCAGGATCTGCTCGGCTTCGGCGAGCTCAGCTTCTACGTCCCCTTTGCCGGGACTGTGCTGCTTGTGGCGCTCGGCTCCGATTACAACATCTACCTCGTCGGACGGGTCTGGGCCGAGGCGACATCACGCCCCCTGAGGGAGGCGATCTCGGTCGCTGCGGCCCGGGCCGCGCCGGCGATCACCGTTGCCGGCCTGGTTCTCGCGCTGAGCTTTGCAATCCTGGCGATGGTGCCCCTGCGTCCCTTCCGCGAGCTCGCCTTCCTGCTCTCCGCCGGGCTTCTGATCGACGCCTTCATCGTCCGGACCCTGCTCGCACCGGCCCTGATCACGCTTTTCGGCAAGAGCAGCGGCTGGCCCGGGGGGCGTCTGCGGGGACCCGTCGAAGCCCCGGCCCTGAAAGGATCAGCCCGCAGCGGAGGATGAACGGCGCCCGGATCAGAACCATCGTCCTGGCCGGCAGTGTCGGCGTCGTCCTCGCGGACTCCTCGATCGTCACCCTCGCACTGCCGGACATCCTGCGGGAGTACGACACGAGCGTGTTCGGCGTCAGCTGGGTGCTGACCGCCTACAACATCGTCCTGGCCGCGGCGATCGTTCCCGCCTCCAGGCTCGCCCACCGCCGGCCGGCCAAGATCTGGGGAGCCGGCATCGCGCTGTTCGCCGCGGCCTCGCTGGCCTGCGCCCTGGCGCCCTCGATCGGCGGGCTGATCGGCGCCCGGTGCGTGCAGGCCCTCGGCGGTGCAGGCGCGATCGCCGGCGCGATCGAGCTGATTGCCCGCGGGGTCGGGACGCATCAGGCGGGGGCGAGGCTGTGGGGCACCGCCGCCACCGCAGGGCTGGCGCTCGGTCCGGCGGCCGGCGGCGCGCTGACCGAGCTGTTCAGCTGGGAGTCGATCTTCCTCATCCAGGTTCCGCTGGTGCTCGTGTTGATCGCCGCCTACGAGCCCGCCGAGCGGCCGGAGCCCGGGCCGGAGGGAGGGCCCGACCGCCGGCCCGAGTACGCGCTTGGATTGCTCTCCGCGGGACTGACCGCGGCGCTCTTCCTTCTCGTCGTCCTGCTCACGGAGGGCTGGGGTCTGACCCCCCTCGCGGCAGCCGCAGTGGTCAGCACGATCCCCGTCGCGGCCCTGATCGGCAGCCGAATCCCGCTCGGGCCGGCGAACTCTGGGCCGCTGGCGATCGCCGGCGCGATCAGCATCGGAGGTGGGCTGACGGCACTCGGCGTCCTCCCGGGCGCCACCGCGGACCTGACGATCGCTCCACAGTTGCTGATCGGCTTCGGCCTCGCCCTCGCCCTGCCAGTGCTGACGTCGGCGGCGCTCGGCCACCGCGACCCCGACGGCGCCAGGGCGGCCGAGACCCTCGCTGCCCGCCACGCCGGGATCGTCGCCGGCATCCTCATCCTCACGCCGGTGCTCAGCCTCCAGCTCGACGCCCAGCACCAGGCAGGACGCGACGCCGGCACCGCCCTGATACTCGACGCGCCGCTCCCCCCGGCCACGAAGGTCGAGGTCGGCGAGAGCCTCGGCACCCAGATCGACCGCGCCGACGGCCAGCTCCCCGACGTCAGCGGCGCCTTCGCAACGGTCGCCGTCGATGATGAGGATCAGCCCGCGCTGACCGAGCTCGAGGGCGGGATCGCCGATCAGCTCGAGCGGGCCGCGACGCACGCGTTCAGCGTCCCGTTCCTCGGCGCGGCCGCCTTCGCGCTCCTCGCGCTGTTCCCGATGTGGCACCTGAGACGTGGCGACGATCGGGGGGACGGGTGACGCAGGGCCGCCTTCCGATCTACCTCTCGATCGGCGTGTCGCTTGGCGTCGTACTCGCCTACCTGCTGGCGGGCGGCGCCTCATACCAGCCGCTTGAAGCGGCCGACCCCTGCGACCCACGGCCGCTCGAGGTGCTGAGCGAACGCGGGGTGTTCGAGGGAATCGCGCTCTCGGCGCTCGACGGCGCCGCCTGCGAGCTGCAGGTCACCCGAGAGGAACTGCTGGCGGCGTTCGCGGACGAGAGCTCGCTCGCCGGCTTCGCCGAGGAGAACAACCTCACCGAGGAGCAGATCGTTGATGCGACCCGGGCCGGCCTCGTCCGAGCCGTCGACGACGCCGAGCTCAAGGGTCTGATCCCCGGGCCGCTCGCCAGCCTCGCCCGCGGTATCGCAGAGCAGGCGCCGGTGGGCGCTGTGATCGCTCTGTTCCAGGCTCTCCCGGGCGATGTCAGCGTCATCGATCTGCTCCAGGGCATCCAGGATCTCGACCTCGACATCTCCGATCTGCCCGACCTCAGCCTCGACAGCCTCAAAGATCTCCGTGACCAGCTCGAAGACCTGCTCCCGGACTCCTCAGGCGGGAGCGTGCCCGACGGGCTGCCGCAGGACCTCGAGGATCTGCTCCCGCGGGATCTATCGCCGGAGGATCTTCCGCAGCTCCCCCCGGAACTCCGAGATCTCCTTCCCCAGGGCTGAGCACCGGCGCGCCTGACCGCAAAAAAGAGCCGCCCGGAAACCCGGACGGCTCAAGAAAGACTGGCGGCGACCTACTCTCCCAGGCGGTTTCCCACCAAGTACCATCGGCGCTGAGGGGCTTAACGGCTCTGTTCGGAATGGGAAGAGGTGTATCCCCCTCGCTATAGCCACCAAATACGGTGGAACCGCGAAGGTCCGCGACCGGACCCGAAG
>CAVQIX010000001.1:0-278029 GCA_963712765.1 uncultured Solirubrobacterales bacterium | reverse complement strand
GGCGACACCGACAAGTCGCCTTACGGGCTAGGGACCTACGGGAGCCGCTCGACCCCGGTCTCCGGCGGCGCGGTCGCGATCGTCTCCCGCAAGGTCCGCGACAAGGCGCGGCTGATCGCGGCGACGATGCTCGAGGCGCGTCCCGAGGACCTCGCCTGGGAGAAGGGCCGCTGGTACGTCAAAGGCGACCCCGAGCAGGGCGCGATGATCGAGGAGATCGCCGGGCGCGCCTACAGCGGCGAGCCGATGCCGGCCGGGATGGAGGGCGGGCTCGACGGCCAGGTGATCTACGACCCGCCCAACCTGACCTACCCCTACGGCGCCTACATCGCCGTCGTCGACATCGACCCCGAGACCGCCCAGGTCACGGTCCGTCGCTTCATCGCGGTCGACGACTGCGGGGTGAGTATCAACCCGATGGTCGTCGACGGCCAGATCCACGGCGGGCTCGCCGAGGGCGTAGGAATCGCGCTGATGGAGCTGATCGCCTTCGACGAGGAGGGCAACTGCCTCAACTCCTCGTTCATGGACTACCTGATCCCGACCGCGCTCGAGTGCCCCGACTTCGAACTCGGCGAGACCGTGACCCCCTGCCCACATCATCCGCTCGGCGCCAAGGGCATCGGCGAGTCGCCGAACGTCGGCTCGCCGCCGGCGATCGTCAACGCGGTGATCGATGCGCTGCACACCACGCACGGGGTCGATCACATCGACATGCCCTGCACGCCGGCCCGCGTCTGGGCGGCGATGCAGGGGCGCCCCGAGCCCCCGCAATGATCAGCCCGGAGCTGTCGCGTCGATCGCAGGAGCTCGCGGCGGCCCGTGAGCGCTTCGTGACCGCGACTGTCGTCCGGGTCCAGCATCCGACCAGCGTCGAGCCCGGCAGCGTCGCGCTGGTGCTCGGCGACGGCACGATCGAAGGGTTCGTCGGCGGCGTCTGTGCCGAGCAGAGCGTCAAGGCCTACTCGCTGGTCGCGCTGGAGGGCGGCGAACCGGTGCTGCTGCGGATCCTTCCCGATCCGGAGGGCGGCGGGGCCGATCTCGACGGCGGCGAGCTCACCCCGGAGGCGGCTGCGGCCGCCGCCGAGGAGGTCCCCGGCGGCGAGGACGGCGCCGTCACGGTCAAGAACCCGTGCCTGTCGGGTGGCGCGATCGAGGTGTTCCTCGAGCCGACTCCCCCGGCGCCGCGAGTGGTCGTCGTCGGTGAGACGCCGGCCGCCGCCGCTCTCGCGCGGATCGGGCCCGAGCTCGGCCTCGAGATGGTCCCCTCCGACGGTCACGATCCCGAGCCCGCCGATGGTGACCTCGCCCTGGTCGTCGCCGCCCACGGCCGCGACGAGCTCCACGCCCTGCGCCGCGGGCTCGAGGCGGACCTCCCCTACGTCGGCCTCGTCGCCAGCGACAAGCGCGGCGCCGGCGTTATCGATGAGCTGCGGGCCTCCGGCGTCGCCGAGGAGCTGCTCGAGCGGATCGACGTCCCCGCCGGGATCCCGATCGGCTCGCACGGCCCAGGAGAGATCGCGCTCTCGGTCCTTGCCGCGGTAGTCGCCGTGCAGCGCGGCTCCCCGGTCGAGCCCGCGCCCGAGCTCGCGACGTCCGGCTCGGCGAAGGCCCCGCCCGCGGCGTCGGTGGTCGTCGATCCGATCTGCGGGATGACCGTCGCGGCGGTCGCGAGCACGCTCTCGGTGGAGCGCGACGGCGAGACCTTCTACTTCTGCGGCGAGGGCTGCAAGGCGGCCTTCGAGAGCCAGGGGGAGCATGCCTCGGTCGCCCGCTGATCGCGAGCCGTTCGTCAGCGGTCTGGTGCTCGGCGCCGGCGGCTCGCAGCGTCTCGGCCGCCCCAAGCAGCTGCTCGACTACGGCGGCGGCACGCTGCTCGGCCACGTCGTCGGCGTCGCCCGCCACTGCCACTTCGATCAGACGATCGTGGCGATCGGCGGCTTCGCCGACGAGGTTCGCGAGAGCGTCGATCTGGCCGGCGCCGAGGTGGTCGTCAATGAGGCTTACGGGGCGGGCTGCTCGTCCTCGATCGCGGCGGCGCTCGCCGCGCTCGACCCGCGCTGCGAGGTGCTCGTGCTGATGCTCGGCGACCAGCCCGGTGTCAGCTCCGAGACGGTCGCCGCGCTGCTGGCGCGCCGGGCGGGCGCGCCGCTCGCGGTCTGCCGCTACGACGACGGCCGCGGCCATCCGATCGCCTTCGATCGCGAGGTCTTCGGGGCGCTCGCCGACCTGCACGGCGACAAGGGCGTCTGGCGGCTGCTCGACCAGCGCGCCGGCGACGTGGCCGAGGTGCCGATCGCGGGCCCGATCCCCCGCGACGTCGACACGCCCGAGGACTACCGGGCGGTGCTCGACGAGCTGGCCGTGCGATGAGCGGCGCCGGCCCCAAGGGTGAGAGCGGCGAGGCGGCGGCTGAGATCGAGCGGATCGTCCCCGACGTCGAGACGCTCGCCCAGCGGCTCGCCGGCGTCGACTACCTCGTCGACGAAGGCCTGGCAACGTCGATCTTCCTCAGCCTGCGACTGCCGCAGCCGCTGCTGCTCGAGGGCGAGGCGGGGGTCGGCAAGACCGAGGCGGCGCTGGCGCTGGCCGCGGTGCTCGAGACGCCGCTGATCCGCCTCCAGTGCTACGAGGGGATCGACGCGGCGGAGGCGCTGTATGAGTGGAACTACCCCCGCCAGCTGCTCAGCATCCGGCTCGCCGACTCGGGCGGTCGCTCGCTCGACGAGGAGCAGCTGTTCGGCCCCGACTACCTGATCCAGCGGCCGCTGCTGCGCGCGCTCGAGCACCCCGGCCCGCGACCGGCGGTGCTGCTGATCGACGAGATCGACCGCGCCGACGACGACTTCGAGGCGTTCCTGCTCGAGCTCCTGGCTGACGCCGCGGTGACGATCCCCGAGCTCGGCACGGTCCGCGCCACCCACCCGCCGATCATCGTCCTCACCTCGAACCGGACCCGCGACCTGCACGACGCGGTCAAGCGCCGCTGCCTCTACCGCTGGATCGACTACCCGACCCCCGAGCGAGAGGTTGAGATCATCCGCCGCCGGGTCAAGGGCGCCTCCGAGAGCCTGGCGGTCCAGGTCGCCGACGCGGTCTCGCGGATGCGCGACAGCGACGTTCAGAAGCCACCCGGGATCGCCGAGGCGATCGACTGGCTCGCCGCGCTCGAGCTGCTCGGGGTTGAGCGGCTCGACGCCGAGGCGGTCGAGCGGACGCTCGGATCGGTGCTCAAGTACGACGAGGACCAGGAGGTGATCCACGCTGCCGGCCTCGAGCAACTCGTCCCCGACCGTGGCTGACCGGGGTCCAAATCCGCCCCAGCGGGAGTTCGGGGTCGAGACGATCCACCTCGACCTGCCGCCGCTCGCCGGGGCGCTCGGTCAGCGGCTGCGCGACGCCGGCGTCCCGGTCACCCCAGAGCGCTCCGGCGAATTCGCCCGGGCGCTGACCCTGATCCAGCCCGAGAGCCGCCGCCGGCTGTACTGGACCGCGCGTTCGATCTTCGTCTCCGACCGCTCCCACGGTGCCGCCTTCGACGCCGTCTTCGGCTCGGTCTTCGGCGGGCAGCCGCCGAGCGAGGGGCCGGCGCCCGAGGACGCGGAGACCGTGCCGGCGCCGGCCGACGAGCGCCCGGCGGCCGAGCGGCGGGGCTCATCGACCGAGGCCGCTGCGGAGGAGAGGCAGCCGAGCGTCGCCTCGGCGCCCTCCCGCGACAGCGACGGCGACGACGAGGGGGCCGAGCTCGACCTGCCGCTTGCGATGGCGAGCGAGGAGGAGCGGCTCGCGGGCAAGAGCTTCGAGGCGCTCGAGCCGGAGGAGCTGGCGCAGCTCTACCGCTTGATGTCGCGGCTCGAGCTGGCGACGCCGCTGCGCCGGACCCGACGCCACGAGAACGCGCACCACGGCCGGCGCGTCGATCTGCGCCGAACCCTGCGGGGCAGCCTGCGCACTGGCGGCGATGCGATCCACCTCGCCCGCCGCCGGCGCCGCGTCGTCCGCCGCAGGCTGGTGATGCTCTGCGACATCTCCGGCTCGATGGAGCCTTATGCCCGCGCCTACCTGCAGTTTCTGAGCTGTGCCGCCGGCAGCGGTCCGCGCGTGGAGGCGTTCGTGTTTGCCACCCGGCTCACGCGAGTGACCCGGGCGTTGGCGGCACGCAGCCCCGAGCGGGCGATCCAGCGGGCTGCCGCCGCGGCCCCGGACTGGTCGAGCGGGACCCGGATCGGCGACGCGCTGAAGGAGTTCAACGACCGCCACGGACGCCGGGGCATGGCCCGCGGTGCCGTTGTCGTGATCCTCTCGGACGGCTGGGAGCGGGGCGACCCCGAGCTCGTCGGCCGCGAGATGGAGCGCCTCGCTCGCCTCGCCCACCGGATCGTCTGGGTCAACCCGAGGGTCGGCGCCGCCGGGTTCTCGGTCGAGGCGGCCGGCATGCGGGCCGCCGTCGAGCACTGCGACGCGCTGGTCAGCGGCCACAGCTTCGAGGCGCTCGGTGAGGTCGTCGAGGCGATCGCCGGGCCGCAGGTGGATCAGCTGCCGGCGGGCCTCGCCGCGGCGGCAGCGGAGGAGGCGGAGGGCGAGGAGCCGTGGGCGAGCGCGACGCCGGTTCCCGGCAGCTCGGTCGCGATGCCGAGCGGTCACGGGCCGAGCCGGGGCAGGACGACGCCGGGATGGGGGCAGCGATGAGCGCCGGGGCGAAGACCTGCATCTATCCGGGCTGCGAGCGGCCGGCGGCGCCCCCGCACCCGCACGGCGGACCGCAGCCCGCGTTCTGCGACCTGGAGGAGCACAATGCGCTCAGCACTCACCAGGAGCGGCAGCGACTTCAGTCCGAGACCCGAGCCGACCACGACGAGGAGGATCAGTGATGGCTGACGAGGCTTATAGAGCGGTGTTTTTGCGCGTTCACCCGACCGGGAAGATGGTGCTCAGTCTGACCACCGAGTCCGACGGTAAGGAGGCCGAATACGCCGAGCAGGTCGCCGCCGAGCTCGGTGTCCCCGCGCTCGACGTCAAGGTCGTGCCTGGCGACACAGATCGGTTCGGGGTAGGCCACGGCTTCAACACGCGGCCCTCCGGCGGGACGCCGACGGCGATCACCAGCGCGACCGGCAAGATCCTCGAGAAGTCGCGGCTGCTGGCGGGCGCGGCGCTCGAGGCCGAGCCGGGCAGCCTCTCGTGGGCGAACGGCGCCTGGGTCGCCGGGGACGGCAGCGATCCCGAGCGGGTGCAAACCGTGGAGGAGATCGCGATGTATGCGCACGGCACCGGCGAGCTGCCCGTGGGCGTCGAGGGCGGCCTCGACGCGCAGGCCGTCTACGGGGACTGAGGCTGGTTGTAGAGGTGACCCTCGATCACGACCTCGACCTCGTCCTCCACCTTCAGCGCCCCGAACAGGGTCGAGTAGGGCTTGATCCCCCAGTCGCTCTGCTTGACGACGGCGCTCCCCGCGATCGCACCGTCCTCGCCGATCGCGAGATCGAAGGCGACCAGCCCGCTCTCGCTGCCGATCGTCAGCTCGCCCTCGACGCCGATCCGGCCGTCGTCGGGGGAGGGCCGCACGATGCTCGAGCGGAAGCGGATCTCCCTGCCCTCGAGGACCTCGTCGTTGATCGTCTTCTCGATGTTCGCCTTGTCGTCGTCGCCGAGCGCCTTCATTCCGCCCGAGCCCTCGATCACCCGCAGCGAGGAGGGGTCCGCGGTCAACTCGACCCTGGTCCCGGCGGGATCGTCGCCGACGATCAGCGTCGCCTCCCAGGAGTTGACCCCGATCACGAGGTCGTGGCCCGCCTTCGCGGCGGCGCCGGTTCGCCCCGTACGGACCGAGAGGGCGGCGTCATCGGGCCCGAGCTGATGAGTACCTGATTCGACAGACATGCGCCCAGCATAGTCCCGGGCGCCCGACCAAGGAGAGAGACGGCAGATGGCCACAGAACTCGACCACACATTCACGACGAGCAAGCCCATCGACGAGAGCTTCACGGCGGTTACCGACCTCGAGCGGGTGATCCCGGCCGTCGAGGGGGGCAGCGTCACCGAGGTGACCGGACCGGACTCGGTCAAGGCAGAGATCCTGCTGACGATGGGGGCGATGTCGATGACCTTCGTCGGCAGCGTCGAGGTCGCCGAGAAGGACGCCGAGGCGCATCGCGCCCTGCTGCGGATCAAGGCCAAGGACTCCGAGGGCCAGGGTCACGCGAACGCCGACGTCGTCTTCCAGCTCAACGACGGCGGCGGTGAGATCCACACCAAGGCGCAGATCACGGGCAAGGCAGCGTCGATGGGGGAGGGGGTGGTGATCGGGGTCCTCGATGGACTGATTACCGACTTCACCGGAAAGCTCGGCGAGATCTAGGCAGCATGGCGACGGTCGCGATGCGAGAGATCCGCGAGGGCGAGGTCCCGCCCGGCGCCGGCACGGCGGTCCAGGAGGATCCCGACCGCCCCGCGTTCCGTGGCAACGGGCCCGACGACTACGTCTGCGTGCAGTGCGGCAACGTCCTCGCGGAGTCGATGCACGCGATGCAGATGACGAAGAAGGTGCGGGTTCGCTGCGGCCGCTGCCGGACGGTCAACGTCGCCCGCTACGAGGAGTCCGAGGACGCCGCCGGACCGGACCGGCAGGGCGGGCGAGGCGGCTGAGATCGGCCCGCTGCTCGGACACATCGGCGGCATCCCGGTCGAGGAGCTGGCCGTGGCCCTCAGCGGGGTCAGCGTCGGCGTGATCACCGCGGCCCTGATCGCTCGAACCCAGCGTCTCCGCTCACGGCTCGCTGCCGGCCGCCGGGCGGCCGGCCCCCGGCACTTCGCCGGGCAGGGTTCAAGGGGATGTCGCGAGGTGACCTCAAAGACCTTGGCGAGATGCTCGACGACGGCCAGGCGGCGATCATTGTGATCGGTGAGTCGAGGATCGAGGAGCAGCTCGAGAAGGCGACGCGCCGCGCGAAGAAGCGTCTCGAGAAGCAGGTCGACGCCGAGGCGGAGGATCTCAAGCGCGAGATCGAGCAGGCCTAGCGCCGGCTCGACAGCGAGGTTCCCGGCCTGCAATCGCGCGGGCGACGACTCTGCCTGCGCGCTCTGCGGGCACCGATGCTGCTGAATCCTCCACCCGCGTTCCTCCCTGCGTAGTCGGGGTTCGAGCCCAGAAGGCGCCGCCGCAGGCCAAGCCATGAATCATCGGCCCCGATTGCACGTTCAGCAGTTCACCGCACCGAGGCCTCGCTCCCGGGCGAGGTCAATCCAGGTCGGGCTCGCATACCAGCTCCCGCGAGGTCGATCCCCAAGGATCAGGCTGTCGCAGCTCCCGTCTGGATTGATTTGCCGCACGGACATGGCCTCGGCATTGTCGATCTCTTTTCCCCGCTGGAATGCGATTCGCTCGCCGTCTGAGGACCACACAGGCGAAGACTCATTGAGAGCCCGGGTAGTGGTCAGGCGCCGCGGCTGCGATCCATCTGAGCGCGATACATAGAGCTCGGCGGCAATCTTGGTCGATTCGCCGTAGGTGAGCCGGCCATTGCGATCGCGCACGCTCGCAAAAACCAGTTGCTCGCCGTCGGGAGAGTAGGCCGGGTCCAACGCATCGTCAATCAGATCGGTAACAGCCATGCTCGAGATGTCCAGCAGCTTGATTTCCGGGTCGAACACCAGCCCGAACCGTCGAGAGGACGAGACGAGGGCGCGAGAAAACGCAAGGCGCCGACCATCGGGAGAGAAGGACCCGGGGCGATCGAGCTGCCGACCCTCGAACTCGGTCAGCTGCCTCAGATTCTCACCATCCGCGTCCACGGAGAAGAGTGCCGCGGCCAGGCCACGGACCTTCGGTCCAGTCCTCGTGCGCGAGAAGACGATCCTCCCTCCGTCCGGTGACCAGACCGGGCTGGACACGTCTCCAAGGTCGGTCAGCTGCTGGACGTCTGAGCCATCGGGCGCAGCTGTGAAGACGTCGCCGCCCAGGTCGGGCCCGGTCGGCTCGTCCTCCACACTCGCCGCGAAGGCAAGCCGCTCGCCGTCAGGAGACGAACTGATCGACGTGAAGAGCTCTGGAACCGGACCGGAGTCGACGCCGGAAGAACCCTCCCCTCCGAGGATCGCCGTCAAATCCTCGCCGTCCGCGGTGGCAGTCGCCAGTCGATAGTCAGCGTTTGTGGTCCAGAACACCGCTAGATCGGCCTCCGGTCCATCCCCGCGGCCTTGGTCCTCGCCGCACCCGCCAAGCCCCGCGACTAGAAGCAGCAGGCCAACGGCAGTTGAGACAGCCCTCACTCGGGCAGTATCGCGCCAACTGCCTGCTCTCCACGGAGATCCACTTCCTGGCATTACTGGAGCGAAGCGGATACCCCTTTTCGGGAGATCGGCTGGCCAAGGAATCCAACCGCCGACGATCGGCGGGCGTACTGCTCGTCAAGTAACCCAAAGACAGACATGCAACAAAGACGGAGGAACAACATGCAGAAGAGATCCAAGCCGATCGCCCTCCTGGCGCTTTTGGCCGCGTTCGCGTTGGTGGTAGCCGCCTGCGGCGACGACGACTCGTCGACGACCAGCGAGACCACAGCCGCGGGCGCCTCGGAAACGCTGACCCTGAACGGTCAGGAGACCGTCCTAGCTCTTGACTCGGGCACGGCGAAGGTCCTCAAGGACAACAAGATCAAGGTCGCGCCGATCGATCCGGCCAGCGCCAGTGATGCGGGGATCGCTTTCCCGATCACCGGTGGCGAGATCGACTCAGAGTCGCTCGCCGGCACGATCGACCACTCCGGCGGGCTCAAGTTCTCCGCCGGCGGGACCTCGGTCGAGCTGACCGACTTCGTCGTCGACACGGCCGCGGAGACGCTGACCGCGACCGCGCCCGACGGTTCGGCGCTCGTAACGCTCGATCTCGACCTCGGCGGGCTTGAGCGCTCGGACGAGGGTGGAGCGATCGTTCTCAGCGGTATCACCGCCGCGCTCAGCTCCGACGGAGCTGACGCCCTCAACTCGTCCTTCAAGGTCAAGTTGTTCGAAGGCGGCTTGGCGATCGGCGACGTGACCGTGACGGCCACAGCCGGTTGACCAACGGCGATCAGGCCTCGGCGGGTGCAACCGACCCGCCGAGCGCCTGCCGTCGCCGCACCGCTGCATCCCCGGGCCGGCCACTCGCCGATACACTCCGCGAGTGAGTCAGCCCACCGATGGTCCGGACGGGCAGACGCAGGATCCGGCACCGCTCGATAGCAGCGTGTTGCGGGGCGCGTCCCGTCGTTACGGGCCGATCCTCGACAAGACCCTGCGGTCGGCCGTCGTGCCCTATGGCTACACGGTCACGATCTGGTCCTCCGGCGCCTACCTGATCAGCCTCCGCGGAGTTCCCGGCGGCTGGGAGGCGTTTGCCTTCGTTGCCGGAGCGATCGCGGCCTTTGGCCTGCTCACCGCGATCTCGCCACCCGACCGCGAGTCCGGAGCCCGGGCCGTCGTCCCGCCGATCCATCCGGATTCCTCGCATCCGATCTTTGCCGCGGGCCTGCATATTGCCGCGGTTGGGCTCGCCTTCGCGGCGGCTGCTCTGGTCGATCGCACTCTCGGCAGCGCTGCCTGGTTCTTCGGGTCGTTCGGGGTGACACTGATCTACCTCGCGATCGCCAGCGCCGAGCTCGCCATATCGGTCGAGCTGAGCCAGCGTGAGGCAGGTAACGCCCGAGCGATGATTGGTCGTCAACGGGAGTCGGTGAGTCGCGCCGTGAGAGGTCGGGTGGGTAGGGGACAACGCGGGGACAATGAGTCCAGCTGAGCCGACCCAAGGCTGAGGAGGGGGCCGGGCCGGTCCACGAGGGTGTGGGTCGCAGCGCCGAATCCTGATCGGCGCCTCCCGACCTTCATCGGCGCTGGCGCTCCGATCCGACCCCGCCAACCGAATACCCTGAAGGCCTGACCTCGCAGGCGACGACATCCCGGGAAGTTGCGTCCGAGGCCGGATCCGGCCTTCTTGGATCGGGTCTCGAGGTCGTTGCGGGCGGGAGGCGGCTACTGGGTCCTGTCGACGTTGCGGTCCGGACCGGAGAGCTGGTGGCGGTCATCGGCCCAAGTGGTGCCGGCAAGACCACGCTGCTGCGTGCGCTGGCCGGCGTGACGGGCCTCACGGCTGGATCGGTGACACTCGATTCCGAGCCGATCGCTGCCGCGGCCCGGCGCGTGGGATTCCTGCCCGAGCACGGGACGGTCCACTCGCTCCTCACCGTGCGCGAGGCCCTCCGGTACACGGTCGCGTTGCGGAGGCCTGACCTCCGCTCGGTCGATTCGACCCACATCGAGGAGGTCCTGGTCGAGCTCAACCTCAGCGAGCGCGGAGACGCTCAGCTCGCGAAGCTCTCGCGCGGTGAGCGCAAGCGGGCCGAGGTTGCGGTGGAGTTGATCGTCGACCCCGACATCCTCCTGCTCGACGAGCCGGGAACCGGCCTCGACCCCGGCCTCAACCGGAGACTGATGTTGACCCTGCGCTCGATCGCCGATCGCGGCAGGGGGATTTGCCTGATCACCCACGAGACCCGCACGCTCCAGCTCTGTGATCGCGTAATCGTGATGGCGCCGGGCGGCGCGATCTCCTTCTCCGGGACCCCGGAGCAGGCCCTGGCTCATTTCGGGGTGAGCGATCACGGGGAGATCTATGACCTCCTGACCGAGAGCGAGGTCGCCGGTGAGGAGCCGGCTGAGGGCGAGATCCGTCTGGAGCGAGCCCCGCTGGCTCTGGATCAGCCCTTCGGCCGCCAGACAGCGATCCTGGCGGATCGCGATCTGACCCTCCTGCGCCGCGACCGCCGCACGCTCGCGGTGCTGCTTGGGCAGGCGCCGATCATCGGGCTGCTGGTGGGGCTCGTGCTGCCGATGAACGTCCTCGCGGACCCCTCGCTCTCGGGGTTCAACGGGGTGCTGCTCACCTTCATGCTCCTGATCGGGGCGATCTTCATGGGGGTGGTCACTACCGCCCGCTCTATCGTCGCCGAGTTCAACGTGGTCGAGCGTGAGACCGTGGCAGGGGTCCGGACCGACGCCTACGTAGCGGCCAAGGCGCTGGTGGCCTTCCCGTTGATCGTCATCCAGACGATCTCACTGTTCGCGGTAACGATCGTTCTCCAGCCGCTCAACGCCCCCGTGGCGGTTTACCTTCAGGTGCTCGGCCTGATCGTGCTCACGGCGATAGCGGCGGGGGCCATGGGGCTGGCGCTCTCCTCGCGCGTCACCAGCCTCTCACAGGCCACCGCTGCGGTTCCACTCCTGCTGGTGCCCCAGATCCTGTTCGCCGGGGCGATAGTGCCGGTCGCCGTGATGCCGCCGGTGGTGAACCTGATCCCGATCCTGTCGATTGCCCGCTGGGGTCTCTCCTCGGCGGGTCAGCCACTCGACCTGGCGGACGGGGTGGCGGGCGACGTCAGCGCAGTCGCCGGCTATGACCCGACCTTCTTCGAAGCTCCCGCCGCCTTCGGCGTGGTGGTCCTTGTCGGCGCGACCGTGCTCGCGCTATCGGTCGCGGTCGGGGGTCTCAATCGCCGACTGATCGGCTGAACCGACGCTCTATTCGCCACGAGCCCGCAGCCATACAGCGGCGGCCTCGACCCGGTTGGAGACCCCCAACTTGCGCAGGATCCGTTCATGTGGGATTTGACCGTGGCCTCGGTGACCCCAGAACCTCGGGTTCGCGTCGACTCAGGCTCGCCTCGATCGCGGACTCGCGCTCGCCGCCGAACAGGGCCGGCGGGGAGTGGCGGGTTCTACTGCTTGCTCCTGCGGACTCGAGGTACGAGCCAGGCGGCCAGCGCACCGAGAAGGGCGGCGATCAAGAGCGCGAAGATCAGCGGGATCGTCGCTGTCGTGATTAGGAAGTCAACCTCGACCTCCTGCGTGTTGAGCAGGAAGAAGAGGGCGAGGAGAGCGATTGCGATCAGGGCAACCGCCTGTCCGGTGCTTCTGCTCACCTCGGAGTCGTTCCGCTCACCCGCCATCGCCGCCTAGCCTACTGGAATGCCTCGGGGGCTGGTGGATGCTCGCCACGGCCGTCTCATGGATCGCCGCGTCGGTGGCGTTGGTGGCGGTGGTCGCGGTTGCATCGCCGCTCTGGAGCGAGGGTCAGGCGCTCTGGTTGACGGTCGCCATTGGCCTGATCGCGGGACTGCTGATGGCTTTCGTGATCGCGGCGATCACCGGCTACGCGCTGATGCGGCTGATCGGGCCCGTCGAGCGCCGCTAGTCACCCGGCCGCCGTCCACCGCTCCCGGCGGCTGTTGGGCTCGCGTCCGGACCTCAGTCCGTCTTGCGGTCCCGATCGCGTGAAGGCTGGACGCGCTTGGGCTCGCCGGGCATCTTCGGATAGTCGGGTGGGTACGGCATGTCACCATCGCCCTCTCCCTCGTCCCGCTCGTACATCTCGAGCAACGGCTCGAGCGAGTGGTGGATCTCGTCTATCTCCCTGAACCGGTCGCCGACCTCGGCGAAGTGGGCGGGCATCGATTCGACCGTGAAGTCCTCGGGTTGAACCTCGGTCAGCTCCTCCCAATCCAGGGGCGCCGAGACCGGGGCGCCAGGCCTTGCGCGGACGCTGTAGGGCGAGGCGATGGTGCGGTCGCGGGCGTTTTGGTTGTAGTCGACGAAGACCTTCTCGCCCCGCTCCTCCTTCCACCACTTGGTGGTCACCCGGTCGGCCATCCGGCGCTCGAGCTCGCGCCCGAAGGCGATCGCGGCATGCCGCACGTCGGTGAAGGTCCAGCGCGGCTCGATCCGTACGTAGATGTGGATGCCGCGTCCGCCGGAGGTCTTGGGGAACCCGCGATAGCCGAGCTCGCCGAGGAGGGTCCGCGCCTCCCCCGCGACCTCGACGGCGTCGTCGAAGTCGGTCCCCTCCTGGGGATCGAGATCGATGCGGAGCTCGTCGGGGTGGTCGACGTCGGCGCGACGGACGGGCCACGGGTGGAAGGTGAGAGTGCCCATCTGCGCGCACCAGGCCACCACCGCGAGCTCGGTCGGGCAGATCTCGTCGGCATGGCGCCCCGAGGGGAACTCGATCCGCGCCGTCTCGACCCACTCAGGCGCCCCCTTTGGCACGCGCTTCTGGTAGAAGGCGTCGCCGCCGCGGCTCTGGCGCGTGGCCATGACGATCCCGTCGTGGACGCCCTTCGGCCAGCGCTCCAGGGTGGTCGGCCGCTCCCGGAGCGCCCGCATGATCCCGTCGCCGACAGCGATGTAGTACTCGGCGATCTCGAGCTTCCGCACCTCACCGGTGCGCTCGGTGGCCTCGAAGATCACGCGGTCGGGGCTCGAGACGCGGACCTCGCGGCCGTTCGCCACCACAGTCGTCGCGTCTTTCGCCATCGCAGCAAGGATGCCTGGATCGCCACCGAGGCGCTCCGCCGAGGCCGACTCAGCTCTTCGGCGGGATCCCCTGCTTGAAGGCGAGACGGTTGTCGGGGTCGTAGCGCGTCTTCACATCGACCAGGCGCTCGTAGTTCCGCCCGTAGTAGGCCTTCTTCCAGCCCTTCAGCTTCGGGTCGATGTAGTTCTGGTACGCCTGCCCGGAGGTGTGAGCGCTGAGCCGCCCGCGGGCGTTCTTGATCCACCGCGACGAGGTCTTGCGCTCGGCCTTGCTCGAGGGCTGGGTGTAGTACTGGATGCAGTAGAGCTGGTCGCGGTGGACGAAGGCGGTATCGGTCGGATCGACGCGGTTGATCGCGCCGCCGTAGCCGTCGAGCAGCAGCGCCCCGGAGGCGTTCTCGTTCTGGCGGTCCTCGATCGCGGCGAGCATCTGCTTCCGTCCGCTGGAATCGAGCTTCTTGTCGACGTAATCGGAGGCGGCGTAGAAGGAGGCGCGACCCGGCTTCTCGCAGGCCTTGAGGCTCTTGCTCTCGCAGCCGGCCCAGCGCTTCATCAGCTCGCCATAGCTGAGCGTGCCGACCTCCTCCAGCTGCACGCCCTCGACGTCGGTGAGTGGTTTCAACGCCTTCCGCAGATCCTTCGCGGAGCCGAAGAACTGGCCTTCGGAGTGAACCTGCGGCGCACTGGTTCCGGTCAGCAGGCTGAAGAACGGGCAGAGGTCGTCGGTGGCGTTCTCGGTCAGGCGCTGCCAGGCCTCGAGCGCCTGACTGGCCTGACTCCAGGGGCAGCTCGCGAAGTAGTAGGACGCCTTCTTGACCGAGACGGTCTTGAAGGTGAAGTCGGTCACGATCCCGAAGTTGCCCCCACCGCCGCCGAGGCAGGCCCAGAACAGGCCGGGATCGCTGGTGGCCGAGACATTGCGCAGCTTGCCGTCGGGGGTGACGATCGTAATCGCGGTGATGCTGTCGCAGGTGAGCCCATGCTTGCGCGAGGCGAAGCCCATGCCGCCGCCCATCGCCAGCCCCGAGATCCCGACCGTCGGGCACGATCCTCCCGGCACGGTGAGCCCCTTCTTGGCGAGCTTGCTGTACATCCTGATCAGGCCGACGCCGGCTCCAACCGTGGCGCTGCGGTTGGCGTCGGTGGTCCGGACCGAGCGGAACTTGCTCAGGTCGACCACGACGCCGCTGTCGGTCGTCGAGTAGCCGGCATAGCTGTGGCCGCCGGATCGCGCTCTCAGGTTGACGTCGTAGGCGTTGGCCCACTTCATCACCGCCTGGATGTCGGTCGCATCGCGGACCCTGACGACGGCGGACGGGTGGAGGCTGTTGAAGCGCTTGTTGTAGACCTTGGCGGCTTTGCTGTAGCCGCCCTCGCCGCGGACGAAGACGCGTCCGGCGACCGCGCGCTTGAGGTCGCGCAACGCTTTGTTGCCGACGTGGTGGGATGCCTGTGGGCCGGCGATCGCCCGGGCGAGGTCGAGCTCGGCCGAGGCGACCAGCGCCGCCGCTCCAATCCCGGCACGCTGGATGAACTCCCGGCGATCGTAGTCAGCCAACCCTGCCTCCCTGGGCGATCTCTGATGCTCCCGGATCGATGTGCGGAGCCTATAGGTGCAAACCGCAGCGACGGAATAGAGTTGCGCTCGGATTGCGCCAGCTCAGCTTCATCGAGCCCGGCACGGTGGGCTGGGAGGAGGCGCCGGACCCGCTGATCGGCGACGAGGCTGTCGCGGAGGTCGTCGACGGACTGAAGGGAGCCGAGCGATGAGTAGCAAGAGCGGAGCCGAGACGATGAGGGCGATCGTCCAGGACCGCTACGGGGAGGCCGACGTCCTCCGCCTCGAGGAGATCGAGCGACCGGGGATCGGGGCGGACGAGGTGCTCGTCCGCGTGCGGGCGGCCGGCGTCGATCAAGGCGTCTGGCACCTGATGAGCGGTCTGCCGTACCTGGTGCGGATCGCGGGATACGGTCTTCGCGCGCCCAACAAGCGCGTCCGGGGTCTCGACCTGGCCGGGGTCGTCGAGGCGGTGGGTGAGGAGGTGACCACCCTGCGGCCCGGCGATGAGGTCTTCGGGATCGGCGAGGGCTCCTTTGCCGAGTACGCCCCCGCCCGGGAGGACAAGCTCACCCGCAAGCCGGAGAACCTCAGCTTCGAGCAGGCGGCGGCCGTACCCGTCTCAGCCCTGACGGCGCTGCAGGCCGTCCGTGACCACGGGCGTGTACGGCCTGGGGACGAGGTGCTGGTGCTCGGGGCGTCGGGCGGCGTCGGGAGCTTCGCGGTCCAGATCGCAAAGCTCGACGGCGCGAGGGTGACCGGCGTGGCCAGCACCGCCAAGGTGGAGATGGTCCGCGGCATTGGCGCCGACGACGTGATCGACTACACGAAGGAGGATCTGGCGAGTCGCGGCCGGCGCTTCGACGTGATCCTCGACACGGGCGGCAACCGGCCGCTCGCCGAGCTCCGGCGCGCGCTAACACCGAAGGGAACGCTGGTGATCCTCGGCGGTGAGACGGAGGGGCGGTGGCTCGGCGGGACCGACCGCCAGCTGCGGGCGATGGCTCTGTCGCCCTTCGTCGGGCAGAAGCTGACCACCTTCGTCTCGTCCGAGAACAACCGGGATCTGGCGGTCCTCAGTGGGCTGATCGAGGCCGGTCGCCTGGCCCCCGCGCTCGACCGCACCTATCCGCTCGAGAGCGCGCCGGAGGCGATCCGGGCCCTGCGCGAGGGTGAGGTTCGAGGCAAGCTCGTGGTGACCACGTGATTGGTCAGAGCGCCCGATCGACCCTATAGTCGGGCGCCGAATCGATGCCGACCGCCGTCTTCTTTCCGGAGAGCGCCTACGGGCCGACCAACAACTGCGTTGGAATCGGCGACGTGCTACTCCGCCGCGGCTGGCGGGTCGTCTTCATCATCGAGGAGTCCTTCCGGGGCAAGCTCGCCGAGCACGGTTTCGAGGAGCGCCTGATGCGTCTCGGCCCTCCGGTCGAGGAGGAGGACCCGGGCCAGTTCTGGAAGGACTACATCCGCGAGACCGCGCCGGTCTTCAGGCAGCCGACGATCGAGCAGATCGAGGGGTTCATCAAACCCACCTTCGAGGCCCTCGTGGACGGGGCCCGCTACGTCGACGAGCGCCTCGTCGAGATCATCGCCGAGGTCGAGCCCGATGTGATCATCGAGGACAACGTGGTGAGCTTTCCCGCGCTTCCGGCGAGCGGACGACCCTGGGTGAGGATCGTCTCCTGCAACCCCACCGAGATCAAGGATCCCGAGGTGCCGCCGCCGTTCTCGGGCTATCCGCTCGCCGATCGCTCCGGCTGGGACGCCTACCGCGACCACTACCGGAGGGTGATCGGCCCGCTGCAGGCCGACTTCGACGCGTTCTGCCGTTCGCGCGGGGCGCCGGCGCTGCCCGAGATGGAGATGATCCACGAGTCCGCGTGGCTCAACCTCTGGCTCTATCCGAGCGAGGTCGACTATCCACGGGCTGAGGCGCTCGGCCCCCCCTGGCACAACCTCGAGTCGAGCGTCCGGGGTACCGACCCGGACTGGGATCTGCCGGCGGAGCTCGCGGTCGGCACTGAGCCGCTGGTCTATCTCAGTCTCGGTTCACTCGGATCCGGCGACGTCGAGTTGATGCGGAGCCTGATCGCCTCGCTCGCCGATGCGCCGTACCGGGTGGTCGTCTCGATGGGACCTCAGCACGCCGAACTCGAGCTGGCGGCGAACATGACCGGGGGGGAGTTCCTGCCACAGACCTCGCTCCTGCCCGAGGTGGATCTGGTCATCACCCACGGGGGCAACAACACCGTCACCGAGTGCCTTCATTTCGGCAAGCCGATGGTGCTCCTGCCCCTCTTCTGGGACCAATACGACAACGCGCAGCGGATCCACGAGACGGGATTCGGCCGACGGCTCGACACCTACGCTCACCGGCCCGAGGAACTGCGGACGGCGGTGGACGAACTGCTCGCGGACGCCGGGCTCAGCGCTCGCCTCGATCGGGTCTCCACCCGGCTGCGAGCCCGGGCGGGCAGCGAGTACGCGGCAGACCTGATCGCAGGCCTGGCGGCCGGGGGCGGGTGAGCGGAGTCAGAGTCCTCCAGCTCGGCCCGCTCGACAGCCCGCATCTACGTCAGTGGTGCATGGCGGCCGCCTCGGGGGGAGCGGAGGTCCTCGCCGCGGGGCATCTGCGGCGGGCCATGGACGCGGTCCAGCTCGACGATGTCTGCTCCCAGGTCCGCGCTATCGGGCTTCCCGTGGCGCCGTCGAGCAGGGAGGCCGAGCGCCGCTGGGGCCCGCGTGGCCGGCGGGCCGCGGCCGCGGCACAGATCGCCGAGCTTCCTGTTTGGGCGGTGTGGCTGCGCCGCCTTCTCGCTGAGCTCGAGCCCGATGTCGTCCACGCGCACCTGCTTGACGTCTGGGGAGGGGCCGCGACGCTCGCGCGCGCCCGGCCATTGGTAGCCACGGCCTGGGGCTCAGACCTGTACCTGCGTCGCGGCATCCGCCTTCGCCTCGGAGGCCTGGCAACCCGGTGGGCCGATGCCGTGACCGTGCCGGAGCCCGCGATGGCGGCGCTGATCGGAGCTCCGGTCCACCACGTCGACCTCGGAGTGGATCTCGACCGTTTCGTGCCGGTGGGCAACGAGCAGCGGCAGAAAGTGCGCGCCGAGCTCGGTCTCGGCGAGGGACCTCTGGTGTTCAGCTTCCGGGCGCCGACCCAGGTCTATCGGCTCGAGCTCGTCGTCGACGCCTTCGAGCTGCTGTCGGAAACCCTGCCCGAGGCGAGGCTCATCGTCGCCCACGGGCCGCTGCCGCTTTCCTCACCGCTGGCCGACCGCCTAGGCGAGCTCGACCGGGCCGGTCGGGCCCGGGTGCTCGGCAGCGTCCCACACGAGCGGATGCCGACCCTGTTGAGCGCCGCCGATGTCGGTATCTCGGTCCCTGCCTCGGATGGCTCGCCGCGGTCCGTGTGGGAGTGCCTCGCCTGCGGGACCCCCGTGGTGCTCTCGGACCTGCCCCGGATCCGTGACCGGATTGGCGATGACCGCGGCGCCCTGTTCACCGCGGCCGAGCCTGCCGACGTCGCCGCGACGCTGGCGACGGCGATCGGGGGGCCCGGGGCGGCCGTCGCTGCGATTGAGCGCGGGCGACCCTGGGTTGCCGCCGAGGCCGACCGCGCCGAGCACAGGCGCCGCCTCGGGCGGGTCTATGAGGAGGTCGCGGTCGACGGCGCAGGCTCCCGGCACATACGATCGGCGGCGTGACCGATCCGAGCACGGAGAACGCCGAAGGGGAGGAGCGGGCGGCGAGGCTGGAGTGGTTCCGGCAGACCTGCGCCCGACTCCATCGGGACTACGCGGGGCTGTCGGAGGGCGCCCCCGCCGACTACATACCTGAGCTCGCTTCTGTCGAGCCGGATCTGTTCGCCATCGCTGCGACCACGATCGACGATCGGCACACGAACGTGGGCGACAGCGACTATCTGTTCACGATCCAGTCGATCTCGAAGCTGATCGTCTACGGGCTGGCGCTCGAGATCCACGGCCGGGAGGAGGTGCTGGCGCATGTCGGGGTCGCGCCGACCGGAGAGAGCTTCAACGCGATTGCGCTCGACGACGACGGGGCCCGAGCGCCGAACCCGATGGTCAACGCCGGAGCGATTGCGATCACAGACCTGATCCCCGGCGGCGACCTCGACCAGCGGGTCGAGTGCCTGCGGACGATGTTCGAGCGATATCTCGGCCGTCGGCCCGAGATCGATCAGGCCGTCTGGGCCTCGGAGCGGAGGACCGCGAACCGGAACCGGGCGATCGCCTATCTGATGCTCAGTCAGGGGATCATCGGCGATCGGGTCGAGGAGACCCTGGATCTCTACTTCGGTCAATGCTCGGTGCTGGTCACCGCCGATGACCTGGCCGTGATCGGGGCCACGATCGCCAACCACGGGGTTCACCCTCGGACCGGCGAGCAGATCGTCCCGCGGCACGTGACCCGCGACATGCTCACGATCGCCCTGACCTGCGGCATGTACGACTACGCGGGGGAATGGGCCTACTCGGTCGGGATCCCGGCGAAGAGCGGTGTCGGGGGAGGCATTCTCGGGATCCTTCCCGGGGTGGGCGGGATGGCGGTGTTTTCGCCTCGGCTCGACGAGCACGGCAACAGCGTTCGCGGTCTGCGCACCTTCGAGGAGCTCTCACGCGAGTTCGACATGCACCTCTTCGACCCCGATCGGCCCTGGCGCCGGACCGGTTGACGGTCGACCGCGGGCGCCGGCCCTCAGCCCGGTCGGGAGGCCGGTAGCGGCTTCGCCGCGGGCTTGCGGTCCATCGAGTCCCGTAGCTCGTGGAGGGCCGTGTCGGGCACCTCGATCAGCCCCTGGGTGGGGCGATCGAGATCGCTGGTCACGAACAACAGGAAACCGACGAGCACCGCCGCGAGCAGGACGCCGGCCACACCGCGACCGACCAGTGACACGTAGGCCGCCAGCAGCCCAAGGGCGATCGAGGCGCCGAGTACCTCGAGCAGGAGAACCGCCGGTGGGACGTCGTTGTTGAGCGCGGCGATCCGCGACGTCTGAGCATCGATCATCTCGTTCAGGCTCTCCACGTAGAGCCTTGGAGCGCTGGCGACCGGCTCCGTCTGAAGTGAACGTCCGGCCAGTGCCCAGAGCCGCTGCTGGACGCCGTCCTCGGCCCGACCGATCTGCGCCTCCTCGCGCCCGCCGGGCGGGTACTCGGAGATCCCGATGGCGCTGTCGGTGTAGGTGACGAGCAGGTTCAGGGAGCGGCTCCTGGTCGGCTCCTGCAGGGTCTGCGCGCGCAGATAGGTGGTCCCGATCGTGTTCGCCTCGTGGACGACCGCTCCCCGCCGGTCCTCATAGCGCGAGAGGGCGAGGGAGAGGCCGAAGGCGAGGATCAGCCCGACGACCCCGAGCAGCGCCCCCTGGAGGACTCCGAAGGAATCGCTGAGGTCGGCCGAGAGGTGTCTGACCCTGCGGCCGACGAAGGCGCCCAGCGCCGTCGCGCTGAGGGTGACGGCGAGGATCGAGAGCGCGAGCGCGGATGTTGGGAGCTCGAACACGGCGCTGCTGACCCTATTCGACCCGCAGGCGGGCCGAGCGAGAAGTGACTGCGGAGCAGCACGCCGGAGCCGTCGCGGATGGGACGTGAACCATCCGTCCGCCGGCTTTGGCGGTTCCTCGCCGGAGCTGAGGCGACGTGGCCGTCCATAATCCGCTCATGGGACTGATCGACCTCTACAGGGGCACCGGCGCCGACCTTCCGTGGGGCGATCAGCTTCGAGCCCATCCGGGCGTGCGGATGGAGGGGTACTTCTGGCGTCTCACCGAGCCCGCCGAAGGTGGCCGTGTGTTGATCGCGCTGTGCGGGGTCAACCGGGCCGACGATGGGCGCTGGTCGACGCTCGGCCTCGCCGCCCACCCGAGCGGGTTCCTGCGCGCCGTCGAGTATCCCCAGGGTGAGGCAGATCCCGCCGCGCTCGGCGCGCGGGCCGGCAACGCCTTCGACGCCACCGAGGAGCGTCTCACCGTCGATCTCGGACCCGCCGCGGAGCTCGACGTTCGCATCGCGGAGCCCAAGCGGTGGCCGCGTCGCCGCTTTGGTGGCTCAAGCTACTTCCAGTCGGTCCCCGCGCTCAATCAGTACTGGCATCCGTGGCTGCTGGGAGGCAGGGCCGAGGGGGTCGCCCGGGTCGGTGGCGAGGAGTGGCGGATCGATGGCTGGCAGACCTACGCCGAGAAGAACTGGGGCCGTGGTGGTTTCCCCGACAGCTGGTGGTGGGGCCAGGCCCAGGGGTTCGCCGAGGTCGACGCGTGCGTGGCGTTCGCAGGTGGGGAGATCAAGTCGGGACCGCTCCGGACCGAGGTCACCGGCCTCGTCGTCAGGCTCCCCGGGGGCCGTCTGCTCCGCCTCGGTAACCCCGTCACCTCGCCGGTCGAGGCGGAGATCACCGACGAGCGATGGTTCCTGCGGGGACGCAGCGCCCGCTGGCTGGTCGAGGTCGAGGGCCGCGCCCCGCGAGGTGCGTCGCACGTCCTGCCGGTGCCGCTGCCGCGCGAGCGCCGAAACGTCGCAGGGGCCCTCGAGCATCTGGGTGGGGTCATGTCGGCCACCGTCCGCAGGAGAGCCGGCGCGGTGGTCTGGCGCGGTGAGACCCCTGTCGCTGCGCTCGAGCACGGTGGCCTCGCGCGCGCCGCGTCCGAGGCGGCCCGTCGCGGATTCGCCGGGGAGGCGGCGGTCCCACCGCACCCCGGCGGCGAGCGGGCTGACGACTGATGCCGATTCACTCGGTCCGGTGCTCCGCGCCTGCCGACCGGGTCTGGGAGCTGATCGCGCGTCCCGATCTGTGGTCGGAGTGGTCGCCGCACGTTCGCGGTGCCGAGGGCCTCGGCTCTCCTGAGGTGAGCGAGGGGGCCCGCGGAAGCGTCGTCCTCCGCGGCGGCCTGCGCCTTGGGGCCGAGATAACCGAGGTCACGCCGGGTAGCTCATGGTCATGGAGGGCTGCCGGCCTCGACATCCACCACCGGGTCGCGCCGTCCGGCTCAGGATCTCGACTCGAGTTCGAGGTCGCCTCCCGGGGCGGTCCCCGGTCGGCCCTGGCCCTCGCCTACGCGCCCGTCGTCGGCCTGATCGCCAAGAACATCGCTCGGGTTGCCGAGAGGCGGGCCGCGGCGGCTCTCTAGGATCTTCGGGTATGCGCAAGATCCAGAGCCAGGGTCTCCACCACATCACCCTTACGGGAGCCGATCGGCAGACGTCGATCGACTTCTGGGAGGGCGTGCTGGGGATGCCCTTCATCTTCGAGCAGCCGAACCTCGACAACGAGAACGAGAGCCACCTCTACTTCGACCCCGGCGACGGGCGGCTGATCACGATCTTCAGCAACGAGGACCGCGAGCCCGACCCGAGCCGGACGCCGATGGACCCCGGCTGCGTGCACCATCTCGCCTTCGCGATCTCCGATGCGACCTTCCACCAGACAGTCGAGCGGCTCGATGAGCGCGGGATCGAGCACAGTGGCGTCAAGGACCGCGGCTTCATGGACTCGATCTATTTCAAGGATCCGCTCGGGCTCCTGATCGAGCTCGCCTCGTACCGCTTCCAGCCCCCCGCCGGCCAAAGCCACGCCGACGTCCTCTTCGAGGCCCACAAGATCAGGGTCGGGCGTGGAGACCGCAACATCGACCGGCTCCATCTGGCCGATGCGATCGAGGCGCTGTCCGAGCGCTCGACTGACTCGCTGTCGGGCGATCGCTCGCCGAAGGACCCCTACTCCTCCTGACAGCCCCCGTCAGTCGGCGACCAGGGCGACGATGATCACCGAGAGGCCGATCAGGAAGAGCAGCGGGTGGATGAAGGCGCCGGCGAAGATGGCGACCAGGACGATGACGATTCCGAGGATCAGCATTGGGCCAGAGTATTGATCGCGTCGCCGGCGGGGCGCTCAGGTCGGAGCTTGCTTGCGGCCACCGCGATGGAAGAAGCGGTCCGCAAGCGCCCAGCCGGCGAAGCAGAGGGCGCCGACGGCGCCGGTCGCGGTCAGCAACGCTCCGGCCGCTGCGACCGCTGCGACCCCCTTGGAGCCGAGGATCAGGACCGAGCTGGTGATGCCGAGGCTGGGTCCGACCGGCAGCAGTCCGATCGCCGCGGCGGCGACGAGCAGGGCGATCGAGTCGAAGAACGTCGCGTCGACGCCGATTCCGTTCAGGACCAGCCAGTTGCGGAAGACCTGGGCGAGAACGGCAAAGATGGTGAGGGCGATGATCTGGTTGCGGTGACGGAGGCCGCGCATCACCGCGATCCCCTTCCAGAAGCCCTCTCGCTTGCGGTCGGCGAGCAGGGTTAGGCCGGCGACGAACCCGCCGGCGATTGCCAGGGCGATCAAGGGGGTCCACCAGGGGATGCCCAGCGGCCCCACCAGCGTGAACGAGCAGATCGCGGCGAGCGCGATCTCGATCACGACGATCGGCAGCTCGGCGGCAACGAGCGCTCCAGCGTTCGGCGCATCAGCGGGCGCGGTTCGGCGCAGCTCGGCGATCCGGACCGCGAGCCCGAAGCTGCTGTTGAGCAGGTTTCCGAGGTACCCGACCGAGGCCGCCCGATACAGCGGCCGCCTGCCACAGTGGCCCCCTGCGGCAACCACGCAGACGTGCCAGGCCTCGCTGCGGGCGAGGAGCCACACGACCTGCATGGCGGCCGCGCCCAGCAGGACCCAGATGGACGCCGACCCCAGCGATTCCGCGAAGGCGTCCCGCTTGCCGTAGAGGCCGACCACCAGCGCCGCGGTGACGGTGAGCCCGAAGGCGATGCTGACCGCCTTCGAGTGGCGGCGTAGCCAGCTGCGCTCGGGGGCGGCGGCGGGCAGACCCTCCTCAACGATTCGCAGCGCCGGATCGGTCTCGATCGCGGCGAGATCGGCCTCGGTTGGCGGCTCGGGGGGCGGCACCCTCCAAGCTTTGCGGCTCCGGGGCCGCGGTGCGGCCTCAGCCCGGAATCGCGGTCGCCGAGGCGGCGGCCGCTGGGCTCGCCGTGTATGCGGGAAGGGCGAGGACCGTTCCCCTCATCGCCTCGACCAGTGATTCCCCCGGCGCCTCCCAGGTCCGGGCGAACAGGTCGTAGGCTTCGGCGGTCGCCTCCGCCGCATCCCGCGCCCCGGGCTGGTCGGCGAGGAGCCGCATGGTCGCGGCCGCGGTCAGTGGGAGAACCGGCTCGTTGCAGCGGCAGGACTCCTCGAGCAGGGCCGCTCTCGCGGCGGTGATCGTGGCGCCGAGGGCCGTGCCCCGGTGGTCGGGCCTCAGCTCCGGCCGCCCGATCCAGGCGGCGTGCTCAGCCACCGCACGGCTGGCGGCATCGGTGATCGACCAGCCGCGGGCGTCGGTGAACCGTGCGGTCGGGCTTCCTTCCAGCAGCGCGATTGTGACCGGATCGGTGAGCCGGCACTGAATCGCCCGCAGCGCTCCGCGCCACCAGGGCTCGGCGGGAAGCAACAGCGTCGATTCCGACCTGAGCAGCGGTTGCGGTCCGCGTACCGCTGCCCGCGCCAGCGCGCCCAGCGAGCGGGGGTCGGCTGCATTCGCCTCGACCTCGACGCTGACCTCGTCGGGGAGAGCGGGACGGACCAGCGCTCGCCAGTCGGCCAGCGGCAGCGGCGGGCCCGATCCCCGGAGCCCCTCCGGTGGTTTCCAACCGCCGAGCGGGAGCGCGGGCTCGCCGCCCCCCTCGAGACGCACTGCGAGGGTCCCGTGGTCGGCGAGGTCGGCCTCGAGCTGCCCGGCGATCAGATCGGCCAGGCGGAGGCAGATCGGCACCGCTCGGGACAGCATCGAGATCCCCTCGACGTGAGGGTGCGAGAGCCATTCGGACGCCTCTGAGAGGCCACCCGCCTGATCGGGGAAGGCGGCGGCGGCGGCGCGCAACGATTCGCGGCGCAACTTCGGAACCCCTTCCTCCGTGAGCGAGAGGAGGATTCGAGCCGAGTCGGCGACGAGCTTCGCCGGCACCGTGGCGCCGCTGCGCCAGTCCGGATGGGCGCAATATCGGTAGGCCGAGCGCCAGACGAACTGCAGCTCGAGCCACGCCGCGACCCGTCGTTGCTGGGGATCGCCGCCGCCCGTCGCCAACGCCGGGGCGGTGGAGGCCGCGGGACCGGCCAGGCGCCGCCAGCCGTTCACGGGTCCCCGTAGGCCCGGTCGTTCGAGCGAGCGCACCGTTTCCTCACCGAGATCCGGATCGTTGTACAGCGCCGTACCCGACTGCTGTCGTCCGGCGTCCAGGCCCCATGTGAGCACCGAGCCGCGGGCCGAGGCGGCGAGCTCCTGGGGCCGGCATACGCGGGGTGGCCCGAACAGGCTGGAGACGACCGGCAGCCGTTCGAGGCGACGCCAGCGTGACAGCACCCGATCGCGGTCGGCTGCGCCCCCGACGACGATCGCGAGATCGATGTCGGACGCGCCGTAGACGGGATCGCCGGCGCCGAGGCTGCCCCGGACATGCGCGGCCGAGCCGCGAACCCCTACGATCAGCGCCGCAGCAACGAGGCGGGCGGAGGCCTCATAGCCCACCGCCCAGAGGGGCCTCAGCCACCCGGCCTGGGTGCGGAGGACAAAGCGTCGCAGCTGCTCCACGTGTCGATGGTATCCCCGCTCAACCACAGATGTCCTCGCTGAAGCTGATCTCAGTAATCGTCCCGGCTCGCGACGCCGAAGCCACGCTTCCGGCCGCTTTGGACGGGCTCGCCGACCAGGAATACGAAGGCTCCTGGGAGGTGGTTGTGGCCGACAACGGTTCCAGCGACGGCACCGGGGCGGTCGCCGAGCGCGGGGTGGCGGATCTGCCGGGCGGTCGGGTCATCGACGCCGGGCGCAGGGTCGGCGCCGGCGCCGCCCGCAATGACGGCGCGGCGGCGTCGGGGGGCGAACTCCTCGCCTTCTGTGACGCAGACGACCGTCCCGAGCCCGGCTGGTTGGCCGGCCTGGCCGGCGCCTGGGGCGAGGCTGACCTGATCACCGGGCCGTTGCGGCTCGACCGGCTCAACAGCCCGGCTCTTGGCGCGGTCAGCCCAACTCCGCCGAGCGATCGGCCGATGGTGGCTCACGGCTTTCTGCCGTTTGCGAGCAGCAGCAACTGCGGGGTTGGCAGGGCGGCCTTCGACGCTGTCGGAGGCTTCGACGAAGACTTCGTGACGGGCCAGGACGTCGAGCTCTCCTGGCGCCTGCAGTTGGCCGGATACAAGCTCGGGTTCGCTCCCGACGCGGTGGTTCAGCGGCGTCTCCGCGATGGGGTTTCCGCGACGGTACGCCAGCGGCTGCGCTGGGGTCAGGCCAACGCCCGCCTCTACTCTCGGTACGCGGAGCACGGGATGCCGGCGGCCGATCTCGGGCTCGCCGCACGCGAGTGGGCGCGGATGCTCGTCGCATCGCCGGCCGCGGTCGTCTCCACCGAGCGTCGTCTCGATCTCGTCCCGCGGTTGTCGCTGAGGGCCGGCCAGCTGCTCGGCAGCGTCCGCCACGGCGTGATCTACCCGTGAACGTGCCGGCGGCACCGACCGGGGCTCCTCGACTGATCACGGTCGTGATCCCGGCTCGCGACGAGGAGGACTTGATCGGGGAGCAGCTCGACGCCCTCGCCGCCCAGGTCTACGAGGGCAGGTGGGAGGTCGTCGTGGTCGACGACGGCAGTCGCGACGGCACCCGCAGAGTCGCGAGCGGGCGCTCGGGGTCGCTCCCGGATCTGCGTATCGTCGATGGTGGAGGCCGTGGACTCAGCGCCGCGCGCAATCTCGGCGTCCGCGAGGCCGGCGGCGATCTGGTCGCGTTCTGCGATGCTGATGACGTGGTCGTGTCCGGCTGGCTGGCGGCGCTGGCGGCGGCGGCCCCCGGGAGCCACATCGTCGGCGGTCCGCTCGAGCATCTGCGACTGAACCAGAGCGAGCTGCTGCGCGGCTGGGTACCGCAGGAGGTCCCGGATGCCCTGCATCGCCACTCGCACTTTCTCGAGTTCGCCCCGGGGGGTAACTGCGCGATCTGGACCGCGGTAGCGGAGCGCATCGGCTGGGACGAATCGCTGCGATTCGGCGGGACCGACCTCGACTTCTGCTGGCGGGCCGCGCTCGACGGCTACGAGTTCGAGCTCGCGCCAGGGGCGCTGATCCACCGGCGCTTCCCGGACCGCCCGCTGGAGCTCCTCCTCACGTTCTTCCGCTACGGAGCCTCCGAGCCGCTGCTGTATCGGCGCTTCCGCTCCCAGGGCATGCGCCGGACCAGCCGCGAGGAGGTGACGACCGCCTGGCGGCGATTGCTGGGACAGGTTCCCGAGCTTCGCTCCTCGCCTCAGATCCGCGGCGACTGGCTGCGGAAGCTCGGCCTCCGCCTGGGGCGGATAGCCGGGAGCCTCCGGCATCGGGTGGTCTACCTGTGAGCGGCGTCGCCGAGCTCGGCCGGGGCCATGAGCGGCCGACCGCGCACGCTCCCGGTGAGCCCGCTCCCCGGCGGCCACTGCACCTACTCGAGATCGGTCTGCGCTGGCCGCCCGAGACCTTCCTCCGGGAGCGCTTCGAGGGACTGGCGAGGCGCGGGGTGAAGATCACCGTCGGTGGGGAGACGTCGTCGAGCGGGGCGAAGGCTGTGGCGCTCGACCGCGTCGAGCTGTGTCGCCTCCCTCAGGGGCAGCACCGCTGGCCCCGGAGGGCTCTCAGCGCCGGGGCCGACGCCATCGCCCTGATCTTCCGTCACCCGACCCGCCTCCCGAAGCTGATCCGCGCGGCCCGCAATCCGCCGCCGCCCTGCGGGGTCCCGCCCGGCGAGGGCCTGACCCGGTTCCGGGCCTGGGCCCGCCTCGCCCGACTCGATCCGGACGTCGTCCATTTCGAGTGGAACGGCAGCTTCGCCCGCTTCCTGCCCCTGCTCGACCTCTGGGGTTGCCCGGTCGTCTGCTCGACCCACGGCAGCGACGTCAGCGTCTACCCCCATACGACGAATCGTCCCCGGGCCAGAGCGGTGCTCGCGGCGGCATTCGAGCGGGCGGCGGTCTTCCACTGCGTCTCCGGCCGGCTTCGCGATGAGGCCATAGCGCTCGGGCTCGATCCGGAGAAGGCCCTCGTGATCCGCAACGCGGTCGACGTCGAGCGCTTCAGACCGCCGGCGGCTCCCAGGCTCCCGACCCCCGCGGCGCGGAGCGAGTTCCGGGTCGTGAGCGTCGGTCACCTGCGCTGGGTCAAGGGCTACGAGTTCGGCGTCCGCGCGATCGCCGAGCTGCGTCGGCGTGGCATCCCGGCGCGCCTGGAGATCGTCGGCATGGATCCCGACGCGCGCAACGGCGAGCGCAGCGAGCGACAGCGGATCCTGTACCTGGCCCATCGCGAGGGGATCTCCGACCACGTCGTGCTTGGCGGTGAGACCGGCCACCGGGAGATCCCGGAGGTCCTCGGATCCGCCGATGCATTCCTGCAGGCGAGCGTCAGCGAGGGTCTCCCGGTTGCCGTCCTGGAGGCGATGGCCTGCGGCACACCTGTCGTCTGCAGCGATGCGGGCGCGATCGCCGAGACGATCGAGGACGGAGTCGAGGGCAGGGTCGTGCCGGCCCGGGATCCGGTCGCTCTGGCGGATGCCCTGGCCTCGGTGTGGACCGACCCCGATCGCGGGCTGAGGATGCGGGATGCGGCCAGACGTCGGGTCTGCCGCGAGTTCGACCTGGCCGAGCAACTCGACCGCTTCGAGGCGCTCTACAGGGGACTGGTGTCGCGATGAGGCTCGCCGTCCTCGCCGCCGACGTCGGCCCCGGAGCCCGGGCACTGCTCGGTGAGACCCTGGAGGAGCTGCGAGGGGCCGGTTGGAATCCGCAGCTGTACTGGGACTCGGAGCGCCCGGCCGCCGGGTCCTTTCCCTCGCTGCGGGGCTCCGACGGATTCTTCGGGCACACGAGTCGGCGCCGCAGTCTGGCGGCCGCCGGGCGCCGGGCCGAGGCAAGGCTCCGGGCCGCCGGGGCCGCACGTTCGGTGACGGGTGCGGGCGATCGACCGCACCGCCGGGCCAGCCGCTGGCTCGAGAGCAGGATCGTCTCCTCGAGACCTCAGGTCCTCCACGTCGTGCCCGCCGGGCTCGCTCGCCGGCGCCGGCTCGTCGCTGCCCACATCTGCCCGACCGTGGTCACCGTGGCAGGTCCTGAGCTCGCCGAATGGCCCGGGGAGGACGCCTGGGCCGCGATCTGGGCGGCGGCGGACGCGGTCCATCTCGCCGATCCGGGCCTCCTCGAGCCCGCGCTGGCGGCGGGCCTGCCGGAGTCGATGCCCCGCGCGGCGGTGGCGGCGGCTCCGACCGCGCTGCGGGTGAGCCGGGCGGGCTCGAGGCCCGATTGGCCGCTGCGGGTACTCAGCGCCGGCCCCGTGAGCTGGAGCCTCGGCCACGAGCACGCCGTCGCCGCGGTCGCGGAGCTGGCCTCGCGGCGGATACCGGTGCAGTACCGGCTGGCGGGAGTCGGCGCCAACACCGACTCGGTCCTCTTCGCAGCCGCGTCGCTGGGGGTCACCGATCGGTTCCGTGCGCTCGGAGAGATCTCGACCAACAGGCTTCGTGCCGAGCTCGAATCCGCCGACGTCGTCCTGCAGCCCGCGATCGCCCCGGTGGCCTCCCCGATCGAGCTGGCCGCCCGGGCGCAGCGGATCCCGCTGGTGACGACCTCCGCGCGGGGCAGCGGATCGGGGGAGGAGGTCCTCGCGATCCCGCCCGGTGACGTTGGCGCGATCGCGGACGCGCTCGCCGAGTTGGCCGGGCGTCGCGCCGCCGGCGCCGAGCCGGTCGACGCTCGCGCCGAGCCGGAGATCCCTCCGGCGCTCGGCCCGTCCGCGCTGGCGGTCGAGCTCGACGCGCTCTATCGCCGCGTTCTGGAGCCCGGTTGAGCGCCGGATCCGGGAGCCGACAGCCGATCGCCTCGGTGGTCGTCGCCGCGCGCAACGCGGCGGCGACGATCGACCGCTGCCTGGACTCGCTCGAGGGGCTCGACTACCCGCGGGACCGGCTCGAGCTGATCGTTGTCGACAACGGCTCCAGCGACGACACTCCACGGCGGGTGGCGGAACGTGACGGCGAGGTGACTCTCTTGAGCGAACGCCGCCCGGGCTCGGCGGCGGCCCGTAACGCCGGCACCAGGGCGGCCGCGGGCGAGATCGTCGCCTTCACCGACGCCGATTGCGTCGCCGAGCCGGCCTGGCTGCGATTGATGGTCGAGCCGCTCTCGGACCCCGGGGTGGGCATCGCCTGCGGGGAGGTTCTCGCGCTCGAGCCCTCGGGCGCGGCCGAGCGCCTCGGTGAGTCGATCCACGACACGCGGATGGCGATCGAGGTCTACCGGCCCCCGTACGCGGTCACCTCGAACTGGGCCTCCCGCCGCCAGGTGCTGCTCGATCTCGGTGGATTCGACGAGGAGATGCTTCGCGGGCAGGACACCGACCTCTCCTACCGTGCGGTCTCGGCCGGCCTGCGCCTGGTGTATGTCCCGGGTGCCGTGATCCGCCACCGCAATGAGCGCACGCTCACGGGCCTGCTCCGGCAGGGATACCGGCACGGTCGCTACGGCCGCCGGATCGAGCGCAAGCATCGAGCCCTGCTCGACAGCTACGGGCATGGTCGCCTCCGCCCGCCCGCGCTCTCGACGATTGCCGAAGATCTTCGCGGAGCGCTGAGCGGCCCCGATCGCAGGCGCTCGCTCGCCTCCGCCGCTTTCGCTTCCGGCAAGCGACTCGGCATGGGCATCGGCTCGCTGATCGAGCGCCCTCCTCCGCACGCCGTCGAGCGCTGATCTCCCCGGCTGGGGCGACTCAGGCGTGCTCGGCAGCCGTGCGGCCGGCGTGGAGGGCGGCCGCTATCCCGAGCGCCAGTGTGATCAGGGTGATCCCGATCGGGATCAGGACCAAGGCGTCGCCGCCGAGCGACTCCGAGAGCGACGGCGCCGTGGGGTCCAGCAGGGCGTGGCGAGCCTGGGTGAACGCCGAGGCGAGCGGCAGCGCGGTCAGGGCCGTGCGCACCGACTCGGGGTAGATCGCAGCGACATAGAAGATCGGCGAGCCGTAGAACAGCGCCTGGCGGAGGATCGTCCAGACCTGATCGACGTCACGCAGGCGCAGATACAGGCTCGAGAGCAGCAGTGAGACGCCGACGGCGAAGCCGGTTATCAAGGCAACGATCAGTGGGAGCTCCAGCCAGCTCAGACGCGGCTCGATGCCGGCCAGGGCGAAGAAGGCGGCGACCGCGATCAGGTTCATCGCCAGGTCGAGCAGCGATGAGATCACCACGGAGAGCGGGATCACGATCGCCGGCAGGGGTACCGAGCGGAGCAGCGGCCCGCTGCGGACCATGCTCCCCAGCGCCGTCGAGGTGGACTCGGCGAACATCACCCAGAACACGATGCTCATCAGCAGGTATAGGCCGTAGTCGTTGACGCCCTGGTCGAAGCGACCGATCTGGGTGAACACGACGTAGAGGACCCCGAAGAAGGCGAGCGGACGGAGGATCGCCCAGGCGTAGCCGAGCACGGAGTCGAGGTAGCGACGGCGGAACCTCGAGATCGCCAGCGACCAGGCGACCGCCGCCGCCCGTCCGGACCCGGACCTGACCCGGTCGAGCTCGATGCTCGGCAGATCGACGGCGGGCATTTCCTCCGACGGCTCGAGCACCACCTCGCCGGCCGCCTGTGCGACGGCGCCGATGGCCGTCGGGGCGCGATCGGAGGCCTCGGCGTAGGCGTCGGCGACCTCGTCGGGATCGCCCTCCGCGATCAGCTCTCCCCGGTCGAGCAGGATCGCGCGGTCGCAGTGCTCACGGATCACCCCGAGGTCGTGGCTGACCAGGACCACGGTGTGGCCGGAGTCCTTGAGGGTCTCGAACCGGGCCTCGCACCGCTTTCGGAACGCCCGGTCGCCGACCGAGAAGACCTCGTCGAAGAGGAGGATGTCCGCCATCACGGTGTTGGTGGCCGTGAACGCAAGCCGGGCCGCCATCCCCGAGGAGAGGTTCTTGAGCTGGTGGCCGGCGAAGCCCTCGAGGCCGGCGCCCTCGACGATCCCGGCGGCATGCCGCTTGGCGACGCGGATCGGGACCCCGAGCGCGACCGCGGTGAGAACGGCGTTCTCGGTCGAGGTCAGTTCCGCGTCGAAAGCCGGCCCGAGCTGGATGAACGGCGACACCTGCCCGTTGACCTCGACCGAGCCGCTGTCGGGTCTGTAGATCCCCGCGATGCAGCGGAGCAGGGTTGTCTTGCCGCTGCCGTTGCGACCGACGATCCCGACGGCCTCGCCGGCCTCGATACGGAGGTCTATTCCGCGCAGGGCCTCGACTTGTCCCGGGCTGCTGGAGCGACCGTGATGGAGTACCTGATCGCGGAGCGAGCCGCTCTCCTTGCCCCGCACCGGGAAGGCCTTGCGCAGCTCGCGAACGACGATCGCGGAGCTCCCCGCGGCCTCCAGGCTCCCCCGCTCCGACTCTGAGGTCGCGACTTCCATCGTCCGTACCGTAATCTCAACGCGGTTCGATGGCACTTCAGGCAGACGAGCCGTTCGGGGTTGATGGGGCGGGGCCGGCCCCGGTCGCAGGCGATTCGCCGGGGCATGGCGGGCCGGCGCGGGTGGTCCACGTCAGCGTCATACACACCCCGTTCGACACCCGTATCCACCACAAGCAGTGTCGGACGCTCGCCGAGGCCGGATACGAGGTCCATCTCCTCACCGGAGGCGTCGGCCCAGGCGACGTCGATGGTTTCAGCCTGCACCCGATCTCCGCCGACCCCCGGCGGCCGCCGCTGCGCCGCCAGCCCCATCGCCAGCTCAACTCGCGGCGGGAGGCACGGGCGCTCGACGCCGACCTCTATCACCTGCACGACCCTCATCTGATCCCCCTTGGGCTCGAGCTCAAGCGCCGCGGGGCCCGGGTGATCTACGACGTCCACGAGCACTACATGGACAAGGCGCGGGCCAGGCTCGCCCGGCGCCCGCTGCGTCGCGAGGTCAAGGTGGCGGCGTTCCGCTTGCTCGAGGAGGCGGCCCGGAGATCGTTCGACGGTTTCGTCTGCGCCTCCGACGCACTCGCCGCCCGCTTCCCGTCCGATCGCACGATCACGGTCAACAACTTCCCATTGCTGCGCGAGTTCGCGGACCCGATCGGGCGATCCCCCGAGGACCCTCCGGTGATCCTCTATCTCGGTGGGATGAAGCTCGATCGTGGCTTCGAGTCGATGATCGAGATACCTGGGCATCTCTCCCGCGAGCACGGAGCCCGGCTCCGTCTGGTGGGCGAGCTGAGGCCGCCGACGCTGGCGGAGATGGTCGCCGAGCGACCCTGGGCCGATCGGATCGAGCTGGTTCCTCGGGTGCCTCGCAAGGATGCTCTGGCCCAGCTCTCGAGGGCGACGATCGGGATCACGACCGAGCCCCCCCGCCTGAACGGCGCCGAGGGCTGGAGGATGAACAAGCTCTTCGAGTACATGGCGGCGGGACTCCCGGTCGTCATCCCCGACGCCCCGCGCTGGCGCGACATCGTCGAACGCTACGGCTGCGGAGTCGCCGCTGACGTCGATGATCCCGCCGCGGTCGCCGGCGCCGTGGAGAGGCTGCTGGCGTCCCCCGAGTGGGCGGCGAAGCTAGGGGAGAACGGCCGTCGCGCGGTCCTCACCGAGCTCAACTGGGAGCGACAGGCGCCCCGGTTGCTCGCGCTCTACGAGCGGCTGCTCGGTCGACCGGCGCCGGCAGCGGTCCCGGACCTCCGGTCGCTGCGGCTTTTCGGTCTCAGGCCGAGGCCGCGATCAGCGCCAGGCACACTCCCGAGTGCAGGGCCCACACCCAGGTTCTGATCAGGTTCGCCCGCAGGAGTCGCCGCAGCGGAGCTTTGGCGAGCCCGGCTCCGAGCTCGCGGTGCGCCGGGACCGCGGCGAGGAAGGTGAGCGCCCAGGCTGCGACGGCCAGGACGGCGCCGATCGCGGTCAGCAGCGTCTCACCGGCCGGCGGATCGAACAACATCAGCAGAGCGGTCGAGAGCTCGACGACCATGGGGACGATCACGACCCGCGTGGTCAGCCGCGAGTGCGCCTCGTGGTAGGCGGGGAACCGATCGGAGCCGACCTCGGCGAAGAGCGGGTAGTGGACGACCTGGACGAACCAGGCTGTACCGGTCATCAGCAACGCCGAGGCGGCGCAGGCGAGGAGGAGGGCGCTCAAGGTGGGCTAGCCGCGAGTGAGTTCGCGGGTCCTGGGGTCGTAGCTGATCTCCTTGTCGCCGGCCTCGATCGCCTCGACGATCAGGTCGATCAACTCGCCCTCGTCGCGAGGGGAAGGGAGCTTCGGCGCCTCCCCGGCCAGCGCGCGATCGGAGAAGCCGGTTTCCATGTGACCGGGGCGGACGTCGAGGACGACGTCGAGCTCCTTGCGACGCTCGCGCCGGATTGCCGTCAGGTACGAAGACAGAGCCGCCTTCGAGGCGGAGTAGGCGGCCATCCCTGCGGTCGGATAGTCGGCGACGACCGCGCTGAGGGCCACCACGGCCCCGCCCTGCTCCAGCCGCGGGAGGGCCGTCGCGATCAGGTCGATCGGCCCGATCGCGTTGGCGATCACGAGCTCCCGCTCGCTGTCGCGGGGGAGCTCGCCGCTGCGTCCGAAGGCCACGACGCCGGTCGCCAGGACGATCCCGTCCAGGCGCCCGAGCTGCTCGATCGCCGCTTCGACCGCATTCGAGCAGGATCCGGGATCGGTGATGTCCAGTGCCACCGGGCTCGCTCCGAGCTCGGTGGCGAGGTCGGCCAGGCGCTCCTCGTTCCGGCCGGCCGGAACGACGTGGGCTCCGGCTTCTTTAAGGGCGCGCGAGAGCCGCCAACCGAGTTCTCCGGTTGCGCCCGCGACGAGGATTGCCGATCCACTCAGGTCCACCACCAACTAATACGCCGGATCCGGCTAGCCGGATCACGAAGGTCCGGCTAGCGTTGTGGGGGTGTGGTTGCAGCGCGAGATCTTGCTCGAGGCGAGGGCGAGGGGCTTCCACCTCGTCGGTGGCGAGATCGAGGCGGCGTTGCCGGAGATCTCGGCGGTAGGAGTCGGGATGCTGCACCTGCACCTGCAGCACACCTCCGCTTCGCTGGCCTTGAACGAGAGCGCGAGCGCCGATGTCCGCGGTGATCTCGAGAGCTGGTTCAGCGAGGTGGTGCCGGAGGGCTCGGGCCGCTGGCGGCATGCCAGCGAAGGACCCGACGACATGCCCGCGCACGTCAAGGCCGTCCTGATCGGGCCGTCGCTGAGCCTGCCGGTCTCCAGCGGCGCCCTGGCGCTAGGGACCTGGCAGGGCATCTACCTCGGTGAGCATCGCGACCACGGCGGGCCGCGGCGGGTGCTGGCCACGCTCCAGGGCGAATAGCTCGGATCGATTGATAGTGTCGCCGCTCGGAGTGGGATACGAGAAGGAGCTTTGAATGGGTTTGATCGGACGGTTGACGGCAGTGGCCACGGCTCTTGCGTTGGTCGTTGCTCTGGGTGTCGGTCTCGGTACCGCGGCAGGAGGTGGCGGCGGCGCCGACGCGGCGAAGAGCAAGAAGTTCAAGCCGAAGAAGGTGGCTGGAAGCTGGAAGGGCACGTGGAAGAATCAGACGTTCCGCACCAAGGGCCCCGCGACGATGGACCTGACCCTGAAGGGCAAGAAGAAGTTCACCGGCGTCTTCGACCTCGGCGGCAACGCCTTCGGGTGTCCCGACCCCGAGCCTCGCGAGGTGACCCTGAAGAAGGGCAAGGGCAACAACAAGTGGAACAAGAACGGCTTCAAGGCGGTCTGGAGCAACGACTTCGGCAAGAACAAGCTCAAGTTCAAGGCTGCGAAGCAGAAGGTCGTCGGGTCCGGCGTCTCGCCATGCACCGCGGACATCGAGTACTCCTACGAGGGGAAGATGACCAACAAGAAGATCACCGCCGAGGTCGAGATCACGCTGGAGGGCGAGCCCTTCGCCGAGTCCTCGCTGTCGATGAAGAAGGGTTAGTCGACCGTAACCCGGGCCGGCGGATGCCGGCCCGCTAGCGCGGGATCAAACGTGTAGCGGCGGCCTTCCAGGCCGCGATCACCTCGGAGCCCGGATGCAGGCCGAGGCTCTGGCGCGCGACCTCGGTGATCTCGGCTATCAGGGGCTGTCCGACATCGAGGCCGATCCTCACCCTGCTGCCGATCGGGGCGACCGATCGGACGATTCCCGGGAGCCGGTTCTGCTGGGAGCCGCGCGCCGGGCTGCCGGGCGGCTCGAGGGAGATGTCCCAGGGGTGGACCGAGATCGACACCGGCCCCGATTCGGAGGGGTCGGTGCTGAGCACCGACGCGCCTCCGCGGAGCGTGACCTCCGTCGGACCCGTGGAATGGCCCCGGCTGTGACCGGTGAGGACACTGGAGCCGGTGATCTCGGCGACGAAGCTCGTGGCGGGCCGTGCCGCGAGCTCGCCGGGGGAGTCCGACTGGACGATCCGGCCCGACTCGATCACGGCTACCCGCCCGGCCAGGGCGCTGGCCTCGGTGAAATCGTGGGTGACCAGGATGCTCGGCACCCCTGCCTCTCCGATCAGCTCGATCAACTCCCGCCTCGCCGCTGCCCGCGTGGTCGCATCCAGCGCCGCCAGCGGCTCGTCCAGCAACAGCGCTCGCGGACGCGAGCCGAGGGCGCGCGCCAGCGCGACCCGCTGGCGCTCGCCGCCGGAGAGGTCGCCGGGCTTCGCCTCGGCCAGCGCGGCGACCCCGAAGCGGCCCAGCAGCGCGGTCGCGGCGGCCCTCCGTTCGCGGCGGGGGAGGTGGCCGAGCCCGTAGGCGACGTTTCGCCGGGCGCTGAGATGGCCGAAGAGGGCGTATCCCTGAAAGACGTAGCCGCAGCGCCGCTGCTCGGGGGCGAGGGACTTCGAGGCGCCGGAGTCGAGCCAGTTGACTCCGCCACAGCTGATCCGGCCCCGGCGCGGCTCGTGGAGTCCGGCGATCGCGGCGAGAACGGTGCTCTTGCCGGCGCCCGAGGGCCCGACGAGGGCCAGCGGCGATCCCGCCTCGACCATCAACGAGACATCGATCTCCAGCCCGCGCCGGGCGGTCGCGATCTCGGCCTCAAGCAAGGCCACCTCCGGTCGGTCGCTCTCGGGGTCGGCCTGGGCCGACGAGCTTGATCGTCGCCAGCAGCGCCGCCGAGAACCCGATCAGGACCGCTGAGAGGGCCAGGGCGGCGTCGAAGTCGGAGGAGAAGAGCTCGAGGATCGCCAGCGGCGCCGTCTGCGTCACGTCCTGAAGGGAGCCGGCGAAGATGATCGTCGCTCCGAACTCCCCCAGCGCCCGTCCCCAGGCGAGCGCCCCTCCGGCCAGCAGGCCGCCGCTCGCCGCCGGCACCGCGATCGTGGTGAAGGCCCTGGCTTCGCCTGCGCCCAGCGTGCGGGCGGCCCCGAGCCAGTCGGGGTCGATTGCCTCGAAGGCGCTCTGCGCCTGGCGGATGTAGAAGGGGCTGGCGACGAAGGTCAGGGCGACGACGACCCCGGCGGTCTCGAAGACGAGCCTGATCCCCGCCCCCTCGACCACCCCGCCGAGCAGCCCGCTCGGTCCGAAGGCGGCGAGGAGCGCGATCCCGGCGACGGCGGGAGGGACGACCAGCGGCAGTTCGATCAGCGTGATCACGGCTCCGCGGCCACGGAACGACCGGGTCGCGAGCAGGTAGGCCGCCGGGGTGCCGATCGCGACGATCAGCGCGAGCGCGATCGTCGAGGTGAGCAGGCTCAGGCGCAGCGCGTCGAGGGCCTGTTCGTCCCCTAGGCTGGCCAGCAGGTCGGCGGGACCGGCCTCGAGGAATATCGCGGCGATCGGGAGGGTGAGGAAGACGAGCGTCACGATCAGGGCGCCCGCGAGCGTGAGCCCGAACCAGCCGATTCTCATCGCCGACCTCCGGAGATCGGGCTCAGCCCGGCGGCGATCAGCGCCCGGCGCCCGGCCGCCGTCGTCAGGCCGTCGACGAAGGCCCGCGCGCGCTGCGGCTCCGAGCTCCCTTCGACCACGGCGGCCGAGTAGGTGACCCGGGGGGAGAGATCCTCCGGGATCTCAACCGTCACTACCTCCGGCTCGGCGGCGCCGGCGTCGGAGGCGTAGACAAAGCCGGCGTCCGCCGCACCCTGCACCACCTTGCCGACGACCCCGCGGACGTCGGATTCCCGGGAGCGGACGTTGGCGATGATCGCGGCGCCCCGGTCGGGGGGCAGCCGCTCGATCAGCGCACGGGCGTAGTCGCCGACCGGTACTCCTTCGGCCCCGATCACGAGGTCGGTGCCGGGCGCCTCGAGCTCGGCGAGCGAGTCGATCCCCGCTCCCGGCGCGGCGATCAGTACGAGTCGGTTGCGGGCGAACTCGACCGGTTCGCCGGCGAGGCCCTCCCTCGCCAGGGCGCGTGGGTAGGTCGGGCTGGCCGAGGCGAAGACGTCGGGCTTCGCGCCCTGCCGGATCTGGGCGGCGAGCTGGCCGGAGCCGCCGAGCGCGACCCGCATCCCGTCCTCGAACGAGGACCCGTAGGCCTCGAGGGCGCCGCCCAGCGATGCCGCGGCGGAAACGGTGAGTGGCTCGGGCTGATCCCCGCCACCGTCGCAGGCAGTCATCATTCCGCAGATCGCCGCCAGGGCGAGAGCGGTGGTCAGCGTTCCTCTCCACCTATGCATTACCTATGCAGGCTACCGCAGCGATCCGGCCGGGCACCGGGGCGGAAGCGCCGCGCCGGGCCGCGTCGGGTGGGCGAGCCGGCGACTGCGCTAGCTTGACGCCCGAGAGGAGGAAGGATGGATCGAGCGGTCATCTGCAGGCACACCGTCGCTCGCGCGGTATTGCTCGGCGCGGCGTTGCTGCTCCTTGCGCTCCCGCCCGGCGCGACCGCGGCCGAGCGCGGCATCGCCCTCGGCTTCTCCGACCAGGCCAGGTTCATCAACAACGATTCCGAGCAGCGCGCGATCGCCTTCGAGACCGCCGCGGAGATCGGCTCCAGCTACGCCCGGATCGGCGCCCGCTGGTCGAAGATCGAGACGAGCGACCCGGCGGACCCGCGCAACCCCGCCGATCCGGCCTACTTCTTCAATCGCCTCGACAACGCGGTCCGAGACGCCGACGCGCGCGACCTGGAGGTGCTGCTGACGATCCACTCGGCCCCGAAGTGGGCCGAGGGCCCCGACAACCCGGGCATCGAGGCCTTCGCGCCCGACGGTACCTGGGACCCCGATCCGGATCGGATCCGCGACTTCGCGTATGCCCTCGCCCGGCGCTACGACGGCAGCTTCCGGCCGGCCCCGGGCGCGGTGGCGCTGCCGAGGGTGGCCCTCTACGAGGCCTGGAACGAGCCCAACCTGACCGGCTTCCTCTCGCCGCAGTGGACCGAGTCGAACGCCGCCAACGGCCCGCGGATGTACCGGGGTCTGCTCAACGGCACCTACGAGGGGGTCAAGTCGGCACAGCCGGGCGCCCAGGTCATCGCCGGCTCGACCGGTCCCAATGGTGGCAAGCCCGGCAGCCGAAGGGTCAGCCCGCTGCGGTTCTTCCGCGACCTCTTCTGCCTCGGCGGCGGTCGCAACCCCGAGCCAACGCCGTGCCCGGAGCCGGCCAAGTTCGATCTCGTCTCCCACCATCCGATCAGCCCAGAGCGCTCCCCCCGCAAGCGGGCGGTAAAGGGCGATGCGGCGATCCGGGAGATGCCGAAGATCCGCATGCTGCTGCGGACCGCCGAGCGCGAGGGGACCGTGCTGCCGGCCGGGCTCAAGCGCGGGCTCTGGGCGACCGAGTTCTGGTGGGAGAGCGACCCACCCACCGAAAGCACCTACTACGACGTGCCGACCGAGCGCAGCCAGGCCCGCAACATCGCCGACGCGATCCGGCTCCTGTGGCGGTTCAAGGTCGATGTCGGGTTGCTGTTCCAGATCCGCGACAGCGAGACCGTCAGCGCCAGTCCGAGGCTCGGCTGGGGCGCGGGGGTGCTGTTCTCCGACGGCAGCAGGAAGATGTCCTACAAGGCGACCCGGTTTCCGTTCGTTGCCGATCGGATCAGCCGCAAGCGGATCTCGGTATGGACACGTTCGCCGGCCGCGGGCAGGCTGAAGGTCGTGGTTGGCCGCAAGCGCGGCGCGGCCAAGACGCTGCACCGCGAACGGGTGGCGGCCGGCGAGGTCGTCGTCGAGCGGATCATGATGCGGCGTGGGTCGAAGCTCTGGGCAAAGGTCGACGGCGAGCGGAGCTTCCGCTGGGGGGTACCGAGGAAGCGGATCACACGAGGGTGAAGTCCGCCACGCTCGCTCCGGGACCCGCGCTGGGCGCAGGAATCCCTGAACGGCCGGATGTCCAATCCGCCGCCCACCGCTCAAGGCGCGGTGCTGAAGGGCCGATCGGAGTCCCATGACCGTGGGACCCGGACTGATCGATGCTACGCGCGCGGCTCTGGCCGCTCGTCCGCTTGGGGTTGTCGCTGTCGCTGTAGCCGCCCTGATCGCCGCGCTCGGCCTCTCGCTGGTCGTTGCGTCGGGCGCCGAGGCGGGCAAGCTCGGCAATGCGAAGAAGGCGATCAAGAAGGAGATCCGCAGCCAGGGTGCCCAGCCGATCAAGGTCAGCTGCCGGATGAAGGGCAAGCCGCACAAGCCCCCCGGCCGCTACGCGAAGTGCAAATGGGCCTCGGCTCAGCTCGATTCGGCCGGCACCACCCGGACCTGCCGTGGCGAGGGCGAGCTGATCGGCAAGCGCAAGAGGCAGCGGCTCAAGTTCCGCCAGACCAGCTGCAAGGTCGACAAGGGCGCGACCAAGAACAACGAGTTCATGCCCGCTCAGCTCGCAAAGAAGGGCTACGAGAGCACCTACGTGTTCTGCTACACGAACCTCGTCAACGGCTTCAAGTGCAAATGGGAGGCGCTCAACTTCCGCCTCAACGTGATCGAGGACTGCGTCGGTCGCGCGGCGAACATCAAGAAGAAGGTCACGATCAGGACCAAGAAGTGCGGCGTCAACCAGGCGGCGACGCAGGCGCAGAGCTCGGTCAAGAAGAAGCTCACCTCCCGGGGCCTGAATCCGGGGCAGATCAACTGCCGTCCCGGCGGCATCATCACCTGCGACTACCGGGCGACGATCTCCTCCGCAGGCTGGACCTACTCCTGCGAGGGCGGCGCCGACCTCCAGAATCCCTCCGCACCCCCCAAGGTCGATCCCTGCGACCTCCACGCGCCGGATCTGGCCCCGGTCAAGAGCCCCGGTCCGAGGCCTTACTTCGGCGTCAACGAGGCCTGGCAGAGCATGCTCGGCCAGATCGACGAGCTGGCCGGCATCGGCGCCACGACCGCGCGCATGTCGATCCCCTGGAACAACGTCGAGGAGAACAAGAACAGCTACAACTGGGCCGTCTCCGACGCCGCCTACAACAGGCTGCTCAATCACGGCGTCAAGCCGGTGCTGATCATCACCGGCGCTCCCTGCTGGGCCAGGCCGGGGGATTGCGGCTTCACCTTCCCGCCCAGCTCCGCCCACCTCGGCGACTGGGGCGACTTCGCCGCCGCTGTAGCCAACCGCTACCCGAATGCGCTGGCGATCGAGGTCTGGAACGAGGCCAACACCAGCAAGTTCTTCCAGGGTGGCCCCGACCCGGCTCTGTACTCGAAGCTGCTCGAGCACGCATACGACTCGATCAAGGCCGTTCGGCCGCAGATGGCGGTGCTGACCACGGGGCTCGCCGCCCACGCCAACAACGAGCCGGGCCAACAGCGCTACGACGACTTCCTCCGCGAGATCTACAAGCGGGGCGCGAAGAACCACAGCGACGCGATCGGCCACCACGCGTACCCCGGCGGCGGCCCCGAGGGCAACCATCGGGAGGCGATCCGCACCCAGCTCGCCGACCTCAAGGACGTGATGCTCGACTTCGGCGACCAGAACAAGGACATCTGGATCACCGAGTCCGGCGTCTCGACTACCGCCTCGGGTGGCAAGGCCTACAGCGCCGCCCAGCAGGCGAAGGTATACGCCGGCCTCTACAAGCTCTACCGCCAGGTGCCCGGCATCCCGACGGCGATCTTCCACCGCTGGCGCGACGCCGGCCCGGGCAACGGCCCCGAGAGCGGCTTCGGCCTGCAGGCGTCCAACGGCTCCAACAAGCCGGTCCTGTGCTCGCTGGCGTCGGCCGCCGGCTCCCCCTGCTGAGGGCACGGGCGGTCTCGCGGATCCGCTAGCCGCGGGTCAGGCGCTTGTAGGTGATTCGGTGGGGGCGGTCGGCCTCGATGCCGAGGCGCTCGCGCCGGTCCTCCTCGTAGGCGGAGACGTTGCCGTCGAAGAAGCGAACCTGGGAGTTGCCCTCGAAGGCGAGGGTGTGGGTGGTGATCCGGTCGAGGAACCAGCGGTCGTGGGAGATGACCACAGCGCAACCGGCGAAGGAGAGCAGCGCCTGCTCGAGGGCGCGCAGGGTGTCGACGTCGAGGTCGTTGGTCGGCTCGTCGAGGAGCAGCAGGTTGCCTCCGGAGCGCAGCAGCTTGGCCAGGTGCAGGCGGTTGCGCTCGCCGCCCGAGAGGGTGCCGACCTTGCGCTGCTGGTCGGAGCCCTTGAAGTTGAAACCGCCGACGTAAGCGCGTGAGTTCATCTTGCGATCGCCGACCTCGATCTCATCCATGCCGCCGGTGATTTCCTCCCAGACGCTCCTGTCGGCGTCGAGCGCCTCTCGGGACTGATCGACGTAGGCGGGGTTCACGGTCTCGCCAAGCCGCAGGTCGCCTTCGTCCGGCTCCTCCTGGCCGACGATCATCCGGAACAGCGTGGTCTTGCCCGCCCCATTCGGGCCGATGACGCCGATGATCCCGGCCGGTGGCAGCGAGAAGCTCAGGTCCTCGATCAGCAGCTTGTCGCCGAATGCCTTGCGGAGGCCGTCGGCTTCGATCACCACGTCGCCGAGCCGCGGCCCGGGCGGGATGTGGATCTGGACCTCGTCGAGCTTGACCTGCTGCTCCTCGGCCAGCATCTCCTCGTAGCGGGCGATCCTCGCCTTCGACTTCTTGCGCCGTCCCTTCGGGTTCTCGCGGACCCACTCGAGCTCGGCGGCGAGTGCCTTGGAGCGGGCCTTGTCGGTGCGCTTCTCCTGTGCGAGCCGCTCCTGCTTCTGCTCCAGCCAGGCCGAGTAGTTGCCCTTGAAGGGGATTCCGCGCCCGCGGTCGAGCTCGAGGATCCAGCCCGCCACGTTGTCGAGGAAGTAGCGGTCGTGGGTGACGGCGACGATCGTGCCCTTGTACTCCTCCAGGTGCTGCTCGAGCCATGCCACCGACTCGGCGTCGAGGTGGTTGGTGGGCTCGTCGAGGAGCAGCAGATCGGGGGCCTGCAGCAGCAGCCGGCACAGGGCTACGCGGCGGCGCTCTCCGCCTGAGAGCTTCTCCACCTCGGCGTCTCCGGGCGGCAGCCGTAGGGCGTCCATCGCCGTTTCGAGGATCTGGTCGAGGTTCCAGGCGTCGGCGGCGTCGATCTTCGCCTGCAGGCGCGCGAACTCGTCCGCGGTCTCGTCCGTGTAGTTGGCGGCGAGCTCGTTGAAGCGGTCGACCATGTCCCGCAGCTCGCGGACGCCGTCCTCCACGTTGCCACGGACGTCCTTGTCGGGGTCGAGCTCGGGCTCCTGCTCGAGCATCCCGACGCTCGCCTTGGGGTGCAGCACCGCTTCGCCGCGGTACTCGTTGTCGACCCCGGCCATGATCCGCAGCAGGGTCGACTTGCCGGCGCCGTTGTATCCGAGCACGCCGATCTTCGCCCCGGGGAAGAAGCTGAGGGAGATGTCGATCAGCACCTGCTTGTCCGGCGGATGGGTCCGCGAGACACGATGCATCGAGTAGATGTATTCAGAACTCATCGGCGGCGCAGATTAGGGCCTCGGGCCCATGTGGCAGTGGCGCGCTGCAACAATTCGGTCGCCTGGGGCGCCAGGGGCCCGGTCGATCGGAGGAGGGCCAACATCGGTGCCGAAGCGGACAGACGGCGGATGCAGAGCGACTCACAACAGCGAACGAGGGGCCGGCGGGCGGCCGTCGCCCTGCTCGGCGGACTCCTTGCCGCGTTCGCGATGGCCCCACCGGCGGTCGCTGGGATCGAGCTCGAGCCCCGCCGGATCGCGATCGAGAACAAGAACCTGTTCGATCTCGGGATCGCCGACTACGATCGCGACGGCTTCTCCGACGTCTTCACCACCAACCACTCGCAGGCCTCCTCGCTACTGCGCAACCGCGGCAACGGCCGCTTCTCGGATCAGATCATCGCCAGCGGGCTCGACCACGACGAGGAGTTCCCCGGCCTCGCCGACATCACCCGCGCACCCGATCGCTCGCGCCCGGGCCTCTACATCTACGGCCGCTCCAGGGGTCGCTACGAGGTCCGGCGCGTCGGCGAGTTCGCGGGCGATCAGCCGCTGGCCGGATCGCTCCGGTTCCGCACCGGCGTCTCGGTCGCCGACAAGGAGAACGCCGCGGTCGCCCTGCGCAGGAACGCGGGCGCGGAGCCGCCGATCACGCGGGTCGATTTCGAGCTGCCGGCCGACGGCTCGCGCGTGCTTTTGGATCCGCCCTTCCTCGACGTCCCCGTCCGGGTCCAGATCAGCCAGCCGCTGCCGCTGACCCAGGTGTTCATCGGCTCGCGGGCGGTGACCCCGACCACGCGCAGCTTCGAGCTGCGGCTGCCCGACCGTCACGGGATTGCGATCGCCGATCTGAACGGCGACGGACTCCGAGACGCCTGGGTGATCAGCGGCGGCAACAAGGGCCAGATCGGTAAGTACGAGGGCCTGATCCAGGACGAGCTGCTGATCAACAGCGGAACCATCTTCGAGGAGCGGCGCGAGAGCCTCGGGGTCAGCAAGGGCCTGTGCCGCGGTCGTACGGCCGAGACCGTCGACTACGACGGCGACGGTCTGCTCGACCTTTTCTCGAGCTGCGCCGACGACGAGCCGAAGCTCTACCGCCAGCTCGTCGACGGCACCTTCGCCGATGTCTCGGCGTCGCTCGGCGACGGCAACCCCTCGCAGGGGACCGAGTATCGCTGGTCGGATCTGCACGGCAACCGGCGTCCGGAGTTGCTGATCGCGCGTGGCACGACCTTCACGGTGCTCGTATACCGCCGCCGAAGCGACGACTTCGAGCGCCTCTATCGCATCCGGCGCGCCTCGGGCGGGAGCGTCCGGGGGCTGGTGGTGGCCGACTACGAAAACGACGGCGACCAGGACGTCTTCGCCTCCTCGCCTGCCGGCAACGCTCTGCTGGTCAACCGCGGGGGCAGGCTCCGCAGCCTCCCCCCGGAGACCCTGGGGCTGCCGGAGCGATCGGCAACCGCCGCCTGGGTCGACCACAACAACGATGGACGCAGCGACCTGCACACCGTTCCCGACGGGTTCTTCCGCCAGCAATCGAGCGGGAGCTTCCGCGGCAACGGCGTCGGCGCCGTTCCCGAGGCGGGCGGGGTCTTCGCCCCGACCGTCTGGTTCGACCTCGAGAACGACGGCGATCGCGACCTGCTCCTCGCCTACAAGCGCGAGGGCAGGCTCGAACGCGCGGTCAGGCTGTTCGAGACCAGGGGCGGCGACAACCACTGGCTGCACGTCGATCTCACCGCGAGTGGGCGTAACACCGATGCGATCGGCGCCGAGGTGCGGCTCCGCGCCGCCGGCAAACACCTGACCCAATGGGTTGGCCAGAGCGACAGCTCGCGCCACTCACGCGGCGACCATCGCCTCTACTTCGGCCTTGGCGGCAGATCCCGGATCAAGCGTCTGACGGTGATCTGGCCGGACGGTACCCGCACGGTTCGCCGTGGAGTCCGCGCCGACCGGGTGCTCTCGATCAGCCAGTAGTGAGCCTGCCCGCCGGGGGCCGCGCAAGCCGCTCTGAACGACGGCCTGGGCCGCAGGGGGGCCGCACGCCTCTCGATAGGGTTCCGGCAATGGACCTCGGAGCGCCATCCTCCTACCTCGCCCTGACCGAGGGGACTCCGGTCTACTCCAGCGACGATCGTGAGCTCGGCAGGGTCGAGCACGTCTTGGCGGCGCCGAAGCTGGACATCTTCGACGGGATCGTTATCGACACGAGCGTTCTTCCCGGCGGGCATCGTTTCGTCGATGCGCCGGAGGTGGCCGAGATCTTCGAGCGCGGCGTCGTGCTCGGCATCGATGCCGCCGAGGCCGAGCAACTGCCGCAGCCGAGCGGCAACCCGGCGACGATGCGCGCCAACCCCGGCGAGGAGCCCGACTCCGAGCTCGAGCGCAAGCTCCGTTCAGCCTGGGATCGGATCACCGGACGCGGCTGATCGATGCGGGGGGCCGGCCGCGATTGCGCCGACTGACTCCCGCCCGCCCGGGCCCCTGTTCAGCCCGGTGGGAGTCGGTCCTTCATGAATGCCAGCGCGTCCGGCTCGGCCGCCGCCACTATGTCGCCGTGGCCGACGCCGTCGTAGATCATGTAGTCGACCGAGTCCCCAGAGGCGACGAGCTCACCGTTCAGCAGGTCGGTAACGAGCGGGAACACCGTCGTATCGTCCGATCCCTGCGCCAGTAGGATCGGCTGGTCGGTGACGACGTCGGGGTTGTTCTTCGCCAGCACCTGCTTCAACAGCGCCGTCTTGGCATTTGGATCGACCAGCTTCGACGGTGCGAACTGGCCGTAGCGGCCCGGCCCACCGAGCTGCGGATTGCAGAGACCGTCGATCAGCGGGAGCTTGTTCTCCGGTTCTGGGTTGAGGATCGCGGCGGGGTCGATTCCCTGGTTCGCGGTCGAGGTCCCTACCAGGGCCATCGTCGCGTACGCCGAGAGGCTGCTCGGGTCGGTGAACGTGGGCAGGAAGTCGAAGTAGGTCAGGAGGTGCGAGGCGGGTGCGTAGGAGACCGTGCCTCGGAGCTCGAGATCGGGCGCCCACGAATCGGCCAGGCCGGCCGCGAACAGTGCCGCATGGCCGCCCTGGGAGTGACCGGCGATCAGAAAGCGGTCCCCGATCCGGTCGTCCATCCTGGCGGCGGCGCGAACGATGTCGAGGACACCGCGGCCCTCGGACTTGCCGACCAGGAACGGGTGCTGGCCCGGCGTACCGAGACCCTCGTAGTCGGTCCGCACGACAGCGTAGCCGGCGTCGATCCAGGCCTCGAGCTGGGGGTTGACGTAGGTGATTGCGGAGCTGGCGAGGCCGCCCTTGTAGTCGCGCGAGGGCGCGCAGACGTCGGCGAGTCCGGTGGTGCCGTGGGCGTAGCTGATCACCGGCCAACCATCGCTCGGCGGCTCGCCCGGCGGGATGCTGATCGATCCCGAGACCGCGATCTTCTCGCCCTGGGTCGAGCGCGAGGTGTAGAGGATCCGGCGCGTGTAGCGGGCTCCGTCGATCCGCACGATCGGTTGCGCACCGCGCTTCCAGATCGGCGTGCCGTGACCGCTCGGCAGCTCCTCGGGTGGCTGGTAGAAGGCGTCGCCCGAGGGACCCTTTGGCGTCTTCGCCGCTGTGGCGACGGACGGGATCAGCAGCCCGAGGACTGCGGCGGCGACCACGATGGGCCCGATCACGCCCGCGCGGCGAAAGAAAGACTCGGTCATTGGATTCCTCTCCTAAGGTGGACCCCCCCCGAACCGGCAGCTTAGTGGCACCCGCAACCCGGGTCCAATCTCGGGTGGTACGGCAAGACACCCTCAAGGGCGAGGACGGCAAGGACACGCTCAAGGGCGGCGGCGGCAAGAAGGACAGCTGCAACGGCGAGGGCGGCAAGGACAGCTTCAAGGGCAAGCGGCCCGCGGGCTGCGAGAAGACCAAGAGCATCTAGGCTTGGGGCCGTGGAGCTCACGGTCCTGATCTACACCTATGTCGACGACGTCGTCCGGCTGCGGGAGCCCCATCGCGCCGGGCACCTGGCGCTGATCGAGCGCATGGTCACCGACGGTCGCCTGTTGATCGCCGGAGCCGTCGGAGATCCTCCCCACGGCGGCCATCTCGTCTTCAGCGATCCGGCGGCGGCGGAGCAATTCGTTGCATCCGACCCCTACGTGGAGGCCGGCCTGGTACGCGAGCACTGGATCGAGCCGTGGAACGTGGTCGCCCATCGCCCGCTACCCGACTGAGCCGCGGGAGGCGCGCCGGACTCAGTCGATCAGCCGGGCGGTCATCCGGTTGATCGCGATCCGCCACATCACTGCGGCGAAGGCGATCAGCGAGGCGAAGCGCAGCAGGTCCACGGTCTCGAAGCTGTAGAGCGACGCGTCGCGAACCAGCACCACGAGCTGGTGGAGGGGGTTGAACTGGGCCGCGATCTGAGCCCACTGCGGAAGCTGGTCGATCGGGAAGAAGGTTCCGGCGAGCAGGAAGAGGGGCGTGATGACGAGGGTGGTCACGTAGCTGAACTGGTCGATCTTCGGCATCGTCGCCGCCACGGCGATCCCGAACCCGGCGAAGCCGAGCGCTGTCACGGTTCCGAACAGCGGAACCAGCAACATTCCCCACCTCGGCTCGAGGCCGAACAGCATCGTCACGAGCAGCGGGAAACAGCCGAACAGGCCCGAGCGGATCCCAATCCAGAGCATCTCGGCCGTGACCAGCTCCTCGACGTCGACGGGAGCGGCGAGAATCGCGTCGTAGGTGTGCTGGAACCGGTGCTTGACGAAGGTCCCGAACATCGCCGGCAGAGCGCTGGAGAAGATCACCGCGGTGGCGACCATCCCGGTGCCTACGAACTCGACGTAGTCGACCCCGTCGACCCGGTCGACGAGCGTCGCCCCAAGGCCGAGGCCGAACGCAAGCAGGTAGATCACCGGCTCGACCACGCTCGAGAAGGCGCTGCTCTTCCAGAAGGTGCGGAAGTTCGCAACCTCGCGGCTCATCACGCCGCCGATCGCTGCGGGCTCCAGGCGCCTCAATCCAGCTCCTCCCCGGTGAGCAGGACGAAGACATCCTCGAGTGAGGCAGGGCGCCGCACCGCCTCTGGCGGGATCTCGCCGTTCGCCGAGCGTTCCGATCCGACGATCGCAACCGCGGGGCCGGCGGGACGGACCCGCAGGCCGCCGGCCTCGGCCGTAGCGCGGACCTCGGCGAGCCTCTCGGGCGGCCCGTAGACCTCGGCGGTCTCGGCGCCGGCGTAGCGGGAGACGAGTTCGTTCGGGCGCCCGCGGGCGACGATCTTGCCGTCCGCCATCAGCGCGACCTCGTCGGCGAGACGATCGGCTTCCTCGATGTAATGGGTCGACATCAGGATCGTCTTGCCCTCGCTCCGCAGCAGGTCGATCAGGGACCAGACCTCGGCGCGGATCTGGGGGTCGAGGCCGACGGTCGGCTCGTCGAGAAGCAGCAGCTCGGGGTCATGAACGAGCCCGCGGGCGATCAAGAGCCGGCGGCGCATCCCTCCCGAGAGCTCATCGACTGCGTCGCCACGGCGGTCGGTCAGGCGCGAGAGCCGGAGCGCCCGATCGACCGCGGCACCGACGTCGTCGACGCGGTAGAGGCGGGAGAAGACCTTGAGGTTGTCCTCGACCGTGACGTCGACGTCGAGGTTGTCGAGCTGTGGGACCACGCCCATCCTCGCGCGGGCGATCTTCGCCTCCCGGGGCAGCTCGTGGCCGAGGACCCTGAGCTCGCCGCGGTCGGCGATCGACTGCGCGGTCAGCATCCGCATCGTCGTGGACTTGCCGGCGCCGTTCGGACCCAGCAGGCCGAGGCAGATCCCGGTCGCGACATCGAGGTCGAGTCCGTCGACCGCCCGGATCGGGCCGAAGCTCTTGTGAACGTCTCGCAGCTCGATCGCCTTCATCGTCCGCCCACGATTGCAGAGGCGGCCGCGGGGCCCGGTCCCGCCGCGCTTGGCATCGCCCCGACTATGTGCGAGAGTTCGGCGCGGCGCACGCGCACGTTTGGGACTTGCGGTTCACGCGCCCGGCATCGGAGGCAGAGGAATGAATCGAATTCGGCGGGGCTCCCTGACGGGGCTGCTGGTGATCTTGTTGTCGGCGGTAGGTCTGGTGGTCGCATCCACCTCACAGGCGGCCATCCCGAGCGTCTTCGACGGCGCCGTCGACTGCGACGTCCAGGGCGCCGGGATCCGGCACTGCGGGTCGACCTCACCCCGGAGCACGGTGAAGACCTTCGACGGCGTTCCGATCGACGTCAATGCCGCGTTCCCGCCGGAGCCTGCGAGCGGGCCCGACGGCAACTACCCACTGGTGATGATCTTCCACGGCTACGGCGGCTCGAAGATCGGCTTCTCGCGAATGCAGCGCTGGCTCGATGAGGGCTACGCGGTCTTCTCGATGACCGACCGCGGCTTCCATGAGTCGTGCGGCTCCGCCGCCTCCCGCGCGGCGGATCCCGCCGGCTGTGCCGAGGGATACGTGCGACTGATCGACAGCCGCTACGAGGTCCGCGACGCGCAACTGTTCGCGGGGATGCTCGCGGATGAGGGCCTGATCGCACCGGACGAGATCGGCGCCACCGGCGGGTCCTATGGCGGCGGTCTCTCGCTGGCCATGGCTGCCTTGCGGAACCGGATGGCGATGCCGGACGGCACGCTCGTCCCCTGGGAGAGCCCGGACGGGATCCCGATGGAGCTCGCGGCGGCGACCCCGTTCATCACCTGGAGCGATCTTGCCTACTCGCTGGTACCCAACGGGAGCACACTCGACTTCCTCGCCGATAGCCCCTACAGCGGTCGCTACGGAGTGATGAAGCAGTCCCTCGTCGAAGGCCTCTACGTCTCGGGTAAGTTCGCCCCCGGCTTCTATGTGCCCGAGGGCGAGGACCCGAGCGCCGATCTGACCGGCTGGCGCAACCGGCTGCTCGCCGGTGAGCCCTACGACGACGATCCCGCCGCCGAGGCGATCCTCGACGAGATCCTCGCCAATCACTCGCCCTACTACATCGACGACAGCATCGCCCCGGCGCCGCTGCTGCTCGCCAACGGCTTCACCGACGACCTCTTCCCGGTCGACGAGATGGTCCGCTTCTACAACCGTACCCGGGCCGAGCATCCCGACGCGAAGGTCAGCCTCTTCGCCGCCGAGATCGCCGGCCACCCGCGGAGCCAGAACAAGGAAGACGCCCGAGCCGCGCTCGCGGCTCGCGCAGAGCGCTGGATGGATTACTACGTCAAGGGGGAGGGCGGCGAGCCGCGGTCAATGGTCGAGGCCTACACCCAGACCTGCCCCGCAGAGGCCGGCTCGGGTGGCCCGTTCAGGGCCCGCAACTGGGCACGGGTCGCACCCGGCGAGGTCTCAGTCGCGGGGCCGCCGGCTCAGCGCCTGGCGCCGGGAGGCGGCAGCAACCAGATCGCGGCGGCGTTCAACCCGGTGACCGGCGGCGGCGCCTGCGCCCGCACCGATGCAGCCGACCAGCCCGGGACCGCCAACTACCGGACCGAGCCGGCTCCCGAGGGTGGCTACACGCTGCTCGGCAGCCCGCTCGTCACCGCGAAGTTCAAGTTCGGCGAGCCGAACTCCCAGGTCGCGGCTCGGCTGCTCGATGTCGCACCCGACGGGATGCAGACGCTCGTTGCCCGCGGACTATGGCGCCCCGAGCAGGGCGAGAGCGCCAAGCAGGCCTTCCAGCTCCACCCGGGGGCCTGGGAGTTCGAGCAGGGCCACGTCGCCAAGCTGCAGCTGCTGGCCGACGACGCCGACGACGGCGGTCTGGGTCCCTACGGTCGCCCCTCCGACGGCCAGGGCACGGTCGAGATCACGAAGCTGACGATGCGGCTTCCGGTCGTCGAGCGGCCCGGGTCCTCGGACGGCCTGATCGACGCGACCACGCGCAAGCCACTCCCCGAGGGGGGAGAGCTCGCCCCGGGCTTCGAGCGCCTGACGACGGCGCGGGCTCGGCTCGCCAAGGGCGCGCTGAAGCGCCGCGGCGCGGGCTCGATCACGGCCAGGGTCAAGTGCCCGGGTCTTTACGCGGCCTGCAACGACGGCGAGGTCGTGGTCAAGGGCCGGACCCGCTCGGGCTCGCTGAGAATCGCCGGGGGCGAGTTCGAGCAGCCGGGCGGCAGCGAGCGGAAGGTCACCCTGAGGACGACCCGCAGCGGTCGCAGGTGGCTTCGCAACCACCGCGGGGCCAGGGTCAGGGTCAAGACCTCGACCGCGGAGCGGCGGGGCATCGCCAGGCAGAAGCGCCGAATCCGCGGCTGATCTACGCTCGGGGCTGATGGAGGAGGTCGTCGAAGACCCGTTCGAGGCCTGGGAGGTCGACCTGCACGGCCACCGCGTGATCTACCACGCGCTCGGCTCGGGGCCGCCGGTGGTCCTGATCCACGGCATGGTCAACTCCTCACGCCACTGGCGGCGGGTTGCGCTCCGGCTCGCCGACCGCTACACGGTGATCGCTCCCGACCTGATCGGTCACGGGGACTCCGCGACCCCTCGCGGCGACTACTCGCTCGGGGCCCATGCGGCGGCGATCCGGGACCTGCTGGTCTCGATCGGGGTCCATCGCGCGACCTTCGTCGGTCACTCGCTCGGCGGCGGAGTCGCGATGCAGTTTTTCTGGCAGTTCCCCGAGCGGGTCGAGCGGCTGGCCCTGGTCTCGAGCGGCGGGCTCGGCCCCGAGGTCAGCCCGCTGCTGCGGGGCGCGGCGCTGCCGGGGGCGGGAACGGCGCTCTACCTCGCGGCTCACCCGCGGGCGCTGGCGACGCTCGACCAACTCGCCGGCCGGCTCCAGCGAGGTGGGCGCAGTCAGGCCGCCGTCCAGATTCGCGCTGTCGTCCGCGCCGTCCGTCCGCTCGAGCGCGCCGGCGGGCGCAAGGCCTTCATCGAGACCCTGCGGGCGGTGATCGACGTCCGTGGCCAGCGGGTCAGCGCCAATGATCGCCTCTACCTGCTCGGCGGCGTGCCGACCCTGATCGCCTGGGGCGACCACGATCGCACGATCCCCGCCGAGCACGGTCGCCGCGCTTGTGAGGCGATCCCCGACGCCCGGTTCGCGACGATCGAGGGCGCCGCGCATTTCCCGCACCTGGACCGCCCCGATGCTCTCGCCGAGTTGCTCGACGGCTTCATCTCCGCAACCGAGCCCCACCTGATCGACGACGCGGAGCTGGCCGGGCTGCTCGCCACCCGCACCTCGCGTCGCCGTCATCTGCGGGCCGCCTGAGTTCCGGTCGGCGCCTGGCCCCGGAGTCGTCAGGAGTCGCCCGGGGTCCGCTCAGACCCGCGGGCCCGGGAGGTTCCGGAACGCGAAGGCGCCGGTGCGCCCCGCCTGCACGAACCAGGCCTCGCCCGATCCCTCGCCGCTGAGCAGGTCGATCACCACGTCGGCAACCTCCTGCGCCGGGATGATCGGTGTCCCGGTCGCCTCGATCTGCTCCTTGAAGCCCGCGAGGATCGCGGTGTCGGCGAACCCTGGGCAGACCGCGTTGATCCGGATCCCGTCGGCCTGCAGGCCCGGGCCGAGCGAGCGCACGAGCCCGACAACGCCGTGCTTGTTGGCGGCGTAGATCGGGTCCATCGGCACCGCCGTCAGACCGGCGAGCGAGGAGGTGGCGACGATCGATCCGCCTCCTGCCCGCCGCATCGCCGGCAACACCGCGTGGACGCCGAAGACGACCCCGTCGAGGTTGGCGCCCATCGCCCGCCGGTACAGGACGGGGTCGAAGTCGTCACCGACACCGCAGCCGGTCGAGACCCCGGCATTGAGGAAGGCGAGATCCAGGCTGCCGTGCCGCTCCTCGGCGACGGTCACAAGCTCCCGATTGGCCTCGAGATCGGAGATGTCGGCGACGATGAACTCAGCGCCCAGCCCCGCGGCGGCACGCTCAACGCCCTCGCGGTCGATGTCGGCGAGCAGCAGCTTCGCTCCGGCGCCGGCGAGCCCCCGTGCGGTCGCCAGCCCGAGACCACTCGCCCCACCCGTCACCAACGCGGTTCTTCCCTCGAGATCCATTCGCCTGACCCTAGTCGTCGGCGCTGTCGAGGCGCTCGGCGAGCCGGTCCATTCCGCGCTCGCGGGCCGCTGCCGCGGCGCCGGAACGGTCGGTCTCCCGGTCGGGCGGGCGCTCCACGCCCGCGTCGCGCAGCGTCGCGATGTCCTTGAAGGCGCGCAGCTCGTCGGCCGATTCCAGCAGGGTCGCCCGTAGCTTTGGACGCGTCTCGGCGATGGCGCCGTCCAGCACCGCCTCGAGCGAGCCCCGCCGGCGCAGCAGCTCCGCCGCGGTCTTCTCGCCGACTCCCTTGGCGCCCGGCAGGCCGTCGGAGGGGTCGCCGCGGAGGGCGATGAAGTCAGGCACCAGCGCAGGCTCGATCCCGTAGCGGTCCTTGACCTCGGCGGGGCCTAGCTTCTCGGCGCCGCGCTTGCCGCCGGTGCTGACGTAGAGGATCGACGTGCTCTCGTCAGCGCACTGGAACATGTCCCGGTCGCCGGTGAGCAGCAACGCCTCGCCGCCCGCCTCGCTCTCCAGCCGCGCCAGGGTCCCAAGCAGATCGTCGGCCTCCAGGGAGTCGTGGTCGGCGACCTCCCAGCCGAAGGCCGAGAAGAATGCCGGCGCGTCGTGCCACTGACCGACGAGCTCCGCGGGCATCTCGGGACGCTCGGCGTGGTAGCCCGGGTACAGCTCGGTGCGGTAGGAGGCGGCGTCGGGCCCGAAGCAGATCACCACCGCCCGTGGCAGGTAGCGCTCGACCTCACGAAGGATCAGGTTCGCGGCGCCGAGCAGGGCGTTGACGGGCGCGCCGTCGGAGCCGGTTATCGTCTTCGGCAGTGCGAAGAACGCCCGGTAGAGCATCGAGGGCGTGTCGACTGCGAGGAGGGGCTGGGCCATCGATCGCACAACCTATCGGCGCCGCCGGTACCGGTACATGTGGCCGTTCGCCGTGTTGGGGTACACGACATGTCTCAGCGGTTCCCTAGCCTTGCATCGATGCTTGGCACCAAGACGCCGAATCGGCGGGGGTTCGGCCTCGCCACGCTGGCCCTGATCGCGGTCGGCCTTGGGGGCGCCTCCCAGGCCCATGCCGAGGGGATCGGCTACGTGGCCGGGAACGGGTTCAGCTCCGACAAGCTCGACGTCCAGGTCAAGCGTGCATTCGACCTCGGCATCACCGACTACGACGGCGATGGTGTGCTCGACCTCTTCACCACCAACCACATGTTCCGGGATACCCTGCTTCGCGGGACCGGCCGCGGCCGCTTCGAGGACACCTTCCATGAAGCCGGCATGGCGCCTACGCAGGACGTTCCGGGGTTCGAGGACCTGGGCCGGGTCCCCAAGTTCGACAAGCCGGGCATCTACATCTACATGAAGGCGAACAAGAAGCGGCCCAACATCAGGATCCGCACCAACGATCTCGACGCGGTCCCCGGGATCGATGGCAAGGCCAAGGGCCGGATCTCGGTGGTCTTCCCCAAGGTCAAGGTCAAGCAGAGGCAGCGGGCCGAAGTCGAGGTCAGGACCGTTAAGCAAGACCCGGACCGAGATCGACTACAAAGCGCGCGACAACGCCCGTATCGTCCTGCGGGCCAGCCACATCGACCTCCCGTTCGAGATCGAGGTCCCGAAGCCGATGCCGCTCGAGAACGTCTACCTGGGCTCCCTCGCGGTCGAGCCCCCGAGCCGGAAGGAGAAGATGAGCCTCGGCGACCGGCACGGGATCGCCTGGGCCGATTTCGATCGCGATGGAGGCACGGACGCCTTCATCACCAGTGGCGGTCTGTCGGGCAACATCAATCAATACCGGGGCGTGCTCAGCGATGAGCTGCTGCTGAGCTCGAACAAGGGGTTGATCAACGAGACTCGCGGATCCGGGCTCAAGAAGGGCAGCTGCCGCGGCCGGGAGTCGCTGCCGCTGGACTACAACCGCGATGGCCGCTACGACCTCTTTGTCGGTTGCCGCGAGGGCCTGCCCCAGTACTACAAGGGTCGCGGCAACGGCCGCTTCAAGAACGTCTCCAGCCGAGTGCGGAAGCTCGGCCGCGGCGGGACGGCCTTCCGTCTTCTCGACCTCGACAACGACGGACGCCCCGAGCTGGTCGAGGGCCGAAAGGATGCGCTGCGCGTCTGGCGCCTGAAGAGCTCGGGTGCGCTCGAGCTGATGCAAAGCGTCCCCGCCCGGAACTCGAACAAGAACGTGGACGAGATCGCGCCGGGCGACCTCGACAACGACGGCGATCTCGACCTGTTCGTCGCCAGCTCCTCCGACAACACCCTGTTCGTAAACCGCGGCGGCCGTCTCAGTGCCACCAACCCGGCCGCCGTGGGGCTGCCTGGCAAGGGCAGCTTCTCGGCCAGTTTCGTCGACTTCAACAATGACTCGAAGCTCGACCTCCACACCCTGCCGCAGGGCCTCTACAAGGGATCGGGGAAGCGGTTCCGCAAGACCGGCCTGGCCCGGACCGCAAAGGGTCTTCGCTTCGGCCGCGCCTCGTGGTTCGACGCCAACGGCAACGGCCGCCGGGATCTGGCTCTGATCGCGCAGCGGGGTACCAACCCCTTCCCCAACGTCAAGTTCAGCGTCAACGACCGCTCGCGGGCCCGCCGCTGGCTGGAGCTCGACCTCGTCGGCCCCAGGGGCAATCGACAGGCGATCGGGGCCAGGGTCAGCCTCCGCGCCGGCAACCGCAAGCTGACCCAATGGGTTGGCCAGAACGACGGCGCCCGCTACGGCCAGGGCCACTATCGCCTCTACTTCGGCCTCGGCGCCAAGCGGGTCGCCAAGCGCGTCAAGGTGACCTGGCCCGACGGCAAGCGAACCAGGCTCGGAAAGGTCGCCAGCAACCAGATCAAGACCATCCGCCGCTAGCCCACGGGCCGTGCCGCCGCGGCCTCGAGTGCCGAGAACCTGCCCCATGCGAGCCGATGTCAGTGCTATGGAGGGTGCGCGAGCCCGATCCCTAGAATCCATGGCCATGGCTGAGACGAGCGAGAAGACGACGCAGGAGCCCGAGAAGAAGGTCTGGATCCTCACCGGATGCCTCGAGAACTTCCGCATCAACGTCGAGCGTGGTTTCGACGTGATCGGGCTGAAGGAGAAGCGGATCCGCCAGGCCGAGCAGTTCGAGCCCGGCGACGAGGTGGTCTTCTACGTCACCGGCGTCAAGGCCTTCGGCGGTATGGCCCGCGTCCGCTCGACGATGTTCGAGGACCGCGATCCGATCTGGCCACAGGGCAACAAGAAGCGGCCCGAGGACTACCCGTGGCGGGTTGAGGCCGAGCCGGTGCTGGTCCTGGACGAGGACGATTTCGTTCCCGCCGAGTCGCTGCTCGGTGAGATGGAACATCTGAAGAAGTGGCCGGAGGAGCATTGGCATCTCGGCTTCCAGGGCCAGCTCCGCACGATCAGCGACGCCGACGCCGAGCTGCTTGCCGACCGGATCGGCGCCTCCGCCCGCTCGGCCGCCTGAGCCCTGGGTCGCGATGAGCAGGGTCTCGGTCCTCGACCTCTCCCCGGTCGCATCCGGCCGCGGCGAGGCGGCCGCGGTCCGAGAGTCCTTCGAGCTGCTCGAGCTCGCCGAACGGCTCGGTTACCACCGCTTCTGGTTCGCCGAACACCACGGGGGCGCGATGCTCGCCTCGACCTCACCGGAGCTGATGATCGCCGCCGCCGGCGCCCGCACCGAGCGGATCCGGCTCGGCTCGGGCGGCATGATGCTCCCCAACCACACGCCCCTGCACGTGGCTGAGCAGTTCAAGGTGCTCGAGGCGATGTACCCCGGCCGGATCGACCTCGGCATCGGTCGCGCCCCGGGGACCGACTACACGACCGCGATGGCGCTGCGCGGCGGGCGCGGCGCCGGGGGCGGCGAGCTGCCCCGGATGCTCGCCGAGCTGCTCGCCTTCAGCGGCCTGCGCGAGTGGCCCGAGGGCCATCACTTCGCATCGGTGAAGGCGGCCCCTGCCGATGTGCCCCTGCCGCCCCTCTTCCTGCTCGGCTCCAGCGACTACTCGGCGAAGGTCGCCGCGGCGGCGGGCATGGGTTTCGCCTTCGCGGCTCAGATCAACCCCTCCGAGGCGGTCGCCACGCTCCGCGCCTACCGGGAGGAGTTCCAGCCGTCGGCCGAGCTCTCCGATCCCTATGCGATCCTCGCCCATAACGCGATCTGCGCCGAGACCGACGAGCGGGCGGCCGAGCTGGCGGCCCCGGGCCGGGTCGCCTTCCGCCGACTCCGGTCGGGCATGCCAGGCCCGCTGCCCGAGGTAGCGGAGGCCGTTGCCGAGGATCGTCCCTCGCGCCCGCCGAAGAACGGGATCGAGGGCCTGAGGGTCGTCGTCGGCGCCCCCGCCTTGCTGCGTGAGACCTTCGAGGAGCTGCTCTCGCGTAGCGGCGCCGACGAGCTGATGTTGATGGGCAGCACCCACGCCCTCGAGGACCGGATCCGCTCATACGAGCTGGTTGCCGAGGCCTTCGACCTCGAGCCGGCGCTCTCCGCCCGCCCCTGAGGGGCCGCCGCGGACTCAGCCCGTCAGCGCCCGGGCCAGCCGCCGCGCGTAGAGCTCGTGGCCGAGCGGACCAAGGTGCTCCGGATCGGCGAGCAGCGAGTCGACGTCGCTGCCGGCGGTCGCGTCGAGCATGTCGACGACGACGTCGGGGCCGGAAGCCTCAGCTGCGCCCAACAGCTCACCCAGCCCAAGCCTGAGCGCGAGCGCTCCGAGCCGGCCACCCTCCCTGCGCCAGGCCTTCGCGAGCGAGTAGTCGGGGTAGGAGACGTAGACGACGCGGGCCTGCGGCGCGAGCTCACGGATCCGCCGGAAGGTCCGGCCGAGGTTCTCCTCGAGCTCATCCCGCACCTCGACGAAGCCTCCGAGCGCCTCAACCGATCCGGCCCGCGAGAGAGCGGCGAGCCCGTCGACGCCGCCCAGCTCCGCCTGCAGGTCGTTGCCGCCGAGGGTGACGACGACGATGTCGGCGGCCGCGAGCTCGGGGTCCAGGCGCTCGCCGAACAGCTCAGAGCCCGGCAGCCAGTCCGAGGAGGTGCTGCCCGGCTCGGCCAGGTTGACGACCTCGACCCCGGGAGCCCGGTCGGCGATCGCCGCCGGGAGTCGATCGGCATAGGTGGGCGGTGTGGTGACCGGGAGGCTGTCGCCGATGAAGACGACCCGCTCTCCGCCGCGGAGCGGGTCGGCGAGTCGGCTCACCGGGGCGGGCGGCTGGGCGCGCTTCCCCGAGCCGCCCCCGGCGGATGCCGAGGTCGCGGCCGTGGTGGTCGAGGTGGCCCCGCCGTCGCTGCCGCAGCCGCCCATGCCGAACGCGATCAGCGCCGCGATCAGCGCCAGACATCCGCCTCTGGGCGCCGGCATCAGAAGTCCTCGGGCGACAGCGTTGGACGATCGATCCCGTACAGCCACTGCTGGAAGAAGCGATCGAGGCGACTGGCGTCGGCACCCCTGAGGTCGCTGATTTCGCGAGCGAGGGCGATGAACCGGGCGGTGGTGAGCGTCGAGTACCCGTGCCGGCTTGCTAGCGTCTGCGCGAGCTCGGTGAAGCGGGCCTCGCCGACGATCTGGCGATAGGCCTCGAGCATCATCGCCGGACGGGTGTAGACGGCGAAGCCGTCGAACTGTCGCGCGGGGTCGCCGAGCAGCGTTGCCGGCGGGGTGTCCCAGATGCTGCCGGTCCTCGCCAGCGTCGCGTCCAGGATCTCGGCGGGGGACTCGTCGCTGTTGCCCGTCTCGAACTCCCACCGCAGCTGCGACCACTGCGCCCAGCCCTCGCTGTGCCAGGTCTCCAGCCAGGTCGCCGGGGAGACCGAGTTGCCGAACCACTGGTGTGCGAGCTCGTGGGCCATCAGCCCGTCGGTGAATGAGATCGAACTGAAGGTCGGCTTGGTCTGGACCTCGAGGGCATAGCCGAGACCGGCGACGTCGTCGGCGATCGCGCCGGTCGAGCCAAAGGGATAGGAGGACCCGTAGCGCCCGGTGAGGAAGCCGAGGATCGATCCGGTCCGATCTAGCGCGGCCTCGAAGGTCGAGCGCCGGCCGGGGCCCGCGGTCCGGTCCACCGCCTCGTAGCTCGGCAGGATCCGCCCGCCCGGCTCGATCGTCACCGAGGTCTCGTCGAAGAAGAACTTCCCCGTGGTCGCCGTCGTCAGGTAGGTCGCGGTCGGATCGTCCTCGCTCCAGCTCCACGTGGTGGTGCCGTCGCCGTTGCCGCGCCGGCTCTCGAGCTCGCCGACGCCGAGCGCCGTGTAGGGGCTCGGCGCCGTGATCGCGGTCTCGACGGTCGCCTTGTCACTCGGGTGGTCGTTGGCCGGGAACCAGGTTTGGGCCCCATTCGGCTCGTTGACGACGATCGCGCCGTCGCAAGGTGGGTCGCGGCCCTCGTTACAGGAGCGGACCCAGCCGGTCGGGGCATCGTCGAGCCCGATCAGCTTCCGGGGCCTGCCGCTGTAGCTGATCTCGACGGTGAAGGCGGCGCCGGAATCGATCCCGTCCGGAGGGTTGATGACCAGCTTGCGGAGCTCGGTGGCTGAGTCCGGCAGCGCCGGCCTCGCGACGGTCTGCACGAATCCGGCGGGCTCGCGGTTGACCTCGACCGAGCTGACGTCGAGATCCTGGAAGTCGAGGCTGAGCTCGCCGAGATCGATCGTTGCGACCGCCGTGATCGTGGTCCTGGTGCCGGTCAGGAAGCGATTCGAACTCGGTTCGTAGTTGAGCTCGATCTCATAGCCGCGGACGTCGTAGCCGCCGTTGCCGACCTGCGGGTAGAGCGGATCGCCGATCGAGGTGGCTCCCCGCTCATAGCCTGGCGGGAGCGGATTCGGGACCGTGAGCGTCCCCGTGGTCTGCCTGCAGCGCCAGCGGCCCCGCCAGCGGTGCCCGCGCACGCAGACGGCCAGGCGGTGCGTCGCCTCGGGCTCGCCGGCGGCCGGGAGCAGGGATTCACCGACCCGGAAGCCGATGCGGAACCGCTTGCCGCCACCGGCTTGGACCCGCTTCAGCCTCTTACGGCGCAGGCGCGTGCCGCTACTGGCGCCCTCCCGCCGCGGGACGATCAGCTTCAGGCGGGCGCCGACGCGCCGGTCGCCGCGGTTGCGGACCCGGCCCACGATCTCGACCCGCTCCCCGCGTGAGGCGGCGCCGGGCGGCTTGCTCACGCGAGATATCCCTAGCTTGACCTCGCCCCTTGCCGCTGGGGAGTCACCGGCGGCCGCGGCACAGAGCCCGGCAGCCGCCAGGCAGAGGCCCAGCAGGATGCTCGTGAACTTGATGCTTCGCTCGATCATCTCGGTCCCCTGTGCCGGTCCCGCCCGTCGGACCTGATGGTCGCAGGTCCGTCGTCGGGAGCCCCGTGTCGAGGTCACCCTCCCGAGCCGACTCGCGAGCCGGGCGCTCGGTGGATACGATCGGATCGATGGCCGCGATTCCCGAGGTCGACCCGACGCGGCCGCCGACCGCGATCCAGCGCACGATGCGCCGGTTCGTGATGAGTGACGCCGGCACCAAGCTCGCGATGAAGGTCTCCACCAGGGTGGACCCGGTACTGCTCAAGGCGACCAGGGGGCGGATCTCGACCGGGATCGGGTTCCCGGTCGTGCTGCTCACGGTCCCCGGCCGCAGGTCGGGCATCGAGCGGACGGTCCCGCTCGTCTACTTCACGCAGGGTGAGGACGTAATCCTGGTCGCCTCCAGCTTCGGGCGCGCCAAGCATCCCGCCTGGTACCTCAACCTCGTCGCGGCCGATGAGGCGAAGCTGACGGCGGGCGGCGTCGTCGAGGCCCGTTACAGCATTCGAGAGACGGAGGGCGCCGAGCGCGAGCGGCTCTTCGCGCTCGCCGAGGAGCTCTACGCCGGCTACGGCCTCTACAGGGAGCGGGCCGGTGATCGGGTGATCCCGGTTCTGGCGCTTTCTCCCACCGGCGCACCGGGATGAAGCTCCTACGTATGAGCCGCCGTCGGCGGCGCGCCGTAGAGTGGCGTCGCATGCAACCCGCCCAGCGCATCCCACTGCTCCTGTCCCTCGGACTCATCGCCGCCGTCCTCACCTCCTGCGGGGGTGACGATTCCGGCGGTTCCGATTCCTCCACGTCGGGCGATGGCTCTCCAGCCGCCTCGACCCCCGCGCCTCCGGGCACGGCCGCCGGCGTCTGCGAGGGTGAGACCTTCGCGGACGCTCCCCCCTACGAGAAGGGCTCGGCCCAGGTGACGGTCTTCACCGACGCGGGAGAGGGGGACGGCTACGAGTTCTCCTCCTACAGCACCGAGCTGCCCGACTCGGCCAGCGCGCTCGTCCCCGAGGACGCCTCGGTGATCGTCTGCATGGAGGTGACCGATTCGAAGGTCGTCGAAACCTGCGAGTTCGAGGACAGCGACAGCGGTGAGAAGTTCAATCAGGAGAAGGCGGACGCGACCTACGACGTCCGGGCCCTGGTAGCAGCTACCGGTGAAGAGCTGTTCTCGACCGAGCTCAGCGCAGAGGCCACCGACTGCGGTCTGATCGCCTCGTTCACCCCCGGCGAGGGGACCTCGGTCGATTATGCGAAGCCGGCCGACGAGCTCGCCAAGCAGCTGCAGCCGATCACCGGGACCTAGCTGCCGGCGCCGTCACCCGCGCGTTGGGCCGACGATGAGAGGCAGAACAACCCAGCCGGACAGCGGCCGCCGCCGGCGCCACGCGAGGGTGGCCGGAGCGCTCCTGTCGATTCTCATTGCCGCGGGAGTCGTCACGCAGTCCGCGCAGGCCGCACCGCGCTGCAAGCAGCCGGCCGGCGTGCACGAGCCGCCCTGCAACCCCTATCTGGCGAGCTCGCCCTGGTCGGCCTCCCATCGCGGCAGCTACGCGCAGGGCTCGTCGCCGCTGCGCGGGCTCGAGAGCGCCCGGACCCGCAGCCGCCACATCAATCTGCCGGGCGTCCCGATCCAGATCGAGTTCAGCAGTCGTTACCCCGAGGGCGAACGGGTGGCCTGGGGCTCGCTGGTCGACAGCTCCGACGCGCAGGTTCTGTTCAAGGTCGATGCCTCCAGTGGCGAGCTGATCGATCTCTACCTGCCCGCCGAACGGGAATCGGATCGCCCGCCGGCCGGCGAGGGCGGGATCACCGGCAGCTACAACATCCTCGACCGCTCCGGGCGCTTCTTCGTTCCCCGGCAGACCTGGTTCGACGTCTACAAGGACTCGGTCAAGGGCGATCGCGGCTCCGAGATCAAGCTGCGCCGGCGCTTCTACCTCCCGGACTCCGCCCTCTGCGGCGAGGGTGACCGGCTGGTTGGGGCGACGATGACCTACGACGGCTACATCGCCTTCGCCACCGAGCGGGGCGTGGTGGGGACGATCCCGCACCAGCCGCGGCGGATGCGGAAGGCGAACCTGCGGACCGTGAACGTCAATCAGGGCCGCTGCGACGCCCCCGACGAGGAGCTCGAAACGGTATCGAACAGCATCGCCGCCGACGAGCGCGGCGGCATCTACGTCGTCACCTCGAACCGCATGCGCCGGATCGATCACCGTGCCACCTCGAATCGATTGTGGTCGCGTTGGAGCGCCCCATACGACGCCGGCTCCGACGTCTCCGAGATCCGGCTCGGCGCCGGCTCGGGCTCGACCCCGAGCCTGATGGGGACGCAAAGGGGCCAGGACCGCTTCGTGGTCATCACCGACGGCCAGGACCTGATGCATGTGGACCTCTTCTGGCGGAACGGGATCCCTGGCGATTGGAAGGGGCTGGGGGAGGGACGATCACGGAGGCTCGCCTGCGAGCATCCGGTGCGGTTCGGAGATCCGGACGCGGCCAGCTCGCTCTCGGAGCAGTCGGTCGCGGTCCGCGGCTACGGGACCCTGCACGTCAACAACGCGCTCGACTACGAGTTCGCGCCCGGCCTGCCGCCGATCCTGGTCAACGCCCTCGCGGCGCTTCGCGGCGGGGATCCTGCCGCGGCGCCCAAGGGGGTCGAGCGGATCGACTGGAAGCCACGACGCCGGGCCTGCGAGTCGGTCTGGGCGAACCCGAAGGTCTCGATCCCGAACGGAATCCCCTCGATCTCGCAACGATCGCAGACCGCCTACGGGCTCCGCCAGCTCCGTGGCGACTGGGGGGTCGGCGGGCTCGACTGGGGTACCGGGCGCAGCAGGTTTTTCGCTCCGGCCGATGAGCAGGAATGCTCGGCGGAGGCGTTCCGCATCCTCGAGGCGACCGGCGTCCTCACCTTCCTCGAGGAGACCCTCGACGAGCTGCCCAGCAGCTGCCAGAACTCGACCTACGCCGCGACCGAGATCGGCCCCGGCCGCTCGATCTGGACGGGGACCTTCTTCGGGATGACGATCTACGAGCCGCGTCGCAGGTGAGCGGGGCGGCGACGCCCTCCGGCCCCGGCGACCCGCCGCCGGGTCCCGGAACGACGAAGCCCGGGCGATAGCCCGGGCTTGGCTCAGCGTGTCCGCCTTGCGGGCGCCGCGCCTACCTCACGAAGAGGATCTCCGAGTACTTCGGCAGCGGCCAGAGGTCGTCGGGCAGCACCCGCTCGAGTGTGTCGGCGACCTCGCGCACGCTCTCCAGATTCGCGAGCTGATTGTCGCGGGCGTACACGGCCAGCTCCATGCCCTCGTGCTCGACGGGCGCGTTGGCCTCCTCGAGCTTGCGGATCGCCGCCACGAGGTTCTCGGTGAGGTCGCGGACCTCGTCTTCGACGGAGCTGACATCGGCGTCGTCGAGGATCTCGAGGTAGCGGATCGCCGCCGGCAGGATCATCGTCTTGGCGATGTTCTGACCGGTCTCGGCCTCGGTGTTGGCGAGCGTCGCGTACTGCTCGACCCAGACCTCGTAACGCGCCTCGAGCTCGCGCTCGGAGAGAACGTCGTACTTCTCGAAGGCGGCGACCGTGTCGGGCGCGACCACCTCGGGCAGCGCGTCCGGCGTCGTGCGCAGGTTCTTCAGTCCGCGCTGCTCGGCCTCGGAGTGCCAGACCTCGTCGTAGTTGTCGCCCATGAAGCAGATCGGCTTGTTGGCCGAGTACGACTCCTTGACGACGGCCGCGACACCCTCGGCGACGTCGCCGCCATCGGCCTCGAGCTTGTCGGAGAGGTCATCGATCGCCTCCGCCACGATCGTGTTCAGGACCGTGTTCGTGAACGCCAGCGACATGCTGGAGCCGAGCGCCCGGAACTCGAACTTGTTGCCGGTGAAGGCGAACGGGGAGGTCCGGTTGCGGTCGCCGCCGTGCATCGGAAGCGGCGGCAGCACCGGCGTGCCCAATCCGAGATAGCTGCCCGGGGTGTGGGGGTCACCCTCACCCGTGGCGATCGCCTCGAAGACCTTCTCCAGCTCGGCGCCAAGGAAGACGGAGATGATCGCCGGCGGGGCCTCGTTGGCCCCGAGCCGGTGGTCCTGTCCGATGTTCGCGACCGATGCGCGGAGCAGGCCCTGGTGCTTGTTGACTGCCTGGATCACGGCGGCACAGAAGAACAGGAAGTTCGTGTTGTCCGCCGGGGTGTCGCCGGGCTCCATCAGGTTGTGCCCGGTGTCGGTCCCCATCGACCAGTTGTTGTGCTTGCCGGAGCCGTTGACGCCGGCGAACGGCTTCTCGTGCAGCAGGCAGACGAGCCCGTACCTGCGGGCGACGTTCTGCATGACCTGCATGGTCAGCTGCTGATGGTCGGAGCCGACGTTCGAATTCTCGAACATCGGCGCGAGCTCGTACTGCCCAGGGGCGACCTCGTTGTGGCGGGTCTTGACCGGGACGCCAAGTCTCACGAGCTCCCTCTCCGTGTCCAGCATGCAGGCGAGCACGCGCTCGGGGATCGAGCCGAAGTAATGATCGTCGAGCTCGTGGCCCTTCGGCGGCTTGGCGCCGAACAGGGTCCGCCCGCAGGCGATCAGGTCGGGACGCTCGTAGTAGTACTGCTCGTCGACCAGGAAGTACTCCTGCTCGGGACCGACGGTGGTGAACACGCGCTGGGCCTCCTCGTCGCCGAGCAGCCGCAGCGCGCGGACGGCGGCCTTGCTGAGCGCGTCCATCGAGCGCAGCAGCGGGATCTTGGCGTCGAGCGCCTCGCCGGTCCAGGACGCGAAAGCGGTCGGGATGCAGAGCAGGGCGCCGTTCGGGTTCTCGAGGATGAAGGCGGGACTGGTCGGATCCCAAGCGGTGTAGCCGCGCGCCTCGAAGGTCGCGCGGATGCCACCGGTCGGGAACGACGACGCGTCCGGCTCACCCTGGATCAGCTCCTTGCCGGAGAAGCCGGCCAGAGCCCCGCCCTGGCGGTCTGGCTCGAAGAAGGAGTCGTGCTTCTCGGCGGTCAGCCCGGTCAGCGGCTGGAATACGTGCGTGAAGTGGGTCGCGCCTCGCTCCAGCGCCCACTCCTTCATCGCCTCGGCGACCTCGTCCGCGAGCGAGGGGTCGAGGGCGTCGCCCGCCTTGAGCGTGTTCTCGAGCTTGATCAAGGTGTCCTTGGAGAGGCGCTCCTTCTGGATCGCGCCGCTGAAGACGTTCTCGCCGAACGGGTGGTTGGCGTCCTCGGTCAGATCGGACCGTCCCATGCTGCTGCCATCGGAGGTCCAGGTGCCCGCGCTTACGTTTTGCTTGCGGGCTCGGGTGACGCTGGTCATGCGGAAATCGACTCCTCTTGTCTGTTTACGGCAAAGCGCGCGGGCCCGGTGGACCCGTCGCGTCGCGGTCTGGTTCAAGCTGTGGGCTGACACCTTAGAAGCCCTGCGGTTGGGCGTGTTGTCCACGCGTACAAAGATCGGCGGCGACGTTGCTCCGCTGCGATGAACGTGGCGACGATGCCGAATCCCACCGGCAGGAGTGTCTAGACTGACGCCAGGACCTCCGGGTAGGACCAGGAGGGACTGGCTCCAGGACCTCCGGGTGACCAGGGGCTGATTCGGACCCGGAGATTCCCTTGACCACGGCTAACACGGCTACAGCTGAAATCGACCCTGGCGACGCTGCCTCCTCAGAGCAGCAGGCCGACCCCCTCTGGCGCGAGGCTCTCGCCCCCTTCGCGCAACCGAGTCCGGCGCGGACAGCTCTCGACATTCTCACCGGCCCCGTCGCCTACCTGGCGCTCTGGCCCGTCATGTATCTCTCCCTCGACGTCTCCTACCTGCTCACCCTGTTGATCAGCATCCCCGCCGCCGGGTTTCTGCTGCGGACCTTCATCCTCTTCCACGACTGCACCCATGGCTCGCTCTTCCGCTCACGGAAAGCCAACCTCTGGTTCGGCCGCTTCTGCGGGCTGCTGGTCCTGCACCCGTTCGCGAATTGGCGCCATTCGCACGCCGTCCATCACGGCTCCGCCGGCGACCTAGATCGCCGCGGAACCGGTGATGTGATGACGATGACGGTGAGCGAGTTCCGAGCCGCCTCGACCAAGGACCAGCTGATCTACCGTGCCTTCCGCAACCCCTTGGTGATGTTCGGCCTGGGTCCGATCTGGTCGCTCGTCGTCCAGCCCCGGATCCCGCCGAAGACCTCGAACAAAGCCCTCCGCAACAGCGTCTGGCTCACCAACCTCGCCGTTGCGTTGACGGTCACGGCCGTCTGCCTGCTGATCGGCTGGCAGGCGTACCTGCTGATCCAGATCCCGATGGTGATGATCGCCGGTTCCGCGGGCGTCTGGCTGTTCTTCGTCCAGCACCAGTTCGAGGACGTCTACTGGGAGAGCTCCGAGGAGTGGAGCTACGCGGCCTCCGCGCTGCAGGGCAGCTCGCATCTGAAGTTGCCGAAGGTCCTGCAGTTCTTCACCGGCAGCATCGGCCTCCACCACGTCCATCACCTCAGCTCCCGGGTGCCGAACTACAACCTGCAGGCCGCCCACGACAACCTCGAGGTCTTCGACAGCGTCCCCGAGCTGACGATGGGGGAGAGCCTGCGCTGCAGCCGCTTTAAGCTGATCGACGACGACACCGGCCGGCTAATCACCTGGGAGCAGGCGCGCACCCTGCCCTAGGAATCGCCCGGTTTCCGCGCGCTGCCACGCGGGTACGCTGAGGAAGATGGATCTCATCTTCCTCCTCATCTGGCTCTTCGTCGCCGGTCTGCTGATCGGGGCTCTGGCCCGTCTGATCATCCCCGGTACGAGCGGAATGGGCCTGATGCCGACCGCCTTTGCGGGCATTGCGGGCTCGCTGCTCGGTGGGCTCCTCACCCGCTATCTGGTCGACCCGGGTGAGGACTGGGTCTCGATCGCGATCGCGATCGGCTGCGCGGCGCTGGTGGTCGCGTTCTTCGCGCCCGGCCGCAGGTAGCCACGGGCCGGAATCGGCCCCTGGGTGCAGGCTCACACAACACACCAGGTTCGCCTGAGACGATGCGCGGATGAGCGGCTCCAAACAGCGGCCGGAGATCGCCCGAACCGACAGGGTCCTTCCGGGCATCTGGCGAATTCGCCTGCCGTGCCCGTGGCCGGGCGTCCCTCATGTCAACGCCTGGGCGCTCGCGGCCGGCGACGGTCTCGTCCTCTTCGACACCGGCATTGGCGGCAAGCAGGGGGAGGGTCAGCTCGAGATCGGCCTGCGGGCGGTCGGCTACAGCCTCTCAGACGTCCGGCTTCTCGTCTGCACCCATGCCCACACCGACCACTACGGCGCCGCCGGGACGGTCGTTGACACGGCCGGGTGCGAGCTGTGGATCCACCCGGCCTGGGAGCACATCCGCGCGATGGTCGAGGATCCCGATCAGGGCTGGGAGCGGCGGATAGAGGTCGCACGACAGAGCGGGGTTCCGGCCAAGGCGCTCGAGCGCTACGAGGAGCGGCGCGGGGAGGATCCACTGATCGACCGGATCGTCGAGCCGGCACGCGACCTGCTGCCCGGGGTCGAGATCGAGACTGACGCCGGCACCTGGCAGGTCCACGAGGCCCCGGGCCATGCGCCGTCCCACGTGGTCCTGCACCAGCCCGAGCGCCGGCTGATGATCTCCGGAGATCATCTTCTCGGCCGGGTATCGATCTTCTATGACCACGGGCATTCTCCCGATCCCGTCGGCGAGTTCCTCGGCTCGCTCGACCGGGTCGAGGAGCTCGACACCGGTCTCTGCCTGGCCGGTCACGGAAGACCTTTCCGCGACGTCGGGGCGAAGATCGACGCCAATCGCCGGCTGGCCGGCGTCCAGACCGAGCGCGTGCACGAATCGCTCGCCACCGGCCCCAAGCCGGCCTTCGAAACGGTCGAGGACCTGCTCGGCGACTTCTTCAGTCCCGCCACCGCGGCCTGGGGACTGCAGCTGGCGCTCGCGTATCTCGACCACCTCGAGATCGAGGGGCGCGCCCGCCGCGAGGCGGAGGGCGAGAGAACTCTCTGGGAGCAGGCCTGAGCTCCGCTCGGGCCCGCCCGCTCAGCCTGGGCTGATGCCGCCGTTGGGCGCGGTCTCGTTGCCGCCGCGACCGGGCCGCTCGGACTTGGGTGCGTAGCGCTTGTAGCGCCTGTTGTCCATCTGTCCCCGTAGAGCGGCGCGGCTCTTGGGGTACTTTTGGATCTGGAACGGGTTCGGGTCGCCGAAGCCCTGGTAGTAGATCAGCATCTTCGCCCGCTTGTGCGATTCGACCCACTCGTGTAGTGCGTTGACGAACCCCGGGTTGTCGTAGTCCCACGGCGACCACTCGCCGATCATGAACGGGAACTTCCTCCGGGCGTTGTACAGGCGGTCGAGCCCCTCGAAGTTCGGGTACTTGCCGTAGATGTCGGCTCCGATCCAATCGACGTAGCGGCCACCGGGCCAGTAGGCGGCGGGCCGGTTGCGCCTGATCCGCGGTGAGCCGTGCGTCTGCGGCACCCAGAGGAAGGCGACATCGGGCCGGCGCAGGCGCCTGGGGGACTTGCTGTTGTCGCCGCGCTTCAGCTTCGGGAGCCCGAGTCGCACCAGCTTGCGGTTGATCTTCCGGCGTGGGCCGCCGCGGACGATGATCACCACCCGCCGCCAGGCCTTGCGGAACTGGAATGTCTTGTGATCGCGGCCCCTGGAGCTGCCGTCCTCGTTGAACGCCGCGTAGGGGTTCCAGTGGCCGTTCATCTCCGCCATCAGGCGGATGTAGACCGGCCGGTCCCATTCGGTCAGGAACTGGTTCAGCCTGATCAGGTAGCCGTCCCCGCGGCCGCTCTTGATCTGCCCGGGGCTGATCACCTCCTTGCACTCGTAACAGGGGGAGGTCGAGAGGCTGAGCATCCCGCGGGTCTCGGTCCGGTTCCAGCGCTGTCGCGCTTCCTTCAGCGGGCCGCCCCAGGGCTCGAAGGCCTGCAGCACCGGGACGTGGCGGCGGACGGCTTCGGTGAAGTCGAAGTAGGCCTGCTTCGAACCGGTGTCGCTGACCCCGGCGTAGATCTTGTTCTTCGGCGGGAGCAGGGCCCGGTTACCTCCCAGCGCAGGGGCCGTGGCGGAGGCGAGGGCCCCCAATGCGATCGCGAGGACCGCAAGTCCTGTTCGCAGGCGTACGTGCATGGCTCTCTTCCCGGAACCCGATGGTAGGGATCAGGTTGCGGTCGCTCCCGTCCTTCGGGGCCGCTCTGCAGGCCGGTTCCCACCGGCGGAACCTGTGGACCCGCCTACTAGAGTCCGGTCCGTGGGGCTGTTACCGGAGATGATCAGCGCGCCTGCGGGCAGAATCGGCGCCGCGGCGCAGAACGCGCTCGAGGTTGCACGCTTCGGCGGCCTGCAGACCGGCGAGGAGCCTTCGCCCTACGACGTCCTCGCCGACCGCCAGATCTTCCGCCTGCGGCGCTACTACCCGTCTTCCGGCCCGCGTGCGGACGTCCCTGCGGTGCTCCTGATCCCGCCGATGATGCTCGCCGCCGAGATCTACGACGTCTCGCCGGCCAGCAGCGCCGTCACCATCCTGCACGAGCACGGGGTCGAGCCCTGGGTGATCGACTTCGGGGCGCCCGAGAAGGAGGAGGGCGGGCTCGAGCGCAGCCTCACCGACCACGTTCTCGCCGTCTCGGAGGCGATCACCCTGATCGCCGAGGAGGCGGGCCGCGACGTCCACATCGGCGGCTACTCCCAGGGCGGGATGTTCTGTTACCAGGCCGCCGCCTACCGGCGCAGCGAATCGATCGCGAGCGTGATCGTCTTCGGCAGCCCGGTCGATACCCGCGGGACGCTGACCTTCGGGATGCCAGAGGAGCTGCTCACCCGCGGCGCCGCTTTCCTCGCCGACAACGTCCTCGCCCGGACCGCGCTCCCGGCCTGGGCCAGCCGGACCGGGTTCCGGCTCATGGACCCCGCCAAGTCGTTGCGGCAGCGCCTGCAGTTCATCCGCCAGCTCCACGACCGCGAGGCGCTGCTGCCGAGGGAGCGCCAGCGTCAGTTCCTCGAGACGGACGGCTGGGTCGCCTGGCCCGGCCCGGCCCTGGCCGAGGTCGTCAAGCAGTTCGGCGTCCACAACCGCATGGTCTCGGGCGGCTTCGTGATCGAGAACCGGCTTGTGACGCTGGCCGACATGCAGTGCCCGGTGCTCGCGTTCGTCGGCGAGACCGATGACATCGCGCCCGCGCGCACGGTGCGAGCCGTGAGACGCGCGGCGCCGCGCTCCGAGATCTACGAGGTGGCGCTGCAGGCCGGCCACTTCGGGCTGGTTGTCGGCTCGACCTCGGTCGAGACCACCTGGCCGACCGTCGCCCGTTGGGCCCGCTCGCAGGACTCGACCGGTCGTCCGCCGCAGGGGATCGAGCCGGCGCGGGAGGTCGAGCCCACCGAAGCGGAGCAACCGGGGCTCGGGGATCGGATCGGGACCGGGGTCGAGCTCGCCGCCGGGGCCGGGTTCGGCGCCGCCCGAGCGCTCGCCGGGGCCGCGACGGCAGCGAGCAGGACCATGTTCGACCTGATCGGTGACGGCAGCGGCGAGTTCGGCCGCCTCAACCGCCTCGGACGGATCGGCCCCGGGACGCGGATCTCCTTCGGGCTGCTCGTCGACGAGCAGGCGAAGTCCTCGCCCGAGGAGGTGGCCCTGCTGTTCGAGGATCGCGGCCACACCCGCGCAGCCGTCAACGAGCGGATCGACAACGTCGTCCGTGGCCTGCTCGAGATCGGGATTCGGCAGGGCGAGCATGTCGGCGTCCTCATGCAGACGCGCCCCAGCGCTCTGACCGCGGTCGTGTCGTTGAACAGATTGGGGGCGGTCGCGGTGCTGATGCGCCCCGACGGCGACCATGCGCACGAGGCCGAGCTCGGCAAGGTTGGACGGATCATCTGCGACCCCCAGAACGGCGAGCGGGTGGCGAGCGAGACCGGGCGCAAGATCTTCGTCCTCGGCGGCGGTGGGGGCCCGCGTGAGCTCGCCGCCGGCCTCATCGACATGGAACGGATCGATCCCGACGCGGTGGTATCGCCGGCCTGGTACCGCCCGAACCCCGGGCGGGCGGGCGATCTCGCCTTCATTCTCTTCACCGGTAGCGGCGAGCGCACACGCGCTAACCGGATCAGCAACGGGCGCTGGGCACTGTCGGCCTTCGGCACGGCCTCTTCGGCAGCGCTCGATGCGCGCGACACCGTCTACAGCGCCACCCCCGTTTACCACCCCTCGGCTCTCCTGATGACGATCGGCGGCGCGATTGCGGGCGGTTCGAGGCTGGCGGTCGCCGAGGATCTCGGACCGGAGAACTTCTGGGACGAGATCCGCCGCTACGGTGCGACGATCGTCTCCTACACCTGGACGATGATGGACGAGATCGTCGAGGCCCCGCCGCATCCGGGCGAGAGGCACCACCCGGTGCGGCTGTTCATCGGATCGGGGATGCCGCGCTCGACCTGGAAGCGCGTCGGCGAGCGTTTCGCCCCCGCCCGCGTGCTCGAGTTCTACGCCTCGACCGAGGGCGACGCCGTCCTCGTCAACCTGACCGGCGAGAAGGCCGGCTGCAAGGGCGTGCCGCTTCCCGGTAGCGCAGAGGTCAGGATCGCCGGCTACGACCCGGAGGCCGGGCGCCTGATCGAGCAGGAGGACGGGTTCGTCTCGGAGAGCGGAAGCCGAGAGGCCGGGATGCTGCTGGCCCGGGTCCAGCTCGCCGCCGCCGCCGCCTCGGGCGCCGGGACGCTCCGTGGCGTCTTCGAGGCGGGGGACGCCTGGTTGCAGACCGGCGACCTCTTCCGCCGGGACGTCGAGGGCGACTACTGGCTCGTCGACCACGCGGGGGCCGTGGTCCAGACGGCCGGCGGCGTGGTCCCGGCGGGGCCGATCCAGGACGCTCTCTCCGACCTCGATTGCGTCCGGCTGGCCCAGGCCTACGGCGTCGAGCGCGTTGACGGCACCTCGGAGATCCCGGTAGCGGCTGTGACCCTGCGCGAAGGTTCTCGGGTGACCGCCGGCGACCTCGACCGCGTCCTCGGGCTGCTGGGGGACGAGGGGAGGCCCGATCTGGTCCATGTGATCGAGGAGATGCCGATCACGACCTGGTCGAGGATCCGGACCGACGCCCTCGCCGAGGCCGGCCTGCCGCCTGCCTCGCGTCCCGCCCGGGCGTGGTACTGGAACGAGCACGAGCGCGGGTACCGGGCACTCACCAAGGCGGCTCGAGCCCGCCTCGCGGGCGATGGCTGACGGCCGGTCGGCCGAGGTGCGGGTCCTCTTCGTCTGCCTCGGCAACATCTGTCGCTCCCCCACCGCCGAGGGCGTGATGAGGGCGTTGATCGCCGAGGAGGGCCTCGAGGAGGCGGTCGCGATCGAGAGCGCGGGGACAGGCGACTGGCATCTCGGGGACCCACCGGACCATCGCGCCACGGCGGCGGCGGCGGACCGCGGCATCGAGCTCGCGGGCGAGGCGCGCCAGGTCCGCCGGGCCGACCTCGAGGAGTTCGACCTCGTGATCGCGATGGATCACGACAACCTCGCCGAGTTGCGGCGGATGGCCGCCACCGAGCATCAGCCGAAGCTCTCCCTGCTGCGGGAGTTCGACGCCGCCGCCGTCGAGGCGGGCGAGCTCGCGGTGCCCGATCCCTACTTCGGCGGCAGCGATGGCTTCGAGCAGGTGCTCGACCTGGTCCACAGCGCCTGCGCCGGGCTGCTGCAACACATCCGCGAAGAGCACATATGATCGCCCTCGATGGCCACGCTTGACTTCTCCCGCACTGTCGCCGCCCCTCCTGAGACGGTCTGGGAGGTGGTCGCCGATCTCCGCGGCATGTCCGAGTTCACCCGCTTCCGCAAGATCGAGCTCGAGCGCGAGGGTGATCCGCCTCCGAACGGCGTCGGAGCGATCCGCGTCATGCATCTGGTCGGGCCCCCGGTGCGCGAGGAGATCATCGCTTTCGAACCACCGCGGCGATTCGCCTACCGGATGCTCTCGGGGGCGCCGGTCAGGGATCACGTCGGCACGATCGAGCTCGAGCCCGCCGGTGAGGGGACGCGGATGAGCTACGTGCTCGAGACGACGCCGAGGATCCCTGTTGTCGGCTTCGCCCTGATCGCGCTGATGCGGAGCATCGTCGAGGGCATCGCCTCCGGCATCGCGAGCGAAGCCGAGAAGCGAGCGCGCTGAGCGACCGTCTCCGAGAGGCGCTCGCAGCCGCGCTTGGTTCGCGGGTGAGGGTGCTGAGGACGGTCGGCGGCGGCGACATCAACCAGGGGTTCCTGGCCGAGACCGACGATCGGCGCTCCGCCTTCGTCAAGACCCGCTCTGGCGCGGAGGCTGATGAGTACGAGGCCGAAGCCGACGGCCTGCGCTGGCTTGGCGAGGGGGAGGTGCGGGTGCCCGAGGTGCTCGCGATCGGCTCGGAGCCGGCGTTCCTGGCCCTGGAGTGGGTCGAGCCCGGGCGCATCGACGAGGACGGAGCGGAGCAGCTCGGTCGCGGTCTGGCGCGGTTGCACCGCCTCGGCGCGCCCGAGCACGGCTGGCTGCCCGGGGGTCGCGACAGCCAGCGGATCGGCTCGCTCGCGCTCCCGACCGCACCGGGCACGACCTGGGCCGAGTTCTACGCCGGCCAGCGCCTGTTGCCGCTGGCGCGGATGGCGGTCGATGGAGGTGCGCTCGGGATCGGGGGGCTCAGGGCGATCGAGGCCGTGGCGACGAAGATCAAGGAGTTGGCCGGACCGCCGGAGCCCCCGGCCCGCCTGCACGGCGACCTGTGGTCGGGCAACGTCCACGCTGACCGCCGGGGCCGCGCCTGGCTGATCGATCCCTCTGCTCACGGCGGGCACCGCGAGATGGACCTGGCGATGCTGCGGCTGTTCGGCAGTCCCCGCGCGGATGCCGTGTTCGCGGCGTACGAGGAGGACGCGCCCCTGTCCGGTGGGCACGCTGAGCGGGTCGCCCTCTGGCAACTGCAGCCGCTGCTCGTCCACGCCGTCCTGTTCGGTGGGAGCTACGGAGCCTCCGCCGAGCGCGCGGCCCGCAGCTACCTGTAGGCGGGGTTGCCGCCGCGCCCACCCCTGCCAGACTGAGGTCATGGACCTCGAACTGCTGCAGCGCACCCTCGCCGATGCCGGCGAGCCCGGCTTCCGGACGACCCAGGTGTGGGAGTGGGCCGCGCGCGGAGCGCGCTCCTTCGCGGAGATGACCAACCTCCCGAAGCCGCTGCGCGAGCGGCTCGAGGCCGAGGTGCCGTTCACCACGATCCACCCGGCCGAGTCGGCGACCTCCTCCGACGGGACCGAGAAGGTCCTCTTCAACGCGCTCGACGGCCACCCGCTGGAGACGGTCCTGATGCGCTACCGCGACGGCCGCCGCTCGATCTGCGTCTCCTCGCAGTCGGGCTGCCCGCTCACCTGTGACTTCTGCGCGACCGGGCGGATGGCCTTCGGCCGCAACCTGACCGCCTCCGAGATCCTCGATCAGGTCCTTTACTTCCGCCGCTCCGAACGGGTCAACCACCTCGTATTCATGGGCATGGGGGAGCCGCTGATGAACCTCGACGCGGTGATCGGGGCATCCGAACGACTGCCCGAGGTTGGGATCGCGACCTCGCACACGACGGTCTCCACCGTCGGCTGGGTGCCCGGCATCGACCGTCTCGCCACCGACGGCCCGAGGATCCGGCTCGCCCTCTCCCTGCACTCCGCAGAATCCGATCTGCGCAGCCGGCTGATGCCGGTCAATGACCGCTACCCGCTCCATGACGTCCTGCAGGCAGCTCTGCGCTGGCGCGAGGCCCGCAACAAGCGCATCTACGTCGAGTACCTGATGCTCGCCGGCATCAACGACGCGCCCGATCAGGCCGAGGTGCTGGCCGAGGCGTTGCAGCCGCGCGAGGCCTGGAAGATCAACCTCATCCCCTACAACCCGACCCCGGGCGAGTACACCGGCTCGAGCCCGGAGGCGATCGAGGAGTTCCGCAGCGTTCTGCGCCGCCGTGGGTTGCCGAACACGCTCCGGCTCACGCGCGGCCGCGACATAGCCGCCGCCTGCGGCCAACTCGCGGCCGACGGGCCCGGACCGCCGATGCCTGCGCCGGCTTCGGCGCCGGCATAGCGCCGCTAGTGACGGCGGCTCGGCGCCCTGTCCTCCCCCGACGCTCCCGGCTTCGTCAGCGGTGGCGGCTACTCGGAGAGCTCGACCCGGTCTATGCCCTGGGGCTCGACCGGGCGATCGCCGGCGCCGGTCTCGGTAGCCTCGATCGCATCGACCGCGTCCATGCCGCTGACGACCTCGCCGAAGACGGTGTGCTTGCCGTCGAGCCAGGGCGCCGCGTCGGTGGTGACGATGAAGAACTGGGAGCCATTGGTGTTCGGGCCCGCGTTAGCCATTGCCAGCGCCCCCCGCTCGATCTTGTGATCGTTGAACTCGTCCTCGAACTGGTAGCCCGGACCGCCGGTACCGGTGCCCTGCGGGCAGCCGCCCTGGATCATGAAGTCCTTGATCACCCGGTGGAAGATCAGCCCGTCATAGAAGCCGTCGGAGGCGAGTTTGCGGAAGTTCTCGACCGTCTTCGGAGCGTCCTCGTCGTGGAGCTCGAACTCGATCGGGCCGGCATTGGTGTGAAGGGTTGCTTTCGACATGCCTACGATCCTATTGGACGGACGGAGCGCGGCCGCGACTTAGCGGTCCCCGGCCTGTTCACACACTGATGCCCCCGATCGCTCAAACCCCCACACGATCGAAGGCCCTGTTCCTGGGCGCGGCCCTGCTCGCAGCCTGCATGCTCGCGACCGCACTGCTCGGCGGCGAGCCGGATGCGAACGCTGCGCTCGGCGACCCGCTCGACCCGCCGCCGCCCAACATCGTGCTGATCACCACCGACGACCAGCAGGCCTCGACGGCGACGAGCGCGGTGATGCCTCGCCTCTCGGAGCGCATGGCGGGAGGGTCGTCCTTCAGCGACTACATCGTCACCACGCCGTTGTGCTGCCCCTCGCGCGCGTCGCTGCTGACCGGGCAGTACGGTCACAACAACGGGGTCCTGCAAAACGATTACGCCCTACTCAGGGACAAGGGCAACGTTCTGCCCGTCTGGCTGCAAGGCGCCGGCTACTCGACGGCCCACGTCGGCAAGTACCTGAATCGCTTCGGCGACTTCTCCGGTAATCCCCGGACCGTCGCACCGGGGTGGGACTACTGGTTCACGCAGTTCGAGACAAAGGCGTACTACGAGTGGCGCGCCTCCAAGAACGGTCGCCTCCGGGCCTACGGGTCGGAGGATGCCGATCACCTGACCGTCGTCACGAACCGCCGCGCCGCAGCCTGGGCGAGGAAGCTCGCGCGCAAGCCGGAGCCGTTCTTCATGCAGCTCGACTACTACGCGCCCCACGTCGCCGCCGGCCGCGGCGAACCCGCCTGCAGGGGCGCGCCGGTGCCGGCCCCGGCCGACGAAGGCCGGGCATCGTCCCTCGGCCTCCCCAATCCCCCAAGCTTCAACGAGCTCGATGTCTCCGACAAGCCAGACTTCATCCAGGCGCTGCCGCGGATGGACCCGGAGGTGGTCGCCACGACGGGGAGGCGGTACCGTTGCATGGTCGAGTCGCTCGCCTCGGTCGACCGCGGCATCGACAGGGTGTTCCGCAAGATCGAGGCGGCGGGCGAGCTCGACCGGACCGTCTTCATCTTCACCTCCGACAACGGGTACTTCTACGGCGAGCACCGGATCAAGCTCGGCAAGCCGTATCCGTATGAGGAGAACCTGCGGATGCCGCTGCTCGTGCAGGTTCCCGGGCAATACCTGCGCGGCGGCGGCCAACCACGCGTGATCGGTGCATCGACCGCGAACATCGACATCGCCCCGACGATCGCCGAATTGGCCGGCGTCGAGCCGTGCGTCGCAGGCCGCTGCCGGACGCTCGACGGCCGGTCGCTGCTGCCCCTGCTCGACGGATCCGGGCCCTGGCCGGCGGAGCGTTCGCTGCTGGTCGAGCGCAACAACTGCGACTTCCGCGGGATCAGGTCCGGGCGCGAGGTGTACTTCGAGTACGGCAGGGGGCCGATCCCGACCAGCGGCCGCTGCGTCCCGGACGGGATCGAGCACTACGACCTCGATACCGACCCCTTCCAGATCGAGAACCTCTTCCCCGCGCCGCGCCGGAGCGCTGATGGCGCACTTCAGCGTGACTTCCAGAAGCGGATCAGCACCCTGGCGAAGTGTGCGGGGATACCGGGCCGTGACCCGCTGCCGCCCTCCGGCACCCGTTGCGAGTGAGCCCCCGCAGGCGGTGCATCGCGCAAGCATCGACAAGCCGTGGCTACCTGCGGCAGGCGCGGTGCTCGTCAGGAATCGATCTCGACCCCGTCTCGATCGGGGCCGTCCACCGGTGCCCCCGCTCCGCGTGGCGCGGCCGCGGATATCCTCGGCTGGCCGATGAAGTGCCCGAAATGCGGAAACGACAATCGAGACGGGGCACGCTTCTGCGATAGCTGTGGCGCCTCGCTCGAAGCAGGCCCCGCCTCGGCGGGCGGGGCGGCGACCGGGGGCGGCGGGGCGGCAGCGATTCCGGCTGAGGTGCGGCCTCCCCCGTCGGACGCCCCCACCGAGGTCGGGGCCGGGCGCTACGAGGTCGTCGGCTTCCTCGGTGAGGGGACCCGCAAGCGGGTCTACCTCTGCCGCGACTCCGAGCGTGAAGGCGCCCTCGTCGCCGTCGCCGTCTTCAGCACCGAGGGGCTGGCGGCGACCGCCGAGGCACGCGCCCGCAGGGAAGCGGAGGCGATGGGGGCTCTGGGCGACCACGCGAGGGTGGTCCCGGTCCTCTCGACCGGTCAGGACGGATCGCGACCCTACATCGCCTCCGAGTACATGCCCGGCGGCGATCTCAGGGAGCTGCTGGCGGGCTCTCGCGAGGGGCGACTCGAGATAGCCCGCGCCCTGCGGATCGCGACCGACGTGGCGGAGGGCCTCGCCCACGCCCACGCGCAGGGCATCGTTCACCGGGACATCAAGCCGGCGAACGTCTGGCTCGACGCCGATGGCTCTGCGCGACTCGGGGACTTCGGTCTTGCCACCAGTGCGCTGCGCTCGCGCGAGGCGCTCGAAACCATGGTCGTCGGCACCGCCGCCTACCTGCCGCCGGAGCAGGCGATCGGGCGCCGAACTGACGGCCGCGCAGACCTCTACTCACTGGGAGCGCTGCTCTACGAGATGCTCACCGGGGAGCCGCCATTCCCTGGGGACGATCCGGTCAGCATCATCAGCAGGCACCTCAGCGCCGAGCCGGTTGCACCATCCCGTCACAACGCGGAGGTTCCCGGGGCTCTCGATGGCCTGGTGGCCGAGCTGCTCGCGAAGTCGCCCGACGATCGTCCCGCGGGAGCCGCGCAGCTCCGCGCCGAGCTTGAGCGGATCGCCGCGGATCCCGACGGCGGGGAGGAGTCCGAGGCGGAGCAGAACCCGCTCGATGCGCTCGCCGGAGGCGTTTTCGTCGGCCGCGAGAAAGAGCTGGACTCACTCAGGCAGCTGCTGGAGACGTCGCTCAGGGAGCGGGGCACGGTCGCTCTGATCGAGGGCGAGCCCGGGATCGGCAAGACGCGCCTGAGCGAGGAGCTGATCACCTACGCCCGGGTCCGTGGCGCCACCGTCCTGGCGGCCTCCTGCCACGAGGCCGAGGCGACCCCGGCCTACTGGCCCTTCGTGCAGGTCCTGCGCTCCTACATCCGCGACGCCGATCCCGTCGGTCTCGCCTGGCAGCTCGGCGCGAACGGGCCCGAGCTGGCCCGGCTCGTGCCCGAGCTGACCGAGATCGTGCCGTCGATCTCCGAGCCCCCGGAGATCGAGAGCGAGGAATCCCGGTTTCGCTTCTTCGAGGCCGTCGCCAGCTTCCTGCTCGGCGCCTCGAAGTCGCGGCCGCTGCTGGTCGTGATCGACGATCTGCACTGGGCCGACTCCTCATCGCTGGAGCTGCTGCGCTTCCTCTCCCACCGTCTCGGGCGGACCCCCCTGTTGCTGCTCGGCGCCTACCGGCCCGAGGAGGCGGCCGGCAGGGAGGAGCTGCGGCGCACGCTCTCGGAACTCGACCAGGTGCCCGACCGGCGCCGGATCTCGCTCCACGGGCTTGATTCGGAGGCGATCAGCCGCTACCTCGAGCTGACCACCGGGCGGCGCCCCCGCCCCGAGCTCGTCGCCGAGATAAGCGAGCAGACGGGCGGCAACCCGTTCTTCGTCGGCGAGGTGATCCGCCTGCTCGCGACCGAGGAGGGCGGCGAGCTGGACGAGCTCTCGGTTCCACACGGGGTCAGCGAGGCGATTCGCCGCCGCGTCGACCGCCTCGACCCGGGGACGCGGGAGATGCTCGAGGCGGCGGCCGTCCTCGGGCGGGAGTTCGACCGCGATTCCCTTGCCGTCGTGCTCGGCGACTCGCCCGACGCGGCGATCGAGCAGGCCCGCGCGGCGCGGATCCTCGAGCCCCGGAGCGGGGGTGCCTTCATGTTCACCCACGCCGTCTTCCGCGAGGTGCTCGCCGACGGGATCGCCGATGGTGACCGCGTCGCTCTGCATCGCAAGGCCGCCGAGGCGATCGAGTCGCTGTTCGCCGGGCGGCTCAGCGGACAGCTGACGGCGCTGGCGCGCCACTACGGGGCAGTCGCGCGGGGGACGGCCGGCGAGGGAGCGGGGGACGTGCAGGCGAAGGCGCGCGAGTACTCGCGCGCTGCCGGGCGCCAGGCGGCCGGACGCCTGGCCCACGCGGATGCGGCCGAGCATCTCGGTCGCGCTCTTGAGCTCCTGCCCGAGGACGCGCGCGCCGAGGCACTCGACCTGCGGCTCGAGCTCGGTGAGGAGCTGACCCGCGGCGGTGGGTTCGTGGCGGCACGCGAGGTGCTCTTCGAGGCCGCCCGTCTGGCCCGGGAGCTCGGCGACGCGGAGGCGCTCACGACCGCGGCGATCAAGATCGCGGCGCTCTCGCAGACCGGCCTCAGGGAGGAGGAGATCGCCGGTGTCCTGCGCGAGGCGCTGGCCGCGGTCGGTGAGGACGAGCTGGCCAAGAGAGGGCGACTGATGGCGGCACTGGCCCAGGAGGAGTACTGGGAGGACCCGGTCGAGGCAGACCGACTCAGCACCGAGGCCATCGAGCTGGCTCGGAGCTCGGGCGATCCCGCCGCCCTGGCGCCGGCGTTGGCGATCCGTCAGTTCGTCGATACCGCCCGACCCGGCCGCGTGCCGGCCAGGCTCCGCAACGCCGAGGAGCTGCGCGAGGTCTCGCGGCAGGCCGGCGACCGCAGCAACGAGGCGCGTGCTCACGCCTACCGCATGACCGCCCTGCTGCAGCTGGGGGACGTGGGGTCCGCGGACCGGGCGATGGCGGACTACGTGCAGCTCGCTGAGCAGCTCGCCGAGCCGCGACACCTCTGGCACATCCCGGTCATGCGCGCCTCGAGGGCGATCATGGCCGGCCGGCTGACGGAGGCGAAGCTACTCGCCGGGGAGGGGCAGCGGCTCGGGCAGCTCGCCGAGGAGCCGCTGTCGGAGCAGTTCCACGTGATTCAGATGGCCCTGATCCGGACCTTCGAGGGCGCCGCCGAGGAGATGCTCCCGGTCGTCCGTGAGATGGTAGAACGCTATCCGGCGATCCCCGCTTGGCGGCTGGCCCTGGTCGGCTTCCTGACCGAGGCCGACCGGCTCGATGAGGCGCGGGCCGATTTCGAGCCGATCGCGGCGCGCGGGTTCGATGGGATTCCGCGCGACGCGAACTGGCTTGTCGGCGTCTCGAGGATAGGCGAGGTCGCCGCCCGCCTCGGGGACGAGCGAAGCTGCCGCGACCTGCTCGGCCGCCTGGCCGACTACTCCGGCGAGGTAGTGATCGTCGGCCGCTCCGCCGCATGCCAGGGTCCGGTCGACCGCTACCTGGGAATGATGTCGGCGGCGATCGGGGAGGACGAGAGGGCGATCGCTTACCTGGAATCGGCCCTGGAGCTGATCGAGCGGATGGCCGATCGGCCGATGCGGGCCGAGGTCCGACTCCAGCTCGGACGCGTTCTGCTCGCGCGTGGCGCCGAGGGCGACCGCGATCGGGCGCTCGAGATCCTCGCGCTCGCGCTCGAGGAGGCTCAGGAGATCGGGATGCGTCGTCACGTCGAGCGCGCTGTGAGGCTGCGGCTGGAGGCACAGGGGGTGACCACGGTGGGGGCAGACGCCTCGATCGACAGCGTCGCGCTGGCCGTCGCCGACGAGCGTCCCGATCTCGTCTCGGTCGCCTCCGCGGACGGCCGGGTGACGATCCTCTTCAGCGACATCGAGAACTCGACCCTGATGACCGAGCGGCTCGGCGATGAGCGCTGGATCGAGGTCCTGCGCGGCCACAACTCGATCTTCAGGCGGCGCCTGCAGGAGCACTCCGGAACCGAGGTCAAGAACCAGGGGGATGGGTTCATGCTCGCCTTCCCCGATCCGGCCGAGGCCCTCAAGTGTGCGCTGGCGGTCCAGGACGACCTCGAGGAGGCGGCGTCCGACGGACGCCAGGACGAACGCGTGCGGGTGCGGATGGGGATGCACGTCGGCGAGGTGATCGAGGAGGAGGGGGACTTCTTCGGCCGCAGCGTGATCCTCGCCGCGAGGATCGCCGCGCAGGCGCTGGGCGGAGAGATCCTCGTCTCCGAGGCCCTGCGCGAGCGCGGGCCCGCGAGCTGCCGCTTCGAGGGGGAGCGGGTGTTGGAGCTGAAGGGGCTGGCCGGCAGCCACCGCGTCTTCAGGCTCGGACGTGCCCAGGCTCCGGTGGGCTGAACCAACGTCTGCCGCGGGTCGGATTGCCGCCAAAGCTGAAGCGACGGGAGTCGTCGCGGCGGCCGGGCCTCATTCCCAGGCCGTGCCGGCCTCGGCCCGCTCGACGGCCTGTTCGAGCAGGACGCGGAGCTGGTGGGGCTCGCCGACCAGCGGCTCGGCGTGGCCGGGGGCGATCGTCCGTGGCTCTAGCGCGGCGAGCTTGCGAAGACTCTCGATCGCGGCAGGGGTGTCCTTGTTGAAGATCGGGTTGGGGACGTTCGGCAGCTCGGAGGGCTTGAAGCGCATCGAGTCGACGACATAGAGGGTGTCGCTGACCAGGGCCAGGCGGTCGGATTCCCGCCAGAGCCCGATCAGGCCGGGGGCGTGGCCGGGGAAATGCTTGACCTCGAAGCCGCAGACCTCGTCGCCCTCGGCGACGGTACCGGCGATCTCCAGCGGGCCGCAGTCCCAGTGCTTGAGCAGGCGGGGGTAGAGCAGCTTCGGGAGCCTGAACTGGATCTGGTCGAGGTCGAAGTAGTGGTAGCCGCCGTCACCCTCTGCGTCGGGGCGCTCGTCGGGGTGGCAGTAGATCGGGGCGCCGATTCCCTTCGCGATCCCGCGGTGGTCGGCATGCGAGTGGCCGAGGACTACACGGCGGATCGGCCCAAGTTCCTCGGCAGCCCGCTTCGCCCCCTTGGTCATGCTCCTGGTGCCCGCGTCGAAGATCGTGATCCCTCCGTCGTCCTCGCGAAGGAAGTAGACGTTCATTCCCTGGCGAAGATCGCCGGCGTGGCGCCAGACGCGGTCGGCGATCTTCTCGGTGATCGGCTTGAAGGGGTTGGCGATGGGCTCAGCCTATTAGCATCCGGTCATGCCTCGCTCCTGGATAGTCGCAATGGTGATCCTGATCGTCTGCCTGATCGCGTCGATCGTGATCGGCGCGACCAAGATCTGAATCCGCCCGCTGAAACCGTCCGGCTAGACGCCCAGCTCGGGGCAGCTCGAGCGCCGTCGCAGGGCCGATGCCAGGTCGAGGATCCCGGCGCCGTACATTGACCCTGTCGCGGGGTCGAACGGCGGCCGCGCCGTGCACCGCAGCCACTGTCCGAGCTCGTTCGCTTCAGGGTTGCGGCCCAGCTTCCGGCGTAGGACGCCGCTGCTGAGAACGAGTGCCGCGGCGGCGCTCACGTGCGGGGCCGCCATCGAGGTGCCCTCGTAGCGGGGGTAACCGAAGCGGTCGTAGCGGCCGCTGAAGGTCGCGCTCGGCTGCAGCGTCAGCTGGACGATCCCGGGCCCGGCCTCCGAGCCGTCGCAGTGCGAGCCGGCCTTGTTGAGGTCCGGCCCGCCGCCGGGGGCGCTGATGTCGGTGCCGGCGCCTCGCGACGAGAACCGGGAGATGCAGCCGCGGATCGTCGTGGAGGCGACGCCGAACGAGACCTTGGCCGGCATCTGGGCACTATCGAGCCCGCCGTTGCCGTTGGCGGCGACCACCAGCACACCCTGCCTCTCGGCCTTGCGGATCGCGCTGCAGACGAGCCGCAGCTCGCTGCAGTTGTCGAAGGAGCGGCCGAACTCCAGGCTGAGGTTGATGACCTTGGCGCCCTTGCGCGTCGCGTAGCGGATACCTGCAGCGACGTCGCTCGCGCGCCCGGAGCCGTCGCCGTCGAGGACACGGACCGGCATCACCCGGAGTCCGTCCCCGAGTCCGGTGACCGCTCCGCGGTTCCCGGTGCGCTCGATGATCGTCGAGGCCACGTGCGTACCGTGCCCGTTGCGGTCGAGCGCGATCTCCGGATTGCCGCCGCCGAAGTTGCGCGGCTTGACGAATGCTCCGGCCGCCAGTTCGGGGCTGCGGCGGAATCTCTTGCCCCGGTCCCGGTAGGCGACTCCGGTGTCGATCACGGCGACGATCGGTCCCCGCTTGCCGCTCCTCCGCCTCCCCTCCCGGTGACCCTTCTTGCGCAGCAGGTCCCAGGCGCGGACCGCGTTGACGCCGCACGGATCGTCGGCCGTGCAGGGCGTACCGGCTGGCGGGGGCGCGAGGAAGTTCCACTGATCGAGCTGCCAGCCGGCCCTGACGTCGCTGCGCCCGCGGTCCTTCGGGATCCAGGATGCGCGAGCGATCGGGTTCGGTTCAACCCAGGCGACGTCCGGATCGGCCCGGAGCTCGGCCAGCGCCTGACTGACGCCGACTCCCTCGGGGAGCTCGACCACGCGCTCGCCCGACTCGCCCCGGAATCGGGCGACGACCTCACCGTCGGCGACCGGGCCGCCGCCGACTCGCACGGTCTCGATCGCGCCGCCGGAGGCAGCCACGGGTCCCGCGGCCGCGGCAAAGACGATCGCCACCAAGGCAGCAGAAATGGCGATGAAGCGCTTCATCTCTCTTCCACCAACACCGGGGGTGGCTGCAAGTTGCCACGGGTCGGGCCCGCGTTGCCGATACTTCACCAGATGAATGCTCCCAGCTTCAGCAGCGAGGACACCGGATTCATGCGCCTCGCGCTGGAGCGCGCTGCGCTCGCGGCCGAGTCCGGCGAGGTGCCGATCGGGGCCGTGATCGTGCGCGGGGGTGAGGTGATTGCGGCCGCTTCCAACGAGCGGGAGGCCCGTCCCGACCCGACCGCCCACGCGGAGCTGCTGGCGATTCGGGAAGCCGCTGAACGCCTCGGTGGCTGGCGCCTGCCGGAGACCACCCTCTACGTGACGCTCGAGCCCTGCGCGATGTGCGCGGGCGCGATCGTCCTTGCCAGGATCCCGCGGCTCGTCTACGCGGCGGAGGATCCGAAGGCGGGCGCGGCGGGCTCGGTTCTCAACGTTCTGGCGGAGCCGCGGCTCAACCACCGGCCGCTGGTCCAGGGGGGTCTGCTGGCCGGCGAGGCCGCCAAACAGCTTCGGGACTTCTTCGGGGCGCGGAGGTAGGCCTGGCCGAGCTCACTCGGCCCGGGCCGAGTGGCCCGACTGGCGCGGCAGCGTCAGCGGCTCACCGGTCTCGTCGACCGCCGGCAGATAGAGCGAGACGGTTGTCCCGTTTCCCGGCGCGCTCTCGATCCGCAGGTCGCCGCCGGCGTTGCGGGCGATCTCGAAGGCGGTGGACAACCCGAGCCCGGTCCCATCCGCCTTCTTCGTGGTGAAGAAGGGCTCTCGAGCGCGGGTCAGCTCCTCGCGGGTCATGCCGACGCCCTCGTCGGAGACCGTCAGCAGCAGGTGCCAGCCGACCCCGAGGATCTCGTCGCCGGGATCGACGACGGCCAGCCTGGTGCGGATCGTCACCGTCCCGCCTTCAGGCATCGCATCTCGACCGTTGGCTGCGAGGTTGATCAGTATCTGCTCGAGCTGTCCGGCGCCGAGCAGGACCCGTGGCAGGCTGGCCGCGGGCTCGCTGCGGAGGGCGACATGGTCACCCAGCGTCCGCAGCAGTAGCCGGGTGGTGTCGACCACGGATCTGTTTACGTCGACGGGGACGCGTTCCTGCTCGTCGTCGCGGGCGTACTTGAGCAGTTGACGGGTAAGTCTGGCGCCGCGCTCCGCTGCGGAGCGGATCTCGATCGCGCGCTCGCGGTGTTCGGTTTCAGCGACTCCCTGCTCGAGCTCCTCCGAGCAGGTCAGGATCACCAGGAGCAGGTTGTTGAAGTCGTGGGCAACGCCGGCGGCGAGCCGGCCGACCGCCTCCAGCCGCTGCGAGTCCGGACCTGGGGGGAGGTTGCGGCTCTCCTCCTCGGTTCGGCTGAACCTCCCCTCGCCGAAGCGGCGGAACTGTCTCCGCGCCTCCTCGCTCTTGAGCGCGCCTGGTGTGTCCATTCCAATCATCGCTGCACCGCCCGCGTCAGCGGCCTAGCCCGTTCTTTCGCCGGAACCGCTGATCTCCCTGCGCCGCGCACGCTCGAACGCCGTGAATACGATGGACCGATGCATCGGATCCGAGTGCTCCGGCCGGCCGAAGGCGTCTTCGCCTTCTACGAGGGGCGACTCGAGGGCCACCGTTTCGCGGAGGCCGGCAACTGGGTCGATGACGGGGCCCTCTCGCTCGGGATCGCCAGCTACGCGGTGGTTTCCGGACCCGAGGCGCTGATCTACGACACCCACGTCTCGGTCGATCGCGCCCGCTTCATCCGCGAGACGCTCGGGGCCGCAGGCGTCGAGCGGTTCACCGTCCTGCTCAGTCACTGGCATCTCGACCACGTTGCCGGCAGCGAGGCCTTCGCGGACTGCGAGGTGATCGCCTCCGAGCGAACCGCCGAGATCCTCGCCGGCCATCGCGCGCCGATCGAGAGCGGCGAGCTCGAGGGCCCGCCCGCCATCAGGCCCCTGATCCTGCCGACCCGCACCTTCGCCGACCGTCTTCCCCTGCGGATCGGGGGACTGGACCTCGAGCTGATCCAGACCGACATCCACAGCGATGACGCCACGGTCATCTGGTGGCCCGCGCGCAGGCTGCTGCTCTGCGGGGACACGATGGAGGATCCGATCACCTACGTCGACGAGCCCGACTCGCTCGAGACGCATCTCGACAACCTCCAGCGGCTCCGGCAGCTCGACCCGGAGCGCATCCTGCCGAACCACGGGGATCCCGGGGTGATCGCGCGCGGCGGCTACTCGAGCGGCCTGATTGGGGCGACGGAGGGCTACATCCGGCTGCTGCAGAGAACGAGGGGTGACTCCGCCCTGCGCGGCAGCAGCCTTCGCGACCTGCTCGACACCGACCTCGACAGCGACGACCTCAATTACCTAGCCGCCTACGAGCCGGTCCACCGCGAGAACGTCGAGACGGTGCTCGCGACCGGCTGAGGTCCCGCAGGCCGTCGCGGAACGGAGAGGGTGGGATTCGAACCCACGAGGCAGTTTTCACCGCCCACACGATTTCCAATCGTGCACCTTAAGCCACTCGGTCACCTCTCCAGGTGCGGTTGCCGGGCCGGGACGATAGCGGCGCCGCGGCGGGCGGATCAGGCCGGTCGCGGGCTCCGGCGGGCCGCGATCGCACCGCACCAGATCGCGAACAGCCCAACCGCGACCAGGGCGCCGAGCCAGTGCAGCCCGGCGATCACCGCGAGCAGGCTCGGCAGCCCGGCGAGCGCGGCCCCCAGCAGGGTCAGCCCGACCGGCAGGCCGAGCAGGCGCGCGGTCAGGAGCGCGCACAGCGCCCAGGCGGCGGGGCCGCTGAGCCAGCCCCAGTCCTCGAAGAACGACTTCGGCAGCGCGATCGCCAGAACGATCGAGATCGCCGCGACCAGGGCGAGCTGGGAGGCGGCCGCTCGCCAGGCGATTCCAGGGTCCAGTCGGTCGTGTCCATCCATCACTCCGATTATCGCTGTCGCTAGGCTCGGCCGACCAACGCGATCCGAAGGAGCGGGAACGAGATGAGCAGCGAGAAGACCTGGCGCGTGTACCTGGCGGGGGAGATCCACAGCGACTGGCGCGACCGGATCGAGCGGGGCAGCGCCGACGCGGGACTGCCGGTCTCCTTCACCGGGCCGGTGACCGATCACGGCGCCAGCGATGACTGCGGCGTCGAGATCCTCGGCCCCGAGGACGAGAAGTTCTGGCACGACCACATCGGCGCCGGCGTCAACGCGGTCCGCACCCAGACCCTGCTCGCCGACGCCGACATCGTCGTCGTCCGCTTCGGCGAGAAGTACAAGCAATGGAACGCGGCCTTCGACGCCGGCCAGGCCGCCGCCCTCGGCAAGCCCTTGATCACCCTCCACCCAGAGGACCACGATCACGCGCTCAAGGAGATCAACCGCGCCGCGCTCGCAACCTGCCGCGAGCCGGAGCAGGTCGTCGCCATCCTCCGCTACGCGATCGAGGGCAAGCTCTAGGCCCCGCCCGGCAGGGCGCGCCCGCAGCGCGCCCCGGTGCCGTCATCTACCCTTCACGACCGGCCAAGGGCCACCTGGAGGGGTGGCAGAGCGGTTGAATGCGGCGGTCTCGAAAACCGTTATGGGCGTTTTCTCGTCCATCGAGGGTTCGAATCCCTCCCCCTCCGTATATGCCCTCCGCGGCGGCCGCGCGTTGATGCTGCGCTTGCGGGCTGTGACATGATCACCGAGATGGGGGGCCCGTACTGTCGCTGGGAGGCGTTTTGGGGTTCTTGCGTAGTGGGCTCGCGATCACGGCGGCGGTGCTGGCTGGGTTTCTGATCGGTGGGACCCAGGTCGCGGGTGCTTCGCAGCAGGGAGTGGATGGTCCGACCGCAATCGAGGGCGAGTTCCTCGGCTCGAGCGATCCCGTCAGAACGCTCGGCAACTCGGGCGCATCGACCTCTCCGGGCGCCGTCCGACGGCGCGGCGACGCATCGGATACTGCGTTGGCAACGCCCGCTCCCGGACGTGTCTTCGCCGGCATTGGAAATCCGCTGGCCTGCGACGGATGCGTTCCCCCCTCCACGGCCGGCGATGCCGGCCCCGACCACTACGTCCAGGCGGTGAACGCGACCAAGATCGGGATCTATGACAAGCGCGGCAACCTACTCGCGCCGGCGTTCGACCTTGGAACGCTGTTTCCCACCGCCCCCTGCACCTCGAACGTCGGCGGCCCCAACGTCACCTACGACTCGATGGCCGACCGATGGGTGCTGAGCCAGTACGCCTTTCCCAGCCACCTCTGCTTCGCCGTTTCAAAGACGGCAGACCCGCTTGGCGCCTACTACGTCTCCCAGTACGACGTCGGTGAGTTCCCCGAGAACTTCAACGTCGGTGCCTGGCCGAACGGCTACTACGTCTCCTCCCACGAGAGCAGCGACGCTGCCTACGCCTTCGACCGCGTCAGCATGCTGGCCGGCAGCGCTGGGACGCCGATCAAGTTCTCGGGCGTGACCAACTTCATGCTGCCGGCCGACGTTGACGGGTTGAGCCCTCCCGGGCCGAGCGGGGGTGGGCTCTTCTACACGTTCAAGGACAGCTCTTTTCACGGCGGTGCCGCCGATCGGATCGAGCTGTTCAGACTCGATCCGGATTTCGAGGCGCCTGCCAACAGCACCTTCGGCACGATCGGGAGCATCCCGATCGGGTCGTTCCTTTACACGGTTTGCGGCGTTTCCAACCGCGACTGCATTCCCCAGCTGGGAACCGCTCAGAAGATCGATTCCCGCAGCGAATTCCCGATGCAGCGCTTCCCCTATCGCGACTTCGGCGACCACGCTGCGCTCGTTGGCAACTTCACCATCGGCGGAGGCAGTGCGACCCCGGGCGCCATGATCCGCTGGTTCGAGCTGCGCAACACAGGCTCGGGCTGGACACTGTTCCAGGAGGGGACCTACGCTCCCGACGATGGCCTGAATAGATTCAACGGGAGCATCGCGATGAACGGCCTCGGGGATATCGCGCTTGGCTACTCGGCCTCCGGCAGCACCGCCTTCCCGAGTATCCGTTATGCGACGCGCACCGCGAGCGATCCTCCCGGGACGCTCGGCGCTGAACGGATAATGATCGCGGGTGGTGGCTCCCAAACCAGTTCGGCTCTCCGCTGGGGCGACTCCAGCTCGATGTCGGCAGATCCGAGTACCGATTGCGATTTCTGGTACACGAATCAGTACTACGCCGCGACCTCGGCGACGACCTGGAGCACCGCGATCGGGACGTTCGGAGATCCGAGCTGTCTGCCTGACACATCCATCGACTCGGGGCCAGGCGGCGCGACCAAGGACAACACGGCAACTTTCACCTTCTCATCCGACAAGGCCGGCTCGAGCTTCGAGTGCAGGGTCGACGGCGCGGTCTTCAAGGCCTGCTCGGGGCCCGGAGCCTCGGACACGACCGCTGCCCTCGCCGACGGCCCACACGCCTTTGCGGTCCGGGCCGTCAATGGGGCCGGCAACGCCGACGCGACACCGGCCCAGCGCTCGTTCAACGTCGACACGGACGTCGGTGGAGACGACACGAGGGTGGACGGCAAGGCCTCCGCCAGGAAGAAGCAGAGGCAGAGGGGCAGGAAGATCTTCGTCAAGGCCAAGGTCAAGGCCGGCGAGGATCTCAGAGCCAAGGCCACCGGAAAGATCAAGGTCGGCAAGCGGTCCTACAAGCTCAAGCCGCGGACCAAGTCCGTGTCCTCGGGTAAGTCGAAGAAGCTGAAGCTGAGGCCGAAGAAGTCCAAGCACGCGAAGAAGATCGCCAAGGCTCTGAAGAAGGGCAAGAAGGCAAAGGCGAAGTTGAAGGTGAAGCTGACCGACGGGGCCGGCAACCAGAGAACGCAGAAGCTCTCGGTGAAGTTGAAGCGCTAGGAGGCCTTCGGCTACCCGGCTCAGGGCTTGCGCCCGCCCGAGTCCTTGCCCCGTATGCCATGCTCTCCCCCGTGCGGGGGCGGCGGGTCAACAGCACTGCAGGGGTCATGCTCGTGGCGATCACGGGTCTCGTTCTCGTGGGCGCGGCCTTCGGCTTTGGCTCGTTCAAGTCCGCCGGCACCCTCGACTCCGGTGGCTCGGTCTACGCGATCGTGCTGACCGACCTCAACGGTGACGGCAAGAAGGACCTGGTTGCCGGCAACGGGGAGAACGATGACGATCACGTCTCGGTCTACCCGGGCAAGAAGAACGGAAAGTTCGGTCCCGAGGTGCGGCTCGAGGCCGGGGCGGCTCCGGAAGGGGTCTCGGTCGGCGACATCAACGGTGACCGGCGCAAGGACATCGTCGCCGCCAATTTCGAGGACAGCACGATCTCGATCTTCCTGCAGCGCAAGAAGGGGACCTTCAAGGACGGCGGCACTCTCCCCGGCGGGCCCGGGAGCTGGCTGGTCGAGCTCACCGATCTCAATCGGGACAAGAAGCTGGACATGGTCGTCGGCAACTACGACAGCGTCGGCGACGACGCCGTCTCGGTCCTGCTCGGCAAGGGGAACGGCAAGTTCAAGTCCAGGGTCGATTACGCGGCCGGCGCCGAGTCCTATGGGATCGCGGTCGGAAAGATGAACGGCGACAAGCGCCCCGACGTCGTCAGCACCGCCGGAGACGGCACGACGTCGGTCTTGCTGACGAAGCGCAACGGCACCCTCAAGTCGGCGATCCAGAGGACGGCCCCCGGTGGCGATTCCTTCGATCCGGCGCTCGGTGACTTCAACGGTGACCGAAAGCGCGACGTCGCGGCCGGCAACTACGACGACGGAACGGTGATGGTGTTCCTGGGCAACGGCAAGGGGAAGCTCAAGGCCCCGATCTCGACCTCCGCCGGAGAGCTCGGGCCCAATGGCCACGAGGCAGGCGACTTCAATCGCGACGGCGAGCTCGACCTGGCGGTAGCGCTCTTCGAGGAGCCCTACGGGTTGGCGATCCTCCGCGGCAAGGGCGACGGCAGCTTCAAGCCCCCCAAGGTCTACCCGGGCACAGACATCGGCTACGTCGCAACCGCCGGACGGATCAACGGCGACAAGGGCCTGGACGTCATCGTTGGTACCGAGACCGGGCTCGACCTCTTCTTCAACAAGCGCTAACGGCCGGCGCCGCGCTCGACGCGTACCGTCAAGGTCGATTCGACGGCCACCCGGGGGCGATTGTCGCCCGCGGGTTCGACAGATCCCTGCGTAGACCGTGTGCGTTGGAGCCGACGCTGCCCGTCGGCAGCTTGGCTACTTCTTGGTCCGGCTCTTCTTGGTTTTCGGGGCGCTCGTCTTCGTCTTCCGCTTCGCGGCAGGCTTCCGGGCAGGCTTCCGTTTGGTGGCGCTGCTCTTGCCGCTCAGCTTCTGGCCGACCTCCTCGAGGTCTTTGACGAGCGTCTTCCGCACCCGGCGCAGGTTGCCGCGCGCGTCCTTGAGCGTCTTGTCGACATCCTTCACCAGGTCCTTCTGGCCGCGGCTGAGATCGCCGCGCAGGTCCTTGACCGCGTCCTGGGCCGCGGCGATCGCCTGGTCGAGGCGGTCGACCGGCCTGTCGGCCTTCTTCTTGGTCGATTTGGGCTTGCGGGCTTTGGTCGCCTTTGGCTTCGCTGCAGTACGGGGCTTGGTGGCTGTCTTGGGCGGCATCGGAACTCCTTGATGAGGTTGCGGACCGACTGTAGGCTCGCCAGCGGCGGCGGTCAACCGTGGTCGCCACCCGCCCACCGCGTAGTCCCCACGGTAGCCAGGCCCAGCATCCGCGTTCGTTGGGATCGTCGTCCTCGTGATATGGACGCCGAGGGCCCCTGCTAGGCGAAGCTCACCGACGAGGCCGGCATGACGAAGACGAAGGGTGAAGAGCCAGGGTGGAGATCAGCTCGGCCGAGCCCTGGTCGGCGCGCGAGCGACAAGGCGATCCGCGACCCCCGGCCGATCCCGGTCGCCGCGATCTGACCTCCGGCGAGCCGCCGTAACGGCCAGGGGAGTTGGCTGCAGCAACACGTGCTCATCCACGCGGCCACTTGCAGTTCTGACCGCTTGCAGGTATTTTCATAGCCTCAACCGTTCCAACTTGGGGGATCATGCAGAACAACTATGAGGAGCCGACCGGCTGCGGCTGGATGCTCCGATACCTACCGTACGCGGTGCTCGCGACCATCATGGTCATCGGTCCCCCGTTCGCGGTCGTCTGGGCTCTCGGGGGTTGGGGGGCGATCGAGAGCACCGTCCTGCTGGTGCTGGTCGGCGTCGCCTTCTCCCTGTTGATGTGTTGGGCCGGAGGGGCGCTCTGGCAGCGACGCAAGCGGGCGGGCGATCTCGTCTTCTCCGAGCTGATGCTCTGGGGCTACGCCCGCCGTTTCTACCTGGAGTGGCGGCTGGGCAACGCGACAACGTTGCTCGCTGCCACGAACCACTCCGGCAGCGATGTTGCTGCGGAGATGCGGCTCGAGGCGCTGGTCGGGGTTGCCGGCGCGCTGGAGCGACGCGATGCCTACACCCACGGTCACTCCCGGCGGGTGGCGATTCACTCAGCCAACATCGCCAGCCGCATGGGGCTCTCACGGGAGGAGGTGCAGCAGATTCGCCGGGCCGGGATCCTGCACGATGTCGGCAAGATCAACACCCCGCTCGAGGTGCTCCACAAGCCGGGTCAGCTCAACGCCGAGGAGTGGGCGGTGATCAAGAAGCACCCCGTCGACGGGGCGCGGATGCTCGCCGGTCAAGCGGATGAGCAGATGCTCGGGTGCGTCCTCTACCACCACGAGCGTCTCGACGGCAGCGGCTACCCCGAGGGCCTGTCCGGCGAGGAGATACCGATCGGAGCCCGGATCATGGGCGTTGCCGATACCTACGATGCCATGACTTCGTCACGTCCCTACCGGGGGGCGATGCCTCACCGCAGGGCTCTCGAGGTGCTCGAGGAGGAGGCTGGGAAGACGCTCGACGCCGCGGCAGTCCGTGCTTTCAGCCATCACTACGCCGGGGGCCGACTTGCCGCACTTTGGGCGGCTGCGCTCAGCGTGCCGCAGTTCATATTGGCCCAGCTGGCGTTTCGCGCCAACGCGGGAAGCCCGGCATCGGTGGGGAGCCTGGGCATGGTGGTGGCCGCGATCGCCGTCGGGGCGGCGACGGTCGCAACAGGCTCTCCCTCCGGACAGCCCGGGCAGGCGGATACCGCGCCGTCGCAGGCTGTGGGCGCCGGGAACGTGGTCGGTGCGTCCGGTGCAGCGGGAGGCGGCGGCGGTGGCGGTGGTGCATTGATCGCCAAAGCCAACCCCGTCGTGCCCGTCGGAGGCGCCGGGCCGCCGGGCGGCGGCTCGCCCGTCGGAGGCACCCTGCCCGGAGGCACCTCGCCCGGAGGGACTCTGCCCGGAGGCACCTCGCCCGGAGGCACTCTGCCCGGAGGTGGCGGCTCGCCTGGAGGTGGCGGCTCGCCTGGAGGTGGCGGCTCGCCCGGAGGTGGCGGTTCGCCCGGAGGCGGCGGTTCGCCCGGAGGCGGCGGCTCGCCCGGAGGCGGCGGTTCGCCCGGAGGCGGCGGTTCGCCCGGAGGCGGCGGTTCGCCCGGAGGCGGCGGTTCGCCCGGAGGCGGCGGTTCGCCCGGAAATCCCGCTCCGGTATGCAATTCGCCCGATCACTACAGGGACGAGTCGGAGACGGTGACCCCAAACACAGACGGCTCGGTGACAACCACCACGGTCAGGAACGACTGCAACAGGGGTAACTACACCTTCCGGACTCTTCGCGAGACCGTCCATCCCGATGGAACGGAGGAAACGAGCCAGACAGTCACCAAGCGCGCCGGCAACAAGTGGGAGGAGACCAAGGACTCCGAAACGGAGTTCCCGGACGGCTCGCGGCAGAAGTCGCAGAGCAAGGAGAGGTGCGTGAACGGCTCCTGCGTCTTCGAGTCGGAGTCCGAGAGCCGCATCTTCGATGTGGACGGATCCGAGACCACGTCGAAGAACAGGCTCGAGTGCGCCGGCAACGTATGCTCGTACAGGTCGGAGGAGTCGGAGACCAAGCATCCCGACGGCTCAGGATCGAAGACCAAGAGCACGACCGACTGCAAGGACGGGATCTGCGAGTCGAAGTCCGAAACCGAGACGGTCGAGATCGCCGCCGACGGCTCGAAGACGGAAACGAAGACGAAGCTCGAGTGCGGGGACGGCGTCTGCAGGTCGGAGACCGAGACGACGATCACCCAGCCGGGTGGTTCGAAGACCAAGACCAAGACGGAGGACGAGTGGGCGATCGGACCGATCCCGTATCCGGTGCCGGCGCTCGGCTCTGAGCCGACCCGGTCCGCTGAGCGGAGGCCGAAGGCGATGCGGACCGCCGCTCCCCGCCCTGAGTCCCAAGAGGATCGTTCGGTGGAGCCGGCGATCTCACCGGGCGACGATGTGGGCACCTTGGACGCCGAGGATGAGCAGCTCCCCACCGAGGCCACCGGAGATCAGCCACCGGCAGCTGCGGTCGGGGATCCGGAGAAGCTACCGCCGGCAGATCCGCCGCCCCCCGAGCCACCGGCCGATCCGCCCGCACAGGAACCGGACGACCCCACTGACCAAGCCGGGCCACCTCCAGAAGAAGAGGTCGTCGGGGCTGAAGCGCCGACGGTTGACCCGTCGCCCGAGGCGACGGCCGACCCGTCGCCCGAGCTCGATCCCGCCAGCTGATCGGACGCCCGTCCGGGGCATCCGCACGCCGTCATGCGTCGTCCGGCGTGACGATCGCTCGAATTCCTCACCCTCCGTGGTGGCGCACTCGAGGGCGGCCGGAATCAGCCCTCGACGTAGCTCATGATCGAGTCGGGGTGGACGCCGTCGTGCTTCATCGCCTCGGGGGCGGCCTCGCCCTCGAGGACCTCGCGCCAAGCATCGACACTCGGGGTCTCGACGAGCACCGCAACCCTGTTCGAGCCCTCTGGATCGTGGAAGGTGCGGACCGTGATCCCGTGTGGCCCGAACAGCTCCTCACGCTTGGGTGAGTTGAGCCAGTGCTGGACGTCGTCGACATCGTGGGTCACTACCAGTGTCTCCATCGATCCCTCTCCTTCGCCGGCATGCGGCCGGGCATTCTGGGGTGTCTCGCAGGTCCGACCGCGTCCGGCGCGGCGACCGACTCACCCTACCGCCTGCGGGCCCAGCTCTCGATGCGGGCTCGGCGACACCCGCCAATAGACTCGCGCCGTGAGGGGCGCCCGCGGCGAGCGACCCCGGCAGAGCCCCAGGGGCGCTCCCCTTTCGCTGGGGGTCTTCCTGGTGGTGATGTTGGTCTTCGGGATCATCACCAGCCTGCATGGGATGTCGCCGCTGGCGACCTATGGGCTCGGGGCGATCTTCTACCTGGCCGCCGCGATCATCCTGTTCCTGATCCCCGCGGCGCTGGTCGCGGCTGAGCTTGGGACCACCTTCCAGCGGGACGGCGGCGTATATGTCTGGGTCAGCGAGGCGTTCGGGCCGCGGGCCGGCTTCGTCGCAACCTGGCTGCAGTGGTTTCAGAACGTGATCTTCTGGACGGTGATCCTGACCAGCTCCGCGGCGATGATCGCGCTCTCGCTGGGCTGGGAAGCCGGCACCGACGATCGGCTCTATACCGCGGGTGACCTCGAGCGGCCCTTCGCGATCCCGGGCGGCCGCTGGGGCATCGGGATTACCTGCGCGACCGGGATCGCGTTCTCGGTGGCAGCGTTCGCCGTCGGTTTCATCCCCCCGGCCGGCCTCCCCGAGGCGAGCGTCGCGACCCACACGATCGTGCTCGGAGGTGCAATCGCCTTCGGCATGCTCGCGCCGCTGGGGATCTCTCGCTGGAGCAGGCGCCAGGAAGCGATCTGAGTGGCGGCGGCCTGCACGCCCCACATGGATACGATCGCCGGGTGAGTCCGGAGCCCGAGGTCAGCCCGCAGGTCGCGGCCGCCAACGCCGCGCTTGGCTCCGAGCTCCCCTTCGACGACGAGGCCGACTTCGAGGATGCGCGGCGCGGCCGCGTGGCTGAGCTCGACGCGGCCCTGGTCGAGGCGACCGACGGCCGCATCGTCTGGGACCTCGGCAGCTATTCGTTCCTCGACCGCGCCTGCCCGGAAACGGCCAATCCGAGCGCCTGGCGACAGGCGCAGCTGAACGCCCTCGGCGGCCTCTTCGAGGTCGCGGCGGGGGTCTACCAGGTGCGCGGTCAGGACATCTCGAACATGACCATCGTCGAGGGCGACGAGGGGGTCCTGGTGATCGACCCGTTGATCTCGGCGGAATGTGCCGCCGCGGCTCTGGCGCTGTACCGGCGCCACCGCGGCGAGCGAACGGTCAGCGGCCTGCTCTACACCCACACCCACATCGATCACTTCGGCGGCGCGCGCGGCGTCCTCGATGCGGAGGCGGCGGCGAGCGGTGCGGTCCCCGTGCTCGCGCCCGAGCATTTCCTCGAGCACGCGGTGAGCGAGAACGTATTCGCCGGCCCGGCGATGAGCAGGCGGGCGGAGTACATGTTCGGCGCCCCGCTGGAGCCGGGGCCGGCCGGGCAGATCGGCGCGGCGATCGGGATGCGCAACTCGACCGGCACGGTCACCCTGATCCCGCCGAACCTTGAAATCACCCATACCGGCCAGGAGGAAGTCGTCGACGGCATCCGGCTCCGCTTCCAGATGACGCCGGGGACCGAGGCGCCGGCGGAGATGAACTTCCTGCTGCCCGACCGCCGCGCGCTCTGCATCGCCGAGAACGCCACCCACAACCTCCACAATCTGCTCACCCTGCGCGGGGCCCCGGTGCGTGATCCCTACGCCTGGTCCGCCTTCCTCGACGAGTCGATCGATCTCTTCGCCGAGCATGCCGACGTGATGTTCGCCGGCCATCATTGGCCGCGCTGGGGGAGGGAGCGGATCGTCGCGATGCTCGCCAAGCAGCGCGACCTATATCGCTTCCTCCACGATCAGACGCTGCGGCTGCTCAACCAGGGCTACGTCGCCGACGAGATCGCCGAGATGGTCGAGCTGCCTCCCTCGCTGGCTTCCGAGTGGCACTGCCGCGGCCACTACGGGTCGGTCAACCACAACACGAAGGCGATCTTCCAGCGATATATCGGCTGGTTCGACGGCAATCCGGCCCATCTGTGGCGGCATCCACCCGAGCCGGCCGCCGAGCGTTACGTCGAGTTCATGGGAGGCGCCGAGGCGGTCCTCGAGAAGGCCGAGCGGGCCTACGGGGAGGGCGACTTCCGCTGGGTGGCCGAGGTCGTCTCCCACGTCGTTTTCGCCGACCCCGACAACGCGGCCGCCCGTGAGCTCGAGGCCAGGGCGCTGGAGCAGCTCGCCTACGGCGCCGAGAACGCGACCTGGCGCAACTTCTTCCTGATGGGGGCGCGTGAGCTGCGGGAGGGGGTCGTCGCGGGCGAATCGCCGATCACGATGGGTGCCGATCTGATCGCCCATCTGCCTACCGGCAAGCTGCTGGACGCGATCGCGATCCGCCTCAACGGCCCCCGCGCCGCAGAGCACGAGCTGACCTTCGACTGGAGCTTCCCCGACACCGGCGAGAGCTTTCATCTCCGGCTCGGCAACGGGGTGCTCACCCGCAGGCAGGGACGCGAAGGCGACGCCGGCGACGCCTCGTTGACCATCGAGCGTGCGGCCTTCAACGAGCTCGTGCTGGGCATGACCGAGCTGCCGGCGCTGATCGAGGCGGGGAGGCTGGCGGTCGGAGGCGACGGCGCCGCGCTGCTGACCTTCTTCAGCCTGCTGGACGAGATCGAGCCGGGCTTTGCGATCGTGACCCCCTGAGTCCACCTCTCCCGGATTACGGATCCCCCGCGCGGCTCCGGGGGCGCGCCCTGAGATAGTGTCGGGCCGTACGGGAAGCTCAACGGCGACACGGCCTCGCCTCGACCTCTCGGTCGGCACCGACGCCGGTGTCGACGTCCTGATCACGAGGAACAGGGAGACGCAGAATGGAAGCATCACCGCCCCCGGGCCCGCCCACAACGCCCCCGGGCCCGCCCACACCGCCCCCGGGCCCGGCAACACCACCCCCGAGCCCGGGCGATCCTTACCCGCTCAGCGGCGGCATCGACTGGCCGGTCTGGCTCGCGGGTTTCGCGGCAGTGGTGGCGATCGCGGCCCTGGTGATCGTGATCACCCAGGACAACGCTTCCAACGACGACGTCAAGCAGCTCCAGCAGACCGTCGGGGAGACGAGTGCAGCCGCTGCGGGTGAGGCTGCCGCCGCGGGGGCGAGGGCCGAGCAGGCCGCGAAGAAGGGAGAGCAGAACGTCTCGCAGTCGCTGAAGAGCACCGACAAGAAGGTCAACAAACTCGGCAACCAGCAGACCAAGACCCAGACCGAGGTCAACGGCCTCAGCAACAACGTCGACACGCTGCAGTCGCAGGTGCAGCAGCTGCAGAAAGAGGTCAACAAGCTGACCAAGCAGGTCGCGAAGCTGAAGTAGGCATCCGTAGGAACTGCGGTCGGGGTTCCGGCATTGACCTGACGAAAGGCGGCGCTCGCGATCGATAGGCTGCGGCGGCAGCAATGTCGTCCGCGCCCGCGCGCGGGCCAGATCGACCTGACGGAGGAATTCTGCCGCCCACGATTTCGCCCAGAGTCCTGCAGCGCGCAGACTTCGACCTCCTGCTCGGCGCGCTGGACGACGCGGGTTACGAGGTGATCGGCCCGCGGGTCGAGGCCGGCGCGATCGGGCTCGGACCGGTCAGCAGCAGCGAGCAACTCCCCGTCGGTCTCGCCGACGAGCAGGACGGCGGCACCTACCGGCTGGTCGAGCGCGGGGATCGAGCCCTGTTCGGGTTCTCCTCCGGTCCGCAGTCCTGGAAGCGGTACCTGCATCCACCGATGGTCAAGCTCTGGAGCTCGCGTCGCGACGGTGACGGCGCCCTCCGCTTCGAGGCCGAGCCGCAGGAGGTCCGCCGGCGCGCTTTTCTCGGGGTCCGCTCCTGCGACATGCACGCGATCGCCTCCCTCGACGACGCTCTGCTCAACATCGAGCATCCCGATGACGGATACCGGGCCCGCCGCGAGGCGAGCCTGATCATCGCGCTCAACTGCGGTCAGGCCGGAGGCACCTGCTTCTGCGCCTCGACCGACACCGGGCCGGCGGTGGGATCGGGATTCGATCTGCTCCTGACCGAGATCGTCGAGCCGGGCCGGCACCGCTTCCTCGTCGCGGCCGGCAGCGAGACGGGTGAGAGTATCCTCGCGGCGATTCCGCTTGGCGAGGCGGACGCCGCGACCGTCGAGCGAGCCGAGGAGATCGTCGCCGAGACCGCCGCCTCGATGGGGCGCGAGCTCGACACCGACGGGCTCGCCGGACTCCTGCAACGCAATCTCGAGCATCCACGCTTCGATGAGGTCGCCGAGCGCTGTCTCAGCTGCGGCAACTGCACCTCGGTCTGCCCGACGTGCTTCTGCACCGACGTGGAGGACGTCGTCGATCTTGCCGGCGAGGGCGCCGAGCACAGTCGGCACTGGGACTCCTGCTTCACGCTCGGCTTCACCCACATCGACGGCGGCAGCGCCCGGAGCTCGGTCGGTTCCCGGTACCGTCAGTGGATGACCCACAAGCTCTCGACCTGGTCCGATCAGTTCGACAACAGCACCGGCTGTGTTGGCTGCGGCCGCTGCATCACCTGGTGTCCGGTTGCGATCGACATCACCGAGGAGGCGGCCGCGATCAGGGCCGGGGACGGGGTGGCGGCGTGAAGGAGATCAACGAGCTGCTCGACGAGATCGATGTGCTCAGCGATCTCGACGCCGACTACCGCGAGCTGGTGGCCGGCTGCGGGAGCAACGTCGTCTTCAGCGACGGCGAGCGGCTGATGGCCGTCGGCGACTCGGCGACGACCTTCTTCGCGCTCCGCCGCGGCTCGGTCGCGATCGAGCTGGCGGCGACCTCCGGCCCGCCCTTGCTGATCGAGACCCTGGAGGCGGGCCAGGTGGTCGGCTGGTCGTGGCTGTTCGAGCCATATGTGAATCAGTTCGACGTCCGCGCCCGCGGCGATGTCGGGGCGATCGCCTTCGACGGCGCCTGCCTGCGCGGCAAGTGCGACGACAACCACGATCTGGGCTACGAGCTGATGGGGCGCTTCGCCCACCTCATCACCCATCGACTGCAGGCGACGCGGGTACGCCTGCTCGATGTCTACGGAACCCCGCGCCCGACCCGTTGAGCGCCGGCCTCGCGACCGCCCCGGCCCCCTACAGGGTCACAGCCAACGAGCCGGAGACCGATGACACCCGGACCCTGCGCCTCGCCCCCGTCGAGGGCCGCCGCCTCGACTACTCCCCGGGCCAGTTCACGATGATCTACGCGTTCGGAGCCGGCGAGGTGCCGATCTCGATCAGCGGGGACCCGTCGGACTGGCCTGAGCTCGTACAGACGATCCGGGCGGTCGGTTCGGCGACCCGCAGCCTCTGCGAACTCCGCGAGGGCGAGGAGGTCGGCATCCGCGGGCCCTTCGGCCGCGGTTGGCCCGAGGACGGCGTGGGAGAAGGCGAGGGCGACCTGGTGCTGATCGCCGGAGGATTGGGAATGGCCCCCCTGCGCCCGGCGCTGCTTGGGGCGATGCGCAACCGTTCTCGATTCCGCCGGCTGATCCTGCTGTACGGCGGTCGTGAGCCTGAGCAGCTGGTCTTCCGTGAAGAACTCGAGAGCTGGCAGCGCTCGTCGGAGCTCGAGTGCGAGCTGATCGTCGACATCGCCCGCTCGGGATGGCGTGGCCGGGTCGGCGTGGTCCCGAGCCTGATCGGTCGCGTCGATCTCGACGCCGAGCGGACCACGGCCCTCGTCTGCGGGCCGGAAGTGATGATGGGCTTCACGGCCGAGGCGCTACTCGCCGCCGGGATCGCGCCAGAGCGCCTCTACGTCTCGATGGAGCGGAACATGCGGTGTGCGGTCGGACATTGCGGCCACTGTCAGTGGGGGCGGGACTTCATCTGCCGCGACGGGCCGGTTTTTGACTGGGCGAGCATCGACGACCGGATCGGGGTCCGCGAGCTGTGAGGAACGCCGTCAAGCCCAAGCTCGCCGTCTGGAAGTTCACCTCCTGTGACGGCTGCCAGCTGCAGATCCTTCATCTCGAGGACGAGCTGATGGCGCTGGCCGACGCGGTCGAGATCGCGCATTTCACCGAGGCGACCCGCGCAAACCTCGACGGTCCCTACGCGCTCTCGATCGTCGAGGGATCGGTCTCGACACCCGATGAGATCGAGCGGATCCAGCGTGTCAGGGAGTCATCGGACGTGCTGATCGCGGTCGGCGCCTGCGCAACCTCCGGCGGGATCCAGGCTCTGCGCAACTTCGCCCGGCTCGATGAGATGCTCAGCGCGGTGTACGCCACCCCCGAGTACGTCTCCACCCTCGATACCTCGATGCCCACCGCGGCGTTCGTCGACGTCGACTTCGAGCTGCAGGGATGCCCGCCCGACAGCGGGCAGCTGCTGGAGGTGATCGGCGCCCTGCTGGAGGGCCGCGATCCCCGGATCAGCTCTCGCTCGGTCTGCATGGAGTGCAAGGAGCGTGGCAACGTCTGCGTCATGGTCGCCCACGGGACCCCCTGCCTCGGCCCGATCACGCACGCCGGATGCGGCGCGATCTGCCCCGCCTACGACCGCGGCTGTTACGGATGCTTCGGGCCCAAGGAGACGCCGAACACCGGATCCCTGAGCGAATGGTGGCAGCGGCTGGGCGTCAGCGACCCCGATCTCGTCAGCGCCTACCGTCACATCAATGCCGCGGCGCCCGAGTTCGCCGCCGGGGCCGCGGCGGTCGAGTCGGATCGGGGGGTTGACTCCCCGTGAGCGACGGCGCCGAGACCCGCACGATCGAGGTCGGTGAGCTCGCCCGGGTCGAAGGCGAGGGGGCGCTCCACGTCCGGGTCCGGGAGGGGAGCGTCGAGGACGTCAGGCTCGAGATCTTCGAACCGCCGCGTTTCTTCGAGGCGCTGCTGAAGGGCCGGCCCGCGGCCGACGCCCCCGATGTCACCTCGCGGATCTGCGGGATCTGCCCGATCGCCTACCAGGTCAGCGCTTGCGCGGCGCTCGAGCAGGCGCTCGGCATCGAGATCGACGAGCCGACCAGGGCGCTGCGCCGGATGATCTACTGCGGCGAGTGGCTCGAGAGCCACTCTCTGCACGTGTTCATGCTGCACGCCCCCGACTTCCTCGGCTACGACGGCGCGATCGAGATGGCCCGTGACGGCCACCAGGAGCTGTTCGAGCGGGGTCTCCGGATCAAGCGCGCGGGCAACCAGCTGATGGGCCGGATCGGCGGCCGGCCCGTCCACCCGGTCAATCTCAAGATCGGCGGCTTCCATCGCTCGCTGCGGCCCGAGGAGCTGGGTCCCGTGCGCGAGGCGCTCGAGGTGGCCCGCGAGGACCTGGTCGAGGCCGTCGCCTGGGCGGGATCGCTCGAGTTCCCCGAGCGCGAGATCGAGACCGAGTTCGTCTCGCTCGGGGTAGACGACGAGTACCCGATCGAGACCGGGGAGCTCTACTCGAGCGCGGCCGGGCCGATCGCCGCCGATCAGTTCGAGGACGAGTATCTCGAGACCCACGTTCAGCACTCGACCGCCCTGCACTCCCACCACCGCGAGCGGGGCAGCTACATCGTCGGGCCGATGGCCCGCTACGGGATCTTCTCCGATCGCTTGCCGGCGCCGATCAGGGATGCTGCGAGCGCCGCCGGACTCGGTCCCAGCTGCCGGAACCCCTTCCAGAGCATCGTCGTGCGCTGCGTCGAGATGCTGTTCGCCGCGGATGAGGCCCTGCGGCTGATCGATGGCTACGAGCAACCGGCGCCAACGCCCGATCTCACCGGCGGGCCCGCGAGCGGGAGCGGCTGGAGTGAGGCACCGCGCGGGATGCTCTGGCACCGCTACGAACTCGACGCCGACGGGCGGATTCGAAATGCCCGGATCGTTGCGCCGACCTCTCAGAACCAGGCCGCGATAGAGGAAGACCTGCGGGGCCTGGTCGAGGACAACCTCGATCTGGCGGACGACGACCTGCAGTGGCGATGCGAGCAGGCGGTCCGCAACTACGACCCCTGCATCTCCTGCTCGACCCACTTCCTGCGGCTGGAGCTCGATCGTGGCTGAAGGCACCATCGTGATCGGACTCGGCAACGAGATGCGCGGCGACGATGCCGCGGGCCTGCAGGTCGCCGATCTCCTCGCCGCGTCCGGCCTTGATGCGACCCGCTGTGACGGCGAGCCGATCGACGTGGTCGAGCGATGGCGGGGCCATGAATCCGTCGTGATCGTCGATGCCGTCGACGGCGGGGAGCCCGGCCGGATCCGTCGCCTTCCGGTCGGCGCCGAGGATCTGCCTCTGGCCTTCTCGCGCGGCGCCTCGACGCATCTGCTCGGCCTCGCCGAGGTGCTCGCACTAGCCCGCCAGCTCGACCTGTTGCCGGACCGGCTCGAGGTGATCGGGATCGAGGGAGATGAGTTCCGGCTCGGGGCGCCGCCGAGCGAAGCGGTCGCGGGCGCGGTGGTCGACGTGGCGGCCGCATTGGTGGCAGAGCTTGGAACGCCGTCGGGGACGGACGTGGAGCTGGAATCGACTGGAGGACAACGCTGATGTCGGCAGGAGGATCGAAGTGGGTATACGGGTTCGTCGACGGGGATCGCTCGATGCGGGCGCTGCTCGGCAACAAGGGAGCCAACCTCTCGGAGATGACGCACGTGCTCGGCGCGGACCGCGTACCCGGGGGCTTCACGGTGACGACGGAGGCCTGCATCGCATACGTACGGGATGGGGGACCGCCGGCCGACCTCGACGAGCAGATCGACGCTGAGCTCGAGCGCTTGGAGGATGGGAGTGGCAGGGGCTTCGGAGATCCGGCCGATCCGCTGCTGCTCTCGGTCCGCTCGGGGGCTCCCGTCTCGATGCCCGGGATGCTCGACACGATCCTCAACCTGGGGCTGAACGAGCAGAGCACCGACGGGCTGGCCGCGATGACCGGCGAGCCGCGCTTTGCCTGGGACTCCCGGCGGCGGCTGGTGCAGATGTTCTCCGACGTCGTCAGGGGCGTGCCCGCATCGGAGTTCGAGCGGGCGCTCTCGGCAGCGCGTAGGCGGGCCGGGGTCAAGATCGACACCGAGCTCGACCTCGATTCGCTGCGCGAGCTCCACCGCGAGTTCCTCGGGATCTATACGCGGCGCACGGGCGAGGGGTTTCCGGACGACCCGAGGGAGCAGCTTCGCCAGGCCGTGCTCGCCGTGTTCGATTCGTGGGGCAATCCGCGTGCGGTCACCTACCGGAGGCTGAACGGCATTCCCGACGAGCTCGGTACGGCGGTAACGGTCCAGCGGATGGTCTACGGGAACCTCGGCAGCGATTCGGGCTCGGGCGTTGCCTTCAGTCGCGATCCGATCTCGGGCGAGCCGATTCCCGATGGCGATTACCTCCACGGCGCCCAGGGGGAGGACGTGGTGGCCGGCGTGCGCAACACCGAGACGCTCGAGGGCTTGCGCCGGCGGATGCCGGAGATGCACGAGCAGCTGTTCGAGTCGCTGGCTGCGCTCGAGCGCCACTTCCGCGACATCCAGGACATCGAGTACACGGTCGAGCGCGGCCGCCTGTACATCCTCCAGACCCGCGGCGCCAAGCGCTACGCACGAGCCGCGGTCCGCTTCGCCGTCGATGCGGTCGAGGAGGGCATGCTCGATCGGGAGGCCGCGATCTCGATGATCGCTGCCGACGCCCTCGAGGCGCTGCTCCACCCGACCTTCGATCCCGACGCCCCCTACGAGGAGCTCACCCGCGGAGTCGGTGCGTCGCCGGGCGCTGCGAAGGGCGAGATCGTGTTCACCGCGGAGCAGGCAGTCCTGCGTGCCTCCGAGGGCGCAGACGTGATCCTGGTCCGCGCCTTCACCTCGGCCGACGACGTCGGCGGCTTCGACGCGGCCCGGGGGATCCTGACCTCTCAGGGCGGCAAGTCATCCCACGCCGCGATCGTCGCCCGTGGGATGGGACGCCCCTGCATCTGCGGGGCTGCCGAGCTCGATATCGACGTCGACGCCGGCACCATCCGGGCCGGCGAGATAGAGCTCCGGCAAGGCGACGTGATCGCGATCGACGGGGCGACCGGGACGATCACCAGGGACGACGTCCCCCTGATCACACCCGAGATGGACCCGAACTTCACGACCGTGCTCGAGTGGAGCGACTCGATCCGCCGGCTCGGCGTGAGAGCGAACGCGGACTCACCGACCGAAGCGGGCAGGGCCCGCACCCTCGGGGCGGAGGGGATCGGCCTCTGTCGGACCGAGCACATGTTCTTCGGATCGGATCGTGAGTCGCTGGTGCGCGAGATGTTCATCGCGGGGGAGATCTGGCGCCGGGAGCAGAGCGAGGCGGCCGAGAGCCGCTTCGAGGAGGCGCTGAGCGGCCTGCAGGCGTTGCAGCGTCAGGACTTCACGGAGATCCTGAGCGCGATGAACGGACTGCCGGTGGCGATCCGCCTGCTCGATCCGCCGATGCACGAGTTCCTCGAGCCCGACGTCCTCGAACGCGAGCTCGAAGAGGCTCACGGCGAGGGCGAGGAGGCCGGCATCGCGATGGCGGGGGAGAGGCTGGAGATCGCGCTGGCTCTGCAGGAGACGAACCCGATGTTGGGCGCTCGAGGGGTGCGCCTCGGCCTGATCCTGCCCGAGCTGTACTCGATGCAGGTGCGCGCGATCACCCGCGCCGCCGTCGACGCCGCATCCTCGGGAGAGCCGGCAGAGGTCGAGATAATGATTCCCCTGATCGCATTCTCGGGCGAGCTCGAGCTGCTCAGGGCCCGGGTCGAAGAGGTGATCGCCGCGGAGACGGACGGGGTGGTGCCCAGGCCCACGATCGCCATCGGGACGATGATCGAGCTGCCCAGGGCCTGCCTGCGGGCGGGCGAGATCGCGGCCCACGCCGACTTCTTCAGCTTTGGGACCAACGACCTCACCCAGACCACGCTCGGGTTCTCGCGCGACGATGCCGAACGGGAGTTCATGCAGCTCTATCTGGATAGCGGCATCGTCCGTCGTAGCCCGTTCGAGACGCTCGACGTCGACGGGGTCGGCGATCTGGTCCGGATCGGAGCCGAGCGGGGACGCGAGTCCAAACCCGACCTCCGGCTCGGTGTCTGCGGTGAGCACGGCGGCGATCCGGCCAGCATCGGCTTTTTCGACCGGATCGGCCTCGACTACGTGAGCTGTTCCGGATACCGGATCCCCGTCGCCAGGGTCGCCGCCGCCCAGAGCGCGATCGCCGAGCGCGGGAGCGGCTGACTACGACGCTCGGGCGCCCGATGCCCCCGCGAGGTGAACGACCCTCGCGCTCAGCGCCCGATCGGGTGATGGCAGGCGGCGCAGTGGCCGCCGCCGTAGTCGGCCAGTGGCGGCTCGATCTCCGAGCAGACGCCGGTCGCCTTCGGACAGCGGGTGTGGAAGCGGCAGGCGGCCGGGGGGTCGGCCGGGCTTGGAACGTCGCCCTCGAGAATCACCTGCTCACGCTGCGCGTTCTCCCGGGGATCCGGAATTGGTACCGCGCTCAGCAGAGAAGCGGTGTAGGGATGGATTGGGTTCGAGAGCGTCCGTTGCGGTGCGATCGTCGGCCGGATGGCATCCTGGGCCGATGAGCTTCGGCGAATCAAGGAGGGCGGCGGCGGCAGCCGCCGCGGCCGCTGCGGTCCTGATCGCGGCCACCGCCGGCTGTGGTGGGAGCTCCGGGGGCGGCGGGGGAGGCGTGGAGCCCGCTGACCGCGCGGGGGCGACGCTTGCCGCCGGCAAGCCCAACGTGGTCGTGATCATGACCGACGACCAGACGGTCGAGGACCTCGCCCAGATGCCGCGCACCCGGCGCCTGATCGCCGCCAAGGGCGTCAGCTTCGACAACTACCTCGTCTCCTTCCCGCTCTGCTGCCCCTCGCGGGCGACCTACCTCACCGGGCAGTACGCGCACAACAGCGGCGTGATCTCCAACAACCCGGACTTCGGGGGCGGCTTCCCGGCGCTCGACAGCCGCCGGGCTCTTCCGGTCTGGCTCGACGACGCCGGATACCGCACCGCGAGCATCGGCCGCTACCTCAACTTCTACGGGGTGGTCGACCCCGAGCAGGTGCCTCCGGGCTGGAACGACTGGGTGGCCCCGCCCGGACCCTCCACCTACCTGATGTACGACTACACGCTGAACGAGGACGGTCGCCTGGTCGACTACGGCGACGCCCCCTCCGATTACCAGACCGATGTCCTCGCGCGGAAGGCGGTCGACTTCATCGCCGAGCGGGCGCCGAAGCCGCGACCGTTCTTCCTCTCGATCACGCCACTCGCGCCGCACGACGAGAACGACGAGACCGTGCCCAGCCGCTTCGAGGGGCCGCGTTCAGCGCCTCGCCACGCCGAGGCGCTGGACGGTCTCCGGCTCGAACCGAAGCCGAACCGGGACGCCGGCCCGGTCGAGAACGGCAGCTACCGGCGCCGGGGCCGCTCGCTGATCGCCGTCGACGAGCTCGTAGACGGGGTGGTGGCCGCTCTGCGCGATGCGGGAGAGCTCGATCGAACCTACGTCCTGTTCACCTCCGACAACGGCTACCTGCTCGGCGAGCACGACCTGAAGGGGAAGATCACCCCCTACGATGAGACCGTGCGGGTTCCCCTTCTGGCGCGGGGACCGGGAATCGAGCCGGGCACGACGATCGACGCCCTCGCAGCCAACATCGATCTCGCCCCCACCATCGCCAGGATCGCCTCGGCCGAGCCGGCGGTGGAGGTCGACGGCGTCTCGCTGCTCGGCGCTATGCGGGGTAGCCGCGAGCTGCCGCCGCGCGACATCCTGCTCGAGAACCTCGACCGGGCGCGCGTCCCCAAGCAGCCGCTCTATGACGGCATCCGCAACCGCCGCTGGAGCTACGTCGAGTTCGACAACGGCGAGCGGCAGCTCTATGACATGCGCGCCGATCCGTTTCAGCTGCGCAACCTCGCCGGGCGCAGCTCTGAGCGAGGGGCGGAGCGGCGCCTTTCCCGACGCCTGGGGCAGCTGCGCGAGTGCGCCGGGGAGAGCTGCCGTGCTGCGGGCCGATCAGGCCCGTAGAAACGACTCGGTAGCCTCTGTCGAGCCCGTGGGAGGGAGGCTAGAACCCCATGGACTCCTACTTCGGCCAAGAATCGATGCTCCGTCGCGTCCAGGGCGAGCGGATGCTGATGCTCAGCGGACCTCGCGCCCTGCTGATGCAGGCGGCTCATCCGCTCGCGGTCGAGGGCCTCCTCGCCCATACCGGCAGCCTCGAAGAGCCCTATGAGCGTCTCGAGCGGACGGCCGAGGTGATGACCGCGATCGGCTTCGGCTCCCGCGAGGAGGCCGACAGGATGACGCGGCGGGTGCGGGCGATGCACAAGCGCGTCAACGGCAAGCTCGAGCGTGACGCCGGGATCTTTCCCGCGGGCACGCCCTACGCCGCCGACGACCCTGAGCTGCTGATGTGGGTGCTGTTCTCCCTGGTCGACTCGGGGATCGTCGTCTACGAGCGCTTCGTCGGCGACATGAGCGCCGCCGAGAAGGAGCGCTACTGGGCGGACTTCCGCATCGTCGGCGAGCTCTTCGGCCTCGCCCCCGACGAGATGCCGGCCGACATCGCCGAGCTCGACGACTACCGCACGCTGATGTACGACTCCGGCCGCCTGCACGTCACCGACTGGGCGCGGACCACCGCGCTCGAGATCGTCTTCCGTCCCCCGGTCCCGGTGCAGATGCGGCCGCTGGTCGAGGCGGTCAACTACATCACGATTGACCTGATGCCCGAGCCGATTCGCGGCGAGTACGGCTTTCCGCCGATCCCGCCGGCACCGATCCGCGGGCTCACCGTGCGTGCGACCGCCGAGTACCTGAAGCGGATCGTCGTGCCGCTCATGCCCCGGGACTGGCGCCTGATCCCCGCCGCGCGAGAGGCCTGAGCGTGGCCGAGGAGTCCGAGGCCGTCGAGCAGCCCGGGGCCGCCGAGGACGCCGGCGAGGCGGAGGATCCCGCCGTGAGCGAGGCCGCCCCGCAGATCCGGACCTCCCGGATCGGTCGCACCGCGGGCGTCGGGGGCCTCGTCGCCGGGCAGGGGCTCCGCTGGGCAGGCACCCGGCTTGCCAATCTGACCCGCGACGAGGAGGCCAAGCAGCGAAAGACAGATGAGCGCGTCGCCTCGATCGCGACCCAGCTCGCCCGCCAGCTCGGCCAGATGAAGGGCGCGGCGATGAAGATCGGCCAGGTCCTCTCGACGGTGGAGCTGCCCGGCCTCTCCGAGGAGGGACAGGCGGAGTTCCGGGCCGCGCTCGCTGAGCTCCGGGACAACGCGCCGAAGTTCGGCTACGAGGACATCCGCGCGGTGATCGAGGAGGACCTCGGCGGACGGGTATCCGACCACTTCGCGAGCTTCGATGAGGAGGCGTTCGCGGCCGCCTCGATCGGACAGGTGCACCGGGCGACGACGCACGAGGGCGAGGAGGTCGCGGTCAAGGTCCAGTACCCGGGAGTCGCCGAGGCCGTCGAGATCGACCTTCGCAATCTCCATCTGATCCTGCGCCTCGTCAAGCGGATGGCGCCGGGCCTCGACGTCCGCGCGGTCGGGGGCGAGATCCGCGAGCGGATCACCGAGGAGCTGGACTACGAGCTCGAGGCTCAGAACCACCGCACCCTCGAGCGCGCCTATCACGGCCACCCCTTCGCGGTGATCCCGAAGGTCTACACGTCGGTGAGCAGTCGCCGGGTCCTCGTCACCGAGCTGCTCGAAGGCAAGCGCTTCGACGAGGTCAAGGGCCTCGACGAGCCGACCCGCGACCGCTTCGGCGAGGCCGTCTTCCGCTTCTTCCTCTCGACCCGGGAGCGGACCGGGATCGTCCTCGGCGACCCCCATCCGGGCAACTACCTGCTGCTGGAGGGCGGGAGGGTCGGCTTTCTCGATTTTGGCCTTCTGCGGCGGGTGCCGAACGAGCACCTGCAGCTGGAGCGTTCCCTGGCGCGCGCGATCGCCGGTGAGGATGCGGAGTGCGTGCACGAGCTGATGTCCACCCTCGGGTACCTGCCGGAGCCCGAGGACTTCGAGCCCCACGACCTGCTGGACCAGGTCCGAACGGGCGGTGCGTGGTTGTTCGAGCCGGGCTTCCTCAGGCTCTCACCCGAGTACGCCCGCGAGCTGCTCGAGCAGGGCGGCTCGCCACGCAGCCCCCACTACGAGGCGATGAAGCGCCAGACGATGCCACCGGCGTCGCTGCTGCTGCGGCGCCAGGAGGGCCTGATCCTGATCGTTCTCTCCGACCTGGGAGCGGGGGCCGATTGGCAGCGGATCAGCGCCGAGTACACGGCCGACGCCGATCCGGCCACCGAGCTCGGTCAGGTCGAGGCCGAGTTCGACCTCGGGGCCTGATCGCGGATTCGCGGAGTGTGCGAGCCGCTCAGGCGAACAGTGGCAGGGTGATGCAGTAGGCGACCACCAGCGCCACGCCCTCCCAGCGTTCGAGGCGGCGGCCGGTCGCGAGCAGGGCCCCAGCGGCCACGACGAAGATCACCATCAGCACGATCGCGCCGCCGAGCCCGCTCGTGTCGAGAGGCGGATTGGGCGTGATCAGCGCCACCGACCCGGCGAGCCCGAGGCTGTTGAACAGGTTGCTGCCGAAGACGTTGCCGATCAGCAGGTCCGTCTCGTCGCGCATCGCGGAGCGTACCCCGACCACGATCTCCGGCAGCGAGGTCCCGATCGCGACCAGAGAGAGGCCGATGAAGGCCTCCGAGACTCCGAGCTCGAGGGCGATGTCGGAGGCGGAATCGACCAGCAGGCGCGACCCGCCCACCAGTGCGATCAGGGTGAGCGCGACGATCAGCGACTCGCGCGGCAGGCTTCCGGTGACGAGGGCGGGATCCCGCGGCGGCGGGTCGCTGGGGCGCAGGGCCCACAGCGCGAGCGGCAACGCGAGCAGTAGTGCCACACCGCCGACCGGGCCGAGCCCGACCACGAGCATCACGGCGCTCGCGAGCACTGCGGCGATCGAGATCGCGGCCTCCCTGCGCAGGACGGACTCGCTGACGAGTATCGGGGTGACCACCGCCGCCAGCCCTAGCGCAAGTCCGATGTTGATCGTGTTCGAGCCGACGAAGTTGCCGACCGCGAGTCCGTCCTGGCCGTCAGCAGCCGCGAGCGCGGAGACGAGCCAGTCGGGGAGGCTGGTCCCGATCCCTGCGAGGACGATGCCGACGAACATCACGCTCGCCCCAAGCGTGGTCGCGATCGAGCTCGCGGCGGTGACGAAGCGGTCCGCGGCCACGGCCAGGACGGCGAGCGAGACGGCGATGATCAGGAGGTCGATCAGCATCGGGGGCGGATCCTTGCAGCCGGTCGAGCCCCTCGCCCGACTCAGCGCGGGGGCGGCGCGGCCGTCGCCCGCCGAAGCTGGCGGCGTGGCCGGAGTTCAACCCTCGCCGGGACTCGGGAACTGCGAGCCGACGAAGCGGTCCCACATCCGGTCGCTGAGCAGTCGCCTCTGGCCCATGATCAGGTGGGCGGAGGCGGTCACCTTGTAGCGGGGTCTGGGATTGCCGGTGGTCAGCGCCGTCTCGATCTTGCTTGCTACGGAGTCCGGCCCGCCGCCGAGCCTGCCGATCGGGCCCTCGTAGGCCTCCTCGGTCGCCTTGCCGACCGCGGCGTTGAAGGAGTCGTAGGGGCCCTCGCCGGTCTGCTCGAGCGACTCGCCGGCTGTGCTGCCGAACTCGGTGGTGATCAGGCCGGGCTCGATCAACACGACCTCGACCCCGAAACCCTTGACCTCGAACCTCATCGCATCGGAGATCGCCTCGACTGCATGCTTGGTTGCGTGGTAGACGCCGCCCCCGGGGAAGGTGAGCTTGCCGCCCATCGAGCCGATGTTGACGATCCGTCCGGAGCCGGCCTCGCGCATCCCCGGCAGGCAGAGCTGGCACATCCGGATCAGGCCGAAGACGTTGGTCTCGAACTGCTTGCGGATCGAGTCCAGCGGGACGCTCTCGACGGCGCCGGACTGGCTGTAGCCGGCGTTGTTGACGAGGCCCCAGACCAGGCCCTCGGCCCGCTCGACCTCGGCGACCGCGGCTGCCATCGAGGCCTCGTCGGTGACGTCTAGCGCCAGGGTCTCGCAACCGGCCTCGGCGAGGTCGGCGATGCTCTCGGGGTTGCGTGCGGTCGCGTAGACGCGCATCCCCTTCGAGGCGAGGTGACGAGCGGCCTCCCGCCCGATTCCGGTCGAGCAGCCGGTGATCAGGATTGCCTTGGGATCGGGCACGGTGGGTCTCCTTGGTCGTTGGTCCTCAGGCCATGGGCTGTCTGCCTCAGGCCACTGGCGTGGGCCGCTGCGCCAGGGCCCGTCCGCGCGAGACTATCCGGATCGGGGTCCCGTGTTTGGGGGAGAAGGTGACGTTTCGGCGCTTGATTCTCTCGGGCGCCGAGCGGGTCGGCTCGATCTCGCAGCGGCCGATCACCTCGCGGAGGACGATCCGCATCTCGAACTCGGCGAAGGCGGCGCCGAGACAGCGACGGACGCCGCCGCCGAAGGGGATCCACGAATACGTCTCCGGCGTCGCGTCGAGGAAGCGCTCGGGCCGGAAGGCGAGTGGGTCCGGATAGGTCTCGGCGTCAGTGTGGGTGAGCCAGATCGCGGGCGCAACATCGGTCCCGGGCGGGAGCTCGTGGGCGCCGACTCGCATCGGTACCGCGAGCCGACGCCCGGCCAGCGGGACCACCGGCCGCAGCCGCAGGACCTCCGAGATCGTCGCCCGCAGATAGGCGTCTCCATCCCCGGAGCGGATCTCGGCGCGGAGGTTCTCGAGCGCGCTCGGGTTCCGCATCAGCAGATCGAATGCCCAGGCCAGAGCCGTCGCCGTAGTCTCGTGGCCGGCGACCAGCAGCGTCATCAGCTGGTCGCGAAGCTCGGAGTCGCTCATCGGCTCACCGTCCTCGAATCGCGCCGCGACCAGCAGCGAGAGGATGTCGGTCCGCTGCTCGAGCTCGGGATCGGCGCGCCGCTCCTTCGCCTCGAGCGCCAGCAGCCGATCGGCCTCGCTCAGCGAGTCGCGCAGCTCGGCGAGCGGGTCGTTCATCTGCCGGATGCGCCGCGAGAGCAGGAACTTGATCTGCAATGAGGGGCCGGCCGTCTGATCGAGCAGGTTGCCGAGCAGCGGGCGCAGCTTGGCGCGTCGCGCCTCGTCGCTGACGCCGAAGACCGCATTGAGGATCGCCTCGAGCGTGATCGCCTGCATCCGCGGGTGGACCGCGAAGCTCGTCCCCGGCTGCCAGCTATCGATCTCGGCGGTGACGATCGCCTCGATCTGCTCCTCGTAGGCGCGCATCCGCTCACCGTGGAAGGGGGGCAGCATCAGCTTGCGGCGGGCGAGGTGCTCGGCGCCCTCGAGCAGGAGGATCGAACGGGGCCCGAGGATCGGCTCCAGCGCCAGCGATCGACCCGGCGGCAGGCCGTTGCTGCGCTCCTTGAACAGCTCGGCCACATGGTCGGGGCGGGAGACGATCACCATCGGCGTTCCGAAGCCGGGGAAGGAGATGCTGAAGCTGTCCCCGTATCGCTCCCGGCAGGAGTCGAGGAACTCGATCGGCCGGAACAGCCAGTTGAGGATCTGCGCGGCCGGAGGCTGTCGCGGACCGGGGGGGAGCTGGGCTGGGCTCATGGTTTCAGCGTAGTAGCTTGAAGACAGATGACCAACCGACCGGCAGAGATCGATTGGGATCAGTTCGCCGCGGTCGAGATGCGGGTCGGCCGCGTGCTGAAGGTCGAGGACTTCCCGGAGGCGCGCAAGCCCGCCTGGAAGCTGCGGATCGACTTCGGTCCCGAGATCGGGGAGAGGCGCTCCTCGGCTCAGATCACCAACTACTCGCGCGAGCAGCTCGAGGGTTCATTGGTCGTCGCCGTGGTCAACTTCCCACCAAGGCAGATCGGCCCGGTGCGCAGCGAGGTGCTGGTGCTCGGAGCGCTCAATGATGAGGACGGCGTGATCCTCCTCCGTCCCGACGGCGAGGCGGAGCCCGGAGACCGCATTGCCTGAGGTGCTGCTTGCTGCAGGCCAGACGCCGGAGTTCCTCGCCGAGCTCGCGGCGCTGCTGGTCGGCGGGACACTGATCGCCTATCTCGGCGCCCGCCTCGGACTGGTGCCGATCGTCGGGTTCCTTCTCGCCGGGGTCGTGATCGGCCCCAACTCGCTGGGGATCATCACCGACCGCGAGATCGTCGACGCCGCGGCCGAGGTCGGCGTGATCCTGCTCCTGTTCACGATCGGGATGGAGTTCAGCCTCGAGCGTCTGGCGCGCCTGTGGCGGGCGATCTTCGGCGGCGGCGGGGCCCAGGTGCTGCTGACCACCGCACTCGTCGTCGTCGTGCTCGCACTCCTCGACGTGCCGCTGCGGCCGGCAATCTACACCGGGCTGCTGGTCGCGCTCAGCTCGACGGCGCTGGTGCTCTCGCTGCTCTCCGAGCGTGGCGAGGTCTCCGAGGAACATGGGAACGCCAGCGTCGGTCTCCTGCTCTTCCAGGACCTCGCGATCATCCCGATGGTCCTGCTCGTCCCAGCGCTCGGGACCTCGGGCGGATCTATCGCGGAGATCGCGGCCGCGATGGGGATCGCGGTCGCGATCATCGTCGCGGTCCTGGTCTTCGCCCGGCGGCTGATGCCGCCGATGCTCGAGGTCGTGGCCCGGACCTGCTCTCCCGAGATCTTCTTGATCACGGTGATCGCGATCTGCTTCGGGACCGCCTACCTGACGTCGCTCGCCGGCGTGAGCGTCGCCCTCGGCGCCTTCCTCGCCGGCCTCGTCGTCCACGAGAGCCGCTTCGGCCAGCACGCGCTGAGCGAGATCCTGCCGCTGCAGATCATCTTCAGCGCCACCTTCTTCGTCTCGATCGGGATGCTGCTCGACCTCGGCTTCGTGGTCGACAACATCCCGCTCGTCGCCGGCGCCGCGCTCGGCGTCCTCGTGATCAAGACGATCGCCACGGCTGCGAGCGTCCGCCTGCTCGGCTACAGCGCCGCGGTCGCGGGGGCCTCGGCACTGCTGCTGGCCCAGGTCGGGGAGTTCTCCTTCGTGCTCGAGCAGGTCGGTCGCGAGGAGGGCCTGACGCCGGGCGACCTCGGTGCCGACGGGACCCAGGCGCTGATCGCGACCACGGTGCTGCTGATGGCGGCGACCCCGAGCCTGTCCGGGTTCGGGCGCCGGCTCGTCGGAGCCGCGGGGCCTGCGGCTCCGACGGGGCAGGAGCCACCTGCCGACGGCCGGCTGCGTGCCCGCGGCGTTGAGTCCGACTTCGACCTCCACGACCACGTGATCCTCGCGGGCTATGGCGATGCGGCCCGCGCCGCCGTCCCGGCACTGCGGTCGTCGGGGCTCGACTTCGTGATCACCACCCTCAATCCCGGCGGCGCCCGCGAGGCGATGGCCGAGGGCCTGAAGGTGATCCAGGGGGATCACACCAAGGCGCACCTGCTCGAGCGGGCGGGGATCGAGGATGCGCGCCTTCTGGTCGTCGCCGACGATGAGCTCGAGACCACCTACCGGGTCGCCTCGGTCGCTCGCAGCCTCAATCCCGGCCTCGAGATCCTCGCCCGGGTCGAGTCCGACGGGGATGTCGAGGCGATCGCAGCCGCCGGCGTGGACCGGGTGATCAGCGGCGAGAGCGCCGCCGCGCAGCAGATGGGCCGTGCCGTCCTGCGACAGTGCGAGCTCGCATCGGCCGAGGGCGCCCTCGATCTGCAGCGGGTTGTCCGCTACGAACCGGTCGGGGAGGGGTGCGAGCACAACGACCTCGCGCGACCGGTGCGGCCGAGCGCGGTCGGCTGCGAGCCCTGCCTGCGAAAGGGAGACGATTGGATCCACCTCCGGATCTGCCTGATCTGCGGACACGTCGGCTGCTGCGACTCCTCTCCCGGCAAGCACGCCTCCGCCCACTACGCGGAGACCGGGCACGCGCTGATCGCCAGCGGCGAGCCGGGCGAGGCCTGGGCCTATTGCTTCCTCGATGAGCTTCAGATCCGCACCAGGGTGCCGGTTCGCGACGCCGGGGAGGCTCCCTCGCCCGCCGCGGCGTCGCCGCCGGCGGCCGAATAGTCTGCGCCCATGCAGATCGAATCAGCGGGCGCGATCGTCAGCGGCGGTGCCTCGGGCCTCGGCGAGGCGACGGTCCGCCGCCTCCACAAAGGGGGCGCCGACGTGGTCATAGCCGACCTGAACGCAGACAAGGGCGGCGCGCTCGCCTCCGAGCTCGGAGAGCGGGCTCGCTTCATCGAGACCAACGTCACCGACGAGGCCTCCGTTCAGGCAGCGGTCGAGCTTGCCTCAGAGCCCGAGCGGGGCCTGCGGATCGCAGTCGGCTGCGCGGGTATCGGTTGGGCCCAGCGAGTCACCGGCAAGCAGGGTCCCCATCCGCAGGACCTCTTCAACAACGTCGTCCAGGTCAACCTCGTCGGGATGTTCAACCTGATGCGGCTCGCCGCTACCTCGATGAACGAGAACGATCCCGACGAGGGCGGCGAGCGCGGGGTCTTCGTCAGCACCGCTTCGGTCGCGGCCTTCGACGGCCAGATCGGCCAGATCGCCTACTCGGCGAGCAAGGGCGGCATCGTCGGCATGACCCTGCCGGCCGCCCGCGACCTCTCCTCCCGCGGGATCCGCGTCCTGGCCATCGCCCCGGGACTCTTCGATACGCCGCTGCTGGCAGCGCTTCCGGACGAGGCCCGCGAGGCGCTCGGGGCGCAGATCCCGTTCCCGAGCAGGCTCGGTCTCCCCGAGGAGTTCGCGCATCTCGTCGGCGCGATCGTCGAGAACCCGATGCTCAACGGCGAGACGATCCGGCTCGACGGCGCGATCCGCATGCCGCCGAAGTAGCGCGGCTAGTCCCCGGCCTCGGGGTAGGCGAGCTGGACGTGGTCCCGCGCCACCGCGATGAACTCGCGCGAGATCGAGTTGCTCCCGTTGCTGCCGTCGCGGGGCACGATCACGGCGTTGACCAGCGGGATGAAGTCGACGTCGCCGCGGTTGAGGTAGTCAGAGAGCCGGCTGCGGAAGCCCTCCTTGGGCAGGATGAGGTCGCCGACGATCCTGTGCGACGGGGTCTGCAGGACGATCCGTTCGGTCCGGGTCTCCATCCGGGTCCCTTATCGACGGATCAGCGAGTTGCTTGAACCCCGGGCCAGCCATTCCCTTGGCAGGGCAGGCGGCACCGGCCCCGGCAGCGCCGGCAGGAGGCGCTCGGCGGCCGTCGCGGCGACGGTCCCCGAGAGCAGCGGCTCGAGGTCACTGAAGCTCTGCAGGCTGCGGATCGAGCTCAGGATCTGCAGATCGGCGGCGTTCGCTGTGGCGCCGGCCAGGGTCCCGGCGGCGATCAGCGCCTCGACCCGATCCAGCACAGCCGGCAGGCCCTCGACATCGGCCTGGACCCGGGCCTCGGTGACCCCGACCTGCCTTCCCATCAGGCGCGCGACCGGCTGGTTGACCGCGGCCATCAGGTCCGGGAGCGGCATGCCGACCACATCGGCGGCCATCCAGCGCCGGACGGCCTGGCTCCTGCCCGCGACGAACCGGAAGATCCGCCGCGGAACGGGCTGCAGTTCCGCCTCGCCCCAGCGCTCGGCCGCCTCGACCCGCGACCGCTGCTCGGGGTCGCTCGGATAGAGGGAGGGTTGCGGTCGCGTGCGCTCCAGGTAGCGGACGATTTCCAACGATCCCTGAACCCTGTGCCCGTCGATCGCCAGCGCCGGGACCGTGGCCCGCTCAAAGCGGAGGGCTCGCACCGCGATCGGATGCAGGCCGGGGATCAGGTCGGTGACGCGATGGTCAACCCGCTTGCAGTCGAGCGCCGCGCGCGCGGCGAGGCCGGGATGGGAGAGGGACAGCGTGTAGAGGTGCGCGCTCAGGCGGTCGTCCTGGGACTCCTCGACCGACCGCCGGTCTTGCCCTTGGACGTCGGTGAGGTCTTCTTCTTCGCCGAGCTCGACCTCGGCTTGGTCGCTGAACCCGCCGCCTTGCCGCGCTTCGCCGAACCGCCCTTGGCGGCGCCCTTCTCGGCCGACCGCCTGCCGGCGCGCGCCTTGCGTTTCGGCAGCAGCAGCTTGGTTACCTCCTCCAGCGAGTCGCCCATGTAGATCGCGAGTCGCTGCAGGTGGGGGAGGTTGTCGCGGGCTCCGGTGAAGCCGAAGTTGAGCGTCCCCGCGTAGCTCAGGCAGGTGATGTTGAGCCCGTTGCCGTGCAGCAGCAGCGAGAGCGGGAACAGGGCGTCGAGACGGGCGCCGTTGAAGTAGAGGGGCTCGCTCGGCCCCGGGACGTTCGAGATCGCGACGTTGAACGGCACCGGGGCGTTCGATCCCAAGCCGGCCATCAGCCCTGCGATGTATGGCCCGTTCATCATCAGCGTGTAGGGAGTGCGGGCGCTCGACGGCAGCGCCTTCTGATGTCGCTTGGCCTCGGCGGTCGAGGCCTTGATCGCCTCGATCCTGCGCCGCTCGTCGGCGATGTTGGTCCCCAGATCGGCGATCAGGGTCCCGATCTGGGTGCCCGTGCTCTCGTCGTCGGGATCGCGCAGGTCGACCGGGATACCGACCGTGAGGGACCGTTCGGGGATCGTCCCGTGCTCGCCGAGGTAGCGCCGCAGCGCCGACGAGGAGAGGTAGAGGACTATGTCGTTGAGCGTGCAGTCGGCGGCGGCCGCGAGCTTCTTCAGCAGCTCCATGTCGTACTGCTGGGTGGCGAAGCGGCGCTGGCCTCCGAGGTGGCCGCCCAGCGGTGAGTCCGGCGCGTTGTAGGGCGCGCTCAGGGCCCCCTCGTCGAGCGAGGCGAGGCCGAGCTCCACGCCCGCCTTGCCGAGCCCGATCGCGGCGCCCGCGCCGCCGATCGCGGTAGTGACCAGCGAGTCGATCGGATTGCCCGACCCCGGTGCGGCCTCGCGACTGGGACGGCGGCCCTCGCCGACCGTCCAGAAGGCGCCCATGTCGCGCTGATCGGGGTCCAGGCTCAGAGTCCTGAGGATCATCCGGATCCCGCTCACGCCGTCGATAAGGGAGTGGTGCATCTTGATGTAGATCGCGAAGCGGTTGCCCTCCAGGCCCTCGATCATGTGGATCTCCCAGAGCGGGCGGTGGAGATCCAGCTGGTGGCTGTGGAGGCGGGAAACGAGAATCCCGAGCTCGCGCTGTCCGCCGGGATGCGGGAGCGCCGAGTGACGCACGTGGTAATCGAGATCGACGTCCTTCTCCTCCACCATGAGCGGCAGCTTGTGCCCGATCAGCGGCCCCTCGACCAGCTTCAGGTTCCATGGCCTCAGCACTGCGCGCTCCTCGCGCATACCCTCGAGCGTCTCGGTCAGGAAGTCGGGTCCGGCTCCCGGCGGCTGCGTGAACTCGAAAAGGCCGCCGACATGCATCGGCGTGTCGCGCGACTCCAGCAGGAGCCAGGCGGCGTCGAGCGGTGAGATTCTCTTCAAGGCGAGCCCTTCGTCGAGGTTGTCGCCAGCATACGCGCTCGCAGCCGCCGGAGCCACGGTTTGGCGAGCTCAGGCGAAGACGTACTCGGAGGGTTCGATCGACTCGGTGCGATGCTTGAACTCGCGCCAGTCGCCGGGCCAGTTGTTGGTGTTGATGCCCTCGCCGTTGATGTACCAGCTGGCGCAGCCGCCGGTGACCCAGCGCGTGGTCGCGCTCCGCCGCTCGATCTCCTCCCGCCAGGCGCTCTGCACCTCGGGCTTGAGGTCGAGGTAGCGCGAGCCCCGGCGCAGCTCGCGCAGCGCACCGATCGCCAGGTTGTACTGGCATTCGAGCGTGTAGGGAACCGAGCCGGAGCCGTGGTTGGTGTTCGGGCCGTACATCACGTACAGGTTCGGGAAGCCGCTGACGACCGTGCCCAGATAGGCCTCGGGCCGCTCGCTCCAGACCTCGTTCAGCTCGGCTCCGTCGCGGCCACGGATCTGCATCGGCGCGACGAAGTCGTGGCTCCTGAAGCCGGTCCCCCAGATGATCACGTCCGCCGGCCGCGCCACGCCGTCCGCCACCACCCCTTCGGCGGTGATCCGCCCGACGGCGCCGGTGTGCAGTTCTACGTCGGATCGCATCAGCGCCGGGTACCACTCATTGGTGAACAGCACCCGCTTGCAGCCGAGCTCGTAATCCGGGGTCGCCTTGGCGCGGATCTCGGGATCGGTGAGCTCCTTCTCACGGAAGCTGTCCGCCGCGCTGGTGAAGGGCTTTGCGATCCGGTCGCTGCCGGTGAAGGCATGGGTGGCCAACTCGATGAACTCGAAGATTCCGGCCCGCGCCGCCGCGACGCGTGAGGGGAAGCGGCGCATCAGCGCCCGCTCCCAGCCGGGGTAGGCTCGGTCCATCTTCGGGAGGATCCAGGGCGCCGAGCGCTGGTAGATGTCGACTGACGCTGTGATCTCCGCGATCCGGGGAACGAATTGAATCGCGCTCGCGCCGGTGCCGATCACGGCGACGCGCTTGCCGGCGAGATCGACCTCGCGATCCCACGCCGCGGAGTGAAAGCTCGGACCCTCGAACTCGTCGCTGCCCTCGATCTCAGGCACGGCGGGATTCGTCAGCTGTCCGCAAGCGGTGATCAACGCGTCGAAGCGGTGTTCGGAGCCGTCGTCGGTGAGCAGCGTCCAGCCGCCGGTTTCCTCGTCGAAGTCCGCGGTCTCGACCTCGGTCCCGAGGTGGAGGTGGGAGCCGAGGCTGAACTCGTCGACCAGGCTCTCGAGGTAGTCGAGGATGTCGGCCCGGGGCGCGTAGCGGCGCGACCAGTGCCCGCCACCGGGCGCGAAGGAGAAGGAGTAGAGGTGGGAGGGCACGTCGCAGGTCGCGCCCGGGTAGGTGTTGGCCCTCCAGACGCCGCCGACGGTCTCGCCCCGCTCGAAGATCGAGAAGTCGTAGAAGCCCTCCTGCTTGAGCCGGATTCCCATGCCCAGTCCGCCGAATCCGGCGCCGACGATTCCGACCCGGATCGGTCGGCCCTCGAGTCCGCCGTTGCCGTTCGCCGCAGCGCGTACCATCGCCGTTCAGCCTACTCCCCGAGCAAGGGGATGGGAGCGTCTTCGGTTGGGATGAGCGCCGGATCGAAGTGCTCCAGCAGCTCGGCCACGCTCGGCCGCCGCCCAGGGTCGCAGAGCCCGACCGAGGAGGCTAGGATCGCCAGCGTCTCGGCGGCCGTCTCGCCGCCCTGCCGCCGTTCGGCCAGCGTCACCGCGCCGTGGCGCTTGGCGAGCCGCTCACCGTCGGCGCCGAGTGCCAGCGGGACGTGCGCCCATGAGGAGATCGCCGGCAGGCCGAGCGCCTCGGCCAGCCAGATCTGCCGCGGGGTCGAGGAGAGCAGGTCGCGTCCGCGGACGACCTCGCCGATCCCCTGGGCTGCGTCGTCGGCGACAACGGCGAGGTTGTAACCGTGGGTGCCGTCGTTCCGGCGGAGGACGAAATCGTCGACGACTCCCTCGCGGGAGCCGTAGAAGCGGTCCTCGAAGGCGATCCGCGCCGCCCCCGCATTTACCCGCAGCGCCGCCGGGCGCCCCGAGGCCCCGCGCTCGGTTCGCTCGGCTGCGCTCAGCTCACGGCAGGTGCCCGGATAGGCCCCGTCGGGTAGCTCGCCGTGGGGGGCGGCGGCGGCCTCGCGGATCTCGGTTCGCGTGCAGAAGCACTCGTAGACGAGGCCGGCCGAGCGCAGCTTCTCGATCGCCTCCTCGTAGAGCCCGGTGCGCTCGCTCTGACGGACCGTCTCCCCGTCCCAGTCGAGACCGAGGGCGCGCAGGTCGTCGAGCTGGCGTCGTTCGTACTCCTCCCGCGAGCGGTCGCGGTCGAGGTCTTCGATCCGCATCAGGAACGGGGCCCCCTGGGATCGGGCGAGCAGCCAGGCGAGCAGCGCCGTCCGCAGGTTTCCGAGGTGCAGATCCCCGGTCGGGCTCGGCGCGTAGCGGCCGGTTGCGTCGGCGGACACGGCTCGCTGCTCAGGCGGGCTTGTGGACGGCGGTCTCGGCCTCGTAGCGCCCCCGCGCGGCGGCCAGCCTCTCGGGCCGGTCGGCGTAGCGGTTGCGGGCCCACCACGAATCGGGCTTGGCCAGCCGGATCGCTCCGGTCAGGCCGATCGGCCAGAAGTAGATCCCGATCACGCCCCAGATCAGCTTGCCCTTGAGCATGCAGACGAGCGCGAAGCTCCAGCCGAGGGCCTGCAGGGCGAGGAGTCCGATGATGTCGCCCACCCCGCCCTCGGTCCCGATCGAGACCGGATAGGCCCCGATCAGCATGAACCCGGTCACCAGGGCAAAGACGATCACCGCGTCGATCGACTGTCGCCCCTGCTCAGACCAGTACACGTCCTCCAGGTGGAGCCAGAGCGCGAACTCGTCGAGGGTCAGCGCGGCCCCGATCCCGAAGACGACCGCGGTGACCTCCAGCGGTGGTTGGACGATCACCGCGAGGATCCCCGCCGCCAGCAGCAGCACGATCCCCCAGACGAGGTGATGGATGTGGGTGTCTCCTGCCTCGACGTTGCCGAGCCACTCGAACCGCTCCGAGCGGATCGAGTGGGTGACGAATCGGGTGATCCCGAAGGTGACCCCGAAGGCGACCAGCAGCAGCAACGCCGGCTGCTCGCCTTCGTCGACGACCACCTCCCGGTAGGTCGAGGCGATATCGGCGAGGGGCAGGGAGGACAGCACTGAGGGCGATCAGTATCGCCGATGGGCGCAGGTCCCGGCCTCAGGCTCACCCTCTGCGGAGCCGCGCTTGCGCCGGGCCCGAGTGAGGAATAGGCTCAGCGCTAATCGCCTGGCGCGAAGCGCGCTCGGCCAACTCCAACTCACAGGAGGCATGAGATGACAAGGTTCAAGCAGCGACCCTCACCCGCACTGGTGATCTCGATGATCGCGCTCTTCGTGGCGCTCGGAAGTGGCGCCTACGCGGCCTCGAAGATCGACACCAAGGACATCAAGAAGAAGGCGGTGACGACGCCCAAGATCGACGGCAAGGCGGTGAGCTCCCAGAAGATCGCCGGCAAGGCGGTGACGGCCTCCAAGGTCGCGAGGGACTCGATCAAGTCGACCAAGATCCAGGATGAGAGCCTCAAGACCGATGACTACGGGCCCGAAACGGTAACCGGATCGAAGCTCGCCGACGGTGGGGTCACTCTGGAGAAGCTCGACAGCTCGAGCGTCGCCGAGGGATTCCAGTCTCGGAGCGATCTCATCTACGCCTCGGTCTCGGGCGGCTCGCTCGTGGACGAGAACTCGCGCGGCGCTACCAACGCGACCAGCACGGGCGTTGGCCAGTACACGGTCACGTTCGAGCGTGACGTCAGCGGCTGTGCATGGTTCCCGAGCCGGAGCGCAATCGGCACGGGAATCCCGGCAAACGGGGATTTCCTCGGTGTCGGCGGCCAAACCGGTGAGCCGAACAACGTCCGGGTCAGGGTCCGCGACAGCAACAACAACCTGGCGAACCGCAGCTTCTCGCTGCTGGTCGTCTGCTGAACGGAGCGGCGCGGGCGTTTGCGGACGCCCGCGCCGCCGTTCCCGGCGGGCGAACCGATGGGCGCGGCTGGTTTCGAACCAGCGACCTTCCGCGTGTGAGGCGGACGCTCTCCCACTGAGCTACGCGCCCGGGGTCGGACGGAGGGGATGATAGGCAGGCGGGCGGGAAGGGTCAGCGGAGGCTGGCGCCGCTGCGCTCGCGGCTGGCGCCGCTGCGCTGCTGGCGGCGGATCTCGCGCTCGATCCTGCGGGCCGTGACCCCGCCGGCCGTCTGCTGTCTGTAGTCCCTGCTGGGTGCGATGCCGCCGGAGCCGCCGTTGCTCTTGCCCTTGGTGGGCCTGTCGGTCGGCTCGGTCGGCTTGGCGCCGCCGTCGGGGCCGGGCGCGGGGCTCTTGCCGCCACCGGCCGGTCGCGGGCAGCGGACGGTGTAGACGGTCCGCGCCGGGCGGCTGAAGCTGGTCTTGGAGTGTCCCCAGGAGAGGTGGAGGTGGTGGCCGCGGCCGTGGCCGGCGTCCCCGTTGTAGCCGACCCAGCGGAACGGCGCGCGGGGCTGATCCTGCTTCGGCTCAGCCCAGCGGGCGAGGCGGCTGATGTCGCGCCAGCGACCGCCCCCAGCGGTGTCGGGGACGATGTCCAGCGCAAGGCCGCGCGGGTGCTCGCCCCGCTTGGAGTGGACCGGATCGGTCGAGTACCCGTCGGTGATGAAGATCTTGTACCGGCGCACGAGCATCTTGATGTCACGCTTCAGTCGCCGATCGATCTTCTCGCCGGGGAAGCCGGGGATGCCGACGAAGCGGCCACCGCCGGTGGTCTCGCAGAGGCTCTGGTCGAGGCGCTCGGTCCTCATCTTTCCGCTCGCCAGCGTGGCAATCGGAACGCTGACCAGCAGGGCGGCCGCGGCGGCGAGGAGAATCTTCGGGAACGATGACGAAATCACGCTGGTCACCGAGTCAGTCGGCGGGTCTCCTCGAACCCTTGAGACGAGGGCGACGGCCTGAAATCGGAATTGCGTGGCCGGGTTCGGCCCACACCCGCTACGATGGCCTTTGGACCGTGCTGAGTGGGGAATTAGCGGTGCCCTTTACCCGCAATCCGCTCTAGCGGGGCTGAACGCCCGCCCAAGGATCCGGCCCTCGGGGCCAGTACGCCGCGGGCAGCGCTGACGGCCAGGTCCCGCGCAACGCAGGCCCGCGAACCAGGTCAGGTCCGGAAGGAAGCAGCCTTAAGCGATCGCCAGCGAGTGCCGCGGATCAGCCTGACCCGAGCCAGCCACGGCGGGCACGCCCGGGAGCTCTCTTCCGAAGGAGGGCTGCACGGTCCTGCCTGGAGGGTGCGGCGGTCTGAACGATGATTGACGTCGGCAGGTTCGAATTCGGCGACGGCCGGGCCGATTGCGGCGATCCGACGACGATCGTCCCGACCGGAGCGCCTCTACACTCAGCATCCGTGACCGAGCAGTCCCTCTACCGGCGCCACCGCCCGCAGTCGTTCGCCGACGTCGTCGGCCAGGAGCACGTCGTCCGCACCCTCTCGAATGCGATCGAGCGGGAGCGCGTCCACCACGCCTATCTGTTCGTCGGCTCCCGGGGGACCGGCAAGACCTCGATGGCGAAGATCCTCGCTCGTTCGCTCAATTGCGTCAACGGCCCGACCCTGACCCCCTGCGGCGAGTGCGAGTCGTGCCGTACGATCGCGGCGGGCACCTCGATGGACGTGATCGAGATGGATGCTGCCTCGAACCGCTCCGTCGACGACATCCGCGAGCTGCGCGAGCGGGTCGGCTACATGCCGGCGGCGGGTCGTTGGAAGGTCTACATCCTCGACGAGGCCCACATGCTTACCCGCGAGGCATGGAACGCCTTCCTGAAGACTCTCGAGGAACCGCCGCCGAACACCGTCTTCGTGCTCGCCACCACCGAGGCCCATCAGGTGATGCCGACGATCGTCGACCGTTGCCAGCGCTTCGACTTCGGCCGCCCGGCGCCCGAGCACATCGTCGAGGTTCTGAACCGTGTCGCCGACGCGGAATCGATCTCGATCGCGGAGGGGGCGACCGGCGCCGTGGCGAGGGCGGCCAATGGCAGCTTCCGTGACGCGCTCGGCACGCTCGACCAGCTCGTTGCCTTCAGCGGCAACGAGATCTCGATCGAGGACGTCAGCACCGTCCTCGGGCTCGCCGACGCCGACCTTCTCTTCGGCGCGGTAGATGCGATCGCCGCCGGGGACGGCCGGGCGATCCTGCAGCTCGTCTCCGACCTCTCCCGCTCCGGTCGCGATCCCTCCCGCTTCGCCACCGACCTGATCGCCCACCTCCGCCAGCTCTTGGTGATCGGGACTCTGGGCGAGGTGCCGGAGCACTTCTATCTCGCTCCCGAGCAGGCCGGCCGTCTCACCGAGCAGGCCCGGCGCCTCGGCGAGGTGACCCTGGTTCGCGCTATCGACCAGCTCTCGGCGGCGATCGTCGACGTCCGCGAGGGAGACGATGCGCGGATGACGATCGAGCTTGCGCTGCTGCGGGCCGCCCGTCCGGAGATCGACCCCACCCACGCGGCCCTGGCCCAACGGCTCGAGCGGCTCGAGTCGGGCACCGCACCGCCCCCGACCCAACCTGGGGCGGGTGCTCCTGCGGCACAGACATCCGGGGACTCCCTGGGCGCAGACGATCCAGAGCCGCCTCAGGCCGGCGAGCCGGCCTCGCCCGCGGCCGCCTCACCGGAATCCTCATCGAATGGCGGCGAGAAGCGCTCCGGGGGCGAGGAGGCGCCGAACGCGGTCGAGGCGATCGCCAAGGGCGCCGCGGCCACCGCCGAGCAGGTCAGGACCAGGGTCGAGGAGGTGCGCGGCGAGGTCGAAAGCCGTATCGACGGGGTCCGCGGCGAGGTCGATCGGCGCTCCGAGGAGGCGGCTCAGACCCTCGATCTCGAGCGCCTCTTGGGCCTGTGGCCGGCGATTGTCGACCAGGTGCGGCAGTCGGGATCGGAGTTCCTCTCTGCTGCCTTCCAGGCCGCTCGCCCGGTCGGCGTCGACAGCGACCGCTCCACCGTCGAGATCGGCTTTCCGCCCGGCTCCGCCTTCAACAAGCGCAAGGCCGAGGCGAAGGAGAACCGCGAGCGTTTCTCGGACGCGTTGCGGACGATCGTCGGCCGGCAGCTGAACCCGAGCTATGTGATGCTGGAGCAGGAGCCGGAGACGGCGGCGCCGGCGGCGCCGCCGGCCGAGGAGCGCGTCGACGACACTGAGCTCGTCGAGCGCTTCAAGGCCGAGTTCGACGCCGAGGAGCTGCTCGACGACCCGGATGACACCGCGACAACCCAGGAGGGCGAAGGCTGATGGCTAAGAGAGGCGGAATGCCGGGCGGAATGCCCGGCGGAGCAGGCGGCATGGACATGGGCGCGATGATGAAACAGGTCCAGCAGATGCAGTCCGACATGATGAAGGCGCAGGAGGAGCTCAAGGACGAGGTCGTCGAGGCCTCGGCCGGCGGCGGGATGATCAAGGTCACGATGAGCGGCGACCTCGAACTCCGCTCGGTGGAGATCGATCCCGACGCGGTGGATCCCGAGGACGTGGAGATGCTTCAGGACATGGTCATGGCCGCAGTCAATGAGGGCCTGCGGGCCGCTCAAGAGCGGGCCAACAACAAGCTCGGCGGGGTCACCGGCGGCCTCGGCGGCATGGGCCTGCCGGGGATGTAGGACAGGGCCGCGGCCACCTTGCATCCGGCACCGGTCGAGAGGCTGATCTCCGAGCTGGCGAAGCTTCCCGGCATCGGTCGGCGCAGCGCTCAGCGCCTCGCCTTCCACATCCTTCGCCAGGAGGACTCCGAGGCGCTTGCTCTCGCGGCCGCGATCGGTGAGGTCAAGGAGCGGATCGGGCTCTGCGAGCGCTGCTTCAACCTCGCCGACTCCGAGCTCTGCGCGATCTGCTCCGACACCCGTCGCTCCGACACCGTGATCTGTGTCGTCGAGGAGGCCCAGGACGTCTACCCGATCGAGCGCACCGGGGAATACCGGGGCAGCTACCACGTGCTCGGAGGGGCGCTGTCTCCGATCGACGGCATCGACCCCGAGGACCTGAAGATCGAGGAACTGGTCAAGCGAGCGAGCTCATCCGAGGTGGAGGAGGTGTTGATCGCGACCAACCCGACCACCACCGGGGAGGCCACCGCGCATCACATCGCCGATCGTCTGCGCGGCGAGGTCGCAATGACCAGGCTGGCCAGCGGGCTCCCCGTAGGCGCCGATCTCGAGCACGCCGACGAGGTCACCCTCGGGCGCGCCCTGGCCGGGCGCCAGACGGTCAGCTGAGCGGAGCCCAACCGGGCCCCCCGCCTCAGCGTGGGGGTGGTGCGCCGCCGCCCGGGGGCGGGTTGCGGGCGTCGTCGCGATTGAACAGCGCCATTCCGATCGAGAGCACGAGGGCCGCGATCCCGGCGATCATCAGGATCAGGCCGATGACGTCCATGTCGACGCCCGAAATGTCGAAGTTGGTCGCGTAGCGAAGGATCGCGCCGACCGCGATCAGGAAAATTGGTCCTCCGATAGATACGTACATGGCGGTGAGCATATCCACAGCCGCCGGACGTCACGCGACCGCGACCCCAGCCGCGCGCTTGAGATCGATGACCCTCGCCGCCCTACCGTCGGGCCCGCCGGCGGCGAACGAGCCCGAGAGCAGAGATCGCCGGGCATGCGCGTCAGTCGATCGGCCGGGGCCCGGCGCTCTATCCTGACCCCCCGATGCAGGCGAATGCCGACAAGCAGGTCGTGGTGATGAAGTTCGGTGGCACCTCGGTCGCCGGACCGGAGGACCTCAAGCGTGCCGCCGGCCGGATTGTCGCCGCCCGTGAGCAGGGCAAGGGCGTGGTCGCGGTCCTCTCGGCGCGTGGCAAGACAACCGACGATCTCGTGCAGATGGCCGGTGAGATCAGCGATCGTCCCTCACCGCGGGAGATGGACATGCTGCTCTCCACCGGGGAGCGGATCTCCTGTGCGCTGTGCGCGATGGCAATCTGGGACATGGGCTACGAGACGATCTCCCTGACCGGATCTCAGGCCGGCATCGTCACCGACAGCTCTCACACCAAGGCGCGGATCCTCGATGTCCGCGCCGACCGGATCCGGGCGGCGCTGCAAAGCGACAACATCGTCCTGGTCGCCGGCTTCCAGGGGGTTTCGGGGGATTCAAAGGACGTGACCACCCTCGGGCGCGGGGGCTCCGACACCACCGCCGTCGCCCTGGCGGCCGCGCTAGGGGCGGAGGTCTGCGAGATCTACACCGACGTCGCCGGGGTCTTCAGCGCCGATCCGCGGATCGTTCCCGACGCCCGCAAGCTGAGCGTCGTCTCCTTCGAGGAGATGCTGGAGATGTCGGCCTCCGGGGCCAAGGTCCTGCAGCTGCGGAGCGTCGAGTACGCGCGCAACCACGACGTCCCGATGCATTGCCGCTCCTCATTCGAGGAGGGCACCGGTACCCTCGTGGTCTCCGAGAACGTGACGATGGAACGACCTTTGGTAACAGCAGTGACGCACTCCCGCGAGGAGGCCCGGGTCACCCTGGCCGGTATCCGCAATGAACCGGGCGTCGCCGGGCGGATCTTCACCGGCCTCGCTGCGGCGAACGTCAACGTCGACGTGATCATCCAGAACGAGCCCGTCTCCACCGAGCACGGCGCGGACCTCTCGTTCACGGTGACCCGCGATGACCTCTCCTCCGCGCTGGATGCGCTCAGGGCGATGGAGATCAAGGGCGGCGAGATCCTCACCGACGAAGAGATCGGCAAGGTCTCGATCGTCGGGGCGGGCATGCGGTCACATCCGGGTGTCGCGGCGACGGTCTTCCAGGTCCTCGGCGACGCCGGAATCAACATCCACATGATCTCGACCTCGCCGATCAAGATCTCCTGCGTGATCGCCGCCGAGCAGGTCGACGACGCGGTCAAGGTCCTGCACAAGGCATTCGAGCTCGGGGCCGACGCGGTCCGCCGCGAGGATGCGTCCGGAGCCGAGCACCGACCCCGCGTGACCTCGTGAGCTACCGGGTCGGGGTCGTAGGGGCGACCGGCGCGGTCGGCTCGACGATCCTCGAGGTGCTGGCTCAGCGGCGGTTCCCGGTCGAGGAGCTGAGGCCGTTCGCCTCTGAGCGCTCCGCCGGCAGGCGCCTCCCCTACGGGGACGGAGAGGCCGAGTGCGTGCCGCTCGCCGAGGGCACGATCTCGGGGCTCGACCTCGTGATCAGCTCCGCCGGTGGGGCGATCAGCTCCGAGTGGGCACCTCGCTTCATCGCCGCCGGCGCGGTCGTCGTCGACAACACGAGCTTCTGGCGCATGCACGAAGGCGTGCCGCTGGTGGTCAGCGAGGTCAACCCCGAGGCCGCCGACGCCCACCGCGGCCTGGTCGCGAACCCGAACTGCTCGACGATGCAGATGGTGGTCGCCCTGAAGCCGATCCTCGATCGGGCCGGGATCGAGCGGCTGGTGATCTCGACCTACCAATCGGTCTCAGGCACCGGGCAGCGGGCGATCGAGGAGCTGCGCGAGCAGTCGAGCGCCGTGCTCGAAGGCCGCGAGATCAAGGCCGAGGTCTATCCGCATCAGATCGCCTTCAACGTGGTCCCCCAGGTGGAGACCTTCAAGGACGGCGACGACTACACGACCGAGGAGCGCAAGATGATGAGCGAGACCCGCAAGATCCTCGACGCGAGCGAGGAGGAGCTCGGGATCTCGGCGACCTGCGCGCGGGTGCCCGTCTTCGGCGCCCACTCCGAGTCGGTCAACGTCGAGACCTCTGAGCCGCTCTCGCCCGAGGAGTGCCGTGAGCTCCTTGGCTCGGCCCCCGGGGTGACCGTCGTCGATCAGCCCTCGGCCGGGGTCTATCCGCTCGCGCTCGACGCGACTGGGCGCGACGATGTGCTCGTCGGCCGGATCCGCCGCGATCCCTCCCATCAGCGCTGTCTGAATCTCTGGATCGCGGGCGACAACCTCCGCAAGGGCGCCGCCACCAACGCCGTGCAGGTGGCGGAGCTGCTCGCCGAGCGCGACCTGGTCCGCGTTCCCGAGCCGTCCCTGGCGGTGGCCTGAGTCCGGTGGCCATGACGATCTCGCGGAGCGGGCGGTGATCGCCGCCTGCGGAGCCCTGCTGGTCCTGCTCCTGTTCGCGACCGCGATCGGTCAGGCCCTGCTCTCGGTCTCGCGCGGGGTGCGCCGCGGGGGCCCGGTCGACATCTCCTTCATCGCCCCGGCGGTGGGGATCGCGGCGATGCTGGTAGGGGCGGGGGTAGCCGCCAGGCTGCCCGGGCGCGGCTGGACGGCACTGGTCGCGCTGGTTGCGGCGACCGCGATCTCACTGTGGTGGCTGCACGGGCGGGTCCGCGGCCTGCGGGAGGCCGCAAAGGTCGCGCTCCCGGTGACGCTGATCACCGCCCTGATCGCCGCCCTGCCGTTCGCGATCGCGGGTCAGATCGGGGTTCTCGGCGCCGGCCTGATCAATGACGACATGCTCTCCCACCTCTTCATCGCAGACTACGTCCGCTCCCCGGACGGCTTCGTCCCGAGCTTCATCGAGGGCGGCTACCCGACCGGTCCCCACGCCGTGGTCGTCGCCCTCGCCGAGCCGTTCGATTCGAACCTCGTCGATGTCTTCGCCGGATTCACCGTTGCCCTCGCGCCGATCATGGGCCTGCTCGCCGCGGGTCTGCTCGGCGAGCTCAGCCGGCCTCGGCGGATCCTCGGCGCGGTGATGGTCTCGATCTCCTACCTCGGGATCGCCTACCTGACCCAGGGCGCGTTCAAGGAGTCGCTGCAGGCGATGATCCTGATCGCATTCGCGGTGCTGCTCGCGCAGGTGGTCGGAATCAAGACCGCGGCCGACCCCGAGCGGCGCGACCTGTCCCGCGTACGGCCGATCCTGCGGGTCCTGCCGCTGGCGGTGCTGGCCGCGGCGAGCGTCTTCAACTACAGCCTCCCCGGGCTGCTGTGGATTGGCGCCGTCGGGGGACTGGTGGTCGCCGCGAGGCTCTGGATCGTGCGACCGCGCCCAACGCTCCCCTCCGACTGGCGGCGGCGCTTCGCCCCCTACCTGGTCGGCGGGCTGCTGCTGGTCGTTCTCGCCACCTTCCAGGAGTGGAGCAGGATCGCCGACTTCGCCCGCCTGGAGGCGCTCAACCCCGATCGCTTCGGTGGCAACCTCGGCAATCTCCAGGGCGCGATCTCACCCCTGGAGGCGCTCGGCATCTGGCCGACCGGCGACTACCGGGTCTCGGCCTCGGCGGCGAGCGGCCCGACGATCGTTTTCTATCTCGGCGCCGCCCTTGGCGCGGTCGCTGTGGCGGTGGGGATGATCGACTCGCAGCGACGGCGGTTGTTCGCCCTTCCGGCCGCCCTCGTCGCGATTGCGATCGTCTGGGTGATCACGGCGATCTTCAGCACGCCCTACATCGCGGCCAAGGCGCTCGCGATCGCGGCGCCGGTGGTGATGCTGGTCGGGATCCGGGGTCTGCTCGCTGCTCGCGGTCCGCTCGCGACGCTGCTCACGGTCGCCTTCATCGCCGCCGCGGGCGTCTCGAGCTTTCTCGCGGTCAGGCAGGCCTCGGTCGGGCCCGACGAAGCCAGCAACGAGTTCACCGAGATCCGCAAGACGGTCCAGGACGAGAACGTCCTCTTCCTTGGTCGCGAGCACATCGCGTACAAGCTCGCCGGTTCGGGCGAGATCACGGGCATCGCGACCAACTTCTACTCGGTCGATGTCGCCCGTCAACGCTTCCAGAAGGGGGAGGGGGGTGGTGAGAAGTTCGACTTCGACGCGGTCTTCCCGAAGACGCTCGACCAGTTCCAGTACATCCTCACCACTACCGGGGGCCCGAGCTCGACGCCGCCGCCGCGGATGGAGCCGGTGGTCGAGACCGAGAACTACGTCCTCTATGAGCGCACCGGGATCGTCGGGCGCCGGAAGACCCTCGACGAGGGGATCGAGCCCGGCGCGATCCTCGACTGCGACACGCCCGAGGGCCGCGACGTCGCGACCGGAAAGGGGACGGCGAAGATCTGGGATCGGGCGCCGGTGATCCTCGCCCCGGAGAGGAGGGCGACGGACGGGACGGGGATCGCCGAGTGGATGCCCGACGCGAACCCCACCGACTCGCAGCCGGCGACCGAGACCCTCGAGCTCGGAAAGGGCCGCTGGCTGATCTCGCTCCAGTACGACAGCCGCCGCCCGATTCAGGTGCGGGCGCCCGCAGCCGGCCTCGACGCAGGGATGAAGGCGAACCTCGACTTCCGGGTCACCGACGAGGAGGCGACTCCGTTCTTTCCCGTCGGCGAGGTGGAGCTCGACGAGGCGACCGAGATCGAGGTCGAGGTCGAGGTAAGCGAGCCGAACGCTCTCGCGAGGCTGCTCGGGGCACCGAACGAGGCACATCTGGGATCGATCTCGGCAACGCCCCTCGACGCGACGCGCCGGATCCAGCGCCGTCAGGTCTGCGGCGAGTACGTGGACTGGTACCGGGCCAAGTAGCCGCTTCGGCGGGCTCGAACGGTCATATAGTCCGATCATCGCGGAGCGTTTCGACACGGCAATCGTCGGTGCCGGGTTGGCCGGGCTGACGGCAGGCCGTGAGCTGGAGGCGGCCGGTCAGAGCGTGGTCGTCCTCGAAGCCCAAGACCGAGTCGGCGGCCGGACGCTCAACCACACCTTCCAGGACGGCACCGTTGTCGAGATCGGCGGCCAGTGGGTTGGCCCGACCCAGGATCGCCTCTACGCGCTCGCCGCGGCCGTCGGCGTCGGCCACTACCCGGCCTGGGACGAGGGCGAGCACCTGCTCGAGCGGGACGGTCGGCTGGTCCGTTACCGCGGTGACAGCTTCGGGCTGCCTCCGCACGTGCTCGCCGAGCTCGGGATCCTGCAGTGGCGCATCGACCGCCTCTCGGCCTCGGTCCCGCTCGAGGCTCCGTGGCTCGCGCCGCGGGCCCGGCAGCTCGACTCACAGACGGTCGATTCCTGGGTCCGCCGCAACGTCCGCTTCGAGCTCAGCCGCCGGTTCATGCGCGTGGTCGTCGAGGCCGTCTTCAGCGCCGAGCCCGAGGATCTCTCGATGCTCCACTTCCTCTTCTACCTCCATTCCGGCGGCAACCTGGACCTGCTGACCCGGACCAGGGATGGAGCGCAGGACTCGCGCTTCGAGGGCGGCTCGCAGGAGATCTCACTCCGGGTCGCCGCGGAGCTCGGCGACCCGGTCAGGCTCTCGGCGCCGGTGACCTCGATCCGCCGCACCGGCGAGTCCGTCCTCGCCGGCGGCGAGTGGGGCGAGGTCCAGGCCGGGCGGGTCGTGGTCGCGGTACCGCCGGGGTTGATCGGGCGGATCCGCTTCGACCCGCCGCTGTCGGGTCGCCGGGCGCACCTGTACGCGAAGATGCCGCCCGGCTACGTGATCAAGTGCATGGCCCGCTACGAAAGCCCCTGGTGGCGCAGCGAGGGCCTCAGTGGTCAGGCCGGCAGCTCCGAGCAACCGCTAGCGATCACCTTCGACAACTCGCCCGCCGACGGCTCCTGCGGGATCCTGCTCGGATTTCTCGAGGGAGGCCACGGCCGCCGCGCCTCGGCGCTGCAGCCGGCGGCCCGCCGCGCGCAGGTTCTCGATGGCTTCGCCCGCTATTTCGGCGAGCGCGCGCGGAGCGAGGTGCTCGAATACGTCGAGCAGGACTGGGCCGAGGAGGAGTGGATCCGTGGTGGCTACGGGGCACACCTGGGCCCGGGTGTGTGGACCGGCTACGGCAGCCTGCTGCGCTCCCCGGAGGGCCCGATCCACTGGGCCGGCTCGGAGACGAGCCCGGTCTGGAATGGCTACATGGACGGCGCCGTGCGCTCCGGCGAACGCGTCGCGCGGGAGATCCTCGCCTAGAGATGGCCGATCCGACCGTTAGCACTCCCCGGTTGATCAAGGCGACGGAGCGGATCCGGCCGATCGCGCTCTCTTTGCCCGGCGTCGTCGAGCGGATCTCGCACGGCTCGCCGACCTTCTTCACGGCCGAGGGCCGGAACGGGCGGACCTTCGCCTCCGTTCACGACGAGCGCGACTGGGGCGAGGGGCGACTCTGCCTCTGGGCGGCCGGCCCGACGGAACTGCAGGCAGCGCTGGTCGAGCACGGGCCCGAGCGGTTCTTCGTGCCTCCCTACGTCGGCCATCGTGGCTGGATCGGGCTGCGACTCGATCTCGACCTCGTCGATTGGGACGAGGTCGCCGGGGTGATCGAGGATGCCCACGCCTTCGTGGTCGAGCGATGAGTTCCGCCGTCGACCTGTACTGGCTTCCCCTCGGTGCCGGGGGCCGTTTCGTAAGGCTGAACGGGCGTATCTTCGAGGGCATCGCCGCTCGGGCACAGCGGCGAGCCCCGCTCGACCTCTACCACGCGGCGCTCGAGGTCCACGATCGCTCGGCCCGATTCGTGATCGAGCAGGCACCGGTCCCAGACGCCCTCGGCGCCCAGCGCGGGGTCGTTGCCGAGGGCCCGGTCGGAACCCGCTGGGCCGGCAGATTGCGGCTCTTCCGCTACGAGGTGCGTTGCTGGGACGGTGGCTGGATACCCGACGTCGATGAGGCGGTCGAGAGCCCCCGCCGCCTGACCGAGGACGCCGAGCTGAGCCGGCGTCTGCTCGAACGGGTCGCTCGGGTCCCCACGCCTGTCTGGGGTCGCGACGAGTTCGGCACCGGCGAGATGTGGAACTCGAACTCGGTGATCTCGTGGTCGCTCTCGCGCAGCGGGATCGACGCCGGCTCCATCGCCCCTCCGGCCGGGGGAAGGGCGCCCGGTTGGGCCGCCGGGCTCGCCGTCGCGCGGACCGATGACGGCTGAACGGCACTCGGCGCGGTCCCGCCGCCGGTCAGGGTCAGTCCCCGAAGTCCTCGATCGAGTCGAGGGCGCGAGCGGCGAGAGCCCTGAAGAAGTCGTTGCGGGTGACGACCGCGTGGATCTTGCCTTTGGTCGCGATCGGAATCACCAGCACCCGATGGTGGAGGAAGAGCTCGGCCAGCTGGGTGTCGGAGTGGTCGTCGTCGACCACCACGTGGTCGGTGGTCAGGTAGTCGCGAATCGCCTCCTCCGCACAACCGGTGCGGCGGTCGATCGTCTCGTCGATCGTCCGTGAGATCACGGCGGCGGAATGGAGCGTGTTGACGTAGCCCGGGAACAGCGCGGTCATGAACTCGCGCTCGCCGAAGATCCCGGCGAAGCTGCCGTCCTCCTCGACGGCCGGCAGCCCGGGTAGCCCGGAGTCGATCACCCTGCGGGTCGCCGAGCCCACGGGTTCTTCGGCCCGTAGCGGGGCGACTTCGATGATTGTCTCTTTTACCAGTGTGTCCGGCATAGCTCAGATCTCCTGCTCATGCGATGTACCTCAGTGTCACATAACCGGTGGCCATGATCAGAGTCAGGATCGTGATCGGGAACCCGACCTTGAGGAAGGGGATGAAACCGATCGGCTTGCCGGCCCGCTCCGAGAGTCCCGAAGCGGCGACGTTTGCAGCGGCGGCGATGATCGTCATGTTGCCCCCGAAGTCCGCGCCCAAAGCCAGAGCCCACCAGTAGGCCGGATCGTCCCCCTCGTTGAGGGATTCGACCACTGGGAGCATCGCCGTGGTGAACGGGATGTTGTCGACCACTCCGGAGCCGATCCCCGCCACCCAGAGGATGCCGAGCAGCTCCGCCGTGCGATCGCCGTTGGTGATGTCCTTGATCGCGGTCGCGACCTCACCGATCGCACCCGTCGCCTCCAGCGCCCCAACCATCACGAACAGAGCGAGGAAGAAGAACAGCGTCGACCACTCGATCTTCGAGAGCGACTCCTCCAGGTTCTGTCTGGTGACGAGAAGCGCCACGGCCGCACCGGTGATCGCGACCGTCGCCGGCTCGATGTGGAGGGCCTGGTGGGCGAAGAAGAGGAGGATGGTGCCGATCAGCACCGGACCGGTCCGCTTCAGCTCATCGATGTCGCGGATCGATGAGTTCGCGTCCATCTCCATTATGAATTCGCGGTTACGCTCAGGGATGTCGAGCCGCTTGCGGAAGAACAGATAGAGCAGCCCGATCACGACGAAGAAGGTGACGACCACGATCGGAGCGAGGTTGGTCAGGAACTCGTTGAAGCTGAGGCCGGTGCGGCCGGCGATGATGATGTTCGGCGGGTCGCCGATCAGGGTTGCCGTGCCGCCGATGTTGGAGGCGATGACTTCGATCACGATCAAGGGGATCGGATCGAGGTCGAGCGCGTCGGCGAGCAGGAAGGTGACCGGCACGATCAGCAGGATCGTCGTCAGGTTGTCGAGGAAGGCGGAGAGCAGCGCCGTGGTCCCGGCCAGCGACATCACCACCCAGAAAGGCCGTCCCTTCGAGAACTGCCCGGCCTTGATCGCGATCCAGTCGTAGACGCCGGTCTCCTGGGTGAGGGCGACCAGCAGCATCATCCCGGCGAGTAGGCCGATCGTGTTGAAATCGATCGCCTCGATCGCCAGCTCCTGGTCGTACTCGGCGCCGACGAACAGGACGACGATCGCGGCGCCGATCAGCGCCACCTTCGTGCGGTGTACGCGCTCCGAGGCGATGATCGCCAGGGCGATTACGAATGCGATTATTGCGACTGCCAAAGGGATCCAGGGGTCGGGTTCGGTAGACCGCGGGACGGAGCGTCAGGGCTTCGGCGGAGCGGCGGGGTGGCAGTCTAGAGACTGTCGGGCGCCTACGGCTCGGGCTCGGCCCCGGCGATCCGTTGGTCGGCCGCGAGTTTCCGCAACGGCGCCGGAACGATCAGCGTGGTCACCACCGACATGCCGACGATGGCGGCGAAGAGCTGCACGTCGAGCACGCCGCTGGTCATCCCGATCCCGGCGACGATGATCCCCACCTCGCCGCGCGGGACCATTCCCAGCGCGACGATCTTCGCTTCGTGCCCGCCGAGGCGGCGCGCCCCCGGCCAGGTCCCGATCAGCTTGCTGACGACCGCCAGCGCGCTGAGGCCGCCGACCAGCAGCAGCGTCTCGGGTTCGAGCAGCACGTCGAGGTCGAGCCCGATCCCGATCGAGGCGAAGAAGAAGGGGGGGAAGAACGCATACAGCGGCGCCACCTCGTCCTCGATCGGGTGCTGCTCCTTGGTCTCGGCGACGATCATGCCGGCGAGGAAGGCCCCGATCACCGCCGCGAGCCCGACCTTGGCCGCGAGGGCTGCGATCCCGAGGCAGAGGATCACCGCGGGAAGCAGGGGGGACTCAGCGAACTTTGGCGCCTGCAGGAGCTGCGGCAGGCGCCGCATGATCGCCGTCCCGCCGAGCGCGAGGATCGCCACGAATCCGAACGCGAGCGCGGCTGAGACCGCGATCGAGGCGACGTCGACGCCCCCTTCGGCCGCGACCCCCACGGCCACCGCGACCAGCAGCAGGGCGAGGATGTCGTCGATCACGGCGGCGCCAAGGACCGTGCGCGCGGCGCGGGTCGCGAGGATCCCGAGCTCGCTGAAGACCGCCGACGTGATCCCGACGCTGGTCGCCGCCAGGGCGGCACCGATGAACAGGCTGGTCTCGACGCTCTCGTCGAAGACCAGGCCGCCCGCCACGCCGGCGATGAAGGGGACGAAGACGCCCGCCACGCCGACCACGCCCGCGGTCGGGCCCACCTCGCGCATGTCGGAGAGCTTGGTCTCGAGGCCGACCCAGAAGAGCAGGAAGACCACGCCGAGCTCGGCGAACAGCTCGAGGGCCTCGCTGGGGGCGACGATCCCGAGGACCGATGGACCGATCAGCAGCCCGGCGAGAATCTCACCGATGATCGCCGGCTGGTGGATGCGGCGGAAGAGCTCGTCGCCGAGCTTGGCCGCGAGCAGGATGACCGCCAGATCGGCGATCGCACCGGCGACAGGGCTCTCAGCGGCGAGAGGGATAAGCGCCATTGGGTGAATCCGTCAAGAGCGGCATTGCACAACCCTATAGTCGCGCTCCGCTCCGATTCCCAATTCCGCGTGTTGGGGTGATCGGGGAGTCACGGAAGACGAGCGGGATGATCATGGACGACAGATACCTCGAGGCCGCGGGGAGGAGCTCCGGCTGGCGAGGATCTGCCAGGGTAGCGGCGATCGGCGGCGTAGCCTTCGTATTCGCAGGCCTGATGGTCGGGCTCGCGATCGCCCTCGCCGCGGCGCGGAGCGCCTCCGCCGAGGAGTTGATGGAGCGGTTCGAGGAGCGCGCCCGGACCGGCGCGGCGGTGGTCGAGGGAACCTTCTACTCGTTCGTGCCCCAGCTCGCTCAGCACGCCGGGAGCCAGCTCAGCGGTAGGCGCCCGACCGGAGCGCAGCTTGGAGGTGTGGCCGAGGCGGCTGAGGGAGCGGCGCTCTTCTCGCTGGACGGCCGGATGCTCGCGTCGTGGGGGGACGATGGGATCGGCGATTGGCAGAAGGTCCCCGGCACGGGGTTCTTCATGAGGGCGCTGAAGACCGGCTCGAGCATTACGGGAGTCATCAACGGCGGCGACGAGGCGACAGGATCGCGCTGGAGAGCGATGGCTTCGAGGTCGATGAGGCGTCGGATGGAGCCGCCGGGATCGAAGCGCTCCGGCGATCCCGGCCCGATGTCGTGTTCCAGGATCTCGGACTTCCCGACGTTGACGGCGTGCTGCTCGTGGAGCGGATCCGGGAGATCCCGTCTTGCCGGGACGTGCCGGTCGTCGCGCTCTCCGGCCTCGACTCGAGCATCGAGAGGGCCCGAAGCGCTTCCGGCGGGTTCGCCGAGTGCTTGATCAAGCCCGTCGAGGTCAGCAAGCTGCTCGAGGTCGCCTGCCGGTTCGCCCCGAGCTCCCGCTCGGAGTCGGACCTCGAGCCAGGCGAGGGACATCGGGTCCTGATCGTCGACGATGATCCGATTCAGCGTCGGCCGCTGAAGCTGGGACTCGAGAAGGCACCCAGATCGACCCGGACGTGATCGATGCGCTTCTCGCCTCCGCCGACGTGCTGATCGAGGTCAGGACGCGACTCGCCGACGAGTGAGCGAGGGCCGGCGGGCCGGGTTCAGGCCGGGGTGGCGATCCGGTCCTCGACCGCCAGGGTCGAGGCGATGTGCTTCGGCATCCCGAGCTGCTTGGGCTCGAAGCCGAGCGCGAGGCCGACCATCTGCGGCAAGTGCAGGACCGCGAGGCCGAGGTCGCGACCGACGACCTTGGCCGCCTCGGGCTGTTGCATGTCGAGGTTGAGGTGGCAGAGGGGGCAGGGGGTGACCAGGCAGTCGGCGTCGGCGTCGATCGCGTCACCGACGTGGGTGCCGGCCTGCCTCAGCGAGGTCTCCCGGTTCATCGTGATCACCGGGAAGCCGCAGCAGCGCCGGGCGCCGTCGTAGTCGACCACCTCCCCGCCGAGGGTGTGGATCACCTGCTCGAGGTAGAGGTCGCGATCGGGGTTTTCGTCGTAGCCGAGCCGGCTCTTGGGGCGGAGCACGTAGCAGCCGTAGAAGGGGCCGACGCGGAGCCCGGTGAGCGGCCGCTTGACCTTCTCGGCTAGCCGATCTAGCCCGTAGTCCTCGACCAGGAGCCAGAGGAAGTTCTTGTTCGTCCAGCCATCCTTGGACTTGACGTACTCGATCCCCTCGGGCTTCAACGTCTGGTTGATGTGCTCGCGGTAGGAGGAGTCGGCGTCGAGTCGCTCCTGGCACTCGCTCTGGGCTCCCTGACAGGTCGAGCAGATGTTCATCATCGGCAGGTCGGTCTTTTGGGCGAGCGCGAAGGTGCGGGCGTTGAGCGAGTCGGCCAGCTCCTGGTTGTGCTCGGCGATCACTCCGGCGCCGCTGCAATTGGCCCGGTCGAGGGTGACCATCTCGATGCCGAGCGCCTCGGCGGTCAGCTCCATCGAGCCGTGCAGCTCCGGCGTGAAGCCGCGCGATACGCAGCCCGGCCAGTAGGCGACTTTCAGGTTCTCGGTCATGCAAGCTCCTTCGGCTCGTCAGGCGCGGGGGCGATCTCGGCCGCCGGCACATCCTCGGCGCCGGGAGCGCCCTCGTCCTCGCCGCCCTCGCCGATCACGTAGAGGTTGAGCTCGGCGCGGCTCTCCTCGGCGGTCTCGTAGATCCTCTTGACCTCGTCCTGGGCGCCATCCGGGAGCTTGTGGTGGACGCCCGGGATCAGCTTTGGTAGCGAGCGCATCTTGCCCGTGCGGATCCCGCGGATCGCGGTTGGAATCGACTCGAGCAGACCCTTGATCGCGCGCTTGGTCGGCATCAGCTTGCCCTTGATCCCCGGCGCGAAGGATTCCTGCAGGAGCAGCGACTCGTCGAGCGTGCCCTTCTTCTCGATGATCTTGACGAAGGCGGCCTCATGGCTGTGGCCGTTGTTGACGTCGGCGATGCCGTGATCGTGTCCGGCGATCCGCCGCAGACGCATGATCTGGTTCATCGGGGCGACGCCCTTGGGGCAGGCCTCGATGCAGCTGAAGCAATGGGTGCAGTCGTAGATCCCGTGCGGATCGTTGGCCAGGTCGTAGAGGCGCTCCTCGGTCTGGCCGTCGCGTGGGTCGCCGACGAACCGGTAGGCCTTGGCGAGCGCCGCGGGTCCGATGAAGTCGGGGTCCGCCTCCATCGACAGGCAGGCCGATACGCAGGCGCCGCACTGGATGCAGGCAACGCTCTGGGTGACGTCGACCATCGCTTCCGGTGGCACGATGTACTCGCGATCGGGCTCGGGCCCCGCGGGCATCAGCCAGGGGCTGACCCGCCGGTACTTCTCCCAGTGCGTCGACTCCATGTCGGTAACCAGGTCCTTGAGCACCGGCATATTCCCCATCGGCTCGACTGCGATCACAGGCCGCTCCCCTTCGCCCGGGCCGTCGCCGTTCGCCCGGCGGGCGGCCTCATCGGCCGCGTCGCCGAGCTGCGTCTTGCAGGCGAGGGTGGACTCGCCGTTGACCTTGACGCCGCAGGAGCCGCAGATCGCGGCGCGGCAGGAGCAGCGGACGGCGAGGGTGCCGTCCTGGTCGTTCTTGGCCTGCAGGATCCCGTCGAGGACCGAGAGGGTCGGATCGAGCTCGACGTCGAAGTCCTCCCAGTAGGCGCCGCCAGTCCTCCCGTTGGCGGACTCGGGCTGGTAGCGGCGCACCCTCAGGGTGTATTCGGCCATCGGGCTAGTAGGTCCTTTCCTGCGGTTGCCACTGGGTGATCGTGACGGGGGAGTCGCTCAGCTCGGGGCCGTCGCCGTTCATCGAGACGTCGATGTGCTTGAGCCAATCCTCGTCGTTGCGCTCGGGGAAGTCGGTCCGGTACTGGGCGCCGCGGCTCTCCTTGCGCTCGAGCGCAGCCAGGCAGCAGCACTCCGCGTTGTCGAGCATGTTCTCGAGCTCCAGGGCACCGAGCACGTCCTGGTTGAAGATCGTGCCGCGGTCGTCGATGTAGGCGGTCTTCGCCTCCTGCTTGAGTCGGCGCACGTCGTCGAGCGCCGTCTGGATGCCAGCCTCGTCGCGGAAGACGGCGACGTGCCTGTCCATCACCGCGCCGAGCTCGGCCTTGATCGCGCTGACGCGACGCCCGTCGCCCGCATCCCGCCCGATGATGTCTGCGACCTTCGACTCCTCGTCGGCGAGCAGGGAGCGGGAGGCCTTCGAATGGCCGCGACCCTTGGCGCGCTCCGCGGCGTCCTCGCCGGAGCGGCGGCCGAAGATCAGGGTGTCCAGAAGGGAGTTGGCGCCAAGCCGGTTGCCACCGTGGACCGACACGCAGGCGACCTCGCCGGAGGCGTAGAGGCCGGGGACGTTGGTCCGGCCCCAGACGTCGGTCTTGACCCCGCCCATCGTGTAGTGGTTGCCCGGCTTGATGTGGATCGGCTCGCGGGTGATGTCGACCCCGGCGAAGTCGCGACCGACGAGGACGATCTCGCGGAGCGCCTCGTGGATCCGCTTCCTCGGGACCACGGTGATGTCGAGCGCGACGGTGCCGTCGGGGAAGCCGCGGCCCTCGTTGATCTCGGTCTGCTCGGCGCGGGAGACGACGTCACGGGAGGCGAGCTCCATCTTGTTGGGCGCGTATCGCTCCATGAAGCGCTCGCCCTTTGCGTTGAGCAGGTGGGCGCCCTCGCCGCGCGCGCCCTCGGTGATCAGGAAGCCCTTGCCCGCCAGGGTGGTTGGGTGGTACTGGATCATCTCCATGTCCATCAGCTTCGCCCCGGCCCGGTAGGCCATCCCGATCCCGTCGCCGGTACAGATCAGGGCGTTGGTGGTCGGCTGCCAGACCTGCCCGTTGCCGCCGCTGGCGAGGATCACGCTCTTGGCGCTGAAGGTCTGCATCGAGCCGTCGCGGATGTTGCGGGTCACCGCTCCGACGCAGTGACCGTCGTCGTCGAGGGCGAGCTCGGTCGTGAACCACTCCTCGTAACGGTCGATCAGGTCCGAGTACTTCATCAGCTGCTCGTACAGCGTGTGCATGATCGCCTGTCCGGTGATGTCGGCGACGTAGTAGGTGCGGGCCTTCGAGGCGCCGCCGAAGGCGCGGGTGCCGAGGCTGCCGTCGTCGGCGCGGTGGAAGGTGACCCCGATGTGTTCGAGATGGAGGAGCTCGTTCGGCGCCTCGCGGCACATGATCTCGATCGCGTCCTGATCGCCGAGGTAGTCGGAGCCCTTGATCGTGTCGAAGGCGTGTGACTCCCAGCTGTCGTCGGCGTGCAGGGCGGCGTTGATACCGCCCTGGGCCGCGTTGGAGTGCGAGCGCACCGGATGGACCTTGCTGATCAGCCCGACGGAGACCCCGGCTTCGGCAGCGGCGAGGGCGGCGCGCTGTCCGGCCAGTCCCGCTCCGATTACAAGTACGTCGTGCTCAGGCATTGCTTCGCTACCCGTTCCGGCGGGTGCCGAACCCGGGCCGGGGATTCTATGCAGCCGGCGATCTCGGCGCCGGGAGCCCCTCCGATCCGGCTTGCCCGTGGGCTCTGCGTCGCCGGGCCTGGGCGGCGTCGCCGGGGTCGGGAGTGACCCGCGGGCGGGCCGAGCGCGATGCCTGGTCCCGCAACCGCAGCAGCTGCGCGGAGGCAGCCGACGCTACTGGGGCTCGATCGCCCCGCCCCGCGCGCGCAGCTTCTCGAGCATCGCGTGCCGGTAGTCGGCGTTCATCTCGCCGATCACCTTGATCGATATCTCCTGCGGGCAGGCGGCCTGGCACTCGCCGTAGTTGGTGCAGCCCCCGAAGCCCTCGGCGTCGTGCTGGCGGACCATGCTGCGCACGCGGTGCAGCTTCTCGGGCTCCCCCTGGGGGAGGGAGTTGAGGTGGGCGACCTTGGCCCCCGTGAACAGCATCGCCGAGCCATTCGGGCAGGCCGCGACGCAGGCCCCGCAGCCGATGCAGATTGAGGCGTCCATCGCGTGTTGCTGGATTTCGGGGTGGATCGGGTTCGAGTTCGGCTCCGGCTTCGGGCCCGAGGTGACCGAGATGTAGCCACCGGCCTCGATGATGCGATCGAGCGGGCTGCGGTCGACGACGAGGTCGCGGAGCACCGGAAATGCGGAGTTGCGGAACGGCTCGATGGTGATCTCGGAGCCTTCGGGGAAAGCGCGCATGTAGACCTGACAGGCGGTCACCTGCCCCGGTCCCTGTGGGGTCCCGTCGATCAACAGGTCACAGGAACCGCAGATGCCCTCACGGCAGTCGTGATCGAAGCTGATCGCCGAGCCGCCGTCGGCAATGATCCGCTCGTTGAGGATGTCGAGCATCTCGAGCATCGATGCGTCGGGGTCGATCTCATCGACCTCGTGTCGTTCGAAGCGGCCCTCGGCATCGGCAACGGCCTGCCGCCACACGTTGAGCACGAACCTCACTTGTAGCTCCTCGTCGACGGCTCGACGACCTCGAAATCAAGCTCCTCGCGGTGCACCTCAGGCTCGGCGCCGGGGCCCTTGTACTCCCAGACGGAGGTGTGGGAGTAGAGGTCGTCATCGCGGACTGCCTCACCCTCCTCGGTCTGGTGCTCCTCGCGGAGGTGGCAGCCGCAGCTCTCCTCGCGCTCGAGCGCGTCGAGGCACATGATCTCGGCGAACTCGAGGAAGTCGGCGACGCGACCCGCGTACTCGAGGCTCTGGTTGAGGTCGTCGGCCGAACCGTCGACGCGGAGGTCACTCCAGAACTCCTCGCGGATCGCGCGGACGTCGGCGATCGCGCTCTTCAGCCCCTCCTCGTCGCGGGTGATGCCGCAGCGGTCGAGCATCACCGCGCCGAGACGGCGGTGGAAGACGGTCGCCGGGGTCGAGCCGCCGACCGCGAGCAGCTCCTCGAGGCGAGCCTCGCTGCGCTCCACGGTGGCGGCGAACTCCTCGTGGCCGGTATCGAGCTCGTCGTCGACTCCCGCGAGGTAGTCGGTCACGCAGTGGGGAAGGATGAAGTAGCCGTCGGCGAGGCATTGCATCATCGCGCTCGCCCCGAGGCGGTTGGCGCCGTGGTCGGAGTAGTTCGCCTCGCCGATCGCGAACAGGCCTTCGATCGTTGTCTGCAGGGCGTAGTCCACCCACAGGCCACCCATCGCGTAGTGGGGCGCTGGGTAGATCTTCATCGGCGTCTTCCAGGGGCTGTCGCCGGTGATCCGCTCGTACATGTCGAAGAGGTTCCCGTAGCGGGCTGCGATCGTCTCGGCCCCCTTGTCGCGGATCGCGTCACGGAAGTCGAGGTACACGCCGCGGCCGGTCTTGCCGACGCCGAGCCCCTCGTCGCAGACGATCTTCGCCGCCCGCGAGGCGACGTCGCGAGGAACGAGATTGCCGAATCGGGGATAGCGTTCCTCGAGGTAGTAGTAGCGGTCCTCCTCGGGGATATCGGAGGGCTCGCGTTCCTCATCGGCGCTGCGAGGAACCCAGATCCGGCCGTCGTTGCGCAGCGACTCACTCATCAGGGTGAGCTTCGACTGGTAGTCGCCCGACTGCGGGATGCAGGTCGGATGGATCTGCGTGAAGCAGGGGTTGGCGAACCCGGCGCCGCGCCGGTGGGCGCGCCAAGTCGCGGTCACGTTGCAGCCCATCGCGTTGGTCGAGAGGTAGTAGACGTTGCAGTAGCCGCCGGTGGCGAGCACGACGGCGTCGGCGGCGTGGGCGCTGATCTCGCCGGTCACCAGGTCGCGGGCGACGATTCCGCGGGCCCGCCCGCCGACCATGACCAGGTCGAGCATCTCGTGGCGGGAGTGGACCGTCGCCTGCCCCTCGGCGACCTGCTTCTGCAGCGACTGATATGCGCCCAGCAGCAGCTGCTGGCCGGTCTGCCCGCGGCAGTAGAAGGTGCGCTCGACCAGCACCCCACCGAAGCTGCGGGTCGCGAGCAAGCCGCCGTACTCGCGATTGAAGGGGACGCCCTGAGCGACGGCCTGGTCGATGATCCCGGTGCTGAGCTCGGCCAGGCGCCAGACGTTCGCCTCCCGCGAGCGGAAGTCGCCTCCCTTGATCGTGTCGACGAAGAGGCGGTGGACGGAGTCGCCCTCGTTGGCGTAGTCCTTGGTCGCGTTGATCCCGCCCTGAGCGGCGATCGAGTGTGCCCGACGGGCGGAGTCCTGGTAGCAGAAGCACTCGACCGTGTAGCCCATACCGGCCAGGGTCGAGGCGGCGCTCGCCCCGGCCAGCCCGGTCCCGACGACGATCACGTTGTAGTCGGAGCGGTTGCGCGGGCCGACCAGCTTGTGGGCATCGAGCCAATTGCGCCACTTCTCGTCGATCGGCCCCTCGGGGACCTTGGCGTCGAGGGTCAAGCTCATCGCGCCGCCTCCCGCAGTACCTCGGCTGTGTCGTTCGGCTCCGGCATGACGCCGATCAGGAACGCGATCGGGACGGCCGCGAAGCCGACGGTCACGGCCACCGCCGTGGCCGTCGCGCCGCCTCGGAAGGCCCGGTTGCGGTTCGGTTTGTCGAAGCCGTGAGTCTGGAGCACGCTCCACAGAGCATGACGAAGGTGATACCCGAGCACTATGACCGCTGCCACATAGATGACCACGAGCCACCACTCCTGGAAGGCGTTGTAGACGTTCGCGTAAACCGTCCCAGCCCCCAGCGGCGTCGGCTCGATCGTCAGCGTCGTGAACTGCAGGATGTGGAAGATGATGAACGCCAGCAGGATGAAGCCGCTCGCCGCCATCGTCCGCGAGGCCAGGGATCGCTGGATCCTCTTCGGGTGCTGATAGCCGTCGGGCCGCGCCTCGCGGTTGCGCTGGATCAACTGCCAGATGCCGACGATGTGGATGATCAACGCCGCCAGCAGAACGGCGCGAGCTCCCCAGAGGATGCCCTCCCGGGGGATCGCCGGCTGCCCGAAGGTCCGCAGCCACTCGGCGTACTTGTCGATCGACGACTCGCCCCCGTCCCCGTTGCCCTGCAGTGCCTTGAGGTTGCCGAGCATGTGCAGGATCACGTAGGCGGCGAGGATCACCCCGGTGACGCCGACGATCAGCTTCTTGCCGATCGTCGAGCCCCAGACCTCGCGCAGCCACCGCAGGCGAGGTTGGGCGCTGGTGCCCTCGGCCTTCGAGAGGCTTGGTGCCTGAGAACTCACTGCGCCGATTGCTCCGGGTTGGGCACGGCGGCGATCCTATCCCGATGCCGGAGGGGCGTGGTCGCCCGCTCAGCGATCGGAGCCCGCGCTCTCGGTGGGCGCGTCGACTGAAACGGCGTCGCGGAGCGCACGGCCAACCTGCTCGAGGGTGATCACGCCGGAGAGCCGGCCGTCGGCGTCGATCGCCGCCAGCGCCCCTAGGCGCCGCAGCTCAGTGTTCCCGAGCAGGGACTCCAGCGGCGCATCGTCGCGCACGCGCTGCTCGTCGGAGGAGCTACCGGTCTCGACCAGCTCGGCGACCCGGCTGCTGGTCCTGCTCGGCTCGGGGACCGCGTCGGCCGCGCCGCGCTTGATCAGGCCGACGAAGCGGCTGCCCGCGTCCACCACCGGGAACCACGGCCACTGATACCGGAGGAAGTACTCGTCGAGGGCGGCTTCGACATTGGTGTCGCCGGGGATCGCGATCGGATCGTCGTCCATCACGTCGGCGACGGAGACATCGCCGATCCGGCGGGCGAGCTCGCTGCGGACCACGGTGGAGCGCGCGGACTGGCCGAGCATCCAGCCGATCACCGCGAGCCAGATGCCGGTGATGATCAGGTCGGTGAGGATCACGAGCATCACACCACCGGCGACGAAGAGGAAGGCGAATCCCTGCCCGAGGCGAGCGGCGAAGTTGGTCGCGCGACCACGGTCGCCCGTGACCCGCCAGGCGATCGATCTGGCTATCCGGCCGCCGTCGAGAGGATAGGCCGGCAGCAGGTTGAAGACGAGGATCAGCGCGTTTATGTTGCCGAGCCAGGCGAGCACTGCGACCGGGCCCGAGACGCCGGCATCCTCCTGGAACGACGTCGCCTCGAAGAAGGAGCCCCCCTCCAGCGCGCTCCCCGCCGCCAGGGAGCCGATCGTGATCACCAGCGTCACCAACGGTCCCGCGGCGGCGATCCGGAACTCCTCGCCCGCGTTCTTGGAATCGCGCTCGAGCGCCGCGACGCCGCCGAACATCCAGAGCGTGATCTGGCTGATCCCGATTCCGTTGCGGAGCGCGACGAAGGCGTGGCCGAGCTCGTGCAGCAGGATCGATCCGAAGAACAGCAGGGCGCTGATCACCGCCAGGGCGTAGGGCTCGAACGCGTCGTCGGTCGAGCCCAGCAGGTCGCGGTAGAAGCCCGAGAGCAACCAAATGATCAGGAAGAGGACCGCGAACCAGGTCCAATCGACCCCGACCGGGATGCCCCGGATCGAGAACAGGCGGTAGTTGCCTCGTGCGAACACTCACCCAATCTTAAAGCCGACGGCACCTCGGCCTCGGCGGCCGCCGAGGCCGCCCCCGCGGATCCGCTCGCTCAGCTCCCGCGATCCGCAAACCGGGCTGGCTCGCCCGCCATCCCGGCGCGCGCCGCCTCGAGCTGGTTCGGTGAGCCGAGCAGCTCCCGCTGCAGCCTCTCCTCGGCCGCGAGCGCCTCGGCGGCGGGGGCGTTGTAGGTGCTCTCCAAGAGCAGCTTGGCGCGGTGGATCGCGTCGGGCGACTTCGACGCTATCTCGGCGGCAAGTTCGTTCGCGGCGGCGAGCGCGTCGTCCGCGATCCGTGTAATCAGGCCGAGCTCGGCCGCCTCCGCGGCCTCGACGACGCGGCCGGTGTAGGTCAGCTCCTTGGCGACGTCGAGACCGACGAGGCGGGGCAGGCTCTGCGTCAATCCCATGTCCGGGATCAGTCCCCATTTGATCTCCATCACCGAGATCCGGGTGTCTGGTGCGGCGATGCGGATGTCGGCGCCGAGCGCGATCTGGCAGCCGCCACCGAGGGTGTTTCCGTGCAGGGCGGCGACGACCGGCACCGGCAGCTCCTGCCAGCCGTACGCGACCCGCTGGAACTCGTTGGCGATCTCCCCCTCGCGCCTGACGAACGAGTCCTCTATCGGCTTCGGGGCCGTCATCACCGAGGCGAAGTCGAGGCCGGCGCAGAAGCTGGGGCCCTCCCCGGAGAGGACGATGGCCCGGACCGTGGCATCGTCGCGGAGCTCGTCCAGGGCGGCCCCGATCGCGTCGAACATCGGGTAGTCGAGGCCGTTGTGCTTTTCGGGCCGCGCCAGCGTGACCCGGGCGACCCCGTCGCTGATCTCGGTGCGCACCCGGGCGGAGTCCTCCATCGCGGCGATCGTAGTCGATGCTCGCCGATCGATCTCCGTCCACGTCCGCGGATTTCCTTTCAGACGGAGCCCGGCGTCGGCCGATCTCGAGGTTGCGGGAAACCAGGAGCCCCGCGTGCGCAGAGGTTCGGTCCATCGGGGGGGGGCGGAGGCATCGGAGATACGACTGACAAGGCGCAACTCCGGAGGGGGCGCCGGCGGCAGCCGAGCGCCGGTGTCAGACCGCGGGTGCGTGCCGGTCGATGATCCGGCCGACGTCGGTACCGGCCGGCAGGGTCCCGTACGCGTTGCCCCAGTCGCCCTCGAGTCGGGTCGCGCAGAAGGCGTCAGCGGTCGCCTCATCGCCGAAGCGGATCAGCAGCGACGCCTGCAGCGAGAGCGCCATCCGCTCGACGATCCGGCGCGCCCGGCTCTCGATCGCCTCCACATCGGCGAGCTCTCTCCGCGTCGTCTCCGCGAAGGCATCGAGGCGGTAGTCGGAGTCGAAGGCCGCCTCGACCTCGGCGAAGAAGGCCTCGACCGCGTCGGGACTCTTGACCATCGCCCGCAGGACATCGAGCGCCTGGACGTTCCCCGAGCCCTCCCAGATCGACTGCAGTGGGCTCTCCCGGTACAGCCGCGGCATCCCCGACTCCTCGACGTAGCCGTTGCCGCCGAAGCACTCCAGGCATTCGACCGCGTGGGCGGGCGCCCGTTTGCAGGTCCAGTACTTGAGAACCGGCGTCGCGAGGCGGCGCACGGCCGTCGCGGCCTCGTCGCCGGCGTGCGCCTGATCGAACTGGCGGGCGAGCCAGATCGCCGAGATCGTCGCCGCCTCCGACTCGATCGCAAGGTCGGCGAGCACGTTGCGCATCAACGGCTGCTCGCTCAGGATCTTGCCGAAGGCACTGCGATGGGAGGTGTGCCAGATCGCCTGCGCCAGGCCCTGGCGGATGCCCGTGGCAGACCCGAGGGTGCAGTCGAGACGAGTGTGGTTGACCATCTCGATGATCGTCTGCACGCCGCGCCCCTCCTCGCCAACCATTCGCGCCCAGGCGCCGCGAAACTCGACCTCGCTGGAGGCGTTGGAGCGGTTGCCGAGCTTGTCCTTGAGCCGCTGCAGATGCATCCGGTTGAGCCCGCCGTCGGGCGTGAATCGAGGCAGCAGGAAGCAGGAGATCCCCGATTCGGTCTGGGCGAGGACGAGGAAGGCGTCGCACATCGGCGCCGAACAGAACCACTTGTGGCCGGTGAGTTCATACTCGGCCCCGGGCCCGCCCCCGTTCAGCGGCTCGGCGACCGTGGTGTTCGCGCGGACGTCGGAGCCGCCCTGTTTCTCGGTCATCGCCATACCGCACATCGCCCCGGACTTCTGTTCCGCCGGGACCATCCTCGGGTCGTAGTCGAGGGAGGTGAAACGCGGCTCCCACTCCGCCGCGAGCTCGGGTTGCTTGCGGAGGGCGGGAATCACCGAGTAGGTCATCGATATCGGGCATCCGGTTCCGGCATCTGGGGCGCTCATGCACATGAACGACGCGGCGCGGGCGACGTGGGCTCCCGGCTCGGGTTCGCGCCAGGGCAGCGCGTGGGTCGCGTTGGCCACGTGCGATCCGAGCAGCTCGTGGTAGGAGGGATGGAAATCAACCTGGTCGATCCGGTTGCCGAATCGATCGTGGGTGATCAGCTTCGGGCGACGCTCCTCCGCCTCGAACCCCCAGCGGATCGCCTCGGGGCTGCCGGCGAGCTCGCCGACCCGCTCGATCCGATCGACCGCGAAGTCCCCGCCCTCCCGCGATACGGCCTCGACCAGGACGCGGTCGCTGCTGAAGACGTTGTAGTCCTCCAGCGGCTCGGCCTGGTTGATCACTTCGTGGGTCTGGTCCGTGGTCTCCTCGATCGTCGCCATGCCCGCATCTTCTCATGCGGCGGGGCCGCGATAGCCTCCACCGCCCCGGCACACGAGATCCCTGAGGAGCGAGATTCAGATGGCGAAGGTCAAGGTCACGAACCCGATCGTCGAGCTCGACGGCGACGAGATGACCCGCGTCATCTGGGACTTCATCAAGGGTCAGCTCATCCTCCCCTACCTCGACGTCGAGCTCGTCTACTACGACCTCGGGATCCACAAGCGCGAGGAGACCAGGGACCAGATCACCGTCGATGCCGCGCACGCGATTCAGGAGCACGGGGTCGGCGTCAAGTGCGCGACCATCACGCCCGACGAGGGCCGGGTGGAGGAATTCGATCTGACCGAGATGTACCGCTCCCCCAACGGGACGATCCGCAACATCCTCGGCGGGGTCATCTTCCGCGAGCCGATCGTGATCTCGAACGTGCCGCGCCTGGTCCCAGGCTGGACGAAGCCGATCATCATCGGCCGCCACGCGTTCGGCGACCAGTACCGCGCGACCGACCTGCTCGTCCCGGGCGAGGGGACTCTGACGCTGACCTACACGCCGAAGGACGGCTCGGACCCGATCGAACTCGAGGTTCACGAGTTCCCCGGCTCCGGCGTTGCGATGGCGATGTACAACCACGACGACTCGATCCGGGACTTCGCCCGGGCGTCGATGCGGTACGGGCTCGAGCGCGGGTATCCGGTCTACATGTCGACCAAGAACACGATCATGAAGAAGTACGACGGGCGCTTCAAGGACCTCTTCGAGGAGGTCTTCGAGGCGGAGTTCAAGGATCAGTTCGAGCAGGAGGGCCTGACCTACGAACATCGCCTGATCGACGACATGGTCGCCGCGGCAATGAAGTGGGAGGGCGGCTACGTCTGGGCCTGCAAGAACTACGACGGCGACGTCCAGTCCGACACCGTCGCTCAGGGCTTCGGCTCGCTGGGGCTGATGACGAGCGTGCTGATGACGCCCGACGGCAAGACCGTCGAGGCCGAGGCCGCACATGGCACGGTGACCCGCCACTTCCGGCGCCACGAGGCCGGCGAGGAGACCTCGACCAACCCGATCGCCTCGATCTTCGCCTGGACCCGCGGCCTCTCACACCGCGGCCGGATGGATGAGACACCCGAGGTGAGCGATTTCGCCCAGGCCTTGGAGCGCGTCTGCATCGAGACCGTCGAGGGCGGGTCGATGACCAAGGACCTGGCGCTCCTGATCGGGGAGGACCAGCCTTACGAGACCACCCAGGAGTTCCTCGCCTCGATCAACGAGAACCTCAAACAGGCGATGGCCTAGTTGATCTAGCCTCCAGCGCGCGAACTCCCGAAGAAACCCAGCTAGTCCCAGGAGGGCAATCACCTTGAGCAACCCCGTCAAAGTCACCGTAACCGGCGCCGCCGGTCAGATCGGCTACGCAGTTCTGTTCCGCGTCGCCTCCGGCCAGATGCTCGGCCCCGACACGCCGGTGCATCTCAACCTGCTCGAGATCCCCGATGCCGTGAAGGCGGCCGAGGGCACAGCGATGGAGCTCGACGACTGCGCCTTCCCGCTGCTCGCCGGGATCGACATCTTCGATGACCCGGTCAAGGCCTTCGACGGCTGCGGGGTCGGGCTGCTCGTCGGCGCCCGCCCGCGCGGACCGGGCATGGAGCGCGGTGATCTGCTCGAGGCCAACGGTGGCATCTTCAAGCCCCAGGGCGAGGCGATCAACGCCGGCGCCGACGACGACGTCCGGGTCCTGGTGGTCGGCAATCCGGCCAACACCAACGCACTGATCGCGATGAACCATGCTCCCGACGTCCCGGACGAGCGGTTCACCGCGATGACCCGCCTCGACCACAACCGCGCGATCTCCCAGCTGGCATCCAAGACCGGCGCCGCCGTCTCCGAGATCACCAACATGACGATCTGGGGCAACCACTCCGCGACCCAGTACCCCGACATCTTCAACGCGAAGATCTCCGGCGAGAGCGCCGCCGGGAGGGTCGACGATCAGTCCTGGGTCGCTGATGAGTTCATCCCGACCGTGGCCAAGCGCGGCGCCGCAATCATCGACGCCCGCGGCGCCTCCAGCGCCGCCTCGGCGGCGAACGCCGCAATCGAGCACGTCCATGATTGGGTCAACGGGACACCCGAGGGCGACTGGGTCTCGATGGGGATCCCCAGCGACGGCAGCTACGGCGTGGCCGAGGGGATCATCTCCAGCTTCCCGTGCACCTGCTCGGGTGGCTCCTACGAGATCGTCGACGGACTCGAGATTGGCGACTTCTCGCGCGAGCGGATCGACGCCAGCGTCGCCGAGCTCGAGGGCGAGCGCGACACGGTCAAGGAGCTCGGCCTGATCGGCTGAGCGGTCGGCCCCGGTCCTCGCCCGCGCTTGGGCGGGCGAACGATGGCCGGAGGTCTGTGGGAACCGGGGGAGGGTCCGTTCTAGGCCCCGGCGGCGTCGTCCGCGACGTGATAGCCCTTGCCTTGCTTGGCGACCTTGCCGTCCTTCTCGAGCTCGGCCATCACCCGGTAGACGTAGTTGGGTTTGATCCCCATCGCCGAAGCGATCTCGGTGGCGTTCGCCCCGGGGTGCTCGGTCACGTGCTTGAGCGCGTGCTCGGCGCGGGTGCCACCCCGCCGCCGCCGCCGCTTCCTGTCGTTGGCGGTCGAGGCGCCGTTGCGCGACCCGCGCGGCCGGCCGGGCCCGCGGCGAGCACCGCCGAGGTCCGAGAGCGCCTGCTCGATCTGTTTCAGCTCGAGCTTGAGCTCGTCGCGGCGCTCCTGGAGAAGCGTCTTTGCCTTGTCAACTGCTGTAGCCGCCATCGTGCGGACCTTTCGTCTAGGGGTTTGAATCCCCCAAGCTCCCCTCCAGCACACTTACAGTAACAAAGTGTGTAATTCCACACTTTGTTAAGTTGCGGCGGCGGAGCTACTCGGCCTTGCGGCGCCGCGGCATCGTGCGGAAGACCGCGTCCCACAGTGGGGAGGAGACGCCGTAGCCATAGCGGTGATCCTGGAAGTGATGGCGCATGTGCTGCTCGCGCAGTCGCCTGCCGAGCTCCGACTTCGGCGTGTAGTGATGCAGGTAGAAGTGGGTGTAGTCGTAGGTCAGGTAGCCGATGATGAAGCCGCCGAAGAGCGGATAGGCGGCGGGCGTACCGAAGACGAGGCTGAACGCCCAGAAGAACAGCGCCGCGAGCGGAATCGAAACCGCCGGCGGCATCACCAGCCGGAGCGGATCGTTGGGATGGTCGTGGTGGACGCCGTGGATGATGAAGTGAAGCTTGTCTCCACCCTTGAAGTTGGGCTGCCAGTGGAAGAAGAGCCGGTGCAGCCAGTACTCGGTCAGGGTCCAGATCAGCAGGCCGGCGGCGAGCAACCCGATCGATGCGAGGGCGCCGTAGCCCTCGTCCACGCCCGCCCAGACGCAGACGGCCACCACCGGGATGAAGATGATCGCGGGAATGCTCGGGTGCACCCGCGAGAAGAAGTCGAGAAACCGGTTCTCGAACAGGGGCGGAGAGGCGGAGAGGCGCTCGGTTCGCTGCTGGGCCATATGCGTGATTCTACCCGGAGCGCGCCCGGCAGTTACATCCGTAGGGCCTACGACCCCGTACTGCGGACTCCTTCCGTGACGAGCTCGCAAACAGCGGGATCGAGGGTCGGGAAGCCGGGATTTGCGACGAAGTCGCGGCCATGATCATCCCCGTTATTTGCGGGCTCGCGGCTTGCGGCGCCGGGTTGATGCTGCCAGTGTGGATCGTCCCGTCAAGCGCCCCGAAAGGACCACCGAGTGCCGAAAGTTCAGTCCGCATCCGCCCCGCAGACCGCTGCCAAGAGGACCCGTCGCGGGAAGTCGAAGCCGAGCTGCGCGGACTGCTACTTCGGGTGCCGGATGCTCTGCGCGCTCGAGCTGGATGGTCCCTGCTCCACCTTCCGGCCGGACTCGCCCGATGGCCTCGTGCCGCCTACCCAGCCGATGCTGCTGATGCGATCCGAGCCCGCTCAGGGCTCGCAGGCCGAGCTCGGCGCCGCCGCCTGAGCCGGCGCCGCGCCACCGGCTTCCGGGAGCCGAATACAGTCCCGGGCGTGCGGTTCACGGTCCTCGGCAAATCCCCGGCCTGGCAGGACGCCGGCGGTGCCTGCAGTTCGTATCTGCTCGAGTCCGGCGGTGAGAGCTTCCTGATCGACTGTGGCAACGGCGGCTTCGCAAAGCTCCGCCGCCACGGCCGTTTCGAGGATGTCGTCGATGTCGTGATCAGCCACATCCACGCCGACCACGTGCTCGACCTGGTCCCGTTCGGCTACGCGCTCACGCTCATTCCCCGTTCCGGACCCGCGCCGCGCCCCAGGCTCTGGCTGCCGCCCGGGGGCCTCGACCAGCTGCGCCGGATCGTCGCCGTCTGGGGTAGCGACGAGCTGATCGACGACGCCTTCGAGCCGATCGAGTACGAGCGCGACGGCCGGCTCGAGCTCGGCTCGATCGAAGCCCGCCTGCACGAGGTGCCCCACTACACCCTCACCCACGCGGTGGAGCTGGTCGCCCCCTCGGGGCGACGGCTGATCTATGGCGCCGACTGCCGTCGTTGCGAGGAGCTCGAGCGGGCGGCGGCCGGGGCCGACGTACTGCTCGCCGAGGCGACCCTGCCGGAGACGGAGGCCGTTCCCCTGCGGCGCCGCGGGCACATGAGCGCCGAGGAGGCTGGCGCCCTCGCCGGGCAGGCGGCCGTCGGCCGCCTCGTGCTCACCCACATCTCCGACCTGATCGACCCCGGAGATGCACTCGCCGCGGCTCAGCTCGGCTACGACGGCCCGGTTGAGATCGCGGCCGAGGGCTCGAGCTGGGAGCTCTAGATAACCTCCCTGCCAGATGGCCAGACAGCGTCAACTACTGGTGAACATCGAGCGCATGCGCCACGAGGTGGACGAGTTCTTCGGTGACACCTGGCAGCGCCAGCGCAGCGGCGGGAAGCCGAGCGGCTTCATCCCGCGCGTTGACGTCTATTACTGCAAGAGCGACGAGCCCGACCCGTCGCCGATCGCGATCGTCAAGGCCGATCTCGCCGGGGTGGACCCCGACGGCGTCGCCCTCGAGATCTCGCCGAGCGAGCTCGTCCTGGCAGGCGAACGGCCGATTCGCGACACCGCCGGGCGCGTCTACCAGCAGGTCGAGATTCCAACCGGTCGCTTTCGCCGGGTGATCGAACTCGGGGTCGAGGTGATTCCAGAGCGGGCGCAGGCGACCTTCGAGGACGGCATGCTGCGGATCGAGCTGCCGGTGAAGTCGGCCTCCCAGGGAGCTCGCAGGGTGCCGATCGAGCGGGCCGACTGATGGCCGACTACGAGGGTGCGCTCGAGGGCGGCCCCTCGATCGAGGTCGTCAGCAACGACGATCTCGAGCAAGCGATCCAGATGGGGGCCGGCTCAACCCTGCCCGCCGCGATGCCGATCCTGCCGCTGCGCGAGATGGTCACCTACCCGGGCACCCTGACCCCGCTCGCAGTCGGCATGGAGCGCTCGATCCGGCTTATCGACGATGTGCTGGCGGGCGATCGCACTCTGACCATGGTCACCTCGCGCGAGCCGGATCTCGACGAGCCCCGGCCCGACCAGCTTCACAGCGTCGGCGTCGCCGGGGTCGTCGCGCGGATGATGAAGGTCCCCGACGGGACGATCCGGATCCTCGTGCAGGGCACCCACCGGGTGGAGATCGGTGACTACGTGGCGACCGAGCCTTACCTGATTGCGAAGGTGAGCGAACTCCCCGACGTGGTCGATGAGGGCCAGGAGCTCGAGGCCCTGATGCGCAACGTCCAGGTGACCTTCAGCGAGATCATCGAGGAGATCCCCTATCTGCCCGAGGAACTGCAGCTGGCGGTCACCAACGTCGACGACGCCTCGGCTCTGGCCCATCTGATCGCCGGCTCGTTGCGGATCTCGATGGAGGAGAAGCAGGAGATCCTCGAGCAGGTCGACGTGGTCGGCCGGCTACGGCGTCTGGCGGAGATCCTCGCCCGCGAGCTCGAGGTGATCAAGCTCGGATCCAAGATCCAGAGCCAGGTCCAAGAGGGGATCGACAAGGGTCAGCGCGAGTATTACCTGCGCGAGCAGCTGAAGGCGATCCAGGAGGAGCTGGGCGAGGGCGACGAGCAGCAAGCGGAGGTCAACGAGCTGCGCGAGCGGATCGAGGCGGCCGAGCTGCCCGAACAGGCCGGCAAGGTGGCCGACCGAGAGCTGAGCCGGCTCGAGCGACTGCCCCCGGCGGCGGCCGAGTACGGCGTGATCCGGACCTATCTCGAGTGGCTGATCGAGCTTCCCTGGAGCGAGCACACCGCCGACAACCTCGACATCACTCACGCTCGGAAGGTGCTCGACGACGACCATTACGACCTGGAGAAGGTCAAGGACCGGATCCTCGAGTACCTCGCGGTCCGCAAGCTGAAACCGGATTCCTCCGGTCCGATCCTCTGCTTCACCGGACCCCCGGGGGTCGGCAAGACGAGCCTGGGACGTTCGATCGCGAGTGCGCTCGGCCGCGAGTTCCAGCGACTCTCGGTCGGTGGCGTCCGCGACGAGGCCGAGATCCGCGGCCATCGCCGGACCTACATCGGGGCGATGCCCGGGACGATCATCAGAGCCCTGCGAGACGCGGGGTCCCGGAACCCGGTGTTCATGATCGACGAGATCGACAAGATGGGCGCCGACTTCCGGGGGGACCCCTCGAGCGCGATGTTGGAGGTGCTCGACCCGGCTCAGAACAACAGCTTCCGTGATCACTACCTCGATCTCGACTTCGACCTCTCCGATGTGATGTTCATAGCGACCGCGAACGTGCTCGAGACGATCCCGGGGCCGCTGCAGGACCGGATGGAGGTGATCCAGCTCGCCGGCTACACCCTCGACGAGAAGCTGCATATCGCCCGGCGCTACCTGGCGCCGCGCCAGATCACCGAGAACGGGCTCACCGCATCGCAGGTCACGTTCTCAGATCCGGCGTTGCGTGCGATCGCCGAGGAGTACACCCGCGAGGCCGGTGTGCGTGGCCTCGAGCGACAGATCGGCACTGTCTGCCGCAAGCTCGCACGCGATCGGGCCGCGGGTCGCGGCGGGCGTAAGGCCAAGAGGGTCACGGTCTCGGCCAAGCGTGCCAGGGAGCTGCTGGGCCGCCGCCTCTACTTCGCCGACGCCAAGCGCCGCACGAGCCGACCGGGTGTCGCTACCGGCCTCGCCTACACGCCGGTGGGGGGCCAGGTGCTGTTCATCGAGGCCACCGCGATGCGGGGGAGCGGCAAGCTGACGATCACCGGCCAGCTCGGCGATGTGATGCGCGAGTCGGCGCAGGCGGCGCTCTCATACGTACGCGGTCACGCCGAGGAACTCGCTCCGGACCTCGATCCCGACTGGTTCGCCCAAAACGACATCCATGTCCACGCTCCGGCCGGCGCGATTCCCAAGGATGGGCCTTCCGCGGGTGTCGCGATCACGATGGCGCTGACCTCGCTGATCGCCGGTAAATCGATCGCCAACGACGTCGCGATGACCGGGGAGATCACCCTGACGGGGCAGGTCCTGCCGGTGGGGGGGCTGAAGGAGAAGTCGCTCGCCGCCCAGCGGGCCGGGATCAAGCGTGTGATCGCGCCCGCGCTGAACGAGGAGGAGATCCTCGAGATTCCCGAGCACGAGCGCGAGGAGCTCGATTTCTCCTACATCGACGACATCGACGGCGCGATCGAGGTCGCCTTCGACGGCAAGCTCGCCTGACGGCCGAGGGGGGCCTCGGGGCTGCGGGGACTCCGCCAATGGTCGGGCTATTCTGAGAGTAGGGTTCAGGCAAGCGTCAAACACAGTCCCGCGAGGGCGACAGGAGGATCATGCCGAGAAGAAAGAAGGATGTGCAGAGTCGGGCGGTCGAGGCTGCCGAGAGCGCGCGCCCATACGTCAAGCGCCTAATCGAGGACGAGGATCTCCGCGAGAACCTCAGGGAGGCCTACGACGCAGCGCGCGACGCCTACGAGCGCGCTTCCGAGGGCAAGGGCCCGGCCAAGTCGGTGCTCGAGGACAAGAAGCTCCAGGGCGACCTGCGGAACGCCGCGGAGTCCCTGCGCGCCGCATCCGACGCTCTGCGCGAGCCCGAGCGGGAGGACAAGGGGGGCCATCTCGGCAAGCTCCTTCTCGTCGCCTTCGTGGCCGCCGTCCTGGCGCTCGTCCTCTCCGAGGGACTGCGCAAGGCAGCGCTCGACAAGCTGTTCGGCGCCGAGGAGGAGTTCGAGTACACCTCGACCACCACTCCGCCGCCGCCCCCGGGCTCGGCGGGCTGACTTCCTCGCGGCGGATCGGTCCTCCGATCCGCCGCCATCTACACTCCCGCGCCTCATGGAGGCAGCCACGGGCAAGAGGGAGCTGAGCGGGGAGAAGGCTCAGAGGATCATTACGGCGATGCGAGAGAGCGTCGCGGCGCGCGGCATCGCGGGCGCGACCTTCGAGCACGTGGCCGGGGAGGCAGGAGTCAGTCGTGGCCTTCTCCACTACTACTTCGGAACGAAGGAGCGGTTGCTCGTCGAGGTCGTGCGCCGCGACACCGAGCTTCGGGTCGCCGGGCTGGACCAGCCGCTGGAGGCGGCCGCCACGGTCGACGACGTCCTCGACGTACTGATATCGGACCTGCTCGATGCGATCGAGAACGACCCCGGCGTCTTCGTGCTCCTGTTCGAGGTCTTCTCGGCCGGCCGGCGCAATCCCGAGATCCAGAGAGAGGTCGCCGACCTCTTCAAGCGCACCCGCGACCACGTCGCCGCGGCTCTGGTCGCCAAGGAGAAGGAGGGCGCTCTCAGCCTCAAGTTCGGAGCCGAAGCGACCGTCCTGTACCTGCTGGCGATCGCGGACGGTGTGGCGTTGCAGGCGCTATCGGGAGTCGAGGGGGACTTCGACGCTGTGATCTCGGCCGGGCGAGCGGCTGCCGGAGCTCTGTTGAGCGCAGATTAGGGTGGCTATCAATCGGCCGCGTTGTCTGAAACGATGCCGACGCAGGGGAGAGGGCCCAAGGCGTCGCTTGCCGCTCGAGGGCGCTCAGGTATAGGGTTCGAGCAGGAGAGGTTTCAGGTAACGCGAGCGTGGCAATCAGTGGAGACTTCGAGGACGATCGGTGAGCGGCGCTGAGGCCGCTCCAGAGCGGGGTGCATCGACGCCGGCGAGAATCATCGCCGCGCTCGCCGTGGTGGTCGCGTTTGTGCTCGTTGGCGTTCTCCTGTTCGGCGGCAACGGCAGCGGCCACACCTACAAGCTCCTGTTCGAGACGGGAGGCCAACTGGTGCCCGGAAACGAGGTCCTCGTCGCCGGTCAGCCGGTCGGGACGATCGATGAGATCGATCTCACCGATGACTCCGAGGCCGAGGTCACGGTCACGACCGAGGAGCCGCTGCACGAAGGAACCCAGGCGGTGGTTCGCTCGACCTCGCTTTCGGGAGTCGCGAACCGGTACGTGTCCCTGCAGCTGGGGCCGGACAACGCCGATGAGATCGAGGAGGGGTCCACGATCGGTGGCGCCGACACCACCTCGCCGGTCGATGTCGATCAGTTCTTCGACATCTTCAGGCCCAAGGAGCGGAAGGCACTGCAGAAGTTCATCAAGGGCAACGCCACCATCTACTCCGGCAAGACCAAGCTCGCCAACAAGGCCTACAAGTTCCTCAACCCGGCTCTGAGCTCCTCCGAGCGGCTGTTCGCGGAGCTCTCGGAGGATTCACGCGTGCTCGAGCGCTTCCTGGTCGAGGGCGCGACCACCTTCGGGGCGCTCGCCGAGCAGCGGGACGACCTCTCGCGGCTCGTCGTCGACGCCAACACCGCGCTCGGGGCCGTCGCCAACCAGAACAGCTCGCTCGACCGCTCGCTCGTCGCGCTCCCCGGCACGCTGCGTCAAGCGAACACCACCTTCGTCAACCTGCGGGCGACGCTCGACGACCTCGATCCCCTTGTCGCCGTTTCCTATCCGGCGACCGAGAACCTGGCACCGTTCCTGCGCCGGACCAAGAACCTCGCCAAGGACGCCCGGCCGGTGTTCAGCGACCTCGGCAAGGTCGTCAAGCGGCAGGGCCCGGCGAACGACCTCAATGACGCCCTCAAGGACCTCCCGATCGTGCGGCAGACCGGTAACACCGCCTGGCCCGCGGCGATCGACGCGATGAACGACTCCCAGGAGAACCTGGCCTTCATCCGCCCCTACACACCCGATATCTTCGGCCTACTGGCGAAGCTCGGGGAGACGAGCTCCTACTACGACGCCAACGGGCACTACACGCGGGTCTCGCCGGCTGCGGCGAATATCTACGAGTACAACGGGGGTACGAACTCGCTCGACACGATCTTCACCGAGCGCGGCAAGCAGTTCGACCCGCTCGACTTCGGCGTCTACCGCCGCTGCCCGGGCGGAGGCACGCAGCAGGCCGCCGATCTCTCGAACCCGTTCCTCGATGACGGCAACCTGACCGCCGCCGACTGCGATCCCGCCGACCTTCCGCCGAGCGGCCCGTGAGACGGATCGCGGCCACACTCACGTTGATCCTCGTCCTCGGGGCGTGGCTGGCCACGTCGGCCCCGGGCGACGGTGGGCCGACCGATGACTACCTTGTCCGTGCCTACTTCGACAACGCGGGCTTCCTGGTCCAGGACGAGGAGGTGCGAATTGCCGGCGCGAACGTCGGCACCATCTCCGAGGTTGACGTCTCCCGTCCCGACGAGCCGGTCCGCGGTAGCGGTGAGCAGATCGCGGGCAAGGCGGCGGTGGTGCTGAGCATCACCGATCCCGGCTTTCAGGACTTCCGCACCGACGCCTCCTGCCTGGTCCGGCCGCAGTCGCTGCTCGGTGAGAAGTTCGTCGAGTGCAGGCCGACCCAGCCGCGCTCATCGCTGAGCGACCCGCCGCCCGAACTCGACGTGATCGAGGAAGGCGAGATCGGCGAAGGACAGCGCTTCCTGCCGCTCGAGAACAACGGCAAGGCCGTCGATCTCGATCTCGTCAACAACATCAGCCGCGAGCCCGAGGTGGATCGGTTCAGGCTGATCCTCAACGACCTCGGAGCCGGTCTCGCAGCCCGCGGCAGGAGCCTCGGTGAGGTGCTCGAGCGTGCGAACCCCGCCCTGCAGGAGACGGACAAGGTGCTCGCGATCCTCGCCGAGCAGAACCGTGGTCTCGCCCAGCTCGCGAAGGACTCGGACACGGTCCTGGCGCCGCTCGCCCGTGAGCGCGACAGCATCGCCGGCTTCATCAACAACGCGGCGACGACCGGGGAGGCCGCCGCCGAGCGTCGTGCGGACATCGAGCAGGGGTTCATCGAGTTCCCGCCGGCGCTGCGCGAGCTCGAATCGACCATGGTCGAGCTGAGGCGCTTCGCCGAGCAGGCGCAGCCGGTTGCCGCCGACCTCCGAGTTGCCGCGCCCAGCGTTGTTGGGGCCACCGAGGCTCTCGACCCGTTCGCGACCGCGGGAACCAAGGCCCTGACCACGCTCGGTGACGCGGCGGAGGCCAGCCAGAACGATCTCGTCGCCTCCTCGCCGGTGGTCAAGGACCTGCGCAAGCTCGCAAAGGCGACGACGCCCGGCGTCAAGAACCTCGACAAGCTGCTGAACACGCTGCGGCGAACCGGCGGCCTCGACGAGCTCTACGGCCTGATCGTCAACTTCGGCAGCGCGATCAACGGCTACGACGACTTCGGACACTTCATCCGGGCCTCGATTCAGATCAACAACTGCCTCGACCTCGTCACCTCGCAGGTGACCGGCTGCGGCGCGACCTGGACCGGATCCAACTCCGCCAGCTCCGCGGCGATCTCGGCCGCGAACCCGACCGATCCCGACGACATCATCGACCCGCCCACCTCCGGCTCCGCATCCGGGGATGCCTCGGGCAAGGGTCGACCCGACAAGGGCAACAAGCGTGGCGGGGACCAGACCGATCTGCAGAACAACCAGGACGAGGCCGCAGGCGCCCTGCTCGACTTCCTGACCGAGGATGTGGCTCCGTGAGGCGAACACCGCTGCAGTCCGTTCTCGGCAACCCGACGCTCGTTGGCGCGGTCACCGTGCTGATCGTGATCCTCGCGGTCTTCCTTGCCTACAACGCCAACAGCGGCCTTCCGTTCGTGCCCAGCTACCGGCTCAGCGCCGAGGTGCCGGACGCTGCCTCGCTCGTTCCCGGCAACGAGGTCCGGATCGGCGGCGTCCGGGTCGGACAGGTCGAGACGATCGAGCCGGTCAGCGAGGAGGACGGGACCGTCAACGCTCGCCTCGTGCTCAAGCTCGACGAGGAGGTCAATCCGCTGCCCACCGACTCGACGGTGATCATCCGCGCGCGTTCGGCGCTGGGCCTCAAGTACCTCGAGATCAACCGCGGGGAGAGCGAGGAGGGATACGCCGCCGGCAGCGTGATCCCGGTCAGCCAGGCAACCCCGACCCCGGTCGAGTTCGACCAGGTCCTGAACACCTTTGATACGGACACGCGGGAAGGCATTCGCGCCAACCTGCGCGAGTTCGGCGGCGCGCTCGCCGGCCGCGGTCCGGACCTGAACGAGGCAATCGGCCGGCTGCGGCCGCTGCTCCCGCGCCTCGAGCGGGTCACGCGCGAGCTCGCCGAGCCGGGGACCAAGCTCGGCCGCTTCTTCCGGGTGCTGACCCGCTCCGCCGAGACGGTGGCGCCGATCGCCGAGACGCAGGCGGCCATGTTCGTGAACCTCGATCGCACCTTCGCGGCCCTCGCCGAGATCGCGCGGCCGTTCCTTCAGGAGACCATCTCCCGCACCCCGCCCACTCTGCGCACGGCCACCGAGACGCTGCCGACCATCCGGCCCTTCCTCGTCAACAACCGCAAGCTGTTCGTCGATCTCCAACCCGGCGCAGCCGCGCTGCGACGCTCGGGCCCCGAGATCGAGGAGGCCGTGGTGGCGGGGATCCCGGCGCTGCGCGGCGCGCCGAAGCTGAACGAGCAGATCCCGCCGACGGCGGCGTCGCTGCTCGCCTTCAACGACAACTCCACGGTGAGGACCGGCATCGATCGCCTCACCGAGCTCGGCAACGAGCTCAGCCCGGCACTGAAGTTCATCGCTCCGGCGCAGTCGGTCTGCAACTACGCGACCCTGCTGTTCCGCAACGTCGCCGACCTGACCAGCGAGGGCAATGACCTCGGCACCTGGCAGCGGTTCATCCCGATCGAGCCGCCCACGGGTCCGAACAACGAGGGCAGCCCCTCCAGCGCTCCGGCCAACGGCGGCGGCGACTCCACGATCACCAACTTCCTCCACTCCAACCCGTATCCGAACACCGCCTCGCCGAGCCAGAGCGTTCGCGAGTGCGAGGCCGGGAATGAGCCCTACATCTCGGGCCAGCAGGTGATCGGGAACGTTCCCGGCAACGTCGGCACGGTCACCGAGGATCAGCTGAAGGGTCAGGGATAATGCCGCGCGATCCGAACCAGAAGGTCCACAAGGACTTCAACGAGGCGATCTACCATCGCCCGCCGACCGGGCCGAGCTTCGCCTCGACCGGATTGCTGGCTGCGATCGTGATCCTGGCCCTCGGGTGGCTGGCCTTCACCAAGGACGTCCCGTTCGTCGGCAACGAGTTCGAGGTCACGGCGACCTTCGAGAACGCCGCGACTCTGCGGCCGAGCTCTCCGGTCCGGATCGCCGGCGTCAACGTCGGCGAGGTGACCTCGATCGAGGGGGAGGGCGAGGTCTCGACGGTGACCTTCACGGTGAGTGAGGAGGGTCGTCCGCTGCACGCCGACACTCAGGTCACGATCCGCCCCCGCCTCTTCCTCGAGGGCAACTTCTTCCTCGATGTCCAGCCCGGTAGCCCGAACGCTGAGGAGCTCGACGAGGGGGGATCGATTCCGACGACACAGACGCAGACCGCCGTCCAGATCGACGAGATCCTCACCGCCCTGCAGAAGTCCGATCGCGACAACCTCAGGGTCCTGCTCGACGGCTTCGGGTCGGCGCTCGCCGATCAGCCCACTCCCGGTCAGGATCTCGGGCAGGATCCCGACGTTCAGGGTGAATCGGCCGCCAAGGCGCTGAACGACTCGTTCAACTACGGCGGCAAGGCGGGCAAGACCTCCGCGCAGGTGAGCCAGGCGCTGCTGGGGGAGCAGCCCGGAGACCTCAACCGGCTGATCGATTCCTCCGGGATCGTCTTCCGCAAGCTCGCCAGTCGCGAGTCGCAGTTGCAACAGCTGATCGGCAACCTCGCAACCACGGCCGGAGCGTTCGCGGCCGAGTCGGCCGCGCTCGAGGAGACCGTCGCCGAGCTGGCTCCGACACTGGAGCAGGCCGAACCCTCGCTAGTCAAGTTCAACCAGGTCCTACCGCCGCTGAGGGCGTTCGCGCGTGAGCTGACCCCGGGCGTCGAGGAGCTTCCGGCAACGATCGAGGCCGGCAACCCCTGGCTGTTCCAGGCGCGCAAGCTGGTGCAGCCGGGCGAGCTGGGCGAGATCGCCAAGAACCTCAAGGTCGCCCAGCCGAACCTCTCGGCGGGAGTCAGCGATCTCGCCTCGCTGTTGCCCGAGATCCAGGCCGTCAGCCGCTGCGTCACCAACGTCCTGATCCCGGCTGGGGACATCGTGATCGACGATCAGTTCTCGACCGGATCACCGAACTACAAGGACTTCCTGTACGCGGTGGCCGGCCAGTCCGGGTCCGGCGGCAACTTCGACGGCAACGGCCAGTCCCTTCGCGTCCAGGCCGGCGGTGGCCCGACCCTGACCGCGACCCAGGTTCCCGGCGCCAGCCCACTCAACTCGCCCCTGTGGGGATACTCGATCGAGCCCCCGAAGGGCACCCAGCCGGTGCGGCCGAACGGCAATCCACCGATCCGCACCGACGTCAAGTGCCAGAGCCAGGATGTACCTGATCTGAACGGTCCGGCCGGAGCCGTGGGCACTCCTTCACCCCAGGCGGCGACCCCATGAAGAAGGCGATCCGCGACTATTACAAGGACTTCATCGCGGTCCTGATCCTGCTCGCGATCGGGCTCACGACCCTGTTCGTGATCCTCTCTCAGCAGGCGACGGCGTTGCCGGCATGGTTCCCGATCCTGGGCGCGGACCGGTTCGCCCTCAAGGCCGAGGTCCAGACCGCGCAGGCCGTTACCCCGGGCCAGGGTCAGACCGTGAACATCGCGGGCGTCAAGGTCGGCGACATCACCACTGTCGAGCTTCAGGATGGGGTGGCGGTGATCTCGATGGAGGTCGAGCCCGAGTACGCCGAGCTGATCCATCCGGACGCATCGATCCTGATGCGGCCGCGCACGGGCCTGCAGGACATGACCGTGGAGCTCGATCCCGGAACCGAGACCGAGACGGTCGACGAGGGCTTCACGGTGCCGCTCGCGGCGACCAAGCCGAACGTCAATCTCGACCAGATCATCTCCTCGCTCGACGCGGACACGCAGGCCTACCTCAAGCTCCTGCTAGCGGGCGGCTCGGAGGCACTCGGCGGCGAGAAGAGCAAGGAACTCGCCGCGGTGCTGCGCCGGATCGAGCCGACGGCGCGGGATCTGGCAAAGATCAACGGCCAGCTCTCGAAGCGCCGCTCGAACCTGCGCCGCGTGATCACCAACTTCGGCCTGATCGCCCAGCGCCTCAGTCGGAACGACGTTAGGGTCGCCGAGTTCGTCGATTCCCAGAACGCCGTCCTCGGGGCCTTCGCCGACCAGGAGCAGTCGATCCGCGCGACCCTGCGCGGGTTGCCGGGGGCCCTGACGGAGACGCGCCGCGCGCTCAGCGCCGGCGAGGCCCTCAGCGTCGATCTCGAGCCTGCGCTCCGCGAGCTTCTTCCTGCGGCCCGGGCCCTGGACCCGGCTCTGGAGTCGCTGCAACCGTTCTTCCGGAAGACGATCGGTCCGGTTCGGAATCAGATCCGTCCCTTCACCAAGAAGACGCTGCCGTTCGTCAAGAACGTGCGCAGCGCCTCAGAGCCGCTCGCCCAGAGTGCGGCCGGACTCGAGGGAAGCTTCAGCGAGTTGAGCCAGCTCGTCAACGGTCTCGCCTACAACCCGCCAGGCAAGGACGAGGGCTACCTCTTCTACCTCTCCTGGCTCGGCCACAACGCCAACAGCCTGCAGCTCGTGCAGGACTCGGGCGGCCCGATGCTGCGCGGCATTGCGATGTATGCATGCGCGACGTCCACCCTGGCCGACAACGCCCTGGTCGGTCGTCCCGCGGTTGACGTCGCCCGAACCCTCACCCGCCTGGCCACGACAACGGAGATCTGCTGATGGAGACTCGTCCGCCGACAGTTGGCAGGATCCTGATCGCGGTCGGGTTCGCGATCTCGTGCTTCGGCCTGATCCTCTTCCTCTGGCTCGCCTTCGGTGGCGCCGTGCCCCTGAAGTCGAAGAGCTACCGCTTCACGGTGCCGTTCGAGGAGGCGACCCAGCTCGCCGTCGAGTCCGATGTCCGCATCTCCGGCGTCTCGGTCGGCAAGGTCAAGAGCATCGAGCTCGCCGATTCAGGCCGGGCCGACGCCGAGCTCGAGATCGATGCCAAGTTCGCGCCGGTTCCCTCCAACACCAAGGCGATCCTGCGGCAGAAGACCCTCCTCGGAGAGACCTACGTCGAGTTGACGCCGGGCGAGCAGGATGCCGAGCCGCTGCCCGAGGAGGGCGAGATCCCCGTCGCCCAGGTATCGGATGCGGTGCAGCTGGACGAGGTCTTCCGCGCCTTCGACGAGCCGACCCGGGCCGCCTTCCAGGCCTGGATGGAGGACGCTGCCGTTGCCTTCCGCGGCCGGGGCGTGGACCTCAACGCGGCGATCGGAAACCTCGCGCCCTTCGCCGATCGCGCCGACGACCTGATGCGGATCCTCGACGGTCAGAGGCTGGCGGTGAAGCGGCTGGTGCGCGACGGCGGGGAAACCTTCGACGCCCTCAGCGAACGGCCCGACCAGCTGCGCGGCCTGATCACCAACACCGAGACCGTGTTCGGGACCCTGGCCGACCGCGATGCTCAACTGATCTCCTCCTTCCAGGCTCTGCCGACCTTCCTCGACGAGTCGCGCCTCACCCTTGATCGCCTCGACACCTTCGCCGTGGACACCAACGACCTGATCACCCAGCTGCGACCCTCGGCGCGAGAGCTGAGCGGCACCTTCGAGCAGCTCGCCAACCTCTCCCCCGATCTCGTCCGTTTCTTCACCGGGCTGACGCCGGTCACCAAGCGCGCCAAGTCCGGACTGGGCTCCCTTCGCACGGTCCTCGACGATCAGCTGCCGCCACCGCTGGCGCGAATCGACACCTACCTCAACGACGTGATCCCGATCGTTCAGGCGCTGCGCCGATACAAGGGTGAGACGACCGCCGCCCTCGGCAATCTCGCCGCGGCGACCAACGGCTTCAACATCTCCCAGCAGGACTCCGAGCAGACGAAGTACCTGCGGACGACCGCGCCGTTCGGCCTCGAGGATCTGGCCTCGCTGCCGGAGCGGTTCACGGGCAGCCGCACCAACGCCTACGTGAAGGCCGGCGAGTACACCAAGCTCGCTCAGGGCCTCGACTCCTTCCTGACCGAGCACTGTAGCTCCGGGCTCTCGGGGATCGAGCTGAGCGGGCCCGGCGATCTGCCGGACGGCTACTACGACCAGGTGCAGCAGTACTTCTTCGACGGGGTGGGCAACACCAACAGCGACCAGATTCTTGCGCCGCCGTGCAACCTGCAGGCGGGCTCGGAGTCGATCGGAGGCCCTCCGAGCGAGTCGACCACCTATCCGCACGTCCGGGCCCAGCCATGACCACCGCGATACAAGCACCACGGCTCTCCTATACAATTCGTACAACTAAGCGCGTGAAGTTTGGTCTCCGTGCCACGCATCGTTAGCGCAGGCCGGTGTTTATGCCGGTACAACCAACTCTCATCGGAGCGATCGGTAGCGGATGGAGAGCCGCTCGAACGCCCCGCCAAGAACTTATCCCTGACCAATCATCTGTAACTGTTCCTGAGGAGGAGTAATGCGTAAGTACCTGATCCTCGCGATCGTCGGAGCTCTCGGCTTCGGGCTGGTCGTGAACTTCGCCACTGCCGGCGAGGAGACCCAGACCGAGGAAGCCAAGTTCAAGCCGAAGAAGCTGAACAAGAAGAAGCATCAGAACATCAAGTTCACCAACACGATCGTGACCAAGGACGCGCCCGGCACCAACCAGCCGCCGAAGGGTGTCCGGACCATTCTCGACCTGCCAAAGCAGTTCAAGTTCAACCTGAACAAGGTCGCGAAGTGCAAGACGGACGAGGCAGGGCTCGAAGGAGCAGCGACCACCGAGGACGCGATCGCGGCCTGCGGCAAGAAGTCGCTCGTCTCCGATCCCAAGGGCAGCACCGCTGTCGTCCAGGTCGGCACCGCGGACCCGACAGATGCGCCCACCGACATCAACGTCGACGTCTCGGCTTTCAACGAGGACGGCAAGAAGCTGCTCCTGTTCAGCAAGCCGCAGGGTGACTTCTCGATCATCCCAGCGAGCATCCTCATTGGCGAGCTGAAGAACGCCAAGAAGGTCAGCGGTCGGCCCTCAGGTCAGAACCTGAAGCCGTACAAGAAGTCGCTTGACGTGGCGATCCCGCCGCTCGCAGCAGGAGCGATCGCCTTCTTCGAGGTGACGATCAAGAAGAGCAAGTACATCCAGGCGAGGTGCAAGCCGAAGAAGATGACGTGGCAGGCCACGACCTTCTTCTCGGACGCGCCGACCACGAGCGATACGTTCAAGAGCAAGTGCAAGCCGAAGAAGAAGTAGGCCACTCTCGTCCCTCGAACTGAGGGAGGAACGTCCCGAGGGGGCGGCTTCGGCCGCCCCCTCGGTCGTTAACGGATGAAAGGGGCGGGGGCAGGGCTCCGTTCCGGGGAACACCTTTCTTGACGGACGGCACCGCGGCGACAACCGCCACGGACCAGCGCAGGTGTAGGCGGACGTGGAAGAAGTGGGCGCTCAGGCGCCGACCCAATCGGCGATCCTGCGCCCGATGATCTCGCCCTGGTCCTCCTGTAGGAAGTGGGAGGCCTCGGCGATGATCTCGGGTTCGGGCCAGCCGAGCCGCTCCGCCATCGCGGTCCCGACCGAGGGCGGGATAACGGGGTCGGAGTCGGCCCACAGCATCAGCACCGGGCGATCGGAGACAGCCATCGCCTCGGCGGTCCTCTGACCGGCCTCGGCGCCGGGGGCGTCGGGGCTGGTGGGAAGCATCAGCGGGAACGCGCGCGCTCCCTGCTTCGCCCTGGCCTCTGGGAAGGGCGCGTCGTATCCGGCCAGCACGTCCTCGCTGGGCGGCGTCTTGCAGGCGCCGCCGACGAGCATCGAGATCGGCAGGTCCTCGGTCCGCTCGACGAAGTCGCGGAAGGTCTTCCAGGCTTCGGTCATCGCCTGATGACCGGTGAACAGGCCCGTGTCCATCACCACCAGCCGGGAGCAGAGCGCCGGCCGCTCGGCTGCGACCCGCATCCCTATCGGCCCGCCCCAGTCCTGGACGACGAAGGTGGCACCTCGGACCCCGAGCCCGTCGAGCAGGGCGAGCATGGCCTCGGTGTGGGCGTCGTAGCTGTACCAGTCGAAGGAGGTCGGCTTGTCGGAGCGCCCGAAGCCTGGGTAGTCGGGGGCGATGCAGCGATGCCCCGCCTCGAGCAGAGGCGGAATCACCTTGCGGTACAGGAACGACCATGTGGGCTCTCCGTGAAAGAGGACGACCGGCCCGCCGGAGCCCTCATCGATCCTGGCGATCCGGATGCCGTCCCAGTCGAGATACTTCGGTTCCCAGGGGAAGTCCGGCAGCCCCGCGAAGCGGTCGTCAGGGGTGCGGTAGGTGTCGGTCATCGGCCTCTCCTGTTGAGTTGGTATCGGGGCCGACGATCGGCCGCTGCTGCGGTCGAGCCTATCGGCACCGGCGCTTCAGCCCATCAGCTTGCGGAAGCGGAGCAGGTCGCGCGGCCCACCGTGGAGCTTGAGCCGGCGCTGCAGCAGAGCCTTCGGCGGACTGATCGCGCCCTTGCCCATCTCGACGAAGTCGTGCCAGCTGGATTCCATCGTCACGTCCGCCTCACCAACCACTCCCGATTCCGCATGGGTGGAGCCGTTGGCGACCACCAGGTGCCAGGGCGGGGCATCCTCGAATCGCCACTGGACCGTGAAGGGCGCGCCGTCGGTCTGCGTCGTGTCGACCGTTCGGGCGATCAGGTTGAAGAACAGCTCCTGGACCTCGGGGGTGGCGTTGACCCGCCCCGGTGGCAGGGGCTCGCCGACCACGCCGGCCTCGGTCAGCGCGATCATCTGGCTGCCGCGCTCGCGGGGCGGGAGCGAGAAGTCCATCGGGACGACCCCGGGCGGCATCTCGTCCATCGGATACCCGATCGTGCGCCACTTCTGTTCGAGCGCCTTGATCCCCCACTCGGAGATGTCCTCCAGCTCGAAGCCGAAACAGCGGGTGTACTCGCGATCCCAGCCGGGCGGGATGAAGACCGAGGAGGTCCACTGCATCACCTCGGCGAGCAGCTCGTCGATCGCGGCCTTGCACTCGTCGCTTTCGCGGACGAGCTCGCTGAGGACCTTGACGCCGAAGCCGATGTGGCGCTGCTCATCACGCGAGACGTTCTCCATTCCGGCGCTGAAGCCGGGCATGCTGCCGTCGCGAACGAAGTAGTCCTCGATGAAGTGCTGGCCCGGCTGGGCCAGGGTCGCCTCGACGACGAGGTGATAAAGCGTGATCGCCTGGGCGAACTTGGGCAGCGAGCGATCGCGGCGCAGTTCCTCGGCCATCAGGTCGAGCCGGTCGAAGACCTTGCGGTAGCCCCAGCCGAGATGCTGCTCGGTCCAGGCGAGGGTCGAGGCAACCGAATCGCCGACCTCGATCACCTCCTTGAAGAAGCGGTGGAAGAAGACCGCGTGGCGGGCCTCATCGACCTGCTGGGTCGCGAGGAAGTACTTCTGCTCCTCCTTCGGAGCGGCGTCGATGTAGGGGGAGAGGTTGTCGGTCACCGAGTCCTCGCCGAAGAAGAACATCGAGTAGACCCAGATCGCCGACCTGCGCTGGATCTCGCTCAGCGCGGTCCAGCCCTCGCGGTCGGCGCTGAAGTCGATGTCCGTCGCTGACCAGTTGTTGCGCTCCCACCGCTGGTACAGATCCTCGTAGGTGATCCGATCCATCAGGTTCTGCTCGGCTACCGACACGTGCCCTCCTCCTCGTTTGGATCGACGACCGGCGGCCGTCGCTGGAAGCGTATGCGAAAACTGGCCAGCCGGCCAGGGGCTGTGTGACCGATCTCACCCTGGCCCCCCGGCGAGTCACTGCAGGCTTTGGCCTCGCGCTGAAGACCTCTCCCGGCTAGGGCGAGCCGAAGACGACGGCCTGGCGCGCCGCCTCTCCCGAGGCGAGGCGGTCGAATCCCTCGTTGATCTGCTCCAGGGGCATCGTCCCGGTCAACAGCTGGTCAACCGGGAGCTTCCCGGCCTCGCGCAGGGCGACGAAGCGGGGGATGTCCTCGGCCGGCACGCACGAGCCGAGGTAGGAGCCCTGCAGCGTCCTCTCCTCCGACACCAGCGATGTCGCGGCGATTTCGAGCATCTGGCTGGGGTGGGGGAGGCCGACCGTCACCGTCTGACCACCGCGCCGGGTTGCCGCGTAGGCCTCAGCCAGGACCGCGGCGCTGCCGACGGTCTCGATCACGACCTCGGCTCCGCCGTCGGTCGCCTCCCGGACGGCTTCGACCACATCCTCGCCCGCGGCAACGGTCGTCGTGACCCCGAGCCGGCTGCCGAGTTGCAGTTTCGACTCGAGCCGATCGACTCCGACTACCTGAGATGCGCCGGCGAGGGAGGCGCCGAGCACGGCCGCCAGGCCGACCCCACCGAGTCCGAAGATCGCGACCCGGTCACCTGCCTCGATCCGCGCGCTCCTCGTTGCCGCCCCGACTCCGGTCAGCACCGCGCAGCCGAACAGGGCAGCGACCTCGAAGGGAAGCCGTGGGTCGACCTTGACCGCCGAGCGCTCCGAGACCACGATCCGGTCGCTGAACGCCGAGACCCCCAGGTGGTGGTGGATCGGCTGTCCGTTCCCCTCCTTGAGCCTGATCGCCCCCGACAACAGGGTGCCCTTCGAGTTCGCGGCGGCACCGGGCTCGCAGAGCGCGGCACGACCGGACCGGCAGGGCCCGCAGCTCCCGCAGGCCGGGACGAATGCGAGGACCACGTGGTCGCCCTCGGCAAGCGATTTGACCCCGGCTCCAACCTCGGTCACCGTCCCTGCCGCCTCGTGCCCGAGAGCCATCGGCATAACCCGCGGCCGCGTGTTGTCGATCACGCTCAGATCCGAATGGCACAGGCCCGCGGCACCGACCTCGACGAGAACCTCGCCGGGCCCGGGTCCCTGCAGCTCGAGCTCGACGATCTCGAGTGGCCTTGAATCCGCGTACGGCGGGCTGATGCCCATCTCGCGGAGCACCGCGGCGCGGGTCCTCACTCGGGAACCGCCGTGAGCCTGTGCAGGGACTCGCGGATCCGCTCCGGTATCGGGGTCGGCTCCTGCTCGTCCGCGTCGACGAAGACGTGCACGAACCAGCCCTCGGCCGCCGGCTCGTTCTCGCCCTCGGGGAAGATCCCGATCTCGTATCGCACGCTCGAGTTGCCGAGCTTGCCGACCCGCAGCCCGGCCTCGACGACCTGCGGGAAGGTGACCCCCGAGTGGTAGCGACAATGCGACTCGGCGCAGAATCCGACGATGCTCTGATCCTGGATGTCGAGCCCACCCTCGTTGATCAGCCAGTGATTGATCACGGTGTCGAAGTAGCCGTAGTACTCGATGTTGTTGACGTGCCCGTAGGGATCGTTGTCGTTCCACCGCGTCGGAACCGTCAGGAAGTGGGGGTAGTGATCGCGTCCGCGCGGCTCCTCGCTCATGGATGCAACCTATCGCGGGCCGAGCAGCAGCCGCAGGTCGCGCTCGAGCGCATCCGCCTCGACCCGTTCGCTCAGTTGCTCTCGAGCCACCCTGACCGGCCGCCACCCGGCCGCGAGCAGGCGCCGGTCGCGTCGTCGGTCGGTTGCGAACTGGGCTCTGCGCTCGTGCGAGACGCGGCCGTCGAGCTCGAGCGCGACCCGTGCCCGGCGCCAGAGGCAGTCGACCTCGATGAAGTCCCGGCCAAGCTGCAGTGGCTGGTTCAGCTCGGGACGGGGGAGGGAGCGCGAGTCGAGGAAGGCGAGGAAACGGTCTTCGAGCGGGCTACGGGTGATGCCCGACGTTGGGGCTCCGGAGGCGATCAGCCGCCTGAGAGCCTTCGTGCCCCGGGCTCCCCGGTGGCGCTCCATCAGCACCGACAGGGGTGTCACATCGGAGAGCTGCAGGAACTCGGCCTGCGCAAGCGCCCGCTCCAGCCGGTCGGGCGGCAATACGACCGCGAGATCGAGCAGCGTCCGGGCGGCGGTCGTGATCGGGATGCCCCGGCGGACCGTGACCTCATCGGGGGCGAGTTGAGCCGAGTGGCATTGGATGCCGGGGCGCCTCAGGCCCTTGGTGGGGGTGGTGACGGTGGGCAACGAGGAGTACCGATCGACAACCCCCCAGCTCATGGCGGCGCTGGTGTGTGAGAGCACCGCCCACGGCCCGCCGGCAAGCACGGCCGCCATCCGTCGTCCCTCCCATCTGAGGCTGGCGTGACCAACTGCGTAGACCCCACGGTGTATGGCGATGAGCGAGCCTTCGCGAACCCGCGCCCAGACCCGCTTCCGGGTTGCACCGAGCGCGAGAACCTGCCGGTGTGCGATGACGCCGTACTGGCTTCCCGCCAGGCTGGCGATTCCGCGCTCAAGCCCGCGAGGTTGACCCATGTTCCCTCCCAGGGAACCAACTTCAACCTCGCGCGCCATCCACCCAGCCTGATCCACCACCACGCACGGTTGGGACACGAAGCGCAACGAATCAGCACCTATCCGGTCCGCCAGCTGCACTCCGACTCCCAGACGCCCTCGGCGGCACTCGAACGAAGCGCCACAGCCCCGGCCGACCTCGGTGCCCCAGGCGCCGGCCGACGCGCCTAGGCCTTCGGGCTCGTCCAGTCGGTCTCGAGCCGCCCCAGCAGCTCGTCCGCCAATCCCTCGATCGGGACCCGTCTCTGCTCGAGGCTGTCCCGATCCCGGAGGGTGACCGAATCGTCCTCGGCCGTCTCGCCGTCGATTGTCACGCACCAGGGGGTGCCGATTTCGTCCTGGCGGCGGTAGCGCTTGCCGATCGAGCCACCCTCGTCGTATTCAGCGTCGATCCGGCGTTTGAGTGAGTCGAACACCTCGCGGGCCCGCTCCGGCATTCCGTCCTTACGGACCAGGGGCAGGATCGCGACCTTGACCGGCGCCAGCTTCGGGTGCAGGCTGAGCACGGTGCGTTCGCGTCCCTCCACCTCCTCGACCCAGTAGGCGTCGGTGAGGAAGGCGAGCGTCGCCCGGTCGACCCCGGCCGCGGGTTCGATCACGTGGGGGACGTACCGTTCGCCGCTCTGTTGGTCGAAGTACTCGAGCTTCTCGCCCGAGTACTCGGCATGCTGGGTGAGATCGAAGTCGCCCCGGTTGGCGATTCCCTCCAGCTCCGAGTAGCCCATCGGGAACAGGTATTCGATATCGGAGGTGGCGCTCGAGTAGTGGCTGAGCTCGTCGGCCTCATGCGGGCGGAGGATCAGGTTCTGCTTCCGGATCCCCAGCTGCAGGTACCAGTTCATCCGCTGCTGCATCCAGTGCTCGTGCCACTTCTCGGCCTGGTCGGGCGGGCAGAAGAACTCCATCTCCATCTGCTCGAACTCACGGGTGCGGAAGATGAAGTTCCCAGTCGTGATCTCGTTCCTGAACGACTTGCCGATCTGGGCGATCCCGAACGGCGGCTTCTTGCGCGCGAACTGGAGAACGTTCTTGAAGTTGATGAAGATCCCCTGCGCGGTCTCGGGCCTCAGGTAGGCCTCCGACCCCGAGGCGGCGACCGGGCCTACCTGGGTCTTGAACATCAGGTTGAACTCGCGCGCCTCGCCGAGGTCGCAGTCGGGCCCCTCCCCGGGGGCCTTCGACGGCTTCTTGCCGCACTCTCCGAGGTCGAGCTGGTCCTCGCGGAATCTCTTCTTGCAGACCTTGCACTCGACCAGGGGGTCGGAAAATCCGCCAACATGACCGGAGGCCTCCCAGACCCGCGGGTGCTGGATGATCGCCGAGTCGAGCGCGACGATGTCATCGCGATCGGTGAGCATCGAGCGCCACCACTGGGCCTTGACGTTGTTGCGGAGCAGGACTCCGTAGTGGCCATAGTCGTAGGTCGACCCGACGCCCCCGTATATCTCGGAGGAGGGGAAGATGAAGCCGCGCCGTTTGCAGAGCGCGACGATCTCATCGAGGGAGACCTCAGCGCTCGTCTCGGCCGCCTCTTGCTGCTGGGGCTCAGTCATGGTGGGCCAGCCACCCTAACGACAGGCGGCCGGCCCCGGATGCTGCGCACACCGCGATCTGGGTTTACTACCCCTATCTGCGGTCTACTACCCCTAGAGGGTTAGGGTCGAGTACCTAACGCATCTCATCCGATCGGTCGATGGAGTTGATGGGGGAGTTGGAGGCAAGGTGAAAATGGGGATCTGGAAGGAGCCCTTCGTGAACTCGCTGATCCACACCACCCTTAGCGCCGGCCGTCACCTGGCGAGGTGGGCCCTCTGGCACTCGACGGGCAAGACGCTCGAGCCGCGGCGTCGCTGACCGCCGCCTGACGGGGTCCCCCGGGTCGATCGGAGCCGGGCTGCCATAATCGCCGCTTCTATGCCGATCTACGAGTATCGCTGCGAGAACGGGCACACCTTTGAGGCCTTCCAGTCGATGAGCGATGACGCACTCGAGGTCTGCGAGGTCTGCGACGCCGCGGCCTCCCGTGTGCTCAGCGCCCCGGCCGTGCACTTCAAGGGCTCCGGCTTCTACACGACCGATTACGCTCGCAAGGGCGCCAAAAAGCCGACCGGCTCGGAGTCCTCCTCCGATTCGGGCAAGGACTCGGGCGGGAAGCCCAGCTCCAGCGAGGGAAGCCCGAAGAGCGGCGATTCCGGCAAGGGCTCGGAAAAGGCCGCGGCCTCGAGCAAGTCCGACTGACCCGCCGTCAGCCCGGCGGCGAGCAGGCCGGCGTGCGCGGCCCCTCCTCACCGAGGAACTTGCGGACGGCCCGCTCGCACTCCTGCAGCGGCACCGCGATATTGCCCCCCGTCGTCCCGGCGCTGTTCCGCCGACCGAGGATCTTGGTCCCCGAGTCGCCGCCGATCGCCATCGCGATCGCGAGTTGGGGCAGGGTCAGGGCGCCCATGTCGCTGACCATCGCCTTCGGAGCGTTCCAGGCGATCAGCGGGCCGCGAAGGAAGTTGATCGGCGCCCGCCAGGGGCTCGTGAGGCGATCCTTGATCCCCTTCAGGACCTGCTGCTGACGCTCGGTCCGTTCGAGATCCGTCTCGCTCGGATTGCGGAGGTTGGTCCGGGCTCGCGAGTAGGCGAGCGCCCGGTCCCCGTCGAGGGTGACCTCGCCGCGGTCGAGCTTCAGGGTGATCCCGCCCTGGCTCGATCCACCGTCGATCTTCGCCTTGAGCCGGCTGGTGACGTTGACCTTCACCCCGCCGATCGCGTCGATGAAGTCGGCGAAGCCCTGGAAGTCGAGAATGACGACGTGGTCGATGTCGATGCCGAGGAAGTCCTCGACCGCCTCGATCTGCGCCCCCGCCCCGCCGCTCGCGAATGCCGAGTTGATCTTCTGGGGGCCTTGCCCCGGCACCTCGGCGAGGGTGTCGCGTGGGATCGAGAGCTTCGAGAAGCTGCCGCCGCCGGCGCGGACCAGCATCAGTGTGTCGGCGCGGAAGCCCGTGCAGTCGTTGGACGGGGCCTCTCCGGTAGCGCCCTGGGTGAGGCACTTCTTGCGTTTCTCGGACTCGAGCGCGCCGGTTGCCTCCGGGCGGGCGTCGGTGCCGATCACGAGGATCGTCTGCGGAAACGCCGCGAGCAGGGGATTGCCGCCGAGCTCGGCGGCCGCGGCGTCGGCGAGCTTTCCCTTCTGGATCTGCGCGCTGATCGCGAACAGGACCACGCTGAGCAGGAACCAGGCGCCGGCGACGATCAGGGTCCAGCGCAGCACGGTGCGCCAGCGCGGCTTCTCACCCGGTCCCCCGGTCTGCTCAGGGGGCTTCGGCGAGACCTTGGGGCTGCGGGCGCCCTCGCCCCGGCCAATTCTCTCCTTCAGGGCGGTGAGGCTGATCGCGCCCCTGAGCTTGCCGAGCGGACCGCCGCGCGATCGGTAGACGTTGTAGTCGGGCCCGTTCTCCTTCTTGGCGCGTAAGGGCGTGCGGGAAGGGGTAGCGGGCTTGCCGGCCGGCTTGGTCCCGCCGCCCTTGCGGCCCTTGCCGCCGCGGTACACCTTGTATTCGGGCCGCTTGGGCCGCTCGGGTTCGTCCGCCGCCATGAGCAGGTAATACTGCCGTATGCCCTCCCGGATTCAGCTCGCGCGCCGTTTCGACCTGTGAGCTCACCGGAGACAGTCGGTGTTGATCTCGGGGGCACGAAGATGGCGGTCGGGGTGGTCGCGGATGGATGCTCGGTTCTGCACAGGTGCGTCACCCACTCCCACGGTCGCAGCGAGGACGAGGTCGTCGAGCTGCTCGAGCGCGAACTGAGGGCCGCTACCGCGGCGCGGCCCGCTGTGGAGGCGATCGGTCTCGGCGTTCCCTGCACGATCGACCGTCGGGCCGGCATCTGCGTCAGCGCCGTCAACCTGCCTCTGGTCGAGCTGCCGCTCAAGGACCTGGTCTCCGAGCGGCTTGGGCTACCGACATCGCTGGACAACGACGCCAACGTCGCCGTCCTGGCGGAGCACCGCCATGGAGCCGCCCGGGGCGCGACCAACGTCGCGATGCTGACGATCGGGACCGGGATCGGCGGCGGCCTGATTCTCGACGGGCACCCTTACCGTGGATCGACCGGCGCCGGCGCCGAACTGGGTCACATCGTCATCGACTCCGAGGGTCCGCGATGCCAGGGCAACTGCCCGAACCGGGGTTGCGTGGAGTCGCTCGCCTCGGGCACCGCGCTGGCCCGCGAGGGCCGGGTCGCAGCCGAGCGGGCGCCGGAATCGGCGCTCGGACGCGCGGCGGCCGCGGGTGGGCCGATCGAAGGGCGCATGATCCTGGCCGCCGCCCGCGACGGCGACGCGGTCGCGGCCGACGTCCTCGCCCTCATCGGTCGCCGCATCGGCGTCGCGCTGGCAAGCCTCGCCAACAGCCTCGATCCGGACGTGCTGCTACTCGGCGGCGGGGTGATGGCGGCCGGGGAGCTGATCCTCGATCCCGCCCGCGACGAGCTACGTCGCCGGGCATTGCCGCCCCAGAACGAGGTTCCGGTCAGGCTCGCGGCGCTGGGTGCGGACGCGGGAATGATCGGCGCCGCGACGCTCGCTCGCGAAGAGCTCGTCGGCGCGGCCCGGGGAGGGAGCTGATGGCGGGGCGGCTGACGGTGTGTCCGACCCCGATCGGGAACATGGGCGATATCTCCGAACGCGTCAAGGGGGCGCTGGCGGACGCCGACGTCGTCGCCTGCGAGGACACGCGGCGTGCCGGCCGCCTCTACGAGATGCTCGAGCTCGAATCCCCCCGCTTCATCTCCTATCACGAGAACAACGAGGAGGACCGGGCCAAACAGCTCTCACAGGCGATCGAGCGCGGGGCCAGGGTCGCATTGATAAGTGATGCGGGCACGCCCGTGCTGTCCGATCCCGGCTACCGGCTGATCGCCGCCTGCATCGAGCGCGACCTCGACATCGAGGTCCTGCCGGGCCCGAGTGCGATCCCAACGGCGCTGGTGGCCTCGGGCCTGCCGCCCGGTCGCTGGCGCTTCGAGGGCTTTTTGCCGCGGCGCGCAGGCGAGCTCGAGCGGGTCCTGCAATCGACCGAGACCGTGGTCGCCTTCGAGTCGCCGCGGCGACTACCGGACTCGCTTCGAGCGCTCGCGGCGCTGGCGCCGGACCGGCCCGCCGCGGTCTGCCGCGAGCTGACCAAGCTCCACGAGGAGGTCGCCCGCGGCACGCTCGGCGAGCTCGCACGGCGCTTCCGCGGCGAAGTGAAGGGCGAGATCGTCGTGGTGATCGCCCCCTCCCGGAAGCGCGCGTCCTCTCCCGACAAGGCCTTCGCGGTCGACGCCCTCCGCCGCCTCGTGCAGGCTGGAGCGCGACCCCGGGCCGCCGCCGGCGTCGTCGCCGCCCTGACCGGGACGCGACCGAACGAGCTCTATCGCGAGCTGACCGGTCGCGAGCCGCGCCGGTGAGCGCGCGCCATCCAGGGCCCGCGGCGCTCGGCCGCGGCGTGATCGTGGCTCCCGGCGCTGCGCCCCCGCCGCCCTGGGCGGGCTCGCCGACCCACCTGCTCGACGAGGAGGCGCTGGCCAGCCCCGGCGAGCTGCTCGCGGCCTTGCGCGTGGCCTGGCTCCGGCGCGAGCCCGTCGTCGTCGAGCTCGGCGCCGACCCGGCGCTGCTGCGGGATCCACCGACCATCGCGGAGCCGCCCTACAGCCTCGACCCCGGCCTCGACCTTCCCACCGAGCGCCTTCACCAGCTGCTCTGGGCCAACAACTACGACGCGCGAGACGGTGACCCGATCTGGTGGTGGGCGGCGAAGGCCGAGCGACTCGGAGCGGTCGGGGTCGATCAAGGCGAGGGGGAGGTGCGGCTCACCGACGGTCGCGGGGCCTGGATCGACGGCGGTCCGAGATGGAACCCGCCACCGCTGGAGGCCGCCGTCGTCCACAGCTCCAGCGTCGAGAGCGGTTCGCTGACCACGATCACGGCCGGGGAGCGGCACGAGGCCGATCTCGCTCCCGACCAGCTCCGGGCCGTGCGCCACGACGGCGGACCCGTCCGCGTGATTGCGCCGGCCGGCTCCGGCAAGACCAGGGTGCTGACCGAGCGCATCCGATACCTGCTCGGCGAGCGCGGATACGACCCCGAGTCGCTGCTCGCGGTCGCCTACAACAAGGAGGCCCAGCGCGAGCTCGAGGCGCGCCTGTTCAGGCTCCAGCCCCGGACCAGGACTCTGAACTCCCTCGGTTACCGGATCCTGGCCGATCACCGGGGCGCCCGCCCGGCGCTGCTCGAGGAGCCCGATGTACGGCGGGTGATCGAGGAGGTCTTCCCGATACCGCGGCAGCGCCGCACCAACACCGACCCCGTCGGGCCCTACCTCGATGCGCTCACCCTCTGCCGGCTCGGGCTGCGCGAACCGACGGCGGTCGAGGCGTCTCGCGATGACGTTCCGGGCTTCGCCGATGGCTTCGACGCCTACCGGGGGCGCCTCGCCGATCGCGGAGCGATTGACTTCGACGAGCAGATCTACGGCTCGCTCGAGGCGCTGCTCCGCGACGGCCGCTTCCGGCGCAGCGCCCAGATCACGCACCGTCACCTCCTCGTCGACGAGTTCCAGGATCTGACCCCCGCCCACGTGCTCTTGATCCGTCTGCTCGCGATGCCGGCCCTCGACGTCTTCGGCGTCGGCGACGACGATCAGACGATCTACGACCATGCCGGCGCCGACCCGCGCTTCCTCGTCGACTACGCCGAGTACTTTCCCGATGCCGAGGCCACGGCGCTGGAGGTCAACTATCGCTGCGCGAAGCCGATAGTCGAGGGGGCGGCGACCCTGCTTGGCTACAACCGGGTACGGGTCAGGAAGGAGATCCAACCACGCGACGGCGCAAGCGCCGACGGCTCGGCGCTCGAGATTCGCACTCACAGCGCCGCTGAGGCGGCGACGGCGATCGCCGAGCTCGTCACCAAGTGGCGCAGCGGGGAGTCGGTGGATGCGGAGGAGATCGCGGTCCTCGCCAGGGTCAACTCGCTGTTGATGAGCCCGCAGATCTCGCTCTGGAACGCGGGCGTCCCGTTGCGCTCCTCCGTGCGCCCCGAGGTCCTCGAGCGGGCGGGGGTGGCCGCGGCGCTCGCCTGGATCCGGATCGCGGTCGACCCCGACGGCCTGATCCCGGCCGATCTCGAGCTGATCCGTCGCCGCCCGAGCCGAGGCTTTCCGCGCTGGATCAGCAAGTGGTTCGTCAACTGCCGGTCGGTCTCCGACCTGCGCGGCGCCGAGCGCGCGATCGACGACGAGCGGATCGCCGGCAAGGTTGCCGATATGGCTGATGACATCGATCTCCTGGCAGCGACGGCGCGCGACGGCGCCGATGCCCGCGGGCTCCTCGAGGTCGTCCGCGACAGGATCGGGCTCGGTGGTGCAATGGAGATGCTCGACGGATCGAAAGGGGCTCAGGGGGCGGCGAGTCACCTCGACGACCTCGAGGGGCTCCTGCAGGTCTCCGACCTGCATCCCGATCCGAACACCTTCGAGCCCTGGCTGCGGGCCTCTCTGGTCGAGTCGGCCGGCACCGAGGGCGTGACCCTCTCGACGATCCACCGAGTCAAGGGCCGGGAGTGGGATCGGGTCGCGGTCTTCGGGGTCAACGAGGGCATCCTCCCCCACCGGCTGAGTGACAACTGGGAGGCCGAGCGGCGGGTCCTTCACGTCGCGATCACCCGCGCCCGTGAACGAGCGGTCGTCCTCGCGGACGCCGAGCGCCCGTCCCCGTTCCTCGCCGAGCTCGAGGGCAAGGCGGAGACGCCGGCCGTGGCGCCCCCGCGGCCTGCGGCCGCGGCGGGCCGCGGCGGCCGGGCGAAGCAGGCACCGATAGAGATCGATCCCAAGCCCGAGTCCCCGGCGGCGGCCGAGGCGCTGAAGCGCTGGCGCAGCGAGCGCTCTGGGGCCGACAGCGTCCCCGCCTACGTCGTCCTCACCAATCGCCAGCTGGAGGGGATCGCCGCGACCATGCCCACCGACGCCCGCGAGCTGCTCGCCTGCGAAGGGATCGGGCCCTCGCGCCTCGAGCGCTACGGCGAGGACATCCTCGCGATCCTCGACTCGGTCCGCGGCTAGGCGGTTGGACCTCAGGCGGCGGGTCGGGGCGAGCGCCCGCGTCCGAGCTCGATCAGCGCCCAGCCCGACACCCCGGCCCAGACCCCCTCCAGCAGCAGGAATCCCCAGTCGCTGCCGATCAACGCCAGCACCGCCAGGACGGTGGAGCCGACCAGGTTCAGCCACAGGTACACACCTGACTGCGGGGACATGGCGCCGCGCTGGGCAGCGATGAAAGCAATCAGGATGAGCACGGCACCGAGAATCTGAATCAGGTCTTCCATCGCGCGGAGGCTACGCTCTCTCACTTCATGAGCTACTACGTCACCACCCCGATCTACTACGTCAACGCCGAGCCCCATCTCGGCCACGCCTACACGACGATCGGCGCCGACATCCTCGCCCGTCACATGCGCCAGCGGGGCGAGGATGTCTTCTTCCTCACCGGGACCGACGAGCATGGCGAGCCGGTCGCCCAGGCGGCCGAGAAGCTCGGGCTCGAGCCGCGCGAGCTCGCAGATCGCAACTCCCAGCGCTTCAGGGATCTGATGCCCAAGGTGGGGGCGTCGCAGGACTTCTTCATCCGTACCTCCGACGACGAGCACGTCGCCAAGGTCCAGGAGGTGATCCAGCGGGTCCACGACAACGGCCACGTCTACGAGGGCACCTATGAGGGCTACTACTGCCCGCGCTGTGCCGACTTCAAGACCGCTTCGGAGATGGGCCCCGGCCACACCTGCCCGATCCACGAGATCGAGCTCGAGCTGGAGACAGAGGAGAACTGGTTCTTCCGGCTCTCGACCTTCCAGGAGCCGCTGGAGCGTCTCTACGCCGAGCGGCCCGACTTCGTCCAGCCCGACTTCCGGCGCAACGAGGCGCTCTCTTTCATCGAGGGAGGGCTCAACGACGTCTCGCTCTCGCGCTCGAACCTGCGCTGGGGCGTTCCGCTGCCGTGGGACCCCGACCAGGTCATGTACGTCTGGTTCGACGCCTTGCTCAACTACTACACGGCTCTCTCCTACGCCCGCGAGGGCGAGGACCTGACCGACCGCTTCTGGCCCTGCACCTATCACGTGATGGCCAAGGACATCCTCAAGTTCCACTCGGTCTACTGGCCCGCGCTGCTGATGGCGGCCGAGATCGAGCTGCCCGAGCACCTCTACGTCCACGGCTACCTCCTGATGGGCGAGAAGAAGATGTCGAAGTCACTCGGCAACGTGCTCGATCCCTTCGAGGTGATCGACCGCTTTGGCGCCGATGCGCTGCGCTTCTACTGCTTCCGCGAGGTCAGCTTCGGGCAGGACGGCTCGATCTCACCGGCCGGCTTCGAGTCGCGCTACGAGACCGAACTCGCCAACGACTACGGCAACCTCGCATCGCGCACCCTGGCGATGATCGAGCGGTTCCGTGACGGCGTCGTCCCCGAGGCCGAGGCGGATCCCGCCCTCGAGGGCGGCGATGGCGGGCTTGCCGGCCTCGCGGCGGAGGTCAGCGAACTGCTGGACGGGGCCGAGCTGACTCAGGCGCTGGAGGCGATCTGGACGCGTGTCCGGCGCCTCAACCGATACGTCGAGGAGACCAAGCCCTGGGAACTGGCCAAGGACGGCGACCGCGCAGCAGCCGACCTCGATCGCGTCCTCTTCAGTCTCGCCGAGGGGGTGCGGGTCGTGACCCTCGCGCTCCACGCCTATATGCCGGAGACCACGGCACGGCTCCTCGACGCGCTGGGGGAACCCTCCCGTGGGCTGGCCGAGTTCGGTTCCGGGTCGGGCGGCGCCGCGATCGAGCGCATCCCGCCGCTGTTCCCCAAGCTCGATGCCTGAGGGCCGCGAGACCGCGGGCTAGCGCGCCGGTCGCTCGGGCTGGACCCCGGCGCTGTTGATCGTCCCCGCGAGCATCTCGTAGTGGCCGACGAGCATGCAGAGCTCGAGCAGCTCGGCGTGGGAGAGGAACTCGCTCAGCCGGGCCCAGGTCGCATCGGAGATGAAGCGCTCGGTGTGCAGCTCGTCGGCGGCGCGGAGCAGGACCTCCTGGCGCTCGCTCCAGCCGCCGGCGTCCGGACCACGTTCGACGCGGTCGATCTGCTCGTGGGAAAGCCCCGCGCGGGCGCCGATCCGGACATGGTGGTCCCACTCGTAGCGGCAGCGGCAATTGTGGGCAACCCGGAGGATCACCAGCTCGGTGTCCTCCCGCCGTAGGGTTCCCCACGGCATCAATCTAGATGCGAAAAGGAGCCAGGGCGCGAACAGGCGCCCGTGGCGTGACAGCGTGGTGATGATGTTCGGAGCCTTGCCGCCGAAGCTGCGGCCTGCGAGGGCAACCAGAGGTCGGATCAGCAGGTGCTGCTCGCCGCTGCTCGCCGGAGGGATGCGGGGGGAGTCGATTTCGCGCCACCGCTCGGTCCCGGGTGCTGGGTCGCCTTTCATCGCCGACGAGCATAGCCGCGCGGCAGCGTAATCTGGCCCGCGATGATCGACAGCCACGCCCACCTCGGCTCCTGCGAGCCCAACGACTCCGACCTCGTCGAGCGGGCTACCGCCGCGGGCGTGAGGCGCATCCTCACCATCGGCATGGATGAGGACTCCAACGCCGCCGCGGTAAGCGCCGCGAGAGCCCATCCGGAGGTCTTCGCAGCGGTCGGACGGCACCCCAACGCGGCCACGGGTTTCGACGATGACGCCGCCGCCGCGCTGCGGGCCCTGGTGCCGGACCCCCTTGTCCGCGCGATCGGCGAGACCGGGCTCGACTTCTACCGCGAGGGTGCCCCGGAGGAGGATCAGGTGCGGGCGTTCGAGGTCCAGATCGCGATCGCCCGTGCGTCGGAGCTGCCGTTGATCATCCACATGCGCGACGCGGCCGGCCCCGGCTCCGGCCGCGCCGTCTCCGACTGCTTCGAGCTTCTCGCCGCCGAGGCCGACGGGGTCACGGTGATCCTGCACTGCTTCAGCGCCGGTCCGGAGCGGGCTGCGGAGGCGGTCGAGCGGGGCTGGTACGTGTCCTTCGCCGGCAACGTGACCTACCCGAAGGCACCCGAGCTGCGAGAGGCGGCGGCCCTGGTCCCCGACGATCTGCTGCTTGTCGAGACCGACAGCCCGTACCTCGCGCCACAGCCCGTCAGGGGTGAGCGCAATGAGCCGGCCAACGTGGTGATGACCGCAGAGTGCGTCGCCAAGGCGCGGGGCGCAGACCAGGCCGTCCAGGAGAAAGCAATCGAAGCCAACGCGAAGCGGCTGTTCGGCTGGTGAGCGGCGGCGAGCGCAGACCGAGGGATCAGAGATCGCCCGGCTAGGCCAGAATTTCCTCGCCGACACCAACCTGCTCGACGCGATTCTCGCCGACGCGGCGCTCGAGGCCGACGACGTCGTGCTCGAGGTCGGGGGCGGGGAGGGCGTGCTGACCGAGCGGTTGCTGGAGCGGGCGGCCCACGTTCATCTGATCGAGCTTGATCGCCGACTCGAGAGCTTCCTCGAGCCGATCGAGTCGGCCGCGGGAACCCTCGAGATCGTCTGGGGCGACGCGATGCGGGTCGACCTCGCAGAGCTGCGTCCCGAGCCCACCGCGATGGTCGCGAACCTGCCCTATTCGATCGCCACTCCGCTGCTGATCCGGACCCTCGGGGAGCTGCCCTCTCTTCGCCGCTGGACGGTGATGGTCCAGCGCGAGATCGCCGAGCGACTGCGCGCCCGACCCGGCAGCAAGACCTACGGCTCGCCGACCGTCCTCGCGCAGCTCAGCTGCGAGGTACGGATGATGCGCCGGGTCGACCCGGCGGTCTTCGTTCCGCGGCCCAAGGTCCACTCGGCCGTCCTCGCCCTCCGTCGTCGTGGCCCAGCCCCCGCTCCGCGTAGCGCGGAACTGATCCGTGACTGCTTCGCCCACCGCCGCAAGGCGATCCCGCGCTCGCTCGAGCTCGCCGCCCGCCGTCGCGAGGCCGACGCGCTCGAAGCCGGACTCCCGGTCCCGCGGCCGCGCCCTGGGGAGATCCGGCATCTGGCGCGCGAGTCCCTGACCGCCGCGGGCCTGCCGGCCGATGCCCGCGCCGAGATGCTCACACCCCCCCAGCACCTTGCCCTCGCCGAGTCTCTGCAGCGATGATCGCGCCCGCAAAGCTCAACCTCTGCCTCTACCTCGGCCCGCGGCGCGAGGACGGGCGCCACGAGCTCTGCTCGGTGTTTCAGCCGCTCGAGCTGTCCGATCGGATCAAGGTCTCGGTTCGGGAGGGCCGCCTCGAGGACGGGCGCGACGAGGTCGTCTGCGACGGTGTCGAGGGCCCCAACCTCGCCGCCGAGGCGTTGCGGGAGCTGCGGGCCGCTGGGTGGGAGCAGCCGCCGCTGCGGATCGAGATCGACAAGCGTATCCCGGTTGCGGCGGGGCTCGGCGGTGGCAGCGCCGACGCCGCCGCGGTGCTCAGGCTCGCGGCCGGCCGCGTCGAGGGGCTGGAGCGGATCGCGGCCCGCATCGGCGCCGACGTGCCGTCCCAGATCGAGCCCCGCATAGCGCTCGTGCAGGGGGCCGGCGAGCGGATCGAGCCGATGCCGTCGCCGGGGGAGTGGGCAGCCGTCCTGATTCCCGATCAAAGGGGCCTCTCGACGCCGGAGGTCTTCGCCGAGGCGGATCGCCTCGGCATCGGTCGTGATGCGGCCGCGTTGGAGCTTGCGGCCGACCGGCTTCGCGCCGCCGTCACGGCTGGGGCCTCCCCGCTGGAGTACACGGATCTGCTGGTCAACGACCTTGGGGATGCGGCGATCTCGCTCAGACCCGAGATCGGGGAGGCGCTCGATGCGCTCGTCGCTGCGGGCGCCGCGCACGCGCTGCCGACGGGGTCGGGCCCGACCGTGTTCGGGCTGTTCGAGAACATCGCCAGGGCCGACGCGGCAGTTGCGTTGTTGCCGCTCCGCTACGCCGGCGCGATCGTCACCGCACCCGCCAAGGTGATTCGATGAAGCTGCCCTCCGACCGCCGGGGGAGAACGAAGCTGGGCCTGGTGCTGCTGGCCGCGCTCGGCGTCTACCTGCTCTATCGCCGCTTCTTCCCCGAGCTCGATCTGCAGCAGATCCTCGACGACGTATCGACGACGCTCGGCGCCTGGACCTACGCGCTCGTCAGCGTCTTCGCCTTCCTCGAGACGGGCGCCTTCGTCGGGATCGTGGCGCCGGGCGAGACCGTCGTCGTGCTCGGCGGAGCGGTCGCGGGCCAGGGTGAGACCTCGGTCCTGCTGACGATCGCCCTGGTCTGGCTCGGGGCGTTCCTCGGCGACACCGCGAGCTTCTTCCTCGGAAGCAAGCTCGGTCGAGGATTCGTGATCGAGCACGGTCCCCGCTTCCGGATCACCCCCGAGCGCTTTGCGCAGGTCGAGGACTACTTCGCCAGTCACGGCGGCAAGACGATCCTGATCGGCCGCTTCATCGGCATCGTGCGCTCTCTCGCCCCGTTCGTAGCGGGCAGTTCGGGGATGCGGTACGGGGCGATGGCGCCCTACAGCATCCTCGGGGCCGGGCTCTGGGCCACCTTCTTCACCCTGCTCGGCTTCTTCGCAGCCCAGAACCTCGACGCCGTCGTCTCCGCCAGCGAGCGCGGTTTCCTCTACTTCGGCGTTCTGATCGGGATCGGGATCGGGATCTATCTCACGGTCCGCTATCTCCGCGAACACCACAACCGCGTCCGCGTGGTCGAGGAGATGGAGCGGCGGCGGATGCTGCGCCCGCTGCTGGAGCTGGGGCGCAGGCTGCGGCCGCAGGGACGGTTCTTGTGGAATCGCCTCACTCCCGGCGGCCTCGGCATCGAGCTGACCGCCCCGGCGGCCGCCCTCGCTGTCGCGAGCTTCGTGTTCATCAGCTACGCGTTGGTTCTCAGCGACGATCCGGGACCGACACCCGGCGATATGGAGGCAGCCGACATCGCCGAGGCGCTGCGCACCGGCTGGCTGACGACCGTTGAGAAGGCGATCACAGCGCTCGGCTCCGGCGTGACGATCACCATCGTCGGCCTCGCGGCAGCGGTGATCCTGATCGTCCGCAGGCACATCGCGGAGCTGGGGGTGCTTGTTCTCGCGCTCGTCGCGATGCTGATCGTCGTTCCCGAGTTGAAGGAGGCGATCGTCCGGCCTCGTCCGCCGGATGGCCTGATCGACGCCTCGGGTGGCTCCTATCCCAGCGGTCACGCCACCTACTCGGTTCTCTACACGTGGCTTGCCCTGATCCTGACGATCCGGCTCCGGACGACCTGGAGTGGCGCCACGGCGTTGCTCGCCGGAGGGATCGTGCTCACAACCGCGATCGGCTTGAGTCGGGTCTATCTCGGCGCCCACTATCTCAGCGACGTCAGCGGTGGCTGGGCGCTGGGGGTCTCGATCTTCGCGATCGCCACCGTGATCTCGGTGGTCGTCACGCACTTGCGGCAGAATCCGGCGCGTGGAGCCTGAGGTACTGATATTCGGAGGCGCCGGGCTGATCAGCCTGCTCGCGTTCGCGACCCTGATCCTGGTGCCGGCGGTCGGCTCGTTCGGACGCACATGGGAGAAGGCGACCGCCTTTCTGCTCTCCCTGATCGTGCTGGTCGCCTTGGTCGCGATCGGCGTCGCGATCGGCGTGTTCGTCGTCTACTTCTGGAACGACATCTCCGGCCTCTTCGGCTGAGCGACCGGTCGGCGCGCGCGGGGCCGGGGCGGGGTGGAGCCGTGCGCGAGGGCCATCTACCATCCCAGCCATGGCCGCCAAGCGCGAAGCCGAGTCCGAGGCACCGACCGCGGACGCAGGCGCCGGTCTCGAGGCACTCTCGGAGGCGATCGAGTCGGGCGCCGGTCTTCCGGCGCTCGCCCGTGCCGCCACAGGGGCGGTCGGCGCCAGCGTCGCCCTGATCGATCGCTCCAGCGCGGTGCTGGCAGTCTCGGCGCCGACGGCGGCCGAGGAGCGGCGGCTGCTCGACAGCGGCTCGGGGGTGGAGTCGATCGAGCTGAGGGTGGCCGATTCCGTGGTCGGAGAGCTGCGCTACCGGGCTGGAAGCGCGGGCGTCCCGGCCGGGACCCTGCGGATGGTTGCGACCCTGCTCGCGCTCGAGGTCGAGCGGGCTCGGGCCCCCGGCTGGGCCGACGACGAGGCGGCCCAGGATCTCGTCAGCGCGATCCTGGAGCGACGCCTGGTCGAACCCACCGAGATCGCCGAGCGCGCGGCCGACCTCGGAGCCGACCTCTCCCGCGGCGGCGGAGTGATCGCGGTCCGCGCCCATCCGCGCTCGGCCCAGGCGGGCGAATGGCGCGATCGACTCCTGATGCTGACCCTGCGCGCGGCCGGGGGCGGCGCTCTCTCGGCGGGCAGCGGAGGTGACGCCGGGGAGGTGACGACGATCCTCGCCGCGCCGGCCGCCGAGCAGCTGGAGCGGATCGCCGCGGAGATCCACTCCGAGCTCGCGACCTCGTTTCAGGGGTTCGAGATCGCCACCGGCCACAGCCGCCACGTCGGTGCGCCCCAGGAGCTGTACCGGGCGGGCCGGGAGGCGGTGCTCGCACTCAACGTCGGGGAGGCCGAGGACACCAGCCCGCTCGCCTTCGAGGCGACCGGCTCCTACCGGCTGTTGTTGCCGGCGCTGAGCGAGGATCCCGGCGAGCTCGAGCGCTTCTATGAGGAGACGGTCGCTCCGCTCGCCGCCTACGACGATCAGTACGAGACCGAGCTGGTCGCGACCGTCGAGGCGTACCTCGCCAACGACGGCAACGTCACCCCGACGGCCGAGACGCTGTTCACGCACCGGCACACCGTCCGCTACCGGCTCGAGCGCGTGAGGGAGCTGTGCGGTCTCGACCTGACCTCGACCGAGGGCCGCGAGAAGGTCGGCCTCGGGCTGAAGGCGATGCGGGTGCTGGGGATTCCCGCCCCTCGTGGACCGGCGACTGAGCCGCGCGGCAAGGCGGCCTCCGGTAAGGGCTCGCGGGAGTAGCTCGCGAGTCGGTGGGCCGGAAGAGCTGGGGGGCTCGGACTCGAACCGAGATAGCCGGCCCCAAAAACCGGAGTCTTGCCATTAGACGACCCCCCAGGGCCTGGGCTGACCATAACCTGCGGGGCGCCGAATGAGATCTGCCAGTCGCGCGGTGGTCGACCAGGACGCCCCGGAGTTCCCTCGAGCGGGGCATTCCCTTCGCGGTCGAGTGGAGGCGCGGGGTCTACCGCTGGGGAACCGCCTCCCTCCAACGTCACTACGATGGCCTCGGTGAGTGGGCCTACCGTCTTGATCATGGCTGCGGGGCAGGGGACGCGGATGCGATCCGCGGTGCCGAAGGTCCTGCACCCGATCTGCGGGAGGGCGATGGTGGTCTGGCCGATAGTCGCCGCTCGTGAGGCCGGCGCGGGTAGGATCGCGGTGATCGTCTCACCGGACCGCGACATCTCGGGCGCGCTGCCCGAGGGAGTCGAGGTCGTGCCTCAGCCGGTCGCCGACGGCACCGGTGGAGCGGTCCGGGCCGCGTCGGAGCTGATCGCCGGATCGAGCAGCGTGCTGGTGCTCTCGGGAGACGTGCCGTTGGTCTCGGCCGGGATGATCTCGGCGCTGCTTGGGCGCCACGAGGATTCCGGCGCCGCAGCAACCGTGGTCACCGCCGAGCTCGACGACCCCGGCGCCTACGGGCGCATCATCCGTGACTCCGACGGCGGCATCGAGCGAATCGCCGAGGCGAAGGTCGCCGGTGATGCGACCCCGGCCGAGCTCGAGGTCCGGGAGGTCAACACGGGGATCTACGTCTTCGCCGCCGAGGCGCTGGCGGCCGCGCTCGAGCGGATCGACAACGACAACGCCCAGGGCGAGTACTACCTGCCGGACGTGCTCGGTCCAATCCGCGAGGCGGGCGGGAGCGTGCTCCCCTTCGTCTCTGACGATCCGACGGTGACGCTCGGGGTCAACTCGCGCGTCGACCTCGCTCAGGTCGAGGCGGAGGCGCGGCGGCAGATCGCCGAGCGCCACATGCTCGGCGGCGCGACGATCGTCGATCCGTCGGCGACCTGGATCGATGCTGATGTCGAGATCGGCAGCGACGTGAGAATCGAGCCCGGCTGCCTGCTGATCGGCTCGGTGCGGATCGGCGGTGGCAGCGTGATCGGCCCGCACACCACTCTGATCGACTCCGATCTGGGTGAGGAGGTGAGCGTCCCGCACTCCTACCTGGTCGAGTGCGAGGTGGCCGACCGCTGCTCGGTCGGGCCCTTCGCCTACCTGCGCCCCAAGGCACGCCTGCAGGAGGGAGCGAAGGCCGGGACCTTCGTCGAGGTCAAGAACTCCACCGTCGGCGCGGGCGCAAAGGTCCCACACCTCTCCTACATCGGTGACGCCGACGTCGGTGCCGGCACCAACCTGGGAGCGGCGACGATCACCGCCAACTACGACGGCTACGTCAAGAGCCGGACGAGGATAGGCCGCAATGTGCGGACTGGAGTCGACACGACCCTGGTCGCCCCGGTCGAAGTTGGCGATGAGGCATACACTGGCGCCGGATCGGTGATCTCGGAGGACGTGTCGGCAGGCTCGTTGGCTCTGACCCGGCCCGAGCAAGTTGAAGTCGAGGGCTACGCGGCCCGCAGGGCCGCGGAGCAGGGCAAGAAGGAGACCGAGGACAGTTGAGCACGCTTGAGGAGCGGCCCCGGGTCGAGAGCTCGATCCCCCAGGACTACACCAAGCGGCTGATGGTTTTCGGCGGCCGTGCCTCCGGCGAGCTCGCCGCCCGCATCTCCGGCCACCTCAATCTCGACGTTGGCCAGGTCGATCTCAAGACCTTCTCGAACGGCGAGGTCTACTGCCGCTACGGCGAATCGATCCGCGGTGCCGACGTCTTCATCGTCCAATCCACCGCCGCCAACGAGAAGGCCGGGCTCACTCCCAACGACGCCCTGATGGAACTGCTCTGCATGATCGACGCCGCGCAGGGCGCCTCGGCCCACCGGATCATCGCCGTGATGCCCTGGTACGGGTATGCGCGCCAGGACAAGAAGTCGCAGCCGCGCGAACCGATCACCGCCCGCGTGGTCGCCAAGGTGCTGGAGGAGATCGGCACCGATCGCGTTCTCACCATGGACCTCCACGCGGGCCAGGTTCAGGGCTTCTTCCAGGTTCCGGTCGACCACATGACCGCGATGCCGATGCTCACCCAGTGGTTCATCGACCAACACTTCGACGAGGACCTGGTGATCGTCAGCCCCGATGCCGGCCGGGTCAAGGTTGCGCGCAACTTCGCCCGCAAGGTCGGCTGCCACTGGGCGGTGATGGAGAAGGAGCGCCCGGCTCAGCAGGTCGCCGAGATCGGCTACGTCGTCGGCGATGTCAAGGGCAAGACCGCCGTCCTGGTCGACGACATGATCGATACCGCGGGCACCCTCTGTGCCGCCGCCAAGACCGTGCTCGACGAGGGGGCCGCACGGGTGATCGCCTGCGCAACTCACGGCGTCTTCAGCGGCCCCGCCTACGAGCGGCTCGCCTTCGAGAACTCCCAGATCGAAAGGATCGTCGTCACCGACACGATGCCCCTGCGTGAGGGTGCGCCCGACAACATCACCGTGCTCAGCACCGCACAGACACTCGCGGACTCGATCCGCCGCATCTTCAGCGACGACTCCGTCTCTGAGATCTTCGCCGGCGAGAACCAGCTCTTCTGAACATGGCCGGAGAGGCTGGGGAGACTGAAAAGGAGCCGCTGGCTCCCGGAACCGTCATGGCCCTCGTGGCGATGGGCCTGGGCACCTTCGTCATCGCCAACGATTTCACCGCGCTCGACGTCGCGCTGCCGGCTGTCGAGAAGGACTTCGACGTCGACGTCGGCACCGCCCAGTGGGTGATCAACGCCTACGCCCTCGTCTTCGGCCTGGCGATCGTCACCGGCGGCCGGCTGGCCGACATGTTCGGGCGCCGCAAGATCTTCTTCATCGGGACCGGGCTCTTCGCCGGATTCTCACTCCTCGGCGGCCTCTCCCCGAACATCGAGGTTCTGATCGGCACCCGGGTCGGGATGGGGGTCGGCGGAGCGCTGATGTGGCCCGCGATCCTCGGCATGACCTATGCGGCGCTCCCCGCCAGCCGCGCCGCCCTAGCCGGGGCGCTGATCCTCGGCGTCGCCGGGATCGGCAACGCGGCCGGGCCATTGCTCGGCGGCGCCCTCACCGAGCTCTTCAGCTGGCGCTACATCTTCTTCCTCAACGTCCCCGTCGCGGCATTCGCTGTCGCGGTCACGATGGCGAAGATGCACCAGACCGAGGACCCCCAGAGGGAGGGGATCGACTACGCCGGCATGGCCTCCCTCTCCCTCGGCCTCCTCTGCCTCCTGCTCGCTCTCGATCAGGGCACCGATTGGGGCTTCGGGGACCCGCGGATCATCGGGCTGCTTGTCGCTTCGGTCATCTTCATCATCAGCTTCGGCTTCATCGAGCCAAGGGTGGGCGAGCGGGCGTTGATCCCCGTCTCGGTGCTCCGGAACAGGAACTTCGCGGGGGCCGCGGTCGCCGTGCTGCTGATGTCGGCGGTCTTCTTCGTGGTCGTGCTCTACGTGCCTCAGTTCCTGATCAAGATCCTCGACTACTCGCCATTCGAGGCGGGCCTGGCACTGCTGCCGATGATGGGGACCTTTGCCCTGACGTCGTTCTCGGCGGCCTCGATCTACGACCGGATCGGGCCGCGGGCCTCGATCTCGATCGGCGCGGTGGCACTGGTCGTCGGCACATTCGCGCTCTCGCTGCTTCCCGAGGATGGGGGCTACAGCTCGGTGGTCGTCGGCCTCTTCGTGGTCGGCTTCGGACTCGGGCTCTTCTACTCGTCGATCACCACCTCGGCGGTTACCTCGCTCCCCGAGTCCAGGGCCAGCCTCGCCGGAGGGATCATCTACATGTGCCAGATCGCCGGCGGCGCGATCGGCCTGGCCTCGATAACCGCGCTCTTCACCTCGGTCTCCGAGAGCGAGCTCGGCGACCGCGCCAGCGAGGCCGGGACCGATCTCACCGACCACCAGCAGTCGGTCCTCCACGGCCTGCTCGCGGGCACCGACTCGGCGACCGCCGCGCTCGCCAATCTCAGTCAGAGCACCCAGGTCGAGATCGAGAGGATCGTCCGCGATTCGTTCGTGGTCGGTCTGCAGACCAGCTTCAAGGCCGTCGCCGTCGTCGCCCTCGCCGGGTTGCTGGTCAGCCTCCTGTTCGTCGCCCGCGGCCAGGAAGCCGGAACCGAGCGATAGCCGGTCTGGCTGGCTGGGTGATCAGCCCGACTCGGGGAGCTCGAGGCTCGCCGCGGCCGTCCCTGTTGAGGGCGGCGACTATCGTTGGAGTGGATGGAGCCCAACACCCCCGATTCGTCGGCCGCGTGAACCCTGGGAGGGCGGGAGCGTCGGGCCTGATCCGGGTTGGGCACAAGGGGGCCGACGCTCTCGTCGAGGGAAACACGATCGCGAGCTTCGAGCGGGCCGTCGAGGTCGGGGTCGAGATGATCGAGTTCGACGTCCTGTGGACACCGGAGGGATCGCCGAAGCGGGCCGTCGCCGATCGGGCGCCCCTGATCATCGCCCACGACTGGCATGACGCGGTCGAGCGTGATCCCCACACCCTTGCGGAGGCGCTCGCCGCCTTCACTTCTCCGCCGCTGGACCGGGTTGAGATCGACTGCGACCTCAAGCTCCCCGGCCGCGAGTACGACCTCGTCGCCGCCCTGCGCGAACACGACCTGATCGAAAGGGCGATGGTCTCGACCATGTACGTCGAGAGCCTCGCCGCGATCCGGGCGATCGAGCCGGGGCTGCGGCTCGGTTGGACCTACCCCAAGGTGACCAGGCCGTGGGACCGCCGTCCGATGGCGCGGCCCGCGGTGCTCGGCGCGATGGCCGTGATGCGGGCCCGGCTTCCGGGCCTGATCGAGCGTCGTATCCCCGAGCTCGCCGCCGCCGCCGTCTGGGTCTACCACCCGTTGATCACCCGTGGTGTCGCCGAGGCTGCCCGTGATGCCGGCGCCCACCTCTTCGCCTGGACGGTGGATGAAGCGAAGCGGATCAGCGAGCTGCGCGAGCTCGGCGTCGGCGGGATCGTCAGCAATGACCCCCGGCTGCTGCAGACGGCCTGAGAGCTCGGTGCCGTCCGGTTCAGCGACCGGCGAAGCGACGAGCGAACACGGCGAGCAGGGCGACCACGGTGAAGATCTCGAGTCGGCCGGCCAGCATCAGGAACACCGCCATCGCCCGGCCGCCGTCGGAGAGGGCCCTGAAGTTCTCGAGCCCCCCGACGTCGCCGAGTCCGGGGCCGACGTCGTTGAGGGTCGCGGCGACGCCCCCGATCGCGCTTACCTCGCCGAGCCCGCCCGCCGTGAAGACGATCACGCCGAGCGCGAAGAGCAGCACGTAGATCACGAAGAAGGAGAGAACCGCGCCGCGCACGTTCTCGTTGAACACGCGCCCGCCCATCCGGAGCACGGTGACGGCGCGGGGCTCGGTCTGGCGCTGCAACTCCTGGCCGGCCGACTTGGCCAGCAGGGTCACGCGCAGGACCTTCATGCCGCCCGCGGTCGAGCCGGCGCACCCGCCGACGACCATCAGCATGATCAGGAGCGTCTCGGCGAAGCCGCCCCACAGGTCGAAGTCAGCGGTGGTGAAGCCGGTCGTGCTCGAGATGCTGGTCACCGTGAACGAGGCGGCGCGTAGCGCCTCCGGGAAGGTCTCGAAGTCACCGCCGTGCAGGAGGCTGGCCGTGACCGCCGCGGTGGCGAATAGAAGAAGGACCAGATAGATCCTGATCTCGGCCAGCTGTGGCATCAGCGAGCCACCCCGGATCACCTTCCAGTAGAAGGCGAAGTTGATCGCCGCCGCCGTCATGAAGACGATCGCGAGCATCTCGAGCGCAACCGAGTCGAATGCCGCGAAGGAGTCGGTGTGGGTTGAGAAGCCGCCGGTTGCGATCGTCGTCATCCCGTGGTTTATGGCGTCGAAGGCCCCCATTCCGGCCACCAGGTACGAGAGCGAGGCGGCGACGGTGAACAGCAGGTAGATCCGGCCGACGATCTTCGCGGTATCGGCGATCCGTGGGGTCATCCGGCTGTCGCCGAGGCCGCTCGCCTCCGCGTAGAAGAACCGCTGCAGACCGGGGGAGAGCGCCGGCGCGATCGCCACGATCAAGACGACGATGCCGACGCCGCCCAGCCACTGCATCGCACTGCGCCAGGCGAGGATCCCGTCCGGGGTCCCGTCGACGTCATCGATCAGCGTTGCTCCGGTCGTCGTGAAGCCGCTCATCGCCTCGAAGTAGGCGTCCAGGGGGGAGGTGAGCACGCCGCTGGCGATCAACGGCACCGTGCCCAGGGCGGCGGCCAGGACCCATGCCAGGGTGATCGCCCCGAGGCCGACGGTGGGGCTGATCGTCGACGCCGCCCGCGGCCTTGGGAGCCTGCTCACCCCGGCGCCCCCGGCGGCGGTCGCGATCGCGCCCGGAATCAGCAGGGCAGCGTTGGAGCCTCCCGTCGCCGCAATCCCGAGAGCGGCTGCAAAGCACATGCCGAGGCCGCAGGCGGCGAGCGTGCCGGTCGCGACCATCGGCAGCAGTCCCGAGCTCGGCCGCGCACCTCGCCCCCCTCTCAAGCGAGTCTTCTCCTGAACCTGAACAGCGGCGCCAGGAGCGCGACCACGGTGAAGATCTCGAGCCGGCCGATCAGCATCAGCAAGGCTCCGACCATGCGGCCGCCCTCCGGTATACCTCCGAACGAGTCGGTCGCCCCGATCTCTCCCAGGCCGGGCCCGACGATGTTGATTGTGGTCGCCGAGGCGCTGATCGCCGTGATCGGGTCGACGCCCGTGGCCGCCATCGCCAGCGAGCCGACCACGTAGACGAACACGTAGAGGAGGAAGAAGCCAAGCACCGCGCGGCGCACCTGCTCGGAGAAGGGGCGCCCGCCCATCCGCAGCACCTGGACCGCGTTCGGCCTGAGCTGTCGCTCGAGCTCCTGGTGGGCGGTCTTCCACAGCAACGAGAGCCGGATCACCTTGATCCCGCCGGCGGTTGAGCCGGCGCAGGCACCGGTGAACATCAGAAAGACGAGCAGTACCCGGGCGAAGTCGTTCCAGCTGTCGAAGTCGGCGGTCACGTAGCCGGTGCCGGTCATCACCGTGGTCACGCTGAAGGCCGCACCTCTGAGGCTGTCGCCGAAGTTGGACTGGTCGCCGGCGATCAGCAGGCTCGCGGTGACGATCGTGACGATCGCGGCCAGAATCGTCAGGTAGGCGCGAACCTCCGCCAGCTGTGGCATCAGATCCCGCCCCTTGATCGCTCGCCAGTAGAAGGCGAAGTTGATCCCAGCGAGGACCATGAAGGTGAGAGCGACCAGCTCGACCGAGAGGGAATCGAACTCATCAATCGAGCCGGCCCGGGTCGAGAAGCCGCCGGTCGCGACGGTGGTCATCGTATGGTTGAGGGCGTCGAACGGCGTCATGCCGGTTACCTCGTAGGCGACGAAGGCCACGAGCGTGAGCACGCCGTAGATCCCGGCAAGGATCTTCGCGGTGTCGATGATGCGCGGGGTGAGCCGCTCGGCGGTGACACCGGAGACCTCGGCGTAGAAGGCGCGCTGGATGCCGGCCCCCGAGACCGGGGCGATCGCCACCACGAGGACGACGATCCCGATCCCTCCCAGGTACTGCATCAAGCTGCGCCACCAGAAGACGACGTCGGGCTGATCGAAATTCTCGACCAGCGTGGCGCCGGTCGTCGTGAAGCCGCTCATCGCCTCGAAGAAGGCATCGATCGGGGAATCGAAGGTGCCGACGATCAGGAACGGAATCGCACCCGCGATCGCGGCGCCCAGCCAGCCGAGAGTCACGGCGAGGAAGCCGAGGTAGGGCCGCAGGGCAGCGGTCTGCGGGTCGCGGGCGCTCGAGAGCGCCAGGCCAAGCAGCCCGACCAGCAGCACAACGAAACCGACCGACCCGAAGGCTGCGACCTCGCGACCGTCGCCGGTCAGGGCCAGCAGAGCAGCGACGATCATCCCACCGCCGGCGGCCGAGAGCGTTCCCCCGACCACCAGGGCGATCAGGGCAGGCCCCCCGCCGATCCGCAGCCCAGCGACGGCGCTCAAGAGCCGGCGGCCGTGAAGGCCGGCTCGACGCCGGCCAGGGTTCCGTCCACCCCCAGCATCAAGACCCGGTCGCCGGCGTGGATCTCGGTTCCGACGCGGGGAATGATCACCTCGTCTCCGCGTAGGACCGCCCCCACCCGGCAGCCGCGCAGCACCCCTCCGGTGTGGCCGAGCTGGCGGCCGACGATCAGGGCGCCCTCCTCGACCTCGAGCTCGAGCGCCTCGAAGCCGCTGCGGAGCAGGTGCATCGCGCGCAGGGCGCGGCTGTGGACGAAGCGCAGGATCGCCTCGGCGGTGATCAGCCTCGGCGAGAAGGCGGCGTCGATCTCGAGGGCGTCGACCAGCGGCACGAACTCCTCGCGGGAGACGACCGACAGGCAGAGGTCGGCCCCCAGCCGCTTCGCGTTGAGGGCGGCGAGGAGGTTGGCCCGGTCGTCCCCGGCCGAGGCGACGAAGGCATCGGCTTCGCCGACGCCCGACTGCAGGAGCGCGTCTCGGCCGACACCCTCCTCGTGGAGCACCAGCGTGGCCCCGAGCTTCTCGGCGACTTCGCGGGCCCGGGCAGCGTCTCGCTCGAGCACGGTCACCCGGACGGAGGTGCCCTCGAAGATCTGCGCAATGCGGGTCCCGATCCGGCCGCCCCCGAAGACGATGCACCGCTTGACCTCGCGGGCGCTGCCGGCGAAGTTGGCGACCACGGTGCCGAGCTGCTCGCGACCGGCGACGGCGATCAGGTGGTCGCCGACCTCCAGGACGTCCTCGCCGTGGGCGAGCTCGGCGGTACCCCCGCGGCTCCAGCCGACGATATAGCTCGGCTCGTCGCGGTTCCGCTTAGAGAGCGCCTTGCCGATGAGGGGTGAGTTCTCGGTGACGATCACCTCGGCGAGCCCGAGCTTGCCGTCTCCGAAGTACTCGACCGAGACCGCTCCCGGGAGCAGGATCGCCTCGGCGATGTCCTGGGCGGTGGCGTGGTCGGGGTCGATGACGAAGTCGATCCCGAAGGGGCCCTTCCTGGTCTCGTCGTCCTCGAGCGCGAAGTCGGGATCGCGGATTCGCGCCACGGTGACCATGTCCGGGTTGATCTGCTTGGCACCCATCGCCGCGATCAGGTTGACCTCATCGATCTGGGTCACCGCGGCGAGTAGATCGACCCCCTCCAGGCCAACTTCGCGAAGGACCCTCGGACTGGCGCCGTTGCCCTCGACGACGAGCGCGTCCAGCTCACCCTCGAGTGCCCCGCACCGAGCGCCCTCGCTGTCGATGACCGTGACCTCGTGGCCATCGATTCCCAGGGTCCTGGAAAGGTTGACCCCGACCTCTCCCGCTCCGACGACGATTACGCGCATTACCTGATTCTTGCGCGCCGGACGGTTGGAGCGGAGTACGCGGCCGCGGCCGCAAGATGGCTATCCTGCCGTCCCTCATGGCTTCAACCGCTTCAGATCGCCCCACTCTCGAGGTTTCCGAGCGCTCGGAGTTCGGCTCGCGGACCTCGCGCCGCCTCCGTCGAGAGGGCCGGGTGCCCGGCGTCGTCTACACCGACGGCAAGCCGGCGCGCCAGTTCTCCGCCGACGCACACGAGATCTCACTCTTCCTCGGAGAGGGCCAGACGCTGTTCGATCTCAAGATCGAGGGCGCCGGCGGGGCCGTCCCGGTGGTCGTCAAGGAAGAGCAGCGACATCCGGTCCGCGGCGAGCTCATGCACATCGACTGCCATGAGGTCGACCTCGAGCAGGAGATCCAGGCCGAGGTCGAGATCGTCCTCGAGGGCGTCGACGACGCACCGGGCGTCAAGGAGGGCGGGATCCTCGAGCACGTCACACGCGAGATCACCGTTGAGGCACTGCCGACCGCGATCCCGGACTCGATTCCGCTCGACGTCTCCGAGATGGTGATCGGCGACACGATCCAGCTCGACACGGTCAAGCCTCCGGCGGGAGTCGTCTTCATGGCCGACCAGCCAGACGAGGTCACGATCGCGACGCTCAACCCCCCGAGGATCGAGGAGGAGCCCGAGACCGAGGTCGAGGAGGAGACCGAGCTCGTCGGCGAGGGCGAGGAGGGCGCCGAGGGCGAGGGCGAGGCGGGCTCCGACGACGAGGCCGGCTCCGATGCCGGCGACGCCGGCGACGAGGGCTAGCTCCCGTTGCGTCTCTTCGGCCGCGCTCGCGCGGGCGGGGAAGGCCGAGAGGGTCCCGTGGACGCCCTGCTGATCGGACTCGGCAACCCGGGCGAGCGCTACGCACGCACCCGTCACAACATCGGATTCGAGGTCGCGGCGGCGCTCTCCGAGCGCTGGGGCCTGCCCCGCGCGAAGAAGAAGTTCGCCGGCCTGATCACCGACGGCCGGATCGGGCCGGGTCTGCCCCGGGTGGCGATCCTGCTGCCGCAGACGTTCATGAACGAGTCCGGGAGCGCCGCGGGGCCGGCGCGCGGCGCGCTCGGCGTCCCGCTCGACCGGGTCGTCGCCCTCCACGATGAGATCGACATCCCCTTCGGCGAGGTACGTAGCAAGCGCGGCGGGGGAGCAGCCGGGCACAACGGTCTCAAGAGCCTCCAGCGCGGTCTCGGCTCACGCGACTTCTGGCGCCTGCGAATCGGAGTCGGGCGCCCCGACTCGACCGACCCGGAGATCGTCTCGCGCCACGTCCTCGGCCGCTTCAGCGAGGATCGCGACGCGGTCGCGACGCTGATCGCGACCGCCGCCGACGAGACCGAGCGCCTGCTGGTGCAGATCTGCTCCGACCCAGACCCAGACCCCGGGAGCAACCCGGAGGAGATCGACGATGACTGATACGCCCGATCCGAACGCGCCCGGCGAGTCCGCCGATGCGCTGACCCGCTACACGGTCGATCCCACCGGGATCGCTCTGCTGCAGCTCGATCGCCCCGACCGGCGCAACGCGATCAACACGCAGATGCTCGAGGAGCTGCTGGCGCATCTGGCCTCGGCCCGCGAGGACGCTGAGGTCCGCGTCCTCGTCGTCTCTTCCACCGACCACATGGGGCTCTCCGCCGGCGCCGACGTCCGTGAGCAGCTCGACAAGGCCGGGGCGGTGCGAAAGATGGAGCTCTTCGCCGAGCTCTACGACGAGCTCACCGCCTTCCCGAAGCCAACGATCGCAGCCTGCCACGGCGCCTGTGTCGGCGGGGGCGCCGAGATCGCGGTCTGCTGCGATCTCCGCATCGGCGGCTCCAACCTGCGACTGCGCTTTCCGGGGGCAGGTCTCGGCGTCCCGGTCGGGCCCGCCCGCCTGGCGACGCTCTGCGGCCTGTCGGTCGCCAAGTACCTGCTGCTCACCTCGAAGGAGGTCGCGGCCGATGAGGCCCTGCGCTGGGGACTGGTCCACCGCGTCGCGCCGGCACCCGCGACCGAGGGGGCGGCGATGACCCTCGCCTCTCAGGTCGCCGCCCATCCTCCAGAGTCCGTCTCGCGGATCAAGCGCATGCTGCACGACTGGGACGGGATCGAGGAGCGCACCCGCGCCGAGGGGGCGACCCAGATCGCCTGGCAGCAGGAGGGCCCGGGTCTCGGCTACGGCGACTGAGCGGTGCCTGCGGGCCCCGAGTCGATTTCGGCTCCCTCCGGTGCAATCATGGATCGGTGAGTGCGGACGTCAAGACTCAGGAGGGGGGCTGGGACGATGCGATCGCATCGCGAGAGTGGGAGCGCGCCTACGAGCTGCTGACCGAGGCCGACGATTCAGGTCGATTGAGCGGCGCCGAGCTCGAGCAGTACGCCGAGGCAGCGCGCTGGACCCGTCGCTACACCGAGATGATCGAGCTGTTCGAGCGGGCGGCCGACGGCCTTGAGCGCGAGGGCGACCCGCTGGAGGCAGCCCGGGTGTCAGTCAAGCTGACCGTCGAGTACTTCCAGCGGGACGATCTGGCCCTCGCCGGCGCGTCATTGCAGCGGGCCGATGAGATCCTCGGCGACGCGGGCGACAGCAATGCGGCCGGGATGGTCCTCTACTGCAGGGCCGCCGTGATGCTCGAGGCTGGCAATCACGAGGAGGCGGTGACGACCGCGACCGAGATGCGGGAGATGGGTGAGCGCATCGGCGATCGCGATCTCGGCGCCCTCGGCCTGATGATGCTGGGGCGGGCCCACCAGCTCGCAGGCCACTACCGCGAGGGGGCGAGCCTGATGGATCAGGCGGCAGGTCGCGCGATCGCCGGTGGTCTCGATCTGTGGACGGCGGGCGTCGTGCTCTGCGCGAACATCAGCGCCAGCCGGCATCGCTGCGACGTTCGCACCGCATCGGAGTGGAGCGACGCCACGATGCGCTGGTGCAGGCGCCACTCGTTGGGCTACTTTCCGGGCCTGTGCCGACTTCACGTCGCCGAGTCCCTGAACCTCCGCGGCGATTACGAAGCGGCCATTGCAGAGGTCGAGCCGGCGATCGACGACCTGCAGGCGGCGATGCCGCGCTTCGCCGGCAACGGCCTGCATGAGCTCGGCGAGATCAAGCGCCGTCAGGGTGATCTCGCGGCAGCCGGCGAGCTGTTCGAGCGCGCGGTCGAGCTCGGCGGAGACGGTCTCCCAGGGCTGATGCTGCTCCACCTCGACGAGGGGCGGCCCGCGGCTGCTCTGGCCTTGGCCAGGGAGCGACTTGCCGATCACGGTGACCGCCGTCTCGGGGCCGGCCGCGCCGAGGTGCTGCCCGCTGCCGTGCAGGCCGCGGCCGAGCTCGGTGAGATGCAGCTGGCGGGGGTCTGGGTCGAGGAGCTCGCCGATCTCGCCGACGCCTGCGACACGCCCGCTCTGCGTGCTTCGCTGGAGGTCGCCCGTGGGCGGGTGGCGATGGCCGCCCGCAATCACGAGGAGGCCCGCGTACACCTCCGTGCCGGTCACCGTCTGTGGAGCGATGTCGGGGCGCCGTTCGACTGCGCTCTCGCCCGGCTCGAGGTCGCCAGGGCCGAGCTCGGCCTCGGGGATCGCGACGCGGCCGAGGTCGAGGTCGCCGCGGCGGCCGGGGTCCTGCGCCAGATCGGTGCTCACTTCGCCCTCGAGCGGGCTTCCCGCCTGATTCAGGAGTCCGGGGCCGGCTCGCGCCGCGTGCGGGCGACGATGCTGTTCACCGACATCGTCGGCAGCACCAAGCTCGTCGAGGCGCTCGGGGACGCGGCCTGGGAGTCGATGCTGGCCTGGCATGACCGCGCGCTGCGGGACTGCGTCAGCGACTCTGGCGGCAACGAGGTCAAGCACGAGGGCGACGGTCTGTTCGCGGCCTTCGACGATCCCGACGCCGCGATTGCCTGCGCCTGCGAGATACAGCGCAAGCTTCGCCGCCATCAGACGGAGCAGGGCTACGCGCCCTCGCTGCGGATCGGCGTCCACGCCGACGAGGTCAATGACCGCGGCGGCGACTACGGCGGGCGCGGCGTACACCTCGCCGCGAGGGTAATGGGCGCGGCCGGCGCCGGTGAGGTGCTGGTCACCCAGCAGACCCTCTCGTTGGCTACCCGTTCCTACGGGGTGAAGGAGGAGCGCGCGCTCGACGCCAAGGGCATCGCCGAGCCGATCGCGGTCTCGGCTTTGGACTGGCAATCCGCCGTGTGAACGGCTGGAAGGCGCCCGACTCTAAGATCGAGAGCTGCACCCAGCCGGACCCCGTCCGGGCCTTCGTGCTGTTAACCCGCGACCCCTGACCCAGCAATGTCCCTTCGCCCGCTGCTCGATATCGCCGCCGCCGACTCCGCCTTCGATGCGCTGGCGAGCGCCATCGGGAACGGCTCCGCGCCGCTGGCCCACATGTCCTCCGGGGTGCGGCCGCTTCTGCTGGCGGCGCTGGCCGAGCACGAGCGCGCCTTCGAGGGACGGCCGGTCCTGTTCGTTGCCGCCGATGACCGCGGCGCGCGGGACCTCGCCCGCGAGCTCGGCGCCTACCTGGCCCCGAGGCGGGTGCGCTACTACCCCTCGCGCGGAACCGGCTACGAATCGCACCTGGCCCCGCCGCCACATCTGGTCGGGCTCAGGATCGCGGCGCTCGACGCCCTCACCGGCGAGGACCCGGTGGGCGAGGCACCGATCGTCGTCGCCAGCGCTGTCGCCCTGACCGAGGCCGTTCCCGACGCCGGCCTGCGTCCGGCCGGATTCGCGCTTCACACCGGTGAGGAGGTCGACCTCGGCGACGTCGCCGAGCTGCTCGTCGGCGCCGGCTACGAGCGCACCGAGCAGGTCGACGATCGTGGCCAGTTCGCCGTCCGCGGCGGGATCCTCGACGTCTTCGGATCAACCGAGGACCGAGCGGCGCGAGTCGAGCTCTTCGGGGACGAGATCGAATCGATCCGCTACTTCTCGACCTTTACACAGCGCTCGCTAGGTGATGCCGAGGTGGTCGAGCTCGATCCCGCAGCCGAGATCGACCCCGACCACCGCCTGCTCGCCGAGGCGGCGCTCGACGTCTCGGAGGGGGAGGGCGCACGACAGCCGCTCGCCGAGCTCCTGCCGACCGACCGGTTCTCCGCGTTCCTCGATCTGATCGATCCGGAGACGGCGGTCGTCAACGCGGCGGCCGAGGATCTCGAGGGTGCCCTCGCCGACCACATGACCGACGTGGCTGCCGCGATCCACGACGCCGACCACGCCGCCCTCTACGTCGAGGTAACCGGGCCGCTCGCAGCGCGAGCCGCACTGACCGCCAGCTCCAGGCACGCCGACCAGGAGCACAGCTTCCGGGCCGCGACGCCGGTCTCCGCGGCTCGCAGCCTCACGGAGGCCGAGCCGGAGCTGGAGAAGCAGCTGCGTTCGGGCTACGTCACGGTCGTCAGCTTCGAGCGACGTGGGGAGGCCGAGCGCGCCCGCTACGGGCTGGAGCGGGTGAGTGCGACCATGCTCGAGCTGGGATCCCCCGCGGCCTCCGGGCAGCACGAGGGCGGTGCGGTGGCCTTCGCCGAGGCATCGATCCAGGAGGGCTTCATCGCGCCGGCGCTGAAGCTCGCGGTGATCCCCTACCGGCGACTCGTGCACCGGCGGCGCGCCGAGGCGCCCGCGCCGACCCGCGGCCGCCTGGCGACGATCGGCGATCTCGCGGTCGGCGAGCCTGTCGTCCACGAAGACCACGGCGTCGCCCGCTTCGCCGGCTTCGACACCCGCACGGTCGCCGGGATCACGCGCGATTACCTCGACCTCGAGTATCGCGGAGGGGACAAGGTCCTCGTCCCGGCCGATCAGCTGGCCAAGATCACGCGCTACGTGGGCGGCGGCGACAGCCCCGAGCTGTCGAAGCTGGGCGGCAAGCGCTGGGCGCAGATGAAGACCAGGGCCCGTCGCGCCGCGCGCGAGATGGCCGGGGAGCTGCTCAATCTCTACGCCGAGCGGGCCGCCCGTCAGGGTCATGCCTTCAGCCCCGACGGCGAATGGCAGCTGCAGCTGGAGGAGTCGTTCCCCTACCGCGAGACGCCCGATCAGCTCGAGGCGATCGAGGCTGTCAAGGCCGACATGGAGGCCGAGCAGCCAATGGACCGGCTGATCTGCGGAGACGTCGGCTACGGCAAGACCGAGGTCGCGGTGCGCGCCGCACAGAAGGCGCTCGCCGACTCAAAGCAGGTGATGGTGCTGGTGCCGACGACGATCCTGGCAACCCAGCATCTCGGGACCTTCCGGGAGCGGCTCCGGGACTTCCCCTACGTGATCGAGATGATCTCCCGCCTACGCCGTCCGGCCGAGACGAAGAAGGCGCTGGCCGACTTCGCCTCCGGTGACCTCGACATCCTGGTCGGCACCCACAGGCTGCTCTCCCGCGACGTCCGCCCTGCAGACCTCGGTCTGCTCGTCATTGACGAGGAGCAGCGGTTCGGGGTCAAGCAGAAGGAGCTGCTGCGTCAGTTCAAGCTCAAGGTGGACGTGCTCTCGATGTCGGCAACGCCGATCCCGCGCACGATGCAGATGAGCCTCGCGGGGATCCGCGACATATCGGTGATCGAGACCCCGCCAGAGGGAAGGCGACCGGTGCGGACCTACGTCGGTCCCTACGACGAGGACCTGGTCAAGACCGCGATCGAGCGTGAGCTCGGCCGCGAGGGCCAGGCCTTCTTCCTCCACAACCGGGTCGAGACGCTGCATGAGACGGCGGAGCGGCTGCGGGCGCTGGTGCCGGAGGCGCGGGTGCTGGAGGCGCACGGGCGCCTCGATGAGAACGAGCTCGAGACGACGATGCTCTCCTTCCTGCGCGGCGACGCCGATGTCCTGGTCGCGACCACGATCATCGAATCAGGGCTCGACATCCCCGCCGCCAACACCCTGATCGTCGAGCGAGCCGATCACCTGGGGCTCGCTCAGGCCTACCAGATCCGAGGCCGGGTCGGGCGATCGCGGGAGCGCGCCCACGCCTACATGCTCTATCCCTCCGAGCAGGGCATGACCCGCGACGCTGCCGCGCGGCTGGCGACGCTCTCCGACCACACCGAGCTCGGCTCCGGCTTCAGGATCGCGATGCGCGACCTCGAGCTGCGGGGTGCCGGCGATCTGCTGGGGGCGGAGCAGTCGGGTCACGTGGCCGCGGTCGGATTCGAGCTCTACGTCGAGATGCTGGACGAGGCCGTCGAGGCGCTGCGGCGGGCGGACGGGACCGAGCGGGCCGAGGCCGAGGTCCGGGTCGACGCCGACATCTCCGCCTTCGTGCCGTCCTCCTACATTCCCTACGAGGCGGCCAAGATCGACGTCCACCGCCGGATCGCCGGAGCCCGCCGCCCGGGCGATCTGCGCGAGCTCGGCGACGAACTCCGCGACCGGTTCGGCCCGCCGCCCGCCGCGGTCGAGGCGTTGCTGACGATTCAGCGGGCCCGGATCGAGCTCGCACGCGACGGCGCCTCCGCGCTCGAGGTGCGCGGGGGGCGCGTCGTCGCCTCGGGGCTCGACTTCGACTCCGAGCGGGTCGGCGCCCTGCGCGGAGACATCGAGCAGGCGATCTACTCGGCGCGCGATGGGACTCTGGCGCTAAGGGTGCCCGACGCCGGAGACGACGGCTCCGCCGAGATCGCCGCCCTCGAATCGCTCACTGCGGCGGTGGCCTCTTCGCGTGCGACAACGGCCCCCGAGCCGGAGCCGGCCCCAGGCTGAGCCCGCCGCTGCGGGCGGGGTCCCTGCCTCCCGCGCTCGCTATCCTCCCGCCCTCGTGACGGGACTCTCATCTCCAAAGAAGCGTCTGGTAGCCGGATTCTTCGCGCTGGCCCTGGTTATCGCCATAGGCCTGGTGGCTGCCACGAGCGGCCTCGGCCGCCCGAGCGTGCCCTCGGGCGCGGTCGCGATCGTCGACGGTGTCGACGACGGCACCGTCACCGACGAGCAGTACCAGCGTGCCCTCGAGCAAGCGGCCGCGCGGCTCGGGCTCGACGAGGTCCCGCCGGAGGACGATCCTCAGTACGCCCAGCTCAACGACGAGGCGATGCAGGGCCTGCTGCTCGCGATCTGGGCCAAGGGTGAGGCCTCCGACCGCAGCCTCGATGTCGACGACGCCGATATCCAGGGCGAACTCGACTCGATCCAGGAGGGCTTCCAGAATCCGCGGGAGTTCGAGCGGGTGGTTCGCCAGTCGAAGTTCTGCACTCAGGAGGAGATCGACAACGACACCCCTCCGGTCGAGTGCGCCGACGTCGTTCGCCAGGGCGAGCTGCTCGCCCTGCAGCGCAGGCTCTCCGAGGATTTCGCCTCCGAGCCCGAGGTCACCGAAAAGGAGATCGAGCGCTTCTACGACCTCAACGCCGAGAGCTTCCAGACGCCTGCCTCACGCACGGCCCGGGTGATTCTCAACGAGGATCAGGCCGAGGTCGAGAGGGCCAGGGCCGAGCTCGAGGGGCTGCAGCCCGGCGATGACGGATACGGCAAGGCCTGGGCCGCCGCCGCCAAGGCGTACTCCCAGGATCAGGCCTCCAAGAACCGGGGCGGTCTGCTCGAGGGCCTGGTCGAAGGACAGGGCGATCCCGAGCTCGAGGCGGCCGTCTTCTCCGCGGGGCAGGGCGAGCTGGTCGGACCGTTCGAGACAGGGCGCGGCTTCTACGTGGTCCAGGTGATCGAGGTCACCGAGGCGAGCACGCAGCCACTGGATGAGGCTCGGGAGGCGATCCGCCAGCAACTCACCGCCGGCAAGCAGCAGGCCGCCCAGACCAAGGTGCAGAACGACTTCATCACCAAGTGGACGCGGCGGACCAAGTGCATCGAGACGGTCGAGATGCAGTTCTGCTCCGGCTTCGTCCCCCCCGAGCCGGAGCCGATCCCCGGCCAGCCCGAGCAGCCACAGCCGCCGCCGGTTCAGTCCGCGGCTCCGATCGAGCCGGGCACCGCTCAGCTTCCGATCGATGGCTCGACCCAGACAGGCGCACCGCAGGGCCCGCAGCTTCCGCTCCCCGAGGTCGATCCCGCCGCCGGGGGCGTCGAGGGGCTGCCGCCGGGCGCTGTCCCGGTCGGTCCCGACGGCGCTCCCGCCCCTGGCGGAGCCGGTGCCGCCGCGCCGCCGCCGGGCGCCACGCCCTAGAGCCGCGGAGCCAGGGGTGGAGGAGGCCCGAGGTCCCGCTGCCGCGGCGAGATCGCTCGAGCGCCTCGACGAGATCACTCGCCGGCTCCGGCGCGAATGCCCCTGGGATCGTGAGCAGGACGAGCGCTCGATCGTCCCCCACACCGTCGAGGAGGCCTACGAGCTGGCCGACGCCGCCGCCTCCGGGGACGACGCCAAGCTCCTGGACGAGCTTGGAGACGTGCTCTTTCAGGTCCACTTCCTCGCGCTGCTGCTCGAGGAGCGGAGCTCGGGCGATCTCGCCGCGGTCGCCGACGCGATGCGGGAGAAGCTGATCCGGCGACATCCGCATGTGTTCGGGGAGGCTCAGGCGTCCGACGCCGGGGAGGTGCTCGAGAACTGGGACCGGATCAAACAGGAGCGTGAGGGTCGCGGTGGCCTGTTCGCGGATGTCCCCGAGAACCTCCCCGCGCTGCTGCAGGCGCGCAAGCTCCAGCGGCGGGCGATCAACCGCGCCGGGGCGGACGCGGACCTCGGCATCGTCGCCGGCGAGGACGCCGGGCCGAGCGCCGAGGCGGTGCGCTCGGCGGCTGACCGCCTCGAGCGATTCGCTGTGGCCGGATCGAATGCGGGCCCCGGCGCAGCCGAGCGGGACCAGGTCGAGGCGGCGGTCGGGGACCTGCTGTTCGCCGCAACGGATCTCGCCAGGAGGCTGCGCTGCGACCCGGAGCTGAGCCTCCGCGCTGCTGCCGAGCGCTTCCGAACCTCGGTGGGCGGGTGGGAGGCGGACCAGCGTGGCACCGCCACCGACTCCTCGTAGGCGAGACCCTTCGATTCACCGACCGGTGCAAGTGGCCGCGCCGCCCGGCCGGCCGTGACGTGAGAGACTGCGCGGCCGATGACGGTGATCAACAACATCCACGCGCGCCAGATCCTCGACTCGAGGGGCAATCCCACGGTCGAGGTAGATGTCAACCTCGAGAGCGGGGGGTGGGGCCGCGCCGCGGTTCCCTCCGGCGCCTCGACCGGCGAGTTCGAGGCGACCGAGCTCCGCGACGGCGGCGACGCCTACGGCGGCAAGGGCGTCGGCGGGGCGGTCGAGAATGTCAATACCGAGATCACCGAGGCGGTCTGCGGGGCCGACGCGACCAACCAGGCCGACATCGACCGGATCCTGATCGAGCTGGACGGGACCGCAAACAAGTCGCGCCTGGGAGCGAACGCGATCCTCGGGGTCTCGCTTGCCGTCGCGAAGGCGGCCGCGGCGGCCGCCGAGCGTCCGCTGTACAGGTACGCCGCCCAGATCTTCGGCGCCGAGGGGGAACCGGCGGTGCTTCCGGTGCCGATGATGAACGTGCTCAACGGCGGCTCCCACGCCGACAACTCGGTCGACTTCCAGGAGTTCATGATCGTGCCTGCCGGCGCCTCGAACTTCAGCGAGGCCCTGCGGGTCGGGTCCGAGGTCTTCCACGCGCTCAAGGGGCACCTGCACTCGCAGGGCCTCGGCACCGCGGTCGGTGACGAGGGTGGGTTCGCCCCCGACCTCGCCTCCAACGAGGCCGCTCTGGAGGCGCTGATGGCGGGCGTCGAAGCGGCCGGTTACGAGCCCGGCGGCGACGTCTTCATCGCCCTCGATCCGGCTACGAGCGAGATCTTCGAGGGTGGCTCCTACGGCCTCGAGCACGAGGGACGCGAGTTGACCAGCGCCGAGATGGCCACCTACTGGGCCGACAAGGTTGATCGCTACCCCATCATCTCGGTCGAGGACGGCATGGACGAGGAGGACTGGGACGGCTGGAAGGACCTGACCGATCAGCTCGGCGATCGCTGCCAGTTGGTCGGCGACGATCTCTTCGTCACCAATCCCGAGCGGCTCGGGCGCGGGATCTCCTCCGGCGTCGCCAATTCGATCCTCGTCAAGGTCAACCAGATCGGAACCCTGACCGAGACGTTCGACGCGGTCCGCATGGCCCAGGAGGCCGGGTACAGCGTCGTGATCTCCCATCGCTCCGGCGAGACCGAGGACACCACGATCGCCGACCTTGCCGTGGCCACCGGCTGCGGGCAGATCAAGACCGGGGCGCCCTCACGCTCGGATCGGGTCGCCAAGTACAACCGGCTGCTGCGGATCGAGGAGGAGCTCGGCGACGCCGCCGTTTACCCCGGCCTCGACGCGTTCGCCGGCCGCGGCGACTGAGCTCCGGCGGCGATTCGCAAGTCCCCTGTCACGCCTGAGGCAGGCAGGGACCGGGACGCGGTGGTCGAATCAGGGCGGCAGTGAGTGCTGCCACCCATCGAGGACGCCGCTACAAGGCGCGGATCGCGCCCCGGAGCGGCGGTCGTGGTGCGGCGTCCCGGATCCAGTGGGACAAGGTCGGCAGGGTGGTCCTGGTGCTCGTCCTCTTCGCGGTGCTCGCCTCCTACGTGCGACCGGCGGCGAACCTCTTCGAGACCTGGCGCGAGGCGAAGGCTTCCGAGCAGCGGCTGGCCGAGCTCGAGGCGGAGAACAAGCGTCTGCAGCGGCGCGCCGATGAGCTGAAGACGCCGGCGGCGGCCGTCCGCGAAGCCCGTAAGCTCGGCCTCGTCGGGCCCGGCGAGCAGGCATACGTCGTCAAGGGCCTCAAGTAGCGCCGGGCGCCCAATAGCTAACCTAACGGGGCCCCGGGGCTGGGCCTCGCCCGCCCGCAAGCGTCCGCTTCAGGCACTGCACGCGGGGCTCTACCCAGATGACTGCCACGCCCGTACTCGACATCGAGGCCGCGCTCGAACGCGCCGACGACGCGGAGATCTTCAATCCTCCCGCGCTCCTGTTCGTGGGCGGTACCGGGCGTTCCGGCACCCATGTGGTCGCCAAGATCCTCAACAAGCACAGCCACTTCCGAAAGGTGCCTAACGAGGCCCGCTTCCACACCGATCCCGGCGGCATTCCCGATGTGCTCCGCGGGGAGACCGGCCCCGACCTCTTCGTCTGGCGCCTCCGCCACCACTGGTATCGCAACTTCGAGCCGGCTCGCCGCAGCTTCCGGGGGATTCATCGCTACGTCCCCCGTCGCCGCCTCGATGCCGCCTCCAGCTCCTTCCTGCGCCGTTTCGCCGATGAGCCGGAGGCCGCCTGCCGGCAGCTCTTCTTCGACCTGCTCTGGCCGCTGGCCGCCGAGGAGGCCAAGGCGGGCCTGATCGAGCAGAGCTGCGACGTCATCGCCGAGGCGCCGACCCTCTCCCGCCTCTTCCCGGAGGCGCGCTTCGTGCACGTTGTCCGCGACGGCCGTGACGCCGCCGCTTCGCGGGTCGGGCAGGCTCGCTGGCTCACCCACCCCCGGACGATGCAGCAGGGGCTCGATTGGTGGGAGCAGCGGATCAGGCGCATCGATCGGGGGTTCCGGGGTGTGGAGCCCGGCCGGATCTATCCCGTCAGCCTCGACGAGCTCGTCGGCGGCGAGCGCCGCCGTACCTACCGGCTGCTCCGCCGCTTCGCCGGCCTCCGCAACGAGCAGCCGATGCTCGACTACTTCCAGAGGCGGGTCAAGGACCGAAACGCCCACCTTCAGCGCTGGCGCGCGAGCGTCCCCGAGCGCAAGCAGGCCGCCGTCGATGATGCCTACCGCGCGATACTTGGGCGCATGGAGGCCGACGAGATCCACTGCGCGCCGCTGCTTCGCGCGGTATACGAGTCCCCGCGGGGTGCGCTTTGAGCGCGCCGGCCGCAGAGGCTGCAGCCGGCGGGGCTGAGCTCGCCGAACGTCCCACGGATCCCGACCTGATCTTCATCGGCGGCACGGGCCGCTCGGGCACTCACGTCCTCTCTCACCTGATCGGCAGCCACCCCCGCTACGCGCGGGTCCCGATCGAGTGCCGCTTCCACTGCAACCCGCAGGGCTTTCCCGATCTGCTCGCCGGCCGGGTCGAGCTCGACACCTTTCTGCGCAAGCTGAAGAAGTTCTGGTGGCGGCGGATCCGGGCCGGCGAGGTGGCGCCGGTGGTCGCCAAGCGCCTCGCCTTCGGGCGTAAGGTCCGCGGCCTGCACAAGGTGGTCCCGCGCGACCGCTTCGATGCTTCCGTGGAGGCCTTTGAGCGCGCCTACCACACCGATCAGGAGCTCGCATGTCGCAACCTCTTCCTCGACCTGCTGTGGCCGCTCACGGCCGAGCAGGGAAAGCCCGGCCTGACCGAGATGAGCTGCTTCACGATCGCCGCCGCGCCGACGCTGCAGCGGCTCTTCCCCGAGGCCAAGTTGATCCACACCGTCCGCGACGGGCGCGACACAGGCTCCTCGAAGGTCTCCAAGCGGCAGAAGCGCTCCCATCCCCGCGACGGCTTCGAGGGCCTGCGCTGGTGGGAGGGGCGGCTGCGCAACATCGAGCGCGGGGTCAGCCAGATGCGCGATCGCTCGAAGCTGCTCACCGTCAGCCTCGACGATCTCGTCGCCGGCGACCGGGAGGGCGTGTACGCGTCGATCCGGGAGTTCACCGGTCTCGACGACGATCCCGGCATGCGGCGTTTCTTCGACGAGGAGATGAGTGCCGGCGCCGCCCACAAGGAACGCTGGCGCGAGGGCCTGAGCGAGGAACGTCAGGCCAACCTAGTCCGCGAGTACGAGAAGACCCTCGAGCGTCTCGAGCGCGAGGATTTCCACTGCGCGCCGCAGCTCCGCGCCGCCTTCGAGCGCCAACCGGTTTGAGAGCGATCCGGCGGGAGTGGTCCCACGATGGGAAGCGCTGAGCCTGAGCTGGTCTTCATCGGCGGTACCGGGCGCTCCGGCACCCACGCGATCGCCCGCCTGATCGGTCACCACTCCCACTTCGCCGACGTCCCGATCGAAGCGCGTTTCCACTGCAACAAGCGCGGGATGCCGGACCTGCTCGAGGGCCGGATCACGCTCTCGAGCTTTCTGCGGAAGCTGCGCGGGTTCTGGTGGCACCGGGTTCGCGTCGATGGACGACCTCGCGGCCTCTACAACCTGCTGCGAGCCGATCAGTTCGACGATGCCTGCGAGCGATTCGAGACCGCCTTCGGTGAGGACCCGATCGCTGCCTGCCGTGGCCTCGTCGGCGATCTGCTGGGCCCGGTGGGGGAGCGTCGGGGAAAGCCTGCCCTGGTCGAGATGTCCTCTCACAACGTCAAGGAGGCTCAGACGCTGCTCCGCATCTTCCCGGAGGCGAAGATCATTCACGCTCTCCGAGACGGGCGCGATTCCGCGGCCTCGGTCACCGGCAAGACCTGGGGGCCGGGCAACGTCTCCTCGGCCCTGCAGTGGTGGGCCGACAGGCTGCGGGCGATCGATCGAGGCGTCGGCGGCGAGGAGGACGGAGCGCGCTTCGGGATCCCAGCCGGGCAGTTCCGCGTGATCCTGCTCGATGAGCTGGTGGCGAGCGACCGCGATCGCGGCCTCGCGGAGCTGCTCGACTTCCTCGACGTCGAGCCGGAGGAGGGGATGAGCGACTTCTTCGAAATGCGGATGACCCCCGAGGCGGCCCACCTCGGCCGCTGGCGGCAGCAGCTCGGGGCAGTCGGCAGAGCCAGGGTCGATCGTCGCTACCGTCGCCTGCTGGCCGCTCTGCAGGCCGAGGGCAACCACGCTGCGCCGCCGCTGCTGGAGGCCCTCGAGAAGGCCGCGGAGGCCTGAGGATGGCCGCCTCCGACAGCCGCGAGCGCAAGATCGTCTTCGCCACCTCGAACGGGACCGGGCTCGGACACCTCAACCGCGCGATGGCGATAGCGCGGCGGCTGCCCGATGGGATCGAGCCGCTCTTCTTCACCCTCTCCCAGGCCGCGCCCGTCGTCGCTCGCGCCGGCTTCCGGGTTGAGTACCACCCGGCCTACCGACGGCCGGCCTCAGGGTCGGACTGGCAGTGGAACCAGCGCCTCCGCGCGCGACTCGAGCTACTGCTCGAGGACGAGCGGCCCGACCTCGTCGTCTTCGACGGCGTTCACCCCTACCGCGCCCTGACTCACGTCCTCACCGCCTCCGGCCGAGATCTTCGCTCGGTCTGGTGCCGGCGGCCGATGTGGCGCCCCGACAGCGACGATGCGGCGCTGAAGCGCACGATCGCATTCGACTCGGTGCTCGAGCCGGGCGAGCTCGCCGCCGCCGGCGACAACGGCCCGACGACCGACCGCCGAGACGAGGTCGTCGCCGTCGATCCGATCGTCTTCCTCGATCGCGACGAGCTGCTCGACCGCGGGCGGGCGGCCGCGGAGCTGGGGCTGGATCCGGAGCGCACGACCGCGCTGGTCAACCTCGGGCAGGGCGGGGAGGTGGATCAGGCGGTCGCGCGCGTCCTCGAGCGCCTCGCCGCCGAGCCGGATCTGCAGATCGCGGCCCTGCAGTCGAGCATCGGGGAAGGGATCTCCGTGCCCGACGGGGTGGTCCGGCTGCAGGCCACCTTCCCGATGAGCCGCTACTTCGAGGCCTTTGACCTCGCCGTTGCCGCCGCCGGCTACAACGCCTTCCACGAGCTGATCGCGTTCACCGTCCCCTCGCTGCTGGTGCCGATGCCGCGACAGACCGACGATCAGGCGGCCCGCGCCGCTTGGGCGGCAGAGCAGGGGGCGGCGCGAGCGGTCTCGGGCCCGGCCGACGAGTCGCTCGGCGACGAGCTCGGCGCACTGCTGGATCCGGCCGAACGGAAGCGCCTCCGCGATGGTTGCTCACGCGTGTTCGTGCGCAACGGGGCCGCCGAGGCGGCCGAGGAACTGGCCCGGCTCGCGCGCGGTAAGCGGCCGCGCCACGCGGTTCGCGACCGTAGTGCGCTGAAGCGCTGGCTGCATCTGTCCAGCCATCGGGTCGGTCCGACACTGCCGCTCGCCGCGGCCCTGACCGCCCGCGACCTCCTCGGCCACCCCGAGCGCAGGCGCCCGAAGGCAATCGTCTATGCGCTCGGTCAGCCCGAGCGCGACTTCTCCGACGAGCTCACCGAGGCCGTCGACTCCTTCGACGTCCCGCGCGACCGGGTCCTGGTGATCACCGACTCGCTTGACCTCGCGACCATGCGCGAGCTCGGGGTCGCCTTCCAGCGGATCCCGGCCGCCGCCGAGGTCGGGCTCGACTTCGACGACCCCGCCTACCGCGATCTGCTCGAGCGGCGCTTCGAGCTCGCCGTCTCGCCGTGGCGGGGGTCGTGGCCGCTGAAGCGGATCGGGACCGGGAACGAGATCCTTCGGCAGGAGGCTGCCGAGGCAGCTTCCGACAGCGACGCGACCGGATGAGCTCCGCCGGTCCTCCGCTACCCTCAGGGCCATCTATGGAGGCTCCGGCTTCGACCGAGCCGACTGCCGCCGAGCGGGCGGATGGCAGCGGCGAGACACGCTCCCAGACGCGATCGCAAGGTGATTCGCGTGATTTGACCCTGCCGAATCTGATCATCATCGGGGCGCAGAAGTGCGGCACCAGCGGCCTGCACTACTACCTCGGCCTGCACCCCGAGGTCTCGATGTCGACGCCGAAGGAGCTCAACTTCTTCATCGCCGAGCGCAACTGGGGCCGCGGCCTGCAGTGGTACTCGAGGCACTTCGATCCCTCAGCCCGCTGCCGGGGCGAGGCCTCACCGAACTACACTGCGTTCCCGCAGCACATGGGAGTCCCCGAGCGGATGGCCGAGGTCGTCCCCGACGCGAAGCTGGTCTATCTGGTTCGAGACCCGCTCGAGCGGATCGCCTCCCACTACGTCCACAACTACGCCAAGCGCCGCGAGAAAGGTGATCTACGCGAGACTCTGCTGCATCCCAACACCTCCTATGTGGCGCGCAGCAAGTACTTCGCCCAGCTTCAGCGCTTCCTCCCCCGTTACGAGCGTGAGCAGATCCTCGTGATCGAGAACTGTGATCTTCGCGACGATCGTGCGGCGACCCTGCGGAAGCTGTTCGAATTCGCCGGCGTCGACCCCGGCTTCGAACACCCCAAGTTCGAGCAGGTACGGCACTCGACCTCGCGCAAGAAGCGGGCGACGAGGATGGGGATGAGGGTTCAGAAGCTGAGCCGGACCCGCTTCGGGCGGCGGCTGCCACGACGCGCATGGCTCGCACTCGACGTCGCCCTGCCTCTGAAGAAGCCGATCTCGAAGCCGTCGCTCGATGAGATCCGCGACGCGCTCGGGGACGAGGTCCTCGAGGTGCTCGCCGAGGACGCGGCCCGGCTGCGCGAGTTCGCGGGCCGAGAGCTCGTGGACTGGTCGGTTTGAACGCACCGAAGGGCGGGGGCTCCGCGCCGGCGGGGGGCACCGGGGCAGCGCTCGGGACACAGGTGCTCAGGTATTCGGGGATCCACACGATCGGTGTGGTGGTCTCCAACATCCTCACCTTCGCTTCGATCATCATCGTCGCGAACTTCATCGACCCCGACGCGTTCGGCCAGCTGGGGCTGTTGCTGTTCCTCGCCGGGCTGATGACCTTGCTGTTCACCCTCGCCTCCAAACAGGGAACGATGAAGCGGACCTTCGGTGGCGACGATGACGACGATGACGATGACGATGATGGGGAGCTGTCGACGACGCCGCGGCGCACGCTCGGCACCGGCCTGATTCTGATCGGGATCGTCTCGGTCATCGGGACGCTGCTCACGGTCGCGCTCGCCGAGCCGATCGCCGACGGGCTGCTCGGCGAGGGCTCGGAGCACTCACTGGTGATCTGGGCAGCGCTTGCCGGCGGCGCGGGGGCCCTGTACCGGGTCGCCTCGATCACGATCTGGCTCGAGCGGCGGCCCTATCCCTACATCGCGGTCGAGGCTGCCCGGCCGATCATCACGCTGATCGTCACCGTGCCGCTGCTTCTGGCGGGGACCGGCCTCAACGGCGCGATTGCCGGGACTGGGGCGGGGGCCCTCCTGGCCACGTTCTTCGCCCTGTTCCTGCTCCGGGGCTCCTGGGATCCCGTTTTCGATTGGCGCGAGGCGATCGCGATCTACCGGAAGGGCGCGATCCGCGTCCCGCTGGTGACCTCGATGTGGATCGTGGGCTACGCCGACGTCTTCATCCTCTCCCGGTTCGTCTCCGACGCAGACCTCGGCACATACACGCTCGCATCCCGGGCCGGATTTCTCGCAGCCTTCCTACCGGCGGGCTACCGCAAGGCGCTGCGTCCGCTGCAGAAGACGACGACCTTCCGCGCCGTCGAGGACGAGTACGGGGTGGGCAACGCCCGCGGGATCCAGTTCGGCTACTTCGTCCTGATGCTCACCGGCGTGCTGCTGGCGATCACCGTCTTCGCCGAGGTGGTAGTCCGTGTCGCCCCTGAGTCCTACGCCGACGCCGCGCCGCTCATCCCCCTGCTCGCGGCGGGATTGGTGGCCCCGACCGCCTACCGGATGCTGAACAAGTCGGTCAAGTACGGGAACAAGCGGATCCCGTTCATCATCGGGGCGGTGGTAGCCGCCGTGCTGTTCATCGGGTTGGCGATCGTGTTCATCGAGGCGCTGGGCTCACCGGGGGCGCCGCTGGCGATGATCGCCGCCTTCACCCCCCCGGCGATGTTCATCTTCTATCGCTCGCAGTCGGGCAGGACCCCGATCAAGCTGCCGTGGCGGGCGATGCTGACCGCGATCGCACTGGCGGTGGCGATCGGCGCCTCCTTCCTGTTGGCGGACGTCGGCGGTCTGATCCCTCAGGTGGTTCTCGGGACCTCGGCCGTATTGCTGTGGGCCGTGCTGTGCCTCTTCTTGGGGGCGGTGCCGGCATATCACCGGGCGCCGCTGATCGAGATGCTGCGGTCTGTGGTCGGGCGCAGCGTCTCGCAGTCGTTCGATCCAGCCGCCGGCCTGGAGCCATTGCCTCGCAACGAGCGCCGAGCGTTGCGGAGGGCGATTCTCGGGCGCAAGGAGGCCGCGGCGGCAACCCACGGCCTGGTCGAGGCCGAGCCGGGCGATGAGGCCCGGACACTGGTCGCGATCCTCAGGCGCGTCGCCGTGGCCGGTGGGACCCCCGGCCTTCCCGACGATTACGACTCGCTCGATTCGCCTCGCCGCGATCAGGCGATCGGCGAGTTCCTGTTCGCCGCCGGGCCGATCGCCGGGCGCGATCAGATCGGCAAGCGGCTGCTCAACGAGGATGTCGCCGCCGCCTACGACCTTCACACGCTCGAGGCGACGGTCACCGCGCTGCGGGGCACGCCGAGACAGGTCTGGAAGCGACCCGGCGCTTGAGCGCCCGGCCGCCCCGGTATCAGTTCTGTTTCTCGGAGCGGCGGATGACGATCTGGTCGGGCTCGATCGAGACCTCGACCTCGTTGTGCCCGGCCCAATGCTCCTTGTAGGCGGGGTTATCCCTGACGGAAGCATCGAACCAGAGCCCGTACCCGTCGGTTTCGCCATGGTCGAAGCTCGCCTCGATGCGCCGCCCCCCTCGGCGGCCGCGGCCGCCTCGCCGCCGGCGCCGGCGGCGGCCGCCCTCGGAGGATCCACCCGCGGGCCGATCCTCCTCGTCCTCCTCCTCGCCGTCGCGGTCCTCCTCCTCGCGATCCTCGCGATCCTCATCCTCCTCGTCCTCCTCGTCCTCCTCGTCCGCCGCGAGCGTCGCGGCCTCGACCTCGGCCTCGATCTCATCGCGGAGATCGTCGGCTTCATCGGGCTCGGAGTCGGGGGAGAGACCGTGGCGACGGCGGAACTCTCGAAGCTCGGCGGCGGGAATCTCCAGTTGGTGGGCGATCCATGCGTCCGTGCGGCCCTCGCGGACCCAGGCGCGGATCTGATTCAGTTGTGCACGTAGTGATCTTGCGGCCATTGGACGCGGCACCCTACCAGCGCTGTGGTTCCGGGCCCGCCCCGGTCGGACGAGCGCCGTGCCGCATGATTGCCCGCCGGCCCGATCGGCCTCTCCGGGACGCGGTCCGGGGGCGGCAACGACGGCCTTTGCAGCGGGTGCGTTCGGTATCGTCGGAACAATCTGGGGGTACGCCGTCCGGCGACCCTGCCAACCGGACCGCATTGTCAGCCGCCAAGGAGGGCTGTTTACAACCGTGCTCGTACTCACTCGAAAGACCAACCAGAGCATCATGATCGGTGATGACGTCGAGGTTTCGATCCTCTCGGTCGCTGGTGACAAGGTGAGGGTCGGCATTGCCGCCCCTCGGGAGGTAGGCGTGTTCCGCAAAGAGGTCTATACCTCGATCGAGGCGGATGGCAAGAACGAAGGAGGAGCCGACCCGGAGTCCTGATCAGGCGACGGGCTCAGCCGCCGACGATCCAGGCGAGCATCTCGAACATGACGACGACGACGATCACCGTCGTCAGCGTCAGTGCGATCGCGAGAACGCTGAACCGCACCTTGCCGCTGCGCTCGGTGCGCGCGATCTTGCGCGCCTTGGAACGATTGGCGGCACGCTTGCGGAGCTCCTTGCGGCGCCGCTCCTCGAGCGCCTGCTCCTGTTCGAAGGCCTCCTCGAACTGATCGTGGCTGAGGTGGCGCCGGGAGATGCTGCTGGGGACCTGGGTGGCCATTCGGGGGAAGCTTACCCCCTGCTAATCAAATCGTTACGTTTGCCCCGGCCTGCCCATACCCCGCGGGCAGGGTGCCGGGCGGCTGTCAGCATCGGGTCCACAGGCCTGCGCCGGCGGCGCTCGCCCGCCGTTCGAGGTCGGCGAGCTCGCTCGCCTTCGAGGTGTTCGGCTCGATCTCGAGCGTGGTGGCGAAGCCACGCTCGATCAGCTCCGCGTTGACGAGCTCCCCCCTCGCATAGACGTAGGCGAGCAGCCGCCCGAAGCGGTCGCGCAGCTCGCGGTCGAAGACGAGGCGTACCTCCTCGCCCTCGACCAGGGCGCGGTTGGCCTCCGCGGCCTCCTTTCCGAAGCACTCGACCGGCGTGCCGGGCTTGACGCTCTCGGGCGTGTCGATGCCGATGTAGCGGATGTCCTCGGTGCGACCGTCGAGGTCGACCTCGATCGTGTCGCCGTCGACGATCCGCAGGACCTGCGCGCGCGCCTCCTCCCCGCTGGGGTCGGAACCGCTCCGAGGCGAGGACCCGTTTCGCTCGAGCGCATCGCCCAGCAGGACGACGATCGCGACCACGAGGAAGATCGCGAGCCCGCCCCTGCGGGGGAATCGCATGCTCGCGCTTGCCGCAACCCGTCGGGGCGCTGCCCGCTAGGGAACGCGGGAGACGCTGGAGAGCATGATCTCCTTGATCTGGGCGATGATCTCGAGCGCTTCGTTCCAGTCCCGCTGCCAGACGTTGCGCCCGTAGATGACGCCGGATCCGCCGGCCTCCATCACGAAGCGGGTCTGGCGGAGCAGGTGCTCGTCATCGGTCTTCGAGCCACCCGAGAGCACGACAAGCGAACGCCCGGCGGATTCGACGCAGTGCGCGATCGCGTCCTCTTGGCTGAAGCCGCCCTCGTTGTAGGGGGCGGGGGAGTCCTTGTCGGCGTCGGGGTCGATCTTCGGCATGTTGAGCTTGACGACGTCGGCGCCCATCTCCATCGCCATCCGGGCCGCGTAGTCGATCGCGTAAAAGGACACGTGCCCGCCCTTCTTGTCGATCGCCTCGCCGCGCGGATAGGCCCAGACGATCAACGGCATTCCGTAGCGGTCGCAGTCCTGGCGAACGCCGCGGAGCTGGGCGAGGTCCTCGTCCTGCCGCGGCGAGCCGAGGTACATCGTGTAGCCGACCGCGTCTGCACCGAGCCTGACCGCGTCCTCGACCGAGGAGTTGCAGGTCGACAGCGCCCTGTCGGAGGGGGGCACATCGGTCTTGCCGTTGACCTTGAGGATCAGCGGCACCGCCCCGGCGTAGTCGGGGTAGTACTTCTCGGCCATCCCGATCTGGCAGGCGAGGGCCGAGTAGCCGGCCTCGGCCGCGAGCTTGAACTGGTACTCGGGGTCCTTCGAGGCCGGGTTCGGGAAGAAGTCGCGCGGGCCGTGCTCGATGCCCTGGTCGATCGGCAGGAAGAGCAGGGTGCCGTTGCCGGGGCCGAACTCGAACAGCAGCCGGTGCAGCCTCGCCCGCTTGCCGGGGGGCAGGGTCTCCAGAAGTGACTTCTGCTCGGTGATGCTCTTGACCTCCATCGTCGGATGCCTCCTTGGGGCGTCGGTGCGTCGGTTCGCGCGGGGCTTTTCGGGTTCACGGGCGGAAGGATCCGCCGGTTCTCGCCCTTCAGTACGGGCGGGCGGCCAGTGTATAGCGGCAAAGCGGGCTAGGATCGGCGCGACGGGCAGGCTCCTGGCGGCTCGGGAGGAAGCAGTTGCTCGACCACAAGTTCACAGGGACGCCGTTCACGATCGGAATCGAGGAGGAGTTGATGCTCCTCGATCCCAGGACCCTCGATCTCTCGCCGGGGATCGAGGAGGTGTTGACCGCCGTCCCCGAGGATCGCCAAGGTCAGGTCAAGCCGGAGCTGTTTCAGGCCGTCCTGGAGATCGCGACAAGGCCCTGCGGGGACCTCACCGAGGCGGCCGCGGAGCTGGAGCACCTGAGGGAGATGGTCGGGGGGATCGCAGCCGAGCACGGGATGCTGCTGGGCGCTGCCGGCACCCATCCGTTCGCGCGCTGCGAGCAGCAGCCGATCACGAGGCGGACCCGCTATCTGGAGCTGATGGACCAGCTCGGCTTCATAGCCGAGCGCGAGTTGATCTTCGGCACCCATGTTCACGTCGGCATCGACAGCCCCGACAAGGCGATCTACGTCGCCGATGGAATCAGGCGATATCTCCCCCTGATGCTCGCGCTCTCCTCCAACTCTCCCTACTGGGAAGGTCGCCAGACCGGAATGGCGTCGGCCCGCACACCGGTGTTCCGCGCCTTCCCGAGGGTCGGCGTGCCCCCCCACTACGGCTCCTGGGAGATCTTCAGCGGCCGGGTCGAGCAAATGATGCGCTCTGGAGCGATCGAGGACTACACCTACCTGTGGTGGGACGTCCGCCCGCACCCCAAGCTCGGGACGGTCGAGACGCGGATCTTCGACCAGGCGAATCTGCTCGATGACACCCTCGCCTACGCGGCCCTGACCCAGGCCCTGGCTCACCGGTTGGCCGAGACCTACGAGGCCGGCGAGCCGCTCTTCGAGGTCCCCTGGGAGCTCGTCGACGACAACAAGGTGCGGGCGGCGCTTTGGGGGATGGACGGGGAGCTGCTCGACCTCAGCGAGGGGACCCACGTTCCTGCCAAGGAGCTCGCGGCCCGGCTGCTGGCCGAGCTCGAGCACAACGCGGAGGCGCTGGGGTGCGTCCACCACCTGGATCGGATCAGGGCGATCGTGGTCGACGGGACCGGTGCGCAGCGGCAGGTGGCCGTGGCGGACGAGGTCGGCGGAGATCTGGTCGAGCTCGTTCGTCGCTCCGTGGTGGTCGAGCGTTAGACGCGGGTATCCTCGTCGCAGTGTCATCGCCTGAGCTCAGCGTGGTCTGCAAGTCCTGTGGCTCGGAGGTCAGCCCGTACGTCACCGAGTGCCCGTACTGCGGCCACCGGCTTCGCAAGCGTGCGCCGCGGCTCGAGCGGGAGGGCGACGAGATCCGCGTCCACGAGAGCCGCCGCGAGCGCCGCCGCCGCCTCAGACGCGAGCGTCGGGAACAGCGGCAACTCGCCGAGCAGCTCGGGGACACGCCGCAGCGGCGGCTGCGGATGCCCAACTTCGGCCTCAGCTCGGCGACGATCTCGGAGCGGCCGGTTGCGACGATCTCGGTCCTGATGATCTCGGCCGTGCTGATCGTGCTCGAGCGCGCGGTTCCCTGGGATCCCTCCGACGTCGGTGCGATCGTCGGTCCCGTCGGCAACGAGGTCTGGCGCTATGTGGCCTCCCCGTTCGTCTACGACGACCTCGGCGCCCTGATCGTCGTCGGCGGGTCGGTCGCCCTGTTCGGGACCCTGGTCGAGGCTCGGATCGGGTCGCTCGCCACCGCGGTCCTGATTCTCGCCTGCGGCTCCGGCGGCATGCTCGCGGCCGACGCCTCGGCTACGGTCGGCTTCCAGGACGGCTTCCTGATCGCCGCCGGCGGCAACGGGGTCGCTCTCGGCCTGCTCGCTGCATGGCTGATGCTCCGGCGCGCCGAGGTGAAGACCACCTTCTCGGAGTCGGCTGATCTGCTCGGGGTCAGCGTCGTCGCGGTCGTGCTCCTGCTCCTGCCGGTTGTCGAGATCACCGCCGACCCGATCTCGGGCCTGATCGGCGGACTGATCGGGCTCGCCCTGGGCTGGCTGGCGGCCGTGCGACTGCCCGCTTCGAGCGGCTGAGGTCGGCCGGCGGGTGGGTGAGGCGGAGCGGGTGACCGGTTCGGGGTGGGAGCCGCGCTGTTATGCGGGCTTCGTCCGATTTCTCGAGGCGATCGCCAACGGGCGCTCGAACGCGAGCCTGATCGAGCTCGACGGCGTCGTCGCCTCGATCGCGCCGGCGGCGCCTGAACGATCGCTCTTCAACTCCGTCGCCTACGAGGATCCCGATGCGCTCGCGGCGGCGATCGACGAGATCAAGGCCGCCTATTCGTCCGCCGGGGTGAGGGCCTGGGCAGTCTGGGCTCCGGAGACCGATACGCGCACGGGCGGCCTGCTCGCGTCCCGCGGCCATCGCCTCGATGCTCGACCGCGCTCGATGCTGCTCGAGCTGTCAGCCGTGCCCGAGCAGCTCGACCTCGAGCTCGACTACACCCGGTCCGCCGAGTGGCGAGTGCTCTGCGCGATCAACGACGCCGCCTACGAGTCGGTCCCCGAGGGCAGCTTCGAGGCCGGACTCGGGTCGAAGCCGGACTCGGCCTTCAGGGCCTACGCGGCTCGCCACGAGGGATGGGCGGCGTCGGTCCTGGCGACTCTCGATCACCAGGGGGACTGTGGTGTCTATATGGTCGCGACGCTCCCGGAGGCGCGCGGACATCAGCTCGCCAGCCTGCTCATGCACCGGGCGCTCCTCGACGGGCGCAAGCGCGGTTGCGAGATCTCGACCCTGCAGTCGAGCCCTAGAGGTCGCTCGGTCTATGAGCGGCTCGGCTACCGTGATCTCGGCGCGATCGAGATGTGGGAGCACCGCGTCTTCGCGGATTGAGCGGGCCGCGCCCGGTGGTCGGTGTGTCGAGGTGGATATGTTGGGCGGGTGCCCGAACCCACCTACACGGATGCTGAGCTCGAGGCCGCGGTTGCCTCCCTGGAGGACGCCGAGCGGTTCCGGTCCGCCGAGCAGGTAGTCGCCGCCGCCGCTCCGGGCCTGCAGCGCGTGCTCGCCGAGGCGCTCGCGAGCGGAGGGTGGTTCGAGGACTCACATCAGGGCGCGATCATCGAGGCGGCGAGCAAGCCGGACAACGACGAGCGGATCTCGGCGATGCGGGCCCTGCTGGCCGAGGAGTCCCGGATCACGATGATGATCGGGGTGGCGGTGGGCTGGTCGCTCGCCGCCGAACTCGGCGCCATAGACAACAACGAGGAGGAATAGACAATGGACGTACGTTTTCTGGGGCACTCATGCTTCGAGCTTTCCGATGGTTCGGCACGCGTACTGATCGACCCCTTCCTGAAGCCGAACAACCCGGTCGCCACGCTGACCGCCGAGGAGGTCGAGCCCGACACGATCCTCGTCACCCACGGCCACGTCGACCACCTCGCCGATTGCGTCGGCATCGCCGGTCGCACCGGCGCCACCGTCGCCGCGATCGTCGAGCTCGCCAACTGGTTCGACCACCAGGGGGTCGAGAACACCGTCGATCCGAACCTCGGTGGCACGGTCGAGTTCGACTGGGGCTGGGCGAAGCTGGTCCAGGCATTCCACTCGAGTACAGCTCCCGGCTCCGACGAGGCACCGTTCAGCCCGGTCCACGGCATCCACGTCGGCACCCCGGCCGGATGGGTCGTCTCGATCGGCGGCAAGACCGTCTACCACCTCGGCGACACCGCCCTGTTCGGCGACCTCGAGCTGATCGCCAGGCGGACCCCGGTGGACATCGCCCTCGTCCCGGTCGGCGGCCACTACACGATGGATCGCCACGATGCCGTCGTCGCCTGCGAGCTGATCGGCGCCGGCACCGTGATCCCCTGCCACCACAGCACCTTCCCACCGATCGAGACGGACCTCGATGCTTTCAGGTCCGACGTCGAGAGCGGGACCGACTCGAGCGTCGTCCTCCTGGAGCCGGGGGAGACGCATTCGGCCTGAGGCTTTGGCGCTCCTGACCCGGGCCGAGGAGCGGGCGGCCGCAGGCCTCTGTCAGCCGGTGGTTGGGGCTATTCGGGGGGCGGCTGGGTGCCGGCCGCGTCCTCGGGCCGGGCTGGGGGAGGCGGAGGCGTCGCGGGCGATGGCGCGGCTCCATCCGGAGCCTCGCTCCCGCTCTCCCCGGGCGGTGCGGGTGCGGGTGGGGGCTCGGGTTGGGAAATCTCGCCATCGACGGGCTCGTCGATGGAGGCCTCGCGCTCGCTGTCGCCGTCCTCCTCGAAGACCTTGTCCGGCAGCTCGGGCAGCTCCTCCTCGGCGCCTTCCGCGCGCTCGGCGCCGGCGGGCTTGGGGGCTTCCTCGGCCGGGGCCTCCACCGGGACGACTTCAGCCGGCTCCTCGGCTACGACCGGCTCGACCTCGGCTGCCGTCGTGGCGGCGGCGGCACCGGCTGCGGCGGCCAGTAGGCGACGCGCGAACTTGTCCTTCTTCGGCCCCTTCTCGCCGGACGGCGGCGGCGCGGCGACCCGCTCGATCGCGGCTGGTGCGGGGCGCTGGTCGCCGACCTCGTGGGTGACCTCGACGGCGCCGGCCGTGATCAGTGCCGCGGTCGCAACGCCCGCCGCGGCCTTGCCGCCGATCGCGCCGCCGACAGCGCCCAGGCTGGATGCCGTGGCGGTGGTGCCGGCGGCGGCCCCGCCGCCCAGGGCGCCGACCGCGCCGCCTGTGGAGGCGGCTCCGGCTCCGGCGCCCGATCCGGCGCTGGTTCCCGCGGCGCCGCCGCCGAAGAGCTTTCCGAGCACGCCGGTCTTCAGCAGTGCCAACGGGCCGATCGGGAAGATCGCCGCGAGCGCCTTGCGGTCGGAGCGGAGCTGGTTGCGGAAGGACTCGCAGGCCTCGCAGTTGCGGACATGGATCCGGACCGGGCCGTCGGCCTTCCTGATTCCCTCCGCCGCCTCGGCGAGCGTCACTCGGACCTCGGAACAGGAGAGCGTCCTAGACTCGCTCGACTCCGCCAGCGTGATCCGGGCCCGGACGAGCAGCGACTTGACCGCCGGGATCGTGGTCTCCATCGCGACGGCGATCTCGTCGTAGGAGAGCTGATCGATCTCGCGCAGCAGCAGCGCCGTGCGCTGGGTCTCCGGAAGGGTGCTGACGTCGTTGAGGACCTGTCGCAACTCCTCCCGCTTCTGCACCCGCTCGGCGGTGGTGGTGCCGTTCAGGTGGGGGTGGATGTCCATCGAGTCCTGGCCTTCGGGAACGGGCTTGCGAAGGTGATTGAGGCAGCGATTGCGGGCGATTCGGTACAGCCACGGGCGCACGTTGATCTTGCGATCGTCGGCGAGCATCGCCTTGTGAGCGTTGGCGAAGACCTCCTGGAGCACGTCCTCGGCGTCCTGACGGCTCTTCAGCATCGAGCTGCAGAAGGCCAGAAGGCGCGCGTGGTAACGGTCGAACAAAACCTCGAAGGCGCGATCGTGGCCGCCGCGGATCAGCGCGATCAGCCGCTCGTCGCGCTCGAGCTTGAGCACGGGTGAGCGGCGGGCCAACAACCCGCGGCGAGATGCATGTGTGACAGCTGAAGCTTCCACTTACCTCGGTACCTACCCAAATAACACCGGAGGAACGACATTGTTGCGTGTGCGTCTGAACTCCCGGTAAAGCACCCGGCCCGCAGCTACGATCCGGATCCCGCCCGGGTCGACGAATTGGCACAGTCAGGTGGCCTTAAAAGCCGCTGCCCGTATACGGGCATGTGGGTTCGAATCCCACCCCGGGCATGGGCACCCGCCTGCAATCCGCCCGCCGGTCCGGGACGCGCTCCCGCAGCGGGCGCCCTCGCTCAAGCCGCCCTATCGTTTGCTGGCGATTCGGCCGCAGTCGCGGGCCGGCACAGATTCCCAGGCGATCGTCCCAACTTGAGCAAGATCCGATCCGACAGCCCGTCCAGCCGCTCCGGCCGCTTGGAGGCCCCGAAGCGCGCCGCTGCTGCCATCGGGCTGGCCCTGACCCTGGTGATTTCGGCGTGCGGGGATGAATCCGACCCGAAGCCCAATTCAGCCGCGGACAGCGTCCCCGGCGGCGAGCAGGCCGAGCTGACGCTCGTCCTTGATTTCGTCCCCAACGCAGTCCACACCGGCATCTACTGTGCCCTCGGTAGGGGCTACTACGCCGACGGTGGCCTCGACCTGGAGATCGTTGAGCCGAGCTCGACCGCGGACACGCTGAAGCTGATCGAGGCCGGTGAGGCCGACCTCGGGATCGCCGACGGCATAGACGTAGCCGACCAGATCGATCGGGGCCGGGCGGCAATGGGAGTGCTGGCGCTGACCCAGAGGCCGCTTGGAGGGTTGATTGCGTTGCAGTCCTCGGGCATCGGCGATCCAGCGGAGCTCGTCGGGAAGACGGTTGGCGTCACCGGCGTACCCTCCGACGACGCAGTTCTGGAGGCGATGATCCGGAGCTCGGGCGGCGACCCGTCGGGTGTGGACACGGTGACGATCGGGTTCAACGGTGCCCAGGCTTTGCTGAATGGGCGGGTCGACGCCTTCACCGGCTTCATCGTCGCCGATTCAGCGCAGGTCGAATCGACGGGGTCGCCAGTCACCGCTTTCGGCATCGACGAGTACGGAGGCCCTCGCTATCCAGGGCTGGTCGTGTTCTCCACTTCGAGCCGGATAGCCCGGGAGCGTGAGGCAATTGAAGCGTTCGTCGAGGCGACCGTTCGTGGCTATGAGGACACGCTCTCGGACCCAGATGGGTGCATCGCTGAACTGCTCGACCAGAACCCCGAGCTCGAGCCTCAGCTGCAGCGGGTCCAGCTCGACAGCTATCTGCCCTTGTTCCAAGCGGACGCCGAGGCCTATGGTGAGTTCCGGCACCCTGAGGTTGAGGCACTGGTGGATTTCCTGATCGATTCGGACCTGATCGAGGAGCGGGTCGATCCGAGCCGATACGCCACCAACGAGTTCGTGGTGAAGCCGTAGGTCGGCTATTCGCTGACGCTGCTCTTGTAGCGCCAGGTGGCGATCGGCGCGAAGACGGCGATCAGGCCGACCGACCAGGCGACCGCGCCCCAGATCGAGTTGCCGGCCGGGGCGCCGACCCACAGCGCGCGCATCGCATCGACGACAACCGTGAACGGGTTGACCTCGGCGAAGGTCTGGAGCCAGCTCGGCATCGAGTCGATCGGGACGAAGGCGGAGGAGGCGAAGGTGAGCGGGAAGATGATGATGAAGCCGACCTGCTGGGCCGCCTCCGGCGTCGAGGAGCTCAGTCCCATCAGGGCGAAGATCCAGCTGAACGCGTAGCCGAACAACAACAGCAGTCCGATCCCGGCGGCGATCTCCGGCGCGCTCGCGTCGAAGTTGAAGCCGACCAGCAGGCCGACCGTGATCATCACCACCAGTGCGGCCGTGTTGGTGACGACGTCGGAGAGGGTCCTTCCCGCGAGCACCGTCGAGCGGGCGATCGGCAGCGAGCGGAAGCGGTCGATCAGGCCCTTCTGCATGTCCTCGGCGAGCGCGATCGCGGTTACGAAGCCGCCGAAGGCGATCGTCTGGACGATGATTCCCGGCATCAGGAAGTCGGTGTAGTCAGCGAAGCCCGGAGTCTGGATCGCGCCTCCGAGGACGTAGACGAAGAGCAGGATGAACATCACCGGCTGTACCAGGAAGCCGATCACGAGCTCGGGCGAGCGGCGGAAGCGGAGCAGGTTGCGCTTGCCGAGCAGCAGGGTGTCGGCGACCTGATGGCGCAAAGCGGTCACGGTTGGGCCCCCTCTGCCTCGCCGGCCGCGCCGCTCTCGTCGGTGGGTTCCTCGGCCGCGTGGCCGGTGAGCGAGATGAAGACGTCATCGAGGGTCGGCCGGCGGACGGCGACGTCCTCGACCCCGATTCCTGCTCCGTCGAGCAGCCGTACGGCCTCGGCGATCGCGCCGCGGCGCTCGGCGATCGGGACGTGCAGCGCCCCGTCCTCGCTGGCCGGCCTCTCACGGGCCAGCTCAGCCAGCACCCCCGTTGCCCGCTCCGCATCGCCGCGGCTCTCGAGCACGATCTCGAGCCGATCGCCGCCGACCCGTTCCTTGAGCTGGTCGGAGGTGCCCTCGGCGATCACCCTGCCGTGGTCGATCACCGCGATCGAGTCGGCGAGTCGGTCGGCCTCGTCGAGGTACTGGGTGGTGAGCAGCAGCGTCGTTCCCTCCGCGACCTTGCGCTCGATCGCCTCCCACAGGCCCTTGCGGCTGCGGGGGTCGAGTCCCGTCGTCGGCTCGTCGAGGAAGATCACCGGTGGGGAGGCGACCAGGGCGGCGGCGAGATCGAGCCGGCGGGCCATGCCCCCCGAGTAGGTGCTCGCGGTGCGGTCGGAGGCCTCGCTGAGATCGAACTGCTCGAGCAGTTCGCGCGCCCGCTTCGCCGCCTCGGCCCGGCCGAGGTGGTACAGGCGCCCGACCATGTCGAGGTTCTCGAACCCGGTCAGGTTCTCGTCGATCGCGGCGTACTGCCCGGCGAGCCCGATCTGGGAGCGCAGCCGCGGCGCGTCGGCGACCACGTCGAGGCCGGCGACGCTGGCGCGACCGGCGTCGGGCGGGAGCAGCGTGGTCAGGATTCGGACCACTGTCGTCTTGCCGGCGCCGTTGGGGCCGAGCAGGCCGAGCACCGTTCCCGGCTCAACCCGCAGATCGACCCCAGCCAGCGCCTCGACGTCGCCGAAGGACTTACGCAGTCCCTCCGCCTCGATTGCCATCTGTCGATCGCTGCCCATTGGCGCAGGAGGCTAGCGCCGCCCCTCCCCGGGAGATGTGGGAACGCGGCCCCGATCCGCTCTCCACGGCTCTCGGTGTTGCAGAAGGCGAGCGGGGGAGGGGAGCCGCCGGCCGCGTCGATCGGTTGGAAACGTCGATCAGGATCTCTCCCTGGAGGTTGTCGGCCCCGGCCGCCTCCAGCGCGTCGAGCGAGGCGGTCCCCGGGACTCCACCTTGATCAGGGCGCCCCCGGTGCGCTCGATCCCTGCGGGGTGGCCGGTGCGGTCTCGGTTGCCGCCGGTGGCTCGTCCGGCCCGGAGGGCGAGACCGGCTCGGGTGAGGGCTCCGGTTCGGGTTCGCCCGGATTGGGCTCGGGCGCCGGCGTGGCGGGCTCGCTTGGAGCGGCGGGGTCGCTCCCCTGGCCGCCCACGCTCGGGTCCCCTGGCTGGGCATTGCCGTCGTCGCCGGTGTCGGTGCCGGGCTCGGGTGCCTGATCCTCCCCCGCGCCCTCGTCGTCGACTCCCTTGCCTTCATCCCCGATCCTGCCGTCGTTCTCGCCGTCAGGGTCGAGGCTGGCATTCGAGTCCTCGTCGGCGATCTTCTTCTCCTTGCCGTCGGGGTCGGAGCCCCAGGCGGTGATCGTCACCGTGTAGGTGCCGTCGCCGGCGTAGGGAACCCAGATCGAGCTGAAGCCGCCCGAGGGCCCGGTCCCGATGGTTCCCATGTCGCGGACCGAGCCGTCGGCGAGGGTCACCGCGGCCGAATAGCGCTCGGCGCCCTCGACACCGGTCCAGCTGACGTTGATTTGGCAGGTGATCGCGGTCTCGGCGAAGCCGCAGTGGTCGAGCGAGGCCGATACCGCGAGCCCGCCGCCGGAGCCGGTGCCGTCGGATCCCTTCAGCGCTCCAGCCTGGATCGGAACCGCGAGGGCGGCGAGCACGAGCAGCAGGTGCCAGGGGCGGAAGCGCATGCGCATCAGCCCTGGACCCCCTGGAGTGCGACGTCGGGGCGCAGAGATCCGTGCATGAGCTCGATGTCGCCACGGAGCTTGGCCCTGGCCCCGGGCTGTTCGGCGGTCGCGAAGTAGAGGCGATAGGGGCCGGCGCCGCGCAGGGTGACGCGGTAGGGAGCCGCCGCGCCGCCGGTGATCGGCTCGGCCCGCATCTCGGTGATCGTCGTCTCGATCGTCGGCCCGTCGACGCGGTCGACGATCTCCGCGTCCGGCGAGAGCGCGGTCAGCTGCGCCAGCGAACGACGCTCGAACTGCTTGAAGCTCAGGGTCGGGTCCTTCTCGATCCACAGAGTCGCCTCGGCCAGCCCGTCGCGCGACAGCGCCTTGAAGGTCGCGCCGTCGGGGGCGTTGGTCTGCTTCCAGCCGGCCGGCAGCGCGAGCGAGTAGCCGGGTTCGGAGATGAACTTCGCGTCGCGGCTCAGCGCCTCGCTGTCTGCGGTGGCCGTCGTCGCTGCCGCGCCCGCGTCGGAGTCGCCCTGGATCAGCGCCAGCCCGGCGACCACGCCCAGCAGCGCCAATGGCAGCGAGGCCCATGCCCAGAGCCGATTGCGCGAGATCTCCGGCCGGGGCAGGCCGCTCAAGACCTCGCTGTCGGCGATCCGGCCGCGGATTCCGTCGCAGCCGACGGCGAGGCTCACGCGCACCTCCTCCAGCAGCTCGGCTCCGCGATCTCGCGTGGCCACGGCAACGGCGGCGACCGCGGCGACGGTGGGGGCCGCCGCGGCGCTCGGCGCATCGGGGCCGGCCGGCGGACGCTTGCCGGGGCCGAAAGTCTCTTTGCAGACGTCGCAGACGACGCGATGCACGACCGAGTCGGGCAGGGAGGACGGCAGGCGAACGCGTGTCTCGCTGCCACAACCGGCATGGGCGCAGTGGACGACGTGAGTCGGCTCGCCCTCCGGGGGGGTGGGGAAGCCTCCGTTGTTGCCGTCCCGTCGCTGCGTTGGGGTTCTACGCATCTGGGGGATTTGCATGCCTTCATCTTGATCGGAGCGTCGGCTGCCATCCTTGAATCGGAGCCCCGTTTTGTCCGGACGCTTGCAGCGGGGTCGCGTTAGGGGAGAATGAGGACATGGTCGAATCCATCCTCGGGCGCCTCTACCGGAGGCTCGGGCGTCATTACCCGGCCGCGTTCGTCGCTGTCGAGCTGCAGGCCGGATTCCTGATCACGATCGGCACCGTCGTGCTGCTCAGCTTCTTCTACGAGGGAACCGCTGCCGAGTTCGGCCTGATCATCGCGGTCACCTGCACCGCCACCGCGCTGGCGCTGGTCTGGGGCTTCCTCAGGATCAACCCCTCGCTGAGGCCGATCAAGGTCTGGATCGACGGATACAAGGATCCCGACTCCACGGCGCGCGCCTGGAGCGCCGCGGTTGGGCTGCCACTTCGGGTTGTGCGTTCGGAGCTGCTGCTCCCGGTCGTCCCAGTGATCCTCAGCGGTTGCATCTCGGCGATCCTCGCTCTCGATCTCCCCTGGACGGCGATCTTCCCCCTGTTCGCCGCCTCGGTGATCTCGGTCGGCTACGGAGCGATCCTTCACTACCTGACGATCGAGGCCGGAATGCGGCCGGTCCTGGTTGAGATCAACCAGGAGCTGCCACCGCGCCTGGCCATCGGGGCCGGAGCGCTGCCGTTGCGCTTCCGGCTCCTGGCGACGCTGCCGGCGATCAACGTCATCACCGGTCTCGTCGTCGCCGCGATTACCAACGGTGGAAGTGGCGACGCCGCGCTCGGCGCCTCGGTCCTGGTCGCGATCGGGGTCGCGACGACGATCTCGCTCGAGCTCACCCTGCTGCTCTCGCGCTCGATCCTCGCCCCGCTCGCCGACCTCCAACGGGCGACCGACCAGATCGGAACGGGCAACTACGAGGCGGGCGTCGCGGTCACCACCGCCGATGAGATCGGCGGGCTCGCGGCCTCCTTCAACCAGATGGTCAGCGGACTCCGGGAGCGGGAGCGGATCAGGGAGGCCTTTGGCACCTACCTCGACGAGGAGGTCGCCGACTACATCCTCAGCGAGGGCTTCTCCGAGGAGGGCTTCAGGGCGAGGGTGACGGTGCTCTTCTGTGACGTACGGGAGTTCACCGCCTTCGCCGCCGAAGCCGACGCCCGGCGTGTGGTGGCGACGCTGAACTCGCTGTTCGAGGTGGTCGTCCCGATCATCGCCGCCGAGGGCGGACACATCGACAAGTTCGAGGGTGACGGCCTGATGGCCATCTTCGGGGCCCCGGAGGGCTACTCCGACCACGCCGAGCGCGCCGTACGGGCGGCTCTGGAGATCGATAGCCGGGTCAATCTCAACGGCTCCCGTGAGGGATTGCGGATGGGGGTAGGGATCAACACCGGGGATGTCGTCGCGGGGTCGATCGGCGGTGGCGGGCGGCTCAATTTCAGCGTCATCGGCGACGCGGTCAACGTCGCCGCCCGCGTCGAGGGCGCGACCCGCGAAACCGGCGACAGCGTGCTGATCACCGAGCGCACGCGCTCGGAGCTGGGGCCTGGATTCGAGACCGAGTCCCGCGGCGCGCATGAGCTCAAGGGGCTCGAGCGCCCGATCGAGCTGCATGCGCCGCGGGCGCTCGCCGAGCGGTCGGCGGGCAAGCAGCTCCGCACCCAGGCGCAGTTGCAATAGGCTCGCAGCCGATGGCGAAGGCCGAGAGCCAGAGCGGGCCGCAGCAGGGCGCCTCGAAGGGGATCGCCAACCCGGGCGCCTCCCATGGTGGCCGGCTGGCCGCCCGTGCCCTCCGCTCCCGGGATGTCTCACATCTGTTCACGCTCTCCGGTGGGCACCTGTTCAGCCTCTACGACGGCTGCAAGGAGGAGGGCATCGAGGTCATCGACGTCCGCCACGAGCAGGCCGCGGCCTTTGCCGCCGAAGGCTGGGCGAAGGCGACTCGCACACCCGGTGTCTGCGCGCTCACCGCCGGGCCGGGCGTCACCAACGGAGTCAGCGCCCTCGCCGGGGCCAGCTTCAACGGTTCCCCGGTCGCAGTGCTCGGCGGCCGCGCCCCGGAGATGACCTGGGGCACCGGCCGCCTGCAGGAGATCGACCACCTGCCGATCGTCTCCTCGCTGACGAAGTCGGCCGAGACGGTCAAGGACGTCGGGGAGATCCCCGCCGCCACCGCCCGCGCCGTCGATCTCGCCGCCACCGCTCCGAGCGGCCCGACCTTCCTTGACTACCCGCTCGACATCATCTTCGCCGAGGCGGAGTTCGATCCGCCTCCCCGCGAGCAGCCCCCCGAGCCACAACCGGCCGAGGGTGTCGAGGAGGCGGCGGTGCTGCTCGCCGGGGCCGAGCGGCCGGCGATCATGGCTGGCACCGGCCTTTATTGGGGGCGCGGGGAGGATCAGCTGCGGGCACTCGCGGAGGCGCTCGGCATCCCGGTCTACCTCAACGGGATGGGCCGGGGATGTCTGCCCGCGGATCACCAGCTCGCCTTCAGCCGCACCCGCGGAGCCGCACTCGGCGGCTGCGACCTCGCCGTCGTGATCGGCGTCCCGCTCGACTTCCGGCTCGGCTTCGGCGCCGCGATCAACGCGGAGGCGAAGCTGGTCCGAGTCGACGTCGAGCCCAACGCGCTCGAGCGCAACCGGGCCGCCGACGTCGATCTGGTCGGATCCGTGGCTCCGACCCTGGCCGCACTGGCCGAGGCCGCCGCCGGCTCGGGCGGCTCGCCCGACCGCACCCGCGCCTGGGTCGCGGGGTTGCGCGAGCAGGAGGATGAGAAGCGTGCCGGCGAGGCAGCGGATTCCTCCGACGATCGCTCCCCGCTGCATCCGATGCGGCTCTACGCCGAGCTCGCGGAGGTGCTGGACCGCGATGCGATCGTGATCGGTGACGGCGGTGACTTCGTCTCCTATGCGGGCCGGGTGATCGACACCTATGAGCCCGGCTGCTGGATGGATCCCGGGCCGTTCGGCTGCCTGGGGGCCGGTCCCGGTCAGGCGATCGGCGCCGCATGCGCCAAGCCCGGCCGCCAGATCTGCCTGCTGTTGGGCGATGGCGCCCTCGGCTTCAGCGCGATGGAGTTCGACACCCTCGCGAGGCATGGCCTGCCGGTGGTCGGCGTCGTCGGCAACAACGGCATCTGGGCGCTGGAGAAGCACCCGATGGAGCTCCTGTACGGGTACTCGCTCGCCGCCGAGCTCCGGCCCGAGACGCCTTACGAGAAGGTCGCCGAGGCCCTCGGCTGCCACTCGGAGCTGGTCGGCAGCCCCGATCAGCTGAAGCCGGCGCTCGAGCGCGCGTTCTCCTGCGGCGGGCCCGCCCTGGTCAACGTGCTCACCGATCCCGACGTCGTTTACCCCCGCAAGGCCGTCCTCGCCTGAGCCACGGCGGTCACCGATCCACGCACGGCCGCCGGTCTCGCGGGCCGTCTAGGCTGCTGGCCCGATGAGCCTGCGCCTCGGTCGTCACAACTTCACCCGCGTCGTCTACGACGACTCCTCCGACGTGCTCTACGCGAGCCTCCCGGGTGCGGAGCCGGTCCGGCGGGAGAGCTCGCCGGAGGACGACGTCTGGCTGTTCGACGAACGTGATCGATTCATCGGCGTACGCGTGCTCGAGCCCCGGCGGCGCTGGGAGAGCGACGGGGCGGTATGGATCTCCCTGCCGACCGGCGAGCGCGAGCGCGCGGCGGGGGTCGCCGCCGCGATGGGAAAGGCCGGCTAGCCTCAGCCGATGTCCACGCTTGATCTTGAGGGGAGGGTGGCGCTCATCACCGGAGCCGCCCGTGGAATCGGTCTCGAGACCGCACGTGCCCTCAACCGGCGTGGCGCCTCGGTCGCGCTGGTCGATCTCGAGAAGGGCGATACCGAGGCCGCGGCCGCCTCGATCGGCGATGGTGCGCTGCCGATCGCCGCTGATGTCTGCGACGAGTCGGCCGTCGCCGGTGCCGTGGACGCGACGGTTGCCGAGCTTGGCTCCCTCGACGTGGTCATCGCCAACGCCGGGATCGCGCAGCCGATCCGATCGGTCTCGGCGGTCGCTCCAGAAGCCTTCGACAACGTCCTTGCGGTCAACCTCCATGGCGTCGTCCACACGGTCCGCCAGGCGCTCCCCCACGTGATCGAGCGCCGCGGCCACGTCCTGGTGATCTCTTCCGTCTACGCCTTCCTCAACGGCGCGATGCAGGCCAGCTACGGGATGAGCAAGGCGGCGGTCGAGTCGCTCGGCCGGGCCCTGCGGGTCGAGCTGGCTCCACATGGCGCCTCGGCCGGGGTCGCCTATTTCGGCTACGTCGAGACGGCGATGATCGCCGGTGCCTACGAGGATCCGATCGCCGCCCGCCTGGAGGGACTCGCCCCCCGGCCGCTGCGCAAGCGGATCTCGCCGCAGCAGGCGGGCGAGGCGCTCGCCGAAGCCGTCGAGGGGCGTGCCGCCCGTACCGTCCGACCCCGCCGCTGGGCCGTCTACTCCCGCCTCCGCGGTCTCGTCAACCCGAGCCTCGACGAGGGAACCGCCCGCCATGGCCGCGTGCGGGAGGCGATCCGCCACGGGGAGATGCGGGAGGCGTCAGGCGAGGACTGAGGCGCCGGAGGAGCAGCCGCCCCCGCGATCCCCACCTTCGGGACGAGAACGAGATGGCCCTACTCAGCTGTTGGCTTCCGCGTACTCCTTCAGCCCTTCGGCGGCGCCCTTGGTCAGGAACTCCTTCACCTTGCCCTCGACGGGACCGCGCAGGAGCAGCCCCAGCATCCTGCCCGGATCGACGACCAGCGAGTAGGTCGCGCGGGTGTGATCTGTGTCGATCGCCTCGAGCTTCCAGTCGCCGACCATCGACTTGACGTCGCCGCTTTCCTGCTCCCAGGAGATCTTGTCGGGCGGTCCGTAGTCGTAGCGGAGGACTGTATGGGTCGTCTTGACCACCGCATCGGCCTCCATCTCGACCACCTTCACGGAGCCGTCCGGGTGCTTCTCGATTACATCGACGCTCTTGACCGAGGGCGTCCACTCGCCGCAGTTCGCGATGTCGGCGGCGATCTCGTAGACGCGGTCCATCGGAGCATCGATCTCAACCGTGTGGCTGGCCTCGAGGTTTCCCATGACCGGAGCCTATATCGCCGGGAGCAGGGGGTGGTCCGCTGGGCGGCTGGGGCGGTCTGAGAGGATGCAGCCGTGCCACGCCGACCCGATATGCCGCCGCTGCGACGCGAGGATCTCGACCCCGATCCGTTCCGCCAGTTCACCGCCTGGTTCGAGATCGCGCGCGAGGAGGTCCCGTTGGCGGAAGCGATGACGCTGTCGACGGTCGATCAGGCCGGAGCGCCGGATGCCCGGATGGTCCTCCTGAAGGGCGCCGACGAGCGCGGGTTCCGGTTCTTCACCAACGAGGCCTCGGTCAAGGGCGCACAGCTCGCACATCATCCGCGCGCGGCGCTGGTGATCTACTGGCGCGAGCTCGACCGCCAGGTCCGGATCAGGGGTCCGGTCGAGCGGCTGAGCGACGAGGAATCGGACGAGTACTTCGCGAGCCGCCCGCGCGAGTCGCAGATCGGCGCCTGGGCGAGTGAGCAGAGCCGCCCGATCCCCGACCGCGAGACGCTCGATCGTGCCGTCTCCGAGGGCGAGCAGCGATTCGGCGACGAGGAGGTCCCGCGGCCCGAGCATTGGGCCGGGTTCATCGTCGGCCCGCTCGAGATCGAGTTCTGGCAGGGACAGGTCGGCCGGCTGCACGACCGCTTCCGCTATCGCCGCGCCGGAGCCGACTGGGAGATCGAGCGCCTCGCGCCCTGACCCGCCCGGGCTAGTCGTCCGATGGGGAGGGCTCGCCCGCTCCCGCCCGGTAGGTGACGACCTCGACTCGCTCGACGGTGACCATCCCCTCCACCACCATGTCGTCGAGGGCGGGGAGGATCTCGTCGATCCGCTCGGCCGTGTCGACGCACTCGATCACCATCGGCAGGCCCTCGGAGAGCCGGAGGATGCGGTGGGTGTGCAGCTCGGAGCCGGCGCCGAAGCCCTCGACGCCGCGCAATACGGTGGCTCCGGCGAGGCCGCGCTCCCGCAGTAGCTCGACGATCGCCTGATACAGCGGCCTGGAGCCGTGCTTGTCGGACTCGCCGACGAAGATCCGCAGCAGCTTGCCCTCCGCCTCGGTCCTCATATCTCCCTGCCCAGCGCCAGCCCTAGGAAGGCGGCGAGCAGTCCGAGGGCGACCATTCCGAAGACATTGGCCGCCGTCATCAGCCAGGCCGAGTCTTCGGCGAGCCTGACGCTCTCGTAGGCATAGGTGGAGAAGGTCGTGAACGAGCCGAGGAAGCCGATCCCCAGACCGATCCTCCAGTTCTGGTCGAGCAGCAGCCGCTCGGTGGTGATCGCGATCAGGACGCCGAGCGCGAAGGCGCCGACAACGTTGACGGTCATCGTGCCCCACGGGAACTGGCCGCCGGTCAGGTTTGCGACCCAGCTGTCGACGGCGTAGCGGGAGACGGCGCCGGCGGCCCCGAAACCGGCGATCAGCGCGTAGGTTGACACGGGCGGATCGTAACGCCGCGGGCGGGCGTGGCGACGGGGGCCGAGCAGCCCGCCCACCGGGTCACTCACAGCGGCCCGTCCATATCGGCCGCGGCCAGGGCGGCTCCCCAGAGGATGTCCTGCTCGGAGACCTCGACCCTCTCGAGGCCGAAGGCCCGCATCGTCGAGATCAGGATCACCACGCCGCAGACGATCGTCGCCGCCCGGTCGGGGTGCAGCGCCTTGACCTTGCGACGCTGTTCCAGCGGCAGTGAAGCGAGCCGGGAGAGATGGTTGGGGAGCCGATCGAGATCGAGGACGTGGCCCTCGACGGAGGCCGCGTCGTAGGGAACGAGCTCGAGCTCGATCCCGGCGAGCGAGGTCGGGGTCCCGGCGACCGCGATCGCGCGGGAGGGGGTCGGGCCCCCGTACCGAGCCCGTGCCGCGGCGAGCTCGGTCCCGAGCGAGTCCGCGAGCGCCTCGAGCTCTGCGGCCGACGGTGGATCGCCCGCCAGGAAGCGCTCCGTGTGGCGAACGACGCCGAGCTCGAGCGATTCGTGGAAGCGGAGCTCGGGACCATCGCCGATCACGAGCTCGGTCGAGCCCCCGCCGATGTCGAAGACGAGGGTTCCCTCGCCTGGCTCGCGACCGCAGGTCGCGCCCCGATAGGTCAGCCGGGCCTCGAGCAGGCCGTCGATCACTCGCGCCCCCAGCGCGAAGCGCTCCCGGAGCTCGGCCAGGAAGGCCTCCCCGTTGGCGGCGTCCCGTACGGCGGAGGTCGCCAGCGCGACGATCCGTTCCGGACGGTGTGGCGCGGCCAGCGCGAGCCAGTCGGAGACGGCCGCGCAAGCATCGTCGATCGCCTCCGCGGCGAGCTGTCCGGAGGTATCGACGCCACGGCCGAGCCTGGTCACGCGGGCCTCGCGCTCGAGCTCGACCAGCCCTGCGCCGTCGGCTGCGACGTCGGCGACCAGCAGCCGCGTCGAGTTGGTTCCCATGTCGATCACGGCCACGCTCAAGCGAGCGGGATCGTAGACGGCCTGCCAAGGTCCGGCTCGGGCGTTAGGCTCGGCCGGTCTCGTCCACGGACTCAAGGAGCCATCCATGTATCCAGTTCTGTACTCGGCAGCGCACCAGCCCGAGGGCCGCAGCCGCCTGACTGTTTTCTTCCGCTTCATCCTCGTGATCCCGTGGGCGATCGTCTCCGCCTTCTACGGGTTGGCCGCCGTGGTCCTGGCGATCGTCGCCTGGTTCGCGATCGTCTTCACGGGTCGTTACCCGGAGGGCCTTTACCGCTTCAACTCGGGCTTCGTCCGCTTCCACGGCCGGGTGATGGGCTGGATCTACTTCTTCACCGACGAGTGGCCTCCGTTCAACGGGCAGGCCGATCCCGACTACCCCGTCCGCACCCAGATCGCCGAGCCGAAGGTCGAGTACAGCCGGCTGAAGACCTTCTTCCGGCCCATCTACGGGATCCCGGTGTTGATCCTCACCTACGTGATGCAGATCCTCAGCCAGCTGATCGGTCTCATCACCTGGGTCTGGATGGTCATCTCGGCTCAGCACCCGGAGGGCCTGTACAAGCCGCTGCGTGCCGCGGTTTCCTACCAGGTGAAGGCGTACGCCTTCTGGCTCCTGCTCACCGAGGACTACCCGCCCTTCTGGACCGAGGAGGACGAGGAGTTGGCCGGGTTCAGCGGCCCCGCGCCGGAGGTCGGCCTACAGACCTGAGGGCCTCGACCGAGCTGAACGGGGCCGGTATCTTCACCGCGGTGGATCCGTTGTGGCGGCAAGGGAGGTTGCGCAGGCGCGCGCTCGTCGTCGCGGCGGCGCTGGCGTCCCTTCTGGTTGGGCTGACGGCCAACCCGGCCCCCGGACATGCGGCCGTGCCGGAGGCGAACTGCTTCTGGCTCGGTCCCTTCGACCGCGATCACCTCGACGATCCCGAGGTCAATCTCGCCTACCCCGACAAGGGCGCCGGCTACTGGGCGGCGCGCTTCAACCTGCCCGCCGGGGCGCGGATGGTGCTCGAGGGGCGCTTTCCGCACGCGCGCTACATCTCCCTGAACGCCTACAGCGACGGCAAACCGATCGACACCATCCCCGACGTCGATATCGAGCCCGAAGGTGGCAGCGTCAATCCCTTCCTACCGGCCAGCCGCCGCGATCTTGGACCCAACAAGCGGGACTGGAAGGTCAAGGTGCTCGACCGCCCGTCTCCCGAGCGCGAGGCGCAGCGAGCGCCGAACACGATCTACGCCGAATCCAACGGCGGCGTGCAGGAGCTGATCTACCGCGTCTACGTGCCCGATCGGGGACGTGGATCGAAGGCCGGCGGCGGTCTCCCGAAGCCGACCGTGGTGCTCGCCGACGGCACCCGCCTACCGCGGCGGCAGGCCTGCGATGCCGTCAACGACCCCGATCGCAGCCTGCCCTCGCTCACCGTCCCGGTGCCGGTCTACGAGGGTCTCGTCAACACGCCAGGCGCCGACTTCCAGACCACACCGGCCTTTGCGCCGCTTCGCTGGGAGGCCTTCTTCAACTTCGCCTTCGCGCTCAGCGTCTACCAGGTCGGCACTCCGAGCGAGCCCGAGCGCGAGGACCTCGACAAGAGTCAGATCGGCGGCCAGTACAGCAACGGCGACGCGCGCTACACAGTCGGCCCCATAAATCGCTCCTATGGCGAGATCCTGGTCCTCCGCGGCAAGATGCCCACCTTCCCGCGGACCCGGCGAGGTGGGAAGCGGATGAAGAGGGGGGAGGTTCGCTACTGGTCGCTGTGCCAGAACGAGAGCCCGGTCACCACCTCGGTGATCTCGTGCGTCTATGACGAGCAGGTGCCACTCGGTGAGCGCCGCAGCTACACGGTGGTGGTCGGGACTGCCGACGTCCGGCCCCCGGATGCCCATCGGCGCTGCGGGGTCGCATGGCTGCGCTGGGGCCGCTACGTCGACCCGCTCGGCCGGGCCGGCGGCGGCACCCTGCTGATGCGCAATATCCGCCCCGACCCCTCCTTCGAGCAGGCGATCCAGAACGTCACCGATCCCGGCGAAGAGCAGGCCGTGATGGGTCGTTACCTGCCCCGCGGCGAGTACATGAACAGCGAGGACTTCGTCGGCCCCGCATGCCGTCGCGTCTGAGCCCGCCTTGCAACGCGAAAAGCCGCTGCTATCTTGTTATTCACCGCCGCGGGGTGGAGCAGTCAGGTAGCTCGCCGGGCTCATAACCCGGAGGTCGCAGGTTCAAATCCTGCCCCCGCTATAGAGAGAAGCCCGCTCTGTGAGCGGGCTTCTTGCGTCGTGGGGTTCAAGCGGCGTCGTCGGGCGGGCATCAATCGGGCATCAATCGGGCATCAATTCGCTCGCGCCCGTCCGATTGGACACCGGCTTCCTCAGGCCTGGATGCCGATCTGCTCGTCGTTCAGGGGCGGCAGCGGCACCAGACGGTAGGCAGACCGGTTCCCGCCGCTGCCGAGGCCGATGAAACCCTGGCCCAGGCGTTCGACGCCGGACGATCCGCTATGCCGAATTGGCCGGTGCTCTGGGCGGAGCCGAGTCGCCCTGAGCGCGAAAGACGGCGATCACCGCGACGAGCAGATAGCCGAAGGCGGCGAGCTGAGGAGTGAGGAGCGCAAGCAGGATGATCACGACGTAGAAGGCTACGTTCGGAGTGATCCGCTCGGTGATCGAGGAGACCTCGTCGTCGGAGATCTCGGCTTCGAGCAGATCGCGGCGGGCCGCGATGTAGCGCCAGAGCGCGGACAGAAGCACCGAGATCGAGAGAAGGACCAGGCCGTAGAAGACCACGGCTACCCGCTCGGAGCTGTCGCTGTCGACCGCCTCGGCGAGCAGCTTCGTCGGAAACGGCAGGAAGGCGACCAGCATCAGAAGGAGCAGATTCAGCCGCGTCACGACTCCGTCGGCCTGCGCGAGACGGCGGAAGATCCCGTGGTGGATCATCCAGACCCCGCCGATCGTCAGAAAGCTCGTCACGTAGGCAAGGTAGGAGGGCCACTGATCGGCTATCCCCTGCCAGAGATCCTCGAAGTCCACCTCGGGAACGCCGATCTCGAGGACGAGCAGTGTGATCGCGATCGCGATCACGCCATCGCTGAGCGCCTCGATCCGACCGGTGCTCCAGCGATTGGACATGAGCAGTGCTTCTGCCTCTCGCGCCAGCCTCCTGCCTAAGCCAGAAGTCGTCGAGCTCCGTGAACCTGCGAAGTCAGCGGATCAACGTCCTCACGTCGCCTGAGCGTTCGCGGCTCAGCACCGGAGAAGCAGGCACGGATCAGCAGAGCGAAGCGGACCGAGGAGAACCCGAGAAAGCCGCAGCGCCGCGATCTTGCGGAACTACGACACCGAAGGTCACAGGCTCGCTAGCAACACCGGGGTTGATGGCCGATGAGCGTGACCGCGGTTAGGCTGCGAGCCCGCCTCGAGCACCGAGGAGGTCCCGTGGAGCCCAGCCAGAGATGCCCGACCGAAGGATTCGTGAGATGCCGAAGAACAAGGAATCGCAGTCAAGTCAGCCGGCCGCTGACGGGTCGTGGCAACGCAGCCTGCCGTCGGTAGCCGATCGCCGCGAGCGCGGAAAGGCCGCTCGGGGCCAGGCGCCCCGCTCATCCCACGGCGAGTGGACCCCCTCGCCCGATCGTCCCGATCCCGTCGAGCTGATCAGCGGGCAGGACGCCGATCGCGTCGACTTCCTGGTTCCGATCCGCCATCAGCGCATGAGCGCGTGTGGACATTGGGGTCCGATCATCATGCAACCAACACGCACGGCCTCTGGTTCTCGGGGTGTGGATCGCCAGGCCCTAATGGCCGACGGAGCGGCGGAAATGCCGTCGGCGCTTCGAGGCGGCTCCGCGCGGCTACTAGACCGGGTCTTGCGGCGTCTCGAACGTCCCGCCGTCGATCAGCTCGATGCGGTAACCATCGGGATCCGCTACGGAGGCGATCCGCGGGAGATCTTCGCGACCGCCGGGGCGGTATGGCGGCTTTTCTGGTTGGACTCCGATCTCGGCGAGGCGGGTGAGAGAGGCGTCGATGTCTTGGACCGCGATGGCCATGTGGTTGTAGCCCTCCCCGAGGTCGTAAGGCTCGTCCCGGCCAACGTTTACGGTGAGCTCGAGTCTGTCAGCGTCGCCAGGAAGACCCATATATACGTTGTAGGCGGTGTCGAAATTGAATCGTCCGGGCGGCTCGAAGCCGAGCGGGGCACGCCAGTAGCCCTTGAATGAGCTCAACAGAAGCCCTTCGCCGCTGGTGCTTGTAGCGTTGATCGCATGGATGGGAACAAGCTCAAGGACGCCTTCGCTCAGGCAGCCGAGATCGCGAAGGCCGTGCCCGAGCCTATTGCAGGAAGCAGCTGAGCTCCAGACCACGTGACCAGTGTCCTCCCTGCTCATCGCCAAGCATGGCATCGGGGGTTCCCGCTCAGGAGACGAGCGCGATCGAAATCACCGACCGACGCCTGCGATATCTTGCCGGGCGCTAACACGAGCATCCGGAGGGTCGGAGATGACGGACATGGTCGTCGAGTCGGAAATCGAAGAGGCAACCTGGGGCTGGTGGCTGCTGGTCGTCGTCGGGATGCTGAGCGTCGTCGCCGGCGTGGTCATTCTCTTCAAGCCCAGCGACAGCCTCGCCACGCTGGCAGCGATCGCGGGGATCTTCCTACTGGTTGACGGCATCCTCGAGCTCCTCGTCTCGTTCAGCCGGAGCACCCGCGGTCGCGGCATGGTCGCTCTGTTCGGGGTTCTCACCGCGATCGTCGGGGTGATCCTGATCCGTCATCCGATCGGTACGGTCGAGGCGGTGGCCTTGTTCGTCGGGATCTGGTTGATCGCTGTGGGGGTGATCCGCCTGGTCACCGCGGCCGACGAGTACGAACATCGCGGCTGGCACGCAGTGGCGGGAGCCCTGGAGTTGATCGCGGGCATCGTCATCGTCGCCAACCCGGATATCGGCTACTCGACCCTGGCACTGCTGGTCGGCATCGGCTTCATCCTCAACGGCGCTGGGATGTGTGCGCTCGGCTGGGGCATGCGCGTGGTCGGACGCGAGGCGCCGATACGCTGATGCACCGCGAAGCCGCCGGCCCTAGGTCGGGGGGCGAGGAAGGCAAGCCTCCCGGCGGCCAGGCGCTCTCGACGCAAGCGACCGTCCAGGTCACCTTCTCGGCGACGACCGTCGTCAAGGCCTTGCTGCTGGCGCTGCTCGTCTTCCTCGCGGTCGTTGCTGCCAGCGCGCTGCTCGGGATCCTCTTGGCGCTCGTCTTCGCGCTCGGACTCGATCCGCTCGTCACCAAACTCTCAAACAGGGGGCTCTCGCGGGGGCTTGCTGCCATGCTGGTCGTCTTCGGGTTGATCCTGTTGCTCGGGGTGATCCTGATCTGGGCGGTTTCGCCTGTCTGGGACGAAGTTCGCGGCCTAGCGGGCGACCTTCCCGGCTACGTAGAGGACCTTGAGGACTCGCCGGGCTTCAAAGAACTTGCAAACAACACCGACGTGATCGAGAAGGCCAAGGAGCTCGCCGCGGACGCCGCGCAGAAGATCCCCGAGACCGCGGGCGCTCTCCTAGGGATTACCGGCGGGCTGGTCGGCTCTCTGCTCTCCGTCGTCACACTCCTGTTCCTGACGCTGTTCTTGATCGTTGGCCTGCCCGACATTAGGCGCTCCTCGCTGGCTCTGCTGCCCCCCGCGCAGGCCACCCACGTCGGCAGCGTCATCGACGAGGTGACGAAGGTGATGTCTTCGGCGCTGATCGGCAACGTCGCGATCTCGCTGATCGCGGGAGCGGTGGTCGGGGTGACGGCGGTGCTGATTGGGGCGCCGTTCCCTGTCGCGCTGGCGGTGATAGTCGGCCTCTTTGATCTGGTTCCGCAAATCGGATCGACCATCGCCGCCTTCATCGTCTGCCTGATCACGCTCGCCGGAACCGGACTGGCGGCGGCGCTGATTCTCGCCGTCGTGATCATCGTCTACCAGCAGGTCGAGAACTACCTCGTCCAGCCCGCCGTCTACTCGACCGCGGTCGATATCTCGGGCTTTGCGACGATCGCGAGCGTTCTGGTCGGAGGGGCGTTACTAGGGGTGGTCGGCGCGATACTCGCGGTCCCGGTTGCCGCCTCGCTGAAGGTGATCATGGGCGAGATCACCAGGCCGAGGCGCGAGCGGATGGCGGCGCTCCGAGCCGGGACCTAGCCGAGCCGGAGACGATCGCTGGGCAGGCTCACAGCGACATTCGCGCGCCCAGGTCCATAGGCTGGGGGAGTCAGCCGCCTAGAGGAGAACTCATGCCCCACGCCGTCGCAAGGGTCCGAATTGCCGACTTCGATCGGTTCATCAAGACGTTCGAGACCAGGGGGAAGGCGAAGCGCGCCGAGCACGGCTCGCGTTCCGCGAGCGTCTACCACAATGCCGAGGACCCGAACGAGGTGATCACCGTCTTCGACTGGGACCGCGAGGGGATCGAGGCGTTCCTCGCCGACCCTGAGGCCCGCGAGATCATGGCGGAGGCCGGGCTGGAGGGCCCGCCCGAGTTCGCTTTCGTCCGGTGGCACGAGGATCTCGACGCGTGAGAGCCGCCGCAGCGCCCGGGGGAGGGCGCGGATCTTCACCGCCGAGGAAGAGCTTCACTTCGCCGGCCATCCTGTGATCGGAGCGGCGCTCGACATTTCTTGAGGATGCCGTGCGCGGGCTAGCCGGTCTCCCGAGCACCCTTGTGGGTGTGAAGCTGATGACCACAGCGTTCGGAAATGGCGGCGCCCTGCGGGATCCGGGCATGTCGGGCGGGGAGGCAGACGGCTTGCGGAACCTCTTCGCTGGGTTCTTTGGCGTTGTTCGCAATCAGCTTGCGCACCGCGACTCCAGGCTCTCGCGCAACAAGGAAGCTGTTGAGGCTTTGGCGATGCTCGACTACCTGACCGAAAAGGTGGAGGAGGCGGGCGACCGGATCGGAAAGAATCTGCCCGCCTGACCAGTGCCTAGCTCTAGGCGCGGCCTTCGGACGCATTGCTTTGTGTGACGCAGCGCATCCGTTCGGTGATCCGCGGGTGGTAACGGGAAAGGAATCGGGCCAGCTACCGGATTTCAGGGAGACGCACGGAGTTGGGCAATGCCGAAACGTCTGCCTTGCTGGAAAGCGACAGATCCTTGCGCGCCCACTCGGGCCTAAGCGGGTCGCCTCACCCGTCCCTGGGACTCGGCGCGTAGACGAGCATCCAACTCGACTCTGCGCCGCGAACATGCGAAACATTCTCCGGTCGCGAATCGTCAGCGGCCCGAGGCATCCTGACGCTGCCGCGTAGGAGTTCGAGGCGACACCCCGCGTCGTCCGCCATGGCGATCTGTTTTGGGGTCGTCTCCGCTAGGACCACCCCACGGGGATCCTGGCACCAGTCCTTGAAGGTGGGTTGGTCCAGCCAGCGATCGCCCGAGCCCTTGCGCATCAGCCAGTCCTGCGGACCAAGCAGCTCATTGGCCATACGGTCGGCGGCGACGAGCCAGTTCGGGAACCGCTTTGGGATGTCCGCAAGACGAATACCATCCAAGTCCTGCATCTTCTACTCCCTTCCGCTGTAGGCGACCCGATGACCGCGAGGGGGACCCTTACATACGCAGCGTCAACATAGAGTCCCGGGTCGACGTAGTTGGCTCACGCTGGGAGGCGTACTCGCTCCCTGATCCGTGGGTGGTAGCGAGAAACGAATCGGGCCCCCGCTATAGAGAGAAGCCCGCTCGGTGAGCGGGCTTCTCTGTTACCTCCGGCGGACGAGCAGTGACGAGGGCCGTGCTGTCGCTGCTGCTGGCGGCGGCACTTCTTGCGGGTCCGGCGAGCGGGGCGTATACAGGCCCCAGCTGCCCCAGAACGACGGAGGACGCCCGAGCCCTGCTCGATCGGCGCGCAGCCCGGAGAGCTGCCATGGTTATACCCGGGCCGAAACTCCTGCTGACCTGAGTACGACCAACGCCCAGTGCAAGGATCCACGTCAAGAGGCCTTTCAAACAACTTCTAGCCGCGGGTGGCCTAAGTCTCACGCTCCTTTTCCTGCTCGCGGCGCGCGGCCAGGGGAGTGAGCAGCCTGGAACTTGCGCCACGCCGGGAGTCGGCACCGGTTCCGGGCTTGTTTCCCCGATGGATCTGATGAGTGCCGACGACGAAACGGTGCTGGTTGCCGATCGCGGTCTCCAAGCGCTGGTCAGCATCTCTCCGGGCGACGCGAGTTGTGAGGTGATCTCCTCGCCCTCGCGCGGGAGCGGGCCCGCGTTGAACGCGCCGGTCGGGATCGCCATCGCCGGAGGGCACCCGTACGTCGTCGATCCCGCTGCCGGGTCGGTGTTCCGGATCGACCTTCGCACCGGTGCCCGATCCGAGGTGTCGGGCGCGGATCGCGGCTCGGGCCCGTCGTTCGACACGGTGCGCACGATCACCTCGCTCAATAGCGGCGCGCTGGCGGTCGTCGACATCAACCTCGGGGCGGTGATCAGGATCGACCCCGAGACAGGGAATCGGACGATCGTCTCGTCATCCGGTCGCGGAGCGGGCCCTGAGTTCATCGATCCGTTCGGGATCGCAACCGGGGCACCGGGCCAGCTCCTCGTGGCCGATCGCGGGCGGCAGGCGATTCTCTCGGTCGATCTCGCAACGGGCGACAGAGAAGTCGTCTCAGACGAGCAGCGTGGCAGTGGTCCATCGCTCGGGAGCCCGACGCGCCTGCTGACGGCTGACAACGGTGATCTGCTGGTCGTCGACTCCGAACGGCGAGAGCTGCTCTCGATCGACTCATCGAGCGGCGATCGCACTGTCGTCTCGGGTGGGCAAAGCGGCGACGGCGCGGACTTCGTCCTGCCGGTCGCCCTCACGGGGCGGGGAGCGGAAGTCCTAGTGCTCGATCTTGGCAAGCGGGCGCTTGTTTCCGTCGATCGTGACGACGGGAACCGATCGGTCGTGTTCGAGAGCGCCGCTCCCGACCCCGGGTCCCTGCTGCATCCGATGGGAATCGACGTTCGCGAGGATGGCGAGGTCGTCGTGGTCGATCCACTGCTCGACGCTGTGATCGCGACAGACCCCCGCACCGGGTCGGCGAGGGTGATCTCCGACGCCTCGCAAGGGACGGGAATGTTCCTGATCACGCCGGAGGCCGTCGCGGTTACGCCGGCGGGTGACGTGGTCGTGGGCGATGCCACCAACATCGCGGTTATGCAGATCGATTACGAGACCGGTGACCGCACTGTCATCTCCGGCCCCGCTCGGGGGAGTGGTGACAACGTGCAGGACCCGATCGCCATCGCGGCGCTTCCCTCCGCATGGCTCGTTGCCGATCCGGGCCTACAGTCACTGATCAGCGTGGACCCGGCGAGCGGGGACAGGTCGGTCGTTTCGGGGCCAGGGCGGGGGACGGGGGCGGGTTTTACGGCGCCGATTGGGGTGACTGTGGGGGACGATGGCTTCTACTACGTGGCAGACCCCGAGAAGCCGGCCGTCGTTCGGGTGGACCCTGGGACTGGCAATCGCTCGCGCGTGCGGACGTATGCGCTCGGCGCACAAGGCCCCCCTCTCGTTCCGATCGGCATTAGATCGGACTCGTCGGGCAACCTCCTCGTGACCGACGCTCAGGCGATGGCCGTGAAGTCGATTGCTCTGGGTAACTCGACCCTGAGAACGATCTCAGGGCCCGGGCGGGGGAGTGGTCCAATCTGGAGCGGCCCCTGGGGGGTCGTCGAAGGTTCTGGCGGGAAGATCTTCGTTAGCGATCGAGGGGGCGGGGCGATCTTCCGCGTAAACCGGGAGTGTGGAGACCGCACGAGGTTGCCGCCCGACGGCACCACTGTCGACGGCTGCGCCGTCGCCAAGAAGAACCAGAGGCAGAAGAGAAAGAAGATCCGCGTCAGGGTCAAGGTCAAGGCGAAGGACGACCTGAAGGCCAGGGCCACCGGCAGGGTCAAGGTCAAGAAGAAGTCCTACAAGCTCAAGCCCGCCACCAGGAGGGTCGCCTCAGGCAAGAAGAAGAACCTGAAGCTGAAGCCGAAGAGGTCCAAAGACCGAAAGCGGATCGCCAAGGCTTTGACGAAGGGCAAGAAGGCGACCGCGCAGCTCAAGGTCAAGCTCACAGACGAGTCGGGCAACAAGAAGACCACCACGCTCGCGGTGAAGCTGAAGAAATAGGGGGTCAGACTCTCTCCGACTTCATGACACCGGCCTGCCCGTCGAAGAGGAGTCAGTATGTCCAGGCCGGGTGACGAAGCTCGGCTGTTCCCCGCCTGGGACACTTACGGAAGGACCCCGATCACCGAGCAGGAGGTTCAGGAAGAAATGAAGCGACTCGACGAGCAGCGGAGCTGAGGGCGTTGTCCCGGAAGCGCAACTCAAAGAGCTCGGGAAACGGCTGCCGGCGCTGCCGGCCGCGCGGAGCATCGCGCCGGGGCGCGATCAAAGCCCCGAGAGCGCGAGCGCACGGCCGCTGTCGCTGCCGCGCCTGCGGGCGCCGGCGGGCGAGAGGCGGTGCCGAGCCCACCGCACTTGCCGGGCTCGCCGTGCGGGCAGCCGCGATCGGGGCGCTTGCGGCCGGCGCCGGGGCAGTCGGGGCGCTTGCGATCGGCAAGCTCGCCGTCGGCAAGCTCGCCGTCGGGCGCGGTGCCGTGAAGCGACTGCGGATCGAGGAGCTCGAGGTCGGCCGCCTTCGGGTCGAGCGGCTCGAGGTGGCCGAGCGCGAGCCGACGGCCGCAGAGGCCGATGACGCCGGGTCGTGAGCGCAGGCGTTGCCGGCCGCTAGCCCGGCCCGCCGCCTCCCGTAGCTCCCACATCTCGATCAAGCCGACGTCGGCGAACCCGAGCCGCTCGTAGACCGGGCCGGCCCGGCTCGCCTGCAGGGTGCCGATTCGCATCCCGGGCTCGCGGGCAAGAAGGCGACGGCGAAGCTGAAAGTGAAGCTGAGCGACGGGTCCGGCAACACAAAGACGAAGAAGCTCAACCTGAAGCTGAAGCGGTAGCGAGCGCTCGATCGTTTGGGGGGAGAGAGGTCGGGAGGCTAAGGTGGATGAATGCTCGCGCGTCTCATAGCGGTCGAATTGACCGATGACGATGCGGATCGCGCGCTTCGACTCCCGGCCGAACGCTGCCTCTTCTCTTCGGCGAGGGCATGGCAGGGCCGATCGTGAAGGACCGGACCTACGTCCTGACGACTGCGACCGGCGATCCCTTCGAGTCGAGGACGCCGGGAGAGCTCGCCGCCAGTCGTCGCACCCGCATCTACGGGCAGCTGGACTGTCCGGCAGCGTTGAAGGCGCTGCGCCGCGGCGGCTACAGCACCCACCGCGTCTTCTTCGCCGATCAGAAAACCGCCCTGGCAGCGGGCTACCGCCCGTGCGGGGTCTGTATGAATGCCGAACACGAGGCATGGCGGGCTGAGCGGCGGAGCACCAGGAGTGGCTCGACGGTCGGCGCGTCCTAGCGCCTGGGCGACGACTAGCGATCGGTTGGATTAGGGAAGATGCGCCCGGCGGGCTATGGTGTGCGGCGATGGATTCGGATGCAACTCAAGAGCAGGTGCTGGAAGCTGCGCGTTCACTGGGTCAAGACCAGTTCACGCGCCAGGATGTCGCCGACGAGCTGGGCTCCGACATTGCGGCGATGCAGCCGAGCTGGAAGGCCGCCAAGCAGGCGGGCCGGTTGGAGAAGGTCAGTGACGAGGGTGGAAAGCGCTACTTCCGGCTCGTGGACCATTAGGGCTCTCCAGACGGCTCGGCCTCGGTATCAGGCCGCGCTCTGACCTGGCGCGAGCCTGTCAACATCCGCCGATGGCGCAGCTGGCCGAGGCCGAACGCCCCCAGCGACAACGCGTCAAGCTCGGCGACGGTGCGACGACGACTATCTATGTAGCTCGCTATCCGCGAGCCGAGTTCAGCGCGAGGATCGTTCGCATCGCACCCCCTGCGAAGCTGACCGTCTGGTCCCGTGTCAACGGTGTCGAGGACGCGATCGTCGGTGGGTTCTTCATCCGAGCCGAGGGGACGCCTCTCGGCGAGCTGCGCATCGACGGCGCGGCGCGACCCGCGCAGTCCTTCGACTCTCCCTGGGATCGGACCCGCGCCTGCCTCCACATCGACGGCGATAGCGTCCGCTGCGGCCCGCGCGATGAGTTCGATTCCGAGCCTCGCGGCGACCTCCTGCAGGCCGGCCCGCTGCTCGTCGGTGGCGGCGTCAGTCGTCTGCAGTCGGGAGCTGACCCGGAGGGCTTCTCGGCCGGCGCTCGCCAGTTCGACTCCGACATCACCTGCGGGCGTTTTCCGCGCGCCGCGCTCGGAGTAACCCCGTCGGCATTGATCGCGGTCGTCTGCGACGGACGCAGCGACAAGGACGCGGGGATGTCGCTCGCCGACCTGGCAACGGCGATGTTGGACCTGGGGGCCGTGGACGCGATCAACCTCGACGGGGGCGGTTCGGCTTCGCTACTGGTCGGCGGCCGGCTTGCCAACACACCCCGCGAGGAGCATGGCCTGCCACTGCTCGGCGGTCGCGCTCTCTCGACTGCAGTCACCTTCCACCGCCGCTGATCCCGAGGGCCATCCGCGGCGATCGCCGGACCGCGCTAGCCTCGACCGAGATGTACAAGAGCCCTATCTCGCTCCTGATGGGGTTCTACTTCTCACCACGCGGCGGCTCAGCACATGCCTGCCGGGCGATCGCCACCGAGCTCGAGCGACACCGCGTCGAGGTCAAGTTGCTCGCCGGCTCGCGACGGGACCTCGGCGCTCACGCCGATGCCGACAGCTTCTTTGCGGGCCTCGATCTGACCGCGGTCGACTTCACCGATTCCGTTCGCGCCGAGGCGCCGCTCCGCCACGACGCCGGCCCCGGTTGCGCCCCGATTCACGCCTCCTACGAGGACCGGTCCGGGGCCGAGGATCCCGTCTTCGCCAGCCTCGACGAGGAGGCGTTCGAGCTCCAGGTCGCGGCCTGGCAGCGCGCTATGGTCGCTGCGGGCGCCGGTCAGGCGGACCTCCTCTACCTCCATCACCTGACCCCGGTCAACGAAGCGGCGGCGCGCGACTATCCGGAGCTCCCCGTGCTCGGCCACATCCACGGATCGGAGCTGTTGATGCTCGAGCGGATCGCCGCCGAGCCGAGCCCGGACTGGCCGTACGCTGACCGCTGGGTCGAGCGCCTCTGTGAATGGGCCGGGGCGTGCGCGCGGATCGTCGTCAACAGCCCCGACGGCCGCCGGCGCGCAGCTCGCTTGCTCGATCTCGACCCCGACCGGTTCATCCTGATCCCGAACGGGTTCGGCCCGGGCTTTGCGCCGCGCCCGATCGATCGCCGAGCGCTGTGGGGGCGGCACCTCGTCGATGGTCCACAGGGCTGGCGGCCCGGCGAGGCCCCCGGCAGCGTGCGCTACACGCCGGCCGAGCTGGCCCCGCTCGAGGGAACGACCCTGCTTTACAGCGGCCGCTTCACCGAGGTCAAGCGGCTGCCGCTGCTGATCGAGGCATACGCTGCCGCCCGGCCGGACTTCAACACCGCAACGGCCTTGGTTCTGCTCGGTGGGTTCCCCGGGGAGTGGGAGGGCGAGCATCCTCTCGAGACGATCGCGCGGCTCGGGCTCGACGACGTCTTTCTCGCCGGCTGGCACGCGCAGAGCGCCTTGCCGGAGTTCCTCAACGCCGCAGACGTGATGGTTCACGCGTCCGTTCGCGAGCAGTTCGGCCAGGTCCTGGTCGAGGCGATGGCCTGCCAGGTCCCTGCGATCGCGGTAGCTCGCGGCGGTCCGGCCAACATCGTCGATCACGGCCGCAGCGGCTGGCTTGTCGAGCCCGACGACGCCGAGGCCCTGGCTGAGGCGATGCTCGAGGCAGTCAACGACCCGGCCGAGCGCCTGGCGCGCGGTGCCGCCGCACGCAACGCGGCCGAGCGCCGATACACGTGGAGCGTGATCGGTGCTGCTCTCGCCGGCGAGCTGCGGGAGATCGAAGCCGCCACCCCCGCCGCCCGCATGCCGCCGGCCCTCTCTCCGAACTCATAACCCGGAGGTCGCGGGTTCAAATCCTGCCGGGTATCGGTTCTTGCTACCACGGCTTGATCAAGCGCATTCAGTCCGGTCCGATGTCGACGGCGATGAGAGCGCGGTCGCTCGGCAGGCGACGAGCGCACCTTGTTCACGTCGTGGAGGCCGAAGGGTGGTCACCAAGAGTCCGGTCGTCCTACCTCCTCCGGAGACGATAGAAGTGCTCGTCGAACCGGAGCAGCTTCGCGATCGGATCTGGGTCGGAGTCGGCGACCTCGACGTCCGTGATGAGCCAGTCGGGGAATGCGGCCTCGATATCCGATCGACTCGCCCCACGCGGCACCGGCCCGCGACGTCGAGGCGCGAATGCGTCGAGCAGAACCGTCGCGTCGTCTGACGCGATCGCATCGATCTCCCGTCCCATCTTCAAGCGCTGCTCGTCGCCGAGCCCATGGAACGTTCCGGTGTCGAGCACCAACCGGAACTCCGTCTCGAGGCCGGCCGACCGTAGATCGGTGACATCGGCCCGCATGATCCGCATCTCGACGCCGGCATCCTCGATCCGCTCCGCAGCTCGCCGGAGAGCTCGCTCGACGATGTCCACCCCGGTGACCTGCCAGCCTCGCTGTGCGAGCTTCACGCCCCACACCGCGCTGCCGCAGCCGAGGTCAAGCGCGGGGCCGTAGGGAGGCTCGCGCCCGTCCTCGTCCCGAGTGAAAAGCTCCGTCAGCTTCTCGACGAAGGGCGGGTGCTCAGCGAGGTCTTCCCAGGGATGAAAACCGACGCTGTAGAAGAATCGCCAGTAGCGATCGGTCGTGCGGCTCAACGGTCCTCCGATTCCCACACAAACAGCACCGTACCGGATCGGCACCGTCGAACCACCCGGGTGAAGCGAGAGCGCTGAGGCGCTGCTAGCTATCACGCCGCGGGTCTATCCGCTCGACAATCCGCGGGTCGTAGCGAGAAACGAATCGGGCCCCCGCTATGTTTGTCACTACCACGCTCGAGCCCTCCGCCAGGAGGGCTTCTGCGTTCTGGAAGGCCTCTGCAACAGCCATAAGCACAATCGCCGCGTCGGGCTGCTGATCAACGCCTGGGACACCTACGGAACGACCCCTATCACCGAGCACGAGGTTCAGGAAGAGATGAATCGACTCGACGCGCAGCGGAGCTGAGGGCGTTGATCAAGACCACTCCGACGATCACCGAGGCGTCGACGGCCTGACCGATCAAGGCCGTGACGACCGCGGCCGCAAGATAGAACACGGCGCTCACGTAGATGTCGCGAACCGCGCGCGAGTGGCGCAGCATCCAGCTCGGCGCCCGTCCGTCGACCAGGCCTGCGGCTCGGCGGGCGATGAAGTCCGGCGCCTGCAGCACGGCGCGTTGAAGCTCCTCTCTTACGCCCCGGATCATGTCGCATGCCGCACCGCCGTCTCGCAGGGGCGGCAACGGAACCGCTCGGCGGCACTCCCTGCCGTGCTGTATAGAACGGACGATGGTTTCGCCGCCGAACCCGTCGGGCGCCGAGCTCGCGGTTGAGCACGTCAGCCGCACCTATCCCGGTGGCATCCGCGCTCTGGATGACGTCTCCTTCCGCCTCGCTCCCGGCGAACTCGGGTTGCTCTCAGGGCGCTCGGGCGCCGGCAAGTCGACCCTGCTCAACCTCGTCGCCGTACTCGACCACCCTGACTCCGGCGAGATTTTCGTCGACGGGGTCTCGCTGGCGGAGTTGCCGGATCCTGCTCGATATCGGCGCGAGGTGGTCGGGTTCGTCTTCCAGCTCCACCACTTGATCGGTGCTCTGACCGCCGAGGAGAACGTCGAGATCCCGCTCCTGCCTGCCGCGGTGCCAGCTGAGCAGAGGCGCGATCGGGCCCGGGCGGCGTTGCTCGAGGTCGGGATGGGGCGGCGGGGAGACCACCGCCCGGGCCAGCTCTCGGGCGGCGAGCGCCAGCGGGTCGCGGTAGCCCGCGCCCTCATCAACGGACCCCGCCTGCTGCTCGCCGATGAGCCCACCGCCAGCCTTGACGAGGAGTCAGCAGGCGAGCTCCTCACCCTGCTCGGCGAGCTGAGGGCCGATCGGGGTTGCACGGTCCTGCTCGTGAGCCACGATCCGATGGCCCCCGACCACGCGACGCGGATCCTCGAGCTCCACGACGGCGCTCTGGAGCGCGACGAACCCGCTCCCGGCCGGCTCAGCCCAGCGCCTGAGCCGGGCTCACCCGGGTGACCCGCCAGGCCGGATAGATCCCGCCGAGGACTCCCATCCCGACCGAGATCACCAGCGCCAGCAGCACCGTGCCGGTGCTGACCGACGGGTTGATCAGAGCCGAGGAGCCTACGAGGCTGGGGGCCAGCTCTCCGACCATGACGCCGAGCGGAATCCCGATCGCGGCGCCGAGAAAGCCGAGTAGCACCGACTGGCCGACGACGAGTTGCACTACGCGCGAAGCGGGCCAGCCGACGGCGATGAGGAGGGCGAAGTCGCGCTGGCGCTCGAGCACGGTCATCAGCGCAGTGATCATGACCACGATCGCCCCCACGACGAGAGCGAGCGCCGTCAGCACGATCGTCGCCTTCTCGACCAGCAGTGCGTTGGTGTCGATCCTGGAGACCTGGCCCGGCTCGGTGATCGCAACCGTCCCCGGGAAGGCCCGCTCGAGCGTCGCGCCCACATCTGCCGCAACCGCTCCCGGCTTCACGGCGACCGCGATCGTCGTCGCGTCGGTGCCCGAGCCGGCCAGCTGTTGAGCGGTCGTCAGTGGCAGTGCTGCCCCCTGGTCCTCGAACGGAACACCGGCGTGGTAGATGCCGGCGACCCTGTAGTCCCTGGCCCCGACCCTGAGCGTGTCGTCGACCGCGGCGTCGAGCTGCGCGGCGGCGGCGTCGCCGAGGACCAGCTCGGCGTCGCCCGCCGGCGGGCGGCCTCCGATGAAGACGAGCCTGCCCAACACGAATCCCTCGGGATCGACGCCGAAGAGCAGAAAGGAGCTGTCTCCCTCTATCTCCTCGGTCAGAACGAGTACCGGTGCGGCGTCGGCGACGCCGGGCTGCCCTCGAGCCTCGTCGGCGAGCGAGACCGGCAGGCGCGACGTGGTGAGGTCACCGCGCCCTGCCTGAAAGAGGCCTAATTCCGCACCGCCGAGCCGCGCCAGTCCCTCGGCACCGCGTTCGATCCCGCTTCCCAGCGCGAGAAGCGCAACTACGGCTGCGACGCCGACCGCGATCCCGGTGGCCGCGATCAGGGTCCGCAGCCGCTGCCTGGCGAGATCGAGCAGGATCAATCGGATCACGTACTGATCATGACCGCTGCGGTGCTCGGCGGCGGTCCGGCAAGGACTCGTCCGGACGGCCCACGGGGGAAAGGTCGCCGGCGCCGGGTGGGGTCTAGTATCGGGTGGCGTTATGGCGACGCCGGAGGCCACCACGCAGGAGGGGCTCGACGACGAGGCGATCGAGCGCCTCGACGGCTACGTCGAGCGGGCCGCGGCCGCCGCTCGCGCCTACCGCGAGCTCGATCAGGAGCAGGTCGACCGGATCGTCTGGGAGATGGTCGTCGCCGGGCTCGAGAACGCGGGCACCCTGGCGGAGCTGGCGATGGAGGAGACCGGCTTCGGGGTGCTCGAGGACAAGGTGATCAAGAACTACATCGCCACCGAGTTCCTCTACGACTACCTCAAGGACAAGCCGAGCGTTGGCGTGATCGAGACCGACACCGAGCGCGGGATCGACTACGTCGCCGAGCCGATCGGGGCGGTGCTGGCGCTTCTGCCGATCACCAACCCGACGTCGACCGCGCTGTTCAAGACGATCGTCGCCGCCAAGACCCGCAACGCGATGATCTTCCGCCCCTCCGCCCGGGCCGCCCGCTGCGCGCAGCGGGCGATCGAGATCCTGGTCGAGGCGGGCGAGCGCGCGGGGATGCCGCCCGACGCCTTTCAGGTGATCCCCGACCCGACCCTCGACGTCTCCCAGTACCTGTTCCACCATCCCGGGGTCGACCTGATCTGGGTGACCGGCGGCCCCAAGGCGGTGGCGGCGGTCAACGCCGCCGGCAAGCCCTGCATCAGCGTCGGCTCCGGCAATGCCCCCGTCTATGTGCACCGCAGCGCCGATCTACGGATGGCGGTCGTCGACATGCTGATCTCGAAGACCTTCGACGCCTCGGTGATCTGCCCGGCCGAGCAGAGCTGCGTGATCGACGATGCCGTCTACGACGAGCTCGTCGCCGAGTTCGAGCGGATGGGCGCCCGGGTGTTGGACGAGAACGAGGTCGGGCTGCTCTCGGAGGTCTGCTTCGAGCCCGACGGCCGGGTGCGGATCGAGGCGCTCGGTCAGTCATGCGTCAACCTCTCCCGCCTCGCCGGCTTCGAGGGAAGCGACGAGGACAAGGTCCTTCTGGCGCCGCTGCCGAGCGATCTCGAGGAGCTCGCGGAGCATCCGTTCCTGCAGGAGAAGCTGATGCCGATCATGGGCCTGGTCCGCTCCCCCGATCTCGAGCACGGCCTGCGGGCCTGCGAGATCGTCACCGAGCACGCCGGCCTCGGCCACACCTCGGCGGTCTACGCGAGGGACGAGGAGGTGATCGACCGCTTCGCACTGGCGATCCGCACCGGGCGTATCCTGGTCAACGCCCCGACCGCGGTCGGGGCCCTGGGCGGGGTGTACAACTCGATGACCCCGACCTTCTCGCTCGGCTGCGGGACCTGGGGCGGCTCGAATACCACCGACAACATCAACTACCGCAACCTGCTCAACATCAAGATGGTCTCCCGCCGACAGGCGCCTCCACAGTGGTTTCGGGTTCCCTCCGAGACCTACTTCAACCCGGGCGCGCTCGAGAGCCTGCGCGAGCTCGGGGCCACCAACGTGCTGCTGGTGACCGACGCCGACGGCGAGGCGCGCGGCGTTCATGAGGAGATCCGCCCCCACCTCGACGTCGAGGGCTTCCACGTCTTCAGCGACATCGAGCCCGAACCCACGGAGGAGCAGATCCGGGCCGGGGTCGAGGTCCTCCAGAAGAGCGGCGCCGACGGGATCGTCGCCGTCGGCGGCGGATCGGTGCTCGATGCGGCGAAGGCGATCCGCCTCTTCCACGAGAGCCCCGACCTCAGCGTCCGCGACCTCTCGCTGCCGTTCCTCGACGCAAGAAAGCGCGTCGCCCGCTACCCGCAGATCGAGCACGAGCTGCGGCTCGCCGCGGTCCCGACGACCTCGGGAACCGGATCGGAGGTCTCGCCGGCCGCGGTGGTCACGGTCGGCGATCGCAAGGTGACCCTGGTCGATTACTCGCTGGTCCCCGACATGGCGGTGGTCGACCCGAACCTGACCCTGACCCTGCCGCCGGTGATTACCGCCGATACCGGCGTCGACGCGCTCACCCATGCGCTCGAGGCCGGGGTCTCGATCTTCGCCTCCCCCTACACCGACGCCTTCTGCATGCAGGCGATCAACCTGATCCTCGACTCCCTGCCCCGCGCTTACGCCGACGGCTCAGATCTGGAGGCGCGCTCGGCGATGGCCAACGCGGCGACGATCGCCGGCCTCGCCTTCTCCAACGCCTTCGTCGGTGTCTGCCACGCGCTCGCCCACTCGCTCGGCGGCCGCTTCCCGATCGCCCACGGGCGTGCCAACGGGATCTTCCTCCCGCACGTGCTCCGCTACAACGCGTCGCTGCCGCGCAAGTTCATGCCTGCCCCCGGCTACACCGCCTACGTCGCCCCCGAGAAGTACGCGCAGATCTCCTACATCCTCAACCTCCACGGCCACGGCGAGCAGGAGCGCCGCGACCGCCTCTTCGAGCGCATCGACCAGCTCCTCGACGACGTCCAGATCCCCCGCTCCCTGGAGGAAGCCGGCATCGAGCGCGCCGAGTTCGAGGAGGCCCTTCCCGACCTCGTCCGCAACGCCTTCGCCGATCCCAGCTGCCGCACCAACCCCCGCATCCCGATGATCGCCGAGCTGCACGAGCTCTTCGAGGCGGCCTGGCGGGGGCGGTAAAGGGAGTGATCGCCGGGCTCATAACCCGGGGGTCGCGGGTTCAGATCCCGCCGGGTATCGAATCTCGCTGCCACCGCTTGCCCATGCGGTTGGAACCCCGTCGCCTTGGCTGCCCACGACTAAGGTCCGGCGGTGCCCATCCCCTCGAATCCGCGCTTGCCTGCGACCACTGACCCCGCCCCCAGGTTTCGTCGCCTCCCTCTTTTCGCCCGGGGTTAGGTGTGCTGATGTTCCTCGCGCTGCGTGAGATCCGCCGGGCCAAAGTCCGTTTCGGCCTGCTGATCTCGGCGATCGGGCTGCTCGTTCTGCTGATCCTCGCCCAGCAGGCGATCCAGAACGGTCTGATCACTTCTTTCATCGGCGCGATCGAGCGCCAGTCCGCGCCGGTCCTGGTCTACAGCGTTGACGCTCAGCGCACGCTCCAGGGCAGCGTCATCACGCCGCCACTCGAGCAGAAGGTCCGCGCGACCGAGGGCATCGCGAAATCGGGCCGGATCGGCCAGGGAACGTTCACGGTGAGGGTCAACGACAGCAGCGAGGACTCCGACGCGGCGATCATCGGCTACGACGCCCCCGACCTCGGCGCGCCCGACCAGCTCAAGGCGGGGCGCCTGCCGGAGGGTCCCGGGGAGGCGGTCGGCAGCGACAACGGCTTCGAGCTCGGTGACCGGATCCAGGTGCTCGGATCCGGAGGCCAGACCGCCGACACAGAACGGATCGAGGTCGTTGGCCTCGCCGACGACGCCCAACTCCAGGTGACCCCGACGCTGTTCGTCAAGTGGCCCGACTACGTCGCCTCGGTCAAGTCGGCCAACCCCGACGCCCGGGGCGTTCTGCCCAGCGCGATCGGTGCGGCGCCGGTCGCGGGCCTGGACTCGGCGACGCTGGCCGAGCGGATCAACGACTCGAGCCAAGAGGCCGACGCACTGACCAGGCAGGCGGCCGCCGACGAGACCCCGGGGGTCGCAGAGGTCCGCTCGTCTTTCCAGGTGATCTTCCTGCTGTTCGGCCTGGTTGTGCCGCTGGTGACTGGCCTCTTCTTCCTGATCATCACGCTCCAGAAGTCGGCCTCGCTGACCCTGCTCCGGGCGGTCGGGGCCAGCTCGGGCCTGCTGGTCCGCTCGCTGATGTTTCAGGTCGTGCTGGTCATCGGCGGTGGCCTCGCGATCGGCATCGCGCTTTACACGCCGCTTTCCCAGGCCCAGCTCGGTGAGATCAAGCTGAGCTTCGATGTCGGGGCGGTCCTGTTCTGGTCGGCGCTGCTGCTCGGGCTCGGCCTGCTGAGCGCTGTGGCCGCCACCCGCCGGGTGCTGGCGATCGACCCGATCGAAGCTACTACCGGGGAGGGCGGCCGGTGAGCCTCGCGCTCAAGGAACTCCGTCGCCGGCCGGGACGGTTCGGCGTCGCGACCGTCATCCTGACCCTGATTGCAATCCTGCTGATGTTCCTCGGCGGCCTCCTCGACGGACTGACCGCGGGCAATACCGGGGCGATCCGGGCGCAGCAGGCCGACCTGATCGTCTACTCGTCGACCTCGCAGGACTCGCTCGTGCGAAGCCGGATCGACCCCGAGCAGCGCCGGCAGACCAGGGACGTCGACGGCGCCGGTGACGTCGGGGAGCTCGGCAGCGTGCAACTCGGTGGCCGGATCGAGGGTCGCGGTGCGAGGGATCTCGTGCCGATCGTGCTGTTCGGCTACGAGGCGGCGTCGAGGGGTCTGCCGAAGCCCCCGGCGAAGCCAGGTGAGGCCTGGGCGGACGACACATTGAAGGCCGAGGGCGTGAAGCAGGGCGACGTTATCCGGGTCGGCCCCGCGCGTAGCCCGGTCAGGGTGATCGGCTTCGTTGACGACACCCGCTACGCCGGTCAGAGCACACTGTGGGCGTCGCTGGGAACGTGGCGCAAGGTCCAGAATGACAACCGCCCCGACGCCCGGGTAGGCCCAGGGGTCAGCCAGGCGTTGGTGGTGCAAGCGTCCGCTTCGGATCCGGCCGATCTCGCCGCCAGGATCGACGAGGCGACCGGCGGCAGCACCTCGAGCCTGACCGAGGACGAGGCGATAGATGCCCTGCCCGGCGTCGCCGCACAGGAGAGCGTCTTCAACCAGATCATCGGCCTCACTGTGCTCATCGCGATCATCGTTGTGGCGCTGTTCTTCGCGTTGATCACTGTCGAGCGAATCGGCCTGTACGGCGTGCTGAAGGCGCTTGGCGCCGATTCCGGGAGGCTCTTCGCCGGCGTGCTGCTGCAGGCGGTGATCGTCACGCTGATCGCCTGCGGGATCGGCGCGCTTGCCGCGATCGCCCTGGACGCCGTGATCCCGGTCGGTTCGATCCCGTTCATCGCCACCGGCGGGCGTCTCGCCGGAAGCACCTTGTTCCTCCTTGTCGCGGCGGTGATCGGTTGCGCATTCTCCCTGCGCCGCGTGCTCGGGGTCGACCCGGCCACGGCGATCGGAGGTGGCCAGTGAATGCACACGTCGAGAGCGTTTCGTCCTGCCCCGCGAGCAGAACTGTCAGCCCACGAATCAGAGACGATCCGGAGCCAGAATGAGTGAATCAAGTTCAACCCCAGCCCTCGAGATGGAGGACGTGCGCAAGGTCTACGAGGTGGCCGACGAGGAGGTGGTCGCGCTCGACCACGCCGACCTGACCGTCGGCTCGGACGAGATCGTCGCCCTGGTCGGCCCGTCGGGCTCCGGCAAGACGACGCTCTGCTCGATCGCCGGGGGAATCCTCTCTCCGACCGAGGGCAGGGTGGTGGTCGGGGGCAGGGACATCTCCGGCTACTCCCCGAGCGAGCTGACCGAGTTCCGTCGAGACTCGGTCGGCTTCGTATTCCAGACGGTCAACCTGATCCCGTTTCTGACCGCGAGGGAGAACCTGCTGGTGGTCGACGAGATCGGATCGCGCGATCGCAAGCGTGCACAGGAGCGGGCCGATCAGTTGCTTGAGGAACTCGGCCTCGAGGATCGGGCCGGGAACCTCCCCTCGCAGCTCTCAGGCGGTCAGAAGCAGCGGGTCGCGATCGGCCGCTCCCTCATGAACGAGCCGGCGCTCGTGCTGTTCGACGAGCCGACCTCCTCGCTCGACACCAAGCTCGGAGACCAGATGGTCAGGCTGATCCGCGAGGAGATGAAGAGTCGCGGCACGGCGGCGATCATGGTTACCCACGACGATCGCATCACCAGGCACGCCGACCGCACCGTCCGCATCACCGACGGCCGGATCTCCGCCTGAGTCCGACGACCACAGCGGAGAGAACGCCCAGGCTGGCCCGGTCCCCGGCGACCGGGCGCCGAGGATGCTCCCGGAAACGCTCTTGCGAGATGATCAGCGACATGCGAGGGATGCAGGGCGTGCAGACGAGGCGGCGTCGGCCGTGATGAACCCGCAGACCCGAAGCATGTTGCAGACCGATCAGATGTTTGCCGGCATCAACAGCTTGAGCGCCGATCAGAAGCAGAACGACGACGGTGCCATCGACGTCATCTTTGCACCGGAATCACCAGAGGGCATGGAGAAGAACTGGATCCGAACGATCCCGGGCAACAGCTGGTTCATCCTCCTGCGTGCCTATGGGCCCCAGGAGCCGTGGATCGACAAGACCTGGCGGCCGAGCCAACTCGAGTTGGTGAGCTAGCAGCCGAGCGCGATGTTCGAAATCGTGTTGATCGGTCCGTGCGAGCGTGACGGCACCGGCGATGCGCTCAGCAGGTCGCCTCGCCGCTGGGCCCGGCGAAGGACTCGCTGAAAGCGCCGTCCAGATAGACGTCGACCCGCAGCTCGACCGGCGTGCACGCACGCTCGATCGGGACCGCACCGACCTCCTGGCCGCTGCCGCCGACGGTGCGGAACTGCGCAAGCTCGCGGGGCTGCACCCAGCCGGGCGGGTCGCTGAAATGCGCCGGGTCGTCTACCTGCCGGCGCGGTAGCGCACGCGCTTGCCGCCGAGCCGGCCGACGACGTTGCCGTTGGGCCGGAATTTCAACCTCCCGCGCGCTGCCTTCTTGCCCCGGACCCGGACGCGGCCGGCTACCGACCCATCCTCGAGGCTCAGCTTGAGCTTGCCGCCGAGCCGCACTCCCCGGACGTAGGTCAGGCGCTTGAGAGCGAGGCGAGCTCTCTTCCGCTTACCGTCGCCGTTGAGTCTCCCCCCGCGCAGGCCGCCGGTGGTGAACTTGGAGAAGCCGGAGGCACGTTTGACCCGCGTGACCCAGCGCGCGTCCTCGACCGTGGCGATGGCCGCGGCCAGAGTGCGCCCGCGCTTGCCGCGGGAACCGGACAGGGGTCTGACCTGTCGCAGCGTGCGCGGCGGCAGCGGCTCGATCTCGGCCCACTCGTCGGTGCCCGCGCAGGGATCGCCGATCGGCTGGCCGGCGAAGAAGCTCGCGACGGCCGCCTCCGTGCACTCGACGTTGACGAGCAGGCTGTGCCCGTAGCCCTCGACCAGGACGAGCCCCGCATCGGGGGCGAAGTCCCGGGCAGCCTCGATCGCATTCTCGGCGGGGGTGCGAATGTCGGCGGTGCCGTTGAGGATCAGGGTGGGAACGTCCGGGAACGGCGGATGCTCGGGCGGCGGCGCGGAGTTGGTAAGCGGCCACCGAAGGCAGTTGCCCGCGGTGGTGTTGCCGCTTACCGCGGGCCGGCCGAAGGGGAAGTAGCTGTCCCTGGGCACCGCGGCGAGCGCATTCCGAAAGAGCCGGTTCCTCTCGGCGCCGGGTGGCGTCGAGCGCGGCCACGGAGGCGTGAGATCGGTGCACCGGGTGGTGATGTTGAGCGCACTGCTGAACTCCCGCAGCTGCTGCTGAAGCTCGTCCTCGCCGCTGCCGCCGGCACCGGCTGCCTCGTCGAACCCGAGCGCTAGCGAGTAGAAGCGCTCGAACGGGGCTGTGTCTCCCTTGACTTTCGACCTAAACGCCGCCGGCTGACCGCCGCGCAGGGGTGAGTTGAGGTCACCGTTGAAAAGGGATCGGAATAGGATGAGCTCGAGTTCAGGCGCCCGAGCCTGGCTGATGATCCTGCGCAGGTCACCCACCGGCGCCGGGGTTACCCCCGCGCACCTCCCGCCCTCGCACTGCTCGTGAAGCACCCGCGGGATCGCCTCGAAGGTGTCGAGGCCGAAGGCGGGGAGCCCGGTTGGAGGCACCACCGAGTCGAGGACGATCCGGTCGGTGCGGGCCGGGTACTGCTGGGCGAAGACCGCCGCGACGTAGGTTCCGTAGGAGATCCCGCTGATCCCGACCCGCGGCGCATCGAGGGCCTGGCGGATCGAGTCGATATCGCGGGCCGAGTCGAGGGACGTATAGAAGGCGCGCTTGGCGCCCAGCGACCCGGCGCAGCGAGCGGCTTCCCTGCGGTTGACGTCGTAGGGGTCGGAGTCGTCGCCCTCGAGCTCCTCGTCCTTGAGCGCCGGGCAATACAGCGGGCCCGAGAGGCCGGTGCCGCGCTGGTCGTAGACGATCAGCTGGTAGTCGGCGAGCGCCGGGGCAAGGGCCCGGGAAAACAGGTCGGCGATGTTGGTGGCGCTTTCCCCTGGGCCGCCCCCGAGGGCCACGAACGGCAGCTTCGCGGAGGGGTCGGGGCTTCCCGGGGGCCGGTAGCGACGAACCTCGAGGTCGATCGTCCCCGGCGTCTTACCCGACCAGTCGAGCGGCACCGTGTGCGTTGCGCACTCCCAATCCTCGGCGCCGACTTCCTCGCAGCGCTCGAAGGGGATCGCGGCGTGCGCAGGCGCCGCAAGCCAAGCTGAGAGCAGGAGGAATGCGAGCAGCGTCAGGTGAAGGCCAAGGATCGGCTTCCCGCGCACCATATTGAGGTTTCCTTCCCTTGCCGCACCGGCTCTTTGGCGGCCGTGCATCGGTCCCACCCTAGTTGAAACGATTCGTGCCTCCAAACCGCGGTAGCGAGAAACGAATAGGGCCCCCGCTACAAACCTGCGACGGCCTGCTGGTACCACTGTGGTACCGACTGATCCGTCCTGTTCCAGGGAGTTCAAGACCCGGGACGGGAGGGGCGCATGGGACGCTCCCGGACACATCGACACCCCCAACCCGTCGTCTGGGGGTCGAAAGGTCGGCAAGACGGAGTGCCGGGCGGCCAAGTCGAAGGGCATGACGGGCCGCAGCGACCTCTCAGCCGGGGGCCGGACCCACGGCGGAGCTCGGTACTCGATCAGCTCCGCGGTCGAGCGTCCGCCGGGCGTGGGGTGACCGGTAGAGTCGCCGGCTCGAATGTCTGGGCAGTCTGAACAGGCCGAGACGGGCCGGCAGAAAAGGCGGGGCCGCGGGCTCGATCTCACCGCGCAGCAGTGGGTCGTGGCCTTCCTGATCGGAGCTGCCACGGTGTTCGCGGCAGCCTACGGGTGGCGCGCCGCGGCGATCGGCAGCACGGCGGCGTTCGACGACCGCCAGTCGATCTCGGAGACGCTCGCCACCGAGCGACAGACGATCGACGTCGGCCTTGGAGCGGCGAACGACAACCTGGACTACACCCGCTACCTCGCCGACTACGCGGTCGCGGCTGAGCTGGACAACCAGGCTGACGCTGAGGAGAAGGCTGGGCGTGAGGAGGCAGCGTCAGACACACGCCGGGAGGCGCAACTCCTGCGACGATCCTCCACCCAGCGTGCCGCCGACGCCGGGGTCTTCGGCCGCTACAGCATCGCCGGCGATCTGGCGCAGCCGAGCGCCACGCCCCGCCCCTTTAACCTCGAGGATCGCGTCGAGGCCCGCACGGTGGAGGAGGCGACCGGAATCGACTCGCCGGGGAGCCTGGATCCCGACCGCTGGGCCGAGGAGGCGGAGGGCATCCGCGACCGCATCAACGGGCTTGCCGTCTGGGCGCTGATCATGCTGGTGGCGGTCCTGCTATTCACGGTCGGCGAGGCGAACTCGGCGCGACGGCCCGTCTTCTACACGGCGACAGCGCTCGGTGCGGTCGTGCTGGTGGCCGGGGCCGTCGGCGGCCTTACGATCGACTTCTTCGCATGAGCGAGACCAACGACACGGCCGGCCCGGCAGCGGACGAGTCGCGCGAGGAGGGGTCGGGCAAGATCTGGATTGCGGTCTCTCTCGCCGCGATCGCGGTCGTCGGTGCCGGGATCGGGATCCTTCAGACCGATGCGAGCACGAATGAGTCGAACACGGCCCGGGAGACCACCCGGACCGCGGTGGGCGCCCTGAGAGCCGGCGTGATCGAGGATGCGGCGTTACTGCTCGAGGAGGACATCGACGCCGAGTCGGCCGCCCTGCTCCGTGAGCAGGCTTTCGTGGCCGGCCAGGCGGGCGTCGCCGCCGAGCCGCTGACGTTCGATGAGCTCCGGGACATCATTCCGGAGGGCAGCGATCTGCCCGGCGCCCGCACCCGCGAGGCGCTGCGCGAGCTCTCGTTCGACAGCCAGAGGCTCGCCCTCCGCCAAGCAGCCCTCGCTGAGACGAGGGTTACCTGGAACGATCGCAGCACGCAGTACACGACGGCGATCGCGGTTCTCGCCGTCGCGTTGTTCCTCGTCGGCTTCTCGCTTGCCCTCGCGGGCAGACGGCGCCTGGTGTTCTATGTGCTCGGGGTGGTGGTCGCGCTCGTGACCATCGGCGTGACCGTCTACATCGGCCTACTCGACATACCCGAGACGCCCGACGAGGCGATCGCAGCGACCGCTCGCGGGACGGTCGCCTCCGAGCAGGGCGGCCAGGACCGCGCTGTCAGGCTCCTCAGCGATGCGATCGAAATCGACGACGACTACGCCGCCCCCTACTCGCGTCGCGCGGTCGCGCGCGTGCTCGCGGAGAACCCCGACCTGCAGGAGACCGGTGCGTTCACCGGGGATGCCGCAACCCTCGAAGATGCGCTCGACGACGCGCGCCGAGGCTTCGAGCTGAGCGGGGACCGCGACCTGCTCGCGCTCACGTTCGCGGCGATCACCGGCCTGTACGCCGGCGAGTACGAGCGGTCGGTCCGAACCGCGACCGAGGCGATCGCGATCAATGGCCAGTTGCCCGACCTGCGCCTCGTCAAGAGCGCTGCCGAGATCGGCCTCGGCGAGGAGGAGGCCGCGATCGACTCCCTCTTGGGCGGCCTCGAGCTGCTCACGGGAAGCGAGCCGTCGGAGCGCACCCGCGACCTCGTGGCCGAGTATCTGACCTACCTCGAGCAGGTCGTCCACAGTACGCCCGAGCGAGCCGAGCTCGTGAGCCGGACCGAGGAGCGCATCATCGCCCTCGAGACCGCCTTCAGCCTCGATCGAGACGAGGTCTCGCGCGAGGTCCCGGGTCGCGGCTCGGTCGAGATCGACGGCCTCCGCTACCGGGATGGGCGCATCCGCCTCCGCGCCCAATGGGACGACCTCCCACCCGGCACGGCGCTCACGCTGATCGGCTTCGAGCGACCCGCACCCGATCGCGGCTGGGTGCAGCCGCGGGAGCTTGCGCTGTTCCGCACCGCCGGTGGCAGCGGCGAGGACGTCGGCGGGGTTCCAATCGACCGTGCCTGCACGCCGGTCGAGCTGCGGGTAGACGTCTATCTGGACGGCGCCTTCAGCGACTCCTTCACCGGGCCCGGCGGTAAGGCGACCTGCTGAGCGCACGCCTCCGTGATCGGCTCGGAGCCGATCGACGAGTTGCCGGCAGGGCGCTGTTAGGCTCGCGAGGTGTCCGCTGATCAACTCACGGTCCTCGCAATCCCCGGCAGCCTGCGTGGGGATTCCTTCAACGCCGGGCTTCTTCATCGGGTCAGGGAGCTCGCTCCGCCCGAGGTCGTCTTGGTCGATCACCTGCTCGACGGCCTCGGCGAGCTGCCGCACTTCAGCCAGGAGCTCGAAGGGGAGCGGACGCCGGCGAGCGTGAAGGCGCTGAGACGCCGGATCGACGCCGCGGACGCGCTGTTGATCGCAACGCCCGAGTACAACAGCGCGATGCCGGGCGTGCTCAAGAACGCGCTCGATTGGGCCTCCAGGCCAAGCGGTGAGAGCGTCCTGGCGGGCAAGCCCGTAGCGGTCCTCGGCGCCAGTCCCGGACGCTTCGGCGCGGTCCGAGCGCAGGCAGACGTCCGGAAGGTGCTGAACGCGATCGGGGCCGAGGTTCTCGACGAGGAGCTGCCGGTGTCCGCCGTGCACGAGAAGTTCAACGGCTCGGGGGCGCTCGAGCACGAGGAGACCGAGCGGGCTCTGATGGACCTGCTCGGATCCCTGGTCGAGTTGGCCGACGGCCGACCTCCGCCTGAGCCCGAATCCGCCGCCTACAGCCGCGAGTGCCAGCGGCTCACGGCCGCCTGAACGCCGCACAGGATCCCGGCAACTGGCGCTGGGCCGCTTCGCCTGATCGGGGCACGGCGCCGTCTTCGAGCCGAGGTCAAGCCTCCAGTGTGGCCGCAACCTGGGCAAGCTGGTCGTCGTCGAAATCGCCGCCGCCTTGCCATCCGATCCGCCCGTGGCGGTCCACTACCACGACGGCGATCTTGTCCGTGCCGGGCAGTCCTAGCGCGCTGACCACGTGGCCCACGTCCGTGTACGCGGTCAGTGTTCTTGCTCGCGCGGCCGGGTCGGGGATGCCGCCCCTCATGCCGCCGTCGATGAACCACCGCATGGCCGACCACGACCGCGAGATCGTCGGCAGCTCGTAGACGCGCACCCCCGGTAGGCGGTTCTCCAGTTCGAGTAGCGGCGGCAGCCAGACGTCGATCACCCGCTGTTGGGAGCGATGAAAGGCAACCAATAGGACATTCTGCTCTCCCCTCAGCTCCTCGGGGAGGCTGTAGGTGCGACCGTCGAGGCCGCGCGCCTCAATCTCGGGGAATCGCCGCTCTGCTGAATCCATTGACGGTCTCGAGGATCGCAGAGCGCGATCGATCCGGCCGGCGCGGGTGGCAAGGACGACGCGGGTCGGGGGCTGCCTGACGCGCTACCCACCCCTCGGCGCCCAACCACCGTGGTCTCGGCCCACCCGCGCACCCAACGGACCGTCGGCCGGGTGCTGAAGGGCTGGTCGACCGCGCTCGCGCTTGCGGCGGTCAGCGGGCCGTCGGAAGCCGCGCGCGAAACAGTGCTGCGGTCCAGTCATCGGCGAATCCGTCCCCTGCGTGCTCGTGTACGGGGGTGGGGACGATCTCGGCCCGCTCGATCTCCAGCCCGGCGAAGGCGTCCAGCAACTCCTCGACGGTAACCAGGTCGAAGCCGGCGAAGTGCCCATGGCGAGTCATCGTCGCGTCGAACTCCTTGATCGCGACCACCCCGCCCGGCGCCAGCGCATCGCGGATCATCCGCAGTGTCGCCGCGCGCTCAGCGCCCTCTGGCATCGCGAAGCTGCTGGTGATCAGGTCGTAGCATCCTGGCGGTTGCCAATGGGCCGCATCCGCGACGACCAGTTCTGCCTCGCCGCCGTGGTCCCTGAGCACCTGCCGCGCGGCCGCGATCGCCCGCTCGGCGATGTCGACGCCGGTCACCTGCCAACCGCGTTCGGCGAGCGCGAGAACCAACCCGCCCGCCCCGCAGCCAAGGTCGAGCGCCCGGCCCGGCTGCAGTTCCTCAGCGATCGCGAGCAGGTCGGCGTCGGGGGCCTCGTAGTCGCTGGATCGGCCGCTGTAGATCTCGTTCCAGTTCAGCGGCGGGACTGACGGGTGCGTGCCTTTCTCTGAATCGCTCATGGGGTCAGGATAGGAGCCGCTGAGCCCGTTCGCCAGAGCGCGGCATGCGGAATGATCGGCTGATCTTTTGGTGCAGGAGCGTAGGATCAGGTGGCGATGGCCCCGGAGCCCGCAGCGACCGTCGATCACGCCGATCCCATGGGTTCCGTCGCGGTGCTGCACGAGGAACTGGCGCATGTTCAGCCGCACCCTGAGGTCTCACACACCGAGCATGGGCTCACCTACATCGTGGCAGGCGCGTTCCGGATGCTCCAGCGTGGCCCGATCGAGGCCGGACCGGGCACCGTGACCGTCGTACCCAGCCGGCGCCCCCCATACGCCGCTTGAGGCGGGCCGGTCGGCGACGCGCTCGAGTTCATCCAGCAGCATTGCCTGGAGCGACACGACGCACTTCATCCGGCAGTTCCGCCGCGCATACGGCTCGACCCCGGCGGCATGGCGACGCGCCCAGCGGGCTCTGCATCGCCGGAACCGCCAGCCTGCGCCCTGAATCCAGGAGCCGGAGGTCACAGATCCAGGCGTGTGGTGGTCAGACTGCGTGGCCGAGGCGCTCGACTATTCGCGGGTGACAGCGAGAAACGAATCGAGCCCCCGCCATCAGGTACGTGAGCCGAGATCGCGGTCCCGGCGGTCGCCTGCGCTCATGTGAGTGAGTTCCCTGCAGGCGGCGATCAGCCCGTCCCCGTCGAAACTCCAGTAGGCGATCACCTGCCCGGCGACCTCGCCGCCGTCGTGCTTGCGGGCGTCGATGTGGTGGACGCTGCAGACCGCGTCGCCCTCGGCGACCAGGTGCTCGATCGTGATCGTGGTTTCTGCGATCGCGCGCTTCTGGGCGCACATGTGGTCGATGAAGCCCTGGTAGTCGAGCTCCACCTCGCCGACGCGCTGGACGTACGCAGGGGCAAAGTGTCGTGCGACCGCGTCCTCGTCGAGCTCCGGCGCCTCCAGCACCGCGTCGAACATCGAGCACAGCGCCCGCTTGTTTCGCTCGGTATCACTCACGCCGAAGGCGGCCTTGGGTGTTCGGAGATCGGCCCACCTGGAGCGATCCTATCGGCGCGCGCAGAGGCCGCGGCTGTCGCTCCGACGCCGACGAGCGAGAGCCTGATCAGCGGGCTCGATCTCACGCGAGGGTGCTGCCGCCGTCCGCGGCGGAAGCACTCCGGCTGGGCCAGGTGCGCCGTCCTCCGGGCTTGAAGACCTCAACGCTGCGTCTCGCGCGGCAGCAGGTAGGGATAGGTTCGCCGCCGGACCCGGCGTTGCCAGGCGCGGTCGAGCCGGCGGAGCCGGAGCAGCAGTGACCAGAGCCGGCTGTCGGATTGGTAGTAGCGCTCGATGTCCGCCACCGAGAGCGGATCGTCTAGGTGCCCGTTCGCCCGCTCGACGAACGCCGGCAGCCAGCGCTGCAGCCGCTCCTTGATCAGGTTCCCGGAGAGATCGAAGTAGACGCCCCGCAGATCGCGATAGCCGTCGAGGATGCGCGGTGCAAGGAAGCGGCGCAGAGGCCAGCGCAGCGGCGGCGGGAACGGGCGTGCGATCAGCGCCAGATCGAGCTGGCAGCGGCCCTCCGCCGTCCACATCATCGGGGTCGAGACGTCGAGGTAGGTCAGTCGGCCTCGATCCCAGACCCAGTTCGCAAGCTGAGCATCGAGCCCGATGCGCGGCCCGACCACGGCGGCGGCGGTCTCCACCACTGCAGCGATCAGCGGCTCGGCCTCGGCTTCCGAGGCCCTGGCCAGCACCGCGGGCGCGAGCAGGTCGGTCGAGAGGATCGGCTGCACGACGTATCCGGCGATCGACCCGCCACCGAGCTCGACCGCTCGGAACTCGGTCGGCACGACCCTGACCCCGTTCTCCTCGAGGGCGGCGACGTAGTCCTCGATCGTCGCCCGATAGCGGTCGAAGCGCTCGCGCGTCGGGAAGGCCGGCAGGCGCTTGCAGGCGAAGCTCGGCTCTCCATCCGGCGGCCAGGCCAGCACCAGCGAGATCTCGCCGTAGCCGAGGATCGGCAGCGCCTCCTCGTCACCGCGTCGCAGTGCCTCGACGACCAGGCGGTCGAGCTCCTGCAGCTCATCGTCGGGGAGGTGGGGTGGGAGGGGCGCGTCGCCCGCGCTCATCCGAGAGCCCCGCGAACCGAGTCGATGATCTGGTCTGCCTGCCCGTCGGTGAGGTTCAGCGGAGGCTTGAACTGCGTGACCCGATGGTCGTGTTCCGCATAGACGGCGAAGACCCCGGCATCGATCAGGCGCTTGGCCGCCAGGACGCCGCCCTCCTCCTGCTCGAACGTCAAACCCATCGTCATGCCGCGGCGGCGCAGCTCGAAAGGCAGCCCGGCGAATCCGGCCTCGAAGCGGCGCCCCAACTCGATCACGCGGCTGAGGAAGTCGGGGTCGAGGACCTCGTCGAGGACGGCCTCGGCCGCGACACAGCCGATCTCGGCGCCGCCAAAGGTCGAGACGTAGGCGAACGGATGCTCGTCAAAGAAACGCTCGAGCTCGGAGCTGATCAGCGCGGCGCTGATCGGATAGAGGCCCCCGCCCAGGCCCTTGCCGGTGATCACCACGTCGGGCTCGATCTCCTCCTGCTGGAAGTACCACGGGGTTCCGGTCCGACCGAGTCCCGTCTGCACCTCGTCGACCACGAGCAGCGCGCCGCGCTCGCGAGCCAGCGACGCGACGGCAGCCATGTAGCCCGGCTCCGGCGGCGGGAAGCCGAGCGTGGCGGGAATCGCCTCGAGGATCACTGCCGCCGTCTCGGCCCCTACGGCGCCGCGCATCGCCGCGATGTCGTTGTAGGGCACACGGACGACGTCGTCGGATTCGAAGATAAATGGCTCCACCCAGCGTCGATCGCCGGCCGCCCAGCCGAGCCCCGCGTGGCCGTGGTAGCCGCCGATCACCGAGACGATCCCCGGACGGTCGCGCACCGCGCGAGCGAGTCGCAGCGCCACGTCGATCGCCTCGCTGCCGGACGGGGTGAAGACCGCGTAGGGGAGCAGGTTCCCCGTCGAAGCGGCGAGCCGCTCGGCGAGCCGGGCGCGGCGGCCGCTGATCAGGTGGTGGTTGCCGACGTCGAGGTGATCCAGCGCCTCGCGGAGCGCGCTGACGACGCGTGGATGGCGGTGACCGAGGTTGAAGACGCCGCCGTTGCAGTGGCAGTTCCAGTACCAGCGGCCGTCGTAGGCGTCCCGGAACCGGGGACCGCTCCGTTCCCCAATCACGATGTCGACCCCGATCGCCTCGAGGGCCTTCGCCTTGCCGCGGTTGACGTGCGCCGCGAAGGCCTCGGTCGTCGCTGCGCGGTCGCCGTAGACCCTCCATCCTGAGCTGTCCGCTCCTTTGGCCATGTCGCCAACCTAGGGCTGAATCGACGAGCGAACCACGGGGATCTCTACTGATTTCGACTGTCGTGGCGCCGGCTCTGCTCAGCACTGGGGACCGACCGGGGTTTCGCGGATGCGCATCCGCTCCGTGATCAGCCCCGGATCGCGATTGATCCCCTTCGCCTACGACTGTGCATATGCTTGTGCTTCGCCCAGCACAGATGCCTCCAGCCTCGAGCACAATCCCCACCACCAAGAAGCGCTCTCTACCCTCGGTAGCCGAGCGGCACGAGCGCGGCCGGGCGGCGCGCGGTTCGGCGGCGCGGTCCTCGCACGGCGATTGGAGCCCCGCATCCGATCGCCCCGACCCGGTCGAGATCCTGAGCGGCCAGGATGCCGACCGGCTGCAGTTCCTCGTCCCGATCCGCCACCAGCGCATGAGCGCCTCGGCGTTCGCCTTCTACCGCGGTGGCGCCGCGATCATGGCCAACGATCTCGCGGGAACACCGGACAGCGGGATCAGCGCGCAGCTGTGCGGGGACGCGCACCTTTCCAACTTCGGAGGGTTCGCCTCGCCGGAGCGGACGCTCATCTTCGACGTAAACGACTTCGACGAGACCCTTCCGGGACCCTGGGAGTGGGATCTCAAGCGCCTCGCCGCCAGCCTGGTGCTCGCGGGACGGCATCTCGGGCTTGGCCGCAAGGACACTCGAAAGGTGGTCGCAGCGGGCGTCGAGAGCTACCGCGACGGCATGCACAAGGCAGCGGCGATGACCAACCTCGATGTCTGGTACGCGTCGATCTCGGCGAGCGACATCCGCGCCGTGATCTCCCGCAAGAAGCAGCGCAAGGCGTTCGACAAGGGCGTCAAGAAGGCGCACCGTCGCAACAGTCTGCGTAGCTTCAAGAAGCTCGCCGAGACGGTCGACGGCCGCCCGCGCATCCGCAGCGATCCGCCGTTGCTAATTCCCCTTCGCGACATCCCAAAGGAGTTCGATCCTCGGGAAGTCGAGGAGACCGTGCGGGCCTCCCTCGAGCAGTACCGCGAGACGATCTCGCCTGAGCTGACGACGCTGCTCGACGGCTATGAGCTCGTCGACGTCGCGCTCAAGGTCGTCGGCGTCGGCAGCGTCGGGACCCGCTGTTTCGCGGCGCTGTTCATCGGGCGCGACGAGAATGATCCGCTCTTCCTGCAGATCAAGGAGGCCGACAGCGCGGTGCTCGAGTCGGTGCTGCCCTCCAGCCGGTACCGCAGCCACGGTCGTCGCGTGGTCGAGGGGCAGCGTCTGATGCAGGGCTTCGGCGACATCTTCCTCGGGTGGTCGCCCGGCAAGGTCGATCAGCGGGACTTCTACTGGCGCCAGCTCAAGGACATGAAGGCCTCGGCGGACATCGACGCGATGGACGGAATGGCGCTGACCCGGTACGCCGGCCTCTGCGGCTCTACCCTGGCCCGTTCCCACGCCCGCTCGGGCGACGAGGTGGCGATCGCCGCCTATCTCGGCAAGGGCGACAGCTTCGTCAAGGCCCTGACTCGCTTCGCCGAGGCCTACGCCGATCAGACCGAGTCCGACTACGCGGCGTTTCAGGAGGCGATCGACTCAGGTCGGCTCAGCGCCGGGACCCCCGAGGACTCGCCAGTCCGCTCCTAGCTTCTCGTAGCCGCGGAGCTGGAGCAGGGCCGCGGCCTTGATTGAATCGCCCCTTCGACCAAGGCCGGTGATGTGTGAGGTCAACCAAGATGGGCCGGTACCGGCAAGGAACACCGAGGAGGCTAGCGCCCCCCAGCAGCCCGCTGAGGTCGACCCGGCCGCGAAAACTCCCCAAATTGGTTTGTGGTGGGGCTGTGTCGAGGGTGCGGGGAGGTAGTCCAGGAGAGCTGTTGGCGTCCGTGGTGGAGGACGGCGATGACAGCGTCGACTTGGCGGGGGTCTAGGGGCCGGGGGTTGTGGCGGCGGTGGCAGAGCCGGCCCTGGCAGGCACCACGGATGTGGAACTTGCCGCAGTCATCGGGGGTGAGCCCGAGTGTGTCTAGGATATTGTTGTTGCTGGTGTTGGCCCGGCTGAGCCAAGGCAATATGGAACTGTTTTGCTGGTCCTGGGGGAGTGACTGCCAGAAGGTTTTGAAATGGGGGTGGTCGTGTGGGTTGGTCCTGCCCCCGGGGTCGCCCCTTGGGGCGGGTGGAGGGGCGCCGTTGTTGGTGGTGGTGCTGCCACGTGTGGGTAGGGTGGGGGCGGACCCCG